>NZ_JBQEOP010000008.1:0-538332 GCF_052045305.1 Chitinophaga sp. 22308 | reverse complement strand
TTTACCTGTACTATGTCTTTATTTCCCTTTTTATGGGAGAACTTTATTAACTCGCAAATGCCCGCCAGTTGTGCTACTTCTTTGATATGTCGGTTAAATTCGGGGTTACTGACCGCGGGAATCTGGCGGTTAAAGCGTTTAAGCAATATTTCCTCCGCCGCGTCCCTCAGTGGTACAACTACCCAATGGTCAGATTTTTCTTGTTTCTTATATAATGACCCTTTCCGTACGTCCTCCGGCTGGATAGACGAAAAATCGGAAAACCTTAGCCCTGTCAGGCAGCCAAGTACAAATAAGTCCCGGTACTTTGTCAGATGGGGCTTTTTGGATAGGTCTGCCTGATAAATCCGGTTAATTTCGGGCCAAGACAGGTATACGGCATCGGCGTCCTCGTCCAGTATTTTAAAATCGGATAGGTCAATAGGAGCGATAATTTTACGGCGCATTCTATCCCGCAGGAATATACGAAGCTGTTTAATAGTTTTGCCTACGGTGGAGGTTTTTAGCCCTTTTATCTGTTCCTTTTTACCGTCAATAACCTCCGATCTCCGGCGTTGAACATAGTCGTAAGTCAGATAATTGACAAGGCTTTCATACAGGTTAAAGTCAAAGGAATCGAATGTGATAGCGGCTTCCCGGTGTTCCTGAAAGGCCGCCATGTGGTCTTTCATGTTCTTATACACGTTCAGCATACCCGCCGAAACCTTATCCCGCTTGCATTTGATGTAGTCCTCTATCTGGAAAATCAGATCAAGATTGGTTTTAGGGTCGAGGGCCGCGGCCTGTTGGGCCTTTTGAGTAAGCGTAGCAATGTCAAATCCCGGTTTGAAAGTCGTTTTAAGGAATGAGAGAGGGTCAGTTATTTTTTCCTTTATAGCAAAATTTAGTATGTCCTGCACACTTCTAATGGCCCGTTGAAGTTGTTCATTAAGTGCTGCTGCCTTGCCGTAATTTTCAGGTAGGTTGTCGTCTATCCGTTGCCGTTTAAGGTTCCAGCACGAAGGAGGGATAGCTATACCTGAATTTAAAAGGGTACGCTTATCAATGGAATGGCAGTATTGGATGAAAATTACGCTTGTGCCGTCCCTGCGTACAAATTTCTTTTTGCATACTGGTTTGACTGGAAACATAGTTACTCTATAATTTACTCTATAAAAATTGTGTCGGCCTCTATAAAGGTAGTTTACAGAAAAACACCACGATGTTATAGAATATTGAAAATCATAGAGTTATTGTAGTGTTATGTAGTTTGCTGTCTAGTGGAAAATGACAGCGGTAATCCCAGCGGGATCACAAACAACTTATAAACCTCGCGCTAATCGCGGGGTTTTGTTTTTGGGTTGAGCGTTTAGTCGAGTTCCTTTTATATAACCCCGATTTCTGGATGCCCTGGAGCTGGCAGAGTGTCTGCTTAGCAGTGAGTTCGCAGATACACGCACTGCCATCGCTGCCTATGAGGGGACAGAGTTGTCTGGGGAAGAGAACTGGAGTCTGACTGTGTCTCAGCTGTCAATTATTTCGGGAATCGACTGAAGTTGTGATTATAAATTAAATGTTGACACAGTTTTTTTACACTCCTCAGGATTCTATATATGGGAGATAGAATTTGAACTTCTTGGCTTATAAATTTCGTTTGTTGCTTTCAATGGTAATGAACTCGGGTAAATATTCCGGAGTACATCCTTTTGATACCTTCTTACCTTTGTAAAGACCTGTTTTTTCTCCAAGTGCAATACAACGATTTCGGTACTTTTTGTCATAAACCCCAATCCACCCTGCAACGAAATTCATTGCCCATTGAACTTCTGGTTCTTCTTTTTCAATCTGGTTTTCAATTTTAGATAATAACTCTCCATTGTTTGGAGGAGGAGTTTGTCCCATCCAGCGTAAGCGACCTTGATAATACCAGAATATACGTCTCTGAAGGGTAGAAGGACTATCTTCCCAAGATTGAATCAGTGTAATTGTCTTTTTGTCCTTAGTAAGCTGATTAGCCATTAGCCAATCCGTTAGCTGATTTCTCTCATCCAATGAATGGGTCTGTGCATCCTTATCAAGCGTATTAATCAAATCCTGGGAAAGAAGCTTATTATCCATAATCAAGATGGCCAATTGCCTGGGCAAAAACCTTTTGGTAGACCATAGTTCCATAGCCAGTTCGTGATCCTTTTGGATTTCCTTTGCAATCTTCCGTAAGTCTCCCAGCTTGGTTTTATTATTAATTTGAGCCAGGATATTCTCTGCTTTAGAAGAAAGTTTCATATCTATCTTTTGTTTTTCGAGACAAATAAATAATTCTGACTTTAGATAATCGTCTGCTTACTTTGTTGCTGTCGGTTCATAAAAAATATTTCTATGTGTTTGCTTCGATAGTATTTTTCAGTTTAGCCAAAATCGTTTCTTCTTGTTTTTTGAGAGAACCGCCCATAAATACCATCAGTAATTTAGCAAATATGCCATTTCCATTGATAGTAGTGCTTGAAGTGATTTTAGTTTTTTTACCAATGGGCGTCATTTTAACACTATATTTCATATTCATGAAGTCAGTTTCGGATAATGATTCCATTGATTCGAACAATTTAATAGCCGTGATTGTCCGCTTAACTACCATCGCTTTTCCGTTAATGGCAAAATATACATTTGACACATTCCCTACCGTTTTTGGTTTGCCGTGCTGCTGGTACAGCAAAATAGCGTCGTATAACTATGATTTGTGGTGTTTCCATGTTATATATTAAAATTTCCTCCACCATTCATGTGCAGTGATTCAAATAATATGTAACCTATCGGTTACGAAAAATAATCATTTTACCCGGTTTGGAAAAATTTTTCTGCCTGATAGCTTTGCCTACGCACTCAAGCAAATGCCTATTGTTAAGTAAATAGGCATTTGCTCGAAATACAAATAAGTTCGAGTTTTGTACCATAGAGATCACAGACAACTTTTAAACCTCGCGTTAGTCGCGGGGTTTTGTTTTTTAGTTTGGCGTTTAGTCGACCTCCTTTTATATAACCCCGATTTCTTTCCCGTACTTCATACAGGTTAATCAGTTTTAATAAGGTATGAAGAATGACAATGAGATAAAAATCCTGCTTCAGCCAATTGATTACACCTTCTCCCTATCCTGGAACGGCGCCGCAAATATTCCCCCGAACACCGCAAATATCGACTGCCCTCACTCAAATATTCATCTCGCCCCAACGGTGTAATTCCTTCGGCTACTTTTACATCATCATTAAAAACTACATCATATGAAAAAGTTACAAAAACTGGTTGCCAAAGAGGTAACATCCCCTGAAACCCTGAAAGGTGGCAGATTAATGCAGTTGGAAGCTTTCACCGACGGTGGTGACAAAACTACCTACAACACCGCGAGCTGGAATGGCAGACACTATGTTACTGACGTAAACCAGGACCCCGGAAATTAATCGTACCCCGGGAAAATGTTAACCTGTTAAATTGGAAAAACGATGAAAAAGAAATTGTCAAAGCTGAATGCAAAGAAGGTGGAAGCGCCTGCAGCCATTAAAGGAGGCTTGTTACAAATGGTCTCCGATACCTCGGGTGGCGACTGTTACTTCACCACCGCCTTTTGTACCCAAAGAGGAGATCAATTCTCCTGCGATCACAAAACAGATTGTTAATTGATCACCCGGAAAAAAACGTTTAACCTTTAAATTAAAAACCATGGACAAGAAACTGTCAAAACTGAATGCAAAAAAAGTAGAGAACTCCGAAGCAGTTAAAGGCGGCCTGATGGCGCTGGCTAGCATGGAAATGGATGGTGGTGTTACTACCCACTCTGCTACGCAGAGAGGTGATCAATACTTCTGCGATCACAAACAAGACAACTAATCAACCTTCATTTATTCATTCGTTCAATATTATAACACATGAAAAAGTTAGAAAAACTGGTCCCCAAAGAGGTAACATCTCCTGAAACATTGAAAGGCGGCTTAATGCAGCTACAATGCCTGGAAGACGGCGACAAAACCACCAGCAACAGCGCTTCCTGGAATGGCAGACATTATGTTACTGATACCAAAGCGGACTAAGTACATCCCCCAAAAAGTAGTTAACCTAATAAATTAAAAACAATATGAAAAAGAAATTATCCAAACTCAGCGCAAAAAAAGTTGAAGCCCCGGAAGTAATTAAAGGTGGCCTGATGGCACTGGCCAGCATGGAAATGGACGGCGGTGTTACCACTCACTCTGCTACGCAGAGAGGTGATCAGTACTTCTGCGATCACAAACAAGATAACTAATCATTTCTCCTTCCGCATCATGATGAAGGAAATCAGGGAACTGCCAGCAACAGCTGGCAGTTCTTCCCCACAAAAAATCAATATCCGGTCATGTTTAAAAAGATACTCATATTAAGTCAGTCCTACCTGGAAAGTACTACAGACCAGGTTTGCCAATGGATGGACTATTTGAAAATACCTTACCGGCGGTTGAATGGTGAAGACTTCTTCCGGTTTCAACAGCTTAGTGATCTGCCGGATAATACAGAAACTGCCGTGGTTTGGTACCGCAGGAAAATCGCTCACTTTCCCGCTGAGTTCAGCCTGAAGCAACCGGACTTTAACAGCCAGTACACCCTGAAACGTTTTCTGGTAGATGAATTCAACGGCCTGCATTCTTTTCTGTTTCATTCCATCGACACCCAAAAATGGCTGAACGATCCCCTGTCAGAGAAAAACCTGAATAAACTGCAGGTGTTACAATTGGCCCGCCGGTTAAACATCCCCACGCCTTTTACGGAAGTGGTGACTACCAAAACAAAAATTATGGCTTTGCTGGAACAATACCCCGCATTGATCGTAAAGCCCCTCAGTGAATGTATTTTACTGGAGGATACCGAGCACAGGGCTTACAAAATGCTGACCAGCACCATCGATCAAAAGAGCCTGGCAGCAGTACCGGAAACATTTTTCCCCTCCCTGGTACAGGAAAGGATTGTCAAAAAATTTGAGATCAGGACCTTTTACCTGGATGGTGTATGTTATTCCATGGCCATCTTCTCGCAAAACAACCGGAAAACAACAGATGATTTCCGGAATTATGATAACCATCGGCCCAACAGGACCGTACCCTATAAATTACCCGCTGACCTGGAACATAAACTGGACCAGCTCATGAAAATATTGCGCTTCCGCACGGGGTCCATCGACCTGATGGTGGACATGCAGGGGAACTATCATTTCCTCGAAATCAACCCGGAAGGACAGTTCGGCATGGTGTCCCATCCCTGCAACTATTACCTGGAAAAAAAATTCGCACGGTTACTTCATCAATCTGTTCTCCATGAAAAAGAAATACATCAGCAACCTGAAAACAAAGAAAATACTGCCCCTGCCACTGTATTTTCTGAAGCAGAGTGAATCCGTTGCCTCCCTGCCCATCACGAAGTTTGAGAAAGCCTCGAGGGTTAACGCGGAAGGATTCGAACTGTATAATTTCTATAAACCGATCTCCAAATTCTGATTTTCTGTTATGGAATATCTAAATATATACGCAAACTGTCAACTGGTAAAGGGCGCCAATATGTCGCTGCTCTGCGATCTGCAAATGCGCCGGTTCTATCACCTGCCGAATGATACTGCCGAAGTATTGTTGTTCCTGCAACAATATTCCATCGACGAATGTATCGCGCATTATGGGGAAGATAACCGGGAAGCTATCACCGGTTATGTGGACTTCTTCGTCAGCCGTGAGCTGGGATTTATCGATGACCATATCCTGCCGGAGCTTACCGCAATGGAGCTCACCTGGGACCGCTTTGCGGATATTACCAATGTTGTTATTGAATACCAGGAAACCATCGACTATACCGGACCGTTTTTCCGGGAACTGCTGGACCAGCACCTGGAAGGGCTGGAGATCAGGTTTTATCAGCCGGTGGCGCTACCTGAACTGAGGGAATTACTGGCATTGTTCAGTGATTCCACGTTGCGACATATCAAACTGGTACTGCCCTACGAGAAAAGCCTGAATATAGCCACACTGGACGAACTGGTGAAAAAAAACCAACGGGTAAAATCCCTGTTGCTACATAGTTCACCGGAAGAAAAGCTTGAAAAAATATTCTCGAATTCTGTACCGGTATACTATTTCACCGGAGAAATCAACTCCTGCATGGCCTGCGGCGAAATACGCGCCAACCACTTTACGGTGAACACGGAACTATTCACCGAAAGCCTACGGTTTAATAGCTGCCTGAATCGTAAGCTGAGCATAGATCAGCAGGGATATATCAAAAACTGTCCTTCTATGCGGGAGAATTATGGCCATGTGGCAGATACCTCCCTGCAGGCAGTGCTGGACAATAAAACGTTTAACCGTTACAGTCATATCCGTAAAGATGATATCGCTGTTTGTAAAGACTGTGAATTCCGGCATGTATGTACGGACTGCCGGGCTTATATAGAGAATCCACAAGACATCTATTCAAAACCCCTGAAATGCGGGTACAACCCCTACACCAATAACTGGGAAGAATGGGCGCAACATCCGATGAAACAAGCCGCTATCGAGTGGTATGGAATGGCAGAGATAATCAAATGATATGAAGCTGAAAAAATTTCCTTTTTATAAGCAGCCGGACGGGAAGGACTGTGGCCCTACCTGTATCAAAATCATCAGCAAGCATTATGGCAGGCTGACAGATATACAGGCTATCCGGACCCTCGCGGAAACAACGCGGGAGGGCAGCTCTCTGGCGGGATTGTCTGCGGCTGCAGAAGGATTGGGGTTTAAGTCGCTGGCGGTGAAAATAGATTTTCCCACGCTGGTGGAAGAGGCGCCACTGCCTTGTATTTGTCACTGGGGACAACAACATTTTGTTGTCGTTTATAATATCAAAAAATCAGGTGGACGTACCCTCGTTCATGTGTCCGATCCGGCCTATGGGCTGATCACCTACAGCCAGCAGGAATTTATTGATGGTTGGATGGGCAAGGGAAAAAAGGAAAATGATGAAGAAGGAATTGCCCTGCTGCTGGAAACTACGCCCGAATTTTATGAATCAGAAACCGATACACCTGCTAAGAGGAAAGATATTTCTTTCCTCTTTAGCTATTTTTTCCGGTACAAAAAACTGATTACCCAGCTTACCCTCGGCCTGCTGGCCGGTAGCGTGCTGTCACTGATCTTCCCCTTTCTCACCCAGAGTATTGTAGATATCGGCATACAGAACCATGACCTGAATTTCATCTACCTGGTACTACTGGCACAGGTGATGTTGTTTGTGGGAAGGACCGGGATAGAAGTGATACGCAGCTGGATCTTGTTACATCTGTCCAGCAGGATCAATATCTCCATTGTATCGAACTTTTTTATTAAGCTGATGAAATTACCCATCAGTTATTTTGATACCCGCATGACGGGGGACATCATGCAGCGTATCAATGACCACCAGCGCATAGAACAGCTGATGACCAATTCGTCGCTGAATACGCTTTTCTCCATGGTGAACCTGGTGATCTTCAGTATTGTATTGCTGTTGTACGATTACCGGCTCTTCCTGATCTATTTGCTGGGCGGGGTATTGTCTATTGCATGGATCTCTTTTTTTCTCAAAAAAAGAAGAGACCTGGACTATAAACGTTTCTCCCAGGTATCGGAGGAACAAAGCAAGGTGATGGAACTGGTGAATGGGATGCAGGAAATCAAGATATACAATGCTGAAAGACAGATGCGCTGGGGCTGGGAGTTTATGCAGGTAAAACTGTTTAAGATCCATATCAGTTCCCTGTCCCTGGAGCAATGGCAAACCGTTGGTTCCAATTTCATCAACCAGATGAAAGACATCTTTGTCAGTTTCCTGGCAGCCAAACTGGTACTCGACGGTAACCTGACACTAGGTATGATGCTGGCGGTACAGTATATCATCGGCCAGCTGAATGGCCCGCTGGTGCAGCTGATGGATTTCGTAAAGCAGGTCCAGGATGCTAAGATATCCCTGGAAAGATTGAGCGAGATCCACGAAAAGGAAGACGAAGAACGTAGTGATATACAAACGGTGATGGATATACCGGAACAGGATATTGTATTGGATAATGTTTCTTTCCGTTATGTAGGTGCTGGTTCCCCCGTATTTGAAAACCTGAGCCTGCGTATCCCGCATCGTAAGACCACTGCCATTGTTGGCGCAAGCGGTAGTGGTAAAACTACACTGCTGAAGTTGCTCATGAAGTTTTATGATCCGGTGGAGGGAGAAATAAAGATTGGCCATGCGCCCCTGAAACATGTTTCGCCGCGCTACTGGCGTGATCAATGCGGCGTGGTGATGCAGGAAGGGTATGTGTTCAATGATACCATCGCTAAAAATATAGCCGTCGGCATTGATGATATTGACCGGCCACAGTTGCGCAAGGCAGTTGAGGTGGCGTGCATTAAGGATTTTATTGAAAGCCTGCCCCTGAATTACAATTCAAAGATCGGCAACGAAGGTATCGGTATCAGCGGTGGCCAGAAGCAACGCCTCTTTATTGCCCGGGCTGTGTATAAAGCGCCGGAGTACATCTTCTTCGACGAAGCTACCAGTGCGCTGGATGCCAATACGGAAAAGGCTATCATGGGCAACCTGGAACAGTTTCTCAAAGGGAAAACAGCGGTGATCATCGCTCACCGCTTGTCAACCGTGAAAAATGCAGATAAAATCATCGTACTGGATAAAGGAAGGGTAGTAGAAGAAGGTAGTCACGACGAACTGGTGTCGCTCAAAAAAGAATATTACAGGCTGGTAAAAAATCAATTGGAACTTGGAAACTAAAAAAGATATACTGGACACCGTGCAACTGCATTCGGAAGGAGTGCAGGACATTCTGACGCTGCCTCCGCACTGGATGATACGCTGGGGCAACACCGTTATTATGGTAATCCTGCTGCTTATTTTACTGATGAGCTATGTGATCAAATACCCCGAGTTTGTACCTTCCAAGGTGATCATCTCTTCCAGCAATCCGCCGGAGAAGCTCGAAGCACGCATCAATAGCAAGGTGGAAGAAATCTTCGTGGAAGACCACCAAAAAGTAACGAAGAACCAGCTCTTACTGGTGTTGCAGTCCACCGCTGACTACCGGGACGTGATCCGTCTGCGTAATATCATGGATTCGCTGGATAGTAAGGCATTGCCGCATTTCCCCCTGTCGGAAGTAGCCCGGTTTAAGCTCGGGGAGGTACAGGCTGACTATAATGCTTTTGCCAAAGCACTCACGGATGAACAGCTGTATACCCGCTTGCAGCCCTATTCTCCGGACTTCGCTGCGGCGGAAAGAGGCCTTACGGAGTCACGTAACCGCATCCGTACCCTGCAACAGCAAAAAGAGCTGGAGCAAAAAAAGTATGAAGTCTCCAAACGGGAGTTCGACAGGTACCAGGAACTGTTTAAGGAAAAAGTGGTGTCAGCGGCGGAGATGGGCCAGGAGAAAATCAAATTCCTGCAGGCAGAACAAAATATTGAAAATCTTAATGTTACGATTTCCCAGTTGCAGGAGAGTATACTGGGTATAGAAAAAACGAGAAGCGGTGTGGCTATCAGCGCGCAAAAAGACCAGATCAACCTGAGCTCACAGACCGCCCAGCTGTTTGAGCAATTGCGGCGGTCTGTTAAATCCTGGGAGCAGAACTACCTGTTCATCTCTTCCGTAGATGGCGTGGTAGGTTTTCAGCAGTTCCTGGGTAAAAACCAGTTTGTAAAGTCCGGTGATATACTCGTTGCCGTTATGCCGGAAGATAAAAATATGCTGATTGGCCGCCTGCAGGTACCAGCCACCAACTCCGGCAAAGTGAAGGAAGGGCAGAAGGTACTGCTGAAACTGGACAACTATCCTTACCAGGAATTTGGCTCGGTACAGGGCAAGGTAAAAAGCATCGCTAATACCCCCGATAAAGATGGTAACTACTACGTGAACGTAATTCTCCCGAATGGCCTGAAAACCTCTTTCCACAAAACACTTGCCTTCGATAAAGAACTGAAAGGCAATGCGGAGATTGTTACACAGGACCTACGGTTGATAGAACGTTTCTTTTATCAGCTACGAAAATTACTTCGGTCCGAGTGAGCTTCTGCCGCGAAAGTAGTGCTGTTACGCTACGTGTAAGACTACTTTGCCATTCACTTGTTGCTGTAATAATTTATTAACGGCAGTGAATATACTTTTCCAGGGAAGTTCAAGGTCGATAGGTGTATTCAGGCTTCCATTTTCTACCATAGCAGCAAGACGCTCCAGCATTGGAGTACTTGGATATAGTGGTTCTCTTCCAAGCCAGATACATTTTATGCGATGTAAGGGCCATCCTGCTGAACGTATGTTTATCTTACTAAACTCACGGGCAGAGTTACCATAATTGATACAAATGCCATTACGGGACAATGCAGTTAGAGCTGTGGCCAGGGTATCACCACCTATGGAATCCCAGATTATATCATATTCACCGGCCGCTTTGGCTTCAGCTGCATCTTTAAATATACCGGATGGGTTTTGCAACAGATTGGCCAATTCGGTACGTCTGCTTACCGCAAATACTTTTGCTCCGGCATTGGCTGCCAACTGACAGGCAAAACGTCCGACTCCGCCTGCAGCACCAGTTATGAGTACGCGTAAGCCTTGAATATCTCCACTGGCATCCAGGCAGTCAAGAGCTGTGAGGCCGGCAATTGGTAGGCAGGCCGCCTGCGCGTCTGTAATGCCTTCCGGAATTTCTGCCATCAGCCCTCCGGGAACAACAAGGTATTCAGCCCAGGACCCTTGTGCTATGTAGCCAAACACTCTGGTACCTTCTTTGGGGGTACTGCCATCTTCGGCAGCTTTCACAACAACACCGGCAAAATCCCACCCTACGATATAACTTTCTGTTGTTGACAAAGCGGTACGTGTTTCACCTTGGTTGAGGGTGAAGGCCTTCACTTTTACCAGTGCCTGATTGGGTTTGGGAAGTGGTATGTCTGTCCTTCGGAAATCTAAACCTGCCGGGGTATTGGGGGCAGTAAAAATGGCATCCATTTGCTGCTTCAGGTAGAAATTATTTTCCATTTCATCTTAAAATTTCTCAAACTTACGCAGCGGACAAAGTGGAATTGTTGATCTGAATCAACAAATAACTCCTAGGTATTTATATTTCTTAATCTGCTCAATGTCTCTTTGGTCATTCCCAGAAAATTGGCAAGAATATGATGAGGTATTCGCAGAAATAATTCTGGTGAATTAAGCATGAGACGCTCATATCGGACCTGAGGTGTATCGTAATACGAAGCTAACAGGCGTTCCATCGAGTAGCATGCCGTTTGTTCTGCCAGGTGTCTTCCTGCTTTCTGCCATGAATATGATCTGTCAAATAGCTTAAGCATATTTTCAGCATCAATACAGATCATGGTAGTCGGCTCAACAGCAACTATATCAACTTCTCCCGGTTTCCTTAGTAAAATACTTATATAGTCTGTTACAAAATCATTCTCTGTGGCAAAATCAAAAGTACGCTCTATACCATCCAGATTTTTAACCCATCGAAAGCAGCCCTTTAAAATAAATCCAATTGTTTTGCATCTGCTTCCGGCCCTGTTAAAATAATCCTTTGTGTCAAATTGTTTGATGCATAACAGTTCATTCAGCCACTCCCATTCCTGTTCTTCAAATGTCGCGAGTGTACTTAAATATGATTTCAACGGCGTATAGTCCCAAAGGTTATTGGTATTCATGGGAATGAATTTTGATTTACTTTTCAGTATACACAATATAATTCAAGATAAATTTATTATCCTTTGAGACCTTAAATACATGCCTGTTTCTCAAATTAAAAAAGCTGCCTCAAATTACCTTTGAGGCAGCTTTTTTAATATTTAAAACAGAAGCAGCATTCTTCAGCAGCAAAATTATTTCAGGATCAGCTGTTTTACTTCTCTCTGATTTCCTGTGCGCACTTCCAGGTAATAGTTGCCGCGCTTCAGGTTGGCTGTGTTGATGGTAGTCTGACTGTTATGTGATTGTATCTTCAGTACCAGATTATTGCTGAGGTCGTACAAGGCAATCTCCTTGTTGGCATTCTGGTCCTGATTTGCATTGTCGGTGAGTAAGATATAGCTGGTGGTAGGATTTGGATAAATGCTGAAGCGCTCGGCTTTCATCATCGATTTATCAATACCGCCGCTGCATTTAACTCCCCATATAGTAAATTCTTTATACCTGGTGCCGCACGACGTTTGGTAACTTCCTCTGAAAGTGATCCATTGACTTACAGCAATATTCCCGTTTACAAAGTTGCCGGTGCTGCCGGCAAATGGATAGGTGCCAGCTATCTTTGTCCAGGTCACTGATCCCAACGGAGTAGGAGTTAACCCCACTCTGAACTTGCCGGAACATACGTTTGCCTGGCCATCAGGTATGGGCGTTTCGGTTGATATTGATAGCCCGTCTGAGTAGTATGGGATAGGTTCCTGTACCCCTACATTCAGTAGTTGTGTGGTAGCTGGGGAATAGCCGCACCCTGCGTTGTAACTTTTTACAGACACCCAAGACGAGTAGAACGTTGCGCTTACATCTGTTAATGTGATGGCGTTGCCAGTTGCAGCGGGCAGCAAAGCGGGAGAAGATGCCCCGTTAATGCGGAGATTCGCATTCTCTGCTTCCCACAGGTAGTGCGTGGCATCGGCTACAGCTCCAACCGCAAAATTGGCCGACTGGTTACAAACGGTTCCGGTGGTAGTTGTAAACTGTGGCTGTGTAGGCGGGTTCTGTTTTACAGTACAGGTATACTTTTCATACCCGGTTTCCTGCTTCATTGGCGTAACAGATACATTCCCCGGCACCGCATTGCCTGACGGTTTTAACTGGATGCTGGTGTTAGTGGTGCTGAGCACTGAGGGGGCAGGCTGACCATTATATAGCCATCCTGGGCCGATTTCCCATTTATAGGAAGTGATGCCGGAAATATTCAGCGGATTGTTGATAGTAAAAGTACGTGGCGCTACGTCGCCACATGCCAGTGTAATATTGAGCGGGCCAAAATCAAAGTGCCTGTATTCATCTATGAAAACAGAGCGGATCAATACGCCACCGGTATCTTGCTGGGCACTGTTTACATACATGAACAGCTGGCTGTAGCTTTTACCAACCGGCACGTTTACATTAACAGCCATTTCCTGGAAATTACCGGGAATAGGCACCTGTTGCGGTGGCATGTTATCTCCTGTAGGAGTGGGGATGGTGCCAAAATCGCAGTTGGTGGTGGATGAAGCCTGTAAACCGTTAGTCAGCGCCACATACAGCGCGGCAAGGTTGGTGTGTGTGTTACCAGAACCCCCAAAATAGCCGGGGGTTGATGCCATTATCCTTATCCTGTAAGTGATATAAGGCTTAAAGTCATACTTCACAAAAAAACCTTCCGATTTACTTTTATAATACCAGAGCCGCAGGTTCACCAGGTTATCCCGCATTTCAATGTCGGGAGAACCGTGGGTTGATTTGACGGTCAGGTTGGGATACAGCTGTGACCATAGTTGTGTGTGCTGCGGGCACATCGGATTAAAAACATTACACTCATAACAATCGTTGAATGGAAGCAGGACTGTTGAGAAGGGTAATTGCAACTGGGCAGAAGTTGTCGATGGATTAATAACAATTGCCAGCATTGACAAACAACACAGTAGGTAGAATTTCCTAAGCATAGGTTTTCACGGTTTATGATTGATAAAATACTTTTGTTCTGTCGGGTATATGGATTATGGTTATTTCGGTGGCAAAGTAACAAAAAATAAATTTAAAAGCGAGGTTAATTCGCTGACGATCTGCTTAACGCTTCCTGTTGCGCCGGAACGATTGACATGTCAAACGATTTTGAGAGTCTGCAAAATCGTCTACCGTAGTGGACGTAATTTTACAGTATTTCCCTGGCATATTGTAGTATCTTTTGCAGGTGTGGTTACTGGTGCCGGTAGTGATTGTTTGCGCAGTGCATAATATATCCTGAAATTTCCTGACAGGCAGACAGGAGAAATTCCATGGTAAAATTTTTTTCCCCACCAATTTTTATGTAGTAACAGTATGTGATTGATTTAATTCGCATAATTCATTAAATACAGACTGTAGCCTATTGGCTAATCGTGAATGCCCTTCTTTATTAAGGTGCGTTGAGTCCTGAAAATACCTTCTTTTTTGCGGTACCAGAGAACGTGTGTCTACGTACCTTATCTTCTTGTTCCGGAATTCGTGGTCTTCTAAAATTTTATTGGCAAAGCCTCTTTTCTTTTGAACGAAGCGCTCTAGTACTGGAAAGGGAGACAGAAGGATGATATTATAATTCAACTGATCTAATATGTCCAGAAGTTGTTTTAGCTCAGCTTTTCTCACTTGCATTTTCTTTTTGGTAAGAGAAATAGAAGCATCAAGAGCTATTTTAATCCAGGACTTGATTAAAAGTTTAATATATTGTGGCGGAGACACTATTCCGGCTTTGGAAGTGACTGGGGTATTTATGCTTGATTTCCTGATGACTTTCTTCTTTTTGAATTTTAGTAATGAAAATAGTTCCTGTTTGATACTGAAAGAGAATTCATAATTTCCCAACTGTACTAACAAGATGTCGGGAGCAAATTCATGAATATTATTGGTCGTCTCTATGAAATTTTTCAGTGTAACATGACCTTGTGTTTTTTTTTCAAATGAGACTTCCTCAGAGTTAACGGTGGAAATCATAACATCTATGAAATTATCTTTTTGATCCGATAGGCCATAGCCAACAACGTGACATCCTCCTATCGCAAGGACTTTAATATTCTTCATTATACAAGGCCTGGGTACAGCTTTGCGGTAAATGGTGGGTTAAGGATTATTTAATCAACGCTGATAAGACTGCTCAGGTGTCATTAAGTTTAATCAGTATTTGTGAAATTTTTTGCAGACAATTTAAGGCCGTTAAATTAACAGCGCTGACACTGCGATAATATATATTGCGACCGGCAGTAGCTTTAAGAATTGAAGAAACCCTATTGTTATGGCATATCCTGCTTTATTCACCCCACACAACCTGGGTGGCGTCAGTTTAAAAAACAGGTTACTGATGGCGCCTATGACCAGGAGCCGGGCATCCCAGCCCGGAGACATCCCCAATGAATTAATGGCGGAATACTATCGTCAGCGGGCATCTGCGGGTATAATTATTACGGAGGCCACCTATGTCAGTCTGGAAGGGAAAGGATATGCCAGGACGCCTGGTATAGTCACCGATGAACAAGTGGCCGGATGGAAAAAAACTGCTGACGCCGTTCACCACGAAGGGGGCGTGATTTTTTTACAGCTCTGGCATACGGGAAGAATGTCGTCTTACCTGGTAAACGGCCTGCAGCCGGTTGCGCCATCCGCTATCGTCCCTTCGGAGGATAATAAAGTATATATCTATGACGGGAGGCCGGATGGACTGATCACATTTGTACCGGTGGATACTCCCCGTGCCATCAGGGAGGTGGAGATAACATTGCTGCAACAGGCGTTTGTTCAGGGTGCTATAAAGGCCATGGAAGCGGGCTTTGATGGCGTCGAAATACACGGGGCCAACGGCTATATCTTCGATCAGTTTTTGAGAAGTACGCTGAACAAACGAACAGATCAATATGGCGGCAGCATGGAAAACCGTACCAGGTTGTTGGTGGAAACAGCTAAAGGTATTGCGGATGCCATCGGTCAACAAAAGGTAGGGGTACGGTTATCTCCCTACGTAGTTTATAAAGACACCGAAGACCCGGAAATACTGGAAACCACACTGCTGGCAGCAGAACAGCTAAACAAACTAAACATCGCCTACGTTCATCTTGCAGAAGCCGACTGGCCGGGCGGAACGGAATTGTCAGACGGGTTCAGAAAAGATCTCCGGAAGGTTTTTAAGAATACGATCATTGCCACCGGTAATAAAACGGCTGAAAAAGCAGTAGCGCTCATTGAAAGCAGGCACGCGGACCTCGTGGGCTTTGGACGTTATTTTGTTTCCAATCCTGACCTTCCGGAAAGGTTTCTGCGTGGAGCCGGCTTGAATGAAATAGTGGACAGCCGCCGGCTATATGGCGGAGGTGACCATGTCGGATACACTGACTATCCTGCTATGGAAGGGGGATAGGAATGAATTGATCAGGGGATGGACAGGCCCATATTGTCCCGCAATATGGGCCTGTCATATGAAATATACGTATTTTATCACACCGGCAGGTCGTATCCGCGCAGCTGGCCGTCACCGGTTGTTAGCAGCAACTTGTTATGCACCATCATCACGTTGATGATATTGCTACTGTAGTCATAGATGTAATCGGGATTGGCTGTGAGATTGCCATCCAGGTCATATGCTGTGAATTCGATGCCTTCCGGCATTACCTCGGCTTTGCAGCGTAAATTTTTTCTGTCCAGTAATAACAATCTTCCAAACTGGGAGATGACCAGGATGTTATGGTCATCCACAAAAAAAACGGTGTAGTTGATATTGTCCGGTTCAGCGGCGGGAAAGTCCTTGCTACCGTCGAAAATAGCCGGCTGGTCCTGTTCCGCTACTTTGGTCATGGCAGGGAAGGCGTATATTTCCAGCGGTTCATCATAATGTGGGGCCATGACGAACTCTTTTCCGGAAGGGGCAAAGTTGCCCATGATCATATTATCACATGCAGGGAGCATTGTCAGGGAAACGGCGCCGTTGTCCCATTGGAGCTGCATCAGGACCGATTCTTCCTGGCCGGCGGCAGCTTCCAGCAGGATGGTGTTTTTGTCGGGCGTGGCATGAAATGCATAGGCATAACGATGACTTTCGAGCAGCGGGTGAGCGGCTATTACTTCAAAAGTGGCCACATCCATCACCTGCAGCGTATCTGTTTCATTTTCCCCGCCGGGCAGCACGTACCAGATGGTTTTATTATCGCTGGAAAAATAACAGGCAGCACCCAGGAACCAGCCCCAGGAGCTATGTTCCACGGTATGTAACACAGTAGTGCCTTCAGCGTCAAGAATACGTACGTCGGTCATGCCGGCAATAGCAATGAGGCGGCCATCAGCAGAGGCGGACAGCTTGCTGCTGACATAATTGGTGTTCTGCCCCTGCATGATTTTTTCCCAGACAATTTCAAGGTCAGCGTTGAGTTTTGTAATCAGCGGCTGGCTCGCAAAGTTCATCAGCACTTCGCCATTCGGTAATGGCACTACGTTTACCGGGTTAGCGGTGAAGGTCAGTTTGTTCTTTAATGGCAGGTTAATATGCGGAAATTGACTCATATCTGTTGTTTATACCGTCGCAAAGGTAATGCACAAACAGCTTTTCTGGCAACCCGCCCTGTTTTCTTTGTCTTATCTTATTCTTCTGTCCACATCCCGGTACGCTTTGCCAGATCGATCTTTTCCTGTCCGTGCACGGTCATCTGCCCGGTGGCGATCATGCGTTGCGCCCGTTCTATATTGGGTTTGCTCCATTTGCTTTTCGCTTTGCGCGGGGTGAATGTGAGATAGAAACTTTCCTCGTCACGCTTTTTAGCTTTGCTGTCTATCCATCCAAAGCACAACGCCTCTTCCGTCGCCTCTATCAGGGAGATGCAGGGGACTTTACTTTTTTTATGATATTGAACAAGCCATACCCCGGGTTCCGCCTGACAGTTTTTCTACAGCCATTTCCGCCATTCCCTTCTGGTGCGGGCATATACTGCTTGTCTTCCATCCAGTGTTTCCATCGTAGAATAGTTTATGGGTGATTGTTATAACAAAGGTAGGACCCGGGTTTGACAACCCTATGTCAGGAGTGATTTACTTTTTCTCCCTGCCATCCGGTGCTCCGCAGAAACTGTTCCCAGGTCAGCGCTGCAGGGTTTATTTTCCGGCTCCAGTCCAGGTCACGGTCTTCCCGGAAGTATCCATATTCCACCGCGTATTCCACCATGCCCAGGAGTTCCCGTACCAAAGTCTCGTTGGCGCCGAATGCCGGAAAGTGGCCCAGGAGTTCCTCCCGTGTATAGGCTGAACTATAAACCGCTTTTTTACCGGTTACCCTGACAAAGGTGTCCACCATTTCCTGCGGAGAGATGATATCGCCGATAACGGGCAGGGATTGTCCCGCATACTGATCGGGACGGGTAAGGATTTCCAATACGGCCGGGCCGGTCGCAGTAAGCGGGTCAACAAACGGCGCTCGAAAGTCTTCAGGCAGATAGACCGGGAATACCAGGGTATCGCCCCGCAAGACAGGCGTATAGAATTCCATCAAATTCGTATAAAAAAAGGCCATGTAGATAAACGTGCTTTTGATGGGCAGGGTTCGGATGTATGCTTCAATTTTACCCTTGTCCGTAAAATGCGGGGCGAATTTTTCCCCTTTCGTTCGTTCATCGACGTTTTCCAGGGCACTGAATATAATATGTGGGACCTGCGCTTCCACCGCCGCATCGGCCAGCTCTTTGCCCAGTTCGAACTCATGGGTGGCCGGCGGGGCAATGTTGGGCGTCATCAGAAAAGCTGCATCAGCGCCCCGGAATGCTTTCACAAAATCTTTTTTGTGGCCAAGGTCCAGCGGTATGCTTACCAGCTCTACACCCCGGGCGGCCAGGGATAGCGCTTCCGGCGAATCGGTACGGCGGGTAATGCCCCGTACCCGGTATTTGCCGGAGGCCAGCAGCGTGCGTGCCGCACTGAGCCCCTGTTTGCCCAAAATACCTACGATCGTAACAAGTGGTTTGTCTTGCTGTACGCCTATACTGTCTGTTGTTAAATGGTTAGTCATATCTAGAAGTTTTTGAACTATAATTATTATAGTTGCAAAACTATTTTTAGTGGGGTACATTTGCAATAACTATCAAAACAGATAGGTGCAAAAAATAATCACATGAAGACAGAATGTATTGGTGATCATATAAAAATGAATGGCAAACTTTATCCCTGCACGGTAAGTTTGACCATGGACCTGGTGGGTGGGAAATGGAAAGCAGTGATCCTGTACCATTTAAAGGAAGGGCCTAAAAGATATAATGAGCTTCGTAAAGAAATGCCTTCCGTTACAGAGATGACATTGAGCCTGCAGTTAAAACAGCTGGAGAAGGACGGCCTGGTGGCGAGGAAGGTGCAGGGTAAAAAGCCTCCCATCAAAGTTGTTTACAGCCTGACGGACTTTGGGAAAACGCTGGTCCCTGTTTTGGAAGCGATTACAGCATGGGGCAACCAGGCTGTTAAGGAGAAAGGGGAGTTTGTTACGTTATAGTTTGGGATTTGCGTTTCTATGCAAAACCTGCTACCATAATATGAACGGGGCTGGCCTTTTTAAAAAGGCCAGCCTCGCTATTTTTTGTGATTATTTTTTCGCCGCCGGCGGCATCATTTTAGGAGGGGCCTGTTCATACTGGTACATCAGGTTGATTTTCCCGTTTTTATCAAACCGCCAGGTTTCCTGCAGTTCTTTCGCTGTCTTTTTCCCATGGGCGTCGGTAGCTATTTCGCGGGTCCATATCACCACCCATTCTTCCTTTTTATCCTTGCTTCTGAGCGGTATCCAGGCGTGGATGGAATCAACCACGTTGCCCATCGGTCCTCTTTTCTTTTTAGCGAGCACGAAGAGGCTGTCCCTGTTGCCGGCAAACATAATACCGTCGGAGAAAAACATGGTGTCATTTTCCGCGAAAAAACGTTTGGCGCTGTCGAGGGTGTTGTTGTCCCAGTTTTGGTAAACGGTGAGCAGTGTTTGTGCGTTTTTTGTATCACCCATCTCAAAATCCGAAGAATAGCTTGCCGTGTAGGGGTAAGCCATGTTTTCCTGTTTGGCAGGTCCGGGCCCGGAGGTGGTGTCTGCTGCTGTTTGGGATTGGTTGGGGCTGGAGGTACAGGCTGCCAGAAAAGCAATCAATACGAAAAGGGGAATCTTTTTCATAAAAATGGTTTCTAAAATTATAAATAATAAAAAAAGCCGGGGGCAACGACTGGTAAGCGGAGGGACGGGGCTCGATACTTATCCTAAGGTAGGAATTTTTAGGGAAAAATGAGCGAAATATGACCGCTGGTCCCGAAACGGCAGATTGGAGATATCGGAATGAAAATCATTAAAAAAATGTGATATCGGTTTATCGTAAATTTATTCAGGGGTCTGATATAATTTTAAAAGATCAACTTTAAAAGATCAACACGCCCGAATCTAAACCCGAAGGGACGAAATGAAATAATATTTTTATGAGCATGATTTCAGGGGCCGCTAAAGCGGTGTTGCAGAAAGCTGGCTGGTACGAAGGAAGAACCGTTTCTATCCAGAAAAGCATCCATTTGCTGGAGAATGCAGGGTACCTCATATTTGACAAGGTAGAGGCTTTTCTGACAGCCGTTCGAGGGTCTGGACCTGAACTATACCAACAGCCTGGGGGGAGACATGTTTGTCAGTTTTGATATAGCATGGTCATTATCTAAAGCCAGGTTGTATGAGAAAGACCTGATAGTGGAAGACTATCCCCGGGCCATCGGTTGTAAGATGCTTACCCTGATAGGAAGAGAGAACACGGCCACCTGCCTTGCCATCAATGAAGAAGGGACGATATATACCCTGAACGACGGTTATATCCTGGAAGCAGGAAAAGGCGCCGAAGCGCTGAATAACCTGATCACCAAAAGCTATAAAGAACTGAAACAGGTGCCTATGCCGGATTGGTGGGGCGAATAAAAAAAGCCGGTGACATGTCATCACCGGCCAATACATCAATTGGTTTTATTTAGTTGAACAGCAGCTCATCCGTAAACACCCAGGCATGTTTCCCTTTGCCGGGATGCCAGGACGGGAGGATGGCTGGTGTCATGACGATCTTTATGTAGGACGCCTGTGTCACCGGGAAAGCACAATCAATGTCCATCGCAGCAACAGGGTCGTCTTTTTTGCCTGCGGGCGGACTGATTTTCTTCAACAATTTGAGCTGCTGCGGATGAACGCCTCCCCATATCTCAACCTGGCGAGGCGGGAAGATATAAGAACCCACATTGCGCAGCATGCCGATGCTCACCGATTTAAGCGGCACCGGTTGGGGAAACCGCACCACCGCTTCCAGTACATTTTTCGTATAGCCGAGCCATTTACCATTGTTATAGTCTGTTCCGCCTTTTTGACCGTCTGTCAGGGTGCTGCCGCCGCTGGCGAGATAAGACCCTTCCGGCTGGTTGACCAGTGTAACGCTGTCCGGTATATAGGTGGTTTTGACCAGCTGGAGCTGTACCGGATCACTGGCATACCATCCCTGTTTACAGGCAATGGCACGCACGGTAGTGTTGCCGGTGATCAGGAGGCTGTCTTTGAAAACCGGTGAATGCAGGCTGTCAGGGGCGCTACCGTCCAGGGTATACCGTATTTCCACGCCTTTCACAGGGTGTTGCAGTTTCAGTTGTATGCTGCTCCTGAAAACGGCCGCTGTATTGAGTATGGTTGGCTGGTTCAGCTTCAGTTGTTCTCCTTTGTCATTCGTAAAGCCTTCCACCACGGTGACCTGCCGCAGTATTTTTTGTGCCTGCTGAATATCAGCATGGGAAAGACCGGTGTTCCATACGTACAGTGTTTGCAGGGCAGGTGCGGCTTTCAGGGTGGTGAGCTGTTGAAGCGTGACCGGCGTGCCTGATACAGAAAGGCTTTGCAGGTGCGGCAATTTGGCGAGGGTGGCCAGTGTTTGCCCGGTGATATTGGTGAAGCTGAGATTGAGCACCCGCAGCTGTTTAAACTGCGCCAGTACTTCAAGGTCGGCATCCTGTACCGGCATCTTCTGCAAGTGCATTTCTGTCAGCTGTTCTTTTACCGGCTGCAGCTCTTTAACGGAAGCAATATTGAACTTGTCTTTGTTGTACCAGTTCGCCACCAGAGGGGCGGCATGTAACGCCACCGGATATACGACGCGGTAGTTGTTGTTCAGCCGTTGCACCATTTTATCATCTGCGGGAGAGAAATCATACACCGGCTCTTTGGCAGCTGCGGGTTGCAGGCGGGCAGCGGCCAGCAACCGCAGGCTGTCACGCGCCGGCAGCGATGCCACCGGCGTTTTGAAGTCTGCGCCGCCTTTGATCCAGTAGTAAAGCAGGGCCACTTCTTCTTCGGTGAGTGGTGGTTTGCCGGCCGGAGGCATATGTTTTTTGTCATCCATCGGAAGGTGTAATCTCTGCATTATCAAACTGATGGCGGGATTGCCGGGGATGAACAATTTGCCGCTTTTCCCGCCGGCCAGCAGCTGTTGCGGAAGCTCCATCGACAGGCCGCCTTTCGCTTTCCCTGCGTTGTGGCAGCTCATACATTTTTCTTCCAGAACGGGTTTCACGAGATGGTCATACACCAGCGCTTTCTCCAATGGCACGGGCGTGTTGTGCGGCGTAACAGGCGCCAGCACGAAGTTATTGCCATGGGTGATGTCAGCACCCCAATGGCCGGTCACCAATAACAGGACTGCCGTTACCAATGCACCCGTTTTCGGCAACCACGGCCTGGAAGCTTCTCGCAGCCAGTATAATGAAGATGCGGTCCATAATACGGCCATTCCACCCCATTTGTGCCACTGGATATTACCGTCGGCATAACCTTCTTCCCTGGCAAGCAGCAATCCCATAATAACGGTGACGGCTGTACTGAGCGCTGCTGCCAGCAACAGCCAGGCGGTGAATTGTGTTTTCCAGCGGTTGGCTTCCGGTTCGCGCAGCTGCACAAACAGCAGCAGGGAGCCCAGCAGCAGCAATACGATCGGGAAATGCAACACCAGGGGGTGCATGCGGCCCACTACCTGCAACCATGCAGGTATAATGGCGCTGCTGCCGGCGATGAACAATACGAGCGCAAAAATATTAGCGGCAAATAAAAGCTGGCTGCCGGCGTATTGCCAGCGGATAAGGTTCCACGTCATTATACCCTCCTGAGTTTATATGGGTACACTTTGCCGGAGGCCCATTGTGCTACATAAACGTTTTCATCGTTGTCCACGCATACGTCGTGCGGGTGAACGAACAGTTTCTCCGCCTGCTGCATGGGCTGTAGCTGCTGATCGTTATAGACAGGGGCGGTGCCGCCAATGTTGGACACCACTTTGTTGTTTTTGTCCAGGATGGTGACGAAGCCGCTGCCGCTGGCATTCATATCGGGAGAACGCAATACTGCTGCGTAGAGATGGTCGCCTTTGATCACCGGGCGGCATACACAGGCGCCGGGAAGGGATATCACTTCCAGCAGCTGTCCGCTCATTGTGAAACGCTTGAAACAGTTGCGGGTGCGGTCTGTCACCAGCAGGGTGGGCGTACCCTGGCGGCGGTCTATGCAGATGCCGTGGGCGTTGTCCAGATGGGCGTCGCCTTCGCCGCGGCCGCCGAAAGTATGCAGCAGTTTGCCCTGACGGTCGTAATGCATGATATACTGCGCGCCGTATCCGTCTGCTATATAGATGTCCCCTTCGTCGGTGACGGTGGTTTCTGTAGGCACAAATTCCTCTTTCTTCTTATAGAAGCCTGTTTCCGCGGGATAGTCGATGGTCATCACGATTTTGCCGTCCATGGTGGTTTTATACACCTGGTGTTTTTCCGTATCGGTGATGAAGAGGTATTCGGTGCCGTTTTCATGGGCCAGGGTAAGGCCGTGCGCACCGGGGAACTCATGTCCCCAATATTCCAGCAGTTTGCCGGATTTATTGTAGACGAGGATGTTGTTTTTTGTTTCGTTGGTAAGGAGGATAATGCGGCCTTTTTTGTCCTGCACCATCTCATGGCAGTCTTTTACGGGATGCCGGCTGCTGTCGAGCGTGCCCCAGCGGGTGTCGAGGGTGTAGCGCATATCCTGATGGCCGTATACCGGCCCTTTGGGACGGGCGAAGAGGTCGCGGGAAATGTAAAATGATGCGGTAACTAACGCTGATGCTTGTATGAATTTTCTTCTCTCCATGAATCGTATTTTTTATCAGGCCATGAGCCCTGGTATAACTTTTCCTGCTACGTCGGTGAGCCGGTAGCGGCGGCCCTGGTGTTTGAAGGTGAGTTTTTCGTGGTCTAGCCCCATCAGGTGTAAAACGGTGGCGTGGAAATCGTGCACATGCACCGGGTCTTTGATGATATTGTACCCGAACTCGTCTGTTTCGCCGTAGACGATGCCTGGCTTTACGCCGCCGCCGGCCATCCAGATGGAGAAGCAGCGCGGGTGGTGGTCGCGGCCGTAGTTATCGGCCGTCATTTTGCCCTGGCAGTAGTTTGTTCTGCCAAATTCGCCGCCCCATATGACGAGCGTTTCATCGAGCAGTCCGCGTTGTTTGAGATCGGTGATCAATGCGGCGGAAGCGCGGTCCACATCTTTTGCCTGGCCGGCCATTTCATTGGGCAGGTTGCCATGCTGGTCCCAGCCCTGGTGATATAGCTGCACGAAGCGTACGCCGCTTTCCGAGAGTTTGCGCGCCAAAAGGCAGTTGGCTGCAAAGGTGCCGGGGACAAGGCATTCGGGCCCGTATAGTTTGATGATGTCGTCTGATTCTTTAGAGAGATCGGTCAGTTCCGGTACGGCTGTTTGCATGCGGTAGGCCATCTCGTACTGTTGGATCTTGGTGTTGATTTCCGGATCGCCAAAATCTTTATAGGACTGGTCGTTAAGGGCGGCCAGCTGGTCAAGCATCTGGCGGCGGTTGCCCATATCGATACCTTCGGGATTGTTGAGGTACAATACCGGGTTATCACCGCTGCTGAACTGTACACCCTGGTGAATGCTGTCGAGGAACCCGTTGGACCACAGTTTGGAGTATACGCCCTGGCCGTTGCCCTTGCCGCGTGACAACAGTACGCAGAAGGCGGGGAGGTTTTTGTTTTCGCTGCCGAGGCCGTAGCTCATCCAGGAGCCAAAGCTGGCGCGGTTTCCCTGTTGTGCGCCTGTCTGGAAAAAGGTGAGTGCCGGATCATGGTTGATCGCTTCGGTAAACATGGACCGCACAATACAAATATCATCTACGATCTGTGCGGTATGCGGAAAGAGGTCGCTCACCCATGCGCGGGCTTCCCCATATTGTTTGAAATCATAGTGGGACCCTACCAGGGGAAAGGACGACTGTCCGGCGGTCATGCCGGTGAGCCTTTGTCCCATGCGTATGGACGGCGGCAGTTCCTGTCCCATCATCTCGCGCAGTTTGGGTTTATAGTCGAAGCTCTCCAGCTGGGAAGGGGCGCCGTTCTGGAACAGGTAGATGATCCTTTTGGCTTTGGGCGCAAAGTGAGGCATGCCTGGTATGAAAGGTGCTTCATGGCTACTGCTTTTACCGAAAAGGTCGGGTATCAGCAGGGAGCCAAGTGCTACGCTGCCGATGCCCAAACTAAGCCGTGACAGGAATTTCCGGCGGTTCATATTCAGGTGGTGCTCCAGGAATTCGTTTTTCATCGTGTTGTTTTTTATCGGGAATGATGTTGAGGCAGATGGACCTTTACCGGTTTATGTTTTGGACAGCGTTTCTTCCAGGTTATAAATGGTGGTGATCACCTGCATCATGGCAGCCCAGGAGGCCTGGTCAAGATTTGCTGCCATCGGATATTCTCCATGGTGCAGCAGTTTGGCGGCGTTGGCCGGTTGTTTTTTATAGTATGCCTGTTGTTGTTCGTAGTATTGCAGCAGGGTGGCGGTTTCGTGTGCCTGTGGCGTGCGGCAGACGATCAGGCGGAAGGCCTGCTGTATATGCTGCGGTATGCCGTTGTTTTGTTGCAGCAGGCGGGAGGCCAGTACCCTGGAGGCTTCCAGCACGGTAGGATCGTTGAGCATCATGAGCGCCTGCAGCGGTGTGTTGGTGGCAGACCGTTTTACTTCGCACTGGTCGCGGTTGCTGGCATCGAAGATCATCATGGAGGGCGGCGGCACTGTTCTTTTGATGAACGTGTACAATCCGCGGCGGTAGAGGCTTGCGCCGTGGTCCTGGCGATAGGTCGAGAGCTGTCCGCGGCCGGAGGTGGCCATTTCCCACAGTCCTTTGGGCTGATAGGGTTTTACGCTGGGACCTCCCACTTCATGGACGAGGAGGCCGCTGCTTTGCAATACGAGATCGCGTACTGTTTCTGCCGGCAGCCGGAAACGTGGTCCCCTTGAGAGGTATATGTTCTCCGGATCGGCCTTTAGCTTCTCCCGGGAGATCACAGCAGATTGACGGTAAGTGGATGACATCACCAGTTGTTTCACCAGCCTTTTGATGTTCCAGCCATGTTGCTGAAAATCCGTCGCCAGCCAGTCGAGCAGCGCGGGGTTGCTGGGCAGGTCGCCCTGCATGCCGAAGTCGCCGGTGCTTTTTACGATGCCTCTGCCAAAAATATCCTGCCATACCTGGTTTACAAAAACGCGGGCGGTGAGCGGGTTTTTAGGATCAAACAGCCACTTGGCGAGGCCCAGCCTGTTGCCCGGGTAACTGTTGGTATTGAATGGCAATATCGCTTTGGGCGTGGCTGGGGTGACTTCCGCAGTGGGATTGTCATAGTTGCCCCGGCCCAGTATGAATGTTTTTCTTGCTGTATCTCTTTCTCCCATCACTGATACGATAAGCTTCGCCGTATCCTGTTTGTTGAGAAACCGTAGCACGCCCCGGAGGTCTTCTTTGGTGATCTCCATGTAAGGCTTTTTGGCGTAGGTTTCCGGACCGCCCACCGTTGATTCGAGGCCGACTTCCTTTACATTGTTGAAGAAGGCGAAGACCTGGTAATATTCTTTCTGTGAAAAGGGATCATATTTATGATCGTGGCAGTGGGCGCATTCGAGCGTGATGCCCAGCAGGCTTTTGCCGAAGGTATTGGTACGGTCGGTCACGTATTCCACGCGATATTCTTCGTCTATTACGCCACCTTCTTCCGTGATTTTATGATTGCGGTTGAAGCCTGACGCCAGCAGTTGTTCGCGGGTGGCGTCGGGGATCATATCTCCGGCTAGTTGCCAGGTCACAAAATCCTTATAGGAGAGGTTGGTGTTGAAAGCGTGTATCACCCAGTCGCGCCACGGCCACATGCTGCGGTAGTTATCGTCCTGGTAACCGTGGGAGTCTGCATAGCGGGCCACGTCCATCCAGTGAACGGCCATTTTCTCTCCGTAGGCGCTGTCCTGCAGCAGTTCATCCACCATTCGTTCATAGCCTTTGTCGCTGGTGTCTTTGGCGAAGCGGTCCATCTGTGCTATGGTGGGAGGGAGACCGGTGAGGTCGAGGCTGAGGCGTTTCAGCAGCCGTTCATGATCTGCCACGGGGTTAGGTGCCAGTCCTTTTTCCGTCATCTGTGCGAGGGTGAAGAAGTCGATCTCGTTGTGCGGCCATGTGCGGTCTTTTACCTGCGGCAGTGCCGGGGTGACAGGCGTGACGAAAGCCCAGTGCGGTTTGTATTGAGCGCCTTGTTTGATCCATTTCTCAATCAGCTTTACTTCAAAGCTGCTGAGTGTCATGTTGCTGGATGGCGGCGGCATGCGCATGGCCGTATCGGTGCTGCTGATGCGCTGGTATACTGCCGATGCCATCGGGTTGCCGGGCACCAGTGCATGTGCGCCGGGATCGTCTTTCAGCGCTTTGTAGGCGCTGTCGGCAATGTCGAGGCGCAGGCCGGCTTCGCGCTTATTGGCGTCCGGGCCGTGACAGGCAAAACATTTGTCGGACAGAATGGGCCGGACGTGGAAGTTGTAGTCCACTATATCTGGCATTTTATCAGACGGCTGGTCCTGCGCATCCTGATGATGGCAGGCCGTAAAAATGGTAAGGATACAGGCGGCGGCCTTTACATAACGTTGGAACATAATCTGGTTTTCGGAATATTATTGTTCACTTATTGACATGAATCTCCATCTCCCCGTGCTATAGGAACGTGGTAATGCCCGATGGCGGGCATAGTTATGCTATTTTGATTTTGATCGATGCTATTTTTGCTTATCCTTGCTATCCAACAAGTTCATATGTATGAACATAAACAAATATAGTGTTTCTATTCAGAAATTTGCAAGGAAGAATTATTTTTTTTAGGAACGGTAAACAGGTGTCACATGATGGCGGGAGATCGTTGCGCAAATGTTGGGGAGTAATATCGTTACATTTTATTTTCACGGGAGAAATCAAAACCGGCAGCATACAGTAAAAGTATGCCGCCGGCCGGCATTATTTAAAATCGATCACATCAGAGCATCCAAACACCAGGTAATTGTACTTAGAGGTGAAGGAAGGGGCTGCGCTGTAATAATAAGACCACGTTCTGCAACCGGACACACAGGAAGGGTTAATGTTGGAATTGAGCCATTCGTTCCGGCAGGAAGCAGTAAGGGCCAGCATGGAGTAGTTAGGGCCGCTCATGAGCGTGGCGGTCCCGGCGGAATAATTGATCAGGTATGTATAAGCATACATATAGCCGGCATCTGCCGGATCAATGGCCACACCTTTCCAGTTGCTGGGATAGTAGGTAGTTGTTAATCTGGCAGCCGCCTGGCTGTGATGGGCGTCGTTATTGGTACCAAAAGAGGAGCCAGTCGTTGTGAAGGCGCTTATCACAACGAGGGATACAAACAAAAGAATTTTTTTCATTTGAACTACAGGTTTAATGGTGAACGATGAAAATAACGATACTCACTGCCGGGAGCATGCGGCGCCGGTAAATATTCACCGTCATCAACCTGCTATTACTTAAGCCGCGGCGGATACAGGACCTGAATATCTTTTGCCGGCCTGAAGAAAGAAACAGGCTTCTGTTCTTTTACGATATCAGCCGCCTTATAACCATCTGTCGCGCCGTCCGCGGTTGTGACACAAATCATCAGCATGGCACCGGGTATCTTTTGCAGGTAGGTAAAAGGAGGCAGGTAAAACCCGGGCAGATCAGGTGTATACCATACCGTTACGCTGCTGATAAGGCCATTAGTGCATTGCGGAGGATAATAATAATTGATGACAGCTTTTCGGCATCCGTATCCTACAATGGTCATAGTGTCTGCGGTGAAGTCTATTTTCCCATATCCGGGGCCGTTATATTCGTTGGCATTGTCCCAGTCGCCGTTGTCAGCGGAGTTGTTTGTCTCCGGGGTTGCCGTACTGTCGATCGTTTCTTCCGGGAGATATACATTGGTTTTTAGTTGCATCCTGTAGTTTAAGGGAAGCCCCTGTTTACCGTCAATTTGCAGCAACATCTTTTTGTGGTGCCATATAAGCCAGCTGGTAGCTTTCCGGTTCGCATAGGTTTGCGTGGCGGACAGGTAGTCAGGATGATAGCAGACGGTCATGGAAGGGGAAGGCGTCTTACTGCTGGCTGGTTTACCGGTTGCAGCAAATATGATCCTGTATACCTCCAGCGTATCGGAGGCGTCCTGTGCCTGTAGCAGATGGGAGGCCATGATAAAACATGCCACGATGCAATACCGTGCGGTGGAAAATTTCGGGAAGTTCTTTTTCGGATACATCGTGCAAATATAAGGTAAGGACAACAACCATTCTATCACCGGATATAAGGATATTAACCTTGGTATGCACTGTCGCTTGCATAAAATCGAACTGAAAAAAAATTCCGCATCATGATAAATTTTTACTAGCTTTAGTAACGAATGGCTATCCTGATTTAAGTGAACATCCAAGCTGACATTGAAAAATCTGACCGCTCCTGTGAACCTGATCCCATCGTGACATTGAACCTGCTGACGTTGGCCCATAGATAATATTGACGAGCATTATATTTCAACCAAACATCTGATAAACAATGAAAAAAATGTCCTTGTTGGCGGTGGCATGGCTATGCATGCTACATACCTATGCCCAACAGTCTTTCAAAGGAAGGGTCTATGATCTCTACACACTGTCTCCCGTAAAAAGTGCCGGTATCTATGCAGGCGACCAACTATTAACAACAACCGATGTCGCCGGAGAATTCAGTATCGGCGAGCATTACGACCGGTTGCTGGTAATGGCCTCCGGTTATGAGCCGCAGACCGTGCGCGTAAAAGGCAATGGCCCGCTTTTGCTGATAGGTCTTGCAGCCACGTCCTATAATCTCAGTGAGGTTTCCGTCAACGCGGCGAAGCCCCGCAGTAATTTGCTACAGCCGCAGTCGGTGGCGGTGCTGGGACGGAAAGACCTGCAGCGTAATGACGGTATTTCCCCGGAATATACGCTCAACCTGATCCCCGGAGTACGGATGGAGAAAAGGACAATGGCCGGCGGACAACGCATCACCATACGCGGTTATGGTAATGGTACCAACTTCAATGGTACCGGCTACAAGGCGTACCTGAACGGTATTCCGGTGACGGATGGGGAAGGGACCACCATTCTCGATGATATAGACTTTTCTATCCTCGGCCGCATGGAAGTGATCAAAGGGCCGGCTTCCAGCCTCTATGGCAGCGGCATTGGCGGGGTGCTCAGGATGTATACGCTGAAGCCGTCGGTATATGGCACACGTATTTCACAGGAGGCGGTGGCTGGCAGCTATGGCCTTTTCAGGACCAATACCCGCCTCGAATATGCCGACGAACAGTCGTCCGTTATGCTGAATTATGGCCATCAGAATTATGATAGTTACCGTATCAACAGCGCCTCCAAAAAAGACTATGTGTCTTTCATCGGGGATTTTCACAGTAACGAAAAACAAACCTTCTCCGTATATGCGGCCTATAACAATTCCAATGACCAGTTGGCCGGACAGCTGGACAGCAGCCAGTTTGCACAGCGTAAAGACACCGGTGAAATACCCTATCTGAAGAATAAAGGATACGTTGCCTTTGAAACATACCGCGCAGGGCTTTCTCATCAGTACACCTTTTCCCCGCATGTCAACAATATGACCAGTGCTTATTTCAGCGGCTACAAACAGTCGCAGGCTTTTGCAGCCGGACTGACGTCCAACATCGCCCAAAATGTGGGCGCACGCACAGCTTTCGGGCTGAGCTTTGCGGGAAAAGCCGTTACGCTGAATGGTACCGTGGGCGCTGAATACCAGAAAACAAATTCCTTCAAAAAAGGGTATGCGCTCGCCAATGCTGTACAAGGGCCACCCACCGGTGACTTGGAGGTCTCTGCCATGCAGTATAGTCTCTTTACGCAATGGGAACTGAAGCTGCCGCAGGGTTTCCTTGTTACGGCCGGCGTCAGCAATAACTACATCGAATACAGCATTACCGACCGGTTGACCAATACGGCCAATCCCACGCACAAGGACCAGTCGGGCCATAAAACGTTTACGCCCGTACTGACACCGCAGGTGAGCGTGCTGAAAACCGTGAACGAAACAGTGTCGTTTTACGCCGGCGTGAGCAAAGGATATTCGCCGCCGGTGTCCGGGCAGGTAGTGATTCCGCAGATTGGCGCAGTGAATACAGCCCTGCGCCCTGAGAAGGCGGTACAGTATGAGGCAGGGGCCAAAGGCAGTCTGCTGGGGAAGCGGCTGTCGTTCCAGGTGGCGGTGTTTGATATGGAGATCAAAGACAAGCTCACCTCACAGGCTGTCACGGAGGGCAACACCGGTACCGTGCTGTATACGATGAGCACCAATGCCGGCGCGCAGCAAAACCTGGGCATGGAAACGGATATCGCCTATGCGCTGCAACCAAAACATCCGCAGGTATTTTCACTGGTAAGGCCATTTGTAAGTTATACCTATTCCAGCTTTACCTACAGGCAGTTTAAAAGTGATAACAACAACAACGCCAAGACGGTGGACTACAGCGGCAACAAAGTTTCCGGCGTATCGCCGCATCTGTTTAATGCCGGTGTGGACCTCGTGTCAGTATGGGGCGTTTATCTGAATACCACCTGGCAGTATGTAGACCGTATGCCTATTACATACGACAATGCACACTACGCCGATGCCTATACGCTGTTGCAGGCTAAGGCAGGTTACCGGTGTGATCTCGGGAAGCATTTCAGCCTCGATGTATTTGCCGGCGGCAATAACATAACAGGCAGCAGGTATTACACGATGGTGTTCCTGAATGCCAACTACAGCGCAGCGCCGCCTAATATTTATCTTCCCGGGCCCTATAAAGCCGTGTGGTACGGCGGTTTTAATCTGGCCTATAAATTCTGAAAGTTAATCATCCCCTAAAGTATCACCATGAAAAATATATACCTGTTGCCGGCCATGCTGCTGCTGACATGTTCCTGTGGCCGGTTTGGCAACAAGGACCAGCATGCCGGAAGTAAACGTATTGTTTGCCTTGCTAAGCAGTACAACGAAGTGATCTATGCGCTGGGCGCAGAAAAAGACCTGGTGGCGGTAGATCTTTCCAGTACCTATCCGCCGGCCATTAAAGCGCTGCCTACAGTGGGCTACCACCGGGCTTTGAGCGCGGAAGGCATTATCTCGCAAGAACCTACGCTGGTGGTCCATGACAATAACGTAGGGCCCGAACAGGTAATGCAGCAGCTGGAGAAGATGAAGATACCGATGAAAACCTTTGCTGACAGTGTGTTTACGATAGAACAGGATAAAGGCATGATCCGGGAACTGGGCAGTTACTTTGGGAGAGAACGCCAGGCTGACAGTCTTTGCCGGATACTGGACGCCCAGATGAGCGAAGCGTTGGCTAACGGTAAACACTATACGGATACGCCCCATGTGGTGATCATTCACTTTGGCCGCGCCATGAATATTTATCTCGCTGTAACAGAGAAGAGCACGGCAGCGAAGATGGTGGCATGGGCCGGCGGGGTCATTCCTATCGGAGGCAATAAAGGCATGCAACAGGTTTCCGCGGAACTGATAGCACAAGCAGACCCTGATGTGATACTGCTGACGGATTTCGGTTACGACAGGCTGGGGTCTATCGGAAAGATCAAGGAGCTGCCCGGTGTGTCCGGCACTAAAGCCGCGCGTAATAACCGCATCTACCGGGTAGAAGAACATGACCTGATATACCTGGGGCCGCGTACCGGCGCCAATGTGCTGACACTGCAAAAACTGATACATGCAAAACAGCCCAAATAAAGGTGTATTCCCCTGGTTGACTGCGTTGCTGGTGGCAGCAGTATTGTTGTCTGCCTGTCTGGGCGCCATAGATATCCATATCAGGGAGATCGCCGGTGCTGCGGGAAAACTGTTTTATAACGGAAGCGATTATACGCTTCATGAGCGGGTTTTTCTGGAAATACGATTGCCTCGCGTGCTGTTCTGTTTATTTGCCGGCGCCGCGCTGGCGGTAGGCGGCGTGCTGTTGCAGGCGCTGTTCAGGAATCCCATCATAGAGCCGGGCCTGATAGGCACTTCCAGCGGGGCCGCTTTTGGCGCCGCGCTGTATTTTGTGACAGGCGCAACGTTCCACTTTCATGCCGGCGTTTGGATGTTGCCGTTGGCTGCGTGTGCCGGCGCTATGCTGGCCACTTTTATGGTGCTGGGCTTGTCAGGCAGCAGGGAAAACGGTAAAACAGGCATTGTTACGTTGTTGCTGATGGGCATAGCTGTCAATGCCTTGTTCCTCAGCGGCACCGGCTTTTTGTCGTACATCGCGAGGGACCCGCAGGCGCGCTCTATTACTTTCTGGAACCTCGGCACTTTGTCCGGCGCCAACTGGGAATCAGTGATCATCACCGCTATTGTGGTGACGCTGTGCTGTTGGCGGGCCATGGCCTGCGCGGCCAGGCTCAATCTGTTGATGCTGGGAGAGGAGGAAGCGCAGTTGTCAGGGGTTGGCGTAAAGCGGTTGAAGATGGAAGTGATGGTCATCAATGTGATCATGATAGCGGTGGTAACGGCTTTTACAGGAGTGATCAGTTTTGTGGGGCTGGTGGTGCCGCATTTGCTGCGTATCTGGAAGGGAGCAGACAACCGTTACCTGGTGGCTGCCGGCGCACTCACCGGCGCCATATTGCTGACAGCTGCGGACATTGCGGCCAGGCTGTTGCTGCGGCCTGCGGAGCTGCCGATAGGCATTGTTACTTCCCTGGCCGGTGTGCCTGTGTTTATTTTTTTACTGAAGAAGAAAAAATATTATTTCTGATGCTTGCCTTATCTGGTATTACCTGTATAAAACACAACAACCTATTGCTGGAAGACATCAGTGTACAATGGGGCCCTGGCAGGATGCACATTGTCATGGGGCCTAACGGCGCCGGCAAATCCACGTTGCTGCGGATTGCGGCGGGACAGCTGGCGCCGGCGTCGGGCACTGTCATGTACGGTAACAGGCTGGTCACCGATTTCTCCGTGAAAGAACTGGCCGCTGTCAGGGCGGCGCTGTCGCAGCAGCAGGAGCTGGCCTTCCCGCTGAAAGTGCGGGAAGTGGTGCTGATGGGCCGCTATCCGCATATCCAGGGCGTGCCCACGCTAACGGATAAACGTTACTGCAAGGAGGCGATGGCGCTGTTTGACCTGGAAGACCTGGCGGAGCGCGACTATCTCAGTCTGTCCGGCGGGGAAAAGCAGCGGGTACATTTTGCGCGTGTGCTGGCCCAGATATGGGAAAGCCCGCTCCATGGCTGCCGTTACCTGCTGCTGGACGAGCCGCTCACTTTCCTGGACGTACACTTCCAGTTCCGGTTCATGCGCCAGCTAAAAGCACTGCTGCAACAGCAGGACCTGGTCATTGTAGCGGTGCTGCACGACCTGCATATCGCTGCGAAGTTTGCCGATAACGTCCTGTTGCTGCACAAAGGGCGGATGGTGGCACAAGGTGCCCGTGAAGAGGTGCTGACGCCTGCCCACATTCAACAGGTATATCAGTTGGATAGTGAAGACATCGCGGCCGTTATACCTGTTTATCATTCACCAATATCTGTTTCTCACACCTAAACAACCTGAATAATGAAAAAGCAATTTGTCTGGAAGCCTTTACGGCACTGCATGCTGCTGATAACATGGCTGTTGCTCGGTACAACGGTATCGGCGCAACGCCATGAGTCACGCCAGCAGCCAAAAGAACCTGATTGGGTCACTATGATGGATGATCCCAATGTTAATTTTTTCGTGATAGAAAAATCTTTCAACGATTTCTGGAAGGGGAAGGAACTGCCTATAGAAGAAGATGAAATACTGGACGTGAAAAAGAACACGGAGCGGAAACGGCGGTTCCTGGGCATTTTCAAAAGAAAAGAATCAGAAGCGGAACGCGACAGGGAAGAAGATGCACGCAAATATGCCTTCGCCTACAAAAAGTACCAGTGGTGGAGAAGGCAGGTACTGCCCTATGTACAGCCGGACGGGTCTATTCTTAGCAGCGAAAGGCAGGTGCAGATATGGCAGCAGCAAAAACAACTAAAGACGAACATACAGGAAAAGCACGCTAAAGACAAGAAAGAACAGGAGAAGAACAATGATAACTCCGGCAAAAAGTTGTAGAACAATAGCGATTCCCCATCATCAACTGAAATAACCGCAATGACTATGCGTAAATATATATATCTGTTTTTATCCGCCCTTTTTTTATCGGTATCTGCCGCGGCGCAAAACTATGGCAACTGGCGGAATATAGGCCCGGTGCTGTTCCCGGTCAACTCTTCGGGACAGATCAACGGCATCGGCCGCGTTACACAGATGAAGTTCCACCCTTCCAATGCAGCCACCATCTACGCCACTAGCGTATGGGGCCTCTGGAAAAGTACGGACACGGCCAATACCTGGCAGTTACAGGGCACCGACGAGCTGCCTAAAGCGTCCTGCGCTTCCGTATGCATTGATTATACCAATGATCAGATCATGTACCTGGGAACAGGTGATCCCAACTACTATGGCACAGCGTTGGGTGTTTACAAAACCACTGACGGTGGGCAGTCGTGGCTGCCTTCCAACAGCGGCATCGGCAACCGGATGGCAGTAGAGCTGCTTATGTCGAAAACAGATCATAATGTGCTGATCGCTGCTACCAACGATGGCATATGGAAAACAACGGATGGAGGCACTTCCTGGACCAACAAGCTCAGTGGCGGCCAGTTCACGGATATGGCTTACAAGGCGTCCAACAATACCACAACTATCTATGCCGTAAACATGGCCGGTGGGTTCTATACGTCCACTGATATGGGCGAAACCTGGACGCCTGTTGCGCTTACCTTGCCGGCTGCGGGGGCCAAAGGCAGCAGGATTGCCGTAACACCTGCCGATTCCAACCGGGTGTATGTAGGAATGGTGGGCGCCAATGATGCCGTTTCCGGCGGCGTGATCTATAAATCCACCAATGGCGGCACCAGTTTCACACAGGTAAAAGGCGACGTGGCACCCAATCTGGTAGGCTATAATGCCACCTCCAGCGGCCAGGGTAACTATAACTTCGCTATTGGCGCAGATCCGGTGAATGCGGACATCCTTTACCTGGTGGCGCATATTGTATGGAAAAGTACAGACGGCGGCAGCAACTGGACACAGATACAGACCGGCTGGTGGACCATGATCCACACGGACATGCATGGCATCAAGGTAAGTCCCTATAATACCAGTAAGGTGTTTAACTATAATGATGGCGGCGTGTGGCTCAGCACAGATGGGGGTACCAACTGGGTGCCACGCAGCGACGGGCTTTCGTCAACGGAAGTGTATCACGCCTCCAACAGCCCTATCCGCCGGGATATGATCAGCATTGGCACGCAGGACAACGGAGAGCTGTATTACAAATACGCCGTCAATCCGTGGTTTACCAACAGGGGCGGCGACTGGGGCTCACGTTCCGCATTTGACTATAACACTAACAACCAGGTGTATTATTACGAAAACGGTAAGCGAAGAGCGGTAACCGGTAGTGAAAGCGCCTATAATGTGCCGTTCACCGCTTCCAATAAGATGGAGCTGGAATTTACGCCCGCCAATGTGAGCGTGGCGTTCATCGCTGATACGGGACTGTGGCGCAGTACCAACATTACCGCAGCCTCTCCCGCATGGACCAGGCTGGTGAACAACACAGAAAAGATCAAGGCGCTGCATGTCAGCAATGCGGATGCCAATGTGGTGTATTATGTCACCACCAATCAGAAAGTATACCGTACCCGCAATGCGTTGGCGGCATCGCCGACCTTTGTCAGCGTGGCCGCGCCGGTGGCCACCAGTGTAGCCGCCAGCGTTACAACCATTAAAAGCGATACCAATGTGGTGTATGTTTCCTGCGGCAGCAAGGTGTACCGCTCCGCAGACCAGGGGAACACTTTCACGGACATCAGTGGCACGCTGCCGCCGGTGAATATTATCCGGCTGCTGGAAGACCGTTACGCTACCAACGAATCGGTATACCTTGCCACCGCGCGAGGCGTATACTACCGCAACAAGAACATGGCCGACTGGTCGCTGTATTCCATCGGACTGCCCACGGTTGCAGACATTACGGACATCTTTGCCTACAACAACGGTGTGGCCGACAGCAGTGAGCTGCGGGTGAGTTTTTATGGCCGTGGTGTTTTTGGTACCAAATTTAATAACGCCATCACGCCACTGGTTTCTTTTTCGGCTACCACTGTCAATACGGCCGCCGGCGGCGTTAGTAAATCAGGATGCAGGCCTTATACGGACTATACAGTTGACCTGACCATCAGCCCGGCTCCTTCCGGCAATGCCAATGTGCAGCTGGTGGCAGGTTCTACGTCTTCCGCGGTGAAGGGCATCGATTATGATGTGACCACCAACGGCAGCTTTACCACGCCCGGCGACACGCTGGTCTTCGCATCCGGACAGACGGCGCCACGCACCGTTACCCTCAGGGTGTACGGCAGTAAGACAGACCCGGCCGGCAAATATGCATTGCTGTCGTTTAACGTCAACGGTACTACGAATGCGATGGCTAACCCGTCAGCCCAAACCTGCCGCGTGAATATCAGCTATCCGGACGGATCGCCGGTAGGAGATACGGGGCTTGTTAACCTCACTTACGGCAACGGTACTACGGGGGGCAGCGCGTCCAGCCCGTTCAATGGCACACAGTCTGACAAACGTACCCAGACTATTTATCCGGCAGATGAGCTGAGAGCGGCAGGGTTGCAACGCGGCAATATCTACTCCATTGCTTATCATGTGATTTCACGTACCGTCACTACTACCAGCACGTTCCAGAATTTCAACCTGGCAGTAGGCACCACCTCACAGCCAACGTTTACGGACACACAATTTGATAACAGTCCGGTCACAACGGTGTACAGTGGCAGCATCAGCGTGGCGGATACCGGATGGGTACAGGTTCCTTTCTCACAGCCCTTCTACTGGGACGGCAGCAGTAACATCCTTATACAGTCCTGCTACAACAATGCGGACGGCACAGACCAGGGAGACAATCTCGTTGCGTCCATTTCTGTCAGCGGTGCCAATCCTACGGCATTCCAGCGGCAGACCAATGGTGCAGGGTGTAGTTTCAACGCGCCGGGCTATGGCTCTACCAGGCCTAACCTGATCTTTAATACACGGCCTGCCGTTACTACGGTGGCGGGTACACTGAATACCAGCACTACGCAGTACCTCGGGCCCAATGCCACCGTTTACTTTGCGGACAGCACCGGCAAGGTCCTGGCGAAAGTGAAAAACCTGTCGGCCTTTGACTATGGCTGCGCCACTGTGCAGATAGACCGTGCAGGCGCCACTGCCGTGCCGTTCTGGGATACCGTCCCTGCACATTACCTGGCTTCAAAAACATATAAGATCACGACTGCCAATAACAACAGTGCCGGCAGCCTACAGGTAACGTTATATTATACCGCCGCTGAAAAACAAGGTTGGGAGGCCGCTACAGGACTCACCTGGGATTCCGCGAAGCTGGTGAAAGTGAAGAACAAGGTGGGCAACGTTACACCATCAAATCCTCAGCCTGACGGGGCCGGTACGATCTACGTATCGCGTGACAGCAGCGGGAAGAAAGGCGCTACCATCTATTATGTGGCGGGCACCTTTAATACCGGTGTGGGAGGCTTTGGCGCGGGCAGTCCTGGCAATCCGCCTGTGGCCGGGGCCTGTAACAATCCGATACCACGTACGCAGTTGAGGGTATCGCAGTTCGACAGCCAGGAAACAACAGGGGAGAGCGCTCCGGCGGTCAATGTTATTGACGGAAACAACAGTACCTTCTGGCATACGCAGTGGTACAACAGTACGGCGCCCATGCCACATTATATCTCCATCTATCTCGGCGGCGCGTATAACCTGAGCAAGCTCACCTATCTGCCCCGGCAGTCAGGTACCAATGGGCGCATCAATGCCTATCAGGTACAGGTGAGCGCCGATAGCATCAACTGGACGCAGGTGGCCAGTGGCAATTTTGTGAACAGTACGGCGGCACAGGATGTTGTTTTCTCTCCCACCGTGAAAGCCCGTTATGTAAAACTGGTGGCCACTTCTGAGGTAAACGCGAATCCGTGGACTTCCATCGCTGAACTGTCATTCGCCGGTTGCCCGGACACTACGGCATCTGCAACAAAGGCGGTGCTGGCTGGTAAACAACAGGTTGGCAATATCAGCGTATATCCCACAAGGGTGCAGCTGGGCGGAAGCGTGACTGTACGCAGTCATGATAATGCTACGCTGCTGCTGCGGTTATATGATGTCAGAGGCAGGATGGTGCGCGTTGAATATGTGAATGATGGCAGCACTGTCAATACCGGTAATCTGAACACAGGTGTTTATATCTATAGTATTTACAATAGTAAACAGCCTTCAGCCAAACCGCTGAAAACAGGCAAGATCGTGATCACCGAGTGATTTTCGCAGTGAGCGAAAAAATAACTGCCGTCACAATGGCTGTCAGGCCTTATGTGAGCTGGATAAAAAAACAAAACCCCGTGCACCTGCGCGGGGTTTTGTTTTTTATTATAATCAATATTTCTACTGAAATATTACTGCATTGGTCATGATTGTTTGGTTTCCTATTATAATTAATAAACGTAAATAATACCTGTTTTGACATCTAATATTGACCGCAGTCGTCGGTAGTTTAATGGCAGTATGCGGTGAGGTAATATTTCATGGTGTTTATGTAAAGGCGCTATTTTACTGGTGTTTGGGAGTGTGACTCAATGTTACGGGAAAAATAATTTTTTGCATTTTCTTGATAAGACTTTTTGTTGTTTGAGAATTATTTATTTACTTTACTTCGCTAACGAATATGTTTCCATCACGAACTGGAAAGTATTTACGATATAAAAAGGTTGTTTCCACCACAACTATGTTTTCTCTGACCCTATTTTTCAATCCCATGAACATGTAGAGACCAGTAAGAGATTCCAGCATCAGCATTTATACATTTTGTGTATAAGCACTGTTGTCAGTCATCCTTAAAAACCTGTTTAGAATGACCCGGGTCAAGTTATGACAAACTTGATTTACAAACTGTGTATTGTCGGAAAGAGCGAATTTCCACAAAGAGATTTAAGAAAAAAACTGTGCACCTGGTTTTTCCGGTCGGTATAACTGTCGTTTTACCAGACCCGGCTTACATTACTAATGGTATTGGATATTTAATCGGGAACGGAAAACCGTGCTGATTGCTGCCGCTATGCTACAATTGTTACAACAGGGCCTAAGTGCAGTAGAAAGGTATTTAATACACATGCCTTATGATACTGTTGTCAATGTTGTTGCCCTTGCGTAGTCTGGGCTTCTCTTTCATATGAACAAAATATCTGTCACGCCTGTAAGAAAATTTATCCCTTACGGTGAATGCAGTATTGTGTCAACTATGGTGAGATATGGATGTAATAAAACATATATAGGAAACAGCAACGGGTAGGTAAATGGAAAACATTTTGTTATCCCGATGTCCCATTTTAAATCATTGAAAACCTGATGAGATGATGTTATCTTCCCTCGAAAAGATCAGCGGTCTGATCGGAAATACGCCAGTTGTAGCGTTGAACATGCCGGGAGTGTCCCTGTTCACCAAACTGGAATACAGGAACTATTCAGGCAGCATTAAAGACAGGGCTGCGCTGAGTATTCTCTCTAACGCCATCCGTAATGGTAAAGTCAACAGCGATACGGTGATCGTTGAGTCCAGCTCCGGTAATTTTGCCATCGCGCTGGCCAGGATCTGCAAAGATCTGGGACTGTCCTTTATCCCTGTCATCGATCCTAATATCAACCGGGAGAATGAGGCCATGCTACGTCTGTTTACGGACAAGGTAGTGAAAGTGGAGAAGGAAGACAGCACCGGGGGGTATCTCCTGACCAGGATCGAAACGGTAAAAGAACTGTGCGCCCGGCATCCCAACAGCTTCTGGACGAACCAGTATGATAATCCTGATAACTTCCGGGGATACTATAACACCCTGGGAAAAGAGATTTGCGACCGGTTTGAGCAGCTGGATTATATGTTTATTGCGGTGAGTTCCTGCGGCACCATCAGCGGGATATCCCAAAAAGTAAAGGAAAAATTTCCCAACGTCACCATTGTCGCCGTAGATATTGAAGGCTCGGTGATTTTTAATATCCCTCCCCAAAAGAGATATGTCTCCGGCCTGGGCTCCAGCAAAGTACCTTCCATATTGGAACATGCCATTATCGATGAAATTATGATCGTGTCGCACGAAGAATTGGTGAAAGGCTGTCACGAGCTTGTTAAAGAACAGAACATTTTCGCAGGCGCCTCTTCCGGTGCCGTCTATGCCGCTATCAAGAACTATTTTAATTCACACGCTATCGAGGGTGCTCCTGTTACACTGTTTTGTTGCGCCGACCGCGGAGATTCCTATATCAACAATGTATACGACAAGAAATGGGTAAATAACATGATGGAAAAGCTATCTACCATAAAAGCATAATAAACATGTACTATTTAAGTAAGTCCGATCTGTTACACTTGGGAATTAACTGGGAAGAAGTGATCGAAAAGATCCGGGAAACAGTCCACACATTGAAGGATGGAGATTTTGCCCAACCCATCAAACCTTACCTGAGATACCGGGACGTCACTAACCGTATCATCGCTATGCCTGCATTTGTAGGCGGTAAAGTATCTTTTTCCGGTATTAAATGGATCGCCAGCTTTCCGGATAATATCAGGAAGAATATTCCACGTGCTAATTCTGTCACTATATTAAATGATGCAGACACCGGTGTGCCTGCCTGTATTATCAATACCAGCCATGTCAGCGCTGTTCGTACGGCAGCGGTAACCGGCCTGGTAGTGAAGGAATACCTGCAACGCAACCGGCAGGGGAAATTAACCGTAGGTATTATCGGTTTCGGGCCTATCGGCCAGCAACACCTGGACATGATCAGCACGTTGCTGGGTGACCGCCTGGACCATGTGAATATCTACGATCTTAATCAACCCGACCCGTCACTGGTCCCTGCGTCCTTAAAAGATAAAGTAAATATCGTCCATACCTGGGAAGAAGCGTTCGAGCATGCTGATATACTCATGACCTGTACTGTATCAAAAAAGCCATACATCAACAAAGCGCCTAAGAAAGGATCCCTGCAACTGAATGTTTCCCTGAGAGATTATGTGCCCGAATTTATCAACTACGCTAAATACATCGTGGTCGATGACTGGGAGGAAGTATGCCGGGAAAATACAGACATCGAAGTGATGCACAAAACGCAGGGACTAACGAAAGAAAGCACGCTGTCACTTGTGGATATCATTTGTGAAGACAAATTACAAAATGCGGGGATGGAAGAGGTGGTCATGTTTAATCCGATGGGAATGGCCGTGTTTGACATTGCTACTGCGGTTTACTTTTATGAAAAAGCAAAAGTAGCAGGCGTCGGTACGGTACTCGCCGATTAACAGTAAACAGCCCGACACCAGATCACAGGTATTTTTGTTAAGTCGTCTGGATGCTCGCAGGAAGCATGTTTTTATCCGATAATCACTGGTATGGGTGGAACTTACCAAACTGCCGGATTGACTACAGCTCCTGTGACATTCATGATACACAAGTGTTTCCACCAGGCGGACGCCGGACCTTACGTCGTGGTAAGGTCTGCTACACCTGGGAGGAAACACTTTTATGATCAATATTTTTTAATGCGAAATCTCACCATCATGAGTGGTAATGAATTTTACTTAAAACCCAACGTAGTAATTGAACCCTTATTTGACAGATGGTACGCCTGGAGCCACCTGATATCACCTGCCACGGCCGCTATGAACGTAGTGGGCCGGCATCTTAATATCATGGACTCCTTTATCATGGAACCTTCTGTTCATGCGGAAGCGGTGCTGAACCCCAAAATGAAAGGGGGACCTTTTATGGACATACCGGTTGACCGTGTAGATGAAGTGAGCGCCCTCTATGAAAAAACCATGAAAGAGCAGGAGAAAGCGTTGAAGTTTTCCAAAGCCGTAAAAGAACTGGACCGTCTGCTGGAGTCAGAAGGAAAAGGCATGGGCATGGAATCGTTGTACGAAAAAGTGCCGCCTATCCTCAAAGGATATGTGGAACTGTTCTACGACCGTAACAACAACGCGGATTTCCGTTTTTTTGAAGCACTGCTCTATAAGAGCCGCTTCTATAATAAGTCTTCCCAAAGCATCGCCCTGTGGGTGACAGAAAATGACCATCGTCCTTTCTGCCTGAGCACCCCACGGCTCAATGAGCCGGGAGTGTTGCACCTGGAAATACCCTTTGACCATGCCGGCATCGATGAACTGGCCAGAATGAAGCGCAGTCCGAAAAGCATGGAATATATCAAGACATTGTTAGCCATCTCCCCAGAGGACGAAGCGCTTTTTAATACCTTTTTTACTACCACACCGCCCCCCGTTTATAAGAAATATACTGGTGATAAAATCCGCATGCGCTACTTCGGCCACGCCTGTATCCTGGTGGAAACAAAAGATGTCAGCATCCTGGTAGACCCGCTGATCAGCTACTACGGATACGACAGCGATATTGAACATTTCTCCGATGCCGACCTGCCGGACGTGATCGATTACGTACTGATTACCCACAATCACCAGGACCATATTTTGTTTGAAACACTGTTACCGCTCCGTCATAAGATCAAACACCTGATCGTGCCCCGTACCAACTCCGGACAGCTGGAGAACCCTGACCTGCGGCTGATGTTCCAGAACATTGGTTTTGACCAGGTGGAAGCGATAGAAGAAATGGAGACCATTACGTTTAGCAATACCACTATCACAGGATTACCGTTTACCGGAGAACACAGCGATCTCAATATCTTGTCCAAAGCCTGCTACCTGGTACAGATCAGTGGCTTCAAACTTTTATTCCTGGCGGATTCCCGCATTAGTGAGCCAGCGCTCTACCAACATATTCATGACAGCATCGGTGATGTGGACGTGATGTTCCTGGGCATGGAATGCGATGGCGCGCCCCTGACCTGGCTCTATGGCCCGCTGATGACAAAGAAGATCACCCGTGAGCAGGACAGCAGCCGCAGGCTGGCAGGTTCTGATTGTGTAAAAGGAATGTCGCTGGTGGAAATCTTTAACCCGAAAGAAGTGTACGTGTATGCAATGGGCATGGAACCATGGCTGGAGTTTATCAGCAGCATTAAATATACGGATGCCTCCAATCCTATTATCCAGTCTGACAAACTCGTTAAAAACTGCCAGGAGAAAGGTATGATCGCCGAGCGCCTGTTTGGCGAAAAGGAATTGCTGTACGAACGGAAATATGCTGTCGCAGAATAAGCATTACTAACCCTATGCCGGCTGATAGTATGGATGTAGTGAGGTGGTGGTCCCATCTTTCTACAGGTTAAATCATTGTTTTTACTGAACAAATAACTGAGCACAAATGAGAAAAGAGCTGTCCTCGAAGACCCTGTCTGAGCTGCTGATTAACCAGAAAGATCAACGCGATAAAGGCGTCAGTTTTATAGTAGCAGCTAACAGGACCAATTTCCTGTCCTATCATCAGTTGTACCAGGACGCTTTGCAGCTGTTGGGATATTTACAACATAAAGGATTGAAACCCGGTGATGAACTGGTGTTGCAGCTGGACGACAGCCAGCAGTTTATTCAGTATTTCTGGGCCTGTATTTTAGGAGGGATCATACCTGTACCGGTTTCTGTTACGCATTACAGCGAAAATGCCAGAAAACTGTATAAGATAAGGGCATATCTTAAAAACCCTTACATCGTTACCACGCCTGCGCATTATGAAAAGTTGTGCAAACAGGATTATAGTGATGGCGCTGCCGACCGCACTTTTTATGACCAGGTGCTGTTCCTGGATGAAAACAAAGACAATTTCCCGGCGGGAACACCGGTAAATGTTACACCGGACGATATCGCGTTTCTCCAGTTTTCTTCCGGTTCTACCGGCAATCCCAAAGGTGTGGAGCTCCGGCACCGCAACCTGATCGCCAATATCTCCGCAGTATTGGAAGCCTATGAATGCACCGACGATGATATCTTTCTGAGCTGGATGCCGCTTACCCACGACCTGGGATTAATTGGCTACCATCTTAATCCGCTGGCGGCGGGCATACAACAATACATCATGCCTACGGACCTGTTCATCAGGCATCCGTTGTTATGGCTGCAGAAAGCCTCTGATTACCGCGTTACCATCACCTGTTCTCCCAACTTCGGGTATAAATATTATTTAAATCATTTTTCAGAAGAGAAAGGAGAAGGTTTAGACCTGTCTTCTTTAAGGATCATCCTGAATGGCGCCGAGCCTATTTCAGCCAGCCTGGCGAGAACTTTCAACGAGAGGATGGCGGCCTATAAGCTCAATCCGATGGCCATGCGCGCAGTATACGGGCTGGCGGAGGCCACGCTGGAAATCACGTTCCCCAAGGCGGATGTGCCTTTCCAGAGCGTATTTGTGAAAAGGGAAGCGTTGACGATCGGGAAAGATATTACCAATGCCCTGGAGAAGAAGCCAGCGGCAGACACCCTCGAAGTGGTGGCCGTGGGTACCCTGATAGGTGATTTTCAGCTGCGGATCGCCAATGAGAAAGGCACTGCACTGCCTGCCGGCCATGCCGGCGTTATCTGGGTGAAAAGCGCTTGTGTGGCCGGTCGCTATTACAACAATGACGCTGCCAGCAAAAGCACCTTCAAGGATGGCTGGCTGAACACCGGCGATACCGGGTTTGTGCTGAACGATGTGTTGTATATCATGGGCAGGGTAAAGGACATCATTTTCGTGAATGGCGGCAACGTATATCCGCATGATATAGAGCATACTTTAGAAACGCTGGACGAAATTGATACCGGTAAAGTAGTGGCCTGTGGCATCCCTGATGAGGCCAATGGATCAGAATCCATCGTTGTTTTTGTGGTGCATAAAATGTCTGCGGAGAAATTTTTGCCCATGATATCACTGGTGAAAAGAACTGTGGCGTCGCGGCTGGGACTGGAAGTGAAACAGGTAATTCCGGTGAGGAAGATCTTCAAGACCACCAGCGGAAAAGTAAGGAGACATTTATTTGTTGAAGAATATATCAAAGGCGCTTACAACGAGGCGATCGGAGAAATAGCCGCCGCAGAGAAAGCTGTCGCCCCGGCAGAAGCGGTAGCTACCCTGCCGGTAGCGGAGGCTACTACCGTCAACGTACATACGTTGTCCCGTGTGAAGGAATGGCTGCAGGCCTGGCTGATACAGCATTTGCATACTACGCCGGCAGAAATGGGGGCCCAAAGGACGTTTGCTGAATATGGCCTTACTTCCATACTGGCCGTGCAACTGGCGGCCGACCTGGAACTTTTTCTGCATATGCCGGTGGAAAATACCGTGGTATTCAATTATCCCACCGTACAAAGCCTGGCCACGCATTTCGCCGGAATGGCGCTCCCGTTGCCGGAAAATAAACATATAGCACCGCAGACAACGCCTGCCGGTAATCAGTTGGCCGTTGTGGGCATCGGTTGCCGTTTTCCGGGCAATGTGAACTCGCCTGAAGCGATGTGGGAGTTGTTAAGATCATCCCGCAATGCGGTGAGCATAGTGCCGGACAACCGCTGGGACATATCCGCTTATTTCGATCAACGGGAAGATGCGCCCGGTAAAATGTATACCCGTCACGGTGGTTTTATTGAAAACGTTGACCAGTTTGATCCGTTGTTTTTCGGTATTTCCCCCAAAGAGGCGGCGGCGATGGACCCGCAGCAGCGGCTGCTGCTGGAGGTTTGCTGGGAAGCGCTGGAACATGCCGGCATTGCGCCGTCCTCCCTGAGAGGCACGGACAGCGGCATTTTTGTAGGCATGAGCACAGATGATTATCAGCAGGTGATCCGTGATAACAGCGATGTGACCTACTACGAAGATGTATTTACCGGTCTGGGTATCGAAAGAAGCATTGCCGCCGGCAGGATCGCTTACCTGCTGGATTTCCACGGCCCCGCGCTGCAGCTGGACACGGCCTGTTCGTCTTCCCTGCTGAGCGTGTACCAGGCGGCACAGAGCCTGTTGCGCAAAGAGTGTTCCCTGGCGCTGGCCGGTGGCGTGAACCTGATGCTGTCGCCGGACACGACGATCAAATTATGCCGCATGAAAGCACTTTCCCCAACGGGGCAGTGTAAAACATTTGATGATAACGCGGACGGCTATGTGAGGGGAGAGGGCGCCGGCGTGGTGGTGCTGAAACGGCTGGAAGATGCGCTGGCAGCGGGGGATAATATCCTCGCGGTGATAAAGGGCGGCGCCGTCAACCACGACGGGCAAAGCAATGGCCTGACAGCACCCAATGGTATCGCGCAGCAGCAGCTGATAGAAAAGGCACTGAAGAATGCCGCCGTGGATGCCGGCAGCATACAATACATCGAAACACATGGAACAGGTACCCGTCTTGGTGACCCGGTAGAAGTACTGGCCCTGAACGCTGTATATGGCCGCTCCCGTAAAAAGGAAACGCCTTTGCTGGTGGGTGCCCTGAAATCAAATATCGGGCATCTGGAGGCGGCGGCGGGCATCGCCGGTTTTATAAAAACCGTACTAAGCCTGCAACACCGCCAGATTCCTGCGAGTCTTCATTTTAATACGCCTAACCGGTTTATCCCCTGGAAGGATATGGCCGTGAAGGTGACAGATATCCTCACGCCGTGGCCTGCTGCGGCGTTGCCCCGGAGAGCGGCTGTCAGTGCCTTTGGCCTGAGCGGTACCAACGTGCATATGATATTGGAAGAAGCGCTGACAGTGACAGCTCCCGAAGAAAAAACGTTGCCGGCCTATCCTTTGCTGCTGTCGGCCAAAACACCGGCTGCCTTGCAGGCGATGGTGTCAGCATATATCGCTTTCCTGCCTCACAGCACAGACACCATCGGCGCTATTGCCCGGAGCATGGCCACCGGTCGTGATGCCCACCCTTACCGGATGGCCTGGCAGGCTGTGTCCGGAGAAGATGCTGCTGGTCAGTTGAAGGCCTATGTTGCCGGTAGGGGGGAGCATAGCGTACACACCGGAGATGCCCTGCGGTCGCCCGGCAAAATCGCGTGGTTGTTCACCGGACAAGGCGCCCAATACTGGAACATGGGCCGCGAACTATATGACCACAACGAGGTATTTAAACGCGTGATAGATGACTGCGATGCTTTTCTGAAAAAAACGTGGCCTTTCTCGCTGACAGACCTGCTCTATAAAAAGGATAAAGAAGAAGCCAACTGCCTGTTACGGCAAACTGTTTTCACCCAACCGGCTTTGTTTGCCGTAGAATGTGCGCTGGCAGAAGTGTGGAAGTCATGGGGCGTTACGCCTGACATCGTATTGGGGCATAGCGCCGGTGAATACGCAGCGGCCTATGCGGCAGGCGTGTTCAGCCTGTACGACGGCCTGGCGCTCATCACTGCAAGGGCTGCGCTGATGAACGCCGTCACCGAAGAAGGCAGCATGGTCGTGGTGTTTGCAACGGCTGTCAGCGTAGCAGCAGCTATCCGGCCATATGGCAACGACATCGCTATTGCGGCAATCAACGGGCCGGAGCTGACAGTTATTTCCGGAAAGACGCCTGCCGTGCGTGCCGTGACGCAAACATTGAAACAGTCCGGTATAGGTAGCCGGGAAATGCAGGTGTCGCACGCTTTCCATTCTCCGCTGATGGAACCGGTGCTCAAAGAGTTCCATCAAATAGCCTCCGGTGTGCATTACCATGTACCGGTAATTCCGCTGGTATCTAACGTGACAGGCGCTATTGCCGGCAAAGAAGTGACGGACGCCGCCTACTGGGGCAAACATATCCTCTGGCCGGTGCTGTTCTCGCAAAGCATTCAAACGATAAAAGAAACGGGTGAATTTAACCTGATGGAGCTGGGACCACAGCCCACGCTTTTGTCGATGGCGCAACTGACGCTGAAATATGAAGAACATCGTTTGCTGCCGGTGATGAGAGAAGGACGTTCGTCCTGGACGACCATGCTCAATGCCCTGATGGCGTTGCATGTAAAAGGAATTAATATCAACTGGCAGACATTTTATGCTGCCGGTGCCCCTCATAAAGCCATTTTGCCTACCTATCAATTCCAACGCGAACGCTACTGGATAGAAAAAAAGAATCGTCAGCCGAAAGAAAGTTTACCTGCAGTAGCGGAAATAACCATCCCTAAAAACACGCCCATGAGTCACAAAGATCATTTACTTCCCAATAGTGCCGGATATATCGCTGAATACCTGGCAGACAATCTGCGCAGGTTGCTGAAGATGTCACCCTCGCAGGAACTAAACGTGCACGTGCCCTTCCTCTCGCAGGGAGCGGATTCCCTCATCATGGCCAGCCTGGTGAGAAAAATAGAAAATGAATATGGATTGAGTTTTTCCATGCGGCTGATCTTTGAAGAACTGACTTCTATCCAGCTGATGGCAGAGTATATCGCGGAACATGCCACCGTGTTTGTAACGGCCGATAGTATGCCGGTGGAAACAGCTCCTGTAGCTCCGGTAACAGCAGCCGCAACACCGCCTGCTGCTCCTGCGCCAGCTCCGCTGCCTGCACCCGCGTTTGCCCCGCAGGTGCAAGCGCCCGGGGGGTATAACGTTATCCAGGACACGGTGCAGCTGATGCAGCAACAACTAAGCGTTATTGCGCAACAGTTTCAATGGATGTCGCAGGGCATGCCGCCGGCCGTTGTTCATAACAATGGCAACGGTCATGCCGCGAATGGTCATGCTGCGAACGGGCATCCTGTGGCAGCACCAGCGCCACAGGCCAATACTGCCGCTGCTGCGCCTAAAAAAGGCATGTCTATTTTCCCGAAAATAGAAACCAAACCGGGACAACAGTTGCCACCGGAACAACAGGCCTACCTGAACGCGTTTATTGAAAAATACACTACCAAAACCAAAACCTCCAAGGCGCTTACGGAGAAGTACCGCCCGGTACTGGCGGACAACCGCGTATCCGCCGGCTTCCGCTTTGCGACCAAAGAAATGGTATATCCCATTGTGGCCGAGTCTTCTCTCGGGTCAAAAATGACTGACGTGGACGGAAATGAATATGTGGACCTGACCATGGGATTTGGTGTCAACTTATTAGGCCATCGCCCCGAGATAGTGACGGCAGCTATTCACCGGCAGCTGGAGAAAGGCTACCAGCTTGGGCCGCAGACCTACCTGGCGGGAGAAGTGGCCACCCGCATTGCCAGGCTCACGGGCATGGACAGGGTGAGCTTCCACAACTCGGGCACCGAAGCGGTAATGTCTGCCATGCGACTGGCCCGTACCACCAGTGGTAAAAAGAAGATCGCTATTTTCCTCGGTTCCTATCACGGCTATTTTGATGGTACGCTGGCCATGGTGGAGGATATCGAACATGACCGCATTGGCATCCCCATTGCGCCGGGCGTTATCCCCAACATGGTGGCCGACGTACTGGTATTCGATTACCTCAATCCCAATGTGGTGGAGCAGATCCGTGCGCATGCACACGAACTGGCGGCCGTACTGGTGGAACCCATTCAGAGCAGAAGGCCGGGCTATCAGCCCAAAGCGCTGTTACAGGAACTGCGTGCCATGACAGAACAGGAAAAAATCATCCTGATCTTTGATGAAATGATTACCGGTTTCCGTGTTCACCCGGGCGGAGTACAGGCCCATTTTGGTATTCGCGCAGACATGGTCACCTACGGCAAGATCGCCGGCGGCGGTATGCCCATCGGCATCATTGCCGGCAAGGACTGGTGTATGCAGGCTTTTGACGGCGGGCTGTGGAACTATAAAGATGATTCCTATCCCAAAGCGGAAACTACTTTCCTGGCTGGTACGTTCTGTAAACATCCGTTGAGCATGGTGGCTTCCCTGGCCGTTTTAGGGGAACTGGAAAGGCAAGGCCCCGCTTTGCAGGAAAAGCTGAATATGCGCACCAGCCGCCTGATCGGCAATATCACCAAACTGCTCGATGATAACCAGGTGCCCATCAAAGTGAACCACTTTGGCTCCCTGTTTTATTTCTCCATTTCCGGTAACATGGACCTTTTCTTCTACCATCTGCTGGAAAAAGGCGTATATATATGGGAAGGTAAAACCTGTTTCCTCTCTGCGGCGCATACCGACGATGATATTGACTTCATCGAAAAATGTTTCAGAGACACCATCACCGAATTACAGCAGGCCGGTTTTTTACCGAAAATCGCCGCTACTAAAAAACACACCGCGCCAGTGCCGGCAGCCGTGCTGAATGTATTGCCCACCGTCATTGAAAAACAGGAGCGGCCTTCCCGCATCCCGTTGTCCTTCAGCCAGGAACGCCTGTGGTTCATCGACCAGCTGGAAGGCAGCGTGCAATACAACCTGCCGGCTATTTCCAGACTGAAAGGCCGCCTGGATAAAAACGCGCTCGCGTACGCGTTGCAGTATATCGTGGACCGCCATGAAATATTACGGACCAACATTGACCAGGAAGATGGTCATACCTATCAACAGATACAGGAATCGGTCAGCTTTCACCTCGAGGAAATAGACGACCCGTTGTACCAGCATAACGCGGCGGCGCTGCAAACGTATATTGCCGGCCTGGTGAACACGCCTTTTAAATTGTCTGAAGGCAATATGCTGAAGGCATACCTGGTCCGTATTTCAGACGCGGAGCATGTGTTGGTGCTGGTCATACATCATATTGTTTTTGATGATTCCTCTGCACATATCTTTTTCCAGGAACTGATAGAAATATACAATGCGCGGCAGGCCGGCCGTCAGCCGGAGCTGCCCGCATTAAAAATTCAATATGCGGACTACGCTTTATGGCAGCGCCGCTTTTTACAGGGACCGCTGGTAGCGCAGAAATTGGCCTACTGGAAGAAAAAACTGGAAGGCGTTACCCTGCTACAGCTGCCTACGGATTTTGAACGTCCGGTAGTGAGAAGCACCCGGGGGGCTGTGATCTACATGCAGCTGGACAAGGATTTGTCCGCCCGGGTAAAGAAAATGGGACAGCAGCAGGGCGTTACCCTTTTCACCACCTTGCTCACTGCCCTGAAAGTATTGATGTCCCGTTACAGCGGGCAGGAAGACATCTGCATCGGATGCGCTACCGCCGGCAGGGCACAGGTGGAACTGGAACCGTTGCTGGGCTTTTTCGTGAACACCCTCGCGCTCCGCAGCAATCTCAGTGGCAATCCTTCCTTTGCCGCTGCTTTGAAAGAAGTGCAGAATACGTTGTTTGATGCCCACGATAACCAGGAAGTGCCTTTTGAAAAGGTGGTGATGGAAGTGATGGGCGAGCGGGACATCCGGAAAAATCCGTTGTTCCAGGTGATGTTCACGTTGCAGAATATCCCGCTGATGTCTGAACTACGTTTAGGCGAAGCCGCTATGACGACTGAACCAGTTATCCGCAGCACCAGCCTGTTTGATATCTTCTGGACCGTGGAAGAAAGACCGGACGGCATTGCGCTGGAAGTGGAATATTGCATAGACTTATTCCAGGAAGCCACTATCCGGAGAATGATACAGCATTATATGGCGCTGTTGGAAGCTGCCGTACAAAGCCCGGTCACCGCTATAGGAGAACTGAAAATGCTGAGCGCGGAAGAAACGCATCAGCTGCTGGTGACCTTCAACGACAATGTAGTGCCTTACCCGGTCAATAAAACGATTACCGCCTTGTTTGAAGAGCAGGTGGCCCATGCGCCGGACGCCATCGCCTTGTCTTTCGGAGAACAACAGCTTACTTACCGGGAACTGGAAGAACAATCGAACCGGATAGCCCATTACCTCCGTAAACAGGGCGTGAAAGAAGGGACGATGGTGCCGCTATGCATGGAACGTTCCATTCACCTGATCGTGAGCATCCTCGGTATCCTGAAAGCCGGCGGCGCCTACGTGCCCGTTGACCCGGCTTATCCTAAAGACCGTATTGCCTATATGTTGCATGATACCGCCAGCAAACTGGTGCTGACCACTACCGACCAACAGGCGTTGCTGGCAGCGGAAGCGGAACACGCGACCCTGATTTTTGTAGATAATATTCTGGATTTACTGGCCGCTATGCCGGCGCATCCCCTGGTCGTGAAGACAGACCCGGATTCGCTGGCATATGTTATTTATACTTCCGGTTCTACCGGCCGGCCCAAAGGCGCTATGGTGATCCATCGCAACGTGACCAGCCTGGCCCGTGGCGGCAACTTCGTAGAATTGAGCAGAGAAGACACCTTACTGTCTACCGGTTCTCCTTCTTTCGATGCCACTACCATCGAATACTGGGGCATGTTACTGAATGGCGGACAACTGGTATTATGTCCGGAAAAAAGGCTGCTGGACAACCAGTTGCTCAAACAGGAGATCCGTCAGCGGGGCGTGACCAAAATGTGGTTTACCGCCAGTTGGTTTAATCAACTGGTGGATGACGATATCTCTATTTTTGAAGGACTGACCGCAGTGATGGCAGGCGGCGAAAAATTATCAGAGGAACATATCCGTAAATTCCGCGCGGCTTATCCTGCTACACAGATCATTAACGGTTACGGCCCTACGGAAAATACCACTTTCTCCCTTACCTGGAATATCACCGCGGTGGTACCGGGCAAGAGTATTCCTATCGGCCGTCCGTTGGCCAACCGTACCGCCTATGTATTGGACAGCGCCATGCAACTGTTGCCGGTAGGCACACCGGGAGAGCTGTATGTGGGCGGCGCCGGCGTTTCCCGCGGATACCTGAATCAACCTGAATTAACAGCAGAGAAATTTGTGACAGACCCCTTCAGCGAACAACGCGGCGCCCGGTTGTACCGCACCGGTGACCGTGCCCGCTGGCTGCCGGACGGCACAGTGGAGTACCTGGGACGCATGGACGATCAGATTAAAATGCGCGGCTACAGGATAGAACCCGGTGAAATAGAAAGAGCGCTGAACAACCTGGAAGCAGTGGCTGCCAGCTGCGTGGTGGTTAAAGAACAACAGGCGGCCGACAAAAAGCTGGTCAGCTATTATGTGCCCGACCAGCAGGCCGTGCTCCGCACAGAACAGGAACTGTACCTGCAACAGGTGGCCACCTGGAAAGAACTGTATGAAACAGCTTACAGCAAAGCCGATGAAGTAAAAGACCTCGACGGGGAATTTAACATCACCGGCTGGAACGACAGTTTCACCGGCGAAGCCATACCGGCGCAGAACATGCGTAGCTGGCTGGAAGATATTACCGGCGTGGTACTGTCCACCAACCCGCGTAATGTACTGGAAATAGGATGCGGTACCGGCCTGATTTATTTCCAGCTGGCCGGTCACGTCGAAAAATATATTGGCACCGACTTCTCGCAGGTGTCTACCCGTCAGCTGCAACAACACATCGACAAAGGCCTGCGCCACTATCCTGACACCGTGCTGAAGGTATGTGCAGCGCATGAAGTGACGCTGGAGGAAGGCACCACCATTGATACCGTGATCCTGAACTCTATTGTACAATATTTCCCGGGCGCGCAGTACATGTCTGATGTGCTGGACAACGCCATTACCCTGTTGAAAGGGAAGGGGCATATCGTGATCGGGGACGTCAGAGACCTGCGTTTACTGCCTTCTTTCAAACGCCGGCTGCAGCTGGACAAGCTGCAGAGCAAAACCAGCCTCCGCGAATTCGAATGGAATGTGGACCAGGAAGTATGGAAAGAAGAAGAGCTGTGTTTTTCGCCCGCTTATTTCTTCCAGCTGCAATCATTGTACCCGGAAATTACCCATGTGGACATTCAATGGAAACAGGGCGATTATATCAATGAACTGACGCTTTACCGCTACACCGTAGTGTTGCACCTAGATATAGAAAAACCGGTGCTGCAGCCGCAATGGCAGGCATGGGACGAAATAGCCGATAAACACAGTGTCTTGTCCCGCTTAGTTGCCGGTCAGCCCCGTATTGCCTTGCAGCATGTGCCTAACCCGAGGCTGTGGAAAGAAAGACTGCTGGAACAGGCGCTTTCCAACAGAAGCGTTAACCAGGTGGGCGATTTGGCAGACTATATTTTGACGCCGGACGATGATACCAAAGTGGTGAACGAGATACTGGCCGCTGCTAAAGCCGCCGGTTATCATTACCGTTTCCTGCTGAGCGAAGATCCGTTTAAAATAAACCTGCTGCTGGAACAAGTGCCGTTCAACGGTTTTGTGGAACCATCCTACAGCAAGTCCGCCGGTTACACCGACGGTGTAAAAACCAATATCCCCCTGTTCCCCGATATCTGCGAAGTATTGGAGAAAGATATCCGGGCGCAGTTACAACAAAGGCTGCCGGAATACATGGTGCCTTTCGCTTTTGTGCCCATGCAGCTGTTACCGTTGACCAGCAACGGTAAAGTGGACCGCCGGTTTTTAACGGAATGGGAATTTATACAACGCAAACGCATATTGAATTACCAGGCGCCGGTCACCGCTGCCGAACAACAGCTGGCCGATATCTGGCAACGCCTGCTGGGCCTGGAACGTATCGGCACGCAGGATAATTTCTTTGAGCTGGGCGGGCACTCCCTGCTGGCTACCCGTGCGGTATCTGCCATCCGTAAAGAGATGGAAGCAGAGCTGACCGTAAAAGACTTTTTCCTGCATCCTACTATCGCTTCACTGGCCGCCTACCTGCAACTGCAACATAAAGGGCTGCTACTGCCTGCGCTCTTCGCGGCAGAAAGGCCCGCACAAATTCCGCTGTCGTTCAGTCAGGAACGCCTGTGGTTTATCGATCAATTGGAAGGCAGCGTGTCTTATCACATGCCGGTCGTGTTGAGGCTGAAAGGCGTGCTGGACAATGCCGCGCTGGGACATGCCATTGGGCAGATCGTACACCGCCATGAATCGCTGCGCACCATCATCAGGCAAACGCAGGGAAAACCGTACCAGCAGCTGCTGGACAAAGACCAGTGGCAGCTGGCGGTAGTGGACGATGCCGCTTTAAGCGAAGACGCCGCAGCCTTGCAGGACTATATTACCAGCCTGGTATATAAACCGTTTGACCTGGCCCATGATTTTATGCTGCGCGCGCATTTGCTGCGGGTGTCGGCAGAAGAGCATGTACTGGTGCTGGTGATGCACCATATTGCTTCCGATGGGTGGTCGGTATCGATATTGGTGGACGAGCTTATCACGTTGTACCGTGCGTACAGCACGGGCAGCGCGGCACACCTGCCTGCCCTGGACATCCAATACCCTGACTATGCCATCTGGCAACGCACGCACCTCGAAGGTGCTGCTTTAAGAAAACGGCTGGTGTACTGGCAGGAGAAACTGTCGGGAGTGGACGTATTGCAGCTGCCAACAGATTTTTCGCGTCCTCCGATACAGAGCACGCGCGGAGCTATCAGCCGCTTCCGCCTGGACAGGGAACTGCGTGACCAGTTGCAGGTATTGTCGCAGCAACAAGGCACCACGCTGTTCATGACGCTGCTGGCGGCTTTCAAAGTGTTGCTGTACCGCTACAGCGGCCAGGATGATATCTGCGTAGGCACTACCATCGCCGGCAGAACGCAACAGGAAGTGGAGAGACTAATCGGTTTCTTTGTCAATACCCTGCCGCTGCGCAGCGATTTGAGTGATAATCCTACGTTTATCACGCTGTTGCAGCAGGTAAAAGAAACCACCCTCGACGCCTACGACCACCAGGACGCGCCTTTCGAAAAAATAGTGGAGCTGGTGGAGAAAAACCGGGACATGAGCAGGACGGCCTTGTTCCAGGTCATGTTTGAGCTCTTTAATATGCCGGACGCTCCTGATTTGAAATTAGGAGAACTGCATATCACACAGGAAGAAATTCCGCATACCGTTACCCTGTTTGACCTCAGCTGCTGCATGCAGGAAGATGCTGACGGCTTAAGCGGTTACATAGAATATTGTGTGGACCTGTTCACGGAAGAAAGTATTCAGCGACTGGTGAAGCACTTCGAGCAGCTGTTGCAGTTTGTTGTGCAGCTGCCGGCCGCGCACATCGGTTCTATTCCGATGTTGCGGCAGGAAGAAGAACAGCAGTTATTGATTGATTTTAACAACACGACCGTAGCGTTTCCGCAGGATAAAACGTTTATAGACCTGTTTGTCTCCCAGGCTGCCATTACGCCCGGCGCGCCGGCTGTCATCGCCGGGGATACGGTGCTGAGCTATAAAGCGCTGGACGAGCGTTCCAACCAGCTGGCGCATTACCTGGCAGGGGAGGGCATCACCGGCAATTCGCTGGTGCCTGTTTGCCTGGAACGTTCTGCGGACATGATCGTCGCCATATTGGGCATCCTGAAAGCAGGTGCGGCCTACGTGCCTGTTGACCCGGAATATCCGGCTGCCAGGATCAGTTACATCCTTGACGACTGTAATGCTTCGCTGATCGTTAGCAGCAACTACGGCAGTGAAAAATTAAGCGACATCACGGTGCTGAACACTTTCCTGATGGATGGAGATGCCGCTACGCTGGACGCGCAGGCGGTAACGCCGTTGTTTACCGCGCCCGCCCCTAACGATCTCGCCTATATTATTTATACCTCCGGCTCAACCGGCAGGCCTAAAGGCGTAATGGTGGAACATGCCGGTATGCTGAATCATTTATTTGCCAAGGTAAATGATCTCAAGATGGATGCTGATACCATTATGGCCTATACTGCATCTTATACATTCGATATCTCTGTCTGGCAGATGTTCTCGCCTTTATTGAGCGGCGGACGTACGGTGGTTTATACGGAAGCGGAGATCCATCATCCGGCCGCGTTGTTACGCTGTCTCAGCAGTGATGGCGTTACCGTGCTGGAGCTGGTGCCTTCTTATCTGGCCACCATCCTGATGGAAGATAACCCCGCTCCGCTGGACAGCCTTCAGTACTTGTTGGTGACGGGAGAGCCGGTCAGCCAGGCTGTGTTAACGAAATGGTTTAACCATACCTCCTACGGCACTATCCCGGTGGTGAACGCCTACGGCCCTACGGAGGCATCTGATGATATTACGCATCATTTCATGTATGCAGCGCCCGCCCGTAATAACGTACCGCTGGGCAAGCCCATACAGAACCTCCGCATTTACATATTGGACAATGCGCGGCAGCTATGCCCTGTTGGCGTGGCCGGAGAGATCTGTGTTTCCGGTATTGGCGTGTCGAGGGGTTATCTGAACGACCCGGAGAAAACGGCAGCGAAGTTTATCAAAGACCCTTTCCATGCAGATGGCACGGTACGCATGTACTGCACCGGTGACCTGGGACGGTGGTTGCCTGATGGCAGCATCGAGATGCTGGGCAGAATAGATGAACAGGTGAAAGTACGCGGTTACCGGATCGAGCTGGGTGAAATTGAAAACACACTGCAACAGTACCCTGGCGTGAAGGCTGCCGTAGTATTGGCGAAAGGGGATGATACCGGCGGCCCTAAACGCCTGGTCGGCTACATCGTGACAGGTGATGACTACCATCGCGACGCGCTGGTGGCTTATCTGAAAGAACGTTTACCGGAATATATGGTCCCTGAACAACTCGTTACGCTCGACAGACTCCCGTTGACGCCTAATGGAAAAGTAGATAAAAAAGCATTGCCGGAGGCGGACATACAGGTCGTGCAGACACCATACGAAGCACCGGGCAATGAAATAGAAGAAGTGCTGGAAGATATCTGCAAAAAACTGCTCGAAACAGACCGTGTAGGCATCAACGATAACCTGTTTGGCTTAGGCATGCACTCCCTGTTGGTGATGCGCTTCTCAGCGGCTGTACAGGAAAAATTCGGATTGCATATATCCGTCCGTACATTCTTCCGGTTAACCACCATCAAAACACTGGCGGCTTACATCAAAATCAGCCAGGCGGCGGTACCGGAAACGTCAGAAGGATTACAGGAAATGAGGTTGTAACGGCTTTTTTCTCTCATCATTTAACTAATTAAGTATATGCCGGGTTTTAATTTGTCGGAGGTGGTCCTGATACTGGAACAGGCACAGGACCTGGGAATAAGCCTCTCCCTGGACGGAGAAGAGCTGGTGTTGAAAACAAATCAGCAGCAACAATTTGCGCCTGCTTTCCTGCAAACCCTGAAGGAAAACAAGGCGCAGCTGGTGGCTTACTTTAAGGCATCAGTGGATACCGCGGCCATAGCGCCCGTTACGGAAAAGATCCGGGCGACGGAACGGAAAGCGGGTGAGCGCACGCCGCTTTCGTTTAGCCAGGAGCGTTTATGGTTCATCGATGCGTTGCAAGGCTCCGTGCAATATCACGTGCCTGCCGTATTAAAACTACAGGGCGCTGTGGATACAGCGGCGCTGGAACATGCCCTGCGCAGCATTGTATGCCGGCATGAAATATTGCGTACCGTTATCAACGCTGATGAAGAAGGTACCTGGCAGCAAACCATAACCGGTGACACCTGGCAGTTGGACCACATCAACGGCGCCGGTTATACGAAAGACAGTGCCGCCTTGCAGGAACGCATCACCGCACTGATCAGCCGGCCATTTGACCTGGCAGCAGATTATATGTTGCGTGCCCACCTGATCACCCTCACCAAAGAAGAATACGTACTGGTGCTGATCATGCACCACATCGCTTCGGACGGATGGTCTTCCTCTGTACTGATCAACGAGCTGATGGAAGGGTACAGCGCTTTTGCAGAAAAGCGTGATCCTGTTTATACGCCACTGGACATACAATATGCCGACTATGCCGTGTGGCAGCGTAATTATCTGTCAGGCGCCGTGATGGACCAGAAGATCGCCTACTGGAAAGATAAACTGGAAGGCGCGACCATGGCTGAAATGCCTGCGGACTTGGAACGTCCGGCGGTGGCCGGTACCAGGGGCGCATTCCTGGTATTCAATATAGACAATGCCCTTTCCGCCTCTTTGCGGCAACTGGCCCGACAGGAGGGCGCTACGCTGTATATGGTGCTGCTGGCGGCATTTAAGGTGCTATTGTATCGTTACAGCGGCCAGGATGATATTTGTGTAGGCGGTGCTGCCGCCGGCAGGATGCGCACTGAACTGGAGCCGCTGATCGGATTTTTTGTCAACACACTGGCTTTACGTACGGACCTCGGCGGAAACCCTTCTTTCTTATCCTTGTTGCAACGGGTGAAAAACACCTTGCTGGAAGCCTTTGAACATGAAGACGCTCCTTTTGAAAAAGTAGTGGAAGCCGTGGTGAAGGAACGCAATATGAACAGGAGCCCGTTGTTCCAGTCCATATTTATTTTACAGAACGTTCCGGCCATACCAGCGCTGCGTATAGGCGACGTAGTGGTTACCGAAGAGCAGGTGGCCCGTAACGCCAGCCTGTTTGACCTTACCTGGATCGCAGAGGAACGTCCGGAAGGAATTAGTATTTACCTGGAATATAGCACTGACCTGTTCCTCGAAAGTACCGTCCGCAGAATGTTTTCGCATTATGAAATGTTGCTGGCCGCTATCGCGAAAGACCCGACGCAAACCATTGGCCGGCTGGATATGTTGAGCCACAGCGAGAAAGAAGCGTTGATACTCCGCTGCAATGATTCCATTATTCCCTATCCGGCTGATAAAACGATTACCGCGTTATTTGATGCGCAGGTAGCGCTGGCGCCGGATGCTATTGCACTTAGCTTTGAAGATGAACAGCTCACTTACCGGCAACTGCAGGAACAGTCTGATAAACTGGCTGCTTACCTGTACAACAGAGGCGTGCGGGAGGAGACGATGGTACCACTATGTATGGAACGCTCGGTGCAACTGATCGTCAGCATACTGGCCATACTCAAAGCCGGTGGTGCATATGTGCCGGTAGATCCGGCGTATCCCAAAGAGCGTATCCGGTATATGCTGGAAGATACCCGGGCTGAACTGATTCTTGCTAACAGCGCACAGCTGTCTATGTTGCGGGAAGAGGTGCCGGGTACAACGCTGATATGCGTTGACGAAGTGCTGGAACTGCTTGTTGCCACGCCTCCACCTACCGTATCCACTACACCTGAATCACTGGCTTATATCATTTATACTTCCGGTTCTACCGGTCAGCCCAAAGGTGTGATGGTAACTCACCGCAACGTGACCAGTCTGGCTATGGGCGGCGATTACGTGGAACTGGGCGCCGCCGATGTTATCTTATCTACCGGCTCTCCTTCCTTCGATGCTACCACCGTGGAATACTGGGGCATGCTGCTGAACGGCGGGCACCTGGTATTATGCCCGGAGAAAAAGATGCTGGACAACCAGTTGCTTCAACAGGAAATCCGGCAGCGCGGTGTTACTAAAATGTTCTTTACCACCAGTTGGTTTAACCAGCTGGTAGATGACCAGATCAGTGTTTTTAAAGGATTGAAAGCCCTGATGACAGGCGGGGAGAAGATATCGGAAGAACATATCCGGAAATTCAAATCAGCATACCCGGAAATACAGGTCCTTAACGTATACGGCCCTACGGAGAATACCGGTTTCTCGCTGCGCTGGTATATCAACAGCGTAACGCCCGGTATAACCATTCCTATTGGTTACCCTTTGGGCAACCGTACGGCGTATATCCTGAGCCGTGAGGGTCAGTTGCAGCCGGTAGGCGTGACTGGTGAACTATATGTAGGGGGTGCCGGCGTGTCCCGTGGCTATCTGAATAAACCGGCGTTGACTGCAGAAAAATTTGTGGCTGATATTTTCAGCAATATCCCGGGCGCCAAACTATATCGTACCGGTGACCTGGCACGCTGGCAGGAAGACGGGGCCATCGTTTACCAGGGACGTATTGACGACCAGGTGAAAATACATGGCCACCGTATAGAACCAGGAGAGATAGAAAGCGTGCTGCTACAGTATCCTGGCGTTAAACAGGCCGTCGTGCTGATGCAGGTCAATGCCACTGGTGATAAATACCTGTCAGGTTATATTGTGCCGCAGGGCGACTTTGATAAAGCTGCGCTGACAGAATACCTGAAAGGCCGGCTGCCGGCTTATATGATTCCTGCCCGCCTGGTGCCGCTTGAAAGAATTCCGCTTACCTCCAATGGCAAGGCCGACAAAAAAGCGTTGCGGGCGCTGGAGGGCGACGACCCGGAAACGGTAGCGTATATCGCTCCGGCCAATGAAACAGAACAACAACTGGCCGCTATATGGGAAAGGTTTTTACAGAAGAAGGACATCAGCACCCATGCCAATTTCTTTGAGCTGGGAGGCCATTCCCTGCTGGCATCGCGTGTGGTGACGGCTATACGTAATACCCTCAGCGTAGAACTGAGTATTACCCGGTTTTTCCAGTATCCCACCATTGCTGCGATGGCAGCCCACCTTGCTGGCAAAGACAAAGAGAGTGGCTGGCCTGCTATTGTTGCCGGCAAAAGACCTGAACGGGCACCGCTGGCGTTTAGCCAGGAACGTTTGTGGTTTATTGACCAGATGAACGGCACGGTGGCCTATCACGTACCGTTGGTGGTACGTTTAAAGGGAACGCTGAACGAAGCGGCGTTGTCTCATGCCTTGTATACGGTGGTAGACAGGCATGAAGCGTTGCGTACCATCATCAGGCAGGAGCATGGCGTACCCTACCAGCAGGTTATTTCCGCAGATGGATGGCAGCTCTCCGTGGTGGCCGGCGAGATGTACGATTCGCCGGAGCTGTTACAGGACCGGCTGATAGACATGGTCAACGCGCCTTTTGACCTGGCGAAAGATTATATGTTGCGGGCTGGTTTAGTGCGCCTGTCGGCAGATGAACATATTTTGCTGATCACCTTACATCATATCTCTTCTGACGGCTGGTCGGTGACCATCCTGGTGAATGATATCGCTGAACTATACAACGCATATATCGAAAATCGTGCGGCTGTGCTGACGCCGCTGCCCATTCAGTTTGCCGATTATGCCGTTTGGCAGCGAAGCATAGCGGACAGTGAACAATTACGTAAACAGCTGGCTTACTGGGAACAGCAGCTGGAAGGCGTGGAAGTATTGCAGCTGCCGGCCGATTTCTCGCGTCCTGCTATTCAAAGCACCAGGGGCGCGTCAAAGCGGTTCACCCTGGAACCGGCCTTCGCTGCGCAGCTCCGGCAGTTCTCCCGGCAGCAGGACGTAACGCTGTTCATGACTTTGCTGGCGGCATTTAAAGTGTTGCTTTACCGCTACAGTGGCCAGGACGATATCTGCGTGGGCACTTCCATTGCAGGCAGAACACAGGAAGAAGTAGCCGGTGTGATCGGCTTCTTTGTCAATACCCTGGCGCTGCGCAGTGACCTGAGCCAGCATCCTTCTTTCCTCACTTTGCTGCAACAGGTGAAACAGACCACGCTGGCGGCTTACGACCACCAGGATATTCCGTTTGAGAAAGTGGTGGAGGCGGTGAACACAGACCGTGACCTGAGCAGAACGCCGTTGTTCCAGGTGCTGTTTGAATTACAGAACACCCCCGCGGTGGAGCAGGTTCAATTGGGCGATATGAGCGTTGCCAGGGAGGACCTGAAATACAATACGGCACAGTTTGACCTCGTGGTGTCTATGGAAGACGGCGCCGACGGGCTGACAGGGTACGTAGAGTACTGCACCGATGTTTTCCGCGAGTCTACTGTCTCCCAGCTGATGACGCATTTTATGCAGCTGCTGGAAGCCGTTATCACGTCGCCGGATACACGTATCAACACCTTGCCGCTGTTGACGGAAGAAGAACAACGGCAACAGCTGGTTACTTTTAACAACACTACGGTAGATTTTCCTCACAATAGCACATTGATCGACCTGTTGAGCGGGCAGGCCAAACACACGCCTGCGGCGCCTGCACTGGTGATGAAAGACCGGATGCTGACCTACGCCTCCCTGGAGGAGCGCTCCAATCAACTGGCGCACTACCTGCGGGAGGCCGGCGTAGATAATACGTCGCTGGTACCGGTTTGTTTAGACCGCTCACCGGAGATGGTGATCGCTATCCTTGGCATTATGAAAGCCGGAGGCGCTTATCTGCCGATAGATCCTGCATACCCGGAAGACCGGGTGGCTTATATGCTGAACGACAGCAAGGCGCAGGTGGTTATCAGCAGCAGCGCCGACAAACACAAACCGGCGCAAACCGGGCTGGTACGTATTATCTCCCTGGACGAAGAGCGTGCGGCCATCGACAGTTGTCCGGTCACTGCCTTACCGGTATTGCCGGCGCCATCGCAACTGGCCTATGTGATCTATACTTCCGGTTCTACCGGCTTGCCCAAAGGCGCCATGATCGAACACGCCGGCATGCTCAATCACCTGTATGCCAAAGTAAATGATCTCCGGATGAACGCTGCTTCCGTGGTCGCCTTCACTGCTGCCTTTACTTTTGATATTTCTGTTTGGCAGATGTTTTCCGCTTTGTTATGTGGCGGCTATACGATTATTTACGACACCGATACCATTTTACAGCCCACGGAGCTGATGCAGGCCGTGGAGAAGGACAAGGTGACGATACTGGAAGTGGTGCCTTCTTACCTGTCGGCCATACTGGCCACCGTGAAAGGAGTATCGCTCCAATACCTGCGATACCTGCTGGTGACGGGCGAAACGCTTCCCCGGCAGTTATTGGCGGAATGGTTCCAGCATAAAAATTACCATACGGTCCCTGTGGTGAACGCCTATGGCCCTACAGAAGCCTCCGATGATATTACGCATCATTTTATGTATGAAACACCGGAGCATGCCAATGTGCCTTTAGGCAAGCCCATACAAAACCTGCACATCTATGTACTGGACGCCTCCCGGCAGTTATGCCCCATTGGTGTGGCCGGGGAGATCTGTGTGTCTGGTATCGGCGTAGGCCGCGGTTATCTCAACAGGCCGGAATTAACAGCAGAAAAATTTGTGAAAGACCCCTTCCGTGGCAACGGCGATATACCGATGTACCGCACCGGCGATCTCGGCAAATGGCTGCCAGACGGCACGCTGGTACACCTCGGCAGAATAGACGACCAGGTGAAAATCCGTGGCTACCGCATCGAGCTGGGAGAAATTGAAAGGGTGATAGAAAAAAGCGGGATGGTAAAACAGACGGTCGTTATCACCAAAGCAGACCAGCACCAGCAATTAGGATTAGTAGGTTACGTAGTAGGGCAGGAAAACTTCGATAAAGAAGAACTGCTCGCATACCTGAAAGCCAAACTGCCGGAGTACATGGTGCCCACGCAATGGGTGGTACTGGATGAAATGCCGCTTTCCGCGAATGGAAAAATCAACAGGAAGGCATTACCGGAATCAGATATGGGCCCGGTGTCTGCCGCCTTGTACGTGGCACCCACGAATGCGCTGGAAGAAAAACTGGCCGCTATTTGTGCGCGGCTGCTGGAGACAGAACGGGTAAGTATACACGATAATCTCTTCGAAATCGGAATGCACTCCCTGCTGGTGATGCGCCTGGCCGCTACAGTACACGAAGATTTTGGGATGCAGGTATCCGTGCGGACTTTCTTCCAGCTGACAACGGTGGCTGCATTGGCGAAGTATATCGGCGTCAATATGCCGGTGGTGGCTGCTCCAACTGCTAAACAGAAAAAAATTATTCTATAATCCTATTTTTTTAAACCATTCACGATGTTTGATTTTAATCTCAACGAAATAATTGATCTGTTGAACGAGGCCCACGGTAGCGGAATCAGGGTATCCTGTGAAGATGATAATTTATTGGTGGAAGCCGACGAAGATAAAGAGATTGATGCTGGTTTTCTCAATAGATTAAGGGACAACAAACAATCACTGATAGCATATTTTAAGAAACATAAATCCGGTGTGCAGGAGAAACATTTCTCCGGTAGCATCAGGGAGGCCCGTGCCAACGACAGCGGGCCCGTTCCTTTGTCGTTTAGCCAGGACCGTTTGTGGTTCATTCACCAACTGGAAGGCAGCGTGCAATACCATATCCCTGCGGCATTGCGGCTGAAGGGAAAACTGGACGTCGCTGCGCTGAACTATGCGCTGCGTACAGTGGTGAACCGTCATGAAGTGCTGCGTACTGTTATCCGGCTGGAAGATGGTCATGCCTGGCAGCGTGTCCTGGAAAAAGACAAGTGGGAGCTGGATATCATCGATGGCACCTCCGGGTATGAAGATGCGGCAGTTTTACAGGCGTATATCGATGAGCTGGTGCAGATGCCATTTGACCTGTTCCGCGATCATATGTTGCGTGCCCACCTGATACAGCTGGCGAAAGATGAATACCTGCTGGTGCTGGTGATGCATCACATTGCTTCCGATGGCTGGTCTACCGCCGTTCTTGTCAATGAACTAAACGAAGCATACACTGCTGCCGCCACCGGCCGCGAACCGGTATTGGAGCCGCTCGACATCCAGTTTGCCGACTATGCCGTATGGCAGCGTAAATACTTGGCCGGCAATATGCTGGACAAACAGCTGTCCTACTGGAAAAAGCAACTGGATGGCGCTTCTTTATTGAACCTCCCAACTGACTATGAACGCCCGGCGGTAAAGAGCACCCGCGGCGCGCTGGTCACTTTCCATATTCCTCAGCGGCTCACCGCGGCGCTGGAGAAATTATCACAGGAACACGGCGCTACCTTGTATATGACGCTGCTGGCGGCTTTTAAAGTGTTGTTGTACCGTTATAGCGGGCAGGAAGACATCAGCATCGGTGGCGTAGTGGCCGGCAGGATGCGGACAGAAATGGAACGCCTGATCGGCTTCTTCGTAAATACACTGGTGCTGCGTACTGACCTGGGCGGTAACCCGGACTTTGCCTCTTTACTGCAACAGGTGAAAAATACTTTGCTGGATGCCTATGAGCACCAGGAAGTACCGTTTGAGAAAGTAGTGGAAGCCGTGATGGGAGAGCGGGACATCAGTAAGAACCCCTTGTTCCAGGTGGTTTTTGTACTACAGAACGTGCCGCCTACCAAAGAACTGAAAATGGGCGAGGTGACGATGCAGGATGAAAAAATCATGCGTACCACCAGCCTGTTCGACCTTTCCTGGTCCATGGAACAAGGCCCCGATGGCATAGAAGTGGAAGTGGAATATTACACGGATATCTTCAGTGAAGCCACTATTCAGCGTATGGTAGCGCATTTCCAGGTACTGCTGCAATCGGCAGTAGATAACCCGGCGCAGCCTATCGGTATGCTGAACATGCTCAGTGAAGCGGAAGTGAATCAATTACTGGTGTCATTTAACGATACCGCTACGCTCTATCCGTCCGCTGAAAGCGTGGTGTCTATTTTCGAAGGACAGGTGGCTGCTTCTCCGGACGCGCCGGCCGTTACTTTCGGCAAACGTACGCTGACTTACAAACAGCTGGACGAGCAGGCCAACCAGGTGGCGAATTACCTGGCGGAACAAGGTATTCAGCCCGGTAATACCATCGCTTTACTGTCAAGACGCGGCATAGAGATGATTGTCGGTATCTGGGGCATCCTTAAAAGCGGCAATGCCTATGCGCCTTTTCATACCGGTTACCCGGCAGACCGTCTCCATGGCATGATGGAAGATGCCGGTATCGCCGCATTGTTATATACCAGCAGGGAGCTGTTCAACGCTTCAGGCATGGCTGCATTCACAGCCGGACTGGATATTACTGCGGCGCGTAACAGCGCGGTAACGCCACCGGGTATACGCACTGCCGGCGATGCCTGCGTGAACGTGATGTATACCTCTGGTACCACCGGCCGTCCCAAAGGGATCGCCATCACCAATAAAAACCTGATCAACCTGGCCTTCGACCGGGGGGCTACATCAGTACAGCCTGGCGACAGGCTGCTGCAATGCTCCAACTACGCGTTTGACGGCTCTACTTTCGATATTTACAGCACGCTGCTCAACGGTGCCTGCTTATGCATGGTGGAAGACGATGCCGCGATAGATGTATTCGAATTGTCCAGGATCATTGCTGCGGAAAAAATTACGATCGCGCTTTTCCCGACGGCCTTGTTCCACAACTTTGTCGATAACCAGGTGCTGGGCCTGAAACCTATGCGGAAAATTCTGTTTGGCGGTGAAAAGGCCTCGCTGCCGCATCTGGAGAAAGCGCTGGCCGTACTTGGAAAAGACAAGCTGGTGAACATGTACGGCCCTACAGAGGTAACAGTGGCCGCCACCTGCTACGAAGTGAATGATGTAACCGGAAAGATATCCGTTCCCATCGGTACACCAATGGCCAATACCCGTATCCGCATCCTGGATGAAAATAAACAGCTGGTGCCGGTAGGTGTTAGCGGTGAAATTTACGTAGGAGGTGACGGCGTTTCATTAGGCTATGTCAACAACGAAGAACTAACAGCAGAAAAATATGTAACGCTGGAGAATGCGCCCGGCCGCTGGTACCGCACCGGCGATAAAGCCTGTTGGCTGCCGGACGGCACCATTGCCTACGCAGGCAGAATTGACGACCAGGTGAAGATCCGCGGTTACCGTATCGAACCAGGTGAAATAGAACGTGTATTAAACAACCTGCCGGAAATAGGCGACAGCTGCGTAGTGGTAAAACAACAGCATAGCGGCGAAAAACGGCTGGTCAGCTATTATGTACCGGAACAGGAAACGCTGCAACAGAAGGAATATGAGCTGTCGCAGTTGCAGATTGCCAGCTGGCGGGCTTTGTACGATACGGCCTACAGTAAAACAGACGAGATAGAAGACCTGGATGAAGAGTTCAATATCACCGGTTGGAATGACAGCTTCACCAGCGGGCCTATCCCTGCAGAAAACATGCAGCAGTGGGTGGATGATATCACTAACCTGATTATCGGGCTGAAACCTAAGCGGGTACTGGAAATTGGATCTGGTACGGGGTTGATCTTCTATCCGATTGCCGATCATATCGAGCGGTATATTGGTACCGACTTTTCCCGTGTGTCGGTAGAACAGATACTACGCCGCATTGCCAAAGGTGAGCGCCGTTATCCGGATACGGAGATGAAGCTGTGCGCTGCGCACGAAATCATCCTGGATGAAAAAGAAGAAATCGACCTGGTGATCTTAAACTCAATTGTGCAGTATTTCCCGGGAGCCGCTTATATGACGGATGTGCTGGCAAAAGCCATTACGCTGTTAAAAGGTAAAGGCCGCATTGTAGTGGGCGACGTGCGCGACCTGCGCTTGCTGCCTTCTTTCAAACGCCGGCTGCAACTGGACAAATTACATGATAAAACCAGTGTCCGCGAGTTTGAATGGAGCGTGGACCAGGAGGTGTTAAAAGAAGAAGAGCTGTGTTTTTCTCCTGCCTATTTCTATCATTTGCAAACCCGTTTCCCGGAAATCACCCATGTGGAAATTGTTTGGAAACAGGGAGACTATATCAATGAGTTGAGCCTTTACCGTTATACGGTGATCATGCACGTAGGCATTGAAAAGCCCGTGCTGCAGCCTGATTGGCAGCCGTGGGACGCTATTGCGGACAAAAGCAGCATCATTGACCAGTTAACGAACCGTATCCCGGTGATAGCGTTGCAGGACGTGCCCGGGCACCGCGTATGGAGAGAGCGGATGCTGGAGCATGCGTTGAAAAACAACCTGTGCAACAACGTGGGCGACCTGTCTGATTACATCAGCGCGCCGGACGCGGTCACACACACCGTCAATGAAATATTGAATGTAGCCACCGCTGCGGGCTACAGCTACCGCTTTTTGCTGGACGAAGATCCGCTGAAAGTAAATCTCCTCATAGAGCGTGATCCGTTTGACGGATTTGTGGAACAATCCTACAGCAACAGTATCAGCTTTACGGACACAGTGAAAACTAACATTCCGCTGTTCACCGATATCTGCGAGTCCTTGCAGAAAAATATCAAACAGCAATTGCTGGACCGTTTGCCCGATTATATGGTGCCAGCCGATTTCGTGGCCTTGCAAAAATTACCGCTGACCGGCAACGGCAAGGTAGACCGTAAGTTTCTGGCGGCATGGGAAGATATTCAACGTAAACGCCTGATCAACTATGTAGCTCCCACCAACGACACAGAAGCACGGCTGGCCGATATCTGGCAGCATCTGCTGGGAGTGGACCGCGTAGGCATTGAAGATAATTTCTTTGAGTTGGGAGGTCACTCCCTGCTGGCTACCCGCGTAGTGGCCGCTGTGCGCAAAGACATGGACGTGGAGCTGACGGTGAAAGACTTCTTCATCTATCCCACCATTGCTTTGCTGGCGGTATACCTGCAACAGCAGGAGAAAGGTTCGCACCTGCCGCCGCTGGTGGCAGGACCGAGGCCTGCCAATATTCCGCTTTCGTTTAGCCAGGAACGTTTGTGGTTCATTGATCAGCTGCAGGGCACCGTGCCTTACCATATGCCGGTAATATTGCGGCTGCACGGCAACCTGGACGTACAGGGACTGGAGTTTGCCCTTCGCAATATTGTGAACGGACATGAAGTATTACGTACGGTGATTGCCCCGAAAGACGGTGTGGCCTGGCAGCATGTTATGGACAAAGACCAGTGGCAACTGGCGCTGGTACCGTCAACACCTGAGTTGTCAAACGAAGCTGCCCTGAAGCAGCTGTTGAGCAGCCTGGCAGATGCGCCGTTTGACCTGTGCCGCGATCATATGCTCAGAGCGCACCTGCTGTCACTGGCGGCAGATGAACATTTGCTGCTGATCACTATCCACCACATCGCCTGTGATGGGTGGTCTATGTCCATATTGGTGAAGGAACTGGTGGAGCTGTACCGTGCCTATGCCGAAAAACGTGCGCCCATACTGGAGAAGCCGGAAATTCAATACGCCGACTATGCCCTCTGGCAGCGTAATAGTTTTGACGGAGCGGTGCTGGCAGAGAAAATGGCATACTGGAACCGTCAGTTGAGCAACGTGCCGCCGTTAGACCTACCTGCGGACTACACCCGTCCAGCGGTACAACAGTTCAATGGCGCTATCAGCTGGTTCCAGCTTGACCAGGACCTGACCGGCAAATTGCAGCAGTTGTCGAAGGAGCAGGGCGTGACACTGTTCATGACCCTGTTGACAGCCTACAATGTATTGCTGCAACGTTATAGTGGCCAGGACGATATTTGTGTGGGCTCGCCGGTATCCGGCAGAACGCAGCAGGAAACAGAAGGCCTGATAGGCTTCTTCCTGAACACCGTCGCATTAAGAACAGACCTCAGTGATAATCCTTCTTTCATTTCCCTGTTGCAGCAGGTGAAAGGCACAACGCTGGATGCATATGAACACCAGCAGGTGCCTTTCGAGAAAATAGTAGAACAGGTGGTGAAGGACCGGGATATGAGCCGCAGCCCTCTATACCAGACCATGTTCATTTTGCAGAACACACCGCCGGTACCGGAATTGTTACTGGGCGATCTGCACCTGGCATACGAGGAAGTGGCGCATAAAACCACTTTATGCGATATCACCGTTTCCCTGGAAGAGCAGGGAGATGTTATCCGTGGTTACGCAGAGTACTGCACCGATTTGTTTAGTGCCGACAGGATTAAACAAATGATGAAGCATTTCGAACAGCTGCTGCGTGCTATCGTGATGGCGCCGGCCACAGCGATCAACGCGCTGCGTATCACCTCTGCAGCAGAGGAAGAGCAGTTGCAGTTGGCGTTTAACAATAACACGGCGGATTATCCAAAAGATAAGACCATCATAGACCTGTTCCGGCAGCAGGTACGGCAGACGCCTGATGCCGTGGCAGTAGTAGCGGATACAGTGCAGTTGACCTACCGTGAGTTGGATGAAAAAACCAACCAGCTGGGCCACTATCTGAGGAAGCAGGGCATAAAAGAAGACACATTGGTGCCCGTATGCCTGGACCGCAGCGAAGCAATGATCATCGCCATTCTGGGCATCCAGAAGGCAGGCGGCGCCTATGTGCCTATAGACCCGGAGTATCCGGAAGAAAGAATCCGTTTTATGCTGGCGGATATTCAGGCGGATATCCTGTTGACCGATGCTGTCAGCGCCGATAGACTGGCAACTATTGCAGATGTGGTTAAGCTGGTGACGCCTGATGCCATTTCACAGGAACCGGTCACGCCCGTTGAAACGGCCCTGGCGCCGCATCACCTGGCTTACATGATTTATACCTCCGGATCTACCGGTCAGCCTAAAGGCGTGATGAACGAACATGGTGGTATCGTGAACCGTTTGCTGTGGACACAAGACTATTTTAAATTGAATGAAAGTGATGCCGTTCTGCAGAAAACGACTTTCTGTTTCGACGTATCTGTCTGGGAACTGTTTTGGCCGCTGATAGCCGGCGCTAAATTAGTGTTTGCCAAACCGGGCGGGCATAAGGAAGCCGGGTATCTGCGGGAAGTGATCGCCGCGCAAAATATCACCACTATCCATTTTGTGCCATCTATGCTGGACGCATTTTTGGACGATATGCCGGCCGATACCTGTGGGTCACTGCGCAGGGCGCTCTGTAGCGGTGAGGCACTGAAGCCGCAGCAGGTGGTGCGTTTTTATGAGAAATCCCGGACGGCGGCATTATATAACCTATACGGCCCTACGGAGGCAGCTATCGATGTTACCTGCTGGCATGCACCGAGGGAAGTACAGGCAAACGGGCTGGTGCCTATAGGAGCGCCGGTGGCCAATACGCCGCTCTATATCCTTGACAGGGCAGGCAACCTGGCGCCGGCAGGCATACCGGGAGAACTGCATATCGGCGGCATACAGGTGGCCCGCGGCTATCTGAACCGGCCGGAACTGACAGCCGAACGGTTTATCCATCATCCTTTGTTGTCATCAGCCGCAGGAAGGTTATACCGCACCGGCGATATCTGCAGATGGTTGCCGGACGGAACGCTTGAATATCTTGGCCGTATCGATGACCAGGTAAAGGTCCGCGGCTTCCGTATAGAGCTGGGAGAGATCGAAAATGTGCTGACACAATGCCCACTGGTAAAAGAAGCCGTGGTGTTGACGAAGACCGGGCCTGACGGCAATAAATCGCTCATCGGTTATGTAGTGCCGGATGGAGACTTTAAGCGGGAGGAAATCATCGCTTATCTCCGCGGCCGTTTACCGGAATACATGATACCTTCTTTCTTCACAGCCATAGCGAAGGTACCGTTAACGCCTAATGGAAAAGCCGACCGCAAAGCGTTGCTGGCATTGCCTACGGACCTGCTGCCACAGCAGGCCTATGTAGCGCCGCGCAACGAAATGGAACAGGTGCTGGCCGATATCTGGCAGGAATTACTGCTACTGCCGCGTGTAGGCGTTTACGATAATTTCTTTGAACTGGGAGGGCACTCCCTGCTGTCTATGCGTATGGTAGCTGCCCTGCGCAACAAAACAGGCATAGAAACAACGGTCAGGGCTATCTTTATGTACCCCGTGATAGACCAGCTGGCGGCCTTCTTGCAGCGGGAAGCCGGACAAACGTCCCTGCCTGCCGTTAAGGCTGTAAAACGGCCTGCCCGTATTCCGCTTTCCTTCGCGCAGGAGCGCCTCTGGTTTATTGACCAGCTGGAAGGCAGCGTACAATATCACGTACCTGCGGTGTTGCGCCTGCGTGGCTCGCTGGATACTGAAGCGCTGTCAACTGCCCTGCGCAGTGTGGTGAACCGCCATGAGGTGTTAAGGACCGTGATCCGGCAGAATGATGGCCGCGGATATCAGCACATAATGGAACAGGACAACTGGACATTAAACATCACAGATCAACCGGCATATAAAAACAATCCGGCTGCGCTGGAAGCCTTTATCAAAAAGGTGACAGACGCGCCGTTTGATTTGTCTGCGGACCATATGCTGCGGGCAGACCTGGTGGTACAGGCGCCTGATGAACATATCCTCATCATCACCACGCACCACATTGCTTCTGATGCCTGGTCCACCGGCATCCTGGTGAAAGAGCTGGTAGCGTTTTATATGGCCGCGTCCACCGGCGCCCAGCTACAGCTGGACAATATGAACATTCAGTATGCAGACTACGCTATCTGGCAACGGACTTACATTACCGGTGATATGCTGGACAAACAGCTGGCTTACTGGAAAGAAAACCTGGCTGGCATCACTCCGTTGAACCTGCCGTTAGACTATCCAAGGCCGCCGGTGAGAAGCACCAGGGGAGGTGCCATCAGCTTCCAGTTGCCTGCTGAACTGACGGCGCAGCTGCATCAGTTCAGTCGCCAGGAAGGCGTGAGCCTGTTCATGACATTGTTCTCTGCCTTTAATGTGATGTTGTACCGCTACAGCGGCCAGGAAGATATCTGTGTGGGCAGCCCTGTTGCGGGCAGAACGCAACAGGAAATAGAAGGGCTGATCGGGTTCTTCGTTAATATGCTGGCGCTGCGGGTAGACCTGAGCAACCATCCTTCTTTCCGCGCACTGTTGCAACAGGTAAAACAAACAACACTGAATGCATTTGAACACCAGGAAGTGCCGTTTGAAAAGATAGTGGACCAGGTGGTGGTAGACAACGACAGGAGCCACCGGCCGGTATTCCAGGTGGTATTCGGTTTGCAGAACAATGTGAACCAGCCGGACCTCCGGTTTGGTGATATTGTTTTGTCAGAAGAAACGGTGGCACACACCTCTGCCAAGTTTGACCTGGTCTTCAGCATGGACGAAGATGAGGACGGATTGAACGGAACAGTAGTGTACTGCGCAGACCTGTTTACCGAAGCTACCGCAGCGCGTATGGTGGGCCATTTCCAGCAACTGTTGCAGGCTGTAGTGGCATCACCGGACCAAACTATTGCGTTGTTGCCGATGCTTACTTCCGGTGAAGAACAGCAACTGCTGTCCGTTAAAGGAACTTACGAGAAAGAATATACGAAACAGATCACTTTTGCCGACCTGTTTGAAGCGCAGGCGAGCCGTACGCCGGAAGCTACGGCAGTGGCCTTTGAGGGCGATACGCTGACTTACGGCGAGCTGAATGAACGCGCCAACCGTCTGGCGCATTATTTAAGAAGCAGAAGAGTGAAAGCAGGCACGCTGGTGCCGGTTTGTATGGAACGCTCCCTGGACATGGTTGTCAGCATCATGGGCATCCTGAAGGCCGGAGGCGCCTATGTGCCGGTGGAACCGGACTTCCCGGAAGACCGTATCCGGTTTATGCTGGAAGATACCGAAGCCTCCAATATCATCACCCTTGGTAAATATGCAGACAGGTTACAGGCCGGTCCGGCAGATATCATCTTACTGGATGATGACTGGAGCGATATTAAAGTACACGGAACGGACAATCTCCCTGGCCTCACCAGGGCTGACCATCCGGTGTATGTTATTTACACTTCCGGCAGTACGGGTCAACCTAAAGGAGTAGTGGTCACGCATGGCAACCTGGCAGATTATATATTCGGTCTCACCAATACGCTGCCCATCAGGGAATGCAGCTCTTTCGGGCTCATGTCCAGCATGGCGACAGACCTTGGCAATACCGTGATTTTCGGTGCGCTGGCCACTGGTGGCACCTTGCATATCTTCTCTAAAGAGATGGTACAGGACACCACGCTCTTATATGACTATCTGGACAAACATCCGATAGACTGTATGAAGATAGTGCCCTCACACTGGAAGGCCCTGTGTTTACAAGACAGGTTGCTATTGCCGGAGAAGCTGTTGATCTTTGGCGGAGAAGCATTGGAGTCAGCCGTTGCGGCATCCGTGTATGCAGCGGGCACCGGTTGCCTGGTGGTAAACCACTACGGACCAACTGAAACCACCATCGGTAAATTATTGCATATCGTCGATAAAGATGCGGCCTATGGTGAAAGTATTCCGGTAGGAAAACCTTTCTCCCATACACAGGTCTATGTGTTGAGCAACGAGCTGCAATTATGCCCGGTAGGGGTTCCCGGCGGTTTGTATATTGGTGGGGAAGGTGTAGCGCAGGGGTACCTGCATAATGAAGCGTTGACCGCCACTAAGTTTATTGCCAATCCTTTTGCGCCTGATACCAACGACCGGTTGTACAGCACCGGCGATATGGTGAAATATCTGCCGGACGGTAATATTCTCTTTATGGGCCGTATGGACGACCAGGTGAAAATACGTGGTTACCGTATCGAGTTGGGAGAGATAGAAAGAGCATTGAACAATTGCGCTACCGTAAAACAAGCGGTGGTGATCGTCAAAAAAGACCATCTTGACAACAAACGCCTGATAGCTTATGTAGTTGCCGAAGAAGACGTTGATAAAGATGAAATATTACAGCAGCTTACGGCGCAGCTGCCGGATTACATGGTGCCGTCGTTGCTGATGGTGCTGGATTATTTCCCGCTGCTGGCAAACGGCAAGATCGATAAAAAAGCATTACCGGACCCCGACGGACAAAACCTGCAAACAGACAGCTATGTAGCGCCGCGCAATGACGTGGAACGCACCCTGGCAGGTATCTGGGAGACATTGCTGGGCGTGGAGAGGGTAGGTATCAATGACAACTTCTTTGCATTGGGCGGTGACTCCATTATCACCATCCAGGTAGTGAGCCGTGTGAGAAGGGCTGGCTACGAATTGCAGGTAGGTGATTTGTTCGATTACCAGACCATTGCCATGTTGTACGCCGTGATGTCTGCCCGTAAAGGGGCAGCCACCAGCCTGTCTGCCGACCAGGAAATACAAACCGGCAGCTGTGGCTTGTTACCAGTACAGCAATGGTATTTTGAAAAAGAAGGGACCACGCCTTCTCATTTTAACCAGAGCATGCTGCTGAAGATAGACAAGCGAATTCCATCTTCTACCTTGTCAGCCGCCATTATGCAACTGGTGCAGTTCCACGACGGCCTGCGTTTTAAATATACGTACGGCGCCAACGGATGGGAGCAGGCATACAGCAATACAGAAGCCATGCTGAACATTGTGAACCTGCAAACGGAATCAATGGACGAGCTGCCGGCCATGCTGCAAACGTATGGCAACAGCTATCAGCGCAATATTGATGTTACCAAAGGCAGTTGTATCTGTCCGGTGTTATTCCTGACACCTGCGGCGGAGGAGCATAACCGTTTGCTGCTGGCCATTCATCACCTTGCCGTAGATGGCGTGTCATGGCGTATTCTGCTGGAAGACCTGGAGCGTTTGCTCGATGGCCTGTACCGTAATGAACCCGTGTCATTGGGCAAAAAGAGCAGTTCCTACAGGCAGTGGTATGAAGCGTTGGTGAAGTATGGGCAGACAGACCGTTTGCTGAAACAGGCGGACTATTGGTCCGGCATTGTACAGCAATACCGGCCTTTGCCGGTAGATAAAGCCTATGACGGCGTGCTGCGGATAAAAGATATGGAGAGCTGCCAGGTGAAGCTGGACACTTTCTTCACGCAAAAATTACTGCACGAAGTACCGGCCGCCTATCGCACGGAAATCAATGATGTATTACTGAGCACGCTCGCCCTGGCGCTCAACAGCTGGGCCGATGGCGATGTGCTGATCGGGCTGGAAGGACATGGCAGGGAAGACATCGACAAAGGCGTTGATATCAGCAGTACCGTAGGATGGTTCACCAGCCTGTACCCGGTGTTGCTGCCAGGCAATACCGTAGGAGATAGCGGTACCTTGCTACGCAACTTGAAAGAACAGCTGCGTCAGATACCCGACAAAGGAATCGGTTTCGGCGTGCTGAAATATATTAATAAGCTGGAAACATTGCAGGGTGGTGATCCGTGGGATATCACCTTTAACTACCTCGGGCAGTTTGATGCGGTGACCAGCGGAGGCAAATGGTTTACCATTACAGACGAACAGGCTGGTGCAGAGGCGGGCGACGATTACACTGTACGCCGTAAGATAGCCGTGAACAGTATGGTCACCGGTGGTGAACTGGTGCTGGACTGGAGCTATAGCAGTCAACATTACAATAGCGATACCATCGCGGCGCTGGCGCAAAAATATATCGATGCGCTGGAAACAATGGTGCTGCACGCGGTGGCTCAGGCAGCTCAACAACCATTGCTGACGCCGTCTGACTACGGACTGGGCGGTTTGGTAAGCATCACGGAACTGGACCGCTTCCTGGACATGCCAATGGCCGGCGGCACCAAACGCCGCGACGAAATTACCGCCATGTACCGGTTGAGCGGCTTGCAGGAAGGCATGTTGTTCCATGGTTTGTACGATAATACCGTAGACGCCTATACGGAGCAGTTCACCTATTTATTACATCAACCGGATATCGATGCTTTCATGCAAAGCTGGCAGCACCTGTTGCAGCAACATACCATCCTGCGCAGCGGATTTTACCACGATGCATTCCATGTACCGGTACAATGTGTGTACCGTCATGCAGAACTGCCGGTGACGCTGCTGGACTACCGCCACCTCGATGCGGCAGCGCAGGAAGCGGCATGGACCGCCCATGAAGCGGAAGTGTTGCAGCAGGGCGTTGATTTCACCGCGCCACCGTTAATGAAGATGAGCCTCATCCGGTTGCAGGATGATACCTACCGCATGGTATGGACCTATCATCACCTGTTGCTGGATGGCTGGTCGATGCCGGTATTGCTGGAAGAATTACTGCGTACCTACGAAGCGCTGGCGTCAGGCAAACAGCCGGAAGAAGGGCCTACAGACCACTACGAAGAATATATCCGTTACCTGGACCGCAGGAATAAAGACGAAGAAGGCGCCTACTGGCGCGGATATCTCGCGGGTATCGACAACAGCACCTTATTGCCGTTTATTAACAGCGCAGACAGGACAAAAGCACAGGGCCGTTATAAAACAACGCCGGTAGTGCTGGATGCTGACCAAACGCGCCTTATTACTGCATATGCCCAACAACAGCGCCTCACGGTCAACACGCTGATGCAGGGCGTGTGGGGGTACCTGTTATACCGCTACACCGGCAACGAGCACGTGGCCTACGGCGCCATTGTGTCCGGCCGCCCGGACGATATGCCGGGCATAGAACGGAAAGTGGGCATGTACATCAACACCCTGCCGGTACACATCGCTGTGGCGCCGGAACTGTCTGTCACCGACTGGCTGCGTGACATACAGGCGGCACAGGTGCAAAGCCGCAAGTACCAGTATACACCGCTGCGCGACAGTCAGCGATATACCAACGTCACCGGAGACCTGTTCGATACCCTGATGGTATACGAGAACTACCCGGTGGACGAAGAAACGCTTTCCTATCCATGGAAACTGCAGATAGAACAGCTACACGTAGAAGAACATACAAACTACCCGCTGAGCATCACGATAGGGGTGGGACAGGAAATCACTATCCTGTTGCAACATAATACAGCGTTGTTGTCTCCTGCGTATATTCAGCAGATCAGCGATCATTTCACACAGGTGCTGGAATATATTGTTCGCAATCCTGCGGCAAAAATCAGTGAAGTAGTGCTGTTGAATAACGAAGAACGGGAGCGGATTACCATTGACTTCAATAACGCAGCCCTGCCGCAAACAACTACCGGAAAATCTGCCATAGACCTGTTTAAAGAACGGGTGGCCATAGCGCCGAATCAAACAGCCCTGGTGTTTGAAACGCAGGCACTCACTTATAAGGAGCTGGATAAACGCTCAGACCAACTGGCGGTTTACCTGATGAGCAAAGGCGTACAAAAAGAAACCCTGGTGCCTGTTTGCCTGGAGCGTTCTCCGGACATGGTTGTTGCCATACTGGCCATACTAAAGGCCGGCGGCGGTTATCTCCCGATTGACCCGTCCTATCCGGCCGCGCGCATCAGCTACCTGCTGGAAGACAGTCGTGCCACCATGATGATCAGCAACGGCCACTTGGCCAACTTGCCTGATATCCCGGCCCATATTCAGATCATTAAAACGAATGATGACTGGATGGCCATTAAAGGAGAGCCTGGCATCACCCTTGGTACCACACCTGCACCGGACGATCTCGCCTACGTGATCTATACCTCCGGCAGTACCGGGCATCCCAAAGGGGTGATGATAGAACACAAAGGACTGGTGAACCTGGCGCTGAACATGGAAACAGTGCTGTCATTGAAGCCTGGCATACGGGTACTGCAATTCTCCGCTTTTGGTTTTGATGCGTCCTGCTTCGAGATCTTCAGCACCCTGTTAAGTGGTGGCTGCCTGGTGGTCCCTCACAAGGAAGACCTGCTGGCAGCGGACAAGTTCGGCGAAATGGTACGGCGACACCAGGTGGAGTTGTTGTTGCTGCCGCCTTCCTATCAGCATAGCATCCGGGAAGAGCTGGGCACCATCAAAACTATTATCTCCGGTGGCGAAGCCCTGAACAGGGAAGACACGAAATACTTCCAGTCAAAAGGCATCCGCGTCTTTAACGCTTACGGGCCTACGGAAAATAGCGTCATCACCACCATTTCGGACAGCCCTTTGCAAGGTGAGACGGTGGTTATCGGTAAACCGCTGGCTAACGGACAGGTATATATCCTGGACCAGCATGGCGAACTTTGCCCGATTGGTGTGGCCGGCGAGATCTGCGCCGGCGGCGCAGGCGTGGCACGGGGATATTTATATCGCCCAACGCTCACGGCAGAGAAATTTATACCGGACCATTTCAGCGGTCAGCCAGGCGCGCGCCTGTACCGCACCGGCGACCTTGGCCGGTGGCTGCCGGACGGCAACATCGAATACCTGGGCAGGATAGATGACCAGGTGAAGGTCCGTGGCTACCGTATAGAACCAGGAGAGATTGAAAACGCCCTGCTGCAGAGCGGCTTCGTTACCCAGGCTGTCGTACTGGTGAAAACAGATGACAACGGACATAAACGTTTAGTCGCTTACGTAGTGCCGCAGGGAACCTTCGAGAAAGATCCGTTACTGGCTTCGCTGAAAGACAAACTGCCGCCATATATGGTGCCTTCCCTGGTAATGGCGCTGGAAAAAATACCGGTGACGGCCAACGGGAAAGTGGACAAGGCCGCCCTGCCGGAACCTTATACTGCCACGACCCATACCCGCGCTATCTTAAACGGAGAAGTGGAACAAATACTGGCTGCTATCTGGGAAGAACTGCTGGGCGTTAAAAATATCGGCAGAAATGACAACTTCTTTGAGCTGGGCGGTGACTCCATCATCACCATACAGGTGGTAGGCCGGGCCAAACGTTTTGGATATGACCTGAAACCGAAAGACCTGTTTGTACACCAGACCATCGCCGGACTGGCCGCTTCACTGGCTACCGGCAAAGAAAAAGTCGTTCACAGCGAACAAGGTGTGCTTAGCGGTAACAGCGGACTGACGCCTATTCAGCAATGGTACCTCGAAGAAGAAACAATCGCCAAACACTTTATTCAACAGTTGTTCGTCGGTATCGACAAACAAATTGATGCGACGATATTAAAGACAGCCGTACAACAGTTGCTGCTTCGTCATGACAGCCTCCGGTTTACCTACACCCGTAAACACAACGGCTGGCGCCAACATTACGGCGACTACGCCGGAGACCTGGAAGTGGTGGACCTGCGTGATATTGATACTGCAGACTATGCCGCTACACTGGCCGCCCATTGCGACCGCTACCAGGCCAGTCTGCAACCGGAGCAAGGCATCCTGGTGCGTGCGGTGCTGTTTTTAACACCAGCCTCCGAAGCGGCCAACCGCCTGCTGATCATTGTACATCACCTGGCAGTGGACGGCGTGTCATGGCAGATTATGCAGGACGACCTGGAAATCATGCTGGACAGCCTGCTCAAAGGTGAATCATTAGCGCCGGCCCATAAAACCAGCTCCTATCGCGAATGGCAGCAGGGACTGGTGGAATACGGTCAACGTAAACAGCTGTTGCACCAACGGGAATACTGGCAGCACATCGTGCAGCAGTACCAGCCGTTGAAAGTGGACAGATCTTATCACGGAGAGCTGACCGGCAATGATATGGACACGCAGGTGATGCACCTGGACGCAACGTTAACGCAGCTGTTGTTGCAGGAAGCGCCCAAAGCGTATCATACCGAAATCAATGACGTGCTGCTGGCTGCACTGTCAGCCGCCCTGCACACCTGGAACGGCGCCGGCGTGGTAGTAGGCCTGGAAGGACACGGCCGTGAAGATATTTCCCCCAACATCGACATCAGCAATACGGTAGGCTGGTTCACGAGCCTGTACCCCGTATGGCTGAACAATAGCGCAGACACGGCCCCCGGCGTCTTACTAAAAGAAATCAAAGAACAACTGAGACAGTTGCCTGGTAAAGGGATCGGCTATGGGGTATTAAAATATATCAACCAGGAAGATGCTTTACAGGGCAATGATCCATGGGATATCACCTTTAACTATCTCGGACAGGTAGATGCCGCCAGAAGAAACAGTAAATGGTTCAGTACCGCGCCGGAAGCTGCCGGTACCGGCAGTGTCACGGATGTGAAGGTGCGCCATAAAATTGCGGTCAACGGCGCAGTGGAAAACGGTGAACTGGTGCTGTACTGGAGCTATAGTACCCATCACTATAACGGCAGTACGATACAGGAGCTGGTAGCGCAGTACCAGGCGCAGTTACAGCAACTGATTACCCATACGGTTGCCCAGGCTGCCCAGCCGGTGTTTACGCCATCCGATTATGGTTTGGGAGATATCGTGACCAATGCGGAGCTGGACCAGTTCCTTGATGCGCCGCACGCCGACGGCGGCACCCGCAGGGACCATATCACCGGTCTGTACCGGTTGAGCAGCCTTCAGGAAGGCATGCTGTTCCATGGGCTGTACAATAGCAGCGACGGTATCTACATACAACAGCTTTGCTGCACGCTGGACGCGCCGGACATCGCTGTGTTAAAAGACAGCTGGCAACACCTGGTGCAGCATCACAGCGTATTGCGCAGCAGCTTCTTTGCCAATGTGTTCCGTATTCCGGTGCAGTGCGTACAGCAGCAGGTGGCCGTACCTTTCGATGAGCAGGACTACCGGCATATGGACGCTGCCGAGCAGGAAGCAGCATGGACGGCCTATGAAGCGGCCGACCTGGTGAAAGGCTTCGACTTCAACACACCGCCGCTGATGCGCATTGCGCTGATACGGTTGACCGATGAACGCTACCGGATGGTATGGACATTCCACCACCTGTTGCTCGACGGCTGGTCAGGGTCTGTGGCCGTGGAAGAACTGCTGCAAACATACGATCAGCTGATGGCCGGCAAACAGCCAGTGTCAACTGAGGAAGATAAGTACGAAGACTATATCCGTTACCTGGAACGCCGTGACCAGGAAGAAGAGATGGCCTACTGGAAAGGCTACCTGGCATCGGCAGACAGCGGAACACTGCTGCCTTTCATCAGCGCCACCGCAGAACGTACCAAAGGCAAGGGCGTATATGAAGTGCAGGAAATGCAGCTGGCAGGCGCCAAAGCGAAGCTGCTGCTCACTTACGCGCAGCAGCACCGTATCACCGTGAATACCGTGATACAGGCCGTATGGGCGTACCTGTTATATCGCTATACCAGCCAGCAGCAGGTCACTTACGGCGTAACGGTTTCCGGTCGCCCCGATGATCTGCCGGGCGTGGAAAAACGTGTAGGGATGTATATCAACACCCTGCCTTTCCATACCACTATCGACAGGGAACTGGGCATCGCGGCCTGGCTGCAGCAAATCCAGCAGCAGCAGGTACAGAGCCGGGAACATCAGTACACGTCGCTCAACGATATGCAGCGCTGGATGGAAATACCAGGTGACTTGTTTGACAACTTCCTGGTATTCGAAAACTATCCCGTAAGTGATCTGCTGAACACCCACCAGTGGCAGTTGCAGATGGACAATATTGAGATGCGCGACCATGCCAACTATCCTTTAGGTATTGCGGCGGTAGTGGGCGAATCTGTAGCGGTGAGGTTTAAATACAATACAGCATTGCTGGACCGTGCCTACGTGACTGCCTTACGCGGACATTTCCAACAGGTGCTGGAGTTTATTGTCAGTCACCCGGCGGCTAAAATCGGCGATGTGGTATTGCTGAACAAAGAAGAGCAGCAGCATATTGCCGTTGATTTCAACGCTATGCCGGCGGCTTACGACGGCAGCGGTAAAACCATTATGGACCTGTTCAAAGAAAGAGTGGGCGCCGCGCCGGAAAGCATTGCCCTGTTGTTTGAAGAACAGGTGCTGACTTATCAGGAGCTGGACATCCGTTCCAATCAGCTGGCGCATTACCTGACCGGTAAAGGCGTGCAGCAGGAAACACTGGTGCCGGTTTGCCTGGAACGCTCACCTGAAATGATCGTCGCGATACTGGGCATCCTGAAAGCAGGAGGGGCCTATCTCCCGATCGACCCGTCTTATCCGGCAGCAAGGATCACCTACCTGCTGGAAGACAGCCGTGCCGCCATGCTCATCACCAGCCGTGAACTGGCCGATGAACTGGTGGTACCCGATCACATCCATATTATCAGAACAGATGCAGACCGCAGAGCGATCAGCAACCAGCCTACGAAGGCGCCGGCTGTTATCCCTGCACCGCATCACCTCGCATATGTTATTTATACATCCGGCAGTACAGGCAACCCCAAGGGCGTAATGATTGAACATAAAAGTGTGGTAAACCTGGCCCTAAGCCAGGCAGCATCCCTCAGATTAATACCTGGTATGAGAACATTACAGTTTGCAGCTTTCGGCTTTGATGCATCCTGTTACGAAATTTTCAATACCCTGTTAAGTGGTGGTAGCCTTGTACTCCCCCGGAAAGAAGACCTGCTGGCAGCAGACAGGTTTGGCGATATGGTGCGCAAACAACAGGTAGAACTGGTGGTGTTGCCACCGTCTTACCAGCATACGATCCGCGAGGAACTGGGCACCATCAAAACAATCGTGTCTGCCGGTGAACCGCTGAACCGCGAGGACGCCAGGTACTTCCAGTCCAAAGGCATCCGGGTGATTAACGCCTACGGGCCTACGGAGAACACGGTTTGTACCAGCCTTACGGATGATCCGCTGCGTGGCGACACCATCGTGATCGGTAACCCTGTGGCCAAGGTGCAGGTGTACATACTGGACCAGCACCGGGAACTGTGCCCGGTAGGGGTGACGGGTGAAATATGTGCCGGTGGCGAAGGCGTGGCGCGTGGTTATCTCTATCGCCCCGAGCTTACGGCAGAGAAATTCATCCCGGACCATTTCTCCGGAAAAGCGGACGCACGGCTGTACCGCACCGGTGACCTGGGCCGCTGGCTGCCGGACGGCAGCATCGAATACCTGGGCAGAATAGACGACCAGGTGAAAATACGCGGCTACCGCATAGAGCTGGGCGAGATCGAAAACGCGCTGGAACAATGCGATGGCGTAAGCCAGGCCGTAGTAGTGGCCAAAGGCAGCACCGATAACAGGTCGTTGATCGCCTATATTTTACCAGACGGAACATTTGACCGCGATGCCATCATCAGCTACCTGGAAGAAAAGCTCCCGGACTATATGGTGCCATCGCAGCTGATTAAAATTGACAGGATACCGGTCACGCCTAATGGAAAAGTAGACCGGAAAGCGCTACCTGATCCAGATGCAGGCACGCTCTCCGGAAACACGTATGTGGCGCCGCGGAATGAAACGGAAGAAATACTGACGGACATCTGGCAGCAGCTGCTGGAGGTAGACCAGGTGGGGGTTCATGACGACTTCTTTGCTTTGGGAGGCCACTCGTTATTGTCTATCCGTCTGATCGCCGCCATCCGCAGGAAGCTGGGCAAAGAAATTGCCCTCAGTAACATCTTCGATACGCCTACCATTGCCGGACTGGCCGCCAGTCTGACAGTACCGGAGGCAAGCGGGGAAACCACTGCGGCCACAGAAGAGGGCCACATCATACCTTTAAACAAAAGCAACGGCCGGACGACCGTGTTTATTATTCCCGGCCAGGATGGTTTGAGCGATGGTTATGATGAACTGGCCAAAGGCCTGGCGGCCACCGCCGCGGTATACGGCATACAAATGCCGGGCGTGCTGGAAGGAGAGCGACCGCTCTACACCATCGCTGCTATTGCTGCACAAAATATCCGCTGGATAAAAGCACTGCAACCACATGGGCCATATCGCTTCATTGCGCACTCCTTTGGTGCGTACGTGTTGTATGAAATGACCCGCCAGCTGGAAGCTGCCGGGGAAACGGTGGCATTCGCGGCAATACTGGACGCAGATGCGCATCCAGGACATATCGATGTGCTGCAACAGGGCGCCATCACCTACCAGGAAATTTTCTACGATGCCCTGGTGGAAGTGCTGCAGGAGAACAACGTGATATCCAACACGCCACCTGCATGGGTGACTGGGCTTAAACAAATGGTACAGCCACTGGACATGAAAGCCGTAGTGCCGTTTATCTCCAATTACCTGAAAGGTAAGGTGGGCGGAGACAGGCTGGCGCATGTGGACTTTATCATGCGGTTAACGGACATCAAGGTAAGTAACATCGAAGTGCTGAACAGCTATCAGGTGGAAGGACTTACCAATGCCGGCCTGCACATCGTTAAAGCGGCATCGGCGCAATGGAAGGACAAGCCCGAAAGCCTTGGATGGGACGCCCATACGAAAGCGGTAAAAGTGTTTACAGCGCCGGGGGACCACTTCTCGATGCTGAAGCAGGAAAATGCTGTGGCATTGGCCCAATACCTCAGCGAACAGTTGTCATATTAGGCGGAAAAGCTGCCCGGGGCTTCGGCCCGGGCGGCATCCCTTTTTCATATTTTATTGTTTAACCATTTTTAGAATCCGGGACGTATGAGATTAATAAGCTTGCTTCAGAAAAAATCGAAGTTGTTTTACATCCTGTTATTATTGCTTGGGATGATCAACAGCGTATGGTCTATGGGCCTGTTGTTACTGATCAATAGTAAGATCGCGGGGACCGATCTGCCGTTTGTAAAAGGATACGACTGGCAGATATATGTGGTCATGATACTGGTGTCTTTTATTACCGCCAGGGCCTTTCAATCCTATACGATCCGGCTTACCTACGAATTGGGGAATGATCTGGGATTGTCTATTTTTGAGAAACTGCGCTTTTCAGATTATGAAGAATATGTTAAGCTGGGAGAAGAAAAAGTTCGGACCGCCACGGCAGACGTCACTACGCTGCAACGGTTCCCCAATGTTTTTATAGAAACATTTAACTCCATTGTGATGGTACTGATCGGCCTGACCTATTTGTTCTACACCAATTTCTTTGGCGCGTTGCTCATCCTTGGCGTGCTGTCTACGCTGGCGGTGGTGTATTATATCCGGAACCTGTCCATCGCCAGGGACCTGAACACCGTGCGGGACCTGGCAAACATATACCAGCAGAATGTCAATGATTTTCTGCGTGGTTTTAAGGATGTGAAGATGAGCATCACGCGAAGCGATAATATCTTCCTGAAATATATCTCCCGGAACAGGAACAGGGTAAAGGAGCTCACCATTAAAACACTGATCAAGTATATGGGGAATGAGCTGATGGGGAATTATTTATGGTACCTGTTGATTGGTATTATCGTTTTCCTGTTGCCCGTTATCCTGCATATGACAAACGTGGCAAGCAACCAGTTTGTGGCCACCCTGCTATACCTGATGGGGCCAGTAGGGATTGTGGTGGCGCGTATCAGCGAGTTTACGCAGATGCAGATAGCTGTTGACCGGCTGGAGCAGTTCCATGATAAGATCAATGCCTCCAAAGCCATATCTATCGGCCATGGCGACCTGCCCGCCGCAGATGACAGGTTTGACAACATCCGTTTCGAAGGCGTTACGTTTGAATATTATGATGAAAGAAGAGCGGAAACTTTCCGTTTAAAACCACTGACCCTCGATATTAAAAAAGGAGAAAGCATTTTTATTACCGGTGGCAACGGCAGTGGTAAAAGTACTTTCGTGAACCTGCTGACAGGCCTGTACGTGCCGCATACCGGCACAATCTCGTTGAACGGCCGGGTGATCACTGACAGAACATACCCGGGTTACCGCAACCGCATTGCGGCCATCTTCACGGACAGCCTTCTTTTTAATGAAAACTATGACGGCCTGGAACTGGAGCCGGACAATGAGCGGTTGATGTTCTGGCTCCGAAAGATGGAGCTGGAAAAAATTGTCGTGTTTGACCAGGATAAAAAATCGATTAAAGCTGATCTCTCCAAAGGACAACAGAAGCGGTTGGCATTGATCTATGTGATGCTGGAAGACAAAGATGTGATTGTGCTGGATGAATGGGCCGCAGAGCAGGACCCTGTGTTCAGGGCATATTTCTACAAGAAAATTATTCCTGAGTTAAAAGAGATGGGAAAGACCGTTATTGTAGTGACCCATGACGATACCTATTTCGATTGTGGCGACCGGCTGATAAAATTCGACTATGGCAACATTGTAAGCGATACCAAAGTGAATGCGGCTACTGAGCTGCAACATGCTGTGGGAGAAAACGATGTTCAAAAAAGCATTTGAGATGTTACAGAAAACCAAACTGATATGTATTCCGTATGCAGGCGGTAACAGTTACTCTTTCCGTGACCTGCAACCTTTTTTAGGCAGGCACATAGATATGGTGACGCTGGAGTTGCCGGGCCGCGGCAAGCGGCTGGCAGAGCCGTTGTTGTCTGATATGCACGCGATGGCCGCCGACCTTTACCAACAGCTGCTGCCGCACATAAGATCGCCCTATGTGCTGTATGGCCATTCCATGGGCGCCATGCTGGGCAACCTGCTGGTACACCGGTTGAAAGGGGAGTGGAAACAACTTCCGCTGCATTTCTTCGCTACCGGTTGTGCGGCACCTGTATTTAATGACCAGCGCAGGCAACTGCACCTGTTGTCAGACGAGCAGCTGATGTCGGAGTTGAAAACGATGGGCGGCATGCCGGATGCTTTGCTGGCCGATCCGGAGCTGATAGAGTTTTTTCTGCCCGTGATCCGGGAAGATATGAAGGCGCTGGAAACCTACCGGTACCAGTCGCAGGGCAAATACAGCACCGGTATTACCGTCATCACCGGGGCCACCGAGGAAATCAGTGCCAGCCAGACCGCCGGATGGGCGCTTGAAACAGAGCGGGACGTTCGTATACTGCGTTATCCCGGCAACCATTTCTTTATTCTTCATCAGTTCCAGAATATAGCCATGCTCATCCGTGACGTGGCGTTAACCCCTCAACAAAGTTGAAAAACCCTTTTAATAAAATGTACACAACTATAGAAAACACTACCATGATGCCCCGTTCCCCAAAACGCCAGATCAGACAATGGATGTTGCCGTTGGTATTGCTGATGTTATCGGTTGCCGCCAGTGCGCAAACCGGTAAAATAACCGGTCAGCTGCGCGACGCGGCGCAACAGCCGGTCGTTGCCGCCACCGTACTGCTCAAAAAAGCATCGGATTCTTCACTGGTGAAAGTGACCTTGTCGGATACCACCGGTAACTGGCAGCTGGAAAGCATTCCCTTCAACCGTTATTTTGTTACCGTCACCTATATAGGATACAAAGAGTGGAACGGCCCGGTTTTCAGCCTGGACCAGCCCCAGGTGGCGCTGGACAATGCCGTGCTGCAATCAGATGCCAGCAACCTGAAAGGGGTGACGGTAGCCGCTAAAAAGCCGTTTATAGAGCAACAGCTGGACCGTACCGTTGTCAATGTGGAGTCTTCTGTCATGGCCGCAGGAGGCAGCGCCATGGAGGTGATGGAGAAGTTGCCCGGCGTGATGGTAGACAAGAACGGGGGCATCTCCATCAAAGGAAAACAAGGTGTAAAAGTGATGATAGACGACAGGCCTGCATACCTCTCCGGCGCGGAACTCACCGCCTTCCTGCGGAACCTGCCCGCCTCACAGCTGGAGCAGATCGAGATCATGTCTAACCCGCCCGCAAAATATGACGCGGCCGGCAACGGGGTGATTAATATCAAAAGAAAAAAAATAAAGACCGGCGGATTTAACGGAAACATTGTCCTTACCGCCTTACAGGGAAAATATCCCGGTACTACGCAGAACCTCAACTTTAACTACAGCAACAGGCATATTAATTTTTATGGAAATGCCGGCTATAGCTACCGGAAGAGTTTTGAAGATTATTATATAGTCCGTAACTTCCGTAACGGTGACGATAAAATCACCAGTATTTATGATCAGCATACTTACACCAAAACGACAGGGCAGAGTGCTACCGGAAAGCTGGGCCTGGATTATTACGCCAGCACCAAAACGACCATAGGCGTGGCGGTGGGCGGGTTTCATAATCCCTCCTCCTCATCCAGTACCAACAATACCCTGTTAAAAAACGGTGACGGCACTATGATAACCCGTGTAGACGCACCCGCTACCACAAAAGGCAAATGGGACAATATGGAAGCCAATGTTAGCCTGAAGCATGTATTTGATACTGTAGGACATGACCTGGTGGTAAACGCCGACTATTTGTCGTACAACAGCACCAGCGAACAACATTTTGATAACCGTTACTACAGGCCCGACAGCAGCGAGGCAGCGCCACATAAGCTGTTCCTGGCAGACCTGCCCGGGAAAATTAATATCTACAGCCTGAAAGCGGATTATACCCGTCCGCTGTCATCAGGTACCCGTCTGGAAGCAGGCCTGAAAACATCGTTTGTCAATACAGACAATAATGCACAGTATTTCGATGGCGTAGCCGCCGGCTGGAAAAAGAACGATACGCTGAGCAATCATTTCCTCTACAGGGAAAATATCAACGCGGCTTACCTGAACCTCCGGCATCAGCACGACCGCTGGGAGTTCCAGGCAGGGCTCCGGGCAGAGCAGACCTGGCTGAAAGGGGAACAGAAAAACAACGGACAGACCTTCTCCCGCAGCTACCTACAGTTTTTTCCCACTGCTTTCATAGCTTATGATCTTGACAAGGAAAGCAAGGTGACACTGACTTATGGCCGGAGGATAGAACGGCCGGATTACCGCAGCATGAACCCGTTCCGTTTCTACCTGGACCAATACACGTACAACGAAGGGAACCCTTATCTGAACCCGCAATACAGCCATAACATAGAACTGGGCTACAGTGTATGGGAGGGCGCGTTAACGGCCACGCTGCTGTACAACCGGACAACGGACATTATCCAGGACGTCATCCTGCAGGACGCCGCAAAGAATGAAACCTATCAGCGGCCGGAAAACCTGAACACCCGCAAAGTGCTGGGCGCCAATATCAATGCCCAGATACCTGTTGGCGATAACATGGCCACCGTTATCTACATGGACTATAACGATTACGACTACTCGGGCACGCTCAATAATGAACCGTTCCGGTTGAAAGCCGGTGTCTTCACCGGGCAGCTGATGCAGCAGGTGAAGTTGAAAAGCGGCTGGGGATTTCAGTTTATGGGCATGTGGTCTTCCCGCAGCATTGATGGCACGTTTTTGGTTCAGCCAATTGGCTCCTTACATGCCGGCATCCAGAAAGATATCCTTGGCAAACAGGGCACTGTCCGGCTGAGCGCCTCTGATATCTTCGGCTGGAACAGGTACAACGCAGCGAGCCGTTATCAGAATATTGATATCGATATGCGCGGAAGATGGCAGTCGCAGGTGTTGAAACTTACATTCACCTACCGTTTTAATAAGAATGATAAAAAAGACGTGACAGACAAACATGAAAGTGCAGCGTCAGATGAACAGAAAAGGGTTAAGACGGAGAAAAAGTAGCATCATTTTTAAGACCCTAATATTTTTATCATGATCAGAATGTTGAAGTTGTCAGTGACCCTTCTATTGATGTTACTGAGTTGTTTTTCTTTAAAAGCGCAAAATGGCAAGACACCGGGCGGTAAAGAAGACGTAGTGCTTATGCTGAGTGGAGAAGAAAAGCACGGAAAGATCACTGAGATGCAAACCAACACGGTTAAATTTATTCATTCCGGAGAAACACTCGTGTATGAACTGAAAAAATCGGACATCAGCAAGATTACCTTCAGCAGCGGAAGGGTGGAAGTGTTCAGCGCTCCCGCGACTAACACGGCCAAAGCGCCGGTTGACAACAGCCGGCCTATAGAATCCGGGCTGGTGGCCATCCTGCCGTTTAAGTATATCGCCGTCAATGAGCCGTTGCAACAGGTCACTGAAAGAGGAGAGAAGTTACAGAACGATACCTATGTGTACCTGAGCAAAAGGAGCGGCCAGTACAGGTTCCAGGACCCAAACACCACCAATGCGCTGTTGTACAGGAACGGCATTGATATGAATACCATCAAAGGATACACGTACGATGAGCTTTGTAGGATATTGGGCGCTGAATTTGTTTTACAGGGCACGCTGTCCCGCAGCGTAAAAGAAAGCGTTAACTCTTCCGGTTCCAGCACTACAAAGGTGGAGGGCAATAAAAGGCAAAACGATAATTCTACCAGTACCACCGTTGAAAACCAGTATGAGAACGAAGTGACCCTGGGTATTTTCAATAAACAGAATGAGCGGATATTTTCCAACAGGCGTACCGCGTTTTTAAACAATGAAGGGTCATACCATGATGCCCTGCATTATATGCTGAAAAGAAGCCCTATATACAATAAGTAATCAAAAGGCTTCTTTAATGGCTTTGACCAGTTGTTTGTGATTTGATTTTTTTATGTCGATGTCCCTGCATTGGTTGAACGTAGCGAATGACCTGACTGCATTGGCGATTTTGCTGATCATCGGCTGGCTGAGTGTCACGGGCTCTGCATGCAAGTTGTGGACGGTCAGTACACGGTGTTTACGGTCTGCCTTTGCATCCATTCTGGCCACAAAGGTATCACCTACCAGTACAGGCAGTGAAAAATATCCGTACTTGCGTTTGGCCTGGGGAACAAAACATTCTATCTGGTAGTCAAAATCAAAAAAGTCTCTTAACCGGTGCCGCAGCACATTTAAGGTATCGAACGGAGAGAGAATAAATGCATCACCGCTCAGCTTTATTTTTTTGTCTGTGTAATCAGGCAACATATAAAGGGGAGCGGTGTTTTGTCCTTTGATACTGACAGGGCATACTTCCCCTTCCTCCACCATTTTATCCAGCGTTGTTTTTACCGGGTTGTCTTTGGCGTAATGTCCGCGCCAGGCGATGTCTTTGGCGTACGCGATGCCCAGTGCCTGTAAAGAACGACGGATCACGTACCGCGCATATTCTTCCGGGGTGGGCATAGTGGTGTCCACATCTGCCGGAAGAAGGTTTTTAGGCAGGTCATATACTTTATGGAAATTTTTTTCGCGGGTACACATCAGGCTGCCATCGAGGAACAGCCGCTCCAGCGCCAGCTTTGCCGGCCGCCAATCCCACCAGCCGGAACTGGCCACCGGCCGGTCGTTTTCAAAATCCTTCACCATCAACGGGCCTTCCCGGCCAATCCTGTCCAACACTTTGTTCATGAGGTTGATCTCCGGTTGTGTCAACGGTTTTCTCCGGGACAAAAAGCCCGCTTTGACTGGCAGCGAGAAGCGGAACTCATCCATGGGAATATAGCCGGTGCCGTAAGTGAAAAATTCAAAGATGCTTCCATCCGCCATCAGCTCGTCAATCCATTCCGGTTTATAGTCTGGCACGCGCGCAGCGATAGCATGATGATGTGCCCGCTCCACCACATAGTTGGTGTCAATCTGGATAAAACCAAGATGGTCGATCAGTTTGTAGACGGCTTCGATCCCTTTGCCGAACTGGCCTGGTTGTGCCAGGCCTGCGGCATGAAGGATGATTTTTCTGGCTTGCGGGGCGGTGAGGATATGTTGCTGCATCATGACAGCAAAATAAGAAAATTTTCAGCGTTCTTTACCGGGAGGTGAGCGCCTGTCCTTCAAATACCACGCCTGCCCATCCATGGGCCATAAACTGCCGGATGTTTTGGTGGTCATCGCCGTTGGGCGTATTTAATACGGACTGATAGTGTTCTGCAAACAAGCTGAGGGTATCTTCCTTCGAAAGATCGTTTAACTGAGCGAAAGCAAAAACCCTGGCGCTGCCCTGGTTCTGGGTGGCTTCATTGTAAGTGTCCCCGTTTTTAAAGGCTGTTGGCTGATGGTGGTACTGACTGTCGATAAACTCAATCACTGATTTAAACTGGATAGCGTTGTCCTTCAGTTTTGCTATTAATGTCGTTAACTGTTCGTTCATTCGAAATAAAGTTTTTTAAGATAATGTGACGTGTGGTGAAGGTTATTGTTCGGTATCGGGTGTTTCTTCCAGTTGTTCCTTATCATCGCCCCTGCGCAGTTTTACCTTCGGGTTGCTCTGCGTGCCGGTAACGTTAAAAGGAATGCCCAGGATGCCGAACGGTGGCAGGCCCAGTCGGCCTTTCAGGTTCAACCGGCCATCCATGCTCACCTGTCCTTCGAAGCGGGGACGGAAACCGGCTACACGCAGTTTGGTCCTTTCGATGGTGATGATGTTATTGCTGATGGAGGATTTGATATCTACTTTGGAAACATCCGGGTCTTTGATGTCTGATTTGCCGGTGGACTGGCTGACGGCGTTCATCAGCCGGAAACCTTTCAGCTTTATTTTTTTGACAGACAATACGCCGCCACCTTTCAGGGAAGGATAAACGGGGTTCATGTTGCCGTCCAGTTTACCGCTGAGGTGATAGTCCAGGCCTACGATGCCGCTGGCGCTGGCGGCTGAACTGGCCATGTCCCGGAAGATTTTGATTTCATTATAGGCGCGGCGGATATCAAATTCTTTTGCAGTGATGTGGTAGTCGAAGGTGGCACGCTGTGGTTGAATGCAGGCGTAGGTGGCATCCATCTCTACCGGCGCACCGATGATATTAAAGCCGGTTTTGTTGAGCGCTACTTTTCCGCTGTCGAGCACCAGTTGTCCATGGAAGCTATCGATGTTCATGCCTTTGAAGCGTATCCTGTCGGCGGCCGCATTAAGCGTCAGCGCCAGGTTGGCGGGCAGCATGATCACGCCGGAGGGGGCGCTGGGTTTGGCAGGCGTGGCGGTAGCCGGGCTACTATTGGACATCAGTTCATCTACCAGCACATAATTGCTTTTGAAATCGAAGTTACCGTGCAGTGTTTGGTTTTTTGCGGTGAGATAACCAATCACGTTACTTAAAAAGCCGTTCATGGTGAGCTTCGATTTACCATAGGTGGCGATAAAGGTGTCGAACCACATTTTATCCTGGTCGAACCGGAATATGCCATTGCTGATATGGAAAGGGAGGGGGAACATGTCTGACTGGAGCACAATGTCACGGACAGTCATTTTGCCCCGGTTGTTTAGTTTGCCGTAACGTCCGGCGAGGGCGTCGGCCTGGGTGCCGCTGAGGGCCAGGTTGGTCTGGACAAAACCTTTCAGGTCATATCCCTGTAGCGCAAATACTTTATAGATGGCACCAAGATCGATAGTGCCGTTGGAGGTAATGTTGTACCGGAGGTTATCGAAATTGCTAAGGTCTGCTTTCAGCAGGAAAGGGTTTCCTTCAAATTCGAAGGCGACGGGTTTCACGTCTACCTTCAGGGAGCTGAGCGTGCCGGTGGTATTGGTGACGGTGGCGTCTACATTGATTTTCTGGATCGGTTTCGGATAATATTTTGTTTGCAGCGTACCGTTGTTCATGGTGAGCGTGGCGGTAGTTACCGGGAATAGCCGCTTTGCCGGGACATAGCTGCCTTTGGTATTGATATCAACATGCAGGGCGCCGGTCACGTCGAGGCTGTCCATGGGATAGAACTGTTTGACGTCGCTCAGTTGCAGCACAGAAGCCAGTTGCGCGTCTATAACGGGCGCCTGGGCGTTGCTGAAACGCAGGTGCCCTTTGATATAGTTGCTGAGCAGGTTGGCGTTGATATTGTCGATGTTGAAGTGCGTATGTGCGAGGTCGTTGTCCGGGCAATTGGCCGCCACCTGGAAGCTGATGTTTTTAAGGGCTTCGGGCAGGGAGGCCAGTTTGAAATAACCATCGTGGAAACTGGCCTTCAGATCGAAGGAAGGGATACTGCTGATAACCGTGTCCGGGCGTTGTTTGGGGCCACGGTCCACAATGCGGGTGGCATAGGGGCCATCGGCCAGCATATGGGCCTGCAGGCGGCCTTTCACGTCAAAGGACTGCCAGCCCATGGCTTTGCTCCATTTTTCCAGGTCCAGGTCTGTATTTAATTTGAGATGGATGTCGGGTGTCTTCAACCCTTTTACCCGTATCACGGAGCTGAAATAATCTTTATCGATGTTGAAGAAGATAGAGTCTACATTCAGGTATAGGCTGTCGGTATTCAGTTGCGCCAGCCTGGATTGAAAATTCAGGAACAGGTTTTTAATGGGCGCAGGCGCTTTCGGGTTAGTGATCACGCCATTACGGACCTGCATATTAAAAGTCAGGTTGGGCATGGTGTTGGTTTCCGCGATGTATTCACCGATTAAACTGGCGTTTACGTCTGCGGTTCCTTCCACATTGGTATGCTGCATCCAGGTGAGATATTCGGGTGGCAGCGCGCCGAAAATGGCGTGCAGGCTGGATTCCATGGAGCTAAGCCGGAAGTCCATCTTGTAGCCGTTTTTCAGGAAGGCGAAAGCGCCTTTCAGTCTTACCGGCAGGTCGTTTATTTTCAGGTCATTTCTTTCAAAAACAAAATCCAGGGAGTTGGTATTGATCTTAGTGATCAGTTCTCCGTTCAGTTTTTTGGATAAAATATAGGAGGTGTTGTTGTAGGTAAAATCCAGGGAGCCGATATTGATTTTAGAGTGCAGGTCAAAGATCGCTTTGGAGAGGTCTCCTTTTCCGACGTAGTTCACCTCTTTGGCTTGCAGGTACATGGGGAGCGACTGGTCATCGTAGATAAGGTGACAGTGTTCAATCTGTATCCTTTCTATTTTCATGGAGGCGCTGCCGCTGTCCGGTTTGTTTGGTGTGGCGGCGGGGGCGGATTTATATACGTTGTAATTGGGATGGCCGCTGGAATCCACCATGATATGGATTTTCCCGTTGGTCAGGTATATCTCGTCGATGGTGATGGCATCGGAGAATACGCTTTGCAGGTTTACGCCCAGCGCCACTTCGTTGCCGGCGATCAGCGTGTCCTGTTGGAAAGGCGCTCCGCCTTTGAGGCTAACATCGTACAGTGTCAGCGTCAGGGCTGGGAAGTGGTTAAAGAACGATAACCGGGCTTTGGAGAAATTAAGCTCCCCGGTGATGCTGCTGTTGGCCCAGGTCTTGATTTTGTTTGCCACGGCATCCGGAAACAACATCGGCAGCAAAAACAATAACGCCAGTATAGCGGCTAAAGATATCGAAGTAATTTTTAATATTTTTAATGCAACTTTTTTAATGAAGGCATTACGCATAGCAATCCGGGTATATATTTAAGCGGTGCCGGCATATGGCCTGTAGGATGGCACATATGACTGACAATTTTTATTACGGTTCCGGGGCGAAGGTAGTGCTTTTTTAACTGTAGGGCTCGCAGGCAGGGCGGTTTTCAAAAAGACAACGTTTATTTATTACATAGATTCTCCTATAACCTTCTGAGATCTGAACACTTTTAGCGGCTCATTCCGGGTGACCTTTGGGCACATAAAATTTTTAGCAATGAAAATCGTACTTACCGGCTCTCTCGGACATATCAGCAAGCCGCTCACGGAAATACTGGTGAAGGAAGGACATGAAGTGACCCTCATCACGACAGACATCAGCAAACAGGCGGCCATACAGGCGATGGGCGCCCGGCCCGCCGTTGGCCGTATCGGCGACCGGTCTTTCCTCGTGAAAGCCTTTGCCGGCGCAGATGCTGTTTATTGTATGAACCCGCTGGACTTCACCTCCAGGGATGTCGGGGAATGGGACCGGAACATGGACAATTATGTTCATGCCGCCCGGGAAACAGGCGTAGGTCGCGTAGTGGTGCTCACCGGATGGATAGCCCACCTGTTGCAGAGCGTACAGCCGGAGAAAAAGTTTGAGGCGCTGAGCGGCGTGTCCGTTACCTTTGTAAGGCCAGGGCCGTTCTACAGTAATTTCTATCACCTGAAAGACATGATCCGCCACCAGGGCAGGATAGCGTCTAACTATGGCGGAGAAGACATGGTGGCTTTTGTGGCCCCGGAAGATATTGCCGTGGCCATCGCGGAAGAGATCAATACCCCGGCAACAGCGGGTTTGAAAACCAGGTATGTGGCCAGCGAGGAACTGACCTGCAACCAGGCGGCCCAAATTATCGGAGAAGCAGTGGGCATACCGGGCCTCCAATGGGTAACGCTGCCGGCAGACCAGGTACAGCAAGGGCTGCAAGCCAGCGGCGTATCGCCTGAAGTGGCCGCATTATTGGTGGAAATGCAGGAGCATATGCACAACGGGAAAGCACAGCAGGACTATTATCTCAACAGGCCTGCATTAGGAAAAAGAAAATTAAAGGACTTCGCCAGGGAGTACGCTGCCTGGTACCATCAAAATTAAATGTTATGGCTGGAAATCCGCCCCTGAAGGTAAAAGGCATTCATGGCCTGTCGCAACTGAGAAGCCTGCCGGAAGCAAAACATCCGCTGATCAGCGTTGTGAATATTGCTGATTTAACAGACCGGACCCGGAGCTCAGACATCACGATGACCACCGACTTTTACTTTATCAGTATGAGCCGGTTCACCCAGGCCTGTCTGAAAATGAGGTATGGTCAGCAGGAATATGATTTTGATAAAGGAGTGATGAGCTTCATGGCGCCGGGGCGGGTGTTTAGCTTCAATGCCTGCCGGGAAGATGAAATAAACCAGTCCGGGTGGTTGCTGCTGCTCCATCCGGACTTTCTGTGGCGTCATCCGCTGGCCCTGAAAATAAAGCAGTATGAGTTCTTCGACTATTCGGTAAACGAAGCGCTGTTCCTGTCGGAAGAGGAGGAGCAGACGGTATGCGGACTGTTCAGGAATATTGAACGGGAGTACCAGGCCAATATCGATCAGTTCAGCCAGGGGATTATTATTTCCCTCATCGAGACGTTGCTGGGATATGCAGAAAGGTTCTACCAGCGGCAGTTCATTACCCGCAAAATCACCCATCACGGTATTGTAGACCAGCTGGAAGCATTGCTGGAGAAGGCATTTACACCGGAAGAGCTGGAAGAGAAAGGGATACCAACAGTAAAGGACATATCAGGGCAGCTCAATATATCTCCCAATTACCTGAGCGGACTGCTCAAAACACTGACCGGCAACAGTACCCAACAGCATATACAGGAAAAGCTCATCGAAAAAGCAAAAGAGAGGTTAACCATGACTGATTTGTCGGTAAATGAAATAGCCTTTGAGTTGGGGTTTGAATATCCGCAGTCATTTTCCAAACTGTTCAAAACAAAAACGAATATCTCACCGCTGGAGTTCAGGAAGGCCAGCAGGTTTTAGCGGTTCTTATCAGGCAAAAAGTTTTGGAGGCGGTCCCCTCAATTTTTGTATATTAATACAGTTGTACCGGGTTAGCCCCCTCCATTAAACGAATTTTATATGCTTGATAACAGTATCCTTGACCTCACAGATATTTCCAAATCATATGATAAGAAGGTTGTCCTGGACAAAGTGAACGTCACCGTGCAGGCGAACGACTGCATAGGGTTGTTAGGGCGAAACGGAGCAGGGAAGACCACCTTGATAAAAATAATACTGGGGCTGCTGGGCGCCAGTTCCGGCGAAATAAAATATTTCGGGGGAGCGTCGTTAAATAATGACGTTAAGAAAAAGACCGGGTTTTACATCGGCCAGGAATATTTGCCGGAAGAACTTACCGGGTTGCAATACCTGCAGTTCATCAACTATCTGTATAATGGAAAAGCCAGGCAGTCAGATGAAAACTTATTGAACCTGTTTGAGTATTTCTTTGAAGAGCGGGAGAGCAGTAAAAAGATGATCAGTGGCTATTCATTTGGCATGAAACAAAAGACCGGTATCTGTGCGGCACTGGTAAATCAGCCACAGCTGCTGATTTTAGACGAACCTTTCTCCGGTCTGGACGCTTTCAGTTGCCGGCGGCTGATAGAATTTATCAATAAATATAAACAGCGTGCCACGGTGGTGATCTCTTCCCACGATCTCACTTTTATCGAAAAAATTTGTGACCGGCTGCTTATCCTCGAAAAGAGCCGGGTTGTTTATAATGATACCCTTGTCAATTTTACCACGAGCGGCAAAAGCACACTGGAAGATTCGCTGTTTACATTACTGCGCCCGCAGGATACGAGCGATGAAAAGATCAACTGGCTTGTTTAATTACCCTGTTCATGAAACTTCTTTTATTTGTTTGCAGACTCAAGGCTATTTCGCTGGCCAAAGGCCGTGACGACCTTGACGGATGGTTTGGCACTTTCCTGATGGTCATTTTAGCGGGTGTGGCATTGCTATACGGGCTGGCCACCGGTTACCTGTTCCGGTACCTGCATGCCCGTCAGTATTTTGCGGTGGACTGGTTAATGGTCCGGTTGGCCCTGATTATCGGGGCGCTGATACTGTTGAAAGGGTATTTTCCGGAGAATGTTATGTTCAGACGGGTTTTCATGCGTACCTACCCGGTGGGGCTATGGAAAAAAGCGATTATTCAGTTGTGTTACGATCTGATATCTCCCTTTTTCTTACTGTTGCTGTTATTTCTGGCGGCTTTTTATTTCTCTTCCGGGACAGTGGCAACGGGTTATTTTTTATACCTGGCAGGCAGTATGTTGGTTTACCATCTGCTGGAAAGGATCGTGAAAATACAGCAGGCCGGGACATGGATGTTTGTTTATTCGTCTATAACGTTGTTGGTTACAGGGACCATTATATTGCTTACGCTCTGTTTGAAGCTGCCGTTGTGGGTATTGGTTATCATACAGCTGACGGGATTGATGGTGCTGGTGACCTTGTTTGTAAGCATATACCAGCGGCAGGAGGTGATGGACGCCAAACAAACGGGGCAATCGGCTGATAGCAGGTCTAAAAGTTTTGGTCAGCTTATTTTTACGGCCGTCATCAGGAAAAAGACAGTAAAGACCACGCTGCTCATTGGCATTTTATTCAGGTTGTTATTGTCGGGGGTACTTATTGCAGCGGCCTCTAAAAACAGGTTGCCAGCGTTTAAAGACAATTATTTTATTTGGGCGATAGTCTGTTCACCGGTGGCTTTGTTTAATTATGTGTTCAACAATCTTGTAGGATATGTGCCACAGGCTTATTTTATGATAGGCTATGTGCAATCGCCGGGGAAGCTGTTTTGGGCTTATTGTCGTGGCATCGGTAAGTTGTTGCTGCTGGATTTTGTAGTGTCATTGCTGCTGTGCTGGTACATTGCTCCGTCTGCAAACATGTTCGTCTTTTTGTTGTTTGTCTATCCTGACAGCATAGCCCTGGGTTTTATCTCTTCTTTATTGCTTCCGAAGAAAGTGACGAAGACCTTCGATATGATGGGGTTCCGGTCTAATACTTCCATTGTTGCCGGGGCGATACTTGCCTTTCTTATCATTGGAATGTTTATGGCGATAAAGCAGTTGTCATTAATGTTGCTGATACAGGGTGGTTTTATGGTGGCGGTGCTGCTTTTGTATTTACGCTGGCACAAAAAAGGGATGGATAAGATGCTGCAATCCCTGGCAGCAGAAGTGTTTTAGCTATGCGCAATTTTTTTAACCCGGCAGGTGTGTCCCAGGTAATCACGGGGCAGCCGATGTAAAATCAGGTGTCCTGTTGTGCTGCCAATTCCTTAAAAATACGAGTATCCCTTCACGTTATAATTCAGAAAAAAAACTGACAAAAGATTTTATCTTTAGCCAGTTTTACAACTATACCATGAATAAACAGGAATTTTACGCCGCGTTAACCGCCAGCAATTTAGACAAACACAAACCCCGGTTTGAAGCCGTCATGAAAGACACCATTAGATACCACCTGGCGCCCATCCACGACTACAATGATGTGCCCATTGGCAGTTCCAGGATAGGTGGTACGCCCGATCTTCCGGAGCATATGCCGTGGCCGGCGGACAATAAAGGCAACCCGCTGTCATTTATTGCACAGTTGGACCTGCAGGAAATAAAACCTTTCGACACTTATCAGCTGCTTCCTGATACCGGCTTTCTCTTTTTCTTTTATGACGCAGATCAGGCTATGGGCGGGTATTCCATGGAGGAAAAGCACCTGTTCCGCGTGCTCTATTTCGACGGCCCAAGGGAGGATCTCCAATGCCCCGATTTCCCTGAGTCATTGAGTGTACAGTTTGGCCCGTGTTCGCTTACCTGCGAAACACAGGTGTCCATGCCGTTCAGACGGAGTAAGGCTTTGTCCTTTCTCGGCGACGAGGAAAAAGATGTCTACCGGGAGACAGTATGGAAAGAGGGGGAGAGCAATAAAACATTCGGTCACGCTGACATACTGCAAGGTGAGATGGAGGAGTTCTGCCAGATCGTTACCCATAAAGATTTTACCGGTGACTTCGGGAAGTTTGACGGTCCGGAATATGCAGGCGTGATGGCCGATGCCAAAGACTGGTTATTGTTGTTACAGGTGGACAGTAACGAGGGTGATGCCAGCATGATGTGGGCCGATATGGGCCGCCTGTATTTCTGGATCAGAAAACAGGACCTGGAGAAAAGGAATTTTGACGACTGCTGGTGCGTATTACAGGATATGTAATATAAAGATATGAAGGGCCGGCATCAAACGCCGGCCCTGTTTGTATTATCTCTTGTCCCCGCATATTCGGGCTGCGCCTTCCACCAGGCAATGGTAGGGATTGAACCCGCTCAGCTCCATTGCGCTGGACACTGTTCCAAGAAAAGCCCGCCTGATAGCTCCTCCGGCAAAGGCGTCCAGGGAATAGGTGCTTCTGAAGTGGCGGTCCGTGTCCACAAAGATACGGGCATGCGTGTCGCCGTTCCGGCCATGGTCTCCGATGAGCAGGTGTGTCCATATCCTTCCTACCAGCTCTTTTAAATGGGAGATGACCTCCATGTGTTCCGCTTTAAAATCGGCCAGTGCTTCATCGAAGAACAGGCACCATTTACCGGAGAGGGACAGTATTTGCTGATCGTCGTTTGCAACGGTCATACAGTCGCTCAGCACATCGTAGGCGGCGTTGTGGCACCGTAGATATTTTGCTTCGTCATAGGAGCCTTCAAGCAGGGACCTTTTAAGGGTGCGGGCCGTCAGCTCCGCCACATCTGCCCTGGCGGTGGTCCATAGCGGATGCCAGTCATCAGTATGCAGTTGATCACCGGGCAATGTATGGGCAACGATATTTCTTTCGCCGGGCAAGGGACGGGCAAACGCCGACTTTATCTCCGGGCCTCCCTGTGCCAGGCCGTCCAGCTGCGCCCTGATCAGGTATCTGGGGATGATCGCGTACCAGAGGGCGCTGGCCATGGACATTTCCCCCACGTCGATATGTCCTTCTGCACCGCAATCACATTGGAACACTTCATCTGTAACAGCCGCCATAGCATGTGCGTACCCCGCGATGCCTTTGCTGCCGGCTGCGCACATGGCCACCAGCGCTTCGTTCAGGCCATCGCCCTGAACAGCGTCAAAAAGTATGTCTACCGCTTCATCATAACGGATAAGGTTATCGACTGCACGCCTGATCTTCCCGCATTTCCTGGTAGCCAGGAAAACACCTGTCTCGTCAGCAAGGTGACGGTAACCTTCAGCACCCAGGCCTATGCGGTGATACCCGATCATGGCCGCTTCCCACCATCGCATGGTCATAAATTCAGTGGGGGTGACAGGTCCTTTGCTGTCGGCAAGCAGCTTTTTCAGTTCGGCGGTGTCTCTTTTCATGGTTGCCGCAGTGACGGCCTTACGGGCCTGCATAAACGCCGCACATATCACGGCGTCCCTGATGGCCGGCGTGACAGCAGAGCCTCCCAGGCAGGCCAGTCCTTCGTTCATGGCCCTCAGGTAAATATCGATATCACCCAGCCCAGGATCATCTGCCGACCCCACGAAATCACTGCCGGTGGTAAGGCACATGATAGAGCCTCCCAGGTCGTGTATGCGGCCATCGTTGATACGAACAAATTGCCATGCCAGTGCGCTGGAGAAGAAATCCCGTATCATCATCGGCGTGGCATATTCCATTTTGTCCGATGCCTGTTTGCGGTATTCCCGCCAGAGTGCCTGTACTTCGTTGCCTTTTTTGGGGATCAGCCGGCCAACTTCCGGTATCCATTTGCCGTACGTTGTTTTCCCGACAGCGACGGTGGCCGCTGCCAGCGCCGCTGCGGCAGCCATCGGGCCGGACGATAAAGCCTGCTGCAGGCCTTTTGAGAACGTGGCGTCAAAAGCAAGCCGGCACATCTCATCGCCTACCTGTGTTGTGGGCACTTTCTCCGACAGGTAGGGAACATACCCGGGTGCGGCTATCACCTGTGTGTAGGGCGCACTTCCGGGAGGCGGGTTGTTGGGCCGTTTTTCACAAAGGGAGATCAGTGCCCGGATGTGTGGTTCATCATCTGCGATCAGCAAACATTCCCGGGCGCTCCAAATGTCTGGCGCAGCTGTTTTTATATAAGTACGGTGATGCAGGATTTGTTCGTCGGTAAGACGTTCCAGAGGATTGGTGGACATAATGTGTGGTTTTGAGGACGATGGTTATTTTGAGTACTGTTTAAAGTTAATACATAGCTGCGATATTATTTCATTAAAAAGGAAGGGAGTATCCGGGCTATTGCCGGCTGGCAGAGGCTGTCAGCAATCAGTAAGCCCCGCCTTTGAGGAAGCGGGGCTTACTGATTTTGTAACGTTTCATTACTCCTTTTCCGCTGCGCCGATAGTGGGCGGGCTGCTGCCGGAAACCGGCAATCCAAAGAAGTCTTTTCCGCCATTGTTGCTGATGAGCGTTCCCGCATGGATAGCAGGGGACGCCGGCGAAAGTTTGTACCCGCCGAGGGTATTGATACCGTTGCTGCCTGTGCCGGCGGCTATCAGCAGCGGATTGCCCTGCAGGGCGCTGCTGTCAATGGCGGCTTTGGCGCCGGGATAATAAAGATTGTGCTGGTACACGATGTTGGCCTGGTCATCGAACTGAAGCGCAGGGGCATGGAAGATATTGTTCCGGAAAGCCAGTCCGGGGTGAACGCCTGTGCCGCCGGCCCTGTCCAGCACCCCGATCATGGTATCATTGTAGAGGGTATTGTTGTAGAAGTAAATAGGGACTGTTTTCCCATTGGGATGGCCGTGCAGTTCAAATGTCCTGTAGTTAAAACCATTGCCGTCATTCTGGCTGATGTTATAACGGACAATGCCGTACGTAAAATCAGGACCGGGATCGCCCATATGTAAAAAGAAGCCGCCGGCATTGTCATGCGAGTAATTGTACTGGATGATGGTATAGCCGGGGCTGCTCAGGTCTATGTCGAACGCTTCGGAATCCATGGAGGAATAAGGCACCGGGTTGGTCAGTCGCGTATAGGCGACTTCGTTATACTGGATGGTCATGTCCTTGCCGCGGCCCCATAAGCCGGCCAGCACGATGTTCATGTTCACCCCCAGCGTATAGGCGCCGGCGTTCAGCACCCGGTTGTGTTCTATCAGCACATTTTTGGCGGTGTATACGATGATGCCTTCCAGCGCGCTGCTATCGATCACATTTTGGCGGATGACCACATGGTTGTTGTAAAAGGTAGTGTCCTTGTTGCTGCCGTCGCCCAAGAGGACGCCCCTGGAAGAGCAGCGGCGCAGCTGATTACCTTCTATGAGCAGGCTGTCGAAATAGCCCTGTGTGGCATTGGAGCGCACGAAGATACCGCCCTGCATATGGCGGTTGGTGATGGGCATGCCTTCCACATCGTGTATATCATTGTTTTTGATGGTGATACCGGGATAGACACCTGCGGTGGCAAGGGCTACATAGATACCGCACAAGGCCATGTCCGGCGGGCGTACCGCACGCGGGTGACTGACATCGAAATTTTCGAAGGTGAGATACCGGGCGTCCTGGATAAGCACGGCTGACAAGGTGCTGTTGTTACCGGTGATCCGGGGCTTTTCTCCCGATCCATAGGCGCCAAAGGTAATGCGGGCATCGGCGGTACCGGAACTTTTGATGATCAGGGTGCCGGTCCATGCGTCGCCTCTTTTAAACAGTACCGAGTCGCCCGGCTGGAAGGTGACCGTGTTTACCTTACTGAGCGTTTTCCATGCTGTGGCGGGGGACAGGCCGTTGGCGGAGTCAGAACCATTGCTGTCTACGTAGTACCGGTTGGTGGTGACAACGTTATCGCCGGGATGATGCGGCCCGTCTCCGGGAGTCCATTTTTTGTAGCAGGAGCTTAACAGCCCGGTTTGCAGGAGCATCATTCCCAGGAGGAATGTTTTCTTGGTGTTTTTCATATGTGGAATGCTTAAGTGGAACAGTGAAAATGCGTGGGCCGATTGGTGGGAGTAAAGCTATGCACTGACCACCGTTTCCTGCAAACAGAAACGCGGTAAAAACGAAGACAAACTTTGAACAAAGTACGATCAAAGTCTTAAAGTGTTTAGCGTCAATTAATTGTTTGAATGTTTGTTCGTGTTTCCCGGAGTGTTTTAACTTGGAAAAAGGTCTTACATTCGTTCGCCGGACGCGAAATAGCGGCGGTATTGTTAACCAAATAAACTATATACTTATGTCTTATCTTCAAAGCACCGATATTGCCACCCCGCAGGGACCAGTGTTTGTGGAGGAGTTACAAGAGGGAAACCAGCTACAAGCCGCCAGTCTGAACGGTCATGTATTTTCCTGGCAAACGCGCACAGTGCGTATGGACATGGGCGTTAGTGAAAGTATGGCAGTCTGGATTCACTTTAATAATGGCAGAGTGATGGTGACCGGTCTAAATCAGTTGTTTCTGTTAAACACCGGGCAGCTCATGAAGGCAAAGGACCTCGCTGCCGGCACAAGCCGGTTGATGGACCAGAGCGGAAACCCGGTAGACCTGACCGAGGTGTCCATTGGCGCCTGCAGAGGGGCCTTTTATGGCGTGGCAGCGGACGCTCCCTATGCCGGGAATATGGATGGTCATCTGTTGTTGTCGAATGGCGTTATCACCGGTGATCTCATTCTGGAGATGAACGCAGAAGACCTCATCGCCAAAGGTATGCTGGCGAAGCCTCAGAACACGCAAAAAATATAAGCACTATGATGCAGGGTTACCGGCCAGGCCTTACAGGGCTGCCGGTAACCTGTAATACATATCATTGCCTGAATAGTTGATCGACTGTTCATCATTCCCTGGTTAGAGAATAATAACGGCAATGCTATGATATCTTTCCCTGGATTATAAAGCCGGATTATTGGAGTAGTCTGTCCACAGTTGGTCTACTGATTTGCCGGTGAGCTGGTTCCATGTATTGGCGGAATAGGTCTTGTTGCGCAGCGCCGTGTTCAGGTCGTCCACAATGGTGGCCCTCACATGCCGTTCCAGCCATACGAGGAAGCGCGCTGTTACGCGGTATGCGTCTGTATAGGACTGGGAAGAAGACCAGGCGGGGAGCGACCAGCCCGCAGGACCGTTGTTCACACCATATTTATAGCGTACATAGTCTGCGATGCCTTCTGTCAGCCAGCCGGGCGTACCGCCGGTATAGGCCTGCACGATGTGCATTACTTCATGGGTGAGCACATCCACATCCTGCGGATGATTGGCCATCCAGGCGGCGCTGTAGGTCACCGTGGTGCCTGACGTATAGGCCACACCGTTGTAGCTGGGATCAATGACAAATGTTACCTGTTTGGAAGCGCCTGTGTAAAATCGATTTAGCAACGTGGGATAAATACTAAAGTACATGTCCACGAATTTTTGACGGGTGGCATCGTCAAAATTACCGGCATTATTGGTAAACGTCAGTTTGTACCCATTGCTGGTATAAATAACGGTGCCGACTGGCGTGGTGGAGGCGACTGCTACCTGTTTTTCGGTGGCTAACGTGGTTTGTCCGGGTCCCTGTGGTCCGGTGAGTGATGATTTGCTACAGGCAGAAAAAATGAAAAGAGAAACGGCACTGAGTGCAATGCATAACGGGTTTGGGTGTCTCATCAGATGTTGGGTTTCGTAGGGGCAGATAAACGGTCGATCAATAGTAAGTTATTGATAACTTCAGAATAATCCTATACCATCAGCAGAACCTGACAATTTGGTGATATTGCCGGATAGCAGATGGGTGGCGTACTTCAGGGATTCGTCAGTTGCTGCGGCGTGGCCGCGTGGAAGGAGGTTGGGCAGCAATATCATCCCGGGTTAAATATTAAATGCCCCGCAGGGCATTCAATCATATAAAGAACTGTTCTGAAATGATCTTGCCGTCTTTTACCTGGTACACACAAAGTTCACGTACGCTTTCCCGCTCCCTGCCCTGCATTTTAATGTCCATGGTCAGCACAAAGGCAATGGCATTGCCGGCAACCAGTGGTGTGGAAACAGTAGTGCCGTACCGGGCTTCGAGCATAGCGTTGAATTTTCTGTCTTTCTCCTTCAGCGCTGCCAGTCCCTTGGTTTCACGGTCGAAACCAGGGATGTCATGAGGCTCTATGCTGACGGCGTCATCTGCATACAGTTCTTTTTGCGCAACACTGAACTGTTCTTGCCGGCAAAGCTCTGCCAGGCGCGCGGCGATTTGTTCTACAGTCATAACGGGAGGGTTTTATGGTCTGAAATAAAATTAAAGAATTATGATTGTTTTTCCTCCCGATGACTTTGCTGCAACTGAAAACACCGCTTGAATTCAGGGCATGCGTTAAGCGGGTACTGCCAGCCCGCTGTTTTCCCTTTCCTGGCGCGGCACCGGTGCTACGGTGTTTACACCGTTTTTTCGTTTCGTCATATCGATCGGATAGTTTTTCCTCATGCGTTTACAGGAGTAGAAACTATTCATAAACACCGACAGCAGCAACGCTCCCCATCTGAGGGTGAATATCCCGCGTAGTATCCGTCTGCCGGCGTACCAGGGCGAAAAAGATTTTTTCCATAACGTTCTGTGGGCGCGCAACAATTGTTCGGCATCGATTTTTTTCGGTGTAAAGGCAACGTTATAGCCGTTATAAAAATTCCAGTTTCTGTCTTCCAGTATTCTGTCTTCTTTTTTTAACGTGTGATAGATGGGCGTGCCTCTGAATGGCGTCATGATGCTCAGGAAAGGAACGTCTATGCCTATCTCCATGAGCTGATCGGCCATGCGGACGATGCTTTGTTCATCATCATGATCGAAACCGGCGATGAAGCCTGCCATCACCGCTATGCCGCGCTGGCGGATGGCTTTCACCGCGGCGCTGTAGTGCGCGATTTTATTTTGCCGCTTGTTGGCGTCGGCGAGGGAGTCTGTCCCGAACGATTCGATGCCAAGGAAAACACCGATGCAGCCGGAAGCCTTCATCAGGTCCAGCAGTTCCGGGTCCTTAGCGATGTCCATACTGGCCTGCGTGAGCCACCATTTTTTCAATGGGATCATTTCCTGTAATAGTTCCCGGATATAGGGGCGCCGGATGGTGAGGTTGTCGTCCCAGAACCAGACTATTTTCCGTTGCCACCAGTAATCGAATTGATCGTATCCTGCATCGCGCAGTACATCTTTGACAGGCCTCAGCCGGAAGCCGGGGTTGAGCGAGGGAACGGTACAGAAAGAGCAGGAGAAGGGGCAGCCCCTGGTGGCCTGGATGACTTTACGGATGAAGAACTTGTTGGGCAGCAAGTCGTACCTGGGCGTGGGGAGGTCCTGCATGTCGCAGGGACTGCCGGCGTATAGCCGTTTCAGTTGGCCTGCCGCTGCATCGTTGATCAGCTGCGGCCATACGTTCTCCGCTTCGCCGGTAACGATGGCATCGAAATATTCCAGCGCTTCTGTTTGACAGTACGTCACATGCGGGCCGCCGGCCACCACTGTTTTCCCCTTTTTCCTGAACTCCACGGCCAGCGTATACGCGGCCATGGCAAAACCGCTGAAGAAGGAGATGGCGATCAAATCGGCGTCCGTGTCGGTATTGATCTTGTCCACCTGCTGGTGATATACATTCACCGTATGCGCCGCCGGGGTAATGGCCGCCAGGTGTATACCGGTGATCGGTGGTACAAAATCGTACTCATGGCCGAATTCGTATCGCTGTACATACGCGATGATAATATCTATTTTCATAGCATGTTGTTTAGAATGGCCATACGAAAATATGAATATACTTTGAAATACAAAGTACTTTTTATTTTAGTGGATTTGTTTTCTTATGCTGCAACGGAAGGGGAGGTAGCAGCTACGTACATCTACTGAGTTATCAAAATCGCTGTTTCTACGCTTACCGGCATGCCGGCGGACGACTACTTTTGTACTGTCATTAACCGGTTAACCTCAAATGACTTTATTTAACCACACTAATTAAATTAACCCCCTTTATGGACAGGCTTCTACCGGGACAATCGCTCCCTGTTGGCGGAACATTGACCGCCCCCAACGGAAAAACTACTTTAATACTTCAAGGCGACGGCAACCTGGTGCTGTACCGCACCGGCAACAAACCCCGCTGGGCTTCCAATACCGACGGCCGCCAGGTGGACATACTGGAAATGCAGCAGGATGGCAACCTCGTGATGTACGGTCCAGGCCACAGCTATGTATGGGACACGGGCACAGACCGCCACTACGGCGCCTGGCTGATATTACAGGACGACGGCAATCTGGTGATATATGATGCCAACGGTAAAGCGTTATGGTCGTCCGACACCTGGATAAGACAACACAGCGTGCCCGGATTTACACCCAGCGTCAACGCTTTTCACTTCAGCAACAGCCGGTTTCCGGACTGCCCGCTGTTTAACCTGATACCGCCCATTCCCGTCGGCAATATCAAGATACCCATTGGCAACGCTTCAAACGGCGTATGCGGTGGCATGGTGTTCGTAGTACGTGACCTCTTTGAAAGTAAAATGCTGCCGCCGGCCACCACCACGTCTCCCTGTGGTGGCGCTATGTACAACTACCTGGTGGACCGCTTTATCACCAGCTTCAACCTGCCTGGCGGCATCACTACCTATATGGCTTTGATGAACCCTGCCCTGCCGGACCATGAAACGGATATGAGCAAGATAGGGCTGGCGCCACGCGGCAGGGCCTGGCGCATGATCAAAGATGAATGGCCTAAAATGCAGCGTAAACTGGACAGCAACCAGCTGGTGCCCCTCGCACTGGTACAAACAAAATCCCTCAACCCTGCCGACCTGGGTGAAAACCATGTGGTGCTGGTATATGGCTATGAGCTGGATGGAACAGACCTCTCCCTTAAAATTTACGACCCTAACTTCCCGGATGTAAATAATGCTACGATCAGCTTTTCTATAGCCAATCCCAACAATACCACACAGGTGTTCCGTTCACATGGCTCCAAACGTATCTGGTGTTTCTTTCAGCCTTTTTATACTTTCAGCAGGCCTACATTTATACATGCGGCTACCCCCATTGGCGGATAACGTCAGCCGCGGCATGACAAATAAAAATCCCGGGGCATTATTTACATGCCCCGGGATTTTTTATGATAAAAAGTATGGATTATTCTACGACGAGCTGCTGCGTTTGCCGTTCACCGTTAGTATTGATGAGGGTGAGGACATAATTTCCACGGGGCAGCGTGATGGTTTGTGTGGAAGTGCCTGAAGCTACCTGCCATACATTTTCCTGTATCTTCCTGCCGGAGAGGTCTACGATGCTGTATCTCACCGGTTGCTGCTGTTTGCTGCTGATTTCTACCTGTAATTTATTATTGGGCGATGGATTAGGATATACTTTAACCGAGAAGGAGGAAGGCGCCGCCGTTGTTTTGTTTTCGGTAACGGCGCTGGTGGCCATCAGGGTACCGGTCACCACTTTGAAGGTATCGGTCACACAGATAGTGGGCGTAGCGTTATCGGAAACGGTATATACGGTGGTGCTGTTGGGTGTTACGGTCCTGGTGCGGCTGGAAGAGCCATCGTCCCATTTGTAGTTGCCGGGCCAGGAGGCGCTAAGGGTCAGCGGTTGACCGGCAGTAGCATTCACCACCGTTGTTTTGTTAACGTCTTTCATCATGGTGAAACGGTCTTTGATCGTTTTATCCGCTGCGATGAACTTCGCATCCAATCTGTTGCCTTCTATTTCCAGTACCAGTGAGCCGCCGGTAGTGGCGTTGGCGTAATAGGAACTGGCATGGGGGAACGAAGAAGAAGTGCCGCCTACCTGTCCGGCAGAACCGGCCACTACGTACACGGTGCCATGGTTTGTTTTGGCAGACGAAGTGATGTAGGGGCAGGAGCTGGTGGTACTGTCGTATTTGGCGCTGCTCTTGCTGACAGCGTGCGTCGTCAGGGAGAAAGTGTTTTCCAGTCCGTAGTGCCCGCGGATGAAGTAGGAACGTTCGTAGTCGTGGCTGTGCCCATTGAGGATCAGGTCTACCCCATAACGTTCCAGTATGCGGATCAGGTTCTGTCTTACTTTCACCAGTTCACTTTCTGTATCGGAATTATGGCTGCCCATGGTGTATGGCGGATGGTGCCAGTACGCGATGGTCCATTTGCGGTTATTGGCGGCCAGGTCGTTTTTGAGCCACTGTATCTGTGTGGAGGAGGTATCGTAAAAACGTTTGTTGTTTTCTTCTCCGTAGGAATCCAGGCAGATAAAATGGATATCGCCGTAATCAAATGAATAGTACTCTTCCTTGCCGGAGGCTACGCCGCCGCACTCACCATTTTTGGGCAGGGTGAAGTTGGCGAGATAGGGGATATTATGGTCATCCTGGCGCGAAGGATCATTATCATAATCGTGGTTGCCCGGCGTGGGAAACAGCAGGATGTTTTTGAGCAGGTTGTCTTTGTAGATATTAAAGAAGTTGGTTTGGTATTCGTTGTCGAACCCGCCATCATAGGCGTTGTCGCCGAGCAGCAGCCATACGTCGGTAGGTGCGGTGCCTACATAGTTCAGGTAGGCGTCCCGTACTTTGGTTTGGTTGCTGGAATTGTTGCCACAGTCACCATACGCAGCGATCCTGATTTTGCGGGTGGTATTGGCGGGAGGCGCGGTATTGAAATAGTTTTTATCGGTTGCTTCCAGTACGGCGGTAGTGGTGCCGATGCTGTAATAATAGCGGGTGTCGGGCTGCAGATTGGTGATCCTCACCTCATGTTCGGAGGAGGAGGTGGTGTTTACCACGCTGTCCGTCAGGCTACCGTATACGGTGCCATACTTCACTTTGGTGTTGCTGGCTTCGGCGGTGCGCCAGCGAATAGAGACGGCTGTCTGATTGCCCATTTGCAGGTAAGGGCCTCTTACCACGGACGCAGAGGAGCTGCCGCTATTGCCTTTCAGTTGCAGGTCAAAAGAGATATCGCTGCTGGTGACCACCTGCTGGTGTATCTCCACTGCGATGGTGTTGCTGCCTTCCACAAAAGCGGAAACGGGAAGCGTGGCTGTTTGTACGGAGGCGCCGTCATCACTGGCATCGGCGGAGGCCAACGTGTTGTAGGAGATAGTGCCGGAAGGCATATTGTCCCTTTTTACTTCGGTGCCGTTCACATACACCACGATGCCATCGTCTCTCCTGAATTCCAGGGTGAAGCTGGTGTAGTTGCTGAGGCCGGAGAGGGTGAACTGTTTCCGGAAGTACGTGGTGACGTACTTGCTGTTGGCATTGCTGCCATAACTGACCACAGTGGATTCGTCGCCGTCGCCATAGCCCAGTTCGGCGGGGCCGCTCTTCCAGGAACCGTCGTTGAACGTGGCCGATCGCCACGATGAGCCCTGGTTGGAACCGTTGTCAAGGTACTTCCAGGTTGAACCAAAAGGGACCAGTGTGGTCTGCGCCTGTAATGTCAGGCCCAACAGGGCGCTGCAACAGGTAAGGATGCACGATTTCGCAATAGAGGACAAGCATGGGATCATGGGATGAGATTTAAGTGTTTGGATGTTGAAGGTTCGATTTAGATTGAAGGTGAATTGGATTTAACGGCTTATACAGAAAAGGTTGAGAATGAAGCGCTGGGTTTCCGGGGCGCGCATTACTGCTTCATTACAGGGTCCGCAATATAAGTTTGAGATTTTTTGATTTCAGGGATCATCGCTGCATCCGAATTTCCCGGTTCATCAATCAAAAAATTCTCCTCATGGTTCCGGTAATGAAATTAATTATAATTTTCATATTTTACAATAGTTAATCTAAAACACCCGTTAACTTCTTATGAAATCTTTTTTTGCAGTGTTTGGGGCGTTTATAGGAACGAGGTGGGTGCTTACCGCTATTAAGCAGCATTGATAAAGGCAGGCATGCTTTTATCTCCGGTCCGGCAGACGGGCTGAAGATGCTGAAACCCCGTTATAGAACAGCTCATTCGATAATATTTACCGGAAAACCATGAGAAGCATTATTACTGTACTGTTATTGGCCGCACTAACCTATACGCACCCACGCCGCGAGCCCCCGCCTGTTACAGCAGTGGAAACATATTTCGGTCTTCAGATGGGAGCGGTGGAACATAGTCTTCAGCTATTGGAGGGGGCTGTCCGCGCCCATGCACCGGTTTCCACGCAGCGACAACTGTTCCGTTCCGCACGGCTGGCATACAAGCAGGCCGAATTTCTCACGGAATATTATTACCCGCACGTGATACGGAATATCAACGGACCGGCATTGCCTTTTGCGGACGGGGAGAATTCCCGGGACATATTGCCGCCACAGGGTTTCCAGGTGATCGAAGAAAAACTGTGGGCGCCGGGTGCGGCATCCAAAGAACTACTGCCCGTTGTCACAGCGCTCAGGGCACAGTTTACCGCTTTGCAATCGCAGACGGACCCTTATGGTTTTATGGATGCCTACGTGTTTGATGCGATGCGCTTTGAGATATACCGCATCATCGCCCTGGGTATTTCCGGCTATGATTCACCCATAGCGCAGCTGTCCATGCCCGAAGCGGCTGCCGCGCTGAAAGGCGTTGAATACGCTGCTACGCTGTACGCCCGCGATGTGGCAGACAGCAACGTCCGGCAGACAGTGACGGCACGTTTTAAAGCGGCGCAGCAATACCTGGCAGCACACCCGGGCTTCAACGAATTTGACCGGCTTCATTTTATTACGCATTACGTCAATCCGTTGAGTGCCTCGCTGCTGGCGCTGCAACAACAACTGCACCTGCAACTGCCGCCCGAACGCAGGATACTGTCTCCTGAAGCCCCACACCTCTTTGCGATGCGGTACTATAACGTTAACGGTTACTCGCCCAATTATGAGTCAGACCCTACGGCCGGAAGGATACAGTTAGGGCAACGGCTGTTTTATGACCCTATGCTGTCGGGCAACCTGCAGCGCTCCTGCGCTTCCTGTCACCAGGCCTCAAAAGCATTTACAGACGGTATGGCGCGCAATACGGACCTGGACGGCAAAGCGCTCATCGCCCGGAATACGCCTACCTTGCTGAACGCCGCGTTCCAGTCGAAACAGTTCTATGATTCCCGCGCCATCTTCCTCGAAAACCAGGTGTCTGACGTGGTGCACAATAAACGGGAGATGAATGGCTCCCTGCAACAGACAGCCCATGCGCTGAAGAAAGACAGCACCTATGTGCGTCTGTTCGCCAAAGCCTTTGCGGAAGGGCATAACAGCATCACGGAAGAAAACATCGCCAATGCGCTGGCATCTTTCCTGCGGTCGCTCACCAGTTTGCAGTCACGCTTCGATGTATATATGAACGGGGACACTACCGCGCTCAACACGATGGAAAAGAAAGGCTTCAATATCTTCATGGGAAAGGGTAAATGCGGCACCTGCCATTTTGCGCCGCTGTTCAGCGGGGTGGCGCCACCATATTTTGCAGAGCCGGAATCGGAAGTGCTGGGCGTACCGGCAAGTGCCCGTCCACATGCGCCGCTGGACCAGGACCCCGGTAAGTATGTGCTGTATAAGATCAGCATTCACCGCTATGCTTTTAAAACGCCGACGGTGCGCAACAGTGCGGTCACAGCTCCGTATATGCATAACGGTGTGTTCCCTACGCTGGAATCAGTGATCGACTTTTATGACAAGGGAGGTGGGGCCGGACTGGGCATCGCGCCGCCCAACCAGACATTGCCCGCCGAAAAGCTGCGACTGACGCCGCAGGACAAGAAAGCACTGATCGCCTTCATGCAGGCGCTAACGGACACCAGCAGCTGGAAAGCTGCCGTGGGCTACTGATTCCACTGTTTATTTGCCACGCTTTCTGTATCTTACGACCTTATTCACGGCTTAAAATACTTATGAACTGTTCATTTTTCAAAGGCCTGGTGCCAGGCCTGTTATGCTCCATTGTTTTGCTGGCTGCCTGTGATGGCGGCAACACAAAAAATAACCCCAAAGAAAAAGCGAAAGTGGATGCTCTTGCTAATAAGCCTGCAGAAAGGCAGGCAGTATCTACAAAAACATATGTTGATGGTATCATCAGCAGAAGAAAATCGATCGCACAACAGCTCCCGGGCATCAGTCCGGAAGCGGCAGTGAAACTATACAATTCGCTGGCGCTATATGTGGATACCGCCCTGGCAGGCATGTCTGACAATGAAACCGCATGGCTGGACAATTACGCCAACTACTATGCTGAAGAAAAGAAGAAGATAGTGCCGCCGGACAGCGTACAACGGACAGTTGACCTGTTGGCGACTGCCGGAATTGAACCCTGGGGTATCGGGGAAGGCTATACGGAATTACGGACGGTGCCCACCTTTTACACGCAGTTGTTTAAGAATGCATTGCCGGCAGACTACCGCAGTTACCTGCAACTGAATGCGGATGAAGATACCGTCTTGTACAGCGCGGACGCAGGACTGGGCGTATCTTTTCATGAGGTGGGCCAGCGGACGCTGAACTGGGAACAGTTCCAGGAAACATATCCCAACAGTATCCTGGCTGTCAGCGCCAGGGAAAGCTTCGAACGGTATTGTGAAGATTATCTCTTCGGCCAGGATAATACCCCGTCTTTTGAAAACGGGCAAGATATCACATCGCTGGACCAGGAGAATAAAGACGAATATCTCTCCTTTGTACAAAAACATGGCAATACAAAAACCGCTGCTATCGTAAAGCTTTTCCTGGAAAAGCTGGACACTGAAAAATCCATGGACCGCCTGAAGCAGGATATCCGGAAGGAAATCAAACAGGCATTTGCGGAGCGGGTGGAGTTACTGCCCGCACAGGCCGATTTTGGGGAAGCGCAGATAAATCAGCTGACCCAATCCGTTTACGATACAGTACCCACAGAGGTAGCAAATGATAAAGTGAGCCGTTCACTGGACTCCCTGCAGTTCTTCCGGCAGGATGGCAACACCTATTGCCTCGCCGCCTTCAGAAATGAAATCAAAGACGGTGGTGCGCCGCCCTCCGGCTGGGTGGACATCTGGCTGTTTAAAAACAATAACGGCAGCTGGCAACATGTGGCGCACGAACTGAATGCCGGCGGTGGCGGCATGTACGGCAACTCCGGTTATTTCAACGGACTGGTGAAGCTGAGCAGCCACAGCACGGGCATCGTGATCGTTGGCGGCATTACCCATATGGGCTCCAACGTTTTCTGGGACGATGTGCTGGCTTTTTCCAATGATAGGCTCAGCAGTGCTTTTTCACTCGTTACCGACAACAGCTATGAAAATGGTTCCGGCACAGGGCAATGCAGTTACAACAAATGGCAGATGCAACCTGTTGCGGGAGAAGAGAACTACCGTCTGGTGATCATCACCGGCAGTTGCATGAGCAGCAATGTGCCGCTCGAAAAGACGGTCGTTACCTTTAAAAACGGCAGCTATAACGTCCCGGATAAATTTCAGGACAGAGGGATCTGACGGCTCCCTTTTAGGAAAATACCACCAGTAGTTGTCAGATACAACAGCAGGTAATGTCATTACCACCAACAGGTGCCGCTGTTTTACGGTATTGACCCGGAACCGGGTTATCTTTGCTGCGAAAAGCAGTATCCATGGAAGCTAAAAATATTGGCAGCAAAATCGCCAGGGCCAGAAAAGAGACGAATATGTCTCAGGCGCAGCTGGCCCAACAGTTGTTTATCAGTCCGCAGGCCGTCGGCAAATGGGAACGTGGGGAATCCCTCCCTGATATCCTCACCATCAACCGGCTGGCCGAAATCCTGGGGGTTGACCTGAATTATTTCTCGGAGAATTTTGAATCCCCTAAGGCGGAGACGACGATTAAAGCGACAACTGACAGTGTCGCCTATACGGAGCCGATGGCACCAGTGGAAGCTAAAATTCCCGGCAGGGAAGAGCAGGCGCTGGTGACGGATTTCACCGGGACCGACCTGGCGGGGACAGATTTCGCCGGTGTCGTGGCGCCTAAACGAAAATTCCACGCCAGCAGTTTACGCGGAGCGGATTTTACAGGTGCCGACCTGACTGGCAGCATCTTTACCACCTGCGACGCGGCCGGGGCCTGTTTTAATAGGGCCGATCTGACAGACTGTAAGTTGTCTGTCGTTAACCTCACGGATACAAGTTTCGACAACTCCATTCTCGTGCGGACTGTTTTCAGCAAGTCAGAACTGGTAAGGTCAACATTTACAGATGTAAAGCTGACGGATGTGAAGCTGAACATGACCGACCTCAGAACAACCGTCTTTAAGCGCTGTGTCTTCAGTGGCGTGGATTTCAGGCGTTCCGATCTGCGGGGCCAGTGTTTTGACGGCCAGATCTTTATCGGCGTCAAATTTGACCGGGCCCTGCTGAATGATGCCGTGTTCAAAGGCGCAACGCTCAAAAATGTCTCATTCCGTCCGGCTTTTGCACTGACGAACAAATACTACCGTGCTATCGGCACCATCCACTTCGATGGCGCCACCATGGACAAACTTACCTATGCCGCACTGAAGGGAATGGGTGCACGGCTGGAAAACGTGACCGTTAGCTGAGTCGCCGCTTCAGGAAGTCCAGCATCAACGGACAGATGTCTTCAAAATGGCTTTCCAGCGCTTTATGTCCGGCTTCTAAAATGTGTACTTCCGCATCGGGAAGGTCTCTTTTGTAACAGGCTGCTTCTTCAACACTGAAATAAGCATCATGCTTACCCCATATCACCAGCGTTGGGAGTTGGGTGCGACGGAAAAATTCCCGGAACTGCGGGAAGTATTTTCTGTTGTGCCGGTAGTCTTCGAACAGGGCAAACTGTGCAGCCACATGGCCCGGGCGGTCCATCAGCGCCCAGTCCAGCGTCCAGGTGTCCGGGCTGAAAAGCGGGAGCTGATCTTCCGGTACGCCGGCCACATACTGCTGACGGGTGCCTTCTGCGTTTAGCCATTCGGGTAATTGTGCCCTGTTGGCGGCAGTAGGATTGTCCCAGTATGCTTTAGCCGCGTCCCATTCTTTGCCGAGGCCTTCTTCGTAGGAATTACCATCCTGGAAAATGAGAGCGGTGATTTTTTCGGGATGCTCCAGGGCCACGCGCATGCCTATGGTGGAACCGTAATCATGCAGGTACAGCGCGAACTGCTGCAACTGCTTTTCCGTTACAAAAGACGATATCACCCGGGCCATATTTTCAAACGTATAGGCGAAACTGTTGGCCGACGGGTAGCTGCTGTAACCGAATCCCGGGAAATCCGGCGCTATGACGTAGTAGCCGGCCTGCGCCAGTGCAGGCAGTAATCTCCTGAACATATGGGAGGAGCTGGGAAACCCATGCATCAGCAATATGGCCGGACGGGCGGGGTCGCCGGCTTCGCGGTAGAAAATATCCAGGCCGTTAATGTGAACGGTGCGATGAATTATTTTGGGTGGTTGTATTGTTTTCATCCTATGCCTGCAACATATTTTATGCCGTACGTATTTTTTGAGGGTTTCATTTTTTTTATTAACTTCAATCTGTGAATGCGTGAGGGCGTGGCATGTTGTAATGCTTGACAGCGCTAGGATAGGGCCCAAAAGAAAACCCATATTTCTCAAAATAACAATCTATTATAGTTTGTTGTCCTGACTATTTAATCCCCCGTAGTTGGCATATTTTCAATCCTTTTATCACAGTTTTTTTCTGTAGCTACAGAAATGTCTCCTTTTTGTTTTTCTTCATTATTTACCTCAAAATTCTATTTTATGGGCATTATCGTATTTTATGAAGGTAACAATGGCACCCAGAACATTGTACAGACCGTTGAAGACACTCCGGGACAAAATTTTCGTCCGGTTAAAAACGACGAGATCCGCTCCATGAAGCTCTATGGCGTGCGTCAGGGCTGCCGGATAACGGTGTACGATTCGCCGGACGGCGCCACCAATGATGATTTCTCTATCGTCAATGTAAAAAGGACGTCGCCGGAGTACACGGTGGATACCTTTGAGCGCAGCTATGAAGATGATACGGTGGTGGTGGCTTTCATCCGTAATAACGGCCTGGATGGCAAGATTTCCCGTATAAAGATTGATTAGACAGAAGCCTTCAGGCTAAGCGCCGGTTAACGGTGTTTAGCCTGACTTCTCCGGAAGACGCCCGTCCCAGGTACGATGGTATATAATTTTAATGTGATTTTAATTTCACGGCGTATTTATATCTTTGCCGGATAAACGAAGAAAAATTCAGCCTGTTCCTATTGTCGTGTGTCCTGGATCAAACTATTCAATGCGCCTTATTTTTTGCCTTCACCTATGCTTACTGCATATATTGCCGGTAATGTCTTCTGCTCCGGCAGACACAGCGCGTTATTTTACCAAACGTTTTACAGATGAGGATGGTTTGCCGCAAAACAGCATCAAAGGCATTGTGCCCGATAAGAACGGTTTCCTGTGGCTGGCCACAGAGAATGGCCTGACGCGGTTTGACGGGAACTACTTCCTCAATTTCGGCAACGAGAATCTGCCAGGGCTGAAAAGCAGCCGGATGGCACGGATTTACCCTAATGATACCGCTATCTCGGTGGAAAACGAGGTTGGGGAGATACTGACTGTTTCGCAGAGCACGGTAACGCATATAGGAAAAGAGTTGTCCGGATATCAATACCAGCAATATAAAGATACCAAAGATGATTATTACCCCGTCCGGGGATGGCCTGACGACTATGGAGCGCATTTCGCCAAAATACGTCCCATCGTGATACCACAGACCTCTGACAGTTATTTTTCTATATTCCGTGATACCATTTCCCACGTAAAACAGGGCAATGTGGATTACCGCATTGTACAGCCACAGCTGGACGTACAGCGTTTATTCGTGAGCGGTGGCCGGCTTTTTTACCTGAACAGAGACGGGATCTTCATCGGATGGGAGCGGGAAAAGCCGTCAAGGATAACGCTCGCAGGAGAACTGTTGACCGACCCCGCCTTCGCCAAATGCAAAATGGATATTTTCTGGAATCTGGCGGCGCGCCAGGTTTTCGTATATACCGACCGTGCCTGCTATGTATTACAGCCGGAACCGGAGGGGCGTATCCGTGGTTCACTGGTGCTACGCGACTTCGATTTACACCAGGCCTATATTACCTCCATTTATTACGATCAGCGGAACAGCCGCGTTTTCCTCGGCAGCTCTACCAAAGGCCTATACGTTTGCACCAGGCAACAGTTTACCGTTCATAAATCTAATGTCTCCGGGGAGGAAGTGTTTTATGCACAGGCGCCATTTCCCGGCGACGCGGTAGTGACAGGCAGAGGGTTGGTTTTCAGCCATAGTGGCAAATATACCTGGCAGCCATTGTCTCTTAATAATGAAAGCTCGCTGGAAAATTACGCCCTGGCGCGCGATAAACAGGGCCGGTACTGGGGACGGGGCGGTTTTGCGCTGATCTGCATATCACCGGACTTCAGCCGGGAGTTATACAAATTCCAATTGCCTTATCTCATAGGCCCCGTCTATGTTGACCCGCAGGGAACAGTGTGGACGGCAGGGAAATTTCCGGGACTGTATTACCTGAAAAATGCCGATGCCAGTCAGGGACTACAGTACGTTCCAGCCGGCGTGAAAGATGTTACCTTCATCAAAGAAGGAAAAATTCCCGGGTTGATGTGGGTTGGCACCAGCAAAGGATTATACCGGGTCCATCTTTCATCGGGCCATACAGATACTATTAAAGGACTGGAAGAGGGAAGCATACGCAGTATCTACATCCCCCGGCAGCGGGAAATATGGATAAGTACCTACAACAAAGGCGTTTTTCTTTATCGCAATGAAAAGCTGACAGCGCTGCCGTTGGACCGCAAGCGGTATATGTCCACCACGCACTGTGTCACAGAAGATACGGATGGTTACTGCTGGCTCACGACCAACAAAGGACTGTTCCGTGTTAGCCGTCAGGACGTACTGGACTATGCGGACGGGAAGCAGCGTGATTTGTTTTACTATTATTTCGGCAAAGACCAGGGTTTTAATACCAACGAATTTAATGGAGGCTGCCAACCCTGCGCCTTTAAATATGACAATGGAGATATCTCGCTGCCCTCGCTCGACGGGCTGGTACAGTTTACGCCATCCGCCATCCGAATGGAGATGCCGGACAAAGACATATTCGTGGACTGGGTAGAGCACAACCTGAAACTGACCGAACCCGGTGAACATTTTGAATTGCCGAACAACTTTAAGGCTTTCAGATTACATGTCAGCTCTCCTTATTTCGGTGATCCGGGAAACCTCTATTTTTATTATTGTTTAGAGAAAGATGATCAGAAAGAAGAACAGGTATGGCTGCCGGTGAGCAGCGACAGGACCATTACATTGTCTACCCTGGCATCAGGGAATTATCGTATCCGTGTACGGAAGCTGAAAGGTTTTGGCAGGGACCAGTATATTGAAAAGACGATTACTATCCGCGTGGAGGAAGCATTCTATGAAACCGGATGGTTCCGGTTGCTGGCATTGGGCGTTTTAATCTGTCTCGGCTTTGTGCTGTACAAATTGCGTATCAGGCGTATCCAGGAGCAAAACAGGTTATTGGAGCTGAAAGTATTTAACCGTACTGAGAAATTGCAGGAAACGATGACCATCCTGCAGGAATCGGACGAGATGTTGCGTAAGCAGAGCCTGATGCATAAGCATCTGCTCACGGCTATTACCCACGATATTAAAACTCCCTTGCGGTTTCTGCTACGCGTCAATAATAACGGGGAGTCGTCTGGCAGGTTGCAGGATGAAGAAATAAAACTGGTCACTTATGAAAGCCTTTACCGCATGCATTATCTGGTAGACAACCTGATACATTATATGCGGACCACCTATCAGACAGGCGAGTTGACTAAAGAGGTTATTGATCTGCCCTGGCTGATAGAAGAAAAAATGTCCATTTTTAAACCGGTGTCCGATTCGAAAGGAATTCAGCTCATCAACCGTGTTCCGCCCGGAACAAGAGTGGTGGCCAACAAACTGCTGCTGGCCGTGGTGCTGCATAATCTGCTGGACAACGCTGTAAAATATACCGTTCGCGGAAGTGTGGAAGTTTCCGCCGAAGGCGGAGAGGACGGACTGACGGTCCACGTGTCAGACACCGGCAGCGGAATGCCACAAGCGGTAAGAGACTGGATTAATCATTCGGAAAATGACGGCACAGAACATTCCGGCAGCACAGGCATCGGCCTTGTACTGATAAAGGAACTGCTGACCATGATCAATGGCCGGCTCCAGGCCCGTCCGGGTGATGACGGCGGCACTATACTTTCATTACAACTTCGCCGGAATGACTAGTCACCTGGTACATCTGCGCTTTCTCCACTAAAGCGATCACATTTTTTACGCCTGTCTTCTCGAAAATGCGCGCTTTGTAAGTGCTCACGGTAGTGAGTTGCAAGTGGAGTATCTCCGCGATTTTTATCAGCGGAAGCCCTTTTGTCAACAGGTTCATCACTTCCACCTCACGGCCGGAAAGTACGGAGAAAGGATTGGGACGGTGGTCCTGATGTTTGGTGTACTTGTTGATCAGTTGTTCACGGACAGCTCTGCTGATGTACTTTTCTCCCGCCAAAACACTATTAATGGCGGTTTTGAAGTCATCGTCCGGAGAGTTTTTTTCAATATAGCCGTCAGCGCCTGTCTGCAGATAGCCCAGTGCATACATGATTTCTTCATAGGCGGAACAAATCAGTATCCGCACGTCAGGCTGGCGGAGCTTCACCGCCTGTATCATCTGCAGGTTATTGCCGCCGGGCATATTAATGTCCAGTACCAGCAGGTCAAAATGTTGTTGTTCAATAAAAGAAATGGTTTCATCAAATGTTTTTGCTTCTGTAACATGCATGTTACCAGGCAGGGAGCAGATTATTTGTTTAATGCCAAGTCTTACTATCGAATGGTCATCTGCTATCAATACGTGTATCATTCCGTTTAAGGTTAGGGCGGGAGGGTAGCATAGATCTTTTGTCGCCACTAAAATACTATATTTTTCTTCGGATGTATATGTTTATTTATAAATTTTTTTATGATATAATAATGACAGAGCGTCTGGGGTAAAGAGGGCGCCCTGCCCCCTTTTAGCAAATCCTGCTTCCTCCGCAGACTGTTGGCCATGTGAATGAGTAGTATAACTACTACACCTATATTGAAGTTCAACTACAACTTGTCAAGAATAGTTTATCTACTTTCGTTAACGGAAATGTTCCGTTGAGTCATGTGAACACTTCTGGCGATTTGTAGGATGAACTGTGAACAACAATGTGAATGTTGGATGAGATTCATGAGGCCCGTATCCTTTTTATAAACTTAATACATTCCTATGGGGAACTTTTACGCGAATTCAACACATGCGGACTTCACCGTCCTGTACTGTCTCAATAACCATTATTCATAAAACTGAAACTGTCTGTGTTTGATCTATACCGGCAAAAAGAGAGTTGTATGCTGGTGCTAATAGTCAACCATATCACGTCCTGAGCTATAAAGATTCCCAAAAGAATCAACCTGTTCCGCTGTGTGTACCACGGTGGTCCTGGTTTCTTATTACCCAATGTTTATTGCATGATGTCCCTCTTAAATAATGTTATGACTCCCGAATCAAGGTTTTTCAGCAGAAGCTGCAAGCGGCTGTTACTGGCGCTGTTTGGCATGATGACGACTGTTGCCGCTACTGCCGGCACTTTCCCTGTCACCAATACAAACGACGCGGGGCCGGGTTCATTCAGACAGGCTATCCTGGATGCGAATGCAGCGGGCGCAGGCCCGCACGATATCGTGTTCAATGTGCATGGCCAGATAACGCTGGCCACCTCGCTGCCAACTATTACGGCGAAGAAACTGACGATCGACGGGCAGAACAAGATCACCGTGTATTCCACCGGGACCAATTCCATTATTAATCCTTTTGTGATTAATGCGGACAGTGTCACTATCCGGAATTTCACCGTGCAGAACAACGGGGACATCAACGTAGACATCTTTCCCAATACAACAGGGGTAACGATTGATAATATACGCTCTTTCAGTACGGTAGGCAACTACCTGAACGCATTTATGCGCGTGCAGGGAGCCTCCACCAGGCTGACGGTGAAAAACATTTCTTCCAACGACGTAGAGCCGGCTCCTTCCAGCGGCGCACCGCACATCGGGCGGGCTTTTTATTTTACAGGGGGTACGCAGACCGACCTGGTCATGGATAATATCCAGCTTAGCTCGTTCAACAATACGCGTGCGGGAGAAGGTATCGTTTTCCGTGACGCGGGTGTGAATGGCTTTACGTTTATTAATAGTAGTATCAGCGGTTTCCAGAATGCGATGGTGTTTAATAACACCGGTGGTGCTGTAGAGACGGCGAATAATGTGTTGTTCAGAAACGTGACCATTGATAGTTTATGGAGCGGCATATCACAGGGTATCTATTGTGATTTTGTTGCCACGAATTTTGATATTAACCGCACATCAGTAGATCTGGACGTGATTGGCACCGATGACGACGGCGACTATGCTTTCCGCTTTGTTAATACTGCTACGAATATTTCACTCGATACCATTAATATTAATGAGGTTGATCTTTGGTCCATCTTGTTTAACGGAGCCGCCAGCAATATCACGGTTAATAAAGCAGTCATAGAAAACCGGATACCCGGGATCTACGCGGGAAGCCACATCCTGTTTAATACCACGGTCAACGGCTTTACCTGCACCAATTCAGTACTGAACGGAGATAAGCTGGGTACCACAGATGACAGCGATGCAGGTATTTATTTCCAGGGAGCTGCCACCGGCGTGACGATCGATAATGTGACCTTTAACGGGTTTGACGTAGATGGTATCTATGTTGGAGGTGCAGCCACCAATTTTCAGCTGACCAATTCCAAATTTACGAATAGCACGGATGGTATTGAATTTTACAACAATGCGCCGAGAAGTAATGTAGACATCATCAATTCCGCTTTTTATAACCAGGACCGGACGGGTATTGCGATCAATGGTGCGAACGCCATTACTGACGTAGACCTGAAGGGAGATACGATCGCGAATAACATTAGTCATGGTGTTTGGTTTTATGGCGCCGCTGGTATAACAGATTCGCAGGTAGACGGTTGTGTCATATATAATAATGGTGGAGCGGGCGTTTATAATGAGGCCCCCAACAAAGTCATTGTCACCAATAACTCCATATATAATAATACGGCTGCCGGCATTTCACTGCCGGGTGGCAACTGTAGTTACACGCTTGCTGCAGGCAAAACACCGGTACTCGTATCATCCACCGCGCTGGGAGGAGGACAGTACCAGCTACAGCTTACCATCCCGAATATAGCTGCCGGGGCACAGTACACCGTCGATATTTATGCCAATGATCCCGCTACGAACAGAACGAGCGGGCAATATTATGTTACGTCCTTAACGGGATTGTCTGCCGGTACTTCTACGCAGACCATCACTTACAATGCTGGTCCGGGCGCTACCGGCCTCGGTACGTGGACTGCCACCCTGCGTATTCCGGCTAACAACTGCGGTACGTCAGAGTTTAGCAACGCCATCACCATGTCTGCCAAAGGCCCTGCCTGTGTGAGCAATGGCATTGTGGCATGGTACAGGGCAGACCAGGCGGTGAATGGCGTGAACTGGGGCGATATTTCCGGAAAGGCCAATCATATGACGGTGATCGGTGATCCGGACAATACCACCGGCATGGTCAACTTCAACCCGGCTATTTATTATGATGGTAACGACGCTCACCTGGTACCTGCCACGGCAGCTGTATCCGGTGCTTACTCCATCATGGGCATGGGAGTATTGGAAGGTAGCCAGAACGGCCGCGTGTTCAACAGCTCCAGTGGAAATAAACTGATGGGATGGCATGCCGGCTTCGAAAACCGCTTGTATGTAGAAGGGTGGCTGAACACCGGCGGCGGATTAACGGCAAGAGGCAAACTCTATTCTTTTGAGAGAGGAGCCAGCGGTGCTTATGAATTTAAAAGCAACGGTGCGCTGGTGAAAAACGGTGCTGCTTCTGATGGCACGGCATGGACATTAGACGTGGGAGGCGCTACCTTCTCGGAATTCACAAAAGTTTTTATCCCGGAAGTATTCATCTACAACCGTGATCTTACGCCCGCCGAGATCCAGCGTATTGAATCTTACATGGCGCTCAAATACGGCATCACGCTGAATAATGGCGCCACTGATTATATCAACAGCGACGGCACCGTACAGATATGGACGGCCGCCGCTAACGCCGGTTATGGTAAACGCATCACCGGTATCGGCCGTGAGGATTGTGCTATGCTGAGCCAGAAACAATCCCTCAGCCAGGACAGCGGTATGGTGACCATCGCGCTGGGCAATGCTATTGCGTTGTCCAATGCCGATAATAATACCAATTTTACGCAGGATAAAGTATTCTTCACCTTCGGCGACAACGGCGGTGCTACCGGTTATTTCACGCCTGTCACCAGCACCAACGCCAATCAGCGTATGGGCCGTGTATGGCGCGTGCAGAAAACCGCTTCGTGGGATAACAGCCAGCAGATAACGCTGCAACTGAAAGGCGGCGCAGGCAATAACTACCTGCTCATCAGCACGGATGCGGCCTTTGGCACTGTTACCAAAGAAATAAAACTGAATGGCACGGGAATGGTTACACTTTCCGGTGCAGACCTGGCCAATGGCGCTTATTTTACTTTCGGTCAGCAGCAACGTTTCCCTGGCGGTGTGGCGAACAACCTCCAGGCGTGGGTGAAAGCGGATGCAGGTGCAACTGTTGCCGACGGCAGCATCCTGAAATGGAGCGACCAGGCGGTGCAGAGAGAATGGCCGCTTAACGCTGCCACATCTGTGGGTTGGGCCAGGAGCGCTATTAACTATAACCCGGCTGTTAACTTCCAGGGTGACAACTATTTTACAGTACCGAAGTTTGCTGAGGGCAATACTGCTGGTGAAGTATTCTCCGTACAATATTCCAATACACCGGCTACTGCCACTGCCGCCAGTTTCCCTTATGAATTTGGTGGAGAACCGGCAGCCTCTCTGGCTCAACACTATCCGTTTAGCGGAGCTATCTATACGCACTTTGGAACTACAGCAAGACCGGGTTATTCATTCGGTAGCAGCAATATCCAAAAGGCGCATATATTAAATACCTGGAGCGCTCCCGGAGACTGGGCAATGAACTTCGATGGTAAAACCCTTGGCAGCAGCAATGCCTATCCGGTTTCCTTTAGCAGAGGGGCAGCACTGAACTGTGCCATCGGCGCAGGACATGGTTCCATATTTAATGGCCGCCTTTCCGAAGTGATCCTTTATAGCCGTCAGTTGAATGCTACCGAACGTTCACAGGTGAACAGCTATCTGGCACTGAAGTACGCGCTGACGCTGAAGACCGCTACAGGTGCTGCTGCTGACTACCTCGCCAGCGACGGTGCCACCAAAATGTGGTCAGCCGCTAAAAATACCGGCTATGGCGAACGTATCACGGGTATTGGCAGAGACGACAATGGTACCCTGTTGCAGAAACAAAGCCTTTCGCAGCTGGACGGCGCCAACCTGACCATTGGCATCGGAAGCGGCCTGGCAGCTGCTAATGCGGACAACAACACAGACGTGGCTAACGATCGTTCCTTCTTCACCTTTAGTGATAACGGTCAGCCGGCTACGTATGGCACCCCCGTTAGTGGTTTGGGTGATATTTCCGCACGCCTGTCACGAATCTATAAAACAGACCGTACCAATTGGGCTAAGAGCTCCATCACCTTATCTCTCGCAGGAGGAAACAACAATACTTACCTGCTGGTGAGCAACGATGAAACTTTTGGCGCCGGTGACAAAACCTATAAACTGGATGCCAATGGTAACATCACGCTGGACAGCGATCTGCTGGCCGATGGCGCCTTCTTTACTTTTGCTATTGTACAGGCGGCCCCGGCCGGTGTGGCAGGCGGACTGGAAGTATGGGCCAGAGCGGACAGTGGAGTAGTGGTGACCGGCGGTAACGCCACACAGTGGAAAGACCTGAGTGCTTCCGGCCGTACATGGGGGCAGGCCGTTACCGGAGCATTGCCATGGAAAGAAGTGTCCGTTAACTTTAACCCGGGTATCAGCTTCAATGGCGCCGGCGCCGGTGGTAACTATTTCATACAAACGCCAGAGATAACCAATGCCTTTACTGCCGGTGAAGTATTCTCTGTACAAACATCCAACGTTGACAATAGTGGTAACGCCATGTATCCTTTTGAATTTGGTGGTACACTTGCCGGTGGTGCAGCGTTCTATAACTATACTAACAACAATCAATTTACTTATTTCGGTACCAACACCGGCCGAATGAACTTCCCGTATCCTGCGGGTGTCAGCATACGCAATGCGCATATGCTCAATATCTGGAGCGCTACCAACGACTGGGCGGCTGGTGTAGATGGCAAGGTATTGCTGACAGTCAATGCCAATGCCGTGAACTTCCTCTCGCCGGCCGTGAACAAGGATTATCTTGGCGCGGGCCACAACGCCGTATTTAATGGCGATATCCCTGAGATAATATTATATTCCCGGAAGCTGAGCGCTGTAGAGCGTCAACAGGTACAATCCTATATGGCGCTGCGGTATGGTCTTACGCTGGGCATCGGTACGCCGATGGATTACCTCGCCAGCGACGGTACCACCACCATGTGGAAAGCCGCTACCGGTGGTGCTTACGCTAAACACATCATCGGTATCGGCCGTGACGACAGGGGCATGCTGCTGCAGAAACAATCCATCGCAGCAGATACCGGCATCGTGACTATCGCAGCCGGAGACGCTATTGCCGTTTCCAACAAAACCAATGCGGCCACTATCACCAACGACCTTTCCTTCTTTACTTTTGGAGATGATGGCGCGGCCACGACCTACCTGACACCGGTTAACGGTCTCAATACTGTCAACACCCGCATGGCCCGCGTCTTTAAAGCACAGAAAACTAACTGGGCCGATCAGAACATCACCATAAAACTCGCCGGCGGTAATGCGCGCACTTACCTGGTGGTAAGCGCAGACAATACTTTCGGTACAGGTGACGCTACTTACGCGCTGGATGCTAACGGTACCGTTACCCTTAACAGCAGCCAGCTGGCCAATGGCGCTTACTTCACTTTTGCGAAAAATGTTTCCGGGCCAAATGGCGTCAACAATGGCGTTACTTTCTGGCTGCGTGCCGATGACGGCATGTCCGGCGGCAGCAACTGGAGCGACTACAGCAATAAAGGCAATGATGCGTTGCAGGCAGTAACAGGCAGCCAGCCTATTACTGATGCGAAAGCATTTAACTTCAACTATGGCCTCGTATTCGATGGTACAGACGACTTCCTTGATATCAATACTACCCGTATAGACCCGGCAACTGCCACTATCTTTGCTGTGGCCAGCGGCACTGGCTTTGCAGCCGTGAGAGAGCTGGTAGGCAGCGGCGGTTTAGGAGATTCACATGGTATGGAATTCAGGGTTGTCAACTCAGGGCAACAGCAATACCTGGAAAACGCCGGATCAGTGGCAGCAGTAGGAGGTCTCAGCACCTTCCAGGCTAATAAACCATATATTTTCAGTGTTACCCAGGCCAGCAACGTAGCCAATGGCATTCGCATGTTTGGCAACTATAAGCTGGACAACCAGGGAACACTCAATTTGACACCGCTCACAAAGAACCTGGTTTCTATTGGTTCCCGTACCATGGCCGCCAGAGCCTATTACTGGCAGGGCGGTATGGGAGAAGTGGTGGCTTATAACCGCATACTGTCAGACGCAGAGCGTCAGACAGTAGAATCCTATCTCGGCCTGAAATATGGTATCACCCTCAATGATGGTGCTACCGATTACCTGGCCACCGACGGTTCCAAATACTGGACCGCAGATCCGACCTACAAAGCCCGTATCACCGGCATCGGCAGGGACGATGCTACTGCGCTGAACACCAAACAATCGCTCAGCGTAGACACCGGTTTTGTGACCCTCTCACTGGGCAGCAATATTCCGCTGACCAATGAACAAAACAGCAACACCATTACCAACGATAAATCTTTCTTTGTATTTGCAGATAACGGTCAGTCGGCTGCTACTTACACCACTGTAGTAAACGGTACCAGCGCTACCCGCAGACTGCCCCGTGTATGGAAGGTGGGTAAAACCAACTGGACAGACCAGAACATCACCCTGAAAGCTGATGCAAAAGGTACTAAAGTGTACCTGCTGATCAGCACCGATCCTACTTTTGCAACGATCACTAAAGAGCTGCCGCTGAATACTGATAAAACCATTACTCTCAGCTCCAGCGATCTGCCGAACGGTATCTACTTTACTTTTGGCGCCGCGGCGAAATTCCCTGGTGGCGTGGCCAGTGGCAACATGATATGGCTGCGCGCAGATATCAATACTTCTGCCACAGCGGACAACACGCCGATCAGCACGTGGAACGACTACAGCCCGAACGGCAATAACGTGGCACAGGCTACACCGGCCAACCAGCCTATATATATGGACAACGCTGCGGCCAATATGAACTTTAACCCCGTGGTAAGGTTTAATGGTGCCCCACATGCGATGAATGGTAATTCTTTGCTGAAAAGTGGCAGTTACAACGCCGCCAACGCGTTTTATGCAGGTAGTCAGGCTATCGCGAATGCCACGGTGATTTTTACCGAGCCAGCTCCTGCTCTTGGTGTTAACCAGTTTACTTTGCACGCTACCTGGAATGATAACAAAGTGTACTGGGATGCTCCTTATACAAGCAACCGCATTATCTATGATGCAGGTGATATCACTAACCAGGTGAATCTCTGGACCGCTACCAGCGATATAAGCCTTGCCGCAAACAAACAATCCCTTTACAGGAATGGCTTAAATGTACAAAACGGAAACAACGCCAGCACGTTCACAGGGGGCAACCAGCCATTCCAGCTGGGAGCGAACAACGGCGTTTCCTATAACGGCCGTATGGGTGACCTGATCGTATATATGAACGCACTCACCCCTGTTGAACAACAGAAGGTGAACAGCTACATGGCCATCAAATATGGTATCACGCTGAACAACGGCGCTACCAACTACCTGGCCACTGACGGCAGCATCGTATGGAATGCTTCTAACAACGGTGGTTATGGTAACTACATCACCGGTATCGGTCGTGATGACGCGGAAGACCTGAACCAGAAACAGTCCCGCAATACCATGAGCGGTATGCAACTCGCAATCGGTCTGAATTCCCTCTCTGAAACAAATAACGGCAACGCCAATACGTTCGCTGCCGATAAATCATATATGGTATGGGGCGACAATGCCGGCAGCAGCCTCTTTAAGACAGCGCTGTCCGGTCACCCTGTGGCCAACTACCGCATGGGCAGGGTGTGGAAAGTACAGAAATCCGGCACAGTCGGCACCGTACAGGTGGCCGTGCCTTATGACGTACTGCCCAACGCTGCACAGACTTACCTTATCGTCAGCAATGACGCCACCTTTGACGGAACAGACCAGTTCATCCCGGTGACGGCCATGACCCTCAACGGTAAAAAACATTACTACGCCAATGTGGACCTGGCGAATGGCCAGTTCTTCACCTATGGCGCTTCCATCAAAGCACCGGGCGGGGTAGCGGGTACTTCCCTGTGGCTGCGTGCAGACGCAGGTACTTCCAGCACAACAGATAATACGGCTATCAACGGCTGGACAGACTTCGCTTCAGACCTGAACAATGCTACACAGGCCACTGTTGCCAATCAGCCGCTCTTTATGAGCAACGCTGCCAGCAACGCCAACTTCAACCCGGTAGTGAAATTCGATGGGGCGGATTTTATGGACCTGGACATCACCAAGATGCCAACGGGTACCGCTGCCAGAACACTCTTCGGCACTGGTGCCGCCGCTACCACCGGCGCAGGTAATAAGTTTATTATCGCCTATGGCGCGGGCGCTACCAACCAGGGTACCGGCCTTGCACTTGTTGGCGGAAACGGAACCGCCGATTTCGTGGGATGGGCTAACGACGTTACCAGTCCTGCCGGTAACTGGCAACCAGGCGTGTTTAATGAAATGGTGGGCGTGTGGGCCGGTAATGGCGGTACTGCAACGCTGTACAGCAAAATGGCCACATTAGGCTCCGCTGCCAAGGTCTGGAATACAGGCACTGTGGCCGCGGGTATTGGCGCATGGCCCTGGGACCGTGCCCAGTCATGGATCGGAACCATGGGAGATGTGATCGTATATCCGACCGCGTTAAGCACCAACGAGCTGCAACGCGTATCTACGTACCTGGCTATCAAGTACGGCTACACGATGGACCAGACCACACCAAGAGATTACCTGGCTACCGATGGCACCACCAAAATATGGGACGCCACTGCTAACGCCACTTATAAAAATAACATCACCGGTATCGGCCGTGACGACGTGGAAGGCCTGGCACAGAAACAAAGCCAGAACATCAATACCGGCTTGCAGCCCATAGTGGGCCTCGGCGGCATCGCTGCTGATAACCTTAGCAATACAAATACTTTCTCCGCAGATAAATCATATATGGTATGGGGAGATGATGGCGCGGCCACGGCTTTCTCTACTGCCATCACCGGTAACCCGGCTGTTACTACGCGTATGGCCAGAACATGGAAGGTCCAGGAATCCGGTACGGTAGGTACCGTGAATATCGCTGTGCGGAGAGACCAATTGCCCAAAACGGCCACTACGCCTTACCTGGTAGTGAGCAACGATGCCACTTTCGATGGCACTGACCAGTTTATTCAATTGTCTGCCGCAGACGTGAACGGCGTGGCCAGCTACACCACCAATGTGGACCTGACCAGCGGCCAATACTTTACTTTCGCCAGCTTCGTGACAGCACCAGGCGGTGTTGCCAACGAAATGCTGTGGGTGAAAGCAGATGCAGACCTGCAGGTGAACGCCAATAACCAGGTGGAACAATGGTTCAACCAGGCTGGCGCTATGGTAACGGAACTGCGCGCAGCTCCTATTGCACATACAGATCCGATCGCTGCTTCTGCAGACATCCTCAAAGTGCCTAATGGTATCAACTTCAACCCAGCGGTAGATTTCTCCGGTGTTAAAACCAAATCGCTGAAGGGTAATGCCGATGCTAACTGGAACTCAACGCCTAACCTGTCCATTTTCTCTGTGAGCGCCCCGGAAGGCCCTGCAACTAACGGCCTCGTAGGTATATTTGCCACCAATGGTGACTGGTCGGCATCTCCTAATGCCGGCAGGGGCCTGGTGTATACCAGCGGTGTTAACTACGCGCTGGATGGCGCCGGATGCCTGATAGCACCATCTTATCCTCCTTATTTAGGAGCTAATATAATACGTGGCGTGTATGTAAGTACCAATAACGGGCGGAATGGAGGCACGTGGCTGAATGGCTTACAGGGTACTGCCGCTACCAAGGACTGCTTTACGCAGGCAGGCGGTTCTTTCTTTGAAATAGGTGGCCGCACCACAGATGTTGCCACCTTTGACGACCGCATCTTCAACGGTAAAATCCCCGAGGTGATCGTTTACAAATCTGCCCTCACGGCTACGGAAGCCCAACAGGTGGAATCCTACCTCGGTGTTAAATATGGCATTACGCTGGACCAGTCCACCGCACAGAACTATCTGGCCACCGACGGCTCCGTGATCTGGAACGCCACTGCGAACAACACTTATAAAACAAATATCTTCGGTATCGGCCGCGACGACCGCGAAGCACTGACACAGAAACAGTCCCGCAGCATCCATCCCGGTTCCATCCTGACAATCGGTATGCGCACCATCGCTGCTACCAATGCTGATAACGGCAATACCTTCGGTACAGACAAGAGTTACCTGATGCTGGGCAGCAACAGTAATGCACTGACCGTAAGCGGTACGGACCTGCCTGTCGGCAGCTGTATCCCTGAACGCCTCACCCAGGAATGGAAAACACAGTTCACCAACTACGATATCAGCACACAGCCACTCAGCATGCAGTTCAACCTGAACGGCATCACGGTGAAAGGCACTGCTGCTGCTGATTTCACCATTCTGGTGGACGAAGACGGCGACGGTAACTTCGCTACCGGCACCATCACCGAAATTCCTGCTACCAGCTTCAATGGCGGTATCGTGAGCTTCGATAACATCAGCACTTTGAAAGACGGCCAGGTATTCACCCTCGTGACCAGCCACCTGCAACGTACGGCCAACCTGGTACCGGATGCTACCGTGAGAACAGTAGCGTCCACCTGTGTCGACAAAGGCACCCTGTATTTCATCGATCCTTCCGATGCCAACAAATACATTGCTTCCATTACCCTGAACGGTAACACCATGGACGTGACCAAACTGTCCGCCCTGGTAGACGTGAACAGGGACATGAACGCAGCCCTGGGCAAAAACAGCGGCACCGACTACGGTACGCAGCTGATGCGCAGACTGGTACAGATCAGCTACACCGGCGCTGACCTGACACAGAACGGTGGCGTTACCCTCCGCCTGTTCTGGAACCCGGCCGAAAAAGCCAACGCACAGAACATGCTCTCCGGCACGCGCGGCGTAACCGGCGCTCAACGCTGGGCATGGTTCAAACATACCGGCGATATCACCGCTACCCTTGCAGACCTGTCTGCCGCAGGACTGGCCAATATTAATGAACTGACACCTTCCGCTACCGGTCAACAGGACGGCGTGGAATACGTGGAATTCAGCGGTATACAGAACTTCTCCACTTTTGGCGGCGTTACTACCGCCAGCGGCGTACTGGCCATCACCAAAGGTCAGGACGGTAAGGAAGGCGCCCAGAACGGCTCCTTTAATGTCAGCCTGCCTGGCACAGTTACGGCCACAGAAGACATCACAGTAACCTACAATGTGACAGGCATCGCTGCTAACGGCGTGGACTACACGACGTTGAGCGGTACAATGGTATTCCCGGCCGGTAGCAACAGCGTACCGCTGCCGGTGATGGTGACAGATGACAATATCCTCGAGATCACTGAAGACGTGACCGTGACCCTGACTGCCGCTTCCGGCAACAGTGGCGGCACCTATACTATCAGCAGCACACAGCCCGCCGCGACCATCAATATTGCGGACAACGACAGCAATGATCCGGCTAAAACCACTGTGGGCGTTGTTTGGTCTAAAGACGCCAAAGAACCGGACGTCAACGGCGAATTCAATATCAGCCTGCCAACAGGCATCACAGCTGCTGAAGACATCACTGTGAAATATAGCATTGCCGGTACAGCTACGCCTGGTGCGGACTATGTGCCGTTGAGCGGAACAGCGGTGATCCTCGCAGGCCAGGGTGGCGTAATGGTGCCAGTGGTGGTAGCTGACGACCAGCTGCTGGAAAACCCTGAAACGGTGATTGTTAGCATCATAGATGGTAAATCCACCAACTTCGTGCTGACACCGCGTGCAGGCGCCACTACTGCTACAGTGAACATCATCGATGATGAAAACACACCGGCCAACCTGGTACTGAGCATCACCAAAACAGCAGATGCCGCAGAACCGGCCACCAATGGTAGCTTTACCATTAGCCTGCCTCCTAATATCAAGTCCATAGAACCTATCACGGTCAGCTATGAAGTGAGCGGTACAGCCATAGGTGGGTCTGATTACAACACCCTCAGCGGCACCGTTGTATTCCCAGCCAACCAGCCCAGTGTAACCCTGCCCGTTACTGTGATCAATGACGACCTTATTGAGAACACGGAAGACGTGACAGTGAAACTCAACGGCGGTACCAGCGCCAGCTTCAACTTCACCGCCAGCGCGACCAATGGTACCGCAACCGTGAATATCGCTGACGATGATAACACTGCCGCTAACCGCGTACTGAGCATCAAAAAAACAACTGATGCCGCAGAACCATCTACCAACGGCTTATTTACCATTAGCCTCCCTGGTACGATCAAGTCATCTGAACCTGTAACCATAACCTATACATCCTCCGGTACCGCCACCAGCGGCGCGGACTATGCGGCGCTGGGAACAACCATTGTGCTGCCTGCTGGTCAGAACAGCATTACTTTACCATTCACCGTTGTTGATGACAAGATCATCGAGAATACCGAGACTGTCATTGCAGCGGTGAGTGGCGGTGCCAGCACCAGCTTTGCTTTCACTGTCAGCCCCACAGACGGCAGCGCCACTGCCAACATCGCTGATGATGACAATACAGCCGCCAACCGCGTGCTCAGTGTAGTCAACGATGGGGGAGATGCGTCCGAACCGTCTACCAACGGCAAGTTTACTATCAGCCTGCCTAAAGGCGCTACCCCTGCGGACGACATTGTGGCGGCAGAGCCAATTACGGTGACTTACACCATCAATGGTTCCGCGATTAACGGCACCGACTATGCGAACCTGAGCGGTACAGTAGTGATCCCCGCCGGCCAGAACAGTGTAACCGTTCCCGTGACAGTGATCGATGACCAGCTGATGGAACCTACCGAAACGGTGAATATGAAACTGACCGATGGTAAGAGCACCAGCTTCTTATTCACCGCCAGTCCTACCAATGGTACTGCTACCGTGAATATCCTGGATGACGACAATACACCGGCCAACCGCGTACTGAGCATCGACAAAGTGAACGATGGCGCAGAACCGGCCACCAATGCACTGTTTAAAATCAGCCTGCCTGCCAATGTTGCTCCTTCTGAGGCCATCACCGTAACATATAAAGTAACAGGATCGGCGACTAACGGCACCGACTATACTACATTAACAGGAACGATGACCCTGCTGGCAGGACAAAACACTGCTACGCTGCCGGTGGTAGTGACCAACGATACGGAGATAGAAGGTACAGAAGACGTGGTGATAGAACTCACCGGCGGCAGCTCTGCCAACTTCTCTTATACGCTCAATCCGGCTAAAACTATCGCTACGGCCAACATTGCCGATGACGATGATACACCTGCCAACCGGGTACTGAGCGTGACCAACAATGGCGACGCCGCAGAACCGGCCACTCATGGCGGATTTAAAATCAGTCTGCCTACAGGCGTAATTGCCGCCAAACCTGTTACCGTGAACTATAGCATCGCGGGAACAGCAACAGCCACAGCAGACTATGCCGCCTTAACAGGCACGGCCACCATCCCTGCCGGTCAGCCTTTTGTGATCGTACCGGTAACAGTGGCCGATGATAAAATCATCGAACTGACAGAAACCGTAGTGATGAACGTTACCGGCGGCACAGGTGGCGGCTCCGCCTATACCGCGTCAGCATCCGCTAACACCGCTACGGTCAACATCGCAGACGACGACAATACGCCGGCAAACCGGTTGGTGAAAGTAGTAGCCACCCGTGACGGCGCCGAAGGCGGAACTACCATCAAATTTGATTTCTCGCTGCCTACCGGTATCACTGCCTCTCAAGACATAAAAATCAATTATTCCATAGGTGGTACGGCCATCTTTGGTACAGACTATAACGGCCTCAATGCAAGTGATTTCGACAGGACCGCCATCATTCCTGCCGGAAGTACATCTACCGCCATCGTGGGCAACATCGTGGACGATAAGATCATAGAAGGAACAGAAAACGTGGTGATCACCATCACAGACGCCGCTTCCACCGACTTTACCTTCACGCCTGACCCGGCTGGTACTACTGCTACCGGAAATATCCTGGACAACGATGACATCTCCGCCAACCGCGTGATCAGCATCAAGCCAAGGATGGACGCCGCCGAACCGGCTACCAGCGGTGCTTATGGCATTAGCCTGCCAACCGGTTATTCGTCTGCGGTGCCTATTACCGTGACTTATAGTGTTGCAGGTACATCCACCGCAACTCCGGGCGTGGATTACGCTACCCTCACCGGTACCGCCGTGATCCCGGCCAATACAGAGGGCGTGGACGTGTTCGTGAACCCGATCGATGATAAACTCATTGAAAACACAGAAACAGTGATTGCTACGCTGACAGGTGCTACTGCCACCGGTTTCACTTATACGCTCAGCCCAACCAACGCTACTGCTGTTGTCAACATCGATGATGATGATAATACACCGGCCAACCGTGTGCTGAGCATCACCAAATTGAACGATGGCGCAGAACCTGCATCCAACGCAGCGTTCAAGATCAGCCTGCCTGGAAATGTGGCGCCTTCTGAAGACCTCACCGTGACTTACAGCATTGATGGTACGGCCACTAACGGTACCGACTATGCGACTTTAGGCACCACCGTGACCTTCCCGGCAGGACAGAACTATATTACCATACCTGTCGTTGTAACGAACGATACAGAGATAGAAGGTACAGAGAACGTAAAACTGACCCTCTCCGGAGGCAGCTCTGCTAAGTTCATCTATACCGTAGATGGCACCAACGGCAGCGCTACTGCTGATATTGCCGATGATGATGACGTACCGGCCAACCGTGTGCTGAGCATCACTAAAAACGGCGATGCCGCAGAACCTTCCACTAACGGCGGATTTAAAATCAGTCTGCCAACGGGTGTAACTTCCACCCAGCCGATCACCGTGAACTATACCATAGCAGGTACCGCTACCGGCGGCACAGGCGCCGGTGCAGATTACAACGCTATCACCGGCACAGTGACCATCCCTGCCGGTCAGCCGTTTGTGATCGTTCCGGTAACAGTGGCAGATGATAAAATCATTGAACCAACAGAAACCGTTATCATGAACATCACCGGCGGAACGGGCGGCAGCACTACCTATACAGCGTCTGCTTCGGCGAATACCGCTACCGTGAATATTGCGGATGATGATGATACACCCGCCAACCGTGTGATCAGGGTAAAAGTGGATACTGATGGTTCTGAAGATGGAAACGCACTGAAGTTCAGTTTCTTCCCGGCTCCGGGTATTACCATCTCCCAACCGGTTACTATTAAGTATACCATAAAAGGTACTGCCCTTTTAGGCACAGACTATAACGGCAACACACCGGCAGATTTTACCGGCACTGTGACGCTGCCTGCCAATGCGCTTAGCACATCCATCACTGCTACAGTGGTAGATGATAAGATCATAGAAGGTACAGAAACAGTGGAAGTGGCTGTCACCAGCGCATCTTCTGCGGACTTTACCTTTGCGCCTGACGCAGCGGAAGGCACCGCTACAGGTAACATCCTGGACAACGATGACGTAACGGCCAACCTGGTGCTGAGCGTTACCAAAAAAGCAGATGCCGCTGAACCTGCCACCCATGGCAGCTTTGAGGTGAGCCTGCCTGCAGGTTATTCTTCTGCCAGGGATATTACCGTGACATATAACGTGAATGGTTCGGCCACTTCCGGCACGGATTATCAGAACCTGGGTACTATTACCATCCCTGTCGGTCAGACCAGTGCGATCGTTCCGGTGAATGTGATAGATGACAAAATCATTGAGCCGACAGAAACAGTGGACCTGACCATTACCGGTGGCAATGACACCAAATACACCTATACCGTGGCTGTTGGCACGGCTACCGTAAACATCGCCGACGATGATTATGCTGCGAACAACAATATTGTGTTGCTCACGAAAGTGTCTGACGCAGTAGAAGGCGGTACCCATGGCCAATACAGAATTTCCCTGCCGCCGAATATTACCGCTGCCAGCGATGTGGTGGTAACCTTTAACCTCACGGGAGGAACAGCAACATTGGGAGCAGATTACTCTTTACAGGGCTTATCTTCCCCTAATACCTTTGTGATCCCGGCAGGTGCCAACGATGTGTTGATAGATGTCGTTGCTGTAAACGATGGTGCTCCTGAAGGACCGGAGACTGTGGTGATGAACCTGACCAACGCTACGTCTTCCGGTTTACCATTCACCATTGATCCTTCCGGTAACGGAGCTGTGGTAAACATCATTGATGTGAACGCGACCACCGATAGCCCGATACAGATATTCGCCGGCACAGATGCGGCCGAACCGGCTACTAACGGTACTTTCACCGTGAAGCTGAGCGGCGGCGCCAATGCGCAGAAAGATATCACCATAGGATACCAGATTTCCGGTACCGCTACACCTGGTCTGGACTACACCGCGCTGGGCAATATTGTGATCAAAGCGGGAACAGACAATACTGTTGTAGACCTCAAAGTGCTCGACGATAAGATCATCGAGCTGAATGAAACCGTGAAGATCACCCTCCTGTCTGGCAGTGGCACGGCTACAAACGGAACACAGCTTATCTTCCCGGTTGATCCGGCCAACAGCGCTGTCACCGTTAATATCGCGGATGATGACGCGGCCAATCCGGCCAACCTGGTGCTGAAAGTGGTGAAAAATGAAGACGCGGCAGAACCATCTACCAACGGTTCCTACACCGTGAGCCTGCCGGGCACTTATACCTCCGCAGCGCCGATCACGCTCAATTATACCATGAGTGGTACTGCGAGCAGTGCAGATTACACCATCAATACCGTCACCATACCAGCTAATACCAACACCTTTACCATTCCGTTGGTGGTGACAGACGATAAGATCATTGAGAACACCGAAGTCGCCACACTGACCCTCAACAGCGGTAAGGATGGTAACGGTTTCGACTATACGGCGGATGCAGCTGGCAAAGTAGCTTCGCTGAACATCGCCGATGATGACAACACTGCGGCCAACCGCGTGCTGTTAGTGAAGAAAACAGCCGATGGCGCTGAACCGGGCACTCCGGGTGAGTTTACCATCAGCCTGCCGACCGGTTACACCGCAGCGGAAGACATCGATGTAACGTATACCATTACTGGAAGCGCTACTGCCGGTGACGACTATACGGCCCTGACAGGTACCGCGAAAATACTTGCCGGTACCCCTGGCACTGTAACCGTAGCCGTGGCCGTAAAAGACGATCAGATCATAGAAGGTACTGAAACCGTTGACATGAAACTCTCCGGTGGCTCTACCGGCAGCGGCCTGGTCTTCACACCGTCAGCCGGCAACGATATCGCTACAGTAAATATTACCGATAACGACAACACCGTGGCCAACCAGGTCGTGAGCATCAAAAAGAAAAATGATGCTGCAGAACCGGGCACCAATGGCGCCTTCATCGTTAGCCTGCCGCCGAATATCTTCTCTGCGTTGCCGGTTACAGTAAACTATACCGTAGCAGGAACCGCCGCAGAAGGCAAAGATTACGAAACGCTTACCCTTTCCGTGATCATCCCGGCCAATACCAACGAGATAGCGCTGCCAATACTGGTAACAGACGATAAGATCATAGAAGGCACAGAGAACGTAGAGATCACGCTGACCACTGCTGCATCTCCGGCCTTTGCCTTCACCGTGGACCCGTCCAACGGCAAAGCCTCCCTGGACATCGCTGATGATGATGATATCGCGGGCAACCGCGTACTGACCATCAAAAATGATGGAGACGCAGCTGAACCAGGCACCAGTGGCAGATTCCTGATCAGCCTGCCTGCTACTTATTCCGCAGCAGTACCTATCACGGTGAACTACACCGTAGCCGGAAGCGCCATTGCCGGTACAGACTACACGGCCCTGACCAATACGGCAGTGATACTGCCAGGCGACAACGGTGTATACGTGCCCGTTAATGTGATAGATGACAAGATCATCGAACCAACAGAAGACGTGACCGTGACACTGGCCGGCGGCACCGGCGCTGCGCCATACGCCGGCACCGGCTCCGCTACCGTGAACATCACGGACGATGACGGTACCCCGGCCAATATGGTACTGAGCGTAAGCAAAACATCCGACGCCGCAGAACCAGGCACTAACGGCGCGTTCCGTATCAGTCTGCCTAAAGACATCACCGTGGCCGAAGCCGTGACCGTGACTTATAACATCACCGGCAACGCGCTGAATGGCACCGACTACGATAACCTCACCGGTACCGTAGTGATCCCCGCCAATAGCGACGGTGTGACCGTGCCTGTGATCGTAAAAGACGACAAGATCATTGAAACCACCGAAGATGTGGTAATGCAACTGAATAACGGCACCACCGCCAGCGGTAAATTCACTTTCACCGCCAGCCCGACCGCCAATACCGCGTCCCTGGATATTGAAGATGACGACGCCGGTGCGCTGGTGCTGAGCATAAAGAAGAAAGCAGACGGTGCAGAGCCTGTCACCAACGGCGCCTTCACCCTTAGCCTGCCTACAGGTTATGAATCGTCTGAACCAATTACGGTGCGCTTTAACGTAGCCGGTACTGCCCTCGGTGGCACTGACTATAAGTCCATCGGAACTACCTTCTTATTCCCTGCGAATACGAAAGAAATAGACCTGCCGATAGAAGTGCTGGACGACAAGATCATTGAGCCGACAGAAACTGTTATTGTCACCTTAACAGGTGGCAGCAGCAGCAACTTCAACTTAGTGGCCAGCAGCACTGCCGGCATCGCTACCGTGAATATTACAGATGACGAGGGCGCCGATCCGGCCAACCGCGTACTGGGCATCGTGAAACATGCAGATGCCGCAGAACCGTCTACCCATGGCGCCTTCAGAGTGGGATTGCCTACCGGCATCACTTCATCGGAAGACATCATCGTGAAATATACTGTGGCAGGTGACGCGACCGAGGCTGCCGACTACACTGCTTTAAGCAGAACTGTCACCCTCCCGGCCGGCAAGGACAGCGTTGATATCCCGGTACTGGTGGTGGACGATAAGATCATCGAGCCAACAGAAACCGTAGACGTTACCCTCGCAGGCGGTTTGTCCAACAGCTATACTTTCACCGGCACCAACACGGCTACTGTGAATATCGCTGACGATGACAATGTACCAGCCAACCTGGTAGTGACTGTCGCTAAAACCAGCGACGCCGCAGAACCGGATGTTCCGGGCGCATTCCTGATCAGCCTCCCGGCAGGTTACACTGCATCAGAAGATATCACTGTCAACTTTGATATCACCGGTTCAGCCGCCAGTGGCGTTGATTACACAGCCCTCGGCACTACCGCGGTAATTAAAGCCGGCAACCCGAATGTGACCGTACCGGTACTGGTGATCGATGACAAACTGATAGAGATTACTGAAACAGTGGATATGGCACTCAAAGGCGGCAGCTCCACTCATTTTATCTTAACCGGTAGTGGTACTGCCACCGTGAATATCGACGATGATGACAATAACCCGGCCGCCCGTGTGCTGTCTGTGACCAAAACCGCAGATGCCGCAGAACCAGGCACCAATGGCGAGTTCACGATCAGTCTCCCTGCGAATGTGTTTGCATCGGAAGACATCAAGGTACAATATACCATCAACGGTGCTTCCACTGCCATCAGTGGACTGGATTACACCGCACTGACCGGTACTGCCACTATCCTCGCGGGTGATAGCAAGGTAACCGTAACCGTACCTGTTCTTAATGACAAGATCATTGAAACAACAGAAACAGTAGTGATGGACATCACCGGCGGTACCAGCAAAAACTTCACGTACACGGCCAGCACCAGCAACGGTTCCGCTACCGTGAACATCGCAGACGATGATAATGTGGCGGCCAACCTGGTCATTGAAGTGAGAGATGCTGTAGACGCAGCAGAACCAGCAACTAACGGCTCTTTCACGGTAAGTCTGCCTACCGGCTATACCGCATCGGAAGACATCACCGTGACTGTTAACATATCCGGTGATGCCAGCGAAGGCAAAGACTACGAGACGATGGACCGCACAGTGGTCATCCTCGCAGGAACACCTGGCAGCACGGTAGTACCAGTGAAAGTGATCGACGACAAGATCATCGAAAAAACAGAAAAAGTAACAATGACGGCGACAGGGGCTACCTCTAAGAGCTTTACGCTCGTGGCAAGCAGCACCAGCGCAAGCGCCACCGTGAACATCGCAGACGATGACAACACGGCCGCCAACAAGGTGCTGAGCGTAACGAACTATGGCAATGCAGCAGAGCCGGGAACTAACGGCAGCTTCGCCATCAGCCTGCCCAAAGGGGTAACCTCGGCCGAAGATATCACTGTCACCTATAACGTGACCGGTGGAGACGCCATCAGCGATGTTGACTACAACGCCCTCAGTGGCACGGTAGTCATCCCCGCAGGAAAAGACACCGTATTCGTACCGGTGATCGTGAAAGACGATAAGATCATCGAGAACACTGAAGCCGTAGAGGTGACCCTCAACAGCGGCATCAGCACCAGCTTTAGCTTCACGGCCAGCCCCACCGACGGTAAGGCGACCGTAACGATTGCTGACGATGATAATGTAGACGCCAACCGCGTACTGGTGGTGACTAAAAAAGCAGATGCCGCAGAACCGGGCACCAATGGTACATTCACCATCAGCCTGCCCGCAGGATATACCGCATCAGAACCGATCACGGTAGATTATGACCTCACCGGTTCCGCTATCAACGGTACAGACTACGCTAACCTCACCGGTTCTGTAGTCATCCCGGCGGGCGCACCTGGTAGTGTAGATGTAGTGGTGGCCGTTGCCGACGACAAGATCATCGAAGGCACCGAAACCGTGATCATGACACTGAAAGGCGGTAAATCTGCCAGCGCTGTCTACACCGGCACCAACAACGCCACCGTGAACATTGCGGATGACGATGATGCAGTGGCCAACCGCGTACTGACAGTGACCAACGGTGGCGATGCCGCAGAACCAGGCACCAACGGCAGCTTTAAAGTGAGCCTGCCGGCAGGGTACACTGCTGCAGAAGACATCACGGTGAACTATCTGATCACCGGTAGCGCCACGGCAGCCACAGATTACAAAGCCATCACCGGCACCATTACCATTCCGGCCGGTATGCCAGGCAGCGTGTCCGTTCCGGTGACCGTTGTCGACGACAAGATCATCGAAGGCACCGAAACCGTGATCATGACACTGAACGGCGGAAAATCCAACACCTTCACCTACACCGGCACCAACAATGCCACCGTGAATATTGCCGATGACGACGATGTGCCGGCCAACCGTGTGCTGACAGTGGAAAGAAAAACAGACGCCGCAGAACCGTCCACCAATGGTGAGTTTACGGTCCGTCTGCCTAAAGGCATCACCGTATCGGAAAATGTGATCGTCAACTACAATATCACGGGTACGGCTATCCCGGGCACAGACTACAAAACACTGGCTGGCTCAGTCATCATACCAATAGGCCAGGACAGTGTAAATGTGGAAGTACCGGTAATTGACGATAAACTGATAGAGAATACAGAAACAGTGGTGATGACACTGGCCGGCGGCTCTTCAACCCGCTTCACCTTCACCGGTAACACCAGCGCCACTGTGAATATTTTGGACGATGACAATGTTGACGCTAACCGCGTGTTGACCGTCACCGCCACCAAAGACGCCGCAGAACCGGCTACAGCAGGTGAATTCACCATCAGCCTGCCAAACGGAATTGCTTCTTCCGAACCGGTTACTGTGAAGTACACCATCAACGGCGCTTCCACCGCCACCAGCGGAGCAGACTACACCGCACTTAGCGGCACCGTGGTAATCCCTGCCGGCGTGGACAGAGTAACCGTTCCGGTCCCGGTACTGGACGACAACTTCCTGGAGAACACCGAAACCGTGGTAATGGACCTCACTAACGGTACATCCACCAGCTTCACCTTTACCGGTGGCAGCGGCGCAACGGTGAACATCATCGATGATGAGAACACACCGGCCAACCGCGTCCTGAACATCGTGAAGAAAGCAGATGCCGCAGAACCAGCCACCAATGGCGCCTTCACCATCAGTCTCCCGAACGGCATCCGTGCCTCCGAAGACATCAAGGTGAACTACACCATAGCAGGTACCGCTACCAGCGGCGCTGACTATGCGGCCATCACCGGCACCATCACCATCCCTGCGGGCGCCACTGACGTGGACGTACCGGTTACCGTAACAGATGACAAGGTGATTGAACAAACAGAAACCGTGATCATGACACTGAACGGCGGCGCGTCCAACAGCCTCACCTTCACCGGTAACGGCAATGCTACTGTCAACATCGCAGATGACGAAAGCATCACGCCGGCGAGCATGGTAGTGAACATCGCCAAAGATACCGATGGCGCAGAACCGTCTACCAACGGCGGCTTTAAAGTGAGCCTCCCGACAGATGTCACTTCTTCGGAAGATATTACGGTGAGCTATACCGTGACAGGCACCGCTACCGCCGGCGCAGACTATGTGACCCTCACCAATTCCGTGGTGATCCCGGCAGGCAGGAACGATGTCATCATTCCAGTAGTTGTGACAGACGATCAGATCATTGAGGTGACAGAAACCGTGATAGCGACGCTCAACGGCGGCACATCGGCCCACTTCACCCTGACAGGTAACGGCAACGCCACTGTGAATATCGCTGACGATGAAATCAAGACGCCGGCCAACCTGGTGCTGACCACCATCAACGGCGCTGATGCAGCGGAACCGTCCACCAACGGCTTCTTTACCATCAAACTGCCGAAAGGGGTAACATCTTCAGAAGACATCACAGTGAACTACAGCGTGACAGGTACTGCTACCAGTGGCGCAGATTACACCACACTCGCAGGTACCGTAGTCATCCCGGCAGGTAAAGACAGTGTCAACATACCAGTCAATGTCATAGATGATAAAATAATAGAAGGCACCGAAACAGTGGTGCTGACACAAACCAGCGCCAGCTCGGCCAACTTCACCTTCACGTCCGCAGGCAGCGCCACGGTGAACATCCTGGACGATGAAACCCTCGATGCCAACCTCGTACTGAATGTGACCAAAGATGCAGACGGAGCAGAGCCGAACACGAACGGCGGCTTCAGGATCAGTCTCCCGGCCGGCGTGACCGCAGCCATGGACATCACCGCTACCTACAGCGTAGCAGGTACTGCCACCAGCGGCACAGACTACACAGCCCTCACCGGTACAGTAGTCATCCCGGCAGGTCAGGACGGTGTAGCCGTACCGGTTACAGTGACCGACGACCAGCTGATTGAAGGAGATGAAACAGTGATCATCACCGGCACCGGTGGCACCGCAGGCAGCCTTGTCTTCAAACCAGGCACCAGCAGCACCGCTACCGTCATCATCGCCGATGATGACAACACCAACCTGGACCTGGTAGCAACCGCCAGCAAGCCTAACGCGGCAGAACCTTCTACCGCAGGTGAATTCACCATCAGCCTGGCCAGCGGTAAAATACCGACAACAGACATCATCGTGACCTATAACGTGGCAGGTACTGCTACCGCAGGCAGTGATTATACAACCCTTACCGGTACCGTAGTGATCCCTGCAGGCCAGACCAGTGTAACCATACCCGTTACAGTGTCAGACGACGACCTGATAGAACCGGTGGAAACAGTGGTGCTTACTATCGCTAACGGTAAATCAGGTAATATCAACTTCCCGGCAGGCGCCAACAATACAGCGACAGTCAACATCGCGGATGATGACAACACGGACCTGAGCCTGATCGTGACCGCCAGCAAACCGGATGCAGTTGAACCAGGAGTGAACGGAGAGTTCACCATCAGCCTGGCCGGCGGCAAACGCACCGCAGAACCGATCACCATACAGTATATGATCAGCGGCAGCGCTACACCGGATGCTGACTACACGGCCATTACCGGCACCATCACCATCCCGGCAGGCGCCAGCAAAGTAACCGTTCCGGTGAACGTGCTCGACGACAAAGAGATAGAAACTCCGGAAACCGTGATATTCATGCTGACCGGTGGCACCTCCAACAGCTACACCTTCACTCCGGGCACTGCTAAGGAAGCTACCGTTACCATCACCGATACCGATAAAATGGCCGGTGACCTGATCATCACGAAAGAGATCGTCGCTCCGGCAACAGGGCCTTACCGCATGGGACAGAACCTGACATACCGTATCACGGTTCAGAACGCGGGTAACATACCAGTGACCAACGTGAGAGCGGAAGACCGTCTGCCGGTACAACTGGACATACCTACCCACACTTCCGCAGAAAGAGGGGAAGTGATAGTGACACCAGGCAACAAACTGGTAACCTGGAACATCGGTGACCTCGCAGTGGGCGCTACCGTACAAATGACGCTGACCAGCCGCGTAATAGAAGGCGGACAGCTGAACAACGAAGCATCGGCCTACAGCACCAACATGCCGGACGCTGACAGCAGCAACAACGTGGCGGTATCCAGTGTGGCAATAGAAGGTTCTGACCTGTCCTTCCCGAATGTGATCACACCTAACGGTGACGGTAAAAACGAAAGGTTCATTATCGGAGGACTGGAGAAATACCCTGGTTCAGCTATCTACATCTACAACCGTTGGGGAAGTATGGTATATCAATCCAAAGACTACCGCAACGACTGGAACGGTTCCAACCTGAACGAAGCGACCTACTACTATATCCTGGAAGTAAGGAAGCCGGACGGTATCAAGAAGTATAAAGGCTGGATAACGATATTACGGTAAGAGATAACAATTATATCTGCTACAAAAAAAGTAAAAGATGCAAAAAGTACTCAGAGCGGGAATAATGGTCTTGCTGCTGGCAATAAGCATGAAGGGCGCGGCGCAACAGAACATACAGTTCAGCCAGTACATCTTCAACGGGTTAAGTGTTAACCCGGCCTATGCGGGTTATAAGGAAGACTTGTATGTGAATGCCATTTATCGTCATCAGTGGGCCGGGTTCCCCGGAGCACCCCGTACGGGCGGAATATCGCTCGACGGGGTGACGCCCGCCAGCGATAAAAAAGTAGGCCTGGGCATGCAGATGTTATTTGACAAATCGGGGCCGCAGGACGCGTTGTCGCTCTATGGTTCTTACTCGTACCGCATTCCGCTGGACGATGAAGATACCCGGAGGCTTTGTCTCGGTATAGGCGCCGGCGTTACCCAGTACTCTATCGATGGTACGGCGCTGCAATACATCGATAATGAAGATGCGGCCATACCGCTGGGCAAAAAGAGCGTATGGGTGCCTGATGCCCGCTTCGGCATTTACTATTATACGCCCCGCTTTTATGCCGGCGCTTCCGTGATGGACTTGTTTTCACTCTATACCGATGCGTCGCGTTATAACTGGAAAGGCAACAACTATTCCACCATCCGGAAAACACAGCACCTGTATATTACCACCGGAGCTATGTTCCCGCTGGGGGAGAACCTGCAGCTGAAACCATCGATCCTGATCAAGGAAGATTTTAAAGGACCTACCAACGTGGACATTAACGCCTTCCTGTTGATAGGAGAGAAGTTGTGGGTGGGTGCGTCTTACCGTACCGGTGTGGGCATATGGAGAAAAACCAACTTGCAGAAAGACCTGAGCGAACTGGACGCGGCCAGCGTAATGGTGGAGTTTTACGCCACCGAAAAGCTGCGTATCGGGTATGCCTACGATCTGACCATCAATAAGATGGCCGGTTACCAGGGAGGTTCCCACGAGATATCCCTGGGCTTTCTGATCCCCTCAAAAAATTATACAGTTAAGAACCCACGGTATTTTTAAACTTTAGTTACTACCCGCTATGATACGACATACCAGAAGAATGATCATCCCGCTGCTGTTGTTGTCTGCCGCCAACGTCTATGGCCAGGAGCAGAAAAGTGTGTTGCAGTTGGCGGAAGCAGCTTATGCCAGACAGGAGTATGCCGTGGCCGGCGCGCTCTATAACAGGATCGCCCGCCAGAAAGGAGACAGGATGAAGGTAGAGCAACTGATGAAAATGGCCCGTAGCTTCCAGGAGATCGGTTACTATAGACAGGCGACGGACATATACAAAGAGATCACCAGTCGCCCTGACCGCCCCGCCGCCGCTTATTTCGCCTACGGCGAAGCGCTGCGGCAGCTGGAGCAGTACGACGAGGCGAAGGCGCAATATGCGCTGTTCGCCACCAGTAATGCCGATAGCCTTCAGCTGAAGGAAATGGCGCTGAAAGGTTGCGACAGCGCGGTGGTATGGACCGCCAAAGGCGCGCCTGTGCAACTGAAGCCGCTGAAAGAACTGAACACCCCCGGCTCGGAAGTGGTGAGCGGCGTAGTACAGAAAGGACTGCTGCTGATGTCGAACGGCTACCGCACCATGGCGCTGAGCAGCGGCTCACAGGCCAAACCGCCCAAAGACAAGCGGACGGAGGAACCTTATTACAAGGCGTATGTTTATCAGCAATATGCCGGTGATAACTCCAACGCCTATCTGGAAGAACTGGTGCCGGGACTGCTGGGTAAATTTGATTATAACATCGGGCCGGTATGCCTGAATAATACTGAAGATACACTGTACGCCACAATCAACATACAGGGCAAAGAAGTACCCTATACGGGTAAAGGCGTTGTCAACGGCGTACGTCATCTGCAGCTTTACCAGTCTGTAAAAAAGGATGGTAAATGGGAACCGCTGGTGCTGCTGCCTGGCATCAACCTGGAAGGATATTCTTCCAGTCATGCCGTGCTCAATTCCACAGGCGACGTCCTGTACTTTGTGTCTGACCGTCCGGGCGGACTGGGGCAGACAGATATCTGGTACTCTGAGAAACAGGCCGATGGCTCCTGGGGCGCGCCTGTCAACTGTGGCAGCCAGGTCAACACCGTCGCGTCAGAGACTTTCCCCACCGTCAACGAAGAAGGCATTCTCTACTTCTCCAGCAGGGGACATGCCGGTATGGGTGGTTATGACATCTACCGGATAAGAGGCGCCAAGGCCGCCTGGGAAGCACCGCAGAACATGAAGCTGCCGTTCAACTCCGGTGCAGATGATATCGGGCTGATACTGAAACGCAACGGCTATGAGGGTTACCTGGCTTCCAGCAGAACAGGCGGCCTCGGAAGGGACGATATTTATTACTTCTCCGATGCGCATTACTTCAGCAGGGTTGACAATGGCCAGAATGAAAATTCAAACCCAAATCCCAATGCTAATCCGAACATACATCCAAACCCCGGTCAGCCGTCAACCCAGGGCAACGGTTCGCCGTCCGGTTCCGATGGCGGAAAACCTGTTCCGGTGGTGAAACACCATACGCCTGAAGAGGAAGATGACAAAAAGAAACTGGAAGAACTGAAGTTCCTCTATGATTACAACAGTACCGCGCTGCTGACAGAGTCCCGGAGGATACTGGACCAAGTGGCCGCCGTACTGAAACGTTATCCTGACTGGAAGGTGGTGATCACCTCCTTCGCGGACAACCGCGGTAGTGACCAGTATAACACCGACCTGTCTGCGTTGCGTTGTTATGCGGTAATAGACTATCTGGCCAACAAAGGCATCGATCCCAAACGCCTTTACTACAGCAACAAAGGAGAGAAAGATCCGGTGAACGGCTGTAAGGACGGCGTGCCTTGTAAAGAAGAAGATTATAAGCAGAACAGGCGTTCTGAGCTGCGGATAAAATGGTAATGATGAAAATGAAAAGCGGGTGCCCGGAAATAATACCGAGGCACCCGCTTTGTCGTTTGTATAAGACTATCTGATTTTGTTCATGGTACTGTCATCACAGTGTTCCCTGAGCCAGTCCACATGAACGGTATTGTCAAGGAATGTGCCGGTATGAATAAGTTTGTCAAGGTTAAAATTCATATCTAAATATAGGAAGTACGGAGGATATTAGCGCTTGGTTATCAGTCCTGCGTGCCAAACAACAAAATTTCTTTCACTGCCACGCGGCTGCTTTCCGGCTTGATACCGGTAATCACGTACCGCACGTATTGTACGCCGGGACTGCTAAACAGCACCGCTTTGTAATCCTGTCCGCTGGACAGTTTATCCGGGCTGGCGACGGTCCACGTATTCCCGTCAGACGATGTTTCTATCCTGTAGTTGTACCAATCGCTGTCTTTCCCCCAGAAGACCTGGCTTCCGGTTAAAGAACAGGGCTTTCCCAAATGAAGTGTGATGACTAACGGGAAAGTATTGCCGGTGGTTGTCCAGCCGGTGACGTTGTTTTTGTCTGTCAGCGCCCCGGAACCTGGAGGGCTCACCTGGCCGTTGATCGCAATTTTTACGTTGTTTAAAGGAATTTCCCGGAGTATATTGACTTGTCCTGCTTTGGCTGTTATGTCAGCATGTCTCCGCTGATAGTCATTCACCCATTTGGCATGCGGTGCGTCGGGGACAGTTTTTGTTGTACGGGCTTGTGTGCGGATGGTTTTAACAGCGCGTTCCAGTCCTTCGCTTTCCGCGGTGATCGTGATTTCACCGGGCATATCGCTGCTTTGGACAAGGGCATATCCTATTCCGCCTTCCGTGTGTTGCACCGCGATGGCTGCATCCGGGATGTTGCCGCCAACAAGGTGACCGGCGCCGGTAACGTGCAGCCGGACACTGTACGATTGTCCTGCCTTTGTGTTGGCGACCAGGGTACCGTTTTTATCACATACTTTGATGTATACCGGAATCATATCAGAGCCATCAGCAATGAGTGGCGTAGTCGGTCCCGGTATTGTTATTTCCAGGTGGTGGGCCGTTTGAGGGGTGGTGACAGTGTGGCTGCATACCCGTTTGCCGTCGAGCCAGCCTTCGGCGTGGAGCGTGCCCGGCTCATAGCGGCCTAACGCGAACGCATATAGGGGACTACCGTTTTTAGCAGCAATGAAGGGCGCTGTAGCAGCGTTGCCGGAGCGGGTTTTACGGCCCACGAGCTGGTTGTTGCGGTACAACAGCACGGTATCACAGTTCGAAAAAACAATGATCGTGGAATCGGTGCCCGGCAGGTTATTGTAGCTGGCGATGAATACCATGGGACCGTATGATTTATTACGGGCTGACTGCATGGACTGCAGCTGGTAGTAGCTGAATTTTTCATAACGGTCCATATCTGTCACGCCGCTGAACGCCGTTACGGGATCACTGCCACGGGTATAGTCATTGTAGCTCCACACGAAATATCCGCCGATGCGGGGATTGGCATCCAGCCGGGCATGGTCCCAGTATCCGCCGTGTTCTTCGCTGGTTTCCCCGTTAAGGGCCTGCTGACGCAAAATACACTGATTGATCATTCCCCGGGCCGTGTATTGACGGGAAGCACGCAGGCCGTTTTCCTGTGCTGCGTCTGCCACCCAGGTATCTCCCCATTCCCGGGTGAGGGACGGTTTGCCTGGCGCCGGGTCTGTCATGTCCGGGTTGACCACTTTGTAGAAAACATCGTAATGATCGCGGCTGCGTTTATTGTAATCATCTGCGGTGAACATTTGGTCTCCCGGCATATCTTCATGTGCTATCCGCACTGCTTCCTGCATCCAGGTGGAAGGAGTAGGGGATTCGTTCAGGGAAGTTTCCCAGAGAAATACCGCAGGGTGGTTCCTGTCGCGGCGTATCATTTCCCTGATATCGCGGAAGGTGCGTGCTTTGAAGATGCTGTCTTCGCTGTAATGTTGCCAGCCGGGCTGGCATTCGATGACCAGCAGGCCCAGTTCATCGCAGGCGTGCAGGAAATCAGGTGACGCCGGGTAGTGGGCCGCCCGTACTGCGTTGAAACCGCCTTTTTTGAGCTGCCATGCATCGCGGTATTGCAGGGAGGCCGGCGCTGCATCGCCGATATAAGGATAAACCTGGTGACGGTTGGCGCCTCGCAGGTAGAGTTTTTCTCCGTTAATGTAAAAGCCATCTGCTTTAAAGGAAATTGTGCGGATACCCGTTGGCGTTACCCGTTTGTCGACAAGCAATTTACCGTTGTAGACCTCCGATTCCAGCTGGTAGAGATAGGGATGGTCCGGATGCCACAGTTGTGGGGCGGTGATATGAAGTTGTTGCCGGAACGTGGTGTCCTTTCTGCCGTTGAGAAAGACCGTCTGCCTGGAGGACGCTACAACCCGCCCGCTTTTGTCTGTCAGTTTGCTTACCAGGGTGGTGGCAACTGATGGCTGTCCGCTGTTCATGACCTGCGTATTGACCAGCAGGTCGGCGGCTTTTGCAGATACGTTTCTGCTCATGGTAAATATACCGCCTCCCGCTATTTTGCCGGCTTCTGTTTCATCGGGAATGTAAAGCTGGTTGGTGATGACCAGCGACACTTTTCTGTAGATACCGCCGTAATAGTTAAAGTCCAGCGTGGACATTTTTTTGCCGGGCGGCGTTTGCGGGTTGTCGGTATTGGAAACCCTTACGGCCAGCACATTTGACTGCCCGGGACGTACTTTGCCGGAGATGTCTGTGCCGAAACGCATATATCCTCCGTGGTGTTCATCCAGTTTTTCGCCATTCAGGTATATTTCGCAGTCTGTCTGCACACCTTCAAAGGAGAGATAAAGCCGGCGGCCGGCCCAGTCAGCCGGTATGGTGAAGTAGCGGCGGTACCAGCCTATGCCCTGGTATACCTTGCCTCCTCCGTTATGTTTAGCGGTGATGCCCATCACATGGGGAATAGTCACCGCTTCCCATGACGCATCGTTGAAGTCTGCCGCTGCAGCGTTGCTGACGTCCTGTTGACAGAATGCCCAGTTACTGTTGAAGTCCAGTACCAGTCTGGGAGACAGACGGGATTGTGCGGTGGTGGCGGTGGTTAATGTCAGCAGCAGCAGGCACCATGCGGCGTATCGCCGTAATAAACGGTGGTCCTTCTCCTGCGCTCGTGGAGAATAATACGTGTTCACTGTTGATCTTCTTTTTTTGGATGCGGGGTAAAGTACGCGTTTTTACAGGAATATTTTAACGTTCTGTTTTTGCTATAATAATTATAATAGAAAGCCAGAAGTTAAATTATTTTGATGATGAATTAATACAATGGAAATTTGCACTGTCAATCACGGAAATCGTGGATGGATACAGAAAAGAAAATATCATGAGCATAAACATTTTTGGACCGGCCACTGTCGGTCTGCTGCAACTGAACAACCGCATCGCGATGGCCCCTATGACAAGGGCCAGGAACGCAGATGGTATTCCTAACGACAACAATGCCCTGTATTATGCCCAGCGTGGCGGCGCCGGGCTGATCATAACAGAAGGCGTGGCCATATCAGACACCGCCAAAGGCGTGCTGTACATCCCGGGACTGTATACCAGGGAACAGGTGGAAGGCTGGAAGAAAGTCACCGCCGCAGTCCATGCAAAGGGCGGCAAAATATTTGCCCAGCTGTGGCATGTGGGAAGAGTTTCCCATACGTCCAACCAGCCAGGCGGACAGGCGCCCGTTGCCCCGTCAGACATACAGGCGGCGCAATCCAAAGCCTGGGGATATGACGGGAACGGCAAAGAGGGCTTTGTGACCGCTTCTAAACCCCGTGCGCTGGCTACAGCAGAGGTAGCGGGCATTGCGCAGGATTTTGCGCTGGCAGCGAAAAACGCGGCCGCCGCTGGTTTTGACGGCGTAGAGCTGCACGGTGCCAATGGCTACCTGATTGAGCAGTTTTTGAATCCGCATGTCAACAACCGGACAGACCGTTATGGCGGTAGCATAGAGAACCGCAGCCGTTTTCTGCTGGAAGCCATTGATGCCAGCATCGCTGAGATAGGGGCTTCCAAAGTGGCCATCCGGCTTACGCCCTATGGCGGCCTGCATGAACTGCCGCATTATGATGAAATTGAGGCCACCTACGCCTATCTGGCAAAGGAATTGTCCGCAAGGAAAATTGCCTATATCCACATTATGGACCAGCAGTCACGCGGCAGCTTTGCTTTGCCCGAAGGTTTCCTGGAGAGGTTCCGCAGCTGGTACGATGGTACTATTATACTGGCCGGCGGCATGGACCGTGAAAAGTCCGAAAGGCTGATCAATGCCGGCACAATTGACATCGCGGCCTTCGGCGAGCCTTTCATTGCCAACCCCGACCTGGTGGACCGGCTGCAGCACAACTGGCCGCTGACGCCGCCTAAGCGTGAGCTGCACTACGGCCTGACAATGGAGGGTTACATTGATTGGAAAACATATGAGCACAAAGCAACAGCATGCGAAACAGCGTAATAGATAAAAGGATATTGCCGCTGACTATTGGCGGCCTGGGGATAGGCACTACAGAATTTGCGATCATGGGGCTGTTGCCCGATATTGCCCGGTCTTTTAACGTCAGTATTCCGCAGGCGGGGCATTTTATCTCCGCCTACGCCATCGGGGTGGTGCTGGGTGCTCCGCTGCTGGTGGGCTATTCGGTGAAATTTCCACCGAAGAAGGTGCTGATGGCGATGATGGCGCTGTTTACCGTTTTTAACGGGTTATCGGCGCTGGCGCCAGGGTACATCGCTATGATGTTGCTGCGGTTTCTGTCCGGTCTTCCACACGGCGCCTTTTTCGGCGTAGGGGCGGTAGTGGCCTCTCGCATTGCAGGGGAAGGGAAGGAGGCCCGGTACATCGCGCTGATGTTTACAGGCCTTACAGTGGCCAACCTGGCCATGGTGCCGCTGGTGACGTATATCGGGCATATGTTCCACTGGCGCTGGTATTTTGCGGTGGTCAGCGGAATAGGATTGCTGACGTTGATATCGCTTCGATGGTGGCTTCCCGCTATGGACGGGAAGAGCGACGCAGGCAATATTGCGGGGGAACTTCGTTTCCTGAAAAACAAGCAGAGCTGGTATGTGCTGCTGATCACGGCCATTGGCTTCGGCGGCCTTTTTACCTGGTTCAGCTACATCACGCCGCTGATGACGGAGGTATCCGGCATCAGGCAGGGCAACATGGCCTATATCATGGTGCTGGCAGGCGGCGGCATGGTGGTGGGCAATCTGCTGGGCGGTTACCTGGCCGACCGGATAGGGGCTGCACGCACCAGCGCGCTGCTACTGTTTCTTATGATGACGGCATTGGCTGGCGTATTCTTCTTTTCCACCTCCACGGCAGCATCGGTGGTGCTGACTTTTTTATGTGGCGGATTATCCATGTCTGTTGCCGCGCCGGTAAATATGATGATGATGCGGGCCGCGCCTGGCGGGGAAATGATGGCCGCTGCGTTTATGCAGGCTGCCTTTAACATCGCTAATGCACTGGGCGCTTATCTGGGCGGGATACCACTGGAATACGGTATGGCCTATACGTACCCGTCGCTGGTAGGTGTGGGCATGGCGCTGATCGGGCTGGTGATCGCGTTGACATATATGACGCGGTTTGGCCATCAGCAAGCAAATTTTTTTATTTTTGATGAATAATTTTCACTACTTTAGTGGTGTATGCGTAAACGTATACTTTTTTAACTCAAAATTTTTAACCATTTATTTCTTACTGCCTATTCCTCTTACCGGGAGGTACGCAGTGATACTATCGAAGGTCCTATAACCTACATGTTATTGATAATGGCTACACCAGGCCACTGATCATTTCACCAGAAATATATTTGAATGAAGCGACTGGACTCAGTATAGCGACAGCTATGTCCTGGCCGGTACCGTTACCCCTTTAAAGTGCTGTGTTGTACGCGGCGCTGAAAAATCATATATCCTCATTCACCATTCACATGCCGGCATTCGCGGGCTGCCTGTGCGCAGCCTTCTGGCGGAGCTATTTACAAAATTGTATCATTTATGAAGTACACATCGCGTCCGGATACATTGCAGGAGTTATTGACCGGACTCAAAGATGAACCAAACAAAGGGATCACCTTTGTCACGGGCAGCAACAAAGAAACGTTTCTTTCCTATCAGCAGTTGTATGCAGACGCTTTATCGTGGCTGGCCCATCTGCAGGAGAAGGGCCTCACGCCGGGCACAGAACTGGTATTGCAGGTGGAAGACGGCAAAACCTTTTTACAGCTCTTTTGGGCCTGTTTACTCGGCGCTATCATACCGGTGCCCGTTGCGGTTACCTATGAAGGTGAAAACGCGCAGAAACTGTACCGGATCAAAAACTTCCTCAACAAACCCGTGCTGGCCGTTAAACGCGCCCATTACGAAAAACTGCTGTCTGGCGCAGCTGCGGCCGATAGTCAGGGTTTCGACCATATCATCTTTACAGATGACAAAGAAGACAACGATAAAAAAGGGATAGTCGTTCCCGTTACACCGGAAACCATCGCTTTCCTGCAGTTCTCCTCCGGGTCTACAGGAAACCCCAAAGGCGTGGTGCTCACGCACAAGAACCTCATTACAAATGTATATGAAGCCATCACGGCACACCGGCTTACGGAGAACGACAGCCACCTGAGCTGGATGCCGCTGACACATGACATGGGACTGATCGGCTTTCACCTGTATCCGTTTGCCGCAGGACTGAACCATTACCTGATGCCAACAGACCTGTTTATCCGCAACCCTTTATTGTGGATGCAGAAAATTTCGGAACACCGCATCACCATAACGGGTTCTCCCAACTTCGGGTATAAATATTACCTGAACCAGCTTACGCCTGAAAAAGGAGAGGGGCTTGACCTCTCTTCCCTGAGAATCATTTTCAACGGGGCAGAGCCGATAGCGGCGCCTTTATGCCGTCAGTTTATAGAAGTGCTGGGCGATTATAAGCTGGACCCTAAAGCTATGTTCCCTTGTTACGGCCTGGCAGAAGGCACGCTGGAAGTGAGCCTGGCCGATATGGACACTGTTTTCAGCAGCGTATTCGTGCGGAGAGACTCGCTGATAATGGGACAGCCCGTAGCTGTCACCAGTGGCGAAGACATATCGGTTGAAAATACCGAAGTCGTGAATGTGGGAAAAATTATTGGCGGCGTGGCTGTCAGCATTACCAATGAAGCAGGCAAGCCCTTGAAAGACGGTCATCTGGGCATTGTTCAGATCAAAGGCGATGCTGTCACCAGCCGCTATTATAACAATGAAGCGGCCACAACTGCCGCTATCAAAGATGGATGGCTTAACACGGGCGATACGGGTTTTATGATAGATGGTTATCTGTATATCGCCGGCCGTTCGAAAGACATCATTTTTGTCAATGGCCTGAATATCTACCCGCATGATATAGAACATACAGTAGAACGGGGGCTGGGGCTGGAAGCCGGTAAGGTGGTGGCCTGTGGGGTAACGGATGAAGAGACTGGTACGGAAGCGGTGGTCGTTTTTGTTATCCATAAATCTTCTGTAGAGAAATTTCTCCCTGTTATTGCCACTATAAAAAGATATGTGGCTTCCCAGCTGGGGCTGGAAATAAAACACGTGCTGCCGATCCGGAAGGTGCCTAAAACCACCAGCGGAAAAGTGAAGCGTTACGCTTTTATGGAAGAATACCGGCAGGGTGTTTATAATGATATTATCGGCGAGATAGCTGCCGCACAACAACAAGCCGCCGCTATCAATACAACGCATACACGCAGTTTTGAAGAAATCCGCAACTGGTTGCAGCAATGGCTGCAACAGCGCTTTAAGCTGACGAATGAAGTGTTGTCGGCCGACCGTGTCTTTGCGGAATACGGCCTTACCTCCATGCAGGCGGTCATGCTGGCGGCCGATCTGGAACAGTGGCTGCAGCAACCGGTAGACAAGACGGCCATCTATAACTATACTACCGCCACCTCCCTGGCGGCGTATCTTTCCGGTGAAACCGGTAATACCAAAACAGATCAGCCACGGCACCAGGCTGCCGGCGAGAAAGTGGCCATCATCGGCATCGGTTGCCGTTTCCCGGGCGGTGTGAACAGTCCCGCTGCATTCTGGGAACTGTTGCGTGAACAACGTAGTGGCGTGACCGTTGTCCCGGAAAGCCGCTGGAACATAGCAGATTATTATAGCGCAGACGAAGATGAGACAGGAACGATGTATACCCGTCATGGTGGTTTCATAGAACAGGCAGACCAGTTTGATCCGCTGTTCTTCGGCATCTCGCCGAGAGAGACCACGGGCATGGACCCGCAGCAACGGCTGTTGCTGGAAGTCAGCTGGGAGGCCATGGAGCATGCAGGCATACGTCCTTCCTCGCTGAGAGGCAGTGACACCGGCGTATTTATCGGGCTGGGAACAGACGACTATCAGCAGATCGTGCAGGAGCATACGCCACCAGCCATGTTTGAAGATGCCTTCAGCAGCCTGGGACTGCAAAGAAGCGTGGCCGCCGGCAGGATCGCCTATTTGTTTGATTTCCATGGGCCCGCCGTGCAGCTGGACACCGCCTGTTCCTCTTCTTTATTGAGCGTGCATCAGGCATGTCAGCATCTGCTGCTGGGCGAGTGCTCGCTGGCACTGGCCGGCGGCGTGAACCTGATGCTGACGCCCGATACCACTATCCGCCTGTGCCGTATGAAAGCGCTGTCGCCCACCGGGCAATGCCATGCTTTCGATGAGCAGGCAGACGGCTATGTGAGGGGAGAAGGCGCCGGTATGATCGTGCTGAAGCGCCTCAGTGATGCATTGCAGGACGGCGATAATGTCCTCGCGGTCATCAGCGGCTCGGCCGTAAACCACGACGGACAAAGCAATGGGCTTACGGCACCCAATGGTATCGCCCAGCAGCAGGTGATCAGGAAAGCCTTGCAACGGGCCGGCGTTGAACCGCATACCGTGCAGTATGTAGAGGCACACGGCACCGGCACGAAGCTGGGCGACCCTGTGGAAGCACAGGCGCTGCATGCGGCCTATGGCCAGTCCCGCGCGGTGGACAATCCGCTGCTGCTCGGGGCGGTGAAATCCAATATCGGTCACCTCGAAGCGGCGGCAGGTATCGCAGGGCTCATCAAAACCGTCTTGTCGCTGCAACAACAGCAGCTGCCCGCTACCCTGCATTTTAATATCCCGAGCAGTTACATCCCCTGGAATGATATGCGGCTGAAAGTGGTAGACCGGCTGACGGCCTGGCCCGCGACCAGCGGCTTAAGACGCGCGGCCATCAGCTCTTTCGGGCTGAGCGGCACCAACGCGCATGTGGTCCTGGAAGAAGCGCCTGCCGTTATCAACAACGTATATACCGGACCGTTACCTGCATGGCCTTCCTTTCCGCTGACGCTCTCTGCTAAATCACCGGCAGCGTTACAGTCGCTGGCTGGCAGTTACGCGGCAGCCCTTGAACATACGCCCGAAACATTGGCGGATATCGCTTACAGCACCTTCACCACAAGAGATGCCTTTAATTACCGCATCGCCTTTCAGGCGGATACGATCGCGGAAGCGGTGCGCCGTTTGCGGGCTTATGCAGACAATCCTTATACGGAAGAACTGCTGTCCGGTATGGTGCAGCCCCGCGATGGCCAGCTGGTATGGCTTTTCACCGGAGGCGGCTCCCAGTACTGGAACATGGGGACAGAGCTGTATCAGCACAATGAGGTCTTTCGCGGGGTGGTGGACCATTGCGACCGCTGGCTTGAAGCACAGTGGGGATTTTCGCTGACCTCCCTGTTGTACAAAATGGAAAAAGAAGCTGCCAATGAATTACTGCTGGAGATGACTTATTTCCAGCCGGCCATCTTCGTTATTTCCTGTGCGCTGGCGGAAGTGTGGAAATCATGGGGCATATCACCGGCCATTGTGGCCGGCCATAGTGTGGGCGAATACGCTGCCGCCTATGTGGCGGGCGTGTTCAGCCTGGATGACGGCCTGAAACTGGTAACGGAAAGAGCGCGGCTGATGCAGGCCGTGAAAGAGCCCGGGTCTATGGCGACCGCCTTCGCCGGAGAAGAGGAAGTGGCGGCCATTATCCGGCCGTTTGGCAACGATCTGGCCATCGCGGCAGTGAATGGCCCTGCGCTGACCGTTATTTCCGGCAAAAAACAGGCAGTGGCCGATGCATTGAAATTATTGGAAGCGGCCGGCATCAACAGCCGCCAGCTGCTGATAGCCCATGCGTCCCACTCTCCGCTAATGGAGTCCATGTTGGACGAGTTCCGCCAGGTGGCCCAACAGATTGAGTTCCGGGCGCCACAGCTGCAACTGATTTCCAATATCACCGGAGAGGTGGTCTCCGCCGTGCCCAACCATCAGTACTGGTGCGATCAGATCATTTCACCGGTATTGTTTGCCCAAAGCATACAGACCATTGCGCGGCTGGGAGGCGATATCCTGATGGAACTGGGACCACAGCCCAATTTGTTGTCCATGGTGCAGCTTAGCGCTGAATATGCGGAAGATCACCTGCTGCCCTGTATGAAAATAGGTCATTCCTCCTGGGAGATGATGTTGCAGGTACTGCTGACTTTATACGTGAAAGGGCTGCCTGTGCGGATAGCACAGCTGTTTGACCATCCTGGTTACCGCAAAATCAAACTGCCCGGATATACGTTTAACCGCCAACGTTATTGGACCGAAACAAAAGAACCGACACCCATTATTCATCCGCAATACGAACAAAAAAGTAAGATCATGCCTGAAAAAAATCATGTACCAGCTCAGCGTACCGCCATTCTGCGGGATATCACGGATATCTTCAGCAGCCTGCTGAAGATTCCGGCTGCCGATATTAACATACACGCCCGTTTCCTTGAAATGGGTGCAGACTCGCTGGTGCTGGCGAGCGCAGTGAGAAGGATAGAGAAGAAATACAATGTGAATTTTTCTATCAGGCAGTTGTTTGAAACACTGTCCACCATTCACCAGATAACGGACTACATTGTGGCGAAGAACCCGGCGCCGGAAATTACCGCTGCTCCGGTGGTGGCGGAAGCAATACAGGAGATCGTTGCACAGCCGGTTGTCAATGCCGCGGCACCGGTCCGTACAGTGAAGACGAACGGCGTCCGGCCACAGGCTACATCACCCGACGCCGCGGTGTCCACACGCCTGTTCAATTTCCTGGAACAGCAGCTGGCGTTGTTATCACAGCACCTGGGCACGGAAGAGTTGCCGCAGTTCTCCACGGCGGTACCGGCACCACCGGAAGCGGTGAAGACTAACGGAAACGGGCACACGCCAATTGCGCCTGCGGCGGTAGAAGTGGTAAAAGCGCCCGCGCAGCATCGTTCTATCTTCCCCAAGATGGAAAAAACCCCTGGCCAGTCCGGCTATACGGCCGCCCAGCAGGAATACCTCGACGCATTCATCCGGCGGTATAATCAAAAAACACAAAAATCAAAAGCGCTCACGCAACAATACCGGCCGGTATTAGCGGACAACCGTGCGTCGGCAGGGTTCCGTTTCTCTACCAAGGAACTGGTATATCCTATTCAGGCCGCATCGTCTGCCGGCGCCACCATCACTGACATAGACGGCAACACCTATATCGATCTGGCGATGGGCTTTGGCGTGGACTTGCTGGGGCATTGCCCGCCGGTAGTGGTGAACGCTATCCAGGAACAACTGCAGCAAGGGTTCCAGCTCGGGCCGCAAACACCGCTTGCCGGACAGGTAGCGGAATTGGTGACGTCCCTCACCGGCGCAGAACGGGCCAGTTTCCATAACTCCGGTACCGAAGCGGTGATGACGGCCATCAGACTGGCGCGTACCGTTACCGGAAGAAAAAAAGTGGCTGTCTTCGCAGGCGCCTATCACGGTCACTTCGACGGCACGCTGGCGGCGCCGGAAGATCTGGAAAAATCACATGCAGGCGTTCCGATGGCCCTCGGTATCATGCATAACATGGTGGCCGATGTGCTGGTGTTCGACTATCATCATCCCGATGTGGTGGAACAGATCCGTGCGCACAAACACGAACTGGCTGCCGTACTGGTAGAACCGGTGCAGAGCCGCAAGCCGGGATATCAACCTAAAGCTTTGTTACATGCATTGCGTGATATGACAAATGCAGAAGACATCGCGTTGATTTTCGATGAGATGATCACCGGTTTCCGCATCCATCCCGGTGGCGCACAGGCGCATTTTGAAGTACGTGCTGATCTGGCCACCTACGGCAAGATCGCGGGAGGCGGTCTGCCCATCGGTATTATCGCCGGTACCCGTAAGTACATGGACGCACTCGACGGTGGCCTATGGCAGTATGGAGACGACTCCTTCCCGGCCACAGACACCACTTTCTTTGCCGGCACCTTCTGCAAACATCCGCTCAGCATGTCAGCTACGCTGGCACTGCTGAAGGAACTGCAACAGCGGGGCCCTGCGCTGCAGGAAAAGCTGAACAGCCGCACCACGAAGCTGGTCAGCGAATTGTCGGCTTTCTTTAAAGAAAACAATGTGCCCATGGACGTACATAATTTTGGCTCCCTGTTCTATTTTGCCATCACTTCCAATATGGACCTCTTTTTCTATCACCTGTTAGAGAAAGGTGTATATATATGGGAGGGCAGGACCTGCTTCCTCTCTGATGCCCATACAGAAGAACATGTCCGCCATATTACGAAAGCGGTGAAAGAAAGTATCCGGGAGTTGCAACAGGAAGGATTCCTGCCGAAACCTGCAACGCCGGCCGCTAAAGGAAAAACGATGGTGCTGTAGAAAAGTTCCTCCCTTTGTATATAAGAGGCTGCGCCGGAGAAGCTCCGGGCGGCCTCTTTTCGTTTATGGGACAACGTTAAGATGCCGGTTTTCGCAGTGATTATTTTTGCGCCGCTACAATTTCTGTCGCAGAGAGTTGGTCTAAATTTATTGAAGCAACCATTACTGAAGCAGCCATTACTAAAACAACCATTATTGAAACAACCATTCTTCACCAAAATCTCAACTAGCCATGAGAAAAGTTTTACTCTTCGCAATGGCGCTGTCGTGTAGCATAACAGCGTTTGCGCAGGATTACTGGAGGCCGCATACTGCCGCCGCCGGGATCACTAAAGACAAAGCCGTTGCCCGGCTTGCATTTCCAGCCACCTACAAATTGTTTGACCTGAACATCGCTCCTTTACGGAGTGAAGTGTTTAAAACGGTTGACAGCAAACAGGCCCGCACCACCATCATCTCCCTGCCCAATGCGGACGGGCAAATTGAGCAATACGAAATCAGGGAGGCTTCCAATTTTGAACCTGCCTTACAGGCACGCTTTCCGGAGATAAGGGCTTTCTCCGGTAAAGGTATTACCGACAAACAAGCCACTTTAAAACTGAGCATTTCCCCGCAGGGAGTACAGGCCATGGTGTTCCGTACTGAAAAAGAGAGCGAATTTATTGAGCCTTATTCTGCTGACCACACGGTATACACCGTGTTCAAAAAACAAGCAAAAACCTTACCCTGGAAGTGTTCTACTCCTGAACAGAAACTGGCCACGGGTATCGGCCACCAGGTAGGCACTGTGGCACGGTCTACCGGCGACGCGAAGACCTTACGCCTGGCACAATCTGTTACAGCGGAATACTCCAACTATTTCGGCGCTACCAGCGCTTCTCAGGTCAACCTCGTACTGGCGGCCATCAATGCTACGCTGACCCGTTGCAATGGCGTCTATGAAAAAGACCTGGCCATCCATCTGAACCTGATCGCAGGGGTTACCAACATTATTTTTTATGATCCGTCAACAGACCCTTATTCTGATGCATCACAAGGTGCCGGCGGAGCATGGAACAGTGAATTACAGAACACGCTGACCACCAAAATAGGGGCGGCGAATTATGATATCGGCCACCTGTTTGGTGCATCCGGCGGCGGCGGTAATGCCGGCTGTATCGGTTGTATCTGTGTCGATAATCAAAAGGGGAGCGGTTTTACTTCTCCCGCAGATAACATCCCCCAGGGAGATAATTTCGATATCGACTATGTGGTGCACGAAGTAGGCCACCAGCTGGGCGCCAACCATACCTTCTCCATGAGCAATGAAGGCACCGGTGTTAACGTGGAACCCGGTTCCGGTATTACCATTATGGGGTATGCCGGTATTACCAGCCAGGATATTGCCCCGCACTCCATCGCCTTCTATCATGCTGCTTCCATTGCGCAGATCCAGGCCAATCTTGCCGGCAAGACCTGCCCGGTAACGACCAGCATCTCGGGTACCAACGCCACACCCGTGGTGAATGCCGGCGGCAATTTCACAATTCCCATCAGCACGCCGTTTGCGCTGACCGGTTCAGCCACCGATGCTAATCCCGGTGATGCGCTGACCTATTCCTGGGAGCAGAATGACAACGCCACTTCTTCACAAACAGGATCAGCCAGCGTGGCCAGCGCCACCAAGGCAACCGGCCCTAACTGGATATCCTATGCGCCTACCACTTCCCCGGTAAGGTATTTTCCCAAACTGGCCACTATCCTGGCGGGCGGCCTGGTGTCCGGCCCATTGCCCGGCGGCGATGCAGGTGCTAATACCGAAGCATTGAGCTCCGTTAGCAGAACCTTGAAATTCCGCCTGACAGTAAGGGACAACGTGCCTTACAGCTCTACGGCGCCGGTGACCATAGGGCAGACCAACTTCGCGGATGCCACGATAACAGTGACCAATACGTCCGGGCCTTTCGCTATAACAGCACCCAATACCAATGTATCATGGGCAGGTAATTCATCACAAACAGTTACCTGGAACGTGGCCAATACCAACACCGGTGCGGTCAGCTGCGCCAATGTCAAAATATCCATCTCCACAGATGGCGGCAATACCTTCAGCACACTGGTGGCCAGCACGCCTAACGACGGCAGTGAAGCGATCACGGTGCCCAATACGCCTACCACCAATGCCAGGATAAAAGTGGAAGCGGTAGGTAATATCTTTTTTGATATCTCCAATGCCGACTTTACCATTACCTCCGGCTCTGGTTGCGCTTCACCGGCAGGACTGACAGCTTCCGCCATCACCACTACTTCCGCTACCGTAGGATGGACAGCCGTGAGCGGCGCCGTATCATATGATGTGGACTATAAGGCTACTTCCTCTTCCACCTGGACCAACGCCGCCACAGCCACCACCGCTGTTTCTGTGAACCTGACAGGCCTTGCCTCCGGAACTACCTACGACTACAGGATAAGGACCAATTGCAGCAGCGGCAGCAGCGCTTATGCAGCATCACAGTTCACTACGACTTCCACCGGTACCTGCAATGCACCGGCTGGTCTGACCAGTTCCGCTGTCACCGCTGCCAGCGCTACGCTCAGCTGGACTGCCGCAAGCGGCGCTGTATCGTACGATGTAGACTACAAGCCTAATACCTCGTCTACCTGGACCAATGCAGCCACTGCCACCACCGCCACCTCCGTGAACATAAGCGGTTTAACATCCGCTACTTTGTATGACTGGAGAGTGAGGACCAATTGTAGCAGTGGTAGCAGCACTTACGCCGCTGCACAGTTTACCACTTTAACCTCTTCCGGTTGTGCCAACCCATTGGACAACTCCACCAATGGAACGACAGCCGGCGCTGCTACCATTCCGTTTAACACCGATGTTACCGGTTTGATCAGCCCAAGCGGAGACGTGGACCATTACAAATTTGTGATCACTACCGGTGGCACTATTACCATCACGCTGCGGACTTTGCCCGGTGATTATGATTTGAAACTGCTGAACAGCGCCGGTACACAGCTGGCGATATCACAGGCTGCCGGTACTTCCAATGAAACGATCAGCAGGACCGTTACGCCGGGTACCTATTATGCACAGGTGTATGGCTACAATGGCGCCAACAGCGCTACTTCCTGCTATACCTTACGGGTACAGTTAGGTACGGCCAGCCGCACCGACAATGACGTCGTTGTCAGCAAGGAAGGAACAGATATCAAAGAAATCAAAGGACAAAAGGTGGACATCTTCCCGAATCCTGTCAATAATATCGTGAACATCAGCCTTACCGGTTTCACCGGAAAATCTGAAGTGAGCATGCTGGACGTGAATGGCCGTGAGGTGTTGCGCAGGGAAGTGGGGCTTGTGAATTCACAGCTGGACATTTCTTCGCTGCCTCCGGGCGTTTACCTGATCAGGGTGAAGAACGGCGTGAAGCAGGTGTATCTGAAGAAAATAGTGAAACAGTAAGCAGACTACAGGACCTGATATAGTAAAAGGACGTCTCATGTATTTGAGACGTCCTTTTTGTTTTAGAAGTTAGTGCTGATAATGAGATTGTTTCTGTCCGAAGTAGCGAAGTCCATCGGCAGGATACCGTATCTGCCGTGTGTGTTGTTGGTAAAGTAGGTGTTGATCTGCGGATTGATGGCGTTAGAAACGGTGGTAATGCTGGGAATGCCAAATATCAGTGGTTTGTAGCCGCTGGTGAAATTGATGTACAGCGTTGACGGTGTGCCGTTTTTAGCTTCGTTCAGCAGGGTGGTGATGCCGGACCATTTGGCGTTGTTGTCCGGTACCTGGTACTGGTCCTGTACGCGCAGGGTGGAATTGCTGTTGTTGATGGTGAAAGTAGTGTTGTCGGCCCAGTTGGTGGCTTCAATGCCTTTAGGCGTAGCGGACGCGCCGAATCTTCTGAGCAGCACTATTTTGCCGCGTACATCGCCGAGGTTGGGCACGGTGGCGGACAGATACCATTTGCCAGGTTGCTGGGCGGTGTAGCTGTCAAATGTCTGCTCGAAAGTCCTGGTGTTGTTGGTCGCGTCATATTCTTCCTTCACGCTCATCACGATGGTCTCTGTAGGATTGGCCGACAGGAAGGCGTAGCAGGCGGTCACCACATCATTGAAGTTCATGTTCTGATAGATGCTGCCGTGATGGATGGCAAAAGCATCACCGATGTGGCGGCACCTGATATCAAGGAACCTGATGCCGGCGTCCAGTTGTTGCGCGATAGTGAGGTCCTGGCATTTGGCCGTGCCACCGATGGGCTCAAAACGGGCGCCGCTGTCGTGTGTGCCGGGAATGCTGATGGCCGCCAGGTTGCGGTCATTCGGAATAGTGCTCATCCAGCTGTTGAGCGAAAAGGCGAGGGCGGCGTTGTTGGCGACAGACTGATTGTCGGCCGTCACTTTGCCCGGCTGAATGTTGTCCGTAAGGTCTTTTTTACAGCCAAACAGGCCACAGATGGCGATAGCCAGCAGAAATTGAGGGTGTTTCATGGGAACTTTTGTTTGTTTAAAGTGAGCAAAAAAACTTTGGATTCTGATTATCAGATACGTGGAATTAATAATTTGTTAATCGTTCGGAAAGTGATGTTACGATAGCATACCGGAAAAGCAACTGCAGTTTGACTGCTTTGGGGTAAATTTGTTTTAAAAAGCGCGAAATGAATACCGGCGATACCTCGAATCTGGTCAGGGTATATGACACGCTGAATTTTGTGGAAGAGAACTATAGCCGGCTTATTTCCGTCAAAGAGCTGGAGCAGGTGTCCCACTATTCTTACCGGAACATTCAGCGGATATTTAAGTATACCTGTGGAGAGACGATTGGTGCCTATCAGCAACGGCTTAAAGTGGAGAATGCGTACAAAATGATTTTGTATACCCGGGAAACACTATCCTCCATCGCGCTGGAAGTGGGTTTCGCCAATGCAGCTTCTTTTTCCAAGGCTTTCAGGCTGCATTTTGGGATGTCGCCCAGCGAAGCGAGGGAACGTAAACTGCCGCTGTTGGCCGGTGCAGAGATTGTTCCGCAGGAGACAGCAACGCGGTTGATGCCGGAAATTATTTATGTACCACCGGTAACTGTCTATTACCAAAGCGCTTTTATCGATTATAACCATGAAGATGTGGAGGCGCTGTGGGAGCGGTTTATGCTCCACCAGTTTGACGGCGCCGGAACGGTATTTTACGGCATCGTGGCAGATGAGCCACTGATACGGGAAAGCCTGAAATGCCGGTATGATGCCTGTGCTTCCACACAGGGCATAAAAGGAAAGCTGCCATCAAAAACAATCCCCGCTGGCAGATACGCCAGTTTTATGCATTATGGCAGCTATGAAAACATAGAAGATACCTATCAGAAAATTTACGCAGGCTGGATACTGGACACCCACCTTGAATTTGCCCCGACACCGGTCATTGAAAAATATATCAAGCACCCCGATAACACAGCTTCCATAGCAGAACAGGAAACTGCCATATGGTTGCCGCTCCAGTAAGATTGTCAATTTAGGACAACAGGATGGTTGTACGCTGCGATAGTTTTGTGCTATCAAAATGTTAGTTTTTAATGACAAGTAAAATGACAACAACACTTATGGTCCTGTCTGCACTCGTGATGTCCTGCGCCAAAGAAGACGCCGGAACACCCGCAGTCCCGGCCGACACTACAGCTGTTCTCTACAAAATGCCGGAAGAAGCGGCCCCACATGAAGGTACCTGGCTGCAATGGCCGCACGAGTACCAGTACGGCAGGGCCTACCGCAACCGCCTCGACGCCGCCTGGATTGCCATGACACAGGCGTTAGTGCCGGGAGAGAAAGTCCATCTGGTGGTATATGACCAGGACGAACGGGAACGGGTTGCTGACTTGCTGCAAACAGCACAGGTGCCAATGGCCAATGTGGATTTTACCATCAGCCGCACAGACGATGTATGGGTGCGTGACAACGGTCCCATTTTTGTAAAAGACGGCAATGGCCGCCTGCTTGTGGAAGACTGGGGCTTCAACGGATGGGGCAATAAGGCAGCTTACGAAAATTGCGACCGGATACCCGGTGTGATCGCCGCCAATAGTGGCATGCAGCGCATAGACCTTAACACCGTGATGATCAATGAAGGCGGAAGCGTGGAAATGGACGGCGATGGCGTATTAATGGCCTGCAAAAGCTCCGTTCTGAACAAAAACCGTAATCCCGGCATGACACAGGAACAGGCGGAAGCGCTGTTCACAAAATACCTCGGCGTCACCCGCTTTATCTGGCTGGATGGGAAAGCCGGACTGGATATCACAGATATGCATATCGACGGTTTTGCCCGGTTCGCAGACAGTAATACCATCATTACCATGTCAGCAGATGACCTCGACTACTGGCAGGTGCCGCAACAGGATATCCGTACCCTGTATAGCGCTGTCAACAGGAAAGGCACGGTTTATAAGTTTGTGAAGGTGCCGCTTACGCAAAACAACGTGGTAACGACTTACGGAAAGAATGTGGGGAAAGGGTCGTACATCAACTTCTACATAGCCAACAATGCTGTGTTGGTACCCAACTACAACGATCCTAACGATGCTGTCGCCAATAGTATCATCCAATCGCTTTATCCGGGAAGAAAGGTTATTGGCATTGACTGCCGCAACCTGTTTGCCAACGGAGGAATGGTACACTGCGTGACACAGCAGCAACCCAGGTAAGGCAGGAAATGATCAGCTGTGCTTAAATAATTGTGCCAGCAGTTCAACAATAATGCAGGTTACGAAAATAACTGCTTTCAGGTTCTTTTTTAAGTACTGCATGAAGAGATGTTTTAATGGATAGTCTGTTGTTCTCTATAATGGCTGTCTACAGGTTTTCTGCTACAAGGAATTCTCCCGGCGGGGGGAGTTCCATCATTTAACTAATATACAACAAATTTCAAAAAAATACAAAGCCTGTCATTTTCATTAACTTGGCCGCAGAACATATTTTATGCAGCAAAAACAATTCGTCATCGAAGGCAGCCGGATCAATGATATTCCTGATTTCTATGCGGAAATAAACCGTTTGTTCATGACCGGTGAAGACTGGCAGCTGGGCGGCAGCCTGGATGGCTTCAATGATTTACTGCATGGTGGTTTTGGCGCCCTTGATGGTGACGGGCCTGTTACGCTTGTCTGGAAAGATATGGCGCACAGCCGGGCGGCATTGGGCATTGCCACCACCAGGAAATATTACGAAGGGAAGTTGTCGCCGGGGTCGCCTTATAACAAAACGTATTTTCAGGAGAAGCTGGCAGAACTGGATAGCGGCAGGGGGCAGACTTACTTTGATATACTGATGGAGATCATTGCAGATCATCCTAATATTACGGTGGTGGCCCGGTAGCTGGTATTACAAGGCCTGTGACGCTGATTGCCCGCGGTTTTTTTCTTCCTGTCATCCCGCTGAAAAAAAATAATTGTAAAATTGACAAATATTTTATTTCTTTGAAGCACTTTAAAAGAATCGCTATAATTCCACGTTATGCAAACAACCTATCGTCATCGCTTTATTACCGGCATCTTCTGTCTGTTGGCATGTTCGCAGGCATTACGGGCGCAGAATAAAGTCACCTTTCATCCTGACGCGCCAACACAGACGATCAACCGCAATATTTACGGACATTTTGCTGAGCATTTAGGAAACTGTATCTATGGAGGATTTTATGTGGGGGACACCTCCCGCATCCCCCATGTCAATGGGGTCAGGAAAGATATTATTGCTGCTTTAAAAACCCTGAAAATCCCCAATCTGCGCTGGCCGGGAGGCTGTTTCGCAGACACCTATCACTGGAAAGACGGCATCGGGCCAAAGGACAAGCGGCCCACGATCGTGAATACCTGGTGGGGCGGTGTCACTGAAAACAACAGTTTCGGCACGCACGATTTTCTGAACATGTGCGAGGAGCTGGGCGCAGAGCCTTACCTGGCAGGCAACGTAGGCAGCGGCACCGTGCAGGAGCTGGCCGACTGGGTGCAGTATGTCAATTTCCCGGGAAAAAGCCCGATGTCGGACCTGCGGCAGCAAAATGGCCGGCAGCAGCCGTGGAAAGTCCGCTACTGGGGCGTTGGCAACGAAGCCTGGGGCTGCGGCGGGAACATGCGGCCTGAATATTATGCGGACGTTTACCGCAAATACGCCACCTTCATGAGCGGCAACACTTTCAAAATAGCGTCAGGCGCCAATTCCAACGATTATAACTGGACAGAGGTGCTGATGAAAAATATTCCGCTGCACATGCTGGACGGACTGGCATTACACCACTATTCTATTATCGACTGGGGCAAAAAGGGAGACGCTGTTAATTTTACGGAAGAACAGTATTTCCAGACCATGCGCAGCACCTGTATGATGGATACGCTGGTGCGCAAGCATTCCGCCATCATGGACAAATACGACCCGAAGAAAAAAGTAGCGCTGGTAGTAGACGAGTGGGGCGGCTGGTATAACGTGCAGGAGGGTACGAACCCGGGCTTCCTCTTTCAGCAAAACACCATGCGCGACGCCATGATCGCCGGCGTGACGCTCAATATCTTCAACAATCATTCCGACAGGGTGCGCATGGCCAACCTCGCGCAAACGATAAATGTGCTGCAGGCGGTTATCTTAACCAAAGGAGAGCAACTGGTGCTGACGCCTACCTATCATGTCATGGAGATGTACAACGTACACCAGGACGCCACGCTGGTACCGGTGGAAGTGCAAAGCAACAGCTATACCTACAAAGGCGAACAACTGCCAGCGGTCACTGCTTCTGCTTCCAAAGACAAGTCCGGCGCAACGCATATCTCACTGGTGAACATCGACCCTGCCAAAGCCCAGGAGATCACCGTACAGACAGGCACGGCCTACCGTACTGTTTCCGGCCGTATCCTCGCCTCGTCCAAATTGCAGGATTACAACAGCTTCACGCAGCCTGATAAGATTAAACCAACGGCATTTAAAGATGCGGTATTGAAAAATAATACGCTGTCAGTAAAGTTACCTCCGTTTTCCGTGGTAGTACTGGAGCTTAAATAGATTTTTACTTTTGTGTCCCGATGTTAATTTTATACCGGATACGCTGCTGATTAATTCAGCAGCGGTCCGGTAACTTATTTCCACGTTATGCCGATATCCCTGAAACGATTGCACCGCCTGTCCGGTATTATCTTAGCCTCATTTCTGTTGTTGCATATCACTAATCATCTGTTCGCATTGGGCGGGCCGCAGTGCCATATCACGGTCATGGATATACTAAGACATGTTTACCGGTTTTGGCCGGTGGAGCTGTTATTGTTGTTGTGCGTGGGTTTTCAGGTAGTCAGCGGGCTGGGCCTCGTTATGAAGAAAGGATTTGTACGGCAACCCTGGTATGTGGTGGCCCAGGTACTGAGCGGGCTGTATCTGTCTTTTTTTCTGATCTATCATGTACAGGCTGTGCTGCGAGGGCGTTTCCAATGGAAGATGAACACCGGCTTCTACTTTGCGGCCGGCGTGGCAAACCACTACCCGGAGAAATTATTTTTCATTCCGTATTATACGCTGTCCCTCGTGGCTGTTTTCACCCATATCGCTGCGGTACATTACCTGAAAAGGATGGAACAATGGCAATTAAAGCCGGAAGACCATCTCAAACGCAGGTATAAAAACGAGACGATCGGTATTGGTATCGCCGGAGGGTTGGTCACTTTCCTGATCATGATCTCCCTGTGCGGCGTCTTGTACGCCATTTAAAGCGCGTTTCCGGTAAGAATATACCGGAAACGCTGCTTCATTACAGGAATTTGCTGAGTTTGCGCTTGAAAAACGCCGCGCTCTCTGCGATGCTGTCCATAGCGTTGCCGGTGCGGAAATTACCGCCCTGCTCCAGGAAATAGTATTGCAGCCCGGCGGTACGGTAGTCCGGCAGTATTTTCGTATAGTCGATGGTGCCGTTGCCCAACTCCGTATAGTCCCGCGTCTTACGGTCTATATCTTTAATATGCCACATGACAAAACGCCCGGGTTGTTCCCGGAAGTAATCCGCCGGTTGTTTTTTGGAGTTGCGAACAACCCAGTAAAGGTCGATCTGTAGTTTTACCAGGTTAGGGTCTGTTTCCTTCATGATAATCTGGTAACCATTTTCCCCTCCGTGATCGATAAACTCAAAATCGTGGTTATGATAGGCGAAGCCCAGGCCGGCTTTTTTTACCCGTTCCCCGATGAGGTTCAGTTTTGATGCCAGCAGTTTGAATTTATCGATGCCCCTGTCTTCAGGGGCCAGCCAGGGCCAGGTGATGTACTTCTGGTCCAGCTGCCTGGCGCCTTCAATACATTGGTCCACATAGGCCAGCAAGTCTGCCTCAGGCGCGTTCAGGTATTTGAACAGGTCATAGTGCCCGCTGGTGGTGGTTAACCCCAGGTCTTTCAGCAACGTCCGGAAGTCTTTGGCGCGTAAGCCATAATATCCTACCTGCGAAGGGTCAAAACCATAGGTCTCTAAATCCTGGTATCCCATTTTCGCTACGCTTTTAAGGGTACCGGTAACGTCTTTTTCCATCGCATCACGGATGGTGTACAGTTGTAGTCCCATTTTAAAACGTGGAGGGGCGAGCGCGGCCAGGCTGGGGGTGGAGAACAGCGCCGCCATCACAGCGGTGCCGGATTGCGCCAGGAAGCGGCGCCGGTTGATTGTGTCAAAGTTCATAGATAATAAATCAGGGTTTATTAAAAAAACATTCCAATAACTGTATATGAATGAATTTATTTTCAGGAAGCATGAAAATGAGCCCGTTGCAACATTTATTACCCCAAAACGCAACATCTGCCACCCCTCATATTCCCCCACATTAACCAACTTTACAGCATTGTTCCACGCAAGATTTTTACCACGTTATGAAAAGGACGATAACTGTCGCCTGGCTTTTGCTTATGCTTGTTTACCACGTTTCGATGGCAGGCACGCCGTTTTATTTACAAACCAAAGATGGGGTCACCATATATACCGACCCCTCTTTTACAGGTACTTCCAACACCGTCCGGCTATATGTTATTAGCGATGATATCATCAGGGTAGTGGCCGCACCGGGAAAAGAACTGTCACCCGCGCCGAGCCTGATGACAGTGGACACCAAAAGACCGGTTCCCCAATGGAAGCTGACAGCTTCCGGTGAAACAGTCAGCCTGAAAACCAAAAACCTGACGGCAGTAGTGCAGCTGAAGACCGGCGCCGTCTCTTTCCTGGATGCCAAAGGTAAAAAAATACTGATGGAGAAACCTGCCGGCGGCAGGACTTTTCAACCCGCTATATTTGATGGCCGTTCATATTACCAGCTGACCCAACAGTTCGAGGGCACGGATGATGATGCCTGGTATGGCCTGGGACAACACCAGGACGGGGTATATAATTATAAAGGCCAGCAGGTCTCTTTTTTCCAGAACAACACCGAGGTGGCCATCCCTTTCCTCGTCTCCCCTAAAAATTATGGTATCCTGTGGGACAACTACTCGCTCACTACCGCAGGAGATATACGTCCGCTGCACCCGCTGTCCGACTTACAGCTTTTCTCCAAAAACGGGGAAGAAGGATGGCTCACGGCCGCTTATGCCAATGACGCCCGTAAGCCGCAGGAGGTAGTTGCTACCAGGGCGGAATCAGCTATTAATATGGAGTTTTTGGGAGATTCAAAAGTCGTGCTTCCGCAAGGGTTCACACCGGCCACCGGGGTGGCCTCATGGGAGGGAAGTGTGGCCAGTCACCTTTCCGGGCTGCATCAACTGCGGTTTACCTTCGGTGGCACGCTCAAAGTATGGCTCAACGGAAAACTGGTGCTGGACCATTGGCGCAAAGCCTGGAACCCGGCCCCGGCGCTGGTGCCTGTTCATCTTGAAAAAGGGGTGAAAGTGCCGGTAAAAATTGAATGGACGCCCGAAAGCCCGGAATCTTATCTGTCGCTGAAGTGGCAGGCGCCGTTGAGCAAGGAAGAGCAGCGCTGCGTTGGTTTCTCTTCGGAAGCCGGTCATCAGGTGGATTATTATTTCGTTTACGGTGCCAATATGGACGAAGTGATCGCTGGTTACCGCACACTCACCGGTAAAGCGCCGATCATGCCCAAATGGGCGATGGGCTTCTGGCAAAGCCGGGAACGCTACAAAACACAGGAGGAGATACTGACCACGGTGGACCAGTTCCGCAAAAAGAACATCCCGCTGGACAATATTGTGCTGGACTGGAGCTACTGGAAAGAAGCCGCCTGGGGAAGCCAGGAGTTTGACGCGGCCAGGTTCCCGTCACCTGACAGTATGATCGATGTGTTGCACAAAAAATACCATACACAGATCATGATATCGGTATGGCCCAAGTTTTATAAAGATATCCCCGCTTACCGGGAGTTTGATAAAAAAGGATGGCTCTATAAAAGAAATATAGCCGATGAACAACGGGACTGGATCGCTCAAGGTTACGTCTCTACGTTTTACGACGCTTTTAATGCAGATGCCCGTAAAGGTTTCTGGGACCTGATCAACGAAAAGCTGTATGCCAAAGGTATCGATGCCTGGTGGATGGATGCCAGTGAGCCGGATATCCTGTCCAATGTAAGCCCGGCTAAACGCAAACTGCAGATGACGCCCACCGCGCTGGGCCCCGCAGCGGAATACCTGAACGCCTATCCGCTGCAAAATGCCAAAGGTATTTATGAAGGACAACGGCAGACGGACCCTGATAAAAGGGTGTTCCTGCTGACCCGCTCCGGCTTCGGCGGCTCGCAGCGCTATGCCGCTGCCATCTGGAGCGGTGATATCGGCGCCACCTGGCGCGATATGAAAACACAGATCGCCGCTGGTATCAACTTCTCCCTGTCCGGCCTGCCTTACTGGACCATGGACATCGGCGGTTTCGTAGTGCCGGCGAAATTTGAAAAGCCGGACGCGGAAAGCCTGGAAGAATGGCGGGAGCTGAACACCCGCTGGACACAGTTCGGCGCCTTTGTGCCGTTGTTCCGCACACACGGCCAGTTCCCCTACCGGGAAATTTTTAACGTCGCACCGGAAGACCATCCCGCCTACGAAAGTTTCCTGTACTACGATAAGCTCCGTTACCGGTTGCTGCCTTACAGCTATTCACTCGCCGGGGCAGCCTACCACAACGACTATACGATCATGCGCGGACTGGTCATGGACTTTGCCGGCGACACCGCCGTGCAGAACATCGGCGACCAGTTCATGTTCGGGCCTTCCTTGCTGGTGAACCCTGTTTACCAGTACAAACAACGCAACAGGGAAGTGTACCTGCCTGCAGGACAAGGTTGGTATGACCTGTACACCGGCGTCCGGAATGCCGGCGGAAAAAGGATCACCGCCGATGCGCCCTATGGCCGTATGCCGCTGTACGCAAAAGAAGGGGCCATTATTCCGATAGGGCCGGAACTGCAATACACGTCCGAAAAACCGGCAGACACCATTACGCTGTATGTCTATGCCGGTAAGAACGGCACTTTCCGCCTGTACGAAGATGATGGCAGTTCCTACAACTACGAGAAAGGACAGTATACCATTATCCCGATCGACTACAACGAAAGCACCCGGGAACTCACCATCGGCGAGCGTAAAGGGGCATTCAGCGGCATGTTGCAACAGCGCACTTTCCGGATCGTCCGGGTGAGCGCAACAGCGCCCAAACCGCTGGACCCTGGAGGGAAAGCCGATCAGGAAGTCCGTTACGAAGGGAAAAAATTGACGATCAGCATATAAGCACCGGTTTTATCTACTACCAAAATCCAAACGCCAGACTATTATGAAAAAAGCTCAAAAAAATACAGGACAGTTATTGCTGTATGCATGGCTGACTGTCATATTACTGATAAGCCATTCCGTTATCGCGCAAACGCACATGGTAACGGGCCGGGTCACTTCCGGCAAAACAGCCGCGTCAGTAGTGGGCGCTTCCGTAACCCTGAAAGGGTCCACCAAAGGTGCTGTTACGGACAACAGCGGTTTCTTTAAAATTGAAGCCGCTCCCGGCGCCGTACTGGTGGTGACTTCTGTTGGTTATGTGCCACAGGAGGCAAAAGTGACCGGCACAGAAATGAACCTGCAACTACAGGAATCCGTCGTTCAGATCGAAGACCTCGTTGTAATCGGTTACGGCGTGCAAAAGAAGAAACTCGTCACCGGCGCCAATCTGCAGGTGAGGGGCGATGATCTTCAAAAACAGAATACCACCAACGCCTTACAGGCTTTACAGGGACAGGCGCCGGGCGTACAGCTCACCAGCTATTCCGGTCAGCCCGGTTCGGCCATGAACGTGGTCATCCGCGGTAAAGGCACCGTGGGCAATTTTGCGCCCCTGTATATTGTTGATGGCGTACAGACCAGCGATATCACCTACCTCAATCCCGCTGATATCGCCTCCATCGATGTGCTGAAAGACGCCGCTTCCGCAGCGATCTACGGTTCTCAGGCGGCCAACGGCGTTATCCTCGTGACTACACGCACCGGCAAAGCCAATCAGAAAGCGCAGGTTACGCTGGATGTTTTCTACGGCCTGCAAAACGTGGCCCGCAAAGCGAAACTGCTCAACGCAAAAGAATATGCAGTGATCATGAATGAAGCGGCGGTCAACTCCGGCAAGGCGCCGTATTTCACCAACGATGTGATCAACAACTTGTCAGCCGGTACCAACTGGATGGACGAGATGTTTAAAAGCAACGTGCCTACCCAGAACTATGTGCTTGGCGTACAGGGCGGCAGCGCCGCTTCCGTATATTCGATGTCGTTAGGGTATACCAGCCAGGGCGGTATCGTGGGAGGCGCCAGTATCTCCAACCTGGAACGTTACACCTTCCGTATTAATTCGGAGCATAAATTATATAAAGACATCATCAAAGCAGGGGAGCACCTGACGTTCAACTACCAGAACACCTATGGTATCGGCGTAGGCAACCAGTATAACAACTCGCTGCGCGCAGCCTTTACCACCAGCCCCTTCCTGCCGATGTATGACAGCGACGGCAATTTCTTCGCCGCAGATAAAACCGGCTGGTATCCCGGAAAGCCTGACCAAGCCTGGAATAACGGCGAGTCCAATCCCTATGCGGTGATGTACTATTCCAACCAGAGCCGCAACAGCAGCCAGGGCCTCTTCGGTGATGTATACCTTCAGGCAGAACCCATCAAAGGGCTGAAGTTCCGCTCCAGCCTTGGGCTGAACTACTACGCCAACCAAAGCCATGGCTTCACGCCGGTGTATCATCTCTCTATCTATTCGTTCAACGATACCTCCAGGGTGACGCAGTCCATGGGCAGCGGTCAGACCATCCAGTTTGATAACTCCCTGAGCTATGATTTCACGCTTGGCAACGATCACAGCTTCAGCGTGATGGCAGGTACTTCGGCACTGAAAGCCACCGGTGTCAGCATGACAGGCAACAACCGTGATCTGCGCATCGCTGACATCTGGCATGCCTATCTTTCCGTGGCGCAGAACGTGACCAGAGGCGCACCGTACATGAGCCTGAGCGGCGGCCCGTTCACCAACTCGCTGGCGTCTTACTTCGGCAGGTTACAGTATAACTACAAAGAGAAGTATCTCCTGAATATGACCTTCCGTGCAGACGGTTCCTCCCGCTTTGCGCCGGACCACCGCTGGGGGTATTTCCCCTCCGTGTCTGCCGGTTGGGTAGTCAACAAAGAAGGATTTATGGAAGACGTGCACTGGCTGGACTTCTTCAAGCTGCGCGCTACCTGGGGCCAGGTGGGCAACCAGAACGTAGCGGCTTATCAGTACCTGTCACCCATTGCTTTCAATAATGCATCTTATATCTTCGGGCCAACGGAAGGCGTCAATACACAAGGCGCTTATCCCAGCCGGCTGGCCAATCCCAATGTGAAATGGGAGACATCGGAACAGACCAACATCGGCTTCGATGCATCACTGATGAAAAACCTCAGCGTTACGTTCGACTACTATATCAAAAAGACCAAGGACTGGCTGATCAGCGCGCCGATACTGGCCACTGCCGGCGCTGACGCACCGCTGATCAACGGCGGTGACGTAAGCAACACCGGTGTGGAACTGGCGCTTTCCTATCAGAACAGCATCGGGCACTCGTTCCATTATACAGTGGGTGTCAACGGCGCTTACAACAAAAACAAAATCGGTAACATCCCTACGAACGATCATATCATCCACGGCAATACCAATACGCTGTATGAAAATGCGCTCGAGTTTTACAGAGCGGCCAACGGACTGCCTATCGGATATTTCTGGGGACTGAAAACCGCAGGCATCTTCCAGACAGAAGCAGAAGTGAACGACTACAAAGGCAAAGCCGGCAAACCTATCCAGCCGGATGCCAAACCCGGTGATGTACGTTTCGTGGACCTCAACGGCGACGGCGTTATCGACGCCAATGACAAGACCATGATCGGCGACCCGAACCCGCACTTCACTTTTGGCTTTAACATAGCATTGGACTATAAAGGCTTCGACTTCCTCGTACAGGCTTCCGGCGTGTCAGGCAATAAAATCGTACAGTCATGGCGCAACCAGTCCAGCGCGCTGGGCAACTATTCCACGGCCATTCTAGACCGCTGGCACGGTCCCGGTTCGTCCAACACTATGCCGAGGGTAACGGAAGACAACCGCAACTGGACACAGTTCTCCGACCTGTACATCCATGACGGCAGCTTCCTGCGTATTAACACTATCACGCTGGGATATGATTTCTCCAAAATGATATCACGCAACTACACCGGGAAACTGCGTATATACGCTTCCGTGCTGAATGCCTTCACCTTTACCAAATACAACGGTATGGACCCTGAAATTGGCTACAATGAAGGATTCTCCACCGGTGTGGACATAGGGTATTACCCAAGGCCCAGGACCGTTATGATAGGCGCTAATCTTCGCTTCTAACCAAAATCAACCTGAAAGATGAAAAAGCTACGCATATATACACTGCTCTTCGCGCTGGCATCACTGGCCGCCTGCAGCAAAAGCTTCCTTGACACAGAAGATGTGACGACCGCCACAGAGCAGAACTTTTATAAGACGCCCAACGATGCGTTTAAGGCGCTGGTAGGCGTATACGACGGACTGCAGACCGTATGGAACGGCGGCGTTTCACTGCCGATAGCATCGGAAATATTGTCTGATAACGCTTTTGGCGGCACAGGCAATGCCGACGGATTCGGTTACCAGATGATCGACGAGTTTGACAAGCTCCGTTCTCCTTCCGATCAAAGTTTGTACGGTGACAACTGGAGCGCCTACTATAAAGCCATCTACCGGGCCAATATGCTGCTCACGCACCTGGACCAGGTGGAATGGAAAGGCAGCGAAAACCTGCGCCCGGTATATGAATCCGAAACAAGGTTCATCCGCGCTTATCTTTATTTTGATATGGTGAGACTGTGGGGAAATATCCCGCTGCTGGCCAAACCTACCACCGACAATCTGCCGCAGGCCAGTCCGGACAGCGTGTATAAACTCATTACGGACGACCTGGTGTTTGCGGCCAATAATCTCCCTGCCGTGAATTATTCCAGCCAGCCTGTCGCCACCCATGGAAGGGTGACAAAATGGGCGGCAGAAGCCCTGTTAGGCCGTGTGTATCTGTATTATACCGGTTATTATGGCAAGACAGACCTCGTGGGCACAGTATCCAAACAACAGGCGTTGTCCTATCTCGAAGACGTGGTGACCAACGGCGGGTTCGGGCTCGTGGAAAAATTCGGGAACCTGTGGCCGGCTGCGTCGCTCGATGACTATGCGGGAGAGGACAACAAAGAAACAGTGTTTGCCATTAAATACACTTATACCAGTGATTACAACGGTAACGCTGACGGTAACTACTGGATGGTAATGAATGGAATGCGCGGTCAGAGCGTTTTTCCCTATGGCATGGGATGGGGCGGAAGCCCTGTCGCGCCCCGGCTTTGGAATGCCTATGCGGCCAATGATACCAGGAGGAAAGCCACGATCATATCTATCGCAGATGAAGGGCTGGCTTTTACCAATAGTAAAGATCAGCGTGAGTATACCGGTTATTATATGAAGAAATACACGCCGTTGGTAGATAATGCGGGCAACAGCCTCGCCGTGAAAATGGGCGGTACCAACTTTATGATCGGGCAGTACCAGGACTACGTGTCTATCCGTTATGCCGACGTGTTGCTGATGGCCGCGGAACTGGGCTCCCCCAATGCGCAGCTGTATTTTGACAATGTGCGCAAACGTGCTTTCGGCGATAGTTTTGTACAGCTGCCGGTCAGCAAGGATAATATCATGAACGAAAGAAGATTGGAATTTGCCGGAGAAGGTATCCGTTACTGGGACCTGCTGCGCCAGGGCATTGCCACGGCAGCCGCTGCCATCGCGGAAACCACCACGGTGAAAAACGGCGATGTGAGCACGCCCAAAACGATACAGGCTGGTAAAATCACTGAAACACAAGGACTGTCACAAATTCCCTATTCCCAGGTGACCCTGTCTAATGGCGTACTGAAACAGAACGCCGGCTGGTGATCATCCAAAAAACACTTTTATGCATAAGCCTCTATACCTGAAAGCGGCGTTATTGCTGCTGTTGATATCAATATCCTGTAAAAAGAAAGAATACAGCCTGCCGGCATTGCCTGATAAAGCGGCGGTCAATATGGAAGTGAAACAGGACCTTACCGTTGATCCGGGCGGCAACACGTTGTACCTGATCAACCATACCAGTGAAATCATCCCGGTATGGGATTATGGCACCGGCAGGTCCAGCCGCCAGACAGACACTGTTCACTTTGCCTTCAAAGGTGATTATGTGGTCCGGCGGTCTGCACTTACCGGCGGCGGTATGGTGCAACTGGATGCTGTCACTATCCATGTGACCGCCGACAACCTGAACTACGTCAATGACCCTATGTGGAACGCATTAACCGGTGGTGTGGGGCAGGAGAGAACATGGGTGCTGGACATCAAGGCCACCGTGTTTGACGGCCCGCTCTTTTTCTACGGTACTGACAACGGCTGGGGAGGCGATTGTATGAAAACCGGCGGCGACTGCTGGTCATGGGCGCCTAAATACGCAGACAATGCCTGGCTGATGCCGGCCGGCGATTATGGTACCATGACGTTTAGCCTGAAGGGAGGTCCTTTCGTGAAAGTGGTACATACCCAGGTGCCTTCCAGGGGCACTGAAAGCGGAACTTTTTACCTGGACGTCAATACCAAAAAGCTCACGATGACGGATGCCACGCCTATCCACGATGCCGGCCGCGACGCCTGCGTGAGCGCATGGGGCAACATCCGGTTAATTTCACTGTCTGAAAAGTCCATGCAGCTGGGTGTCATACGGACCTCGTGCGACGGGCCCGCGCTCATGGTGTACAATTACGTTGCGCAACAACCATAATGCTGTTGACGGGTGTTTTGATATGATTGAATTTCGTTTGCCCGTAAACGTTGATATGATATTTTGTATAAACCCCTATTTGCAGGCAGCGGTCATTTTTATGGCCGCTGTTTCCTTTTTCAGTAAGATGAATAACGCAGCCACAACGATCAACTGTCTGTCTCTTTTTTACTGACAGCATATTGCGACGGTAATACCTTAAACTCTTCCTTAAAGAACTTTGAGAACTGTTTGGGATTATTGAATCCCACCTTATAGGCAATCTCGGCGACGGTCATACCGCTTTTCTCCAGCAGCTGCGCCGCGCGCTTCAGCCGGATGGAACGGATGAACTCCAGCGGGGATTTGCCGGTAAGCGCCAGTATTTTGCGGTACAGCGTTACCCGGTTCATATGCATGGCCGCACTGAAGTCTTCTACAGAAAAATCCGGGTTGTCCATTTGTTTTTCGATCACGTCCAGGGTGTTCTGTAAAAAGGTTTCATCTACCGAGGTGACGGTTATTTCTGCCGGGTTTACTTCAATCTGCTTCTGGAATCTTTTCTGTAATAGCTTCTGTTGGGCCAGCAGGTTTTTAATTCTGGAGTCCAGTATTTCAAAGGTAAAGGGCTTGGTGATATAATCGTTGGCGCCGGCTGAAAATGCCTGTAGCTGCCGGCCTTCATCGCCTACGGCGGTGAGCAGCACTACAGGGATATGCGCTGTGCCGGTTTCCGTTCTGATTTTTTTGACAAGATCGATACCATCTGATAAAGGCATCATGATATCACTGACAACCAGGTCTGGGTTGCATTGTTTTACTTTCTCCCAGCCTTCCAGTCCGTTCGTGGCTTCTTCAATATGATACTGTCCTCTGAGGTTGTCTTTCAGGTAAAAGCGCAGGTCTTCGTTGTCTTCCACCACGAGAATAGTTTTCATTTTACCGTTCTTCCGCATTTCTTCCGAGAGCATCTGTGCGGCATCTTCTTCTGTTACCAGTGGGGTAGTGCTGCGGATGCTGTGGTCATACATTTTCCTGGCGGGAATCCGTACCGTAAAACAGGTGCCTTTGCCCGGCGTGCTTTTTACGGAGATCATGCCCTGGTGGAGTTTGACGAACTCCCGGGTGATGGCCAGTCCTATCCCTGTGCCCTGGTTGGCCATATCTGCCGGCACTTCTGTCTGAAAGAAACGTTCAAAGATTTTCTGTTGCTGGTTGTCGGCAATGCCGATGCCGGTATCTTCCACTTCTATCACCAGCATGGCTTCGTTTTCGTTGCCGGATGGATCATACGCCAGGCGAAGGTCTACAGCGCCGCCGTCCGGCGTGTATTTGAAAGCGTTAGACAACAGGTTGAACAGGATCTTTTCAATTTTGTCTTTATCAAAATAAATCCCGAGGCTGTCGATAGCGGAAGAGAAATTAAACGTGATTTTCTTCTTTTCGGCGATGTCCGTAAAGGAGCGGCTGATATCGTGGATAAACTGTACAATGTCGCCCATGGCCAGGTGCAGCCGGATCGCCTGTACTTCCATTTTCCTGAAGTCCAGCAGCTGGTTGACGAGGTTCAGCAGCCTTTTGGCGTTACGGAGCACCAGTCCCAGTTGTTTTTGCTGGCCTTCATCAGGCGTGTTTTTGATGATGGTGTCCAGAGGGGAGATGATCAGGCTGAGCGGTGTGCGTAACTCGTGGCTTACGTTGGTGAAGAATTTTGTTTTGACCTGTTCTATCGCATGGGCCCTTTCGGCTTCGCGGCGCTGCTGTTCCACTTCGTACCGCATGTGTATCCTGTCCAAAGTAATGCGGCGGACCAGCAGCAGCAGGCCCGCGGCTGTCAGCAGGTATATCACAAAGGCGAAGGGCGTTCGCCAGAAAGGCGGTTCCACATGGATGTTCAATGATATGGGCTCGCTCCAGGAGCCGTCGCTGTTGAGCGCTTTGACTTTAAAAGTATAATGTCCCGGGTCCAGGTTGGTGTACGTGGCTTTGCGTTGATCACCGTCTGCATAAAGCCAGTCGGTATTAAACCCTTCCAGCGTGTAGGCGTACCGGTAGTGTGTCTTGTGGCCGTAGTCCAGCGACGCGAATTCGATGGAAAAAACATTTTCGCTGTATTTTAGATCAATGCCGGGGAGCTTAGACAGGGACTGTTCCAGCACCACGCGGCCATTGACGGTTTCTCCCGGTTTGATAGTGTTGTTCAGTATCTGCAGGCCGGTGAAGATCAGTTTGGCATGACTGGCCGGTTTTTGCGTCTGGCCGGTGTTGATGATATTGAAACCGGAAGGACCGCCGAAAACCAGTTCACCGGTGCTGGTTTTGAGTGCAGCATTGTCATTGAATTCCCGGTTCTGCAGGTTGTTGGATTCGTCATAACCGGCAACAGACAACGTAATGCAGTTGCCTTTCTGATGTGGCATGGCGCTGCAAAGGCCGCTGGGCGTGGAAAGCCAGAACCTTTGATGGTTGTCTTCCAGTACATTGAGGATGATATTGTCGGGGAATCCATCGGCCATGGTGAACAGCTCAAAGTCGCCGGTCTTCTCGTTGAAAAGGTTCAGTCCTTCATGGGTGCCTATCCATATTCTGCCTTTGCTGTCTTCCAGGAAGCAGAGCACGTTATTGCTGCTCAGGTTTTTCTTGCCGGTACCCTGGCGGTAGGTGGTAATTTGTTTCCTGTCGCGGGAAAAAACCATGATACCATAGGTGGTGCCGGTCCATAAATTGCCGTTGCGGTCTTCCATCAGGGCGGAGATGTAGTTGGACGACTGGTTGCCGGTCTTTTCCCGGTAGAAGTGCGTAAAGCGGCCGGTCTTCCTGTCGAGCAGGTCCAGCCCCGATCCCCAGGTGCCGACCCACAGGTTGTGGTGTCTGTCTTCATAAATTTCCCATACTTTATCATCAGCAAGGGAAGTGGTGTCTTGGTCACTATGGCGGTAGCGGGTGAATTTTTTACCATCGAAGCTGTTGAGCCCTCCGAAGTAGGTGCCTATCCAGAGTACGTTCTGATGGTCGAGCCACATGCTGACGATCACATTATTGCTGATGCTGTTAGGGTTAGCGGGATCGTGGAGGTATTGCCGGAAGGTATTGTTTTTTCTGTCGAAGTAAATAAGCCCGCCGCCGTTGGTGCCAATCCAGAGGTTACCTAGTTTGTCTTCCACGAAGCGGTTCACATCATCATAGGGAAGGCTTTTGCTGTCTGAGTCCTGGTGGTGGTAGTACGGGAACCGCAGGATATTGCTGTTCAGATAGTTCACCCCTTGTTTATAGGTGCCCAGCCAGAGGATGCCGTTGTTGTCTTTATACAGCGCGTTGATACTGTTCTGGCTCAGGCTCTGCGGGTTTTTGGGGTCGTTGAGCAGGTAGCTGGTATGAAAGCCGTTCTTTTTGTCAATTAACGCTACTCCGCCATGGTCGGTGGCTATCCATATGGTACCGTTGTTGTCCTGCACGATCTGGCTGACAAGGCTGGATTGCAGACGGGAGGGAGCGGAGTTTTCATTAAACGGTTTCACGGAATTGTCCTGCGGATGATAAAGAAAGGCACCGCCGGAGAAGCTCCACAGCCATATATCGCCGTCGCTGTCGATAAACAGGCTGGCGGGATTGTGTCCCTGGGCCTGTTGTTGCACGGCGGTGCTGGTGAGGACAGTTTTGCCGGAAGTGATGTCATACGCCAGTAGAATGCCGTTCTGGCGTAGTGCCCACAGTTTGCCGTCGGCTGATTCCTGCACGGCAATGATCTTCTCACCGGGGCCGGTTGTCATTTTTTTCGCCTGTTTGCCGGCATATAGCCATAAATCGCCGTTCTCATACAGGAACCAGTATCTTCCTCTAGGTCCTTTGGTGATATTGGAGGCATTCCCTTCGGGAAGCCCTAAAGATTTCAGATAGGCGTTGTAGTTAGTATTGAAACATTCCCTGTAAATGTCATAAACAGCGGGCCCGCCTTTTGTGGCCACCCACATTTTTTCATCCGGAAGTTCATATAGGGAAAGCACGTAGTTGTCTGTCAGCGAGGTGCTGTCGTTCTGCCGGTGACGTAGTACCTTACAGGTATAGCCGTCATACCGGTTCAGCCCCGACACGGTGCCAAACCAGAGATAACCTGCGGTGTCCTTCAGGATGGCTGTTACCTGGTTATGGGACAAACCGGAATAAATGTCCAGTTTGGAAAAGTTGTAAGGGGCCGTCTGGGTGAAAGCCTGAAAAGGTAGCGCCAACATGGCCATCAAAAGGAAAACGCGCATCATAACGTGTTGAACTTGGAATTTATGGTCGCAGCATAGGAACGCTATTGTGATATCCCGGCTTCTAAAATAAAATGCAGCGGCGACAGCTAATATTGACTAAAACTCTGCTAAAACGTATCCCCGGCTCAAAGCGGCCGACTGCCTGTAAATTAAAAATAATTGTAAAAAAGACAAATAATTTTTTTAAATTATCCGTTGACTGCTTCTCAGGTGCAATGTTATGAAGAAAAATAACGCCATCAAAAAAGAAGCAATTGCCGGTTAGGTAAACAAACTGCCTGACTTACATATATGCCTGATTCGTTAAGTGTGTTGCGTATTGGTGGCGGTAAATAATTGTCAGTTCCGGTTGCTGTGGAATATTTGAAATGTAAAACATTTTCAGCAACTTCGCACCGTTGCCAACCGAATTAGCTAAACGTCATGCAGGATGAAAGAGATATATGGGATGCTTTTCGTTCAGGAGATGAATCCTCCCTGCAGGCGGTCTTTGATAAATATTATGCTCCGCTTTTTAATTATGGACACCGGTTTTCCGCAGACGATCATCTGATTGAAGATGCATTGCAGGAGCTGTTTGTGAAGCTCTGGAAGAACCGTGAAAGCATCCGGGAAACAGGTTCGGTGAAGAACTACCTGTACAAGGCTTTCCGGCGGGTGTTGCTTCGTATGCTGGAGGCGCAGCAACGGAAATATACCTTCTCGGTGCCGGACGACTGGCCCGAATTACCGCAGGAACTGGCTTATGAGCATACTATGATCAGCCGTGAACGGCTGGAGAAAATAAGCCGGGACCTGGCCACGGCGCTGGGAAAAATGACGCCGCGCCAACGGGAAATCATCCACCTGCGTTATTATGAAGAAATGGAATACGAGGAAATAGCTGTACTCATGCAGCTTTCCGTGTCCAGTACCTATAAATTGGTTTACAAAGCCATTGACACGCTTCGGCAATACCTGTCCAAAACTGATCTCCTTATTTTGTCTGCTGTTATTGCATTGAAAAAAATCTAATACAGCATTCCTTTTCTCTATTGTTATTGAATGATATTCATTTTTGTGCCCTTTATATTGATTTTTTTAATTTCTTCCGGGAGGAAGGGATAAAATTTAAAAGTGTCGTGTATCTATAAACAGGTATGGAAAAACAGGACAGGAACTATGCACGGTATACCACTGCTTCTTTTTTTGAAGACGATGAGTTTACACGTCATGTATTGAAGTGGGACGAGAACGCAAAGGCCTGGTGGGGGCAGTTGTCCGCACAGTATCCGGACAAAAGGGCTTCCATGGAGGAGGCGCGTGCCTGGATACTGCTACTGAACAATCAGCAGGCGTATGCGCCCGCTATGGGCGAGTCCCGTCTCTGGAACAAAATCAGCGGGGAAATAGCGGTCTATGAACAACGCCGCCAACGCTACTACCGGCCTTTGAAGCTGATATTCAGATGGACGGCCGCCGCGGCCGCAGTGGTGATGTCCATGCTGTTTATCAGGGAGCTGTCTTCACATGGTGAGAAATCCTATCGTACTGTATTTGGCAATCATCAGCAGGTATTATTGCCAGACGAGTCCATTGTTACGCTGAATGGTAATTCCTCTATCCATTATGCCCGCTCCTGGAAGACGGACAAGCCGAGGGAAATATGGCTCAACGGGGAAGCTTATTTTGAAGTCAGGCATGTGGCCATCAAAAACCGCCTGCAGCAATCGGATTCGTTTCATGTGCACGTGAGCGATCTGTCACTGACGGTACTGGGCACTAAGTTCAACGTCCGCAACCGCCGCGGCCATACCGAAATATCCCTGCTGGAAGGCAGCCTCCGGATAGAGAAAGCCGGTGTATTTATCAAAGTGCTCCGGCCGGGAGAGGCTTTTGCCTATGACAGCAGCAAACAACAGCTGACGGCCATGGACAGAAAGCCGCAGGCCAACAAAGCCTGGACTGTCAACGAACTGGACCTGGACGGTTATTCCCTCCGGGAAATCATTGACCTGCTGGAAGACAACTACGGGTATGAAATTATACTCGAAGGTCCGCCGGAGCTGGCACAAAAACGGCTGTCAGGCACGGTGCCGGCCAACAGCGCGGAAGACATCCTTTTTGTGGTCCGTAAAATATTTAACCTGAAAATCAGAAGAGAAGCCAATCATTTAATTATCAGCCAAAATTAGTTACATGTACAGACGATTGTTATTTGTCATGTGTTGCCTCTGTGTAACACTGCCGGGGAAACTATTTGCACAACAGCAGATAAAGCTGAAAGCCGCCCTGGACGAAGTGAAGGCCGTGTACGGCACCCGCTTTTCCTATGAAGAACATCTGCTGGACAATATCCTCGTCAGCCTGAAAAAGCCGCTGACAAAGAAAGAGCCGGTGGAAGCGGTACTGAAGGAACTGCTCTACAATAAAGGATTTATTTTCCTCTATGTACAGGAAAATTATTATACCATCATCCGCGACACCCGGCCGGCCAAAAGCCAGGACGCCATGCCCATGGCGGACGACGCGGCGCCGCTCAAAACGGAACAGGAATATGTGCAAACCATCACTGGCACGGTAACGGATAAAGACGGCCGTCCGCTCATAGGGGTGACCGTCATCCCGGAGGGCTATGCCATTCGCTTCGGCAGCATCACCAGCAGCGACGGCAGATACGCCCTGCGCCTGCATCAGAAGACCAATGCCATCGTCTTTACCTTCATGGGCATGACGCCGCTGAAAGTGGAGGTGGGCGATAAGACAGTGATCAACGCGCAACTGGAAACCGATGTGCGCCAGCTACAGGAAGTCAATGTCATGTCCACCGGTTACCAGGCGCTGCCCAAAGAAAGGGCTACCGGCGCTTTTGAACAGATCACCAGCAAACAGCTTAAAACAGTGCCGGCGGTGAGCCTGATGGAACGTCTCGAAGGCGTGGCGCCCGGCGTACGCTTCGATGTACGCAACAATAAAATTTCCATCCGGGGCGTCAATACCCTCCAGCCTTCAGATGGCAGCACGCCGCTGATTGTCATCGACGGATTTCCGGCCGTTGACCAGGACCTGGAAACCAGGGGTGCCATCAACGGCGCCAGCGGCAGCTCTGTATTAAGCAGGTATAATCCCGAAGACATTGAATCGATCACCATCCTCAAAGATGCCGCCGCTACCTCCATCTGGGGAGCCAAAGCCGCCAACGGCGTGATTGTGATCACTACCAAAAAAGGGAAGAAAAATTCCTCCCAGCTGAACTTCAGCACTAATCTGAGCCTGTCCAATCCTGTCGATATGAAAAAACTCAACCGCATGAACGCGGCGGATTACATCGACCTGGAAAAAGAGATGAAAGGCCTCGGCTTCTTCTCAGACCCGGCCAAATGGGACAACAGCTGGATGACCTTTAACCAGAACCAGCCTGTCAGCGAAGCGTTGGAGTGGATGTTTAAAGTAGACAGGGGCACGGCCACTGCCAGTCAGCGCGACTCTGCCCTGTCTGCCCTCAGCCAGAAGGATAACCGCGGGCAGATCCGCGACCTGCTCTTGCAACGGGCCGTATCGCAACAGTATAACCTGTCTTTCTCCGGTGGCGGACAACACAGCACCTATTATATTTCTACCAACTATACGAAAGATGTACCGGTGTTCCGCAGCAACAAAGGCGAGAGCTACTTTGTGACCGCCAATCTCAGTAATGAATTGTTCAATAACCGTGTGACCATCAACACCGGCATCAATTATAACTTTGCCAACACCGTTTCCAACATGGCGGCCCTAAACGCCATCGGAAACGGGCGGTTGGCATTACGCCCGTATGAAATGCTGGCAGATGCTTCCGGCAATCCTATCGCCCGTTCCATCGATTTCCGGGATGAAGTGGCGGCAGACTTTCTCAGCAAAGGGTACCTGCCATGGACCTATAGCCCGCTGCAGGAGCTTAACTACGGCAATACCACTGCTAAAGCCAATCGTTATCGCCTTAACACAGACATCACCACCAAAATCACCGACTGGATGAACGTCAGCGTGGCAGGCAGCCTGCAACGCAATCTGACGGAAACGATCAACCTTAGTGAGCTGAACAGCTACGACAGCAGGGTGCTGATCAATACCGCCACCACGGTGGGGCCAAACGGCAAACTGGTATACGGCGTGCCTTATGGAGGAAAAATGATCAGCACCAACCGGACGGATATCAGCTACGGCCTTCGCGGACAGGTAAACGTGAATAAAACACTGACGCCTTTTTTAACGCTGAATGCGCTCGCCGGCACGGAAATCCGGGAAAGCAAATACACTGGTTATCAACAAACCCGCTTCGGGTTTGACCAGGACACCTATGCCTCCGCGTCCTGGAACCCTAACGTAAGCTATACAACGGTGATGGGATGGTCTTCCACCCTTGGTTTCTCCGATGGCAGCATCAACAGGGGCATCAACAGGTTCCTGTCTTACTATGGTAATGGTGCTTTGTCTGTGATGAACAACCGCTACGTTATCTCCGGAAGCCTGCGTTTCGACGATTTCTCCCTGGCCGGCGCTTCCCGCAGCCAGCGTGCAAGGCCGTTGTGGAGCACTGGTGTTAAATGGAACGTTACTTCAGAAGACTTTATGAAATCCCGGGACTGGCTCAATAACCTCGACGTGCGCATCACCTATGGTACCGGTGGCGCCGTGCCCACCAGCGCAAGTAATGCCGCACTGCTGAACCTGATGGGACTTGACCAGAACACCAGGGAACCTTATGGCAGCGTGCAGGCCCCCGCTAATAACAAAATAGGCTGGGAGCTCACAAAGACGTGGAACTTTGGCGTGGACCTCGATTTGTTGAACAACCGGCTGCATCTTAGCGCTGACGCCTATACGAAAAAGACCAGCGATATTTTATGGCAGTTCCCCATCAACAGTACCTACGGCTGGACCAGCCTGTATTATAATGCCGCCAGCATGAAAGGGCATGGTTATGATATCGGCGTAAGAGGCGATATCTTCAAAGGCCGTGACTTTGGCTGGAGCAGTACTTTCAATTTCTCCTACAATACCAACGTGGTCACGGATGCCCGCTTCACACCACCTACCAGCAGCATGGCCGTTGGCAGCAGCACGCCTATTGAAGGAATGCCGCGCGACTTCCTGTATGCCTATCGCTGGGCAGGACTGGATGACAAAGGTCGTTCGCAGGTATATACCGCCGACGGAAAAATCGTGAACGCAGATATGCCCAATAATGCTATCTCCGCTAAAGACCTCGTGTACATGGGCCGTACCACGCCGCCTTATTTTGGCGGGCTGTTCAACGATTTCAGGTACAAATCGTTTACGTTCGGCGTTCGCATTACCTATGAAATGGGCCATGTGTTCCGCAGGCTGTCTATTCAAAACTATCCCGACTATCAAACCAATAATTACATCGGACTGATTGGCACACAGCAGGACCTGGCGCTTCGCTGGCGCAAACCCGGCGATGAGCAGTTCACCAATGTTCCGGGCCTGGTGAACGTGTCCACCAACAGCAGCAACCGTTATAAAATGTCGGACCTGCTGGTGGAAAGCGCCAGCCACGTCCGCCTGCAACAAATATCGCTGGGATACCAGGTGCCCTCCGCTTTGTTGACGCGTATGGCGGTAAAGTCAGTGGGGGTGAACTTCTCTGTACGTAACCTGGGGCTTATCTGGAAAAATAACAAGTCCGGTGTAGATCCCAGCTACGCCATGAGCACCAACTATACCAACCTGCCGCCTGCACGCAGCTATTTCATCAGCCTGAACGCATCTTTCTAATACCGGAAAAATTGATTGACATGAACATGAAACATATATGCATTCCACTACTGGCATTAACGATGGGAACAACTTCCTGCCGTAAGTACGTGGAAGTGAAACAACCTAACCAGCGGGAGTTCATCTACGTGGCCGACTATCAGCGGCTGCTGAACAACGTAGGCCTGTTTGAAACGTCTGTCAGCCTGCCAACGTTGTCTGCCGATGATATCGACTTGGGCACCAATGCCAGCCTGGAAAGATTGCTGACCAATGAGCTGAAAAATATTTATACCTGGGCGGCAGACTATTATACCTCAGACCAGAGCGATGCCGGCTGGGACCAGCTGTATAACCAGATTTATGTCTGCAACCAGATCACTGCCAATGTCATGACAAGCGATGGCCCCGACGTGCAGAAACGCAGCGCCTACGCCGAAGCACAGGTACAACGGGCCGCTGCGTACCTCTCGCTGGTCAACCTGTACGCGAGGGTGTATAACGCCTCCACGGCTGCCACCGATCCGGGTTTGCCGCTGCTGCTAAAACCGGATCTGTTTGTGCCGCTGAACAGGGCTTCTGTTAAACAGGTGTACGACCAGATCATCCAGGATATCACACAGGCGTTGCCGTTATTGCCGGACGTGCCGTCCAATAACCTGCATCCGGGCAAAGCTGCCGGTTACGGGCTGCTGGCCAGAACTTATCTGTATATGCAACGGTACAACGAAGCGGCCGACAATGCCGCCAAAGCGCTTGGCCTGCAAAGCACCCTGCTGGACCTGAACGACTACGCCACCGGCGGAAAAAAATATCCCCGCCGGCTGGACAATCCCGAAGTGGTCCTGAACAAAAAATCAATCAAAGCCGGGAATATCAATTTACCGTTAAGCACGGAGCTGTTAAATAAGTTCACCCCAGACGACCTGCGTTATTCCCTGTTTACCAGGAACGGCAGCACCTTTCAGCCAGCCTTTGCCGGCCGTGGTTCCTACCGCGACCAGCTTTTTGCCAACGATGGGATATTGTCCGGACTGTCTGTGCCGGAAATGATGCTGACAGCCGCTGAAGGGCTGGCGCGTGGCGGCAAGACAAGCGACGCTATGGCGCTGGTCAACAATCTCAGGATGAAACGTTTTGCACCCGCAGCTTTCGTGGCGCTGACCGCATCTTCCGCTGCCGACGCATTGCGTATAGTCCTTGACGAAAGAAGGCGGGAACTGTTTGGCACCGGGCTTCGCTGGTTTGACCAGCGGCGGCTGAGCGTGGAAGCAGGCATGGCCGAAACGGAAACGCGTGTATTCGCCGGCGTTACTTACACGCTGCAACCCGGCGACCGCTATGTATACCCAATCCCGCCAAAAAATATTGAGTTGAACCCTGAGCTGACCCAAAATCAACGTTAAACATGAGAAAGAAAGATATGAGAAGAAAAATCGGCCTGTTAGGAGCCAGCCTGCTTTTGTGCGGTGCGGCGGTGATGGCACAAAATAATGAACAGTACCGGGAAGCTGATCCGAAAGAACTGATCAAAAGAACAGACCTTACGGAACAACAGTTGTCAGATATTCAGCGGTACTACCAGTTCAGCCTGAAGGACATAAAAAAAGGAGCGGAGTTGCAGCAGCTGCTGTTGCAAAAGTATCCCAAAGGCGAAACAGCGCGGCTGGCCGCTTATCATAAAGTGACTGCCACCAAAAACCTGGCGGACATGACTTTAGCTTCAGAAGGCTTTTTGCAGGCCTTCCCTTATGAAGAATGGAAAAAAGCTCCCAACAGACAGGAGTTTATCTATTATAATGTTCACAGGGGCCTGGGTACTGCGTATATGGATACCCGTCAGTTTGATAAGCTGGTGGCGTTCTGTACGCCGCTGAATTTCAAAACGGAAAATGAAATATACCGCTGGAACATTATGCGGGCGTTTGTTTTCAAAACAGTGGGATACGATACACTAAGCAGGATCTCGACGTCGCTCGTCAACGAACTGATTAAAAAGGCGGGTGACCGGTCTTATGAAGAGGCCGGCGTTTTTAACCGGGAACAGGCCGCGGCCAATGCCAGCGAGCAGCTCGATAATCAGTTGGGCACTCATATCTCGCTGCTATATGCACTTAAACAATATGCAGCGGCAAAGGAGTATTTCAGGTACCTGTCTGCCAAAGGCGCCTATACCAATGCAAACCTGAACAGCGTTCATCTCAGCATTCTGCAGCAAACAGGCGATCAGCAGGCCATGCTGCCTTTCCTGGAAAACTGCACCAAAGCCAATGCCATGACGGCCGGTATGATGGACACCCTTAAAACCCTCTTTACGGCGAACAATAAAACGCCGGGCGCTTTTGACAGCTACCTGGCTTCTCTGAAATCCGGTAAAGACAAGGATGAACTGGAAGCTACCGTAAAGTCACATATGACCCATCAGGAATATGTGCCTTTTGCGCTGGAAGATGCTGATGGCAACACCGTCAGGTCCAGCGAATGGGGCGATAAAATTGTAGTACTGGATTTCTGGGCCACCTGGTGCAAACCCTGTATCAGCGCGTTTCCGGGTATGCAGATGCTGGTAGACAAATATGCGGCCGATCCGCAGGTTGCTGTGTATATGGTGGGTACCATGCAAACCGGCGATTACAAGGCGAAGTCCGTAGGCTATGTTAAAAAAGAAGGCTTCCGGTTTCATTTGTTGCACGATGCCGTTAATAAGAAGACAGGTGAACAGGATGCTGTATTTAAAACGTTTGTGCCTTTCTTCCAGTCTTCCGCTATTCCGAGAAAAGTGATTTTAAAAGATGGGGTGATGCGTTATACGGCCGAAGGATATTCCGGCAGCCCCAGTAAGCTGGCAGATGAACTGAGCTATGCCATTGAATTATTAAAAGCTGAAAAATAGATTATGATATTGAGGAAATATGTCCTGGTGTCCCTCGGTTTGGCGGGATTATCACTCCCGTTAAAAGCGCAGGTAAATCCGAAGGAGAAGCTGTGGCAAACGTTAAAAGCCATTCAGGGCAATTATGTTGATTCACTGAGTGATGAAACATTGGTCAACGCCGCGATTGCGGGCATGATGCGGCAGCTGGACCCGCATTCCCGTTATTTTTCCGGCGAAGAGGCAGCGCAGATGCAGGAAGCCATGAAAGGCAATTTTGCCGGCATCGGTATCCAGTATATGATGCAGAACGATACGTTGTACATCACGCAGATCGTACCTGGCGGCCCAGCCGAAAAGGCCGGCTTACAGGCCGGCGACAGGATCACCGCTATCAATAAGGTGCCGGTGAAGGGCGAAACCAATTTTGCCATCATGAAAAAAATACGGGGAGAGAAAGGTACTTCCGTGTCACTGGAGATACACCGGAAATCGGGCGGGGAGCAGTTTATCCGTGACATTGTGCGTGGCACGGTGCCCGACAGGTCTGTCCGCTCAGCGTATATGGTCAATGACCAGACCGGTTATATCTCATTGCGCATTTTCAACGAAACCACCCGCAATGAGATGGACCAGGCATTGGCTTCCCTGAAAGCGCAGGGCATGAAAAACCTCATCCTCGATTTGCAGGGTAACGGTGGCGGCTATGTGCAGGCGGCCATCGGCGTGGCGGACGAGTTCCTGCCGAAAGACAAGCTCGTGTTTTACAGCGTGGGAAAAAACAAAGGCAAAGACTACTACTATACCGGTGGTTTTGGCAGCTTTATGGAAGGGAAGTTGCTGGTGCTGATCGATCAGTATACGGCTTCAGCGGCGGAAATACTAACCGGCGCCCTGCAGGACTGGGACAGGGCGGTGATCATAGGCAGGAGAAGCTTTGGCAAAGGCCTGATGCAACGCCCCGTTCCTGTGTTCGACGGTTCTGTGCTGGAGCTGACAGGCGCCCGCTATTATACGCCTTCAGGCAGGTCTATCCAGAAACCTTACCATGGCGATACCTATAACGATAACGCACAAACGCGGCTCGCCAGCGGTGAACTGTTGCACGCCGACGTAGTGCATTTCCCTGACTCGCTGAAATACTCCACCCTGATTAAAAAACGCACGGTATTTGGCGGCGGCGGCATCATGCCCGACAAATTCATTCCCCTGGATACGGTGGAACATAACGGTTGGCTGCAAAACGTTGCCGCACATGACCTGACCGGCAGGGCCACCTTTGATTATCTCGACAGCAACCGCGCCAGCCTGCTGGCTAGTTATAACGATTTTAAAACCTTTAACAGGCAGTACACGGTACCGGACTACCTCGTACAGCAGGTAGTGGGTGCTGCGGAAAAAGAAGGAATGCCGTTGTATCCAGGCAGCAGGGACAGGATCATCAGCCTGTTGTCGCTGGAGCTGAAAGGCAGACTGGCCAGCCAGCTGTTTGCCGGCAACGATTATTACCTGCAGGTGATCAATACGGACAACGCCAGTTTACAGGAAGCTTTGCGCGTGCTGGAAAAACCAGCGGCCTATGATGACCTGTTGAACGGAGCTGCAAAGCAGCCGGCTGAAAAAAAGAAAACCGGAAAATCTCACTAATTAAAATCAGACAAACATGAAAGTGGCTAAAATATGGATAGCAGTGGCATTAGGGATACCCGTATACAGTGTGGCACAACAGTCGTACACCATCAAGGGTAGCGTCAGCAATATAAAAACACCGGCCAAAGTATTTCTGACATATAAAGTCAACGGTGAGCGTAAAATCGATTCCGTCGTCATGAAGCACGGCAAATTTATTTTTAAGGGATCAGTAGGCGCTCCCAAAGAAGCGCATCTGGTGCTGGACCGCGGCAATCAGCAGCAGGACCCGACCACCCGCCCGGTACAGGACATCCTGCCTTTCTTCATAGAAGACCGGGCTATCACTATAGTGGCTAAAGACTCCATCAAAAATGCCGTGATCTCGGGCAGTCCCACCAATGATGACAATGTAAAGGTGAACGCTATGCTGAAACCTTATTACGACAAGTACGACCTGTTGAATAAAGAGTTCAATGCGCAGCCGGTCGAAAAACAAAAAGACAAAGCTTACGTCGCTACGCTCGATAGCAGAGCCAATGATATACAGGCGGAAATCATCAGCGTAAAAAGAAAGTACGTAAAAGCCAACCCGGACAAGTATATGGCCCTGATGGCGCTGAATTCCACGCTGCCACCAGCGTTTGATGCCGTGGCCGCTGAGAAGGACTTCAATGAACTGACCCCGGCCATCCGCAAATCCGATCTCGGGCTGGAACTGGCGGCCCGGATCGCCAAAGTGAAGAAAACACAGGAGGGAGAACCAGCGCCGGATTTCACCCAGACGGACGTTAACGGAAAGCCGGTGAAACTTTCGGATTTCCGTGGAAAATACGTGCTGCTGGACTTCTGGGCCTCCTGGTGCGGCCCGTGCAGAAGGGAAAACCCCAATGTCGTAAAAGCATACAACACTTATAAAGACAAAGGATTCACAGTACTGGGCGTATCGCTCGACAAGCCGGCAGATAAAGACAAATGGCTGCAGGCCATCGAAAAAGACGGTCTCACCTGGACACAGGTGTCCGACCTGAAAGCCTGGGAGAATGAAGCCGCCAAACTATATGAAGTAAATGCTATACCTATGAATTTCCTGATTGATCCTAACGGTAAAATCGTCGCCAAATATCTGCGCGGCGCCGCACTGGAAGAGACTTTGAAAAAAGTGCTCACTAAGTGATGAATCAGACCAACCATTAAAAATAACTTACATCCCGGCCCGGAGCTTCAGCTCCGGGCTTATGTTTATTGATCAATTATCTGTGTTTTATTTGCCCCTTTGTAAATGGTAGCTACTTATTAATTACTTTCCGAAATGATGCAATGAATAAATTCCATGTAATAAAGTAGTCGGGCCATATTTCACGTTGACAATGAAAAAAATATCGTAGCGATTATTTAACCGTAAATATATTTAAAGAAGTGGCGCTCTTCCGTCAGGGAGGGCTGGCCCTTCTTTTTTTATTTCTGTAAGATCCTTTACTGTATTGTGTTTGGTGTGTTTTGTATGTGCAAATAAAACATCGGTTTACAGCAAATTCATGGTGGTTTACGGCTGTATAAAAAGAGAGATTTACAACAGGTTTTAATTCGGCTTTCCAACGAAAAAATCAATCAATCAAAATCTAATTACAGTCACCATGAAAGTAAAAAGTAAAGCGTTCGTCAGCGCTGCCTGGGGGATGTCATTTGTATTGCTCTCCGTGCAGGCTGCCGAAGCGCAACGCATCATCAAGGCAACCGGTAAGGTTGTTGATGCCAAAGACCTGTCGCCCTTGCCAGGGGCCACCATTGTCCGGTCAGGAGGCAAAGAAGTAGCGATTGCCAACAATAACGGTTTTTTTGAGATGAAGGTGCCCGAAGGAAGCACACTGAAAGTTTCGGCATTAAGTTATGAGTATGCCCAGGTAAAGGCCGATACCGGCATACTGGTGAAATTGGCAACATCTTCCAGCAACCTGGACGCGGTAGTAGTAATAGGTTACGGCGTACAGAAAAAGTCAACCGTTTCCGGTTCAGTAGGTGTGCTTAAAATGGACGATGTGAAGCGGGTGGTGCCTACTATCTCCGCGGGCAACCTCTTACAGGGCCAGGTGGCGGGCCTTAAGGTGAACACACCGGCCGGCGTGCCGGGCGCCCAACCGTCCTTCCAGATCAGGCAGGTGACCACCTTCGACAAAGACCCTAAAAAAGGCGCGGCCCAACCGGTGCTGTTTGTAATTGACGGCATGGTGACCGCCAATTCGGATGATTTCAATAACCTGAGCCCTAACGATATCGATAATATTTCTGTTCTGCGTGATGCGGCCGCCGCAGCCGCTTATGGCGCAAGGGCCGCCGGCGGCGTTATTGTGGTGACCACGAGAAAAGGCGCAAAGTCCGCCCGGCCGGTGATCAGTTATTCCTTTAACACCGGTGTCGACAAACGCACCAAAAACGCTCCGCTGACAAGCGCTGTGGAAATGGGACAGCTCTATAACCGCATTAATCCCAACGCCACCGATGCATGGACGCAACAAGAACTGGACTATTTCAAAACAGTGAACAGTGGCTGGGGCTATGACCAGCTGGCCGCCGTGTGGCGCGATCCTTCCACCAGCTCCCATAACCTGAGCGTTTCCGGTGGGGGAGACAAGGTCCGCTACTATATGGGGGGCTCTATGATCACCCAAAAAAGCTTTGTGGAAAACCTTGATTACAAAAAATACAACCTCCGCTCCAACGTTACCGCAGACATTACCGACCGCCTGCAATTGTTTGCCGGCCTCGCGCTCAATACCACCAACCGCTATTCTCCCCCTACGGGCGATGATTTTAACGACTGGTATGGAAAACTGCGGATATGGCAACCGGAGCAGCCGGTGTGGACCAATGGCGGCCATCCGGTGGACTATGGCTGGATCATGAATATGGGCGCACAGGTGCGCGGGGATGGCGGATACAAAAAGAACACCGTGGTAAACCCTCTTATCAACCTGAAGTTAAGTTACAAGATACCCGGTATCGACGGGCTTACCGCCAGCGCGCAATACAACCGTAACTGGTCAAACACCCGGTTCAAATACTTTGAAAAGAAATATGATGTATGGGTGATGAAGCGCACCAGCAACAGGATACTCTCCCTGGATGAAAAAGACCTGGTAGGCCTAAAAAAAACAAACCAGGTCAGCAACGACTACCTCGAAGAAGACTACCGCTGGTCCGACTACAGTCAGCTGAACCTGCAACTCAGCTACGACCGTACTTTCCATAAACTGCACCACGTAGGCGCATGGGTGCTGATGGAACAGGCGCAGACAGAAGTAGGCGGTGTAGATGCCCGCCGCCAGAATTTCCCGGTGTATACTACTGATCAATGGTGGGCTGCCAGTAAGCAACCCAACGATATGTTTGTAGACGATAGTATCACCAATGTAAAAAATGGTCGTAAATCCTGGGTAGGCCAGTTCTTTTATGACTACGACGGAAAATACCTCGCCACTTTTTCTTACCGGTACGATGGGTCCTATAAATTCCCGGTTGATTCCCGCTGGGGCTTTTTCCCGTCTGCTTCCGTTGGCTGGGTGATCTCCAAAGAGAATTTTTTCCGCGGCGTTCGGGGCATAGACTTCCTGAAACTGCGTGCTTCCGCAGGCGTCACCAGCTCGGATAATATTGACGCCTATCAGTGGATGCAGGTGTACCAGACTGGTAAGAACGGTTACTTTGGCACATCACCCATTACCAGCACAGGTATACAATACGGTGGTATCACGAACCCGGTAGTGACCTGGGAAAAAACAAAATCCTACAACGTGGCCGTGGACGTGAACTTCCTGCGCCACTTCAATGCTACGGCCGAATATTATTTCATCAACACCTACGATATCCTCGCCAAAAGAATACAAACTATTTCTCCCACCTTCCCCCGGGAAATGCCTGCGGAGAACTATGGGGAAATACATGCCAATGGCGTGGAACTGTCGGTAGGGTATAACAACAACGCCGGAAATGTAAAGTATTATGTGAATGCCAACGCTTCCTATGGCGGTGCGAAATACATCACCAAAGACCAGAACGTCACCTATCCCTATCAGAATGAAATCGGCCATTCTACCAGCCGCATCATCACTGCTGTAGCTGATCATATTCTTAGAACACAGGCCGACCTGGACAATTGGAACACAGCCCATCCCAACTACAAATACTATGGCATTGCGCCGCAACTGGGCCAGATGGTGTACCAGGACATCAACGGGCCGGATGGTAAGCCGGACGGCATCATCGACGACTGGGACAAGATAGAGGTGAAGCACAACAATAATCCCATCCTGCTGGGCATCAACCTGGGATTTGAATGGAAAGGCATTTCTGTGGATGCTACCTTCAATGGTAACCTGAAACAATACAAATATGTCAACGACCTGGCTAAAAACGTGGAATGGAACCGTAACTGGAGGGAATGGTACAGCAACAGCTGGACCCCTGACAACCCCAACGCTTACCTGCCACGGCGCTATTCCGCCAACGATGGCAATAACCGCGTAACGGCAGATGAAAGCACCTTCTGGCTTACCCGTTCCGATTTCCTGCGACTGCGCCTGCTCAACATCGGTTACAGCCTGCCGTCGAAACTGATCAACAGATGGGGCGTCAGCGGTTTAAAAGTGTATTTCAGCGGCTCCAACCTCTTCGTGATCAGTAAATTCAACAGCGACTACTATGATCCTGAAATGGGTAGCCATACCAATTACCCGGTGATGAAAAATTTCAACTTCGGTGTAAACCTGACCCTGTAAACGATTCCGGGATTTTTAAAACAGAAAAAGATGAAACGTATACATACCCTCAGCATCGCGCTGGCCACCCTGGCCGCCGTTCAGCTGTGCTCCTGCAAGAAGGGCCTCGACTATGACAATGTGAGCGCCATGTCCCCTGAAAATGTATGGAAAGACTCCACTATGATCCAGGCTTATTTATCCGATATATACGGAGGCCTGATGCCTGGATGGCCTTTCAACGGCAGTGATGCCGACGAAGGCATTTCCACGCCGAGAAGTCTCGACGATTACCGGCGTGGTATTATCAGCGTAAGCAACACCAATACCAAACTGGATTATCAATACATCGAAAAAATCAACTATTTCCTCGATAACCTGGAAAAGGCGCCTGCCACCGTTATTTCGGCGGAACGCAACAGCCGCTTTGCCGGCGAAGCAAAATTCTGGCGCGCATGGAGCTACTGGGGAATGGTACGACAGACCGGCGGCATACCGTTGATACTGCACACCCAGGACTATCTCAACAAACCTTCGTTGTTTGTGCCGCGCAACAAAACATCCGAATGTGTGGCGCAAATTGTAAAAGACCTCGACGATGCCATACAGTCGCTGCCCGCGGTATACCCCAACGCAGGACAAGACTACGGCCGCATTACCAAAGTGGCGGCCATGGCTTTTAAAGGCCGCGTGCTGCTCACTTACGCCAGCCCGTTGTTTAATCCTAACGGTGACGCCGCCCGCTGGCAATCGGCCTACGATGCCTGCAAAGCAGCAATGGACGCCGCAATAAGCGCCGGACATGCTTTGCATCCCAGCTTCCGTAATATCTGGTACCAGGAACGTAACAAAGAGGTGATCATGGTCAACCAGTTCTGGTACCCTATCCATGCCAATTCCTTTAACGGTGTCCGGGCGGAGCCTTTCACCAGGGACGCTTCCAACAACAATCAGCCGCTGCTGTCGTTGTTGCTCGCATTCCCCAAACGGGATGGCACGCCCATGCAGTTTGATGTCAACAAGCTGAACGACCCGGATTACAATACCGCTTTTATGAATGATTTTTATACCAACAGGGATGACCGGTTTTATGCGACCGTATTCTATGGCGGTATTCCATATCCTACGCCGGACCAGATCCCGCCGTCTTATGTGAGCGGCAACAGCTACTGGAACGTATGGCAGTACGACGCTGCCAACAACCGCTACACCAATGCTTCCATTGTCATTCATCCCGGTATGCCCGGAAACCCGGGCATCACCGGTTTCTTCGACCGCAAAGGACTGGATACGACCGTGACCAGCGCGCTGGTGTACCAGTCCGGCACCGACTGGCCGGAGATCCGGTTTGCCGAAGTGCTGATGAACTACGGCGAATGTGCCAATGAGCTGGGCAAGTCAGGAGAAGCGCTGCAGGTGTTGTACAGCATCCGTCAGCGTGCGGGCATCACGCCGGGAGCAGGTAATACCTACGGCATTACAGCGGCCACCACCGCCGCTATACGGGACGCCTATATCCGCGAAAGACAGGTGGAATTTGCTTTTGAAGGCAAACGCTTCGATGACCTGCGCCGTTGGAAACGGTACGATATCCTCAACAGCCAGGGCGGACGCCATGGACTCTACATCACCCTGAAAGACGGACAAATGGTGACACCGGCAGACAATATCATGGACGCTCCTACCAGGGCTAAATTCACCGCCCGCTACATCGATAACCTCGACGGCGATGCCGGCGTGAAGTTCGGCCTCGACCTGAACCACTGGTTCTTCGCGCTGAAACCTGACCAGATCTCGCAGTCACAGAACGTGCTGCTGCAAAACAAAGAGTGGGGCGGCTCTTTCGATCCGCTGCAATAATATGTTTCGTATTCATAAGACCGGCGGCTGTCAATAGCTGCCGGTTTTTGTTTTAGGGCAAATAAATCATCGGTATTTGATAATTTATTGTTGATTATTGTGATGATGTTAACGGTAATTTGGGGTTTATTCTATTTAAATTCTTTTTTCATGAATGCAGGCGGCCTTAGGCGAATGACTGTACTGTTGTCACTACTTTTCCATACCAGCGGCCTTTGCGCGCAGTCCACCACGCTGCAAACAAAGTACGCTGTTGTCACCATCGATAACAAAGGATATATATCTTCTGTCAGGAACAAGAAGAACGGCCGGGAATATCACCCGAAGGGACTTACATCGGCACTGATGAGCCTCTGTACCGGTAAACAATACCTCTTGCCGGAACAGGCCATATATACGCCGCAACAACGTGAAATGCTGCTGCGGTACCCCAATGGATCTGAAGCCAGAATAAAAATTGACCAGCGGCCGGAATACCTGAAGCTGCAACTGCTGTCGCTGACGAAAAGGGAAGGCGTGGACAATATCGTCTGGGGACCGTATAAAACTACTATTTCCACGCTCATCGGAGACGTGATCGGCGTGGTCCGGAACAAGGAGTTTGCCTTCGGCCTGTTGGGGCTGGATGATAATACCACCAGTGGCCCTCCTACAGAGGGCGACCTCTCTTTTATGTATTATTTCATCCATTCCCCTGATCCGGTGAAATACCCGTTGCCCGCGCATTTGAAAGAAGGGCAGACCTTTAGTATCGGTGGTGATGGTGTAAACGATGTGGCTTTTTATTCGCAGCCGGAAGAATACTTCCGGATGAACTACGGCAACGGCGCAAAGCTGGAGCCGGCCTATGGCGCCACGATCTGTATGCATGCGCGCAACAGGCGCAAAGAGCAGATGGTCCGTTTCCCTGACTACCCGGAAGGCGTGGAAGGGAAAGCCAATTCAGCCCGGTACCAGCTGGTCACCGCAACCGATGCGGACTATATCGGTTCTGCAGTAGCGTTGTACGCCTGTCCTGATTCGCTGGGACTCAACACCATCGAAAAAATAGTATTGGCCGAAGGATTACCACATCCCACTATTGAGGGCAAATGGATCAAAGACCCGGCCGCCTATCGCCCTGATATTGCCTGGTACGGTCCGCACGACAGCCTGGCGGCCTATTCCGGGCAACTGAAAATACAGGGCGTACAGGATGAAGGCTGGGGAGAATACTATCCCAATCCGGCCAACCGCTGGAAAACACGGCAGATCAGCTTTGTGGGCCAACCTGCCATGAGCATCCCCGCTTTTGGCGCACTGATGAAACAACAAGGCATCCGCTATGGTTTGCATACGCTCTGCGAGTTCCTGCAACCCGATGACAACAGCGACGTGGCCCCGGTGCCCAGCGACAGCCTGGCTATCATGCAGCGCACCGTCATCACAAAGGACCTGTCGCCGAACGATACCATCATCACCGTGGCGGACACTGCGTACTTCCATGAATTTGGCGGATGGGAAGGCAATCATACCAACGTATTGAAAATAGGGAAGGAGCTGATCGAATACGACGGCATCACCCGTACGCCGCCGTATACTTTCCTCCATGTTAAAAGAGGGTTTCACCATACCGCGCGTGGAAGCTACAAGGCCGGTACCACCATCGTGAAACTGCAGCCTAATTGCTACCGCGGCTTTGCGCCGGACATGCGCCTGCAGGACGTATATGCGGACTATTACGGGAAATGGCTCACAGAAGGCGGTATGGACTATATCGATTTCGACGGACTGGAAAGCTGTATGTACCAGGGCCACGGGCAGTATTCGTTCAAACGTTTCTTCCGCGGGCTTTTCGACAGTTATTACCGCCACGGCGGCAAGTACCTGCGGGTCATGGGCAGCGCCGTACAGGAAGGCAACTGGCATTATATGAGCGTCTGCAACGTAGGCGGCGGCGATCATATGTTCAGCCCTGTGAAAAATAAATGGGGCATAGAAGGAAAAGATATGCGGTACGTGTTTGAAAGCAGCTATTTCCCCGCCACCTTCGGTATTCAAAACTATCAGGCAGACTGGGGCCTGTATGATGCGGAAAACCTCGAAGCAAAATCCATCGGCTGGAATGCCACGTACATGCTGGGTTTGAGCCAGCAGACAGTAGAGGCCAGCGGCGAAAAAGCCGCGATATTCAACGCCTTCCGTCTCTGGGAAGAAGCGCGTGCCGCCAATAAATTCACAACTGCGCTGAAAGAGAAACTAAAAGACCTCGACTATAAATTCCACCTGGAGAAAGCCAGCGCCAACGTTTTCCGGTTATATCCCGTAAAGGAAAACAGGTTTTCTGAACAGGCCTTCGCTGGTGCAACGTTACCGTTACAGAATGAATTTAAAGAACAGCCGCTGGTGTTTTCAATCAAAGTCACCGGCCCCAAAGACGCAGCAGTACAGGGCCTGAAGGTCCGGCTCACAGACAATACAGAACTGACCATTGATAAACGTATCGGTGCAGGCCAGTATATTATCTACAAAAACGGACAACTCTGGCTGGCAGACAATGGCCGCCGGTTATTGGAACAGCTTCCTGCGAAAGGTGGTTTACATATAGGCAAAGGCCCAGGTAATATCACTGTAGCAGCCATTCACCCTGTACAGGACGACAAAGTACGGTTTGAACTGGTGGTGCCCGTTATAGGAGCGCCCATTAAATTCTGATGTTTTTTGCAGATATTTACCGTGAACATACCTTCCACGAACAATGAAAAAAATTATTTTCCTGTTGGCAGTCATCGTCTGCAGTCTGCCTGTTATTGCACAAACCCGTTACAATGCCTGGGATTCACTGGCCATGACGCCACCCATGGGATGGAACAGCTGGAACTTCTTTGAAGCCAGGGTCAGCGAGCAGGTGATCATGGACATGGCCGATGCCATGGCCGCCAACGGTATGAAAGACGCCGGCTACCGTTATCTGGTGATAGATGACCACTGGGTGGCCGGCCGTGATAAACACAACAATCTTTTTCCTGACCCGGAACGGTTTCCGCATGGCATGAAATACCTGGCGGATTATGTACACGGAAAAGGGCTGAAGCTGGGTATTTACTCAGATGCCGCCATGCTGACCTGTGGCGGTGTTACCGGGAGTTACAATTTCGAGGAACAGGACGCCCGTACTTTCGCGGCCTGGGGCATCGATTTCCTGAAGTACGACTATTGCAATGCGCCGGAAGATGTGGCCACTGCGTTCAGCCGGTATGCCCGCATGGGCGATGCCCTGAAAAAGTGTGGCCGCCCTATAGTCTATTCTATCTGTGAATGGGGACAGCGCAAACCCTGGCTGTGGGCCAGGGCGGCTGGCGGCCATCTGTGGCGTACCACCTGGGACAGCCGCGACGTATGGGAATCGCATGACAACAATCTCACCGGTATTATGGAGATATTCCACCAGCAGGAACACCTGGCTTCCTATGCCGGCCCTGGCGGCTGGAATGATCCGGACCTGCTGATGGTAGGTCTTTACGGCAAAGGCGCCTCTTCTTCTGTAGACGGCCGCTTTAAAGGCTGCACCGCTACAGAGTACCGCACGCATTTTGCGCTGTGGTGTATGCTGGCCGCTCCACTCATGGTGAATATGGACCTGAAGCATATCACGCCGGACGTGTTGCAGCTGATCACCAACCCACAACTGATTGCCATCAACCAGGACGCGCTGGGCAAACAGGCGACCACCGTTTTGAAACGGAATGATCTCCAGGTGCTGCTGAAACCATTGCAGCACGGGGATATGGCGGTGTGTGTATTCAACCGTGCCGCCAATGGGCAGTCTTTTGACATAGACCTGAAAAAAGACCTCGCTCTCTGGCAGCCTTTCCAGGTAACAGACGTCTGGAGCGGCAAGCCCGTAAAGACATTGAAAGGGCAACTGGGCGCACATGACTGTGCAGTGTATCTCCTGAAAGCCGGGCAAAAATAGCATTGGTTAAAGTCAATTTATATGTTGTAACGCTATGTTGACGGCGCTACATTTATATCTGTAAGTGATTAGATTTTTTTGAATGAATGCAAAAAGTATAGTGTTAGGGACAGCTGGTCTTGGCGGCGTATGGGGCAAAGTGGATCGGTCTGCAGCTGTCCGCACTTTACTGACAGCGCTGGAAAACGGCATCGCTGCCATAGATACCGCGCCGGCATATGGCGATGCAGAAGAGATCGTGAGCGATGCGTTGAAACAATGGAAAGGCCCGGTGCCCGTTATCAGCACCAAAGCCGGCAGGCTGCGGTCATACGCCGCAGATGAAGCGTATTACGATTATTCCGCTGCCGGCATTATGAACAGCGTATACCGTTCGCTGAAAACATTGGGTGTGCCGGTATTGGACATATTATTCCTGCATGATCCGGAAGCGGTGCCCGAGCAAGAAGGCGATCAGGTGGTGGCGGTCATGTTGCACCTTAAGCAGCAGGGACTCGTGAAAAAAATCGGCCTGGGCGGCAACATCCCGTTGTGGATGGAAGCCTATATTAAAACAGGTGTTTTTGATGTGATCATGGAATTCAACAGGCTGAACGCCTGTAGTACAGCGGCGCTTAAGGACCGGCTGCCTTTCTGCAACACCAGGGGAATGGCGTATTATGCCGCCAGTCCGCTTTATATGGGACTGCTGGGCCGGAATTTCCAGGCCTGGCAACAGCAACCGCCGCAATGGCTGCCTGCCGGCAGTATTGCCACTGCACAGCGTCTACAGCTGATCGCAGCAAAACACCATCTTCCGTTACCGGTATTGGCCCATCGTTTTCTGCTGACGGTCCCACGTGCGTTCAGTATCGTGATAGGCGCTTCCTGCGTGACGGAGCTGGAAGAAAGTCTGTCTGCTTTCCGGCAAGGCCCGCTGCCGGAAACGATATACCAGGAAATACTGGATTGTAATAAGTAAACAGCTACCATTGTATACCATCGATCATCAAATCTTTAACATCACCAGCGTGCAATTGCGGGAGCTGGAACCGGCCATGGCGGTAACGCCCATCCAGGATGCCACCATGGGCCCTTTCCCATCCTTCGGCCTTGCGCTGATCACTCTGGAAGACGAAAACGGCTTTATCGGTGAAGCACCGGTGTACAGCAGTTATATCAATATCCTGGAAAACTGCCTGCTGCCCATTCTGCTGCACAGCCATCATGTGCCCTATCACAAATTGTATCACCAGTTGTACTGGTCTATCCGGAACGAAGGTTTCAGGGGGCCGGCATCGGCGTTGGTAGGGCAGATAGACCTGGCGCTGCATGACCTCGCGGCCCGCCGCGAAGGCGTGCCGTTGCACCGCTTCCTGCATGCGGAGAGGGACACGGTAAAAATGTATGGCAGTGGCGGCGGTACCAACTATACGCTGCAGGAACTGGAACAGGAGGTGGACCGTTTTATGGAAGCGGGAGTGGACTGTTACAAGATGAAGGTAGGGAAGGCATTTGGCACCATGATGGGGGAGGATGCCGCCCGTGTGAAGTTTGTCCGCAGCCTGCTGGGAAAAGATGTTCGCCTGGCGGTGGACGCCAACCAGATATGGAGCGGTGAGCAGGCGTTGCGCTTTGCTGATATGATCGCTGTGGCTGATGTGGCCTGGTTTGAAGAACCGATCCACTCTGCGGCATTTGAACAGATAGGTGTACTATGCAGCCAGACACCATTGCGGGTTTCTTTCGGTGAATCGGAAAGAACTTCCCGTTTATTCCCTACCTTGGTGAACATGGGCGTGCGCCACCTGCAACCGGTGCCTACGCACCTGGGCGGAGTGAACGAATGGAAAGAAGTCAGGGACCTGGCGGCAAAGAGCGGCGTTGATTTTTCCTCCGGCGGATATTCGTTGTTTACCGCCTCGCTGATGGCCACTGCTGACGAAGCATGCGAAGTGGAGTACCTGTACTCTATCATGTCAGGACTGGAGCGTTATTTCAGCGTTTGTCCCGAATGGAAGAACGGCTGCTTTGTGTTGCCGGACATTGCCGGTCTGCCGGTACGGGTGGACTGGGACTACTGCCGGAGCGCAGATAAAATTGTAAAACAATATTACTGGAATGATCAGAACGTCAGGAAATATTCACCTATTGTATCACTATGATCTTTAATACTTGCCTGTGAACATGTCGCTTACCGGTGTGGATGGCGTAGTGCTGGTGCTGTATATCATCGCCCTTTTTGCGTTAGGTTTTTTCCTGGGCAGAAACAGGGAGCAGGACATCTTCCTGGGCGGCCGTTCGCTGCGATGGTGGCAGATCGGGTTCTCCATGTTCAGCGCCAATGCAGGTCCTATGATGCTGATCGGCATGTCCAGCCTGGGCTTCTCCCAGGGCGTGGTGGGCGCTAACTTTGAGTGGCTGGCATGGATATTCCTGTTGCTGCTGGCCATGTTTTTCCTGCCGCGGTACCTGTCGGCCGGTATCAGCACCATTCCGCAGTACCTGCTGCACCGCTATGGCAAGAGCGCCTATAATTTTCTCGTGATATACAGCCTGGTGTCTATACTGGTGGTATGGTTGGGCAGCGCGTTGTACGCCGGCGGACTGGTGATCTCGCAGGTGCTGGGCTGTCCGCTGATGTACGCCGTGGCGCTGATAGCGCTGATCGCTACCAGCTATACCTCGGTGGGTGGATTCAGGGCAGTGGTGCGCACCGGTATTTTCCAGTCGGTCATCATCATCGTTTCTTCGCTGATACTGACCGTGCTGGCTTTCAACAGCATGATGAAAACCGGTGCCGTTCATCACGAGGTGCCGCGGAATTTCTGGAAACTGCTGCATGGCGCCGATGACCGGGAATACTCGTGGGTAGCTATTCTGGCAGGATACCCGGTAGTGGCAATTTATTACTGGTGCGCAGACCAGACCATCGTGCAGAAGCTGCTGGGAGCAAAAGACCTGCGGGAAGGGCAGTATGGCGCGTTGTTCATTGCCGCGCTGAAGATGATCACCCCGCTTATTTTCCTGCTGCCGGGCATTATTTGTTTTATTTTATACCGGGACATCACCACGGCTGACAATGCGTATATCACGCTGGTGCAGCAACTGATGCCGGATGGTTTCCGGGGCCTTTGCCTGGCGGCATTGATCGCCGCATTGATTGATACCGTGTCGTCGGGCCTCAATTCATTCAGCACGGTGTTTACGCTGGACGTGGTGGCACAGTTCCGAACAACGGACGATGCCGGCCGGTTGCGTACGGGCCGGTGGGTGACCGTGCTGGCCGCATTGCTGGCCATAGGCATTGCAGCGCTGTTCCTGTTTTCCGGCAAAGGGCTGTTTGAAATTACGCAAGGCATGGTGTCTATCCTGGCGCCGCCATTGTCGGTGGTATTTCTGGCGTCCATTTTCTGGAAGCGGACCAACACCCCGGCAGTAGTGACGGTATTGTATGGCGGCGGGTCTGTGTGCCTGCTGGTGGGCGTGTGTTACTTGCTGAACTATCCCTATAAGGGCTTCTGGCCTCATTTCCTGTTATTATCGGTATATCTTTTTTTGGGACTGGCGTTGCTGATCGTGGTGGTGTCGTTGCTGACAGCGCCGTCGCCTGTCACGGATGATAAACCGGTGTTTGTCTCTGCAGCGGGAACCCGGCTGTCACGCAGGGTTTGGGCTGGATGGGCGGTATTGGCGGTTGTTATGTTGATAATTTATCTTTTATTAAAATGATGATAAACAGAATAACAGGTGTGTTTTTGATCGTATGCGCCATGGCATGCGGCAGCTGTAAAAACATGAAAACAGAAGAGAAGATTTTTGTGGTGAATATTGTGCCGGAACAAACGAAGCTGGAGGAATATCTTCGTTACCATCAGCAGGTATGGCCAGAAGTGGAGGCCGGCTTCCGGAAAGCCGGGTATCAGAAAATCACGCTTTACAGGTACCGGTATTTAGTGGTGATGAAGATCGTAGTGCCGGTGGGTGCGGACCTGCAACAGATGGGCAAAACGGCCGAAGGCTACAGCCCGCGCTGTGCCGAGTGGAACCGCCTGATGTCCGGGTACCAGGCAGGCGTGCCAGGCACAGCACAGGGCGAGACCTGGGTGGAGGCTAAGCCTTTCTATGAATTCAGGAAGGAATAGCGAGGGTATGCTCGTTATACCTTTTGATGAAATCACGGGGCGATACGCCTTTAATATCCTTGAAGTGTTTGTTGAAATTGGAGATATTGTTATACCCGCTCTCATAGCAGGCTTCTGCTACGTTATGATGCCCTTCCAGTAATAGTTTGGCGGCATGGCCGATCCGTACTTCCTTTACAAAATCTATTAACGTGCGGTTGGTTTTCCTTTTGAAGAAACGGCAAAATGCCGCGGCAGACATAGGTATAAGGTCCGCCACGTCCTGCAACGCTATATCCTCTCTGAAGTTGCTGAAGATATAATCAAATACCTTGTTGATCTTGTTGGCTTCCCCGGAGTTGTCCACCGCGTTGAAATACGGGGAAGAAAGTATTTCCGCATACTCCGACTGTGCCAGCACGTCCAGCAGTTGCAGCATCAGCACGGCCCGGGTAAGCCCTGACTGGACCAGCATTTCCTGCATGAGGTTCCTGGCGGTGGTGATGGTAGGGCCGGTGAAAAGCAGTCCCCTGGAGGCTTTTTCGAAAAGCGCATTGAGCTGCCGGGCTTCCGGTTTCTCCAGCAGTTGCCGGCCCAGGAAGTCAGGGAAGAAATGAATAACTGTCGCCGCCGGCGGCTGCAAAGGATCTACCGGTTGATAGTATTGCCAGCAATGCGGCAGATAACTGCCGAGCAATACCAGCTCGGTGCCTTCAAAGTCCCGGATATGATCGCCGATGAAACGCTTGCCGCTGCAGTTTTCAATCAGCGCGATCTCAAAATTCACGTGTGACTTCAAAGCCGTATATCTCCTGATCTCCAGTAATTCTGACCGGATGGTAAATGACTGGTCGGGAGGAAATGTGAAGTTCTCATAAATGTACTGCATAGTGTGGCATACTCCTGGTGCCAAATTAGTAAATTTTAAGTCAGGTTGGCATTTTAACAGCTGATTTTATGGAAGCAAAAAAAGTATAGGTAATCGTCAAATAAGGGGTGGTATAATGACCTCGCATAACGGATTTTTGTGTAGTGAAATACTGCATGAACAACGATAGCAACAAACAGATAAAGTACTTTCTTTTTGCGATAAGCCTGCTGCTTGGGGCTACAGGCGCGCTGCACGCACAGCAGCTGACAGCTGAGGCGCTGCTCGGCCGGTTACACGGCTCGCTGCGGTACAGCATTGGCCGGTACGATGGCACAACATTACTTTCCGAACAAACTTTTCAGCATGGGCGGTTGCAGACCGGCGGCGGCGACTGGCAATTGCAAACGCGTACCACGATGTTGCCCGATGGCGCCGCCGACGTACAGGTGGTATGCCGGCTGGCGCAGGGCCGTGCGGCGCAAAGCGCGGTAACGGTATCGCTGGATTTTAGCCATTGGAGCGCGCAACATTATGTGCTGGTTCCGGCTTCGGTGTACAATGGCAACCGTTACCGGTCTATTGGTAATGGCTACAACCCTGAATATCCCCGCGACATGTATTACAATCCTCATGTGCCGCTGACGATTGCCAATAACCCGCGTTTGTCGGATGAAAAAGGGAAACCGTCAGTAATAACGCTGCAAACCACCAACGCGGCCACACCGGCGATCTGTTTTTTCTCCCCGGAGGAAAAGAAGGGGTGTATTGTGCTCACCACGCAGCAGACCAGCCTGGGAAACAGCGGCCTTACCATCGCGGAAAACAGCGCAAAAGACAGTTGTGTGCTGTCTATATCAGCACCGGCCGTACGCCGGCTGGCGCCGGGATTTGGAGACTTTCACCTCAGCGGCGACCATGCGCCCGATTGGCAGGCCGGCGATGAAGTGACGCTGCATTACCGTGTATATGTTTTTGATGCGGAAGATATCCCTGCCTTGCTACGCCGTTTTATGACGGTACGCAAAGCGCTGAGCGGGCCTAATCAGCCTCGCGACATACTGCCCATGAGCAAACTGCTGCAATGTGCGACTGACATCTGCCGGGGTAATTTTATAGAAGTAAAGACAGGCGCCTATTACAGGCCGGAAAATAATAACGATTTCCAGTTGGGATGGGTGAGCGGTATGATCAATACCTACCCCATGCTGGCTTTGAATGACGAAAAAGAAAGGGAACGCGTGGCAAGGGAGCTGGATTTTGTCACCGGAAAACTGCAGGGCGAAAGCGGCTATTTCTACGGTGGCATCACTGCCGATGGCAGGTTACGACCTGAAAAGATGCATCCGGATTTCCCTGAATTACAGGCCATGGTAAGGAAAAACGGCGACGTTTTGTTTTGGCTGATGAAACACCTGATGCTGCTCAAAGCGCAGGGTTACGGCCGGATGATCAGGCCGGAATGGGAGCTGGCGGCCAAACGGCTGGCAACGGCCTTTGCGGCCACCTGGGAGAAACATGGCGAGTTCGGACAATATATTGCTCCGCGTACCGGAGAGATAGCGGTTTATAATTCCACCGCGGGGGCCATCGTGCCTGCGGGCATGATGCTGGCCTCCCGTTATTTTCACGTTAGGGCATGGACGAGGATAGCTAAACAGGCGTCCGCCTTTTATTACCTCCGTGATGTAGAAAAACAGGGTCTTACAGGCGGCGACTGCGGGGATATTTCTCACGATGCCAATTCAGAATCGGCATTCGGTCTGCTGGAGTCGCTGGTGTCCATGTATGAGTATTCAGGGGAACGGCACTGGCTGCAAAAGGCAGCAACACAGGCCGCCCTCTGTGCTACATGGGCACTTTCCTATGACCCTGTTTTTCCGTCCGGAAGCGCTATTGACAAGTTAAAAAGCCATATGGCCGGCGCGGTATGGGCCAGTATCCAGAATAAACACGCTGCGCCAGGTGTCTGCACTTCTTCCGGTGATGCGTTGTTCAGACTGTTCCGCGCTACCGGCGATCCGCTGTATGCTGATCTCCTGCGGGATATCCAGCATGCGCATGCAGAAGCGGTGAACATGCCCGGCCATATCACCACCAACAACCTCATGGGTTCGTCTATGGAACGTATACAGCCCAGCGATGCGGAAGGCAAAGAGAGCACCGGCAATTTTATCAACACGCGCAACTCGTGGACGGAAACGGCCGGCATGCTCATGGCACTGGAAATACCGGGTATCTATGTCAACACAGACAAAAAAGAAGTATACGTCTTTGATCATGTGACGGCCCGGGTGGTATCAACAGAAAAAGATGTCATGGTGATAGCAGTCACCAATCCGACAGCGTATGATGCATCAGTGTCACTGTTGTCGGAGAACAACCGTGAGGCTGCGGTGCCGCTGCCGCGTACCGCATTTGTAAAATGGCCGCACGTGGTGGTAAACGCCGGTCAGACAGTGACAGTAAGGGTTACGCCGGAAGGTGCCGTGGTCAGATAATAGTTTACGCCTCCCAACAAATACAGAATAAAGCAAGAATATGTGTCCCCCGGGATTTTTCCCGGGGGAATTTTCATGTAAGAAACTACTGGTACTGAAATGGGGCTGCTCTGCATTGTTTTAAATTTAATTGGCAGTCCTACTATCCCGTTGTCCATCATCCAAACCCTTTTCTTATGAATACGACTAATGTTCTGGCCGTTTCGCAGTTTCACTATCCTTTTCCTATGCTTAAGAACCCTTATGCAGCAGTCATGCAGGAAATTACTGACAACGAATGGATTGATGGTACGTATTTGCCTTTGTACAAAGATGACCCTCTCACGAGAAAAAAGTATAAGAAGACCAAAACGGCGCATATTGCCTCCCACTGGTTCCCTACGGCCAGCCTGGAGCGATTGCGGCCTGCCTGCCGCCTGATGTTGTGGACACTTTACAATGATGACAAGTATGAAGAATACAGCCCCGAAGAAATCAGTTTTATTGAACAGCAAAGTCTTGCGGTGCTGAAAGGCACGCTCAGCGGCGACGACGCCGGTATCCCGCTGGGTGGCTTGCTCGCCACGCTGCGGGAGGAACTGGTACAGTTCGTGCCGCAGGAATCCATGACGCGGTTTACGGAGGGCCTGCAAAGGTATTTCAATGGCCTAAAGCAGGAACAGCATTACAAATCACTGAAAATATTTCCCACGGTGGAAGAAAACCTGGCTATCCGGGAAGATTCCTTGTGCCTGTATCCTTTCCTGGAATTACTGGACCTGGAAACAGGGTTGATACTTCCGGAAGAGGTACATCAGCATCCGGTCATAAAACGCCTCAAGGCGCTGACGGTCCGCATGATGGTGTGTTTCAACGAAGTGCAGTCGTTTTCAAAAGACGAAGCCACAGACGCTATTTATTACAACGTGTTGAAGGTAATACAGCATCAAGGAAACCTTTCCTTTGAAGAGGCCGTGCGGCAGATCCTCCATATCCACAACGAATACCTGAACGAGTTTCAGTACCTGCAACGTTTTCTGCCCGATTTCGGGCCTTGGCAGGATGCAGTGGTCAACAGGGTGCATTACTTCAGCATGACGCTGAACGGATGGCGCTCTATCTCTTCGGGGCTGGACAGGTATAATTCGCTGACCGGATTCCCGGACGCGCAAACGGCAAAAAATGCATTGGACGGCTAGGGGCGCATCGGTTTAATGCGCCCTGTTCAGTAACATGTCTGTTAAGCTCAATAATGCCTGTTTATGCGCTTCCGGTACAGAGATGCTTTTCAAATGGTGCAGCGCGATGTCCTGATACCGTTGGCATTCGTGGATGGCCCATTGGTCCGCTTTACAGTCTTTATACAGCTGTACCATCGGTGCAATTTTATAAATAGTGTTGTCTGCCATGAGTTCTTCCAGATGTGAACGTTGGGCCGGGGTGGCTGATTCGAAAGTCTTCAGCAGCAGGAAGGTTTTTTTATTGAGCAGAATGTCTCCGCAGATTTGTTTCCCGAATTTTACCTGGTCCCCGAAGCAGTCGAGGTAGTCGTCCTGTATCTGGAAGGCGGTCCCGATATTTTTACCGAAGGCGTACAGGTGTTCCTGGTCTTCCTCGCCGGCGCCGCCTATCATGCCGCCTATTTGCAGACTGGCAGCGAGGAGTACGGCTGTTTTCATCGTGATCATGTCCAGGTAGTCGTTATATGAAATGGTGCTGAGCGGCAGGGCTTCCATGTCCAGGTCTGTTTGCTGGCCTTCGCCTACCGCCAGTGCGGCTTCCAGGAATGTTGCCGTGACAGCCTGTTTGTAGTCGCCTTGTATACAGTTCAGGTATTCGAAGACATAGAGCAGTAAGGTGTCGCCCGTGAGGATGGCGGTATTGGTATTGAATTTTTTATAGACGGTAGGTTGCCCGCGACGCAGTGGTGCGTGGTCCATAATGTCATCATGTACCAGTGTGAAATTATGATAGAGTTCCACCGCGTTGGCAGCTAAAAAAGCATCCAGGTGAACAGGTCCCATGAGGTTATTGGCCATCAGGCATAATATGGGACGGATACGTTTGCCACCATTGCTTAATGAATATTCAACTGCCTCATATAATGTGGCGGGGTTTTTCGGAAAAAGGCGATCATTGAATTGGGCTTCGAAAGCTGCCAGCAAATCATTAAAGGAAAGGACGGCCTGCTCGCCGGTAGCGTTGTTTTGAGGGGAGTGATGCCGGGACATAGGATTTCCAGTTTGAGCTAATATAACTCATCGGTCCGGAAATGTCGCTGCAGTTGATGGTATTTTGTTTGGCATCCTAATTATTGTTATTATTTGTAAAAAAAAGACGGGCAGGCAACTGATGCCTGCCCGTCTTTTGTATGTTACCGGTTAATTAATAACCCTGGTTCTGTTCCAGCACTGCGCCGGTGTTCTGTGTGATTTCAGTGGAAGGTATTGGCCACAGGTTGTGATATGGCTCAATCGTCAGTCCTGACTTAGGGTTGTATTTTTTGTCCCGGTCGTAGAGTTTTCCCAGACGGGTAAGCGTCACTGCCCTGAACTCTTCCATGTACAGCTCTCTCAGGCGTTCATCCAGGATGTAATCGAGGTTCATCTCTGCCGCGGTGGCTGGTGTGGCGCCCGCTCTGATCCGCAACACGTTCACATCGTCCGTTGCTTTTTGGGCGTCTCCTTTGGCGAGATAGGCTTCTGCCCTCAGCAGATAAGTTTCTGCCACGCGGGCCATGTACTTTTGCATAAACAGGCGGGAGGCGCCGTTCAGCAAGAATCCACCGAAGGGGTTGGTCACATTGGTGAGGATGGAAGGACCGGCTACAGACACAAAATCACCTGCGGAAGGGGACATCTTCCTGATCACCGGATAAAAATTCCGGATGGTGTCCCTGAAGTCCGCCGGCGCTACTTTGGCTTTATAGCCGTCTTTTACGTACCATTTGCCATAGTCCGGAGAGTTGGCAGGCACGCCGGAAATGCGGATGTCCCGCACGATATTGTAGGAGGAGTTACGGATGTCGCCAGGCGTCCATATTTCATAGAAGAAATGGGAGGTAGGGCGTATCCAGCCGATACCGTTGGACGAAACGCTGTCCACAAACTTGGCGTTGAACAGGATAGACATTTTGGTTTTAGTGGTGGCTTCTGTGATCCTGACGCCGGTTAAACTGGGAACGACTGCCCAGGCCGACTGGTCGCCCACGGAGGCGGAGTTGTTCAGCGTGCTTTGTATCACCAGCAGTCCTTCGTGGTTGCCGGTGCTGTAGTTCTGGTTGTTGTATTCAAACAGGTCCCTGTACACGTCGCCGGGTAAATTGGCCCTTCTGCCGAAGCGGCTGTTCATCAGGGACACGCCGCTGAAGTTAATGACGTCGGAAGCGCTGGAAATGGCGCCGTCATAGTCTTTCAGGGAGATCAGCACCTCCGTGAGCACATGTTTGGCGATCTGTTTGTTCACGGTGCCATCCGGTACCTGGTTGATATCGGACAAGATGCCGATGGCCTGTTGCAGGTCTTTTTTACATTGCTGGTAAACGGCTTCGCGGCTGGCGCGCACGTAATCATAACGTGGTCCGGAAAGTTCGTTCAGCTCAATGGGAACGCCGCCGTACAGGTTGGCCAGCACGTTGTAGGAATAGGCCCTGAAAAACAAAGCCTGGCCCAGGAAACTGTTTTTATCGGCATCGCTGAGCTTAGTGGATTTAGATGCCTGGCTGATGATCAGGTTGGCATTGGTGATGATTTTATAGAACGCCGTCCACATGTTGCCGGGAATGAAATAGGTGGGCACCATGGTGGCCTTATAGGCATTTAACTTGGCGGCGGGGTCATAGTCGGTGCCGTTGTAAGCGAAGTCAGTAGCGTAATACAGCCCGAAATATGTATCCAGGTTGATGTTTCCCATGTAGATGTTGCGCACGCCGTTGTACAGATTGTTGGTGGCCTGTTGGAACTGCGTGGAGGTTTGCAGGGAGTTGTCCGGTGTATAGATAGACAGCGGGTCTTCATCCAGGAAACTCTTGCTGCAGGAAGATAATGCTGCTCCGATACAAAGGAGGTATATGAAGATTTTTGGTTTCATGTTCTGAAAGTTTACGGTTGAAGCATTAGAATGTCACGTTTACACCAAGGGAGTAGTTCTTCATCACGGGATAACCGTTTTGGTCGAGGCCCATACCACCCGGCATTCTCAGACCGAGCGATGAACGCTGGCTGGATGAAGGATTGGACTCGGGGTCCCAGCCGTCCCATTTGGTAATGGTGAGAAGGTTCTGCGCGTTCACGTACACGCTGGCTGCCTTGAGTATTTTCAGGCGGCTCAGCAGGCCCTCGGGCAGGGTATAGGTCAGCGTTACGTCTTGCAGGCGGATAAAGCTTCTGGACACATAAGGCCCGAAGTTTTCACCCAGCGTGGCAACATATGCTGCGATGCTTCTGTATTTGGCATTCGGATTATTAGGTGTCCAGTAGTCGTATACAAAGCCGTTATTGTTGCGGATATTGTCAGGGTTTTGCAGCATAATGCCGGGTGCGCCGAGGTACCCGTTTTTGCCGCCCTGGATAGTGTTGATGAAAAACTTCAGCTGGAATGCTTTGTACTGGAAGCTGTTGGAGATGCCCAGGCTGTAGGACGGATCGAGTTTGCCTAATATCTGTTTGTCCTCCGGGGTGATCTTTCCATCGCCGTTCACATCTTCCACGCGGTATTGCCCGGCTTTAAAGCCTTGTGCGGCGAGGCCGGCGGGGATTTGCTCGCCCAGCTGGTACATGCCGGTGATCTTATAGTCGTATACGACGCCGTAAGGCTGACCGATAAAGTAGCTTAATATCGGATCGCTGCCGTTGATCAGGTCATTTTTGGTACCGTCGATGTCCAGCACTTTGTTGCGGTTCCGGAAGAAGTTGGCGGTCACTTCCCATTTGAAGTTTTTGTTGGACACGGGTACGCCGGTGATGTTCAGTTCTTGTCCCCTGTTCTGGATTTTACCGATGTTGATCAGGAAGCTGTTGAAACCGGTGATGGTAGGCGTGGCCCTGGAGTTCAGCAGGTTGGTGGAATTGGAGAAGTACAGGTCCAGTGAGCCAAACAGCCGGTTGTCGAAGAAGGAAAAGTCTACGCCGGTGTTAAACGATTTGGTGGTTTCCCAGCGCAGGCCGGAGTTAGGCAACTGGCTCAGGAAGGAGCCGAGTTGTGCGCCGCCGGAGGTGCCGTAGAGGTAACCGCTGGACAATCCTACGGTCATCTGGGAAAGGGTCTGGTAGCGGCCGACGGTCCTGTTGCCGGTAGCGCCGTAAGACAGTCTCAGTTTCAGGTCGTTGACAGCGTTGGCAGACTTCAGGAAGTTTTCTTCTTTCAGGCGCCAGGCGAATGCAAGGGATGGGAAAGTAGCCCACTTGTTGGTGGCGGAGAAGCCGGAGAAACCGTCTCTTCTTACCGTACCGGTCAGGATATATTTTTTATCGAACGAATATGAGAGCCTGGCCATTTGGTACAGCGCTGTTTCCTGCCAGGGGAGTATGTCCATGTCGTTGGAAACGGTGAGCCGTGCCGGATCGCCCACGTCCAGCCTGTTGTAGGACAGTACGCCGTTGGTGATGCCGCCGGCGGACGTGCTGCTGCCGTCATGTTTGTTTTTTTCCGCGCCATACAGCAAAGTGAGGTCTACACCGTGTTTCCCGAAGTCCCTTTTATAGGTCAGGATGTTGTCTATCGTCAGGAAATAATTGGTCATGTATGTTTTGTAGGCGGTAGCTTCTACGTTAGGCGCATTGTAGTTGAACCTGTTCGTATAGATGTAGTTGTTACCGAAGTTCACGCGGTAGTTCAGTCCTTTGACCTGCGGGATGTCCACGCTGACGAAGAAGTTACCGATCATGTTCATGTTTCGGTCCAGGTCCCTGGAACGCCTGAGTACTTCCAGCGCGGTGGGCGTAGTGGTTTGCGCGTAGAACTCCAGCATCTGGCCTGTTTTAGGATCGAAGGGGAGGTTGTACGGTTTCAGGAACATGATATCGGAGAATGTGGGCGACACGCCGCTGTAATCGTTGATGGACAAACCTGTCTGTGCGCCTACTGTCAGCCATTCTGCGGGTTTGGCTTCGAGGTTGAGCCGGATGCTGTTTCTCCGGTAGTCGTCATTTTTAACCAGGTTCACCTGATCAAAATAACCATAACCTAAATAGAAACGGATCTTCTTTGACCTTCCGCTCAAGCCGATGTTATGGTTGTGTATCCTGGGGCGGGAGTTGGTCATTAAGTCCCACCAGTTGGCTTCATAACCGTTTTTATAGTTGTCGCCTTCTATGCCGGGCATTTTCGTAGTGGGGTCCCAGTTAGGGTTCATTTTAGTGGGATCGTTGGGATCACGGCTTTCGGTAAGGTACCAGTCGCCGAGCTTCTGTATATACTGGGCGCCGGAGGCAGGTCTCATGTCTTTTTTGGTCATCTCCTGCATAGAGTAGGACCCGCTGTAGTCTACCGTGAGCTTGTCTATCCCGCTGGCGCCGCTTTTGGTGGTGATCAGCACCACCCCGTTGGACGCCTGGGAGCCATACACGGCAGCAGCGCTGGCATCTTTCAACAGGTCGATGCTGGCGATATCTGACGGGTTGATGGAGGTGAGCGATCCCCGGTATATCAGGCCGTCCACTACGATCAGCGGGGAGGTAGTGCCGGAGATGGAGTTTCTGCCGCGTACCATCAGGGTAGGGTCGCTGCCGGCCCTGTTCACCTGTCCGACGGTGAGACCGGGCACTGTGCCTCTTAAAGAAGACATCACGTTGGCGTTGGGGGATTGTTTCTGCACCTGCAGGTCGGCCTTGGCTACTGCGCCGGTAACGTCCTGTCTTTTCCGGGTGCCATAGCCCACTACCACCACGCTGGTCAGTTCACTGACGGTAGACGTTAGTACCAGCGATAGTTCCGGGTTTTTGCCCTGGATGATTTTATATCCTGCAAATGATTTGGCGTCGTAGCCGATCATGCGGGAGCTGAAGGTGTAGTTGCCTGCCGGTAAGTTGGTGAAGGTGAATTTACCGACGCTGTCGGAGATGGCGACTTTCACGCGGTGGCCGTTGGACACCGCTTCCACAGATGCGCCGGGAAGTGGTGAACCGCCCGCGTCTTTAACTGTTCCGCTTACATGGCCGGTGTTTTGTTGAGCATACGTTTGCATAAACATAGCACAAATGGAGAGCATTGTGGCAATAGTTGTTTTTACTATTCCTCCCATAAAACGATTTTTTGAATGATAGATGTCTGGTGATAAAGCAATACCCGGAATAGCCTGTCAGGCTACTCATGTTGTACATTCTGTAGGTTTAAAAGTTTTTTCCTAACGTGTTTGGAATACTGGCGATGTTGGTTTGGTTTGTTGGTTTTATTTATGCAAAGGTTTGCATAAACGATGAAAAAATTATTGTTTTGGTTTTACATGACTTTAGATAATTGGCTGTTGAGTTTGATGACTTCGTTTTTCCGGGTGATGTAACTGGCGGACGAATCATTTGTTTTAATATGCAGGTTTCCGCCGAGCCTCGAGGTGACGGTAGCATGCAGCAGTTTTCCGTTTTGCCATTCCATGTCGATCACGAATCCGCCGCGTGCGCATAGGCCGGTCACACGGCCGGATGCCAGCGCATCAGGCAGGGAGGGCAGCAGCGCGATCTCAAAGGTGCCATCGCTTTTCCTGTGCTGGCTTTGCAGCAGCATTTCTGCGATAGCGGCGGTGGCACCGAAGTTGCCATCGATCTGAAAGGGCGGATGATTATCGAACAGGTTGGGCAGTGTTTTTTTGGTGAGCAGTCCGGACAGCAGCCGGAAGGCGTGGTTGCCGTCATGGAGGCGGTTCCACATATTGATTTTCCAGGCGAGGCTCCAGCCTGTGCCGTCATCGCCGCGGCCTTCCAGTGTTTTGCGTGCTGCTGCGGCCAGTTCAGGCGTGCCCTCCATGGTGATCTGGTTGCCGGGATATAAGCCAAAAAGATGGGAGGTATGCCGGTGATGCGGCTCTTTTTCGGGGTAATCTTCCGCCCATTCCATAATACGGCCGGTAGCGGGACTGATACGCACCGGTGCCAGCCGCTTTAACGTGGCAGCGCATTGTTCCCGGAAAGCAGCATCTATGCCCAGTGTGGAGGACGCAGCGATGCAGTTGCTCAGCAGGTCGTGAATGATTTCTATGTCCATGGTGGCGCCATAGGTAAATACAGAGCTGGTGCCATCGGGCAGCAGGAACGCATTCTCGGGAGAGTAGGAGGGGTTGGTGACCAGTTTGCCCGGGCATACAGTGCCTGCCGGCGCTTCCACGAGGAAGTCGAGCATAAATTCCGCTGCGCCTTTCATGAGCGGGTAACCCCGTTGTGACAGGAATGTTTTATCGCCGGTATAACAGTAATGTTCCCAAAGATGCTGTGCCAGCCATGCCGCGCCCATAGGCCATATACCCTGGGGACCGTCGGCGGGTGCGGTGAATCCCCAGGCGTCGGTCAGGTGATGTACCACCCAGCCTTTGGCGCCGTAGGTTTGCCGCGCGGTGCGTGCGCCGGGTTTGACGAGCGCTTCTTCCAGATCAAACAGCGGCTGGTGCAGTTCACTCAGGTTGGTGATTTCAGCCGGCCAGTAGTTCATCTGTACGTTGATATTGGTATGGTAGTCTGCATTCCATGGCGGCGTCATCTGCCAGGCCCAGAGTCCCTGCAGGTTGGCAGGCATATGCCCCGGTTGGGAACTGGAGATAAGGAGGTAGCGGCCAAACTGAAAATACAAGGCTACGAGGCCGGCATCGGGACTGCCCGTGCGGCGTGCATATTCCAGCCGTTCGTCGGTAGGCAACGCGGCGGCTACGGTGTCGCCTGTATGAAAATCCAGCGTCATCCTGTCGGCATACTTTTTATAAGCTGCGATGTGCGCTGATTTTAAAGCGGTATATGTCCTGGCAGCTGCTGCGGCAGCATAAGTTCTGCTTTGTTGTACCGGGTCGGTGCTAACGGTGGTAACACCTTTGGCCAGGTTTTTCAACCCGGGGTAATTGGTGGCACCGGTTATATATAAAGTGACATCGGTGGCATTTTCCACATACAGGATGCCGTTGTTGATGTAAACACGGCCGCCATTGTTCACGACTTTCGCGCGGGCTGCAAACCTTATCCCACGGGGATTTCCGGTGGTGTCTTTAATGGGTAGCCGGCCTTCCAGCAGAAGCGCGGTAGCATCTTTCGGATCGGGAACGCATTGTGCGTCCTGCTGCCGTTTAAGCGTAAAGCGGAAGTTTATTTTGTCACGCGCGCTGGCGGTAAATCTTACTACGACGGCGTTATCAACGAAAGAGGCGAAACTTTCCCGGGTATAGGTTACGCCGTCAGCAGTGTATTTTACGGTGGCCACGGCGGTGGAAACATCGAGGCTGCGACTGTAGTTCTCTGCGCTGGTAGTCGGTTGATCGAGCCACAGCTCACCGAGCGACTGGTATGGTTTTATCCTTTCGGGCACGCCCAGCATGGTTTTGCTGGCGAGTTTTACGGCTTCGTTGTTTTTGTTTTCAAACAGCAGCCGTCTTACTTCCGGCAATGCTTTTAAGGCCTCGGGATTGTCTGCGTCCCTCGGGTAGCCGTCCCATAATGTACTTTCGTTTAGCTGTATCCGTTCGTCCGCTACACCGCCGAATATCATGGCGCCCATGCGGCCGTTGCCTACCGGCAGAGCCTCTTCCCATACGCGTGCGGGACGGCGGTACCACAATACAGGCCCGTCGGGCTTGCCGGCCTGACCGCTGCATTGCGCCCTGTCGTCCCAACGGGCGGTGATGCTGGCAGTCCTTTCGGCAGCAGGCATGATGCCCGTCTGCGCTTGCGCAGTGGCTGTGGTAGTGGCAAACATCAATCCGGTGAACCAGATATAGTTTCTGAACGCGGAACGTATTGGTTGATACATCAATCGATTGTTTTTTTCAGGGACGTTGACAGAAAATTATAAAATAAATACTATCGCCGGCAGCAAATTCCTTCTACCGGTAAAATAATACCAGCAATTGCTCAATTAGTATTCAAAATGGCTGTGGATGGGCGATGTACGGGACTGGTCGTAGTGTGCTAGTGTTAAAACGACGCTTATTTTTCAGGTATATTGTTATACAAAAAGCCATGCAACCTGAAGAGAATCCAAAAGTTTGAACGGCTTTTTGATTGAGTGGCTTCAGTTACATGGCTTTTGTGTGTTAAAGAAAAAATGCGCATCTGTATTAGCTGCCCAATGCCAGTCTGATAGCTTCTTCTACAGGAGCGTAGGGGCATGCCCGTTCCATTTTCATCAGCCTGTCTTTCAACAGCAGCGGCGGCTGCGCCAGAAACCTTGGCGTTTTTCCCCGGTGTGCCTGCGCCGCGTGTACCAGAAAAGGATGGCAGAGGTATACTGTACCGGCGTTACCGACAGCGATTATTTCTTCCCTTAGCGGCAACGACGGAAGCTGTGCCGCTATCTCTAGAACAGTCATCCCTTGTTCTCCGGCCGGTTGCAGCAGCCGGGCAATGTCCAGGTGCGACCCCACACGAAGCCTTGTCGGCGCATCGTCCTCTCCGATATCGGAATACAGGAACAACATGAGCAGCCCCCTGTTCCTGGAATGCCAGTTGACCCGCCACTCAAGATAATTCACCTGATTATCGCCAAAGCTGGCATCTACATGCCAGCCAGTGTCTCCCGGATCTTCCACGGATGGAAAACGAACCGGGAAAGTACCCATGCTCCTGCAAGGCAGCCACCTGTCTTTTCCCACCAGCTGGTCAAAAGCGGTATGCAATACCGGTGTATTGGCTGATTGTACAAAAGGGGGCTGGGAATACATGCCCAGCCGGATAACGGGCTGCTTCCAGGCAGACGGGTCAGGACCAACGCCAAGGTCGTTCCACAAAATATCCCGTACCTCAGCAGCAAGGGCGGTACTAAAGGCATCGTCTATACGAATAAAACCTTTTTCAATAAACTGTTTTATCTGGGTTGCATTGAATACTTCTTCCATAAAAAAATGATGAGCATGAACAAATAGAATTATATCACACCTGTGATCAGGCGCGCTACAGTACAAAAGAAGAAGTATTAAAGTGTTGGTGTCATCCTCATAACCCTAAAAATAGGCAAAAAAGTCAATTCTTTCGAAAACACCCCCGCCCGGTCTTCTCAGCAATATATCTTTGGACGTTTCACCAAGCTATTTTGTAACTGGTTTGTTCAACTTTGTGGTGTACTAATTCTCTCGGTATATGAGCAAAACCATTTTAATAACAGGTGCAGCCAGCGGGTTTGGCAAAATTGCCGCGTTTAAACTGGCGGAAAAAGGAAATAACGTCATTGCCACAACGCAGGTATATCCGCAAATGAGCGACCTGATCCGCGAAGCGGCGGAAAAAGGCATAGAACTCACGGTAGACAAACTGGACGTGACCAACTCCCGCGATATCGCCTATGTGCTTAAAAAATATGACATCGATATTTTAATCAGCAACGCAGGTATTATGGAAGGCGGTCCTATAGCGGAACAACCGCTGGAACTGGTACGCTCCATGTTCGATGTGAATTTTTTCGGCGCCCTGGAACTGGCACAGGGGTTCATTAAAAAATTCATCCAACAGAAGAAAGGAAAGATAGTATTCACGTCCTCTATGGGAGGTCTGTGGACCGTGCCTTACGTGGCGGCATACTGTGCTTCCAAACACGCGCTGGAAGCTATTGCAGAGGGACTGAAAACAGAACTGGCCCCGTTTAATATTAAAATTGCCACCTGTAATCCCGGTGTTTTCGGGACAGGCTTTAACGACCGGGGAGCGGATTCCATTGGCCGCTGGTATGATCCGGCCGTTAATTTCACGCCGGCAAGCGCATTCGATGGAGTTGCTGACTCCCTCGCACATCAATTAAACCCCGAATCCATGGCAGACGTCATTGTAAATGTGGCGCTTGACGAAACCCCTAACTTTAGAAACGTGCATCCGAAAGAAACAGAAGATTTTGTGAAACAACTGCAAAGTGACGCCTGGTCAGTAAAAAGTTAGGGCAATGCACAGGCATTTGCCTGTGCATTTCTTTTATCATCCACCATAAAAAAACAAAAGATGAATATTACATATGACAGTGCGGTAAATGCTTTGTCGGCCGCCATAGAAAAAGCAAAAGAACTGAACACGCCGGTAAGCATCGCCGTGGTGGACGCCGGCGGCCACCTGGTGGCTTTCGGGCGTTGGAACAGCGTATATGGCGTGGCAGACTTCGCTGTGAAAAAAGCTAAAACGGCGGTCATGTTTGGCGTGGACACCGATGTCATGGGCGCCATCATTGCCGGCGCCGGTATGAACGGATACGGCATGATCAATGCCAATGACGGCCTGCTGACCATTGCAGGCGGTGTCACCATAAAAGACAAAACAGGAAATATCATTGGCGCCATAGCCTCGTCCGGTGGCACACCGGAACAGGACAAAGAAATTGCCATGGCCGGGGCATGCGGAAATCTTTAGGATTTCCGCGATATTCGTATTATGGAAGCAACATCTGAAATCATATTTGACAGGTTTGTCTATTCCTGCGCTTTTGAAAAGTACAGAGGACATGAAGAGTTTATACCCGAACATTTTTTGGGGTTTCAACTCGCAGGGGAGACACATGCGTTCCATGCTGATGGTCAGGCCATCATCCGGGAAAATACCGTGGTGTTTGTCCCTAAAAATCAGCTCATCCGCACCATTAAATATCCCTCCAAAGAAGGAAACTATCAGTTCCTGGCTATCACACTCGATACAGAGGCATTGCGGCGCTACGCGGCGGAAAACAAAATCAGCGTCAGTAAGGGATACAGGAACAATCAAAAACTGTTCTTCAAACCGGACGAGTTTTTCAAGAGTTATTTTCTGTCGCTGTCCCCTTATGTTAACCGCACTAAACAAGCTACTCCCAAACTGGCAGACCTGAAAATCAGAGAGGCCATAGAACTGCTGCTGCAAAGCAATCCGGATTTCAAAAACCTGCTGTTTGATTTTTCGGAGCCGCACAAAATAGACCTGCAGGAGTTTATGCAACAGAACTATATGTTCAACGTTCCGGTGGCCACCCTGGCCAGACTGACCGGGCGAAGCCTCTCCGGCTTTAAACGTGATTTCGCGAAAACATTCGGCACCACCCCTAAAATATGGCTGAAAGAAAGACGGCTGGAGGAAGCACATTACCTCATCAGGCATAAACAACAAAGGCCGGCGGACTTCTACCTGGACCTGGGCTTTGAAAACCTGTCCCACTTTTATTTTGCGTTCAGGCAGAAGTATGGTGTTACAACTTCAGCACTATAAGTCCGTCCGCAGAACAGCGCCATTGGCCGCATTTGTCACCAACGCCCGGTATTGGCCCAGCCACCTGGACGACAAGGGTTTCCTGACCGGCACAAATGCAGCTTTTCTGTTGGTGATCTCCTCATCAGACAGGTTGACGGACAGTATGTACTTGTCCACGTCGATATGTATTTCATCGCCGTCCTGCAGCAGCCCTATCATACCGCCTTCCGCAGCTTCCGGCGATACGTGTCCGATGGCCGCGCCGCGTGTGGCGCCGCTAAACCGCCCGTCTGTTACCAGCGCTACGGTGCTTCCCAGGCCCATGCCCATTAGCAGGCTCGTCGGCGTCAGCATCTCCTGCATACCCGGTCCGCCTTTGGGGCCTTCATACCGGACCACTACCACGTCACCTGCCTGAACTTTTCCCATCATGATGCCAGCTACCGCATCTGCCTGTCCGTCGAAACATACGGCCTTACCGGTGAAAACACGGGAGCCGGTAATGCCGGCTGTTTTAACGACTGCCCCCTCGGTGGCCAGGTTGCCATAAAGGATGGCCAGGCCGCCCACAGCGCTGTAGGGATTGTGAATAGGGTGAATGATGTTTTCATCTGCGATCTCCGCGTTGGCAATTCTTTCCAGCAGTGTTTCCCCGGTAATGGTCAGATTGTCTGCCAGCACTTCAGTGCCGCGTTTGCTGATTTCTTTCATTACCGCATTTACGCCGCCCGCCCTGTTGATATCTTCCATGTGGACGGTCGTCAGGCTGGGAGATATTTTGGCGATATGCGAAACGTTGTGGGAAATCGTATTGATGTCTTTCAGCTGGAAATCAACCCCGGCTTCATGGGCGATGGCGAGCATATGCAACACGGTGTTGGTGCTTCCGCCCATCGCCATGTCTACGGCAAAAGCGTTTCTGACGGCTTTTGCGTTCAGGATATTTTTTAGTTTGAACTGTTCGCGTGCCGCGGAATCTTTCGCGATCTCGCAAATCCGCCGGGCAGCCGCCCTGTAAAGGGCTTCGCGCTCTTTTGTCTGCGCCGGTATGGTGCCGTTGCCCGGCAGTGCGATGCCCATCGCTTCCATCAGGGTGTTCATGGAATTGGCGGTGAACATGCCGGAACAGCTGCCGGCGCCGGGACAGGCATTGCATTCAATGTCCAACAGCTGTTCGGCTGTTATTTTGCCGGCCTCGTGTTGTCCGACTGCTTCAAATGCAGTGGCCAGATCGATCGGAGTGCCCGATTTCGTATAGCCTTTGGCCATGGGGCCGCCGCTAACGAAAACGGTAGGCACGTCCACCCGCAGCGCGCCCATGATCATGCCCGGAACTATTTTGTCGCAGTTGGGGATGGCAATCATGGCATCAAGCTTATGTGCATTCATCACGCTCTCCACTGAACTGGCGATCAGCTCCCTGCTGGGAAGGGAATAGAGCATCCCGTCATGTCCCATAGCGATGCCGTCGTCGATGCCGATGGTGTTGAACTCGAATGGGACGCAGCCGTTTGCCCTGATCTCATCTTTGATGATGTCTGCCACCTTATCCAGGAAGAAATGGCCGGGAATGATTTCTATGAAAGAATTGGCCACTCCGATAAATGGTTTGGAAAAATCCTCGTCTTTGAGGCCTGTGGCCCGCAACAGGGAACGGTGAGGCGTTCGCTGATGACCTTTTTTTACTTCATCGCTTCTCATAAATATTTTTTGAAATAATAGGTTGATGACTAATGTGACTTCAGCCTGCTGAGGGTTTCAGGGGATATGTTCAGATAGGAGGCCAGGTTGGCATTGGATAGCCGCTGCACCAGTTCCGGGTTGTTCTGTAACAGGCTGCGGTACCGCTCTGAGGCATTCTGTGTCAGTAGGCTGCTGAGTTTGGAGGTGACTACCGTCAACCCATACTCGAGAATATAGATATAGACTTTGTCCCATGCCGGAATAGTTTCCCGAAGCCGGAAGAAGTCATGGTGGGAGATGGCCAGCAGTTCCGATGTCTCCACTGCCTGGATATACTCCGGGGCGGGTTTTCCCGAAATAAAGCTGACGATAGAGGTGAGAAAGGTATGCTCAAAGGCCATAAACCGGGTGGAGAGGCCGTGGTTTTCGTTGTGGTAATACAGGCGGAGACACCCTTTACTAATAAAATATAACTTATCGGCGACCTGGTTTTCGCTGAGTAACAGGTCGTTCTTTTTGGCAGTGACCGGCTTAAAGCAGGCCATCGCCGCTTCCAGCTGAACTTCGTCCAGCTTTGCTTTTGCCTGTATCAGGTCCGCAAGTACTGTCATCATGGTGAATGAATTACGGTGCCAAATTTCTGATAAATAATACTCAAAAGCATTGACCTTCATCAAAATCGGGAGAAGGCGTCATCTTATCTGGTGGTCCATTCTCCCACCAGTTTGCGGTAGGTTTCTCCGATAGGCAGAAAAGTGCCGTCAACCATCTGAATTTGATTTCCTTCAATGACCCTGATTTTGTTCAGCGGGATGATGTAGGAGCGGTGAATACGGACAAACAGCTTCGGTGGCAGCTTTTCAAGGATGTCTTTCATCGTTTCCAATACCATGATCTTTTCCTCCGTGGTATGTATCCGGATATAATCTTTGAGCCCTTCGATGTACAGAATATCGTCAGTGGCGATTTTATAATGTTTGCGGTCAGCTTTTACAAACAGGGAATTATCGGTGCCCTCCGCAGGCTGGAAGGTTTCCTGCCAGCGGAAGTACTTCTCCACGCTCTGGTAAAACCGGTTAAAGGTGACCGGCTTCAGCAGAAAATCCACTACATGAAACTGAAATGCGTCCAGTGCATATTCAGCATAGGCGGAGATGATGATGAAATTATGTTTTTGATTGAACAGCTGCATGAGTTCGATGCCCGTCAGTTGTGGCATTTGGATATCCAGGAAAATCAGGTCCACCGTTTCCCTGTTCAGCACTTCAATGGCCTTGTACACGTCACTGTCGGCGTACAGCACGTTCAGCTGCGGTACTTTGGAGGCGTAGTCCGCAATCAGTTTCACGGCAAACGGCTCGTCGTCTAATATGATACAGTTTATCTTTTTCTTCATGGAAGTTGAATTTGCAGTTCGGCGGTGAACCGGTTGTTGTCGCGGGTCAGGTGTAACTGATGCGCGCCGGGATAATGAATTTGCAACCGTTTTTTCAGATTATCAAGTCCTATGCCGCCCAGCTTGTCTTTTTGTTGGGTGCCGATCTCGTTAAACGTTTTAAAAATGAGCTGTTGATAATTGGCGGTGAGGGTTATCTCAATGGGCGTTTCGCCAGACGTGGCCCCGTGTTTCAGCGCATTTTCCACCAGCGGTGACAGGATATAGGGAGGGATTTCAATACGCTCATTCTCCACCTGGCTGGTAAAATGTATAAAACCGGTTTCCTGGTGCCGTAGTTGTTCCAGTTCGATATATGCCTGGATGTAGCTGATCTCATCTGCCAGCCGGATTTTTTCTTTTTGCGATTCGTATGTGGTGAACCGCATTACCTGGCTGAGCTTTTCAATCGCCGTCAGAGACTTGTCCGATTGAAAATAAACCATGGAGTAGATATTATTCAGCGTATTGAAGATAAAATGAGGGTTGATCTGGGCCTTCAGGAACTTGATCTCCGTGTTTTTATTTTCTTCCAGGATGGTATTGTTATACTCCAGCAACCGGATGAAATAGATGCCCAGCCAGAGAAAGGAACTGAAGATAATGGGCATGCTGCTGTAGTGCAGGTTGTCCAGCATATAATTGAGAAACGTGGGATCGGTGTAGTTTGTCTGGTTAAACAGTACCCCGGTGATCACCTGCTCTGTTAACCATCTCGCGCCGGTAAAGAACAGATAGGAGATAAACAGGCCTGCCAGCAGCTTTGTCCACCGGAATGATTTGAACACCTGCTTCATCACAATAAAGTAGTGGAAGTAGAAAGTAAGCACAAATACGATCACGTAGGTGGTGTAAAACAGATCGGGCACGAGTATTTTGGCGTAGAAAGGATTTTTAACGAACGTGAAATAAGCGGTCAGTATCCAGAATACAACATGGACCAATAATTCCCTTTTTCCCGATAATGTGCCCCGATATAGCATTAGCCTGTTTTTTACAAAGCTATCCATTTCCCAAAAGATACAAAACCGGGTTCGTCGGAAAACGGCAGGGGTTTGTCGATAAAAGTAGCTGAAAGCAGCTAAACCACGCAGTTTTGTGCCACATTTAATCACAGCACATGAAGCAAATACTCTTTTTACTGGTAGCGGTTTTATATGGTTCCCAGGCATTATGCCAGCAATTTTCTGTCAGCGGCAAGGTTGTCAACCAACGTAAGGAAGCCGTAGGTTTCGTATATGCGGGGTTGCTAAAGCAGGATTCGGTGCCGGCGGCACAGGCCATGGCAGACAGTTTGGGCCGTTTCTCCCTCAAAGCGCCGAAGGGCGCCTACCGGTTGGTCATCAGGCAGTTCGGGAATACGGGCCTCGACAGGGAGATGGTGCTGGACAGGGATATGGACCTGGGAACGATTGAAATCCACGAGGGAACGGAGTTACAGGGCGTTACCATCACTTCTGCGAAGAAACTGGTGGAGCAAAAGGTGGACCGGCTGGTCTTCAATGTGGAGAAGGCGGTCATGCCTACCGGCGGCACCGCCCTGGACGCGCTGAAAGCCACACCGGGCGTAAGGGTGCAGCAGGACAATGTGTCTATAGTGGGAAAAGGGGAAGTGCTGGTGATGGTGGAAGACCATCTGCAGCGCATGTCTGCCGAAGACCTGGCCGTTTTCCTGAAATCCATTCCGGCAGATAACATTAAAAGCATAGAAGTGATCACTGCCCCACCGGCAAAATATGATGCCGAAGGCAACAGCGGGTTGATCAACATCAAACTGAAAAAAGCCAGGGCTAATTCATGGGACGCCAGTATCGGCGCCGCCTATACGCAGAAAACCTACGGTGGTGCAAGCCTCCAGGGACTGTTTAACTACAATCACGGGAAAATCGCCTTGCAGGCTTCTCTCAGCAAAAGCACACAGCAACTGCTGACTACTTCCGAAGGACAGATATTTTACCCGCACGAACAATGGCAGCAGGATATCAGCAACCGGTCCAAAACAAATGTGCTCAGCGCCGGTTTGGGCATCGACTATAAATTAACGGCCAAATGGACCACCGGCATTAAATACCTCGGCAGCTTTACCGATAAAACATCGGAGAACAGCCCGCTGACCACCCGCTTCGGAAATACAGAAAAAGCAGTGAATGGCTACATCGCCTCAAATGCTGACGCCAATAACCAACCCAATATGAACGCCCTTAACTGGTACCACGCTTTCGCACTGGATTCGCAGGGAAAACGTATTACCGTGGACGTTGACTTTTTCAGCTATCGTAAAAAAGACGGCCGTTTCTTTAGCGGCAATGAACTGGCCGCAGACAAAAGCATTGTGCCTGGCACATTTTTCTCTTCCACCAACACCAATGCCAACAAAATCAATAACTACTCCGGCAAGCTGGATGTGTCCCTGCCTTACGCCTGGGCGAACGTCAGCTTTGGTGGCAAAGTCTCCTATACCAATACCAACAACGACCTGGTGGTATATGACCATCACACCGGAAGCCCGGTGTTCAATACCAATCAGTCCAATGTTTTTAACTACCAGGAATATAATGAGGCGTTGTATTTTTCTGCCAACAGGAAGCTGGGCGTGAAATGGGAAACACAGCTGGGTTTACGGGCAGAAGCCACGCAAACCAAAGGTTATTCCAAAAACCTGGACCAGACTAACACCAACAGGTATATGCAGTTGTTTCCCACCGCATATGTAACGTATGTGCCTGATGAGAAAAATTCTTTCTCGCTCAACTACAGCCGCAGAATCCGCCGGCCGGACTTTGATTACCTGAACCCGTTTGTTGTCCGTACCAGTCCTTATTTCTACTCCGAAGGGAATCCGTTCTTAAAGCCTTCGTATATCGATAACCTGGAACTGTCTTATGTGAGAAACCAGCAGTGGGTAAGTGCCGTCTACTATTCAAAGGTGACTGATTTCGGGCAGGAGCTTTCTATTGTGGACAGCGTGACCAATATCACCCGGCAGACGCCCGTGAATTATGGCAATACGTATCAGCTGGGATTTTCCACTTATTATAACGTGAGCCCGTGGCCGTGGTGGAGCAGCTTCACCGGTTTTAACGTGAACTATCAGCATGTTAAATCCAGCTCGGCATTTATCGCCTCAACAGACGGATATAACGGTTACTGTTATACGAACAATGACTTTACCCTGAACAAGCCGAAGACGCTCTTCTTCAGTGTCAATTATGCGTTGCAGCTGCCGGGCCGTTACCAGATCTTCCATATTTCCACGATGAATATCCTGGATGTATCAGTGAAGTTCCTGATGGCCAACAAGAAGTTATCACTGACCGTTACCGGTGAGGACCTGTTGAACGCCCAACGGCCGCTCATCACGTATTATTCCAACGGCATTAAAAACACCGTTCGCAGTTATGGTGATACCAGAGGGTTCAGGGTTTCGCTGAGTTATAAATTCGGCAAAAGCAATATTCAGTTTAAACAGCGTGATTTTGGTAATGAAGATGAACGGAACAGGACAAACTAGCTGCTTCCTGCTCCGTTCAGCAGCAGCGGTTTATTGGACCGGGATGCTGATGTCCCGGAGACCGTTGCCGGCGATGGTCATGCTCACCAGGGTAGGAGACCGCAGTATGGTGTCTGACAATACCCGTTTCGCTTTAAAGTAGTATTTGCCATCGCCGAGGCCTATACGTAATTTGTTGCCATAAATGCCGGTGGTGTCTGTAACGATAGCACCGGCGCCTGTAATGGCGGTATCATTGTCGGCCACCAGCTGGCTGCCGTATATGTAGACAATGGAGCCCGAGACCCGTTCTTTGTTTTTGTCCGTCACGATCAGGTTTAACAGCCGTTGCTGCAAGGTGTCAGGTTTTAACCGCAATATGATGGAGTCCTTTTGCCCGGGATCAACGGGTTGGGCGTCTGTATATTTAATACCTGCGCGCACTTCTTCTGTAAATACCGTATAGGACCGGGCAGACAGGTTGGTGAAGGTGAAATAACCATCTGCACCGCTGACGACCGAATACAGGTAGTCACTGGCAGCGGTGCCATCGTAACGGATATAGACCTTTTTACTTTTGAGCAGCTGTGGTTCCTGCACCGTTCCAAGCGTATCAATGAGGTATACGCGGCCGGACAATTTTTTGTTGCCGCTGATATCGTCAAATTCCTTCTTTCCGCAGTTGGACAGCAGATAAACAAAAGCAATGACAGTAAGTATGGAGAGAATTGTTTTCATGTCGGGTTGCTGTTTTACTTTGCCATTAATTTGATGAGGTCCACTACAACTTCCGGATCCAGTGTGACGGCCAGATAGCCGACAGCTGGCATCCGGGCGGACTTGTCGAGGATTCTGTCGTTTTGTATGCGGTAGTAGTTTTGGCGGTAGAAGTTGGCGCCCGCGTTCACGTTCAGGCCCGGAACAATATCATAGCCTATGCCGAGATAGAGATTGTTGAGCGGGTCCAGTACTTCAAAGCCACCGAACAGGGAAAAGCGGCGCTCCGGCCACCTGGGGCAGATGCCATTGTCTCTCAGGAAAGTTTTGAAAGGGTAATATTTCAGTCCCACAATAAACTTAGCCCTGGCGGCATCGGTAGTGGTAGAGAGCGCGCCCACGGAATCCACGTTGACCTGTCTTACCTGTGAGAAGCCGAAGGCCAGTCCGGCGCCGATGGCGAAGGAACGGAGCTTGCCTACGTTGTAGCGGAACCCTTTGGCGATCTGTTTTTTGCTGGTGTCTGATGCGAGACGTTCTATAATGCTGTATTCGTTGGTGAAAGGAGCGGCTTTGTCGTCCTGACCGGCAAGGATGGTGGTGTATTGGTATTGGCTGCTGTCTGTTTGGGGAGTGAGCTTTTCTGGTACGGGTAAGTCTCCGTTGTATTTAGTCTTGACAAAATGATACAACTCCCAGGTATGCTGGGCTGCATAAATACAAGGCGCGGCACCTCCCATTGCTGCCGCTTTTTTAATGACTGCGTGCAACGCGGCAGTATTTTCAGCGGTGGCAAGGAATGCGGTAATGACCTTAGCAGCATCAGTTACCGTGGATTTTCCGGTGGATAGGGCGCCAAGGCTCTCCTGTAGCTGCGTTGAAAACTCTGCCTTCTCCGTGAAGTCGGATAGGCGCTGCTCCAGCGTGACTATTTTGTTTCCCGGAATATTTACCAAACCAATATGCATGGCATAGTCCTCTGGATAGTCCCTGGGCGATTTTTGAGAGAGTATATACCCTTTCTGCCTGTCATGGTACCTTGTATATCTTAGTTGATCTTTTGTGCTGATTAACAAGACGCCTTTATAGAGGACTTTTTCGGATTGGCTGAACGCATCTGCCTTATTATTTTGTTTTTCAATAAATGAAAGGCTGGCGCTCTTATCGACTAATTTTACCTCTCCCTGTTTTTTCTTTTCAATCAGCATCAAAATGGTGTCCGGACTACCAGGCCCGGGATGCAGGCGTTGCTGTTCTATCGCGTTGTTGACCGCAGTGATAAAACTGTCAAAGTATTGAGAGGTGTCAGCTTTAAGATTTATAGCGGCATAAGACTTAAGCGGTTGGCCATCAGAAAAGTCAAACGGATTAAACCTCGGCCTGCCGCCGGTATACCAGAGCCAGCTGGCTAACCAACGGTTGTTGTCTGAATCCTTCAGTTGAGTTAACAGTTTGTCGACCTGATTAATCTGGGTACACCGTTTCTGTATGCTGTCTTTATAGGCGGCATCATTAATTTTTCCATCGGCGTGATCCTGCATGATAGCTGTTACACTGTCCATTAAGAGCCTATGGAGGAGAAGCGTTTTCATTAACTGGTGCCAGTTTTTTTCTCCGTCCCGCTGGAAATAGCCATGCGTTTTGTTGAAATGATCGAGGACCAGTTCTTTATATTTGTCAACTAGCGTTATCTCAAAAGTAAATGTTTGGCCAGCCTTAAAGTACCCCAGCGTATCTACCGCAAAGGGGGCAGAAATAACGCCGGTGTCTGTCGGGTATAGTCGAAGGTTGATTGGGTTTTTACCCGGATAATTGATAGTGATCCGGCTTGCGGGGAATGCGAAATCGCTGCGGGGCACCGGCAACAGTTGGTTGGATGCCAGCGCTATCAGGTGTACTTCGTCCGGTGTATTCAAGTACGCGATCGTTTTATCAATTTCCTGTACCTGCACGTCGTCAGTTTGTGTGGGATCACTGAACCAGGCCTTGTACGCCGGAAGGTACTCAGCTGTACTATTTAGCAATTTCTTAAATTCGACCAAAGCTTGTTGGTATGCATTTATATGTCCCACATCCCCCGCGTCTGAACCGAGAACAGTAAACTGAATTTTATCCGTTGGATTAAGCGTAACAGGAAGTGGACTGATAAGTGCCCCCTTGCTGTTGATTTCGATGTTAATTAGCCGGGATGTGCTCTTCGGCGGCCATTGTGCGGACACATGACAGGGCATGACCATAGCAGCCATCCAAAGGCATAGGGGAAAAATACCTTTCATCGGAGTGGTTTTGGGTGTCTATAAATGTGATTTATGTTGTAGGAATATCAGAAATAGGTCGACGGTTATTTTGTAACTAAAATAGTGTATTTTTAATTAACCCCCCAATACCATGAAACGAACTATCGTTGTATTTTTTACTGTATGGCTATTTGTTTCCTGTAATAATCACGAAGCCACTCCAACTCCTCCTGCTGTAGATTCTGTCGCCTTAGTGCCCGGGAACGATACTGCGTTGATGCGTCCGGGCGATTTGGATATGAGCCCCATGCTGGAGCTGACCTCCCCTGCGTTTATACGGCAGCAGTATTCCTATGAAGAGCTATATACGGAACTGTTGCTCAGGAGAAACAACCGGGGACAGGAAATTCCCGGCCTGGATACCTTACCGCCGTTTCTGCTGAAGAGGAAAGGGCTGCGCAGGTTAACGGAGCGGCAGCTGCTCATCTCTATAGACCAGATACAACGGGAAAAGCTGAAGGTCTATGGAACATATGGAGAGGATGACCGGGTGGACCCTTATAGGATGTCTGCTGATATAAAACAACTGGCAGGCAGGGTAGGCCTTATCATTGACACCAACATGTTGACAAAAGCGCCGCATGGCAATTATACATTGCGGGAAAGCGGAAGCCTGCAATCATGGCATACGGTCTGCGATAATGAACACTTTGCCTTTCAGCCGGTGGTAGACAGCCATTGTACCGGTTTTGCCATCGGGGAAAGAGTGATGATAACAGCCGGCCATTGCGTAGACAATAGCAATTATAGACGTTATTGTATAGTATTTGGCTTTTCTATGCAGGATTCCCTGAAAGCCAATGTATTGATAAAGGGAGAAGATGTATTAAAGATCAGGCGCGTGATGAGCAGGGATTCAATATTGGATTTTTCGATTGTGGAAGTGGACAAGCCGTTGTCAAAGGAAAAGATAATGCGTGTTTCCAGGAGAATTCCCGCGGAGGAAGATTCTATTTATTCTATTGGCTACGGATTGGGGCTTCCCGTGAAGGTGGCTTCCAGAGCGGCGGTGCGTTCGCTGTTGTCATACGGTGGTTTCTTGTGTAACCTGGACGTCTATACGGGAGATTCCGGTTCGCCTGTGTTTGCTAAAGATTCTGTCATCGGAGTACTGACAGGTGGCATCCGGGATTTCAGTTTTATAACGGAGAAAAAATGCAATATTTCCTTTAGATGTGAAAACTGGCGTTGCGAAGGCGAGACGGTCACCAGCGCTTTCAGATTTATGGATGCTTTCGATAGATTAAATAGATAACAGTATAATATCGCTCTATACGCTACCATCGTTACTTGCCGTATCTTTAGCCTCATGAAGAATGAGATATTTATCTGCCACAATTGCCCGATGACCCGTACCATGGCCACCATCGGTACAAAGTGGAAACCGATCGTGATCTATACGATCGGTTTAAAGAAACTCCGCTTCGGAGAGATATTCGCGCGGATTGAAATCATATCGAAGAAAGTACTGACGGAGCAGCTGAAAGAGCTGGTGGAAGATGGCATTGTGTTGCGTGAAGCGTTTAATGAAACACCGGTGCGCGTAGAATACACCTTAACGGAAAAAGGCGTTGACCTCCTGAAAATACTCAACCAGCTGACGTTGTGGGACCTGAAATACCACAAACGCCCTAAAAAAAGCAAACCCGCCGTATGATGTCATCAGGCGGGTTGTGTGTTATTTTGTTCTTCCCTCGAGACTAAAAGGAACAGGTATCCAGAGAAAACTATCCCCGTTTTTCTGAAGGTGCCCGATACCCGGGAAAGAGATGTGGGCGGCAGCAATCAGGTGTTTTTCCTGCGCAGCCTTATTGTAGAACGTTTTACGGTTTTTCTGCTGTGCGGCCACGTCCACGTCAAAATGATCGGGCAGGGCAGGGGCCGGAAGTTGTACCGCAGACATATGGATCATATCGCCCCAGAAATACAGCTTTTCATTTTTACTGCTCAACACATAAACGGTATGCCCCGGTGTATGGCCGGGATAAGGTATGGCCACGATATGCGGCAGTACCTCCGTTTCTTTGCTGAATGTTTTTACCTGGTTGTTTTGCAGGTAAGGCGTCAGTACATTTTTTGCATTGGTAAAGGTTTGCGGGTCAGCGCCCATATGTTTGGGGTCTGCTGCCGCCTTGTTTTTAGCATTGAGCCAAAAATCCACTTCTGTCTGGTGTACATGGATGACAGCATTCGGGAACATTTTTTTTCCGGCCACCACCAGGCCGCCGGAATGATCGGCATGCACATGGGTGATGAGGATATCAGTGATCTCTTCCGGTTGGATACCGGCTTGTTGCAGGCTTTCTGTCAGTTTACCGCCGTACTTGCCCATGAGCTCTCCCGAGCCGGCATCTATTAAAATCTTTTTCCCGCCATCTTGTATCAGGTACGCATTAATGCTAAGTTCTACAGGGTTTTTCAGGAATGAATTGTCCAGCAGCTGCGTTATCTTTTCCGGTGCTGCGCCGGCAAAAAGTTTTGTCGCATCAATGGGTATGGTGCCGTCCAGCAAAGCGGTGACGGACATATCGCCTACTTTAACGGCATAGTGGGCGGATTGGGCCATTGAATAAAAAGAAGTGCCCAGTAACCATATGCCCATGCCAAGGGTGAATTTCCATCGTCTGTTGTTTCTCATAAACTTGTTTTGGTTTGTGAGTACAAAATTAAGACGAGGCGGTTTCTAAAAGAGACCGTTGAGTAGATAGTGGATACCCGGAGGTAACCACTATTTTATGATCTTCCTAAAAAATATAAGTGCCTACGCTGGCTGCCGGTAAAACCACTACTGCCTGCTGGTCCTGATAACGAAGGTTAAACGACGCTTCGGCGTTATTGTCATTGAATACGATCAGCACTTTTTTGCCATCAGGTCTTTTGAAGGCCACGCTGTGGAAACTGCCTTCGTTGTTGCTGCCGATCCTGACAGCGTCGGCCGGCACATACCGGGACGCATGTGCGATAATATAATAAGCCACGTTGCGGGCAACATGGTCGCCGTTGATGGTGAGTGCGCCCTTGCATTGGGTGCAGCCGCCGGGCGTATGTGGTTTGTAGGCGGTGTCATTGGCGAGGTTCCATTCCAGCGCCGTGCGGCTGTAGTTACGCATGGCGCCGATGATCACGTTTTTAATATGCCAGCGGAGGTTGTTGTCGAATGTTTCTTTGGAGCCGGTCCACTGTTCGGTGAAATAGATGGCTTTATCGGGAGCCGCGTTGTGTACGGTCGTCAGCGCGCTGATATCTCCGGCGTACAGGTGGAAGGCGCTGCCATGCACGTACCTGGCTGCTGCGGTATCTGCCAGGATGGTCAGCGGATAATCCGGACGGTCGCAGTTATGATCATACACCACGATGTTGGTGCGGATGTTGGCGGAGGCGAATGCCGGCCCCAGATGGTCCTTAATGAAATCGCGTTGTTCTTCCGCCAGCATTTTCAGGCTGGGATTATTACCGGGATGCAACGGTTCATTTTGCGGCGTAATTGCGTCTATGCGGATGCCCGCGGCTTCCATGGCCTGTATATACTTTATGAAGTACCGGCTATACGTTTCATAATATTTAGGAAGAAGCGAACCTCCTTTGGAGGAACCGTTGTCTTTCATCCATGCAGGCGGGCTCCAGGGAGCGGCCATGATTTTCAGTTTGGGGTTGATGCGCAGTATCTCTTTCAGCAGCGGTATCAATCCGGTGCCGCCGGCCATATCGGGAGCAAGGGAGAAATGCGCCAGCGGAACGTCTGTCTCCCCGGCGGGCCTGTCGTCATAGGAAAAAACGGTCGCGTTCAGGTCGGAAGCGCCGATACTGATCCGCAGGTAGCTGACGCCAAGTTGAAGACTGCCGGTGCCGAAAATTTCCTGCAGCAGTTGTCGCCTGGCCGTGGTGCTCATGGCGTTGATCAGCTGCGCGCTGCCACCGGTGAGGGTATAACCGAAACCTTCCACCGGCTGGAACGTTTGTGACGGGTCTATCGTTATTGTAGTATAGCCGTTGGCGTTAGCTCCGGAAAAACGGAGGCCGGTTTGTTCTTTTAACAGGTATTGCTGGTCACTGCTGGTGACAAAGGCCTCAATAACGGAAGGGTCAGCATGGCGGGAGATATGTTTGCTGCCGGAACAGGCAGTGAAAACGGTGGCGATACTGCCGAACAATAACGTGGAATATCTTTTCATAAAATTATCTTTCTTATATCGGGCGGGAAAATATAAAAAGATTTTAAATTGCGGGAGTGTGTACCGCGGGACAGAACTTTCAATTATTTTGCTACTTTAGCAGGAAGGCAGTCCCGCATGCAGGCGAACTCACATGATAACAAGGAACTTTTTCAACTGATCTCCGAAGGCGATGAAATGGCCTTCCGGGAGCTCTTTCACCTGTATGCGCCCCAGTTTCGAGCCATGGCGCAGCATATCACCAAAACCGCTTCGGTAACGGAAGACATTCTCCAGGAAACATTTCTTCGTTTATGGATCAGCCGTGACAAGCTGAAAGAGATAGAACAGCCCCGTTCCTGGCTGATGCGCATCGTTTTTTACCAGTGCTTCACTTACCTGCGGAAAAAGGCGGTACACCACAAGGCCATGGCCACGATGATGCCGGATGAGCCGGTCTTTAGCCCGGAAGAAGACATCGCCTATGCTTTTATGAAAGAGCAGGTGGGCGTGGCGGTACAGCAACTACCACCGCAGGCCAGGCGTATTTACCTGTTGAGCCGCGAGCAGGGACTGAAAATACCGGAAATCGCCGCGCAGCTGTCTTTGTCGCCCAATACCGTAAAAAATTCGCTTGTGCGCTCTTTACACGCCATCCGCAAGCATCTGGAGCAATCCGGCATGCTTTTCCCCGTCCTCGTCCTCTGGCTTTTACGGGTGTGAAAATTTTTTTTCTTTCGATAGGTCCTAAATGTCCGCTCGCGCGTCTGTTTTATCAGAGGGGGTATTTCACGTTTGAAGAACATACCAAAATCAACCACGTTTAAACTGTCAAAAACGATTGCCATTTGTCTACACAAGACCGCCTTACCTACCTGCTGGGGCAGGCTTTGCAACAAAATGCCACTGCGGCGGAGCTGCAGGAACTGTCCGTGCTGATCAGGGAAGATGACAGCGGCGTGCTGACACGCCAGGTGGAAGCGCTGCTGTTGGAGCAACTGCCGGACGGCGCCATCGCCGGTTATGACAAGGACTACTGGGACGATGTTGCCAGCCGTATCCTGGCGGCCGATAAGCCGGAACATACAGACAACGTTGTGCCGCTGCGTCCGCAGCGCCGCCTGCGCTGGATACCAGCCGCCGCCGCGGTATTGTTGCTGCTCTCAGCCGGCTTGTACTGGCTCCTGCGGCCGAAGGTGCATTCACCAGCCATAGTGGCCTCTTCGCCGGTGAAGCGGGACGTGGCGCCCGGAGGCAATAAAGCCATGCTCATCCTGGCAGACGGCACGGAACTGCCGCTCGATAGCGCCGCCAGCGGAACGCTCACACAACAAGGCAACACCAAAATCAGTCAGCCGGCAGGCGGACAGCTCCTGTACGCAGCTACGTCAGGCCAACCGGACATCTTACAATTCAACACCCTGCGCACGCCCCGCGGCGGCCAGTTCCAGGTAACTCTTCCGGACGGCACCAAAGTATGGCTCAACGCTGCCAGCTCCCTGAAATATCCGGTGGCCTTCAAAGGCGCCGCCCGACAGGTGGAACTGAACGGGGAAGCCTACTTTGAAGTGGCCCGCAACACCAGGCCTTTTAAGGTAACGGTGCGCACCGGTCAGCATAACGACAGCATGGAAGTGGCGGTACTGGGCACACAGTTCAATATTATGGCCTACGCCGATGAATCAGTGGTAAAAACAACGCTCCTGGAAGGCGCAGTGAAAGTAAGCCGCAACGGCAACAGCAAACAGCTGGCGCCGGGACAGGGAGCACAGCTGGATAAACAACATGACCAGCTGTCGCTTCAGCAACATGTCAATACAGAAGAAGCAGTGGCCTGGAAAAACGGCTACATCCAGCTGGAAGGCAACGACGCGGCTTCGGTGATGCGTATGATAGCCCGCTGGTACAATGTGGACGTGGTGTTCACCGCGCCGGTGCCTGCACACTTCCGCGGTATCATACCCCGGAACGTACCGGTGTCACAGGTGCTGAAAATACTGGAGATGACCGGAGAGGTACATTTTGAGGTCAAAGACAGGCAGATTATCGTATCGCCCTGATATTCCACTAAAACTGATACACTTATGGGTCCTTAACTTTCCACCAATCCCTTTACCCATACAGGACATAAAAAAACCGGAAGCGCTGGTACCGCTCCCGGTCACGTCAGGTCCTGTATGTACAATCGCTTACGGCAATTATTCATTACTTACCCTAACCATACAAATGTATGCAATTGATGCTTTTTTCCCAAAGCAGGCGGCGTCGTGCTGCCGCGTGGGACAAAAAATTTCCACGATTATCGAAAAAAACGTTACTGATGATGAAATTAACGGTGCTGCTAATGACCGTTGCCCTGCTGCAGGTACATGCGGCCGGGTATTCTCAAACAGTTACCCTCTCCCAACGTAATGTGCCACTGGACAAGGTCTTCCAGGAGATCCGGAAACAGACGGGCTATACTTTCCTGTATACCGATGAACAAATGCTGCAGGAGCGGAGGGTGGACCTGCAATTGAAAAATGCTTCGCTGAAAAGCGCGCTGGAAGCCTGTTTTAGCGGGCAACCCTTTACCTATAGCATCGCCGATAAGGTGGTCATCGTCAAACGCAAGCCCGTCACCACTGAGATGGTTGCTCCGGTTGAACAGGAGGTAAGAGGGACCATCACCGATGAAAAAGGCGTGCCGCTGCCCGGTGTCACCATACAGGTGAAAGGCACGGCCAAAGGCGTGGTGACCAACGTAAAAGGCGAGTATGCGATCACGGTGCCTGACGGCAACGCCGTGCTGGTGGTATCTTCCCTGGGCTATAACAAAATGGAGATACCTGTCAACGGTAAAAAAGAGCTGTCTGTCGCCCTGCAACCATCCGCTTCCAATATCAACGAGCTGGTGGTGGTAGGTTATGGTGAGCAAAAGAAAGGAACGCTGACCAATGCCATCTCTTCCATTACGTCCAAAGATTTTAAAGATGCGCCTGTGAACCGGCTCGACCAGGTATTGCAGGGGCGTGCTACCGGCGTGCAGGTGACCAATTCCGCCGGATCGCCCGGTGGCGGCGTGCGTATCCGCATCCGTGGCTCCAATTCCATCAACGGCAGCAATGACCCGCTCTATGTGGTGGACGGCTTTGTCGGTGCAGAGTTTTTCGCTATCAACCCGGACGACATTGCGTCCATCCAGGTGCTGAAAGATGCCGCCGCTACAGCCATTTACGGTAGCCGTGGCGCCAACGGCGTTATCCTCATCACCACCAAAAAAGGCGGTAAAGGTGGGCTGAAGCTGAACTTCACAACACGCCTGTCTTCCTCCACCGTCATCAAAAAACTGGACCTGCTGAATGCGGCCGACTTTGCGGAAACGGCCAACGCTCACGCGGTAGCAGTAGGTACCACGCCCAAATTCACCGACGCGCAGATCGCGGACTTCCGCGCTAAAGGTGGTACCAACTGGCAGAATGAAATATTCCGGACAGCGCCGGCGCAGGAGTACCTGCTCAGTCTCTCCGGAGGAACAGACAAGAGCGGTTATTTCATCTCCGGTAACTATCTCAACCAGGACGGTGTGATCAATAACTCTTTTTACAAACGGTACACCCTGCGTTCCAATATCAACGCCCGGCTCTCCAATGTCGTTTCCACATTTCTGAACATCACCGGTTCCTATAGCACGGCACAGAATGCGGACATACCGCCCGATGGTCCCAGCAGCCCGCTGGCACAGGCGCTCACCTGGGCGCCCACCACACCGGTATACAATCCGGACGGCACTTTCGTGGTCAGCGATCCCGTTGGCTCCCTGTTTTATAACCCGGTAGCACTCACCGTCAACAGGATCAATATCAGGGACAGGATGCTGGCCAACATGATCGGCGGGTTTAAGTTCGACATCCTGCCCGGACTGACCTTCAACGTGCAATACGGCGCCAACTATCTCCAGTACGAAGACAAAAACTTCGGGGGAAAGATCACTAATAATAACGTGTCCAGCGCAGCTATCAGGTCCAACAAGGAAATTGTTTTGCAGAACACCAATATGCTGAATTACAGAAAGGTGTTTAACAAGGTACACAGCCTGGACATCACTGCAGTAGCGGAATACCAGCAGTCAACCTACAATTATTCATCCGCCGGCGCTACCAATCTCACTTATGAAAATTTCCAGTGGAACAACCTCGCTCTCGGAACTCCCGGTTCTCCCGGTTCCGGCTACTCGAAATGGGCATTGTTCTCGCTGGTAGGCCGCGCGAACTACGCGTACAACGATAAATACCTCCTCTCCGCAGCCCTGCGGCGGGATGGCTCTTCCAAATTCCAGGGCAGTAATAAATACAGCTATTTCCCTTCTGTTTCCGCAGGATGGGTAGTCAGCAATGAACCATTTATGCAGCAGGCGCGGGGCATCAGCAACCTGAAACTGCGTGGCAGCTGGGGGCTCACGGGCAATCAGGCCATCAGCCCTTACAGCACCCTTTCATCCTATTCTAATATACCGGCATCTTTCAACAACAGCACGCATGTGGTAGGGCTTGTGATGGGTAACATCGGCAATCCAGGCCTTAAGTGGGAAACCACCGAACAAAAGGACATCGGCCTCGACATCGGGCTGCTGAAAGGACGGGTAGCCGTTACCGTGGATTATTTTGTAAAAGACACGCGCGACCTGCTCTTGCAGGAAAACCTGCCTATGTACCTTGGCGGTAATTCCATTACCCGTAACGTGGGCGCCGTGCAGAACAAAGGCTGGGAGTTTGCCGTGGAAGGCGATGTGATCAACAGTGGAGCAGTGAACTGGAACGCAGGGTTCAACGTCTCTTTCGTGAAAAACAAAGTGATCTCGCTCGGCGAAGGCAAAACCCGCATCTTTGATCCCAACAACCGCAAAATCGGTGGCGGCATGTCGCCGCAATCAGAATTTGTGGTAATGCCCGGCCAGTCCCTCGGCGCCATATGGGGCCTCACTTATCTCGGCACCTGGAAGCCCGGCGATGACAAGGCCGCGCTATACGGCGCCAAAGCAGGCGATTCCCGTTACCTCGATGTAGACAACAACGGTACCATCGATGCCAGCGATTACCACGTGATCGGCACTGGTATACCCACTACCTCCATCGGCTGGAACAATACGGTGACGTATAAACGTTTTACGCTGAACCTGCTGTTCCAGGGCCTCTTTGGCTTCGACCGGCTGAACTACAACAAGGCGGCGGCCATGTATTACGGTGGCGACGCCCGTGAAGCTACCCTGCAGGAAATTAAAGACCGCTACATTCCCGGTGTGAATGAAACATCCGATATACCGGCCTTCAGCACCACCAACCGCAACTTCACACAGAGCAGCCGTTTCCTGGAGAAAGGAGATTTTCTGCGCCTGAAAAATGTCAGCCTGGCTTATGATATACCTAAAACGGCACTGAAAAATACGTTGGGCGTGAAGGTCTTCGTGAGCGCCACCAATCTTTTCACGATCACCAACTACTCCGGTATAGATCCGGAAAGCAGCTCCTCTGCAGGAGATATCCGTCAGGGTATCGACTTTGGTACTTATCCGAACGCAAAGACCATTACCGGCGGAGTAACGCTGAGCTTTTAAATCTAACTGTTATGATTAGACGATTTTACATGAAATACGTGATATATCTGTTGTCTTTCCTTGTGCTGGCAGCAGGATGCAGCAAGGAGCTGACAGAAAGCCCCAAAGGGCTGGTGGCCGGAGATGACGCCATGAGCAGCCAGACGGGCCTGGAGACGGTGCTTTCCGGGGCCTATGGCAGCCTGCTGGTGCCATGGACCAGCGGTTTTACCACGGTATCACAGATTGCGATGACCATGGGCAGTGATGACCTCACCACGCATCCCGGCTCCAACAAGGAAGAGTTCCGCGAGTTTGACCGCTTCAATGTATCATCGCTGAACAGCAGGATGAACCCCATCTGGCTGGGCTGTTACAAAACTATCCAGGCCACTACCAATATCATCAACAACTATAACAAGGTGCTGGACGGCAATCAGGACACCATCCGCGCGATGGTGGGCGAAGCCAGTTATCTGCGGGCGTTGTCCTACTACTGGCTCACACGGCTGTGGGGCGAAGTGCCGGTCATCCCTTCCGAAAAATATACCCCGGAATACCTGAACCTGAAAAAGAGCAAACCCGCGGACATCTATCCACTGATAGAAGCCGACCTGAAAAGGGCGGAAGAATGGATACCCAATACCAGGCGAAGCTCCGGACGGCCCAACAAAGGTTCTGCCAAAGCCTTGTTGGCGGACGTATATCTCACCGAAGCAGGGTGGCCGCTGAAAGACCAGTCGAAATACGCGCTGGCGGCGGCAAAGGCGAAAGAGGTGATAGACAATAAAACAGTTTATGGTTTTGATCTTTATACCGGTGGCTACCTGAAGATATTTGTGGGCGGGACTGTGGAAGACGTGTTCACGCTTTTCACGCGTGGCAACTGGGTGACCTACAATTCATTTTACGGGCTGTCTACCATGCCGGAAGACGAAGGCGGGTGGAGCGATTTTTTCCCGGAGCTGAATTTCTTCAACAACTTTCCTGCCGGCCCCCGGAAAGATGCAACTTTCAGCACCCAGTTCACGCTGAGCAACGGCACGGTGGTCCCGTGGCAACAAACCACTACCAAACATCCCTATTATAAAAAGTTCACGATACAGTCGGGGCAGAAAGCCGTGTACATGTCAAATAACCCTGTCATCATGATGCGTTATGCCCATGTGCTGCTGATCTATGCCGAGGCGCAGGCCCGTGCCACCGGCACGCCTAACGGAGATGCCTACACGGCTATTAATGCCGTGCGGCAACGGGCGGGTTTGCCTGATCTGCCAGGCGGCATGGCAGGTGCTGATTTTGTCGCCGCCGTGGTAAATGAACGCGCCTGGGAGTTTGCCGGAGAATGGAACCGCTGGTTTGACCTGGTGAGACTGGAGCAGGTGGAAGCTGCCAATGCCAACAAGGCGGCGGGCGACCTGCTGCCGGCCGGTAACATCACCAAAGCAAACTACTGGATGCCCATACCCGGCGCAGACGCGGCAGTAAACCCTAATTTATGACCTGTAGACGAATAAAGCTCCCGTTTCTTCTTATCCAACATCCAAAATCCGAAGAACCCTGCCGGTACTGCACTTAGCTGTGCCGGCCATCCACCCTAAAACGAAACGTTATGAAAACGAGCAAACCAAAATCCGGCGCTCGCAAGGGATACCCTTTGCGACGTACAGCCCTTCTGTTGCAAATTTGGTGCAACCGATGGAAAAAAATCCCTTTGTTACTGCTGCCTGTTTGTTTGTTGTGCAACACGCTGCATGCACAATATCTCCTGCTGGACGACATGGAAGGCCACGGCCCCTGCTCCGGCAAATGGACGTACTACGCCGGCAACACCACTACCGGCAAAGTAGAATTCGGAGTGCCCAATCCCAATCCGTCCGGACTGAACACCAGTCCGCTGGTGGCCAAATTCACCAAAGACACTTCCTGCTTTGAGTACATGAGCGCGTCATGTTCTCTGAGAGACTCTTTTGATCTCGCCACTAACAGCACATTCAAAATGCTGGTCTATGCCACCACGCTGGACGAGATCATGTTCAAACTGCAACCGGGCACTAATTACAGCAAGGCTGTCTTCTTTACCTTCAAACCTTCGCGGGTGAACCACTGGGAGGAAGCAACCTATAATTTCCAGAGCGTAAAAAACCGGACGGATTTTAATACCATCGCCATTCAGTACATCGATGGAAAGAAAGCCAACGGCATCCTGTATTTCGATCTGTTACAGGGTCCGAATCCCACCGCCATTGTGTTGAAAGACACCAGCATTCAGATGGGGCACGAGAACGGCGCCGTTATCACTGCCCAGGTAAAAGGAGGTGTCCTGAAACCCACGCTGACCGCTGCCAACTGGTCGGCCGTGAATTTGCCGCCGGGCGTAACTGTCAGCGGTGTTCAGCGGGTGAATGACACCACGGCAAGTATTACGCTCAGCGGCAATTCTCCGGCCAACTATTCCCGTACTGCCCTTAAACTCCTGGTTGCCGGCGCTGAACTGACCACGGCCAACGTGACCAGCTATACGGCAAAAGGCAACGTGGTGTTTGATGGCAATCCCAACTGGACGCTGGTGTTTGCCGACGAATTTAATACCGACGGCCAGCCGGACCGTACCAAATGGACCGTGGACGCACGTCCCAAAGGTTGGATCAACGGAGAACAACAGGTATATACCGATACCACCCATGACAATGCCCGCGTGAGAAACGGGCGGCTGGTCATCACCGGAAAAAAAGATTTCCCTACCGGCAATACCACAGAACCCTGGTCGTCAGGCAGGCTTATCACACAAAACAAATTCGATTTCCTCTATGGTAAAATAGAAGTACGGGCGAAGCTGCCCCGTGCCCGTGGCTCCTGGCCGGCCATCTGGCTGATGCCCACCACCAGCGCCTACGGCGGATGGCCTAAAAGCGGCGAGCTGGATATCATGGAACATGTAGGCAATAACTTCGGAACAGTATTGTCCACCGTCCATACACAGAACCACAACTGGACCAATGGTGGTGGCGTCAGCAACTCCAAAAAACTGATGGACGCAGATACTACCTACCACGTATATGCGATGGAGTGGGGGCCTGATACCATCCGCTTCCGGTACGATACCATGCAGGTGCTCACATATCCCAATCCGCATACCGACTGGAAAGACTGGCCTTTCGACCAGAAATTCCACCTCATCCTCAACCTGGCCATTGGCGGGGGCATGGGCGGTGCTATCACGGAGGCCGACTGGCCCGACAGTATGCAGGTAGACTATGCCCGCGTATACCAGAAAGGCCTGGGCACGCCGGTGCTGGACACCATTATGGTGACGCCGGCGGACATGTCCTTCCTGCCCGGAAAACAGCAACAGTATACCTTTAAAGCGCTTGACCAGAACGGGTACCCGATGACCATTACGCCCACCTGGGGCATCACAGGCGCTGGCAACACCATTACCGCCAATGGACTGGCCACACTGAATAATTCAGGAAAGGTAACGGTAACGGCTACTGTAGATACCACTACTAAAACCGGCGTTGCCTTCGTTACCCTGCGGCCGGCCAATTATAAACTGATACCGGTGAAGATACAAGCCGAAAGTTTTGACAACAGCAACAACAACAATACAGAACCCTGCTCTGATGTAGGCGGCGGCCTGGACGTAAGTTACATCGGTACCAATACCTGGTTTGAATACGACATAGAAGTACCTCGCAGCGACACCTACCGGATACAGTTCAGGGTAGCGGTCAACGGCGCTTCCAGTCTTCGCATACAGTCGGACACGACCACTCTGCAAACGGTAGACCTTCCCGCCAGCGGCGGATGGCAGAAATGGACCACTGTCACGTCAGCGCCTATACGACTGGAACAGGGACAGCAAACACTGCGTATTGTGGCCAATAAGGACGGCTGGAATTTCAACTGGCTGAGCATCATCCGGGCGGACTCGGTGCCGTTGTCGCGCGTGGTGATAAAGCCCGACAGTGCCACGATCAATACCGGTCAGACGCAGCAGTTCACCGCCACCGGCTATGGCCAGGACAGCAGCCAGTTCACCGTTACGCCGGTATGGTCAGTACAGGGCGTAGGCGGTAGTATCAACACCAGCGGGCTGTTTACCGGCAGCACTGCCGGTGATTACCTGGTGCTGGCCACCTCCGGAACAGTCAGTGATACCGCAATCGTACATGTAGTGGCGCCACCGACGCTGACGCGTATTGAACTGACACCTGCCTCCGTTACAGTGCCGTTGCGCGCATCGCAACAGTTCGTGGCAAAGGGTTACGACCAGCGCAACAATCCCTTCGTTTTTAAACCGGTATGGAGCGTGGACGGCACCGGCAATGCCATCGACACAAACGGCGTATTTACCGCCGGCACCACGCCCGGCACCTACACCGTGACCGCTGCCAGCGGCTCCTTATCAGCCACAGCAGCAGTAACGACCGATTATACCTGCACCGTTAACGACAAGTATGAAGCCGAAAGTGCTTCCAACCGCGCCACCGGCCCGGTACTGGAAACCTGCACGGACACAGGCGGCGGACAGGATTTTACCAACCTGAAAGCAGGCGACTGGTTTGCCTACAGCAACCTGAACGTGCCTGTCGCCGGCAGGTATACCATCAGCTTCAGGGTGATGACCACCGCACCTGTCAAAATATGGATAGGGCATAGCACCTTTAAATTCGATACCATCAGCATACCGTCTACCGGCGGCATCTGGAAAACAATTACAGACACCATCCGCCTGCCGGCGCTTAATTATACCGGCGTGCATATTTTGTCGGGCACCACGCTGAAGTTCAACTGGTTCAGTCTCGACAACTGCGCGGTAAGCGAGCCTGCAGCACGGATGGCTTACAACAAAGCGGAATATCCGGCGCCGGAGACAACAGACGCCAAAGGGCCTGTCCTTTATCCTAATCCTACTAACGGGCAACTGTCTATAGACCTGCGGGGCCTGTCCTATACAAGGCTAACGCTGATGGATATACGTGGCAATGTGTTGCGACAATGGAACATCCCGAAAGGGGAGCGGCAAATCAGCCGGGACATCAGTTCGCTGCCCGCGGGCAGTTATATACTGAGACTGGAAGGGGAGCGGCAAACGAAGACTTTCCCAATCATAAAAATCTAAAAAGAAAAAGAGACGCTGTTTAACAGCGTCTCTTTTTCTTTTTAGCCGGACCGATGGAAACGTTGTTTAAACTCCGTCGGTGTTATATTGGTTTTCTTTTTGAAAAATTTGTTGAACGATTGTGAATGTTCAAAGCCCAGCTCATAGGCAATTTCGCTGACCGTCAAATTGGTGGTGCTGAGCTTTTCCATGGCTTTGTCAATCACCTTCTGATGGATAAGCTGTTGCGTATTTTGTCCTGTCAGCATTTTGAGGAGGCTGCGCAAATAGGTGGGCGACATATGCAGTTGGTCGGAGATATACTGGACTGTCGGAAGCCCTTTGCTGTTTAGGTCATCTGTTTCAAAATAATGATCCAGCAGTTTTTCCAGCTGCTCCAGTACCAGGTGGTTGGCCTTGTTGCGCGTAATGAACTGCCGCTGATAAAAGCGGTCGGCGTAGTTCAGCAGCGTTTCGAGCTGGGATATGATGATGCTTTGGCTGAACTGGTCGATGCTGGTAAGATATTCCTGCCGGATATTGTCAATGATCTGTTGGATTTTCAGCTCCTCGTCTTCGGAAAGAAAGAGGGCTTCATGTACGGCATAGCCGAAGAAGTCGTATTTCCGGATAGTGGCTGCCAGTGGGGTGTTCCAGAAGAAATCGGGATGTATGAACAGCGACCAGCCGGTGGGCGGATGGTTTTCTTCGTCTATTTCAATGGTGAGCACCTGATGGGGGGCCATAAAAAACATCACCCCTTCGTTGAAGTCATAGTCTTGTTGCCCGTACCGGTACCGGTGGTTCATACCCCGTTTAACGGAGATGGAATAAAAATCGAAGACAAGGCTTTCTGTTCCTTTTTCAAACTCATTTTTTACATCATCAAAATTGATCACGCTGATCAGCGGGTGTTTAGGGCTGGGCAGCCCGCGCAGCGCATGAAATTCCGAGATGGTTTTGATGTGGACAGGTGTGCTCATGGTTTCATCAATTAACAACCTACAGGCGGTCATGCCGCCTGTAGGTGAAGGTACCGTTTTTATTTTTTTGCGGGGAAATACACGTCTGCTGCCATGTCTTCGGCCAGGGTAGGATGTACGGGATTCCAGCCCAGTGTTTTTTTGGTGATGTCCGCAGATACCCGGTTGTTGAATTTGGCAAAATGCGCAAACCAGCCAAAGTGTGCGGCCGCTTCCTCCGGGTTAAGGGAAACGACCGGCAGGTGCATTCTTTCGCCGATAGTGGTGGCAACGGTTTTGAAGGCATTGTTTTCTTCCGCTACTGCATGAAAGCGGGTGCCGCCTGCCGGGTTGCTTTCCAGTGCCAGGCGGTACAGCCTTGCCGCGTCCAGGCGGTGTACTGCCGGCCATATATTGGTGCCTCCGTTGATCATGGCAGAACGGCCCTTTTCTTTGGCGAGCCCTGCCAGAATAGGAAGAAAACCATGCGTGTCGCCTGTGCCGTGGCAGAGGGGAGGGAGCCTCACCACGGAAGCGCGTACGCCTTTGGCCACTATTCTTTCCACCGCCCTTTCTGTTTCCGCGCGGGGATGGGACTGGTCTTCAACACCGTCGTTTTCCGTCACCACCCTGTCTCCCACAATAACGCCGGTGCCGCCAGTAATGATGATCGGACGTTGGGAGCCGATGAGTACTTCGCCCATCGCGTCAATTGCTTTTCCATCCAGGGCACACATTTCCGCAAAGCGGCTGAAGTCATGGATAAAGCCGGTGTGGATAATACCGTCGGCCGCGGCAGCGCCTGACTGAAGGCTGGCGGTGTCGGTGATATCGCCGCGGTGTACTTTGGCGCCAAGCGCGGCCACCTTTTGGGCCGCTTCTTCAGAGCGGGCGAGGCCTGTAACTTCATGACCTGCTGCCAGTAACTCTTTCACTACAGCGGAGCCAATAAATCCGGTGGCTCCCGTTACAAATACTTTCATCTTGTTTTGTTTTTGTTTCACAAAGGTGAACACAAATGAATTGGTATTTGTAGCCGGAACGCGTGATGTTGTAGCCAAAAACGAGGCACAAAATATCAGCCGTCAGTAACGGCCGCCATTCTTTTCCAGCGTGGATATGAAGTGTAATGTGCCGGTGGTGGTGCCGGTTATAAGGAAGACAGATCAAATACGATGGGTAGTTCCTGATAGCTGTACACAATGGTGCTGGGTGTTCTTACGATAGTCGCGCCTGGTTTTATTCGTATGTGCTGCATGTGTTTGAACAGTACTTCAAAGGCTATGCGGGTTTCCAGCCTGGCGAGCATGGAACCGATGCAATAGTGGATACCGTGGCCGAAGCTCAGCATCCTGGAGTTGTCCCTGTTGATATCGAAATTATCAGGATCAGGGAAGGCGGCTGGGTCCAGATTGGCCGCGCCGATGCAGAGGTTTACAAGGCTGTCTTTCGGGATGGTCTGACCACGAAGTGTGATGTCACGGGTTGCCCTGCGGGGCATCGCCATTACCGGCGACCTGAAGCGCATAGCCTCTGTCAGTGCTTTGGGAAGATCTGCGGTATGGGTGGCGAGATGCTTTTGTAGTGTTGGATGCTGGATAAACAGATGAAGGGCGCTGGTGAGCCATGATTCGGTGGTTTCACTTCCGGCGCTGAGCACCGTAATACAGGTGGCCAGTATTTCCTTGTCTGTGAGTTTCTCGCCGTCCACTTCCGCCTGCAACAGATCGGTGATCAGGTCTTCCTGTGGCCGGACTGCCCGCTCAGCGATGAGCTGGGAAAGGAAGTCGCTCATCTCTTTCATGGTCTGGTAATATACTTCCATACCAATCGCTCTGGGATCGCCGCTGAGAGTTTTTCCCCAGGAGGTCACCAATGGCCCGCTTTCTTTTGGCGCGCCAAGTAAGCGGGAGATAACGAGGCTGGGTAGCGGGGCTGCAACGGCGCTGACAAAGTCCATCTCCCCCGATTCCAGCCAGGGCGCTATCAGTTGATGGCATTGGTCATACAGCCAGGGTTCCATTCTGGAAATAGTTGCCGGTGAAAAGGCTTTCGTCACCAGCGCGCGCATTTTTCTGTGACGTGGAGGATCTGTCGCGAATATGGTGGCTCCCAGGAGATCTTCGCCGGATGTGGGAAGGTATTCACTGGAAAATGTTTCAGGGTCGCTTAACGCCCATTTCACGTCATCATAGGTAAATAGCAGCCATGAGCCTTTGGCGCCGTAGAAAAAGGTGAATTCCGGATCAAAGTAAACCGGGTTTTCGGCGCGCATCTGATGGTACCAGGGCGCCGGATCAAGGACAGTAGCAGAGAACATCTTTTTGTTTTGGTAAAGTTACTGTTCCACACTGCGGAATTGCTGCAAATTCCTTTTTCCGGATGCCTAAGGTTGTTGTCCATACACTGTTCTCAGGGGCCCCCTCTGTAGCGAAAAAAATAGAGACGTCCCCGGTCCGGCTAACGGTGGCGGATGTATCCTGCGCGTCAAAACGATATCACTTGCACCAGTGGCCGGCGAAGAGAAAACAGCTAACAGTTACATGGGAACGATCAAATCAATTGATCCGGCGCCGATATTATCCGCGTCTACAACATGCGGGTAACTGGCGAGGATATTGGTTTTCAGGTTAAGCGCCACTGAGCAGGAAACGGTTTGTCCTTCGGTGACTTCCACCACCACCGAGCTGGACGGGCAGTTGATACTGACGGTAGTATCGCCCCATACGTGCGCCTGCGGCATCCATATCGGCAGGGCACAGATATCTATAAAGGCGCCGGAACTGGCATGATAAAACCAGGCATGTAAAGTGACGCTGCCACTAATGGCTTTAGCTTTTTTTTCTGAAGAAGAAGGAGTGGCACTCACTAACAATAATACAGTGAGTATACAGATGAGTGTTTTCATATAACAATATTTTGAGGTTGTAAATGGTCGGGACTCCAGTCTGCTGTGTGTAAAGCTACGAAAGGGGAATGGTATGCAGTAGCAGCCAAATGGCGTATAATATGTCTGATTACCTTAGCTAATATTCGCGGAAAGAAATTAACCAGTAACCATCGAAAATGAGCTTGTGTCAGTAATAACCATACAGGAAATTACAAGCGTCAGGCGGCCGCATAACTGGGGCGCTTACGGTATTGTACCGGTACGCATTGATTTTTTGGTGTTTAGTAACGCCCGTTTTCATGACCGTACGTTGTACGAACAGGTAGATGGCCAACGGTCGGTGAAAAAACTGCAGCCTTAGCAAGTATGCTATGCAAGATATTTTCGTAGGTACGTCGCCGTTGGTGTGCCAGGTCCCTTCAACAGGTCGGCCACCGTTCCTTCAAACGTCAGACGCCCACCGTCTTTACCGGCTCCTGGCCCCATATCGATGATCCAGTCGGCACAGGCGATAATGTCCAGGTTGTGTTCAATGACGATCAGGGTGTGGCCGGCAGCTATCAGTTTGTTGAACAGTGCGAGCAGTTTTTCCGTGTCAGCGGGATGCAGGCCGGTACTGGGCTCGTCCAGGACTACAATGGAATGTTCCCCTTTTAGTTGCGTGCTCAATTTCAACCGTTGCAACTCCCCGCCGGAGAAGGTGTCCAGCCGTTGGCCGAGAGTGAGGTAATCCATGCCGAGGTCCTGCAGCATGGTGAAGTGACGGTGAAGCTCCGGTTGCTCCGCAAAAAATATGGTGGCTTCTTCCACCGTGAGGGACATCACATCAGCGATGGACTTGTGGCGATAGCGGTATGCCAGTACTTCCGGGCGGAAGCCGCTGCCACCGCAGACTTCACAGGGCATTTCTATATCGTCCATAAACGCCAGGTCAATTTTTTCCATGCCGAGGCCTTTGCAGTTGGGACAGGCGCCCTCACTATTACGGCTAAACAGTTTATTGCTAACACCGTTGGCATGGGCAAACAGGTTGCGGATGATATCGGAAATACCGAGGTAGGTAAGCAGGTTGGATTTGGAATGCCCGGCAATGCCTGACTGGTCGATCAACGTAATGTCCGGATGCTGTTGCGGCAGCACTTCACTGATCAGCGTGCTTTTGCCGGAGCCGGCCACGCCGGTAACAACGGTGAGCACCTGCAGCGGGACCTGCACGGTAACGTTTTGCAGGTTGTGCAGCCGTGCATGGCGGATAGTCAGTGTTTCTGCAAATGTACGCGGATGCTGGTTGAATGTTTTATGCCGGGCGAAATAGCGGCCGGTTTTGCCGGTACTTTTACGTAGGCCGCCAAAGCTGCCCTGATAAACGATTTCGCCGCCATGAGTGCCTGATCCGGGCCCCATGTCCATCACATGGTCAGCGATGCGGATAAGGTCAGGGTCATGCTCCACCAGCAATACGGTATTGCCCTTGTCCCTGATCTTTTGAATGATGCGGGATATATTGTCCAGGTCTTTGGGATGCAGTCCTATACTGGGTTCATCGAAAATATACAGGAGGTTCTCGAGGCTGCTGTCCAGGTGCCGCACCATTTTAATACGCTGCGATTCCCCGCCGGAGAGCGTGGGCGTTACCCGGTCGAGGGTAAGGTATCCGAGGCCGATGGTGATCATATGCTGAAGTTTTTTCACCAGTTCAGCTATAATGGTTTCATATCCGGGCGCCTGAATGGGCTGGATAAACGCCAGCAGCTCATCGACCGGCATGGCGGCACAGTCGGCGATATCGTGGCCGGCTATTTTGCAGGAAAGCACTTTTTCGTTGAGCCGCTTGCCGTGGCAGGCGGGGCAGGACTGCTCCTTTACTATCCGGCTGATTTCTTTCTCCCGCAGGCGCAGCTCTTTGGAATCTTTTTTTAGGATATCCCTTTCCAGCCGGGGAATGATACCGGTGTAACGCACCGTTTTGCCCCATTGGGAAGAAGGATTGGGCGGCACATGTTCTTCGGCATGCAGCAGCATTTGCCATTCGTCCTCCGTATAGTCGGCGAGTTTTTTATCGTTGTCGAAATAGCCTGACGCGGTATACCGCAGCCAGCGGTAGCCACCAGGCTGGAAGGTAGGGAAGAGGATGGCCCCTTCATTCAGTGATTTACGGGTATCTATCAACCGGTTGATGTCTATCTGCCGTGTTTGCCCGATGCCGCTGCAAACCGGGCACATGCCCTGCGGATGGTTGAACGAGAAAATATTGGCGTATCCCACAAAGGGCTTGCCTACGCGTGAAAACAACAGCCGTAGCGAAGTATAGATGTCTGTGGCGGTCCCTACGGTGGAACGCACGTTGCCGCCTAAACGTTTCTGATTAATGATCACCGGTACGTTAAGGTGCCCGATGCTGTCCACATCCGGCACGCCCAGGTGCTCCATCCTGCTGCGCACGAAGCTGTGCTGCATTTCGCTCATCTGCCGCTGCGCCTCGGCGCCGATGGTCCTGAATACCAGCGAAGACTTCCCCGATCCGGACACACCAGTGAAAACAGTGATCTTGTTCTTGGGAATTTCCAGGGTCAGGTTCTTCAGGTTGTGCTGACGGGCACCGGTGATCTTTATCGGATTCATGAGCTAACTTTTTATTAACTTTGTGAATAGTTAACGAAGTTAAATAAATTTCCAACATGGAAAAAGCACAAAAGGCCTTTTTCGATACCTATACCGATTTCCAGTGTTATGTGATTGCGCAGGTCAACAACGGCGATTTTAACGGGGTCGGCGCCACACATTACAACATCGTGGAATACCTGTACCGCAACGGTCCGGCCACCGCCAAAACGCTGGCGCAGAAATTCCATATCAGCGCACCAGCCATCTCCCGGCATGTAAAACTGCTGCTGGAGAAAAAACTGCTGGTACAAAAGCAGCTGCAGGAAGACCGTCGTAATTTTCTGCTGGAAGTGACCGGTAAAGGCAAACAGCTGGTAAATGGCTCAGAAAACCAACGCCACAGCGTGACAACCCGGATCAGCGGCATGCTCCCCAAAAGCGAGCTGGAACAATTTACCCGCATCCTGCGTAAAGTGGTGGACGTATTGAAGGAAGAGTAGGGGTAAAACGTTGTTCAGGTGTCGTTTGGAAGTATTGCCATCTGACATATGAAAATAAAAACCGTTAAGCCGAATGATTTTGAACGCCGTTATATGTCCGGTACACCCGCGGTATTCAAAACAACCCACATGCCCCTGCAAATATTTGACATCAGGGAAACAGCAGGACTGATAAGCCTGCCAACGCCACTTTACAGGCCGGACTACAATTTTATTGTACACCTTACGCACGGGCGTGCCAGTCAACAGGTAGATGCGGCGGTAAAACACATCGGCCCCCATGATGTGCTCTTTGTAAAACAGGGCAATGTAACCGCCCTGCTGGAAACCAGTGACGACGTGGAAGGGTATGTGGTGGTTTTTGAAGACAGCACCCTGCATCATCTTTTGTCCAAAGAAAAACTGATACACCTGTTCAGCACCGGCACAGTGGTGACATTGCCGGCGGAAACCAGCCATTGGCTTACGCCGTTGTTCGGGCTGCTGACACACGAGCTCCAGCGGTTCTCTCCCGACATGGCCATCTGCTACTCCCTCTTCCAGGCTGCACTCATGAAGATCATCGCGTCAGATAGCGGTCGGCATAAGTCAGTGACCCGCAGCAGTGAAATCACCTTCGCATTTAAGGAGCTCGTGTATAAACATCATGTAGAACAAAGAGCGGTTTCCTTTTATGTAGACAAGCTGGCCGTCTCCGTGAATTATTTGAACCGTTGCGTGCAACAGACTTTGGGCACTGCGCCGAAAGAGTGGATCAACAAAGTGAATATTTTACACAGCCAGCTTTTGCTACAGGATTTTACGAAAGATATTGCGGCCGTGGCTTTTGAGCTGAACTATGAAGACCCCGGTTATTTCGGTCGTCTTTTTAAGAAGATCACCCACCTGACACCCTCCGAATACAGGGCTTCCCTCGTGCAGAGTTTGTCCTGATAAAGGTAGATTCTGTTCGAAAGCAGCCGATGCCAGCCAGCGACCTTTGTGTTATCAAACTAAAGGAAAACATGAAACGCTTATTGCATCAGTCATTGCTTATCAGTCTGTTCGCATTTTATTCAGATGGTATTTTCGCGCAATCTGTTAAAGATATAGCCGGGGTATCGGTAACCGCTCATGGCGAAAGCCAGTTTAATGATCTCCCGGAGGGCAGCGGTCTTCAAGGCAACAAATTTAAATACAATACATACGATGCATGGTTGTCATTACCGCCCATGCATTTCGGGAAAACGCAGCTACTCACGAACATCAATTATCGCCAGCTGGCTTTTTCTTTTGATCAGAAAAATACGGACCACCTTTATCAGCTGGACAAAATTCATGAAATAAAGGCCGTGATGATTGTCCGCCATCCCATCGCAAAGAGGTGGTCAGTGCTGGGCATACTCATACCCACTGTGGCATCGGATTTTAAAAGCGGGCTTTCTTCCGATGACCTGATTGTGGACGGTATCTATGGGGTATCTAAAAGATTTGGTAAAAAATCCAACCTGGAAGTGGGTTTCGGGCTGCATGTCATGTATTCCTTCAACGAATTTTTGTTCACCCCCGGTATATCCGTCGATTATAAAAGCAACAACGGTAAATGGGAAGGACAGTTCTATTGGCCCAGGCTCAATGTGGCTTATAACGTAACCTCCAACACACAGGTAGGCATCGCCGGCTCTATCGACTGGACCCGGTATAACCTGAAGAACTATACGGATTTTGAAGGCAAAGAGATAGACTACGCCCAGTTCTCCACTGTTCATGCCGGCATACAGTTTAACCAGCGTATTTATAAAAATCTGTGGTTCGGGTTGCAGGGCGGTATGGGGCTGTTCGGCAGTTATAAGCTTTTCAGTCCCGGTCACGACACCATCCGGAATTTCAGCATCAGCAACACCGCCTATGGCAAAGCCATGATCACCTACCGGTTGAAGTAGCCGTCCGTTTGTTGGAGGAATTGTTTATTTTAGCCGCTGTTAACCACGGGCCATACCGATCAACAATGAACAAACATTCCGAATACGAGAAAATGCCCAAAAATCTGAAGGGTCTCCACCTGTCAGAGAAAGCGATGCAAGACCTCAATAAATTAAAATGGGTAGTGACAGAGAAAGTGCATGGCGCCAACTTCAGCTTCGTGTACGAAGATCATCAGTTGCTATTTGCCAAAAGAAAAGCTTACCTGCAATGGAGCGACGATTTTTTCGGCTTCCAGACGGTCGTTGCCGGTATGGAAGAACAGGTGGTTCGTTTCTTTGAACAGCTGGCGCAGGATGTGCCGGCACAACGGTATATCCTCTACGGGGAATTGTTCGGCGGAAAGTACCCGCATCCCGCAGTAGCGCCTGACCCGCATGTACAGGCTATTCAGACAGGCGTGTATTACAGTCCTGTTGTCCGGTTCTGTGCCTTCGATGTTGCCGTGGAAACCGCTGACGGCACTAAACGTTATATCGATTATGACACTGCCATCGTTTATTTCGAACGGTTTGGCATCTTCTATGCGAAAGCGCTGTTCACCGGTAAATGGAACGAGGCGCTGAATTTCGATACCCGCATTCATTCCAGTATCCCCGCGCAGCTGCAGCTGCCTGAGCTGCCATCCAACCTGATAGAGGGAGTGGTGATCAAACCGCTGCGCCATTCGGAGCTTGCCACGCTGGATATACGCCCGGTCATCAAACTGAAAAATCCGGAATTTGACGAAGAGCAGAAATTCCATGAAGCGGAAAAGTGGTCATTTATCCCGGAGGTAAGTTCCCGGTCGGAGCAGCTTTCCTTCCTGGTGGCAGAAATGGCGCGCTATGTCACAAAGAACCGGTTAAACAGCGTGCTGTCGAAAACCGGCCGCTTTGATACCGGCAATCAGCAACGGACAGAGGAGATCCGGAACGAGTTCCTGGAAGACGTGTGGGTTGATTTTAACGAGGACAGTGGTAATCTCCTCGCTGATTTGGATGAACAGGACCGGCGCTGGGTACGGGAGCGTATCGCTGCCCGTATAGCGGTATTGATGGCAGATCAAAATATGTGACAGCGTACATACCTTTTTAGAGGAAAGCCTCCGGACTTGTCTCCGGAGGCTTCCTGATGTGTGACAGTTATTGTTTCACCATAGTATAAGTCAGTTTATCGCCTTTCGTTAAAGCGCCTTCTACATAATATACCAGTGTTTTACAATCGTAGCTGGCGATGGTGCCTTGCAGTTTGCCGTCGCTGGTGAGGGTATTGCCTTTCACTTCCCAGGTGCCATGGTCAACGGTCTGTTCCTGGCATACGGTGCCGGCGTCGTGGTAAGTGTAGGTGCCATTGGCTTTCAGCTCCATGATATCGTCTTTTTCACAGTCTTCCAGGTAAGTGAGATAATCGACAGGGGTGGCGGTGGCGTTTTCCCGGTATTGCAGGGCGGTCAGTTTGTATGAGCCGGAAAGGCCGGTCACGCTGATCTCACAACCGGAAGGGCTGCTTTTTTCTTTTTTGCAGGAAAACAGCAGGGCGGAAGCGATCATTACAGTCAGGGTGCATTTGATGGTCATTGTTTTCATATATTTCGTTTGAATCTATTTTACAGTAGTACCCCTGGTGTTGACTAAAGGGTTGGGGAAAAAAGAAAAAATATTTTTTTTGAGGATTACCCAACCTTTGACAAAAAACGGGGGTATTGATGTTGGCGGCCGTATATGCGGTACCTTTATATATCAGTATTTGTAATGTATTAATAGAGCAGTAATAAGATGAAAAACGCGGTATTACTTTTTAGCGGGATCTGTTTGATGGGCTGTGGGACCTCCATGAAACTGGCCGTACCGGAGAAATTTAAGGAGCAGGCCACCATGCAGCATGTGACCGGGGCAAGGGGCAACAGGATGTCATTTGCTAATTTTACCACTTCAAAAATAAAGAGAGGGGTGCATGTCAGTTACCCGGGATGGGGCCCGGTCCATGGTTTTTTCTGGGAGAACCTGTTGCTGAACCAGGCGGGCATTTCAAAAACCGAAACGGTGGAAAATGAAAAGGCGAAATTCCGCTATGCCATTACTGACGGGCATAATACCGTGGAGATATTTGCCCATGAGCGGCAGATGACCAGGAAACATGAATATGAAACCCTCGATAACCGCAGTATATTGAGTGGCTTTGAGGTATTGCAGGAGCACCGGTATATTTTCTCCGCGCTGATCAGCGTGGACACTACGCAGGAGAGCAAAAACTGGGAACTGGTGATGACCAACCTGTACGACCGGAAAGCGCAGCACGACAACAACCCTTTTGCTTTTATTAAACAGGAAGATGAAGGGATGGCCACCAATGGTATGGACACCATCCATATCAAACCGCTCAGTATCAAAAAGACAGAATTGTCCAACGGTAAAACAGGACAGTTGCTGTTTAAGATGTTGTCGGGCTATGAGCTGAGCACGAAGGACGGCGTTATCGCCATTATTGACCTGATTGACCGGAACGTCTGGTTTTATAATGAATTGTCCCCTGCGGAGAAATTGAACGTGAGCGCCATCACCACCGCGCTGTTTGCAAGGAAAGTGCATGACACCAAGTGGTAGCTGGTTGATTTACATTTTTTTGATTTTGGGATTTTGTGGTCGGGGAATTTGATGAGACAATAGTATTAAACGGTTTGACAGACAACTGGAACAGGATTTAAAGCATATCATCGCGGAGTGCCGCCAGGGCAACAGGAAAGCGCAGGAGCTGCTGTACAGGCAGCTCTATGGCTTTGCGATGGCCATTGCCATGCGTTATGCCAACGACGAGCATGAAGCCGGCGATATCCTGTGCCATGCCTTTGTGAAGATGTTCCGCAGCCTGCACACCTTTGATGAAAGCAAAGGCAACTTCCATGGCTGGCTGAAAAAAATCGTCATCAATGAAGCGCTGGACATTGTCAAACAACGCAGCCGCTTTTCCAGCCTTGAACTGGAAGCGGTGGAAGAACCGTCTGTCAACAATAGTGTGATCGAAAAAACAGATGCCGCGGACATCTTACAGCTGGTCCGGAAGCTACCGCCAGCCACGCATGCCGTCTTTGTCTTATATGCCATTGACGGTTACACTCACAGGGAAATTGCCATGCAATTGAATATCAGTGAGGGGACCAGTAAATGGCATCTGAGCGAGGCGAGAAAAATTCTTCAGCAAAAATTAACAGCAACAAAGCTTTAGTGAACACAACCACTCCATACGAAAAATTAATGGCAGCAAAGCTGGACCAGGTGCCTGTTCCCGATATGGCGGACAGCATTTGGGCTAATATTGCGTTGCAGTTGGATGCGGTTGCAGACACTCCGGATGATCATTCCTCAGATGACACAAAAGACCATCAACAAACAGACCATCAACCTACAGAAAACAACACACCTCAACAAACCGCTGCCAGGAAAAGCATTGTAAAGTACCTCAGTAAAGGCTGGTACGGCTTCGCCGGTGCCGCCGCCGCAGCCACCGCATTATGGTGGTATACCAGCCATCACACACCTGTACCTGAAAAAACAGCCCCGGTAAAACCCGTACCGGAAACACACGCGCCGGCATCGCCGGACAGTAGTACCTCTGTGAAGCCTGCGGAAGACAAACCCGTTCCGGCCAATAAAAAGAAGGACAGCATCTCGCTGATGGACGTGCTGTTGCCTGCTGTTCCGCCACCGGATTCTTCGGCAAGACAAGTTGTACCGCCGCCCATGGTGGATTCCGCTGCCGTACAGCATCAGCGGTACCTTCCGCTGGAGACGGACTCCATTCGGACTGCCCCCGTTAAAAAACCACGCGGCGTAAAAGGCATCACGGAAGATGATTACCGGATATCCGTGCAAAAAGATTCCTCCGGAAAAAAGAACTAGTAAAACCAGCCCGATTATCTTTTCCGCAAAATGTCGTTAATTTGTCCTTTACGAAAACCTATAGCATGTTTACATACGAACGTAAAACACCGGTGGACATGGACTGTGGCATCACCGTGTATATGCAGGTACTGGGCGCTAAATGGAAACCCTGCCTCATCGATATGATCCATAAGGGCTATCAGCGGCCCAGCGAAATGCACCGCCTCATCAGCGAAGCCTCTCCAAGGGTGCTGGACATGCAGCTCCGCGAACTGGAAGCCATGGGCATCGTACAGAAAAATACAGGGACCGGTTTCCCGCTCCGGACACATTACACCCTCACCGAATTGGGCATATCCCTGGTACCGGTGATAAATGCCATCGACAACTGGGGAAAAAAATACGGAGAACAGGTGAAGCAGGCCATTGCCGGAGCGGTAGCGTGATACCGAATAATTTTTCGGTTATTGACTCTTGCAGAACGGATACGGAGCTTTGTGTCCATAAATCTGTAAGCATCATGAATAACACAATTATTGGCAAGGCTTTTACCCTAAAGGACAGCATTTTTGTTCTACTGTGGCTCGGTATTCTTTTTATTACGTGGACATTCATGCACGGGGCAGATCACTATCTGCAGTTCACCCGTGAAACAATGGGAAAATATTATTCCGTCAGGTATTTCCTGATCATGCATATTACTTCCGGTGGCGGCGCGCTGCTACTGGGACCAATGCAGTTCTGGAACAGGCTGCTGGCCAACAAGCGGTTGCACCGCATTATCGGATATCTTTACCTGCTGGCCATCCTGGCCAGTAGCCTCTGCGCCGTTGTGCTGGCTGCTACCTCTGCTTATGCCATCAACTGGGCCTACGCCTTCTCCCTGCAGATATGGGTGTCTGTATGGATCACCACCACCGGCATCGCTTTCTGGCTGGCATTGAAACGCCGTTTTAAGGAACATAAGGATTGGATGATCAGAAGTTATCTTGTGACCCTGGCATTTGTGGTGTCCGGACTGATACTGAAAATGCCGGTGACATACAGGCTGGGCAGCTTTGAAGATATCAGTCCCTCGTTTTTCTGGTTGGGATGGGCCCTTCCTTTGTATGGCTATGAAATGGTGAAGGCGGTGAGGTTAAAATAATACATGCGCCTTCACAGCAGGAAGCGGGCTATAGCTATTTCTATATTGAGGGGAAGCGGGAACGGACCATAAGGCAATGCCGGGGGAATTACTGTTCCCGTTCATGCCTTATACCGTTGGCATCAATCCGGCAGTTCCATTTACAAACCGGAAAAAGGCCAGTGGTATTCGCTTCTACGGTACCACTGGCAATCAGGTTATCTTTTTCTCCCCGTTCATTGGTATCCTCCATGAATATATCGATCGTCTTTCCTTCGAAGAGCAACACCGTGTTACCGGCGCTGTCCTGTTTGGTATCTTGCTGTGACAGCAATACCAGGTCTTTGTCGATCATCTCATTAAAATCCACATATATTCTTGGTCTATCCATGGGAGACGATAAATATCAGAACTTGATCAGCAGCTTTTCTGCTACCAGCTGATTGTCTTTATAATGTTCAAAATACCAGTCTCCGTTTCTTTTCACCACCAGGCCGTGTACCGGACCGTTTTCAGCGATGAAACAATCCTGTACGGATGTTTTCAGCAGCGTTAAAACGATTTTCGGAGCGGTATCGATCAACTGGTAGCCGTTGGCGATAGCCTGTGCGTACAGGGTGCCGGCGGCGTCTTTTACAGCGGGCGTCGCGGGAGCAGGGGCCGGTGCGGCAGGTGTGGAAGCCACAGGTGCTGCCGCCGGAGCTGCTACAGGAGCCGGCGCCGGGGTGGAGGTTACCACTTCCGTCCGTGCATGGGTGCTGCCGTTATAGGTGTACGGTTCATCTTTCAGGGAAGCGAAAGCATCTCTCATCGCCATATTATAGGAAGTGTTGAATTCCTTTTCCCGGCTTTTGCCTTCTTTACTTTTGAAGACGATGTTACCCTGACAGTCTTTTAATATCAGCGTCAGGTTGGTCGCGAACAGCGCCTTACGCTGTGTTACCTCTGCTTTCAGCGCCTCACACTTGTTGCCCGCCAGTTCCTTCGGAAGTTCCGTATTGTCAAAATAGGCGGTGAAACCTTTTTCTTCCAGCAACATCTTCGCCAGCGTGTTCAGGCCATACTGGTTGTCTTCGCGCGAAAAATCGAACCGCTCAGGTATCAGCACGTATTTGTAGTTATTGATGGTATTCTGGGCGTAAGCAGATACAGAACACATTACAAGGAATAATAAAGCGAATCTTTTCATATCGAAATTTGTTTCCCGGAGCGTTAGCCCTGAGCGATAATATTAATACTAAATGATGGTAGCGAATATATAAAATACCGATGAAAAGATGAGTTAATCTCTGAAATCCCGGGGCGTAAGCCCCCGGATTATCAAATTATATCATTTGAACAAATGCACTACGAGGTCCAGCTCAAACGTACCATTGGTGTAGTTGGCCAGCCCTGCGGTCTGGGAGTTGTAGACCAGCTGGAAGCCGGCGACAGACTTGTAATTGATACCAGCTCCGGCGCTGAAGCTCCGGCTGGAATGGTACATGCCGAACACGTTGACAAGATCTTCCAGGAAAACAAAATTGGCGCCTGCATCGATGATATTCTCATAACCTTTTATACCACGGAGGCATACCTTCGGCTCGATGGACGTCAGCTGATCGTTGACAGGGAAGCGGTAGGCGGCTGCGGCAAAAAACACGTTGCGGTTGATGCCGAAATCGGATGATTTGTCTTTTACGAGGCTGACCAGATTGGGCAATGAACCTTGCAGGGAAAACCCTTTATGGGTAAAGGCCATGCCGAAGTCGGCCTCAAAGTAGTTGTCCCGCCGGTTGAAGGCCCCGATATTCGGATCATTCATATCGCCGTTGATGGCTTTGGTATCCAGACGCCGGGCAATGAAAGCGCCGGACAGGCCGAAATGGAGCATGCTCCGCTCGTCTGCGTTGAGCGGCAGATGGTAGGCGTAGGAAAAAGCCACTTTGGTATTGTTAAGCAGACCGGCTTTGTCGTTGAAAATATTCATGCCGATGCCTACACGGTGAAACAGTTTATAGTCGGCGGTCAGGGATTTTGCTTCAGGTGCGCCGGGCATATCTGACCAGGGGCGTTGATAGGCGAGGTACACATGCAGTCCGGTGTCAATGCCGGCCATGGCCGGATTGGCGAGGTAGGGCGCCAGGAAGTACTGGGCGGCCAATGGCTCGTATAACTGCGACGGGTTACCGGCCGTTTGTGCTCCGGCATACAGGCTGCTGAGCGCGCCGACGCCCAGCAGCAGTATATATCTGGCTAACTGTTTAGTTCTCATGTACAATGGTGATAAATCCTTTGAATAATGGTTTGTTATCACCGAGGTCGATGATAAAGTAATAGGTGCCTTCTGCCAGCGGCTGACCGTTGACAGTACCTTTCCAGTTGTTCGTATAGCCACGCTGACGATAGATAAGACGGCCGGTGCGGTCAAAGATCTTCACTTCGTTCTGCGGGTACATATCGATATTTTTCACGACCCACACGTCGTTGATACCGTCGCCGTTAGGTGTCAGGATGTTGTTGGGTTCCAGCTTGTAATCTTCTTTTACGTTGATGGTGATCTCTTTGCTGACGCTGCATCCTGCCGCGTTGGCAATGGTCACCCGGTAAGTGGTGGTGGCCGCGGGCCTTGCGACCGGCGCTGCTGCGGTGGCGTCGCTCAGGCCGGTGGCAGGTTCCCAGCTGTAGCTGGTGCCGCCGGAGGCTATGAGGGTAACACGTTCACCTTTGCTGATGGTGGTATTGCCATTCACCTGCAAATCGCCGGCTGGCAATGGGTTCACGGTGACGGTCATCGCCGTGGACATTAAACCGGAGTTGTCAGGGTAGATGGCTTTTACGGTATAGCTGCCGCTTTCAGTGACAGTGAGGGTGCGGCTGCCTGCCCCGGGCACCAGGGTATTGTTCCGGTACCATTCGTATACGGGTGCTACGGTGGACTGTAATGTTACGCTGCCGCCCTGGCAGAAAATGGTATTGCCCTGGGCAGTGATCACCGGCGGCTGGTAGGCGGTCACTACGATGGTCCGGGCCACGGCCGCAGCAGGTTCGTAGTTGTTGTTGCCGGCCTGTGAGGCCGTGATGACAACGGTGCCTGCATTGCCTATAGTGGCGGTGTTGCCGTTAACGGTTATCACCGGTGTATTGTCGCTGCTGAAGCTGACAGGTAAACCAGAGCTGGCGGTGGCGCTGAGAGTAAACGGCGCGTCGCCCTGGTTTTTGTTGGCCGGGGCAGTGAAGCTGATTTGTTGCGATGCCTTTGTGATGGTAAGGGTGCCATTCATAAAGGTGAGCGTGTAATCGTTACTGTTAAGGCCTGCCGGTGTGATCACATAAAGACCTGCATCCGTGGCGCCCTGCGCTGTACCGCTGTAGGTCACTGTGCCGGTTAATCTGCCGGTATTGTCTCCGTTCACAAATCCCGTATAGTCAACACCGTTGCCGCCGGTATAGGCGGTGCCGTTATAGGTGCGGGTATCGTTTTTCGCGGTGACGGTCAGCGCTGCTTTGGCCACGTTGAAGGTTTGTGTTACCTGTGGCGCCGGCTTGAATTCGTTGTTGCCCGCCTGGTCCGCTGCGATGGTCACAGCGCCGGCACCAATCAGGGTGACGGTATTGCCATTGATGGCAGCCGGGCCGCTGACAACAGTATAACTCACTGGTAACGTGCTGCTGGCAGTAGCGTTAAGCGTAAAGGCGGCGTCGCCATAGGTTTTACTGTTGAGGGCAAGGAAAGAAATAGACTGGTCTGCCGGACCTACGGTCAGCGTACCGTCTGCAAGTGTAAAGGTATAGTTGGCGGCGCTTAAAGTGCCGGCGGTAATATGCACGGGGTAGGTACCTGCTGTACTGGTGGCATTGGCAGTGGTGCTCAATGCTGGTGTACCGGCCACAACGCTGTTGTTATCACTATAGACAAAACCGGTGATGGTGTAGGTGAGTACCGGATTATTGACGCCAAAGGCGCGTTGTTTATCATCTGCCTTCACCTGTAGCGGAGCTTTGGTGATGGTGAAACTTTGGCTCACCGGCGTAGCGGCGTTATAGTTAGCATCGCCGTTTTGTGTAGCCGTTACCGTTACTGTGCCGGAGCTGGTGATGGTCAGCGTATTACCGTTAACGGTAGCCGGACCGGCGGTTACCGCGAAGGCTACCGGTAAGCCCGCATCGGAAGAGGCGGTCAGGGCAAATGGAGCGTCGCCGTATTGTTTATTGGTAATAGCAGTAAAGTCGATCTGTTGGCCGGTCGGCGTAACTGTCAGCGTACCGGAGGTAAACCGGAAGTCATAATTGGCTGCGCCGAGGGTGCCCAGGCTAACGTTGATCGGATAAGTACCTGTCGGACTATTGATGCCTGCCAAAGTGCTGGTGGCGGCTGAACCGCTGATTACGCTGGCATTGTCGGAGCCTGTGAACCCGGTAATGGTGTAGTCCAGTGACGGGTTCGGTTGTTTATAGGCCTTTGTTTTATCGTTGGCAGTGACGGTCAGCATGGCCTTGTTGACCCGGAATGTCTGCGTTACCTGTGCGGCCGGATTATAGTTACCGTCGCCTGCCTGGTCTGCCGCGATGGTCACATCGCCGCTGCCGGTCAATGTGACGGTATTGCCGCTGATAGTGGCCGGCCCGCTGATAATGGTATATGTTACCGGCAGACTGCTGCTGGCGGTGGCGTTGAGTGCAAAGGCAGCGTCACCATAGGTTTTGTCGCTGATAGCCGGGAAAGTGATGGACTGCTGCGCGGTCGTTATGCTCAGTGTGCCGTTGGCCGCGGCCACGGTGTAGTTGGCTGGTTGACTGATACTCATGTTGACGATGAGCGGGTAGGCGCCGGGCTGACTAAGGATATTAGCCGTCGTGGAAACATTGATGGTGCCAACGATGACAGCGGCGTCATCACCATTTACAAAACCAACATAGCTGTAGGTCAGTGGCGGGTTGTTCTGGCCGTATTCCCTTGATTTATCATCGGCTTTGGCGGTCAGTTGGGCCTTGGCCACGCTGAAGCTTTGCGACGCGGGTGTTGCGGCGTTGTAGTTAACATCTCCTGCTTGTTCAGCTGTGACGGTCACCGTGCCTGCGCCGGTGATGCTGAGTGTATTACCATTGATGCTGGCGGGGCCACTGACGGTGTAACTTACCGGAAGTCCTGCACTGCTGCTGGCATTCAGCGTAATGGGCGCATCGCCATAGGTTTTGTTGGCAAGGGCAGGGAAGGTGATCGTTTGAGATGCTTTAGCAATGGTAAGCGTACCGTCCGCAAAACTAAAGTCGTAATTGGGGGCGGTCAGCGTGCCTTTGGTAATGCTAATAGGATAAGTGCCCGCATCGCTGGACACTGTAGCCATGGTGCTGATTATCGGGTCGCCGCTGTAGGCGGAGCTGTTATCGCCGTTCTTAAAGCCGCTCATGGTATAGTCCAGCACCGGGTTGGCCTGTTGATACACCCTTGTTTTATTATTGGCGGTGGCGGTCAGCATGGCTTTGTTGATGCGGAACGTTTGTGTTACCTGTTGTGCGGGATTAAAATTGCCGTTACCGGTCTGGCTGGCAGTGATGGTCACGGTGCCCACGCCGGTAATTGTCGCGGTATTGCCGTTCAGCGTAACAGGTCCGTTGCCGGAATAGGTGACTGGCAGACCGCTGCTGCTGGTGGCTGCCAGCGTAAAGGCCGCATCACCGTAGGTCATATCACTGATAGCAGGGAAGGTGATGGCTTGCTGCGCTACGCTTACAGTCAGCAGCCCACCTGATATCACGATGATGTAATTGGGTGAGGTTGGGATAGAATTGATGGTAATAGGGTAGCTACCTGGTAAGCTGTTCTGGCCGGCGGTAGTAGACAGGCCGACAGTACCCGTTAACGCAGTAGCGTCTTCCCCGTTGACAAAACCGCTGTAAGTGTAGGTCAGCGCCGGATTGGGCTGTCCATATTCTCTCGATAGGTTGTCAGCCTTCAGCTGAAGGGCAGCTTTACCTACTGAGAAGAGGTTCACAACAGGTGACGCTGCATCATGGTTAGCGTCTCCCGTCTGTGTAGCCGTTACCGTTACCGTGCCGGCGCCGGTGATGGTCAGTACATTGTTACTGAGCGTGGCTGGACCGGAAGCGGTGTAGCTGACAGGCAGCCCGGCATCACTGGTGGCGTTGAGTGTGATGGGCGCATCGCCATAGGTTTTATTGGCTAATGCCGGGAAGGTAATGGTTTGCGGTAGTTTATTGATGGTGAGCATACCCGGAACAAAACTGAAATCATAGTTGGCGGCGCTCAGGTTTCCCTGGGTAATGTTGATAGGGTAGGTGCCGGCATCGCTGGATACATCAGCGGTGATGGTCATGTTGGGCGTGCCGCTCACAACAGCCGTTGTTTCTCCGTTCACAAATCCGGTGATGGTATAGTCCGGCGCCGGATTGGCTTGCTGGTAGCTCCGGGTTTTATCGTTGGCTGTTACCGTCAGCCTCGCTTTTTTTACGGTGAATGACTGTACCACTGGTGTGGCAGCGGTATGATTGATATCGCCGTTTTGTGTAGCCGTGACCGTTACAGTGCCGATGCCGGTAAGCGTGATATTGTTACCATTCACAGTGGCTGGCCCTGAGACGGTATAGGTGATGTCAAGACCGCCGTCTGTTTGTTTGGTCAGTGTTACAGGCGTGCCGTATGTCACTTCAGCTGGTACCGTGAAATTGATGGTTTGCGAAGCCTTGGTGATCGTCAGGGTGCCGGGAACGCCTGTAAAGGAGTAATTATCGGCGCTGATAAGCGTGGCGGTCATGGGATTGATGGTGTAGCTGCCCGGCGGGCTGCTGATGTCGGCAATGGTCATATATCCCGGGGTGCCACGGACTACTGAGGCGTCTTCATTATATACAAAACCACTGTAGGTGCCCGTAAATGTTGGGTTGGCGGTACCGTATACCCGCGTTTTGGAATCTGCTGTAAGGGTAAGCACTTTTTTATTAACCGAAAACGGTATGGTCCTGCTTTTGGCGTCGTAGCCGTTGGTGGCAGATGCGGTGGCTGTGATCTGTGCGGTGCCTGCGCCTTTGATCACGATCTTACCGGCCACGATAGTAGCTACCGCAGGGTTGTCGGACGTAAAGGTGATAGTACCGCCGCCGTCGGTAGTGGCAGACGGCGTAATATTGTTGTCGCCATAGGTAGCCGCAGGTATCGGATTAACCATCAGGTTCTGGCTCTGTGACTGGTATTCAAAGGCGCCTGCATCGATAGCAGTGTTCTTAATGCGTGTCTGGCCGGCCAGGTCAGTAGTGCCTACCTGCAACGGATATCCGAAGTTGTTGGTTTGCGGGTCGCCACGGTTGATAGCCTCGCTCGTTACTTTCAGGGTAAGATCACCACTGGCTAAATTGGTAAAATCTATATTGAGAATGAATTGTGAAAAGCTGTTGTTGGTATAATAGGAAGAGCCGTTGATACTGTAGTAGTAATTGCTCAGGCCTCCTGCCTGTACTATATTCGAACCGGTGTTGCCGGTAATGATGCTGTTATAGGCATTCAGCTGACTGACGGGGTTTAACCTGATGCCATCGGAGAGATTGCCGGCAATAGTGACATTGGTGAGCGTAAGGGAGTTGTTTGTCACAAGAGTTCCCTGGTTAACCGGCGCCCCATTGCCAAAGAAGCTGCTGTTGGTGACCGCTGCTGTTGTAGCCGCGGAGAACCAGGCGGCGGCGCCTGCGCCGGCGGCCTTATTGCCATAAAAACGTGTATTCGCGATCGTTACATTCCCCGTAGCGTTGGCGAAAAAGCCCGCTCCATTTGGATTACCGGGGGAGGAGATGCTTTGCCCGCCGGTAACGGTCACGCCGTCGAGGGTGACATCACCGCCGTTGCTGGTCACCACATGGTAACTGTTGTTGCCGTTAATATTAGCGGAAGTAAGTACAATGCCATTGGTGAGCACATCGTTGTTATCGATGTCTCCGCTGAGGATTACAGGATTGGCGGCGATATTACGAGTGCCTGGCGAACCTTCTGTGCCATTAAACCCGCCATACACCGGTATATTGGGGATCAGTGCAAATGACTGGTTAGGATCGGTGGTACTGGGTTTATAAGTGCCTTTGGCCACCCATATCTGGCGAATGCCATTGGCCGGGATGGCTGCTGCGGCGAGTGCGTCACGCAACTCGGGCAGGGGAGAACTCCAGCTGCTGCCGTCTCCGGGAACAGCGGCCTGGTTGTTGACAAACAAAACACCGGCAAAACCGGCTTTTACAACAGACAGGTTACAGGGTGGCGTCTTTATCAGGTCGAGCGCTGCGGGCACAGGTGACGCCATGGTATTGTCCATCGTCCAGTTGGCTGTATTCAGTACCAATGACTGAAGTGTGGACCATGAGTTAGCGGCAGCCACATTACAGTTGTAACGGCCGTTGACGGCAGTGACATTGGGGATGGTCAGGCCGGTTGGCTGCATTGATTTGGAAGAGCTGAATTCACACGGGTCCAGCGTGGTTTCCCAGGTGGACCGGTTGATATTAAGCCCTCCTATGATAAAGGGAGCGGAAGGGCTGCCGGTGAAGGCAAACAGCTGATCGCCAGCCAGCCCGAGGCTGATATATTCGTTACCGGCAGAGTTCCGGGTAGCATTGAGACCGGTCACTGTACCGATGGTAGCGGTAAGTTTGTATTTGCAACGGACCACCACCACCTGCCCGGCTTTGATAACCGCCCCGCCGGAATTCCATGCGATGATGCCATCAGTTTGCGCACCACCGGTGCTACAGGAAAGCGACTGAAAGTTGCTGCCTGTCCATCCAAGGTCTGTAAAGTAAATAGTGGTATTCGCCGGGCAGTCACGTGATATCACAAACGAAAACGCATCGTCCTGTGTATTACCATCTGTGTCGTCGTCAAAGGTATTAACACCGGTAAAAAGCAGTTCACCGGGGTTGAACTGTGCCTGCGCAATGGGGATTATACCGGTTAGGAATAGTATAAAAATTACTGTCCTGCGTAAAATTAACTTCATAGAGGGGAAGCCTTTGGTATAAGGGATATATCGTTGTGTTGTAGGTCATGGCTTAAGGGCGAAAAGGAAATTGCCCGCCTGATAAGCAGATAATAAAATTGAGCGGAAGGTAAGGCTGCATGTTGTCGATAGATTGCCCGTTTCCTGCATTCTGCACCTGCATCGTTACTTTTAACGGCGCCATACGGTTGGTGGCATGTTTGGTGGTGCTATACACCTGTTGCCCATTGGTGATCGCCATATAATTGTTGTCAGGAGAGGAGAGCTGTCCGGGGTTTTCTCCCAACACCGGTTGGTAGACGTTGCCCGTTATCCTGTGTATATGCGGGGGTAGCTGGTTGGCAGATAATACCTCTCGTTCAGTGCCTAAAGTTTGTCCCAGTGTATAAGGGGGATTGCTTAGAAAGGCACCCACATGTAAAGGCACCCTGCCACAAAGATTAGGAAGGGCGAAGGTAGTCTTGCCATCGCCGCCATAGGTGGTACCCAGTAAGGAAAACAATGCGGTGTTTTGTTGAAGAGGTATTAATTGCCCCGCGCAGAATGCCCAGCCCTTAGGCTCAAACAGGCCTCCAAATATTTTTATTTCTCCGATATAAGCCATGAGTGACAGATGTATAAAATGAATATTAGTTCCGCGAAGGAAAGACTCCTTGTATCGCGATGAAAAACGAGATGACCTGGTACGGCTGCATATTGTTAAGTGGAGGGGCAGGCGTGCCATTGCTAATGGTGAAGGAGGCCGGCATATTCGCACTCACCCCTGTTCCCGCCGTAGTGCTATAAAGATTTCCCGTCGCGGCGGTACCAGCGAAAGCGCCCACCGGATTGTGCGTGTCGTTGCTGGCGCCGGTGGGAAGGCTAAGTTTGTTTGCCTGAACAGTATGTGTATGTGGAGGCAGATTGTCTGCGGTAAGGGTCACCTCTTTGGTCCCACCGAAAACACCCTGTACACGAAGTGTTAAGCCTAACCCTTGCCCCTGCCCAATGGCGACTCTGCCCCTCAGGTCAGGCAGTCCAAGGGTGGTAATGCCACTGCCTCCATAGGTGGTACCTAATAGAGAAAAAAGAGCTTGGTTTTGCTGGATAGACATCAACTGTCCCTCGCAACGGACATAACCTCCGGGCGGGTCAGGAAATGCGGCCATCATCACCTCGCCAATATACTGTGTTGTCCTTATCGGTGGGGTGCTGCCCGGGTATATACCTTGCGTGGCGATCACATAATTCATGCACAGCGAAGGCATCATATTATTTACCGGCAGATTAGCGGTGCTATTAGGATCAGTGATAAATGCGGCTCCCTGTGGAGTCGTCATGTCACTTACGTCCATAGCTACCATCTTCTCATCTGCATGATCGCTGTATCGCGGCGTGCCGGTGGCCGGCGCCGGATAGGCGTTGGCAGGAGAAGAGGTATTGGCAGTAGTACCAGTTTGCATCTGCACTTTAACATCAGCATTAATGCCATGGGTATGGTTGCTGATATGTGCTGCTGTCAATGGTTTGGTTTCGGTGCCACCGCTGGACCCGAACGGGTAGGAGGGGCTGCCCGGGCCTATTATCACCCGGCCTTGCAGGTTCGGCAACGCAAAAGTGGTTTGGCCGTCGCCGCCATAGGTAGTGCCGATCAAATTAAATAAAGTTTCGTTTTCGCTGATGGAAAGCAGCTGCCCGTTGCAGAACGCAAATCCAACGGGGGCAAAATTGTAGGGCACCAGGAATATCTCTCCGATAAACGCCTCGTCCATGTGGTTGAAATGATTTAGATAAAGGGATACGTATACGTCTGTTCACGTTTGAAAAACCACTGCAAAAGTATCATATATTTTTATTATTTCGCAAAATGTATATCTTTACGTCGTCCCTATAACATATGAACAACAACCGTCGCGCTTTTCTGCGCAATACTTCTCTGGCTACAGGCTTACTGCTGCTGCAACAACCGTTCCGGTCACTGGCCGCCGTTTCAGGCAATGCAACATACCTTCCCGGTAACAACCGTGAACTCCAGATATGGCATACCAATGATATGCACGGACAGGTGCCCGGCCTGCGCCCCTCCGGCGATCAGGGCATCCTGTTGGACGCGGGCGACTTTCTCCATGACGCCACTAACGCCAACGCACATAGGGAAACGATAGATGCCATGAACCGCGCCGGCTACCACGCGGCTACTATCGGCAACCGTGAACTGGCAGGCGGACAGGCAGCCCTGGCCGCACTGTTGCCGCACATGCAATTCGCATTGGTTAACTGTAATTACCAATTCACCGATAAAACACTGGCCCGTCAGGTACAGCCGTATAAAATCGTATATGCAGGATCGTTAAAAGTAGGCATCACCGGCGTAGGACCGGCATTGCCGGCCGACAGCGGCGTCACTGTTCTCCCTCCGGTGCAGGCGGCCAACGATACGGCCGTTCGCCTTAAAAAAGAACACGGCTGCCACGTGGTGGTATGTCTTTCGCACCTGGGCTTCCGGCAGCCGGATGGCGTGGCTGACAGCAGTGATCTGGCCACCGGCTCCACCCACATCGATTTTGTGATCGGCGGGCATCAACAGAAAATTATTCATACCACCATGGTGCTGCACAACGCTCACCAGCATGAAGTATATCTCAGCCAGGCCGGCGCCAACGGCGCTATGATCGGCTCTATGAAAATGCAGTTCGACGAAACCCGCCGGCGATGCGGTATTGAGCCGGGTTGTATCATGGCCTGAAAGATGTGGTCATCGATCATCTGCTGTAAATGATTACATTTGCCGGCGTACGATCGATTTTAACCCATGCAACAATATCAGGACCTCATCAGGCTGTTTCCCGCTTACGAAGATGTTTTTTATGCCGATGTAAATCTGCACCGGCAACACTTCCTGCCGCTTGTTTCCATCAACCTCCGCGCGATACGTCCCGATCGCGATGAATGGCTGCACATCGTGTCCGTCAAAGAATTTTATGACGGCAGGGTAGGCGGGTCAAAAGAACAATATCACACATCATTTACCCAACCGGATGTTATCGGTTTTAATGTGGTGGACGGTAAGTTTTGTTTTGAGGCCGACTGGCGTTATTTCAACGATTATTCCATTATTCAGCAGGAACAATACACGAACAATTTCCCGGAACAGGAAATTGAATACAATATGAACGAGGCCATGTACCAGCTGAAGAAAGCATATTTTCAGCAATACGGGCGGCTGTACGAGGGCGAATTTAACCGGCCCGGTTTACAGGTGAAGGATATCCGCCGGCTGGAACGCCTGCGTGCTTTAACGCCGGCAGACCTGCAGAAGGATATTGTGTCGGACTACCTGGCGGAACTGCACCAGGAACGCCCTGCGGGCATCTTTACGGCACTGGCGCCGGAGGAGTTTGCTGGCGACTGGCCCTTTAATAATGACATGGGTCCTTCTTTTGAATACATCGGTACCATCGATGGCAGTGAATTCCAGCATATTGCTCCGGAAGGTATCAGTCTTTTTTACAGCCCGGCAGTAAAAAAAGCTATGGTCACATTCGGCAACACCTGATAAAAAAGGAAACCGGGCTGGCATATTCCAACAGTTACCCTCGCGATAGACATTATGAACTTCACTAACCTGCTCAACGTCAACTGAGGACGGGTGCGATAGCCAGGGAAAGCTGGTAAATCAATCTTAACGGATATTTATGATAAAATTAATGACGGCGGACATCAGAGGTGGGCACAAAAATGCGTATATTTATTCCTATAAACGATACCATGAAACAGTTGCTGTTAACCACCCTGATGTGGCTGTTTTCCCTTACCACCTTTGCACAGCAGAAGATGAACCTGGCGAAACTACTGTTTGACGAAGCACCTGCGAAAGTATTGCAGGGCATAGCCAATGTACGGGAAGGGAAGATGTATGACCTCACCAATATGATCTCTTATGGCATAGACAGTAAAGGCGCTCTTTTATTTGACCGCTACGCGCCGCCACACATAGAGCTGTTGGCTTACAATGATAAGGTGGCAGGATTTGCCTTCCGTATTTTGAGCTACTCGGCCCAGCAGGAAATAAAAGATTACCTGGAAGACCATTACGCCCTGAAGCTGGCTGACTCTTCGCATCTGGGTAAACAATACGGCTATACGGACAGCCAGGTGACGATTAACTTTCAGACGGTGCCGGAAGCAGGATTCAGACAGGGGAGGAACGGGTACCTTGATATAAAAACGAAGACGCTCACTAAAGCGATAGCCATACAGGAAGAACGGATTAAAAAGGCGCACTAACCAGTGCGCCTTTTTTTATTTGTTCAGGTCAATGTATTTATAATGGTAGATAGTGATAGCCTGTGCGGGCGTGTTGGCGGTAACGTTTCTGTACCAGCAGGTATCGGTGTCCATGTTTTCTTCATAGGGATAATTGATTAATTATTATATATTTTAACTGAATGATAATGAATGAAATTTAATTTATTTTCATTTATATGTAAATAGATTTCCCGGAAAGAAAAAAAATATGATTTCTCCTTCACCCTTTTTTGGGAGATGAGTGCCTGATATAAATTATCATATACCAGGACCATAATAACAGGATTGTCGTCAGATTTTATGTGAATCGCAGCTAAAAGGAGATGATGGAAATAAATCCGGATTATTTTTTACTTTGTACGGCTAACAATGAACGCGCAAAGTGGCTTATGCATCGACCAGGATCAGGAGAGGCTGTTTCCTTTGAGGAACAGTTCAGGCAGCACTATACCTTTTTATGTACGGTAGCCTACTATATTGTGGAAGACGAGGATGCGGCCAGGGACGTGGTACAGGACTTTTTCCTTTACTGCTGGCATAAACGCCATATCATCCGGATCACACACGACTTTAAGAGTTATGCCGCCCGTGCGGTTAAAAATGCTTCACTGAATTATCTGAGGAAGTCCGGCAAAACGCAGCTGGAAGAAATTCATGTCATCGAGGAGTTGACCCGCTATTTCCCGCTGGAAGACAAAGAAGAGGAAGAGCAACGCAACAGGGCGCTGTGGGCGGCGGTGTCCCGTTTGCCGGAACAGCGGCAGCGTATATTCCTAATGAGCAACCGCGATGGCCTGAAGTATAAAGACATAGCGGCTGTCCTGGATATTTCGGTCAATACCGTGAAAACACAGATCAAACTGGCATTGCAGTTTTTAAGAAAGGAATGTGGATGGATGGCACGGATGATATCTTTTTTATTTTTTTTATCCCGCTGGTGAAAATGCCTTCACCCTTTTTTACACTTTGATTGCCTTAATGATAACCGGATATGAATTTAGATAACAACGAGCACGATATAGACTGGGACAAGCTGATGGAACGGCTGGAAGAAGGTCAGCTGCCTTCCGGCATGACGGAGGCTGAACTGAAAGCGATGGCAGCAGCCAGGGAAATGCAGGCCAGGCTGAAAGCCGGTAGCTTTTCCGCGGACGACGGCTGGCAGCGGTTTACCGGGGCAAGGGCTCAACAAAAAGGGCGTATACGCGTACTAGTGAGAACAGCGTTGGCCGCAGCGGTCGTATTGGCCGCAGGTGCCGCCTGGTGGACGTTCCGGGCCCAACGGCCGGTCGTACAGCTGGCCAATGCCCAACCGGCAGAAAAAGTTATGCTGCGCCTCTCAGGCGGCCGTACGGTCACCCTTGGACAAGACACGCAACTAATACAAAATAACCCGATTGCCCGTATAAAAGCCCATACAGACCATCTCGAGTATGCAGCCGGCAGCGGTCAGGAACAGGTAACGGTCATGGACACACTGGACGTGCCCAGAGGCCGGCAGTTCTCGCTCCGGCTGGCAGATGGCACACAGGTATGGCTGAACGCCGCCTCCCGCCTGATATTCCCGGCCGCCTTCCACGGCGCCGCCAGGGAAGTGACGGTAGAAGGAGAGGCTTTCTTTGAAGTGGCCCGACAGGAGTCACAGCCTTTTATCGTTCACGCCGGCAAAACAGCCATGAAAGTGCTGGGCACCGGCTTTAACGTCAACGCCTATGGGCAGGAGCTGATCACCACGCTGGCCACCGGCAAACTGCTCGTAACAGCAGGGCAGGAGCAGGTGGTGCTGCAACCGGACGAGCAGGCCATATTAAATAACACAACAGGTTCCCTACGGAAACAACCGGTGGAAGCACATCTTTTTACTGCCTGGAAAGAGGGCGACCTGTTCTTTGAAGATGCGCCCCTGCAGGATATTACTGTCAGCCTGGCCCGCAGCTACGACTACAACTTTATATTTGACGATACCGACCTTAAGAAGATGAGTTTTACCATAGATATACGCCGCCCTGCGGCATTGCAGGATGTACTCAACCAAATCACGAAAAGTATGCACACGGTCCGTTTTGAAGTAGATGGCCGTACGGTGCATGTGAAAAAACAATAGTGCAACACCAGCCATTAAAAATGGATGTTTAGCGGCCAGCCGGTTGCTTCCTTAAACTTTAATATCAGACCAACATGAAAAAATTGCAGGGTTTGCCCTTCCTGCGAGGGGCCTTACTACGCTATGCCCGGAAGGTAAGTGTGCTGCTGTCGTTTTTCCTGCTGATGGCAACCCTTGCCGCTACAGCCCAGGAAGAAGAAGCGGCAGCACGGAGCGTTCTCTCCCGTAAAGTATCCTACAAGGCTATCAATGCGCCACTAGGTAAAGTGCTGAAAGATCTCCGGAAAAAACTGGATTTACGTTTTACGTACAACAGTGAACTGATCAGCCGTCAACCCGCGGTGACCGTCAGTATAGAACAGGGAAGCCTGGAAGCATTGCTGAAACAGCTCCTGAAAAATACCGGCCTGCACTACAGCGTGGGCATGGGCGGCGTTATCATCTATGAAGATAAAACCGTAAATGTGGTGCCGGCCGATGCGAAAGTAACCGGCGTCATCGTCCGGGGCCAGGTGACCGACCCAAAAGGGGAGCCGCTTGGCGGCGTAAGTATCAAAGGGCTTGAATCAAAGCAGATGACGGTTACAAGAGCTGACGGGTTGTTTATGATTCTGGCCAAACCTAACGAACAGATCAACATGTCCCTGTTGGGCATGAAGCCGCTGGTATACCGCGTCAATCCCAATGAAACAGATATCATGAGCTTTAAGATGGACACCATCGCCCGTGATATACAGGAAGTAGTAGTGAACGGTTACCAGAAAATCGATCCCCGGTTATCCACCGGTTCCTATTATAAACTGAAGGCAGCAGATATCATCGAACCAGGCCAGCCTACAGTGGATAAAATGCTGCAGGGTAAAGTGCCCGGCATGATGGTGATCAACAATTCCGGCAGCGTGAACGCAAAACCCAATATGCGTATCCGTGGTACTTCCACACTCATGGGCAACACGCAGCCACTTTGGGTGATAGACGGCATGATACGCCCCGATCCGGTCGACGTTTCCAATGCCGTCCTGAACAATCTGGTTTCAGCCAATGGCAGCTCCGCCAATTTTGAACTGATGGGAAACGCTATCAGCGGCCTCAATCCTTACGATATTGAAAGCATCACCTTTCTGAAAGACGCTGCGGCCACCGCCATTTATGGTACCCGCGCGGCCAGTGGCGTTATCGTGGTCACCACCAAAAGAGGAAAGGAAGGCCCGATGCAGATATCCTATAACTCCAACTTTTCCTTTCGGGCAAGACCTTCCTATAGTGACTTCAACCTGATGAACTCTCAGGAGCGGGTGACCTTTTCCAAACAGATGCAGGAAGATCATGTGCTGTATAATGAACGGAACGCAGGCATGGAAGAGGAACTGACTTACGAAGGTTTACTCCGCGCGCTGTACGCCAGGCATATTACAGAAGCGCAATTCAAAGAAAAAGTAGCCACTATTGAAACCCGCAACACGGACTGGTTTAAAGTACTGTTCCGCAACCAGCTGAGTATGCAGCACTCCCTGAGCCTGAGCGGCGGTACGGCTAAAACTGTATACTACGCATCAGCATCTTATGCCGGTAACAATAGCGCTGCGAAAGAAGACGGCAATAAGGTATATGCCGGAAGTTTCAACCTGCGTTCGCAGGTAACCCGCCGCTTCACCCTGGATGTTACGCTGCAAAGCAGCTACCGCAAAGCCACCGGCTATTTCCAGGGCGTTAATCCGCTGAATTATGCCTTACAGACCAGCCGCGTCTTCAGCCCGGATGACTATTACCCCATGAAAGCAACTACGCAGACGGTGGACAATGTTCCGCTCAAGTTTTACGGGATTCCCCTGCGCATGAATATCCTGGATGAAATCGCCCGTTCTGAAAATAATTCCACCCAGTCTTCAACGAGCCTGAACCTGAACATGGATTACAGGATAGCGACAGGGCTGATATTCCGCAACTCCTCCAATATTATTACCGATGCGGCTGATGGTTTTGCCGCGGCGGATGAACAAACGTTCTATGTTTCCAACATACGCGGATGGGCATACGGAGATCTGCCAACACCTATGCAGAAAGCCTACAGCTACCTGCCATACGGCGGTATAGCTTACATGCAGAATCAACAGGCTCTGACCTGGGGACTGAGAAACAGCCTGGATTATACGAAAGGTTTTTTTAAGGAACGCGACCAGTTCAATGTCAGCCTGGGTAATGAAATACGCAGTACAAAGTCTAACGGAAACGTATCTACGGAACCAGGTTACTTTCCGGACCGCGGCAAAACTTTTTCGCCTGCACCCGTCAGCCGTACTAAGTTTTCCCGGAACGTGATCACCAGTGCGCTGGACAATTCAGTGTCTTTCTATGGCACGGCTGCCTATAGCCTCATGAACAGGTACATATTCAGCGCCACGGTCAGATCAGACGGTTCCAATCGTTTCGGGCAGTTTTCCAACAGCCGGTTCTTACCGAATTACAGCGTTTCCGGACGCTGGAACGCAGCCATGGAAAGCTGGTTTCCGGCTACTACCTTGCTGACCGATTGGCAGGTAAGGGCTTCCTACGGTACACAGGGCAACGTGGTAACGGCGGTAGGGCCAAACCTGATCGCCACCTATGCCAACCCCGACGAGCCCGATTATCTGACAGGCCTGCCCGTGCTAAGGATCAAGTCAATGCCTTATCCTGATTTAAGATGGGAGAAAACCTACCAATGGAACATCGGCACCAACTTCGCTATGTTTAATAACCGTCTTCGTGTGAACCTGGAGTTCTATTCCAAAAAATCCGTCGACGTGCTCGATAATATTCCCATCCCTTATGAATACGGCATGAACACCATGTACCGCAACGGCAGCACGCTGTACAACAGCGGATGGGACGCGATGATCGATATCAATGCCATCAGCCGGAAAAACACACAGCTCTCCTTTACCATTACTTCCAGTAAGGTCAAAAATCGTGTAGCCGACGCCGTTTTCCAGGACAATTTCTTTGCCTACCTGACGGGCAGCGGGCGCCTTGCCGGAAAACCTATCAGCAGCTTTTACTCTTATCAGTATACCGGCCTGGACCCGGCCACTGGTGTTCCCACCTTTGGTAAACTGAACGCTAAAACACCGTCCAGCAATCCAGACGACCTGCTGGTATATTCCGGACAGCTTTTCCCGGTCATATCCGGGGCTATTCAACCAGTGTTCCGGTATAAGTCATTTTCCCTGTCCGCCTCCTTTTTTGTAAGCCTGGGCAGCAGCAAACGAATGAATGATCCCTTCCGCAGCGCCTCAGATATGGTCGCCAACGGTGTGCCGGCGCCGAATGCCAATGTCTCCAGAGATTATCTCTACCGCTGGCGTAAACCTGGGGATGAAAAATATACGGACTTTCCTGTGCTGAGAGATCTGGGGAATGAATCACTGTTGAAGATTCCCTATAAGTACCCGCAGGCGCTGGACAATAGCCAGTCTCTCACCGTTGATCCATACACAGCCTATCGGATGTCTGACCTGAGGACGGTGAACAACAACTACATGCGCTGCAATGCCATCCGGCTGGGTTATGGTGTGCCAGCCAGCCACCTGGGCCGTACAGGTATTAAAAACCTGGCGCTGGGCGCCTCCATCAACAATGTGTTCACCATTGCCAACAGCAAGCTGCAGGGACAGGACCCGGAGATAGACGGCGTTGGTACCAGCGCATTGCCTTTGAGCCGGCAGTATACGCTGAGCATAAATGCATCTTTTTAATTCAAACAGTTAATTGAGTGAGATGAAGAAATTACTGGTCATCATAATAGTGACGTTGGGTATGACATCCTGTAAGAAGTTTTTACAGGAATACTCGCAAACAGACATCACGCCCAAAACCACCCGTGATTTTGGAAACCTGTTGTTCTCCGAAGGCTATCCCGGGCAGAGCGTATTCCTGCAGCCCTGGATGTGTTACCTGGACGACGATGTGCAATGCTATAGTGGTCCGGTCATGCAAGACCCCAGACCCGCGGTGGCGGCAGGTATTTTTCAGTGGCAACCGAATTTTGAACGCCTGTTGACCGCCGATGGGTATGGTTATAAAACCAATACCTGGGGCGAATATTACCGTCTGTTGCTGGGTGTCAACGTGACGCTTGGTGGCCTTGATAATTCAGTAGGGTCACAGGAGGAAAAAGACATTCTGAAAGGTCAGGCCTATACGTTGCGTGCCTTTTACCATTTTATGCTGGTAAATATTTACGCCAGGCCATACAATGACTCCACTACCACGCCGGACAAAAGCCCTGGCATACCAATACGTACCAGCGGCGACTTGTCCGAGGTTTTCGTGGCTCGTAATACGGTAAAGGAAGTATACGAACAGATCATCCGCGACCTGGAACAGGCAACACAGCTGTTGGACAAATACAAAAAAAGCACTGAAGCGTATCACATCTCCCATGTGGCGGCGCATTTGTTCGCCAGCAGGGTATATCTCTATATGGAAAACTGGGAAAAATGCATTGCCCATGCTGATGCTGTCCTGAAACAACGTTCACTGTTAATGAACCTCAACACCTGGGGAGATCCCGACCCGGACGCCCATCCGCTGGCAGGAATTAATAATGAAGAAACCATCTTCGCCTATGGTTCCCCGGTTGAACAACTGAACGCTCCCTTCACCACCGGTTATGAGGTGTCCTATAACCTTTTCCATGCTTTTGAAGACAATGACCTGCGTAAACAGATTGGTATCATGGTCCTGCCACCATTTATGAAGCAGTATGTCCCGGTTGAATTGGGACAACAGAAAATTGCCAATACCTATAAGTCGCAGGAAACTCATTTTGCCAATAGCTGGCGCGTGGCAGAAGCCTACCTCAATCGTGCAGAAGCATACATACAGCTTTATAAAACCAAAGGTGACGCCGGCGCGGCCGCACAGGCATTGACAAGCCTGAACACCCTCCGGTCTTACCGCATAGATATGACTTCCTTTAAGGCGTGGGACATCAGGCCTGCTAATGAACTGTTGACCATGTGCCGGGAGGAGCGCCGCAGGGAGCTTTTCCGGGAGGAGTTGCATCGATGGTTTGACCTCAGAAGATATGGCATGCCTACCATCGAGCATATTTACACGCCTGACCAAACCACTGTACAGGTGTTCCGGTTGGAAGCCCGCGACCCAATGTACGTGATGCCGATACCGGACGATGTGCTGAACCGTAATCCCGCCCTGGTGCAAAATCCGCTGTATTCCGGTACACGCAAGCCGCAATAGTATTTCCTAACGTTTAATGTGACTACTGATGAGAAGATATTACCTGCTACTGGCCTTTATCCTGATGACATTGATGGCCTGCCGCAAGGAAGCCATACTGACATCACCGGCTGAAGTACCCGGTTACACGCTGCCACAGGGCAATCATAGCTATGACGATTCCATCGTTCAGTTCTATAAAAAATACAACTGTTATATCCTGTACCGGTTTACCCATGCCGATTTCGCGTACAATTACACCAATATGAGGGAAGACAGCGCCTTTAATGCCAACCCGGCTTATATCGGTTACTCGCTTCGTTTTGTGTATGACCAGCTGATATTGCAGTACCCGGACACCTTCCTGCAGAAGACGCTGCCTTTTAAGATCCTGCTGGCATCCTATATCGGCAAAGGGCCGGAACGTGATGCCGCCGGTTTTGCCAGCACAGTCAGTACGCTTACCGTTGGGTGGGCCGACAGTACGTTGTTGAATAAAACGCCCGCAGAGACCAAACGGCTGCGTGGCCTGCTGCACCGGTTTTATATGGAGCGCGCCTACAGGGTTAAAGGGATTGATATTCCTTTGGCTTTCCAGGAACTGGTGCCTTTTGACTATACGACTTCCAATGAAGCCAACAAATACAGTATGGGCATAGTCGGGAAAGTCACGGGACAGTCCATGAACATCGTAACAGACTACCTCGATTATATTGAAATGATCACTTCCCATAGCAAAGCTGAACTAGAAGCTGCATTCTTTAATCCTTCAATAGATACCAAAGGGATGATCAAAAGGAAGTATGAAGTGATGATCAACTACTTTGCCAACACCTTTGGAACAGATCTGCAGGCCGTTGGCGACAGGCCCTGATGTTGTTATTTAGACGATATTTTTTAACCGATTCAGATGAAATTATTATCTCGCAAAAATAGTCCATGGCTGTTGATGGCTTGCGCGTTGTCTGCCAGCTATACCACTCACGCCCAGGCGCCGGCTGATACCGCTGCATGGCCGGCTTACCGGAAAGACGTGATAGCCGCTGTTTTTAATAAAATCAATAAAAGCCATTTCGCTCCCAGGCAACTGGACGATGCCTACGCCGCCGATGTATGGAAACGTTATATGGCTACGCTGGACCCTAACCGGTGTATCTTTTTACAGGAAGACATTCAACAACTGTCGGCCTTTCAATCCACTATCGACGATGAAATAAAATCATCCGGCACCGGCTTTTTTGATGCAGCGATGGCGATCTATACCCAACGGATACACGAAGTACAGGCGCTGTGTGAGCAGACACTGGCCAAACCCTTTGACTTTACGGTGAAGGAAACGGTGCTGGCTGAACGAAAAAATGCGCCTTATCCGGCCGGTAAAAAAGAACAGGCCGATCTGTGGCGCAAACTGCTCAAATACCATACGCTCCGTAACTATATGGAGATGCAGGACTCCGCTGCCAAAGGGAAGCCGGACGCTCCCCTGGAAGCCAAAGCCCGTGAGAAAGTAGGGAAGTGGTATGCTGATTTCTTCCGCCAGAACACCCGCGGCCAGGCAATAAACGATAAGTTCTTCCAGTACGTAGGAGATGCTGCCATGGAGGTAGATCCGCATACCATGTATACTGCTCCCCAGGCGCTGACGCTTAATGATATGCTCAACAAACGCTACTTCGGCCTGGGTATTGAGCTGGGTGTAAAGGAAGCCGATTTTTTTGTGAAACGGATGCTGCCCGGCGGCTCGGCTTATCGCAGTGGTGAAGTAAAAGAGAATGACTTCATCCTGGCCATCTCTGATCATCAGGGACAGATGAAGGATATCGCAGGCGTGCCGCCAACAGAAGTGGCTGCCATGATACGCGGCGAAAAAGGCACCCCGGTGAAACTGCGCCTGAAGCAACCCGGCGCCCAGCCGCGCAATGTGACGGTCACCCGGGAAGAAATCATTGACAAGGAAAACAGGGCCAAAAGCGCTGTGATAGAGCGTGACGGCAAACGGTTCGGATACATCTGGCTGCCGGTATTTTATACTGATGATACCCCTACCAAACAAAACGGCGCCTGTAACGATGTGGCGCGCGAAGTGGAAAAACTGAAACAGGAAGAAGTAGAAGGCATCGTGATGGACTTGCGGGGCAACGGCGGCGGCGCACTCGACGAAGTCGTGAGAATGGGCTACTGCTTTGTTCCGGAAGGACCTATGAGCTGGCTTCGTGGCAAGGATAAGGTGGACCGATATAACTCGCCCGCCACACCACCCCTCTACGATGGGCCGCTCACCGTGCTGGTAGACGAAGGCAGCGCTTCCGCCTCTGAAATATTTGCGGCCGCCATGCAGGACCGCAAACGCGCACTGGTCATCGGTACCAGCTCCACTTTCGGGAAAGGGACTGCACAGACCAACGTAAACCTCGGGAAAATGGGCGACCCCGCCAAAGGCACCGCCGATATCAGCTACGGCAGCATGCGATTGACAGTGCAGAAATTCTACCGCGTCACCGGAGAGTCCACCCAGCTCAAAGGCGTAAGGCCCGATATCGTGCTGCAGGACAGGATGAGCCGGGAGTCTGTTATGGAAAAGGACTATCCTTCCGCCATGGTATGTGATACGATGAAACTGTTGCCTTTTACGCCGGAGACATTCACTTTCGATTTTAACAAGGTTGTGGAAACAGCCCGCAAAAGAGTAACGAAGGAATCCGCCTTTGTCGCTGTGGCGGCCGGCGCCCAACAACTGGAACAGCTCAATAGCCGAGCTGTGGCACTGGACCTTCCATCTTTTTACCAGCGCTATACGCAGACAGCACGGCTGGAGCAACAGATTAAAGATGCGAAGCAGGGCAGTGGCGAAAATATACTTCGTGTAACCCTGCCCGTTGACAGGTCCGTTCACCCGTCCCTGTTAAAAGCGGATAACAGTCCCGCCACTACGGAGTTCCTCCGGAAAACAGCGAAGGACATCTACCTGGCTGAAACCGTAAAAATCATGGAAGACATGGTTGGCAATAAAATATCTCAATAATCAAATTAAAAAAATGTTATCAGGATTCACCCTTTCCGCCATTCAGGGTGCCTGATATATAAACGAATCCATTATGAAAAAAATACTCTTTTCCTTATTGTTAAGCGCAGGAGCATATGGCGCCTACGCACAGGAGGTCGTCATCACGGCCAAACTGGACAAAGCGCCTAACGATACGCTTGTACAGCTGTTCGAGCCCTATACCGGCGAATTTGACACGGTGCGGATCGTCAATCACAGCTTTACTATCAAAAGGCCGATGCCGAAGGGTGGAAGTATTTATGTGCTGGCGATAGGCAAGCAGGGCGAAAAAGGAGCTACCCTCCTTTACCTGGAAAGCGGAAAAATACATATCTCCGGCAAGGGGCCGTATTTCGAAAATGCCAGGTATAGTGGAGACGTCTGGGTAAAAGAATGGCAGGAAATGATGGCACTCATGGACCCGGAAAAAGGGGACGGCAAAAAACAAAATGAGCTGATGGAAAGCATCAATAAAGCCATGAAAGTGGGCGACGAAGATGCCTCTGAAAAATACAGTAAAGAATACAAGGTGGTGACCGAACGTCTGCAGAACGCTTACCGTAACTGGATCAAGCAACATCCTAACTCCGGTGTTTCTGCTTATGCGGCCACTGTTTTCTTTAATGGACAAAAAGAATTTGATGAAATCCTCGCCGGCCTGGGAGAACATGCTATTGCGTCCCGCATCATGCAGCGCCGCCTTCATCCCGGAAAAGTAGATCCGTCTCCGATGACTCTCAAATTTGGCGAACCGGGAGAAGCGCAGGGCACGCTGGGCAAAGTAAAAGTTGGTGACATGGCGCCCACGTTCAGTGTTCCCGACGCCAACGGTAAAATGGTGTCCCTGGCCGATTTCAAAGGCAAGTACGTGTTCCTGGATTTCTGGGCCAGCTGGTGCGGTCCCTGCAAACCACAGATACCTTACCTGAAAGCGGCCAATGATAAATACAAAGACAAAAACTTCTCTATGATAGCCGTTTCCCTGGACTCGAAAAAAGAAGCATGGGTAAACGCCGTAGAGAAACATGGTATCAACTGGACCAACGTATGCAGCATGAAAGGCTGGGCCGATGAAACCATCGCGTCTTATGGCGCCAGCTATATTCCTTTTAATGTGCTGATAGGACCAGACGGTAAAGTGCTTGCAATGGGCCTGTATGGAGAAGACGTAGAGAAAAAGCTGGCTGAAATCATTAAATAACCTGTCCTATGAAATATATCCCGCTACTGGTTTTATGGTTGTTGCCCCTGTTCAGCTTCGCTGGTGACGGCTTCGTCATCCGCGGCAAAATAACAGGGGTGGCCAATGGTAGTGTGGCCATCCTGGAACGTACCGGGGAAAGTAACAACGACTGGCCCCGCGTACGTATCGAGAACGGGCAGTTCACCTACTCCGGTAAAATAGACCACCCGCGACTGGTGTTGCTGAAGATAAGCACCAAAAAGGTGGAGGTGTTCCTTGAAAATGCAGACTACACCATGGAATGCAGTTTTGATTCTCTTACCGGCAGCAGCGTCAGAGGCGGCAGTTACAACGACCAGTGGCAGCAGTACATCACCAGCGGCATCCCGCCAATGAAGTACTTTGCGGAACATCCCAAAGAGGAGATTGCGCCCTGGATTGCCAACCGGTACGCCCTGAAATACGATGAAGCCAAAACCGCTTATGCGCAACTCACACCGCAAGGTAAAAATACACCCGAAGGCAAAGCCCTGGCAGAACGGATAGAAACCTACCGGAAAATAGAAGCCCGTTCACCTCTGCCTGCGTTCATGACGGAAGACCCCACAGGCAAGCCGGTATCACTGAACGACCTGAAGGGCAAGGTAGTCGTACTGGATTTCTGGGCCTCCTGGTGCGCGCCCTGCCGCGCCTATGTGCCTACATTGCGGGAACACTACAATCGATATAAGGACAAAGGCGTCGTGTTTGTAAGCGTGTCAGTGGACGACGATAAAGACAAATGGAAAAAAGCCATGGACGAGCTGCACATGGAATGGATGCAGGTACTCGCCGCCGGCGGTTTTAAAGAAGAAACAGGTGTCAGGAAACTGTTTAACATCACCGGCATACCACACCTGATGATCGTGGACAAAGACGGCCGTATTGCCGTATCGATGGACTACTACCAGCGGCAGCATTTCGATGCTGTGATGGAGAAGTTAATACAGTAATTAGTGATCAACCCATATGCAAAGGCTGGCCTCAAAAGGGCCGGCCTTTTTGTTTCCCAGGGCTGAAGCCCTGGGAAACGTTGTGAGTCAGGTTCATTCAGCGCCATTCATACTTTACTACATGGACCTCATTGTAACCCAGGGCTTCAGCCCTGGGTCGTTCTACTGAATGAACTGCATTTCACAAAGCGTTTTATATAATCCTTCTTCATTGCTGATCAGTTCATGATGGGTGCCTTCTTCCACGATGGCGCCTTTATCAATGACGATGATCTTGTCGGCCTGCCGGATGGTGGCGAGGCGGTGTGCGATGACGATAGCGGTGCGTCCTTCCATGAGTTTGTTCAGCGCGTCCTGTACCAGTTTTTCCGATTCTGCGTCCAGTGCGGAAGTGGCTTCGTCGAGAATAAGGATGCGGGGCGCTTTCAGTACGGCGCGGGCGATGGCGATACGCTGGCGTTGTCCGCCGGAGAGCTGTATGCCGCGTTCTCCCACGAGTGTTTGTAATCCCAGCGGCATCTGTTGAATGAATTCCCAGGCGTTGGCCTGTTGCGCGGCGGCGATGATCTCGGCTTCGGTGGCGTCTTGTTTGCCGTAGGCGATATTTTCCGCGATGGTGCCGCCAAAGAGGAATACGTCCTGTGGCACGGTGGCTATCTGCGACCGGAGCGCAGACAAAGGGAAGCTGCTGCTGTCTTTCTGGTCAAATAGTATATGCCCTCCCGTAGGATCGTAGATACGTAACAGTAAGGACACGATGGTGCTTTTGCCGGCGCCGCTGGGACCTATTAATGCCACCGTCTGATTGGCCTGGGCCTGAAAGGAGAGGTTTTTCAGTACCGGCGTGTCTTCGCGGCCGGGATAACGGAAAGACACATGGCGGAAACTGATATAGCCGTGCAGGGTATGTTCGGGTGCTACGCGGGTGACCGGCGTCAGCGGTTCTGCCGGTTCATCGAGGATGTCGAAGAGGTTTTCCGTGGCGCCGAGGCTTTTCTGCAGGGAGGCATATACTTCTGCCAGTCCGCCGATGGAGCTGCCAATAAAAACAGAGTATAATACAAAGGAGAACAGTTGACCGGTGTCCAGCCCGATGAGTGCTCCGCGCCAGATAACGGCCACCAGTGCGCCAAAGATGCCTGCTATGATAAAAGAGGAGAGGGCTGCCCTGTATTTGCCGTTCTGGATGCCGATGTTGGCGGCTTCGTTGGTCCTTTCCCGGTAGCGTTTCATTTCCGTGAATTCACTCGCGAATGCTTTTACGCTGAAAATGCCCTGTAATGTTTCTTCCACGATGGTGCCGGAAGCGGCCACCTGGTCCTGTACTTTCCGTGAAAACTGCCGGATGAAACGGCCGAAGACGACGGCAACCAGCACCATGACCGGCATAATGGCCAGCATAAAAATGGTCAGGTGGATGGAGGTCAGCATCAGGAAAGCGATGCCGCCAATGATGATGACCAGCTGCCGTATAAACTCAGCGATGGTATTGGTGAACGTTTCCTGCAGCAGGGAAATGTCTGCGGATATTCTGCTGTTCAGTTCTCCTACCCGGCGGGTGAGGAAAAACTGCATGGGTAATTTTACCAGATGGTTGTAGACTGTCTGCCGCAATGTGGCCAGGGTTCTTTCGGCCACTCTTACAAATATCAGTGTTCTGAAAAATGAACTGATGGCCTGAATGGTTAGGATAGCTATCAATAATAATCCGGCTTCATTTATAGCAGAAGCAGCCTGCGGTTGTTTGGCGGCGTTGATCAGTCGTCCCAGTAATTCAGGGAAGGCCAGGCCTGCCAGGCTGGTGGTGACCAGGAAAAGCATGCCCGCTGAAAACAGGGCGCGGTGAGGCCGCAATAACCGTAACATGCGCAGCATTCGTTTAGGCCTGACAGTAACACGGTCACCATTGTTGATGGTTGTTGAGGGGAGTTGCATGAACTAATTTTGGATGGCTATAAAAAGGGTTTTAAGGTGCGTTGACAATAGCATGATTGTATGCTGCTGCAACAAAACTTCGGTGGCATAAGATTTAGCAGCCAACGGCAAGTTAAATATAAAATGATTTACGGCAATGGAAAAAAGCCGGAAAAAAAGTCGTCAGTCGTACTGATAATATTAAATGATTGTTAACAACGGCGTTCTGCCTCCAAAACCTTACTGTGGCAGGATTTCCATGCATCCTTTTACTGAATTCACATTTCACCGGAATACTTTTTCCGGGCTGCATTGTTTTTTTCTATTGCGCCTATAGCGCACCTGATAATTTTTTTTGCTGAATAAAATATGTTTGCTAAATTCGGGCCACTGATAAGGACGATAGAAGTGTTAATTATTGTACAACGATAAAAAAAGTAGTTAACGGACCCTCAAATAATCAAATTTTCCTTAAATGTTTTCAATGACTGAGACAAGGGATTAAGCATTAAGCACAAACTAATACTATCCGGAAAATTCTGAGACATCCAAGGTGGTGTTTTATGTTAACTTATTAAGTCGTTTAAAACAACTATTTTATTTTTTTATTTAATGTGAAGGATCTGGATTCACGCTAGCGACAGCTATGCCCGCCAATGAGCCGCAGGGCTTCAGAAAGGGGCGTGTGGGCCATGTCTGGAAGGAAAAGCCTATTGCTTTATTAGCATCCTTTAGAAAATACCCTCAATGAGCATTTCCGTTAATGGCTGGTATGTGGTGTATACCAAGCCTCGTCACGAAAAAAAGGTTGCCGCTTTTTTGTCAACTTTGAATATTGTCAACTTTTTACCTACAGCCAGAATTTTACGCGCGTGGAAAGACCGAAAAAAATACATCGACGCTCCTTTATTTCCTTCTTACCTCTTTATTTATCTGGAGGACCTGGAAACCTATTATAAGGTGCTAAGCCTGGAGGCGGTGTTATACTATGTAAAGACAGGAAAAGAAGTGGTGAAAGTGAAAGAAGATGTCATACATAGTATCCGGCTGATTACCCAACAGCCGGACAACATCGATATTGAGGTGTCGGATGATTATTTTCAGCCCGGAAAACAACTCATGATCAAAGATGGAATGTTATCCGGTCTCGTTTGTGAAGTAGTGGAAGTAAAGGGAGAACAGAAGTTCCTGGTTAGGGTTAACCTGCTGCAGAAGAATATTCTGGTTGCCGTATCTGCTGAATACCTCGATTCAATTGCTGTGTAAGCGGCAGGCCATTGTTATGCCAAGCATGGCCGGCGTGGAAACCCTGGCTCGTCCAATTTCAGCAGGAAGGCTCCCCTCTGCTGCAAGGCTTCGTCTGCCTGTAATTTCCCTGGTATGAAGCGTGAATAGACAAAACATCATCTGTTACTTACAGATGACGGCTGTCGTCATTCTCTTATAGTTGAGATACCGGTCCCCCTGGTCCCGGACAGGGTGTCCTGTGCCTATATTTTTTGACAACGTGGAAATTTTGACACATGGAGAAAATCAATCTTTTCTGTCTGCCCTTTGCCGGAGGTAGTAAATATTCCTACCGGCTGTATGAAGAACACCTGCCATCTTTCCTGAACCTTATCCCGCTGGAATATCCCGGCAGAGGTACGCGGATGAGTGAGCCCCTGAAAGAAGATATACGGCAGTTGGTGCATGATCTCTACCTGCAGGTGGAGAACAAACTCGACAGAGCGCCTTACGCGATTTACGGACACAGTATGGGCGGATTGCTTTGTTACCTGCTGGCCCGCAAAATCAGGGAAGAAGGCCGCATGCCGCCACTGCACCTTTTTATCACCGGTACTTCAGGTCCCGCCGCACTGTCCAGAACAGAGAAAAAAAGACACCTGCTGGATAAGAAGTCATTCATCGAAGAAATCCGTAACCTTAACGGAAGCCCGGATGAAATATTGCAAAATGACGAACTGCTGGATTTTATAGAACCTATTTTAAGGGCCGATTTTAAAGTGTCGGAAAACTATGCCCACACCAGACAGGAACCGCTGGACGTGCCCGTTACCGTTATCACTGGCACCAGAGAGGACATGAAGCCCGAAGATATCCGCCTGTGGCAACAGGAAGCCAGGAACCCCGTAGACTTCCGCCGTATGCCCGGCCACCACTTCTTTATCTTCAAATACCCCTACGAGATCGTCAGCATCATCGCCAAAAAATTACTTGTACATCACAAATCATATCAATTATGAGCGACAAAAAAGTATATCTGAAGCCTAACGTAGTACTCGAACCATTGTATGACAGGTGGTATGCCTGGAGCCATCTTATCTCTCCGGCAACAGCCGCCATGAACACCATTGCCCGCCACCTCACCATCATGGATTCTTATCTCGATGACCCCGCTATCCACGCGGAAGCGGTACTGAATCCGAAAATGAAAGGCGGCCCGTTCATGGACTTCAACGGTGAAAGGGTTGCGGAAGTGAAGGCCCTGAAAGAGGATATCCTGAAACGCCAACACCGTACCATCGAATTTGCAAAGGCCAGCAAGGAACTGGACAAAATACTGGCTGCGGAAGCGAAAGGGTTCGGACTGGAACCACTATACGAAAAAGTCCCCGACATCCTCAAAGGATATGTTGAACTGTACTATGACCGCAACAACAACGCAGACTACCGCCTGTTTGAGTCCCTGTTGTATAAAAGCGAATTCTATAACAAAGAAGCCCAGAGCATCGCGCTGTGGATCACCAATAACGACCACCGGCCGTTCTGTCTCAGTACGCCGCGCCTCGATGAACCAGATGTGCTGCACCTCAATATTCCCTTCGATCACCCCGGCATCGATGCTATCAGCCGCATGAAAAGAAATGCACGCTCCCTGTCTGAAATCAAAGCCATCTTTGGTATCACACCCGAACAGGAAGCCCTCTTTGATACCTTCTTCACGGAAACACCACCGCCACCGTATAAACGTTATACCGGCGATAAAATCCGTATGCGCTACTTCGGTCACGCCTGTATCCTCGTGGAAACAAAAGACGTGAGCATCCTGGTAGACCCGCTGATCAGCTACTACGGATATGAAAGCAGCATCGACCACTTCTCCGACGCTGACCTGCCGGATGTGATCGACTATGTGCTGATCACCCATAACCACCAGGACCACATCCTGTTTGAAACATTGCTGCCCCTGCGCCATAAAATCAAAAACCTGATCGTGCCGCGTACTTCCAGCGGTAAACTGGAAGATCCGGACCTGAAACTGATGTTCAACAATATCGGCTTCAAGAATGTGGTGGCAGTAGACCCGATGGAAACCATCGAGTTTGTGGACACCGTTATCACCGGTCTGCCTTTCACCGGCGAACACTGTGATATGAACATCCTCACCAAATCCTGCTTCCTGGTGCAGATCAGCGGCTTCAAACTGCTGTTCCTCGCCGACTCCAGGATCGTGGAATCCGCCCTCTACAGACATATCCACAACCAGATCGGTGACGTGGACGTATTGTTCCTGGGCATGGAATGCGACGGCGCTCCGCTTACCTGGCTGTATGGCCCGCTGCTGACCAAAAAGATCACCCGCGATCAGGACAGCAGCCGCAGGCTCGCCGGTTCCGACTGCCCGAAAGGCATGGCGCTGGTGAATATCTTCAAACCCAAGGAAGCTTACGTATATGCAATGGGGATGGAGCCATGGCTGGAATTTATCAGCAGCATCGTATACACCGATGAGTCTAATCCCATCATCCAGTCCAACAAACTGGTGAAGGAATGTGAGGCGAAAGGTATCATCGCTGAACGTCTATATGGAGAAAAAGAGCTCCTGTACAACAGAAAAGAAGCCCTGGTGGCAGAAGAACAATAATGCCGGCCCTTTCTGATTGTTTGTTTATTATGCTCCTTTTTCTTCCCTGAACACCATTAGTCTGCCAACTATCTGTTACCTGCATCCACCCCGGATGCAGGTATACCCCTCTTTTTATAATAAATATTCTAACATGTTACAACAGCTAGAAAAGTTGTCTGCTTTCATAGGCAATACGCCCCTCATTTCCCTCCGGAATACAGACACCCCCTTGTGGGCCAAACTGGAATATAACAATTTCTCCGGCAGCTCTAAAGACCGCGCGGGCTACAGCATTATCTATCACGGCATCAAGGCCGGTCATATTAACCAGGACACTACGATTATCGCTTCCAGCTCTGGTAACCTCGCTATCGCGGTGGCTTCCATCTGTAAGATGCTCGACCTTAAATTTATTCCCGTTATAGATCCGAATATCAACAGTGCCTATGAATCACTGTTGAACCTCTTGTCTTACAAAGTAGTGAAGATCACCGAACGTGATCATACCGGCGGTTACCTGCTTACCCGTATTGATACGGTGAACAAGCTGCACGAGACTATTGATAACTCCTTCATCGCCGATCAGTATGGTGATCCCAATAATTACAAAGGGTACTACGGGTTGACGAAAGAAATCCTGGCCTGTCCTGAGCCGATCGATTATGTGTTTGTGGCGGTAAGCTCCAGCGGCGCCATCACCGGCATTTCCAGCAGTATCAAAGCAGAACGCCCGGACATTAAAATAATCGGTGTGGACGTGGAAGGCTCTGTTATCTTCAACGCTCCGCCTGTAAAGAGGTACATCTCCGGTATCGGTGCCAGCCAGGTGCCGCCTATCATCAAAAATGCATTGATAGATGATGTGGTGATCCTCTCACAAACGGATATCGTTAAAGGTTGCCTGGAGCTGCTCAACGAGCAGGTGCTCTTTGCCGGCGCTTCTTCCGGCGCGGTATATCTCGCTGCCAAAAATTATTTCCGTCAGCAGTCCTTCGATACGCCGCCTAATTCGCTGCTCGTTTTTCCGGACAAAGGCCACTCTTACCTGGACACTATCTATAACCCGGAATGGGCCGCACAGCTGGCGCATAAGCTACAATCTGCCACCATCGCTTAAAACAACTATATATGCTTTATCTGAATGCCGACCATATCCGTGAAATCGGTATCCAATGGGACGAACTGACGAATGTGATCAGTGAGGCTACTGCTGCGTTGCACCAGCAGGATTATTCGCAGCCGATCAAACCGTATTTACGTTACGGAGACCCGCAAAACCGTATTATCGCTATGCCTGCATATGTAGGCGGACAGGCGCCCCTGGCCGGTATCAAATGGATAGCCAGCTTCCCGGGCAATATCTACCAGAACAAATTAAGAGCGCATTCAGTGACCATTCTTAATGAACATGATTCAGGGATACCACTGTGCGTCATCAATACCGCCACTATCAGCGGCATCCGTACGGCGGCCGTTTCCGGCGTGATACTGAAAAAGTACCTCGCCTCCAGGAAGGAAGATAAGCAGTTTACCGTAGGTATTATCGGCTTTGGGCCTATTGGCAGAATGCATCTCAACATGGTCACTGCTATACTGGGAGATCGTCTCGACAGGGTTTTATTATACGATATCAATGGGGTAGACCTGACAGCCGTGGACCCTGCCGTGAAAGATAAGGTTGCAGTGGCCACCTCCTGGCAGGAGTGTTATACGCCGGCCGATATTTTTATTACCTGCACCGTGTCATCTGCGCCGTATGTAGACCTGCCGCCGGTAAAATCATCCCTGCAGCTGAACGTGTCGCTGCGCGACTATAAAGTGGAAATGGTGCGTCATATGGACGTAGTGGTGGTAGACGACTGGGAGGAAGTCTGTCGCCAGAACACCGATATCGAAAACATGCATAAAATCATGGGCCTCGAAAAAGGGGACACATTATCTATCGCCGATGTGGTCTGTAAAGACGCATTGAAAGACCAGGAGGGCGTAGTGATGTTCAACCCGATGGGCATGGCCATTTATGACATCGCCGTTGGCGGACATTATTATCAGCAGGCCATCAGCCGCAAAGTAGGCATGATGATGCCTGATTGACCGCCCTGTATTGTTAACCCCGCAGACATTCATGTGCAACCCTATTTGAACGGCGTTCATGGCGCCGTTCCCTCAAAATAACAGAGCTATGCCACTGCAACAACTACCGCTGCATCCTGTGCAGCATGAGCTGATTACACTGTTGGCTGAACAGGCAGCACGCGTTCCTGACGCGATAGCGCTCCGGTATGAAGGTACAGAAGTGACTTATCGCGTATTACACGAACGCTCCAATCAGCTGGCCCATTACCTGCAACGCAGGGGCGTGAAGGCCAATAAGCTGGTCCCGGTATGTGTAGAACGTTCGGTAAACATGCTGGTGGCCATTCTGGGTATTTTTAAAGCCGGTGCGGCTTATGTGCCTGTAGACCCTGAATGCCCGGAAGAAGATATCCGTTGCCTGCTGGAAGATACCGGCGCTTATGTGATGATCAGCAGCAGCTACGCCCGCAGAAACATCCCCAGGGACATAGCCGTCAGCGTGATTCTGCTGGACCATGTGCCGGATATTTTCAGTAATGAGCCCGTCAGCGCCCCGGGGCATATACCGCAGCCTGACGATGCCGCCTGCATGCTATATGCTTCCGGCACCGACGGCCGCCCCAAAGGGACTGTGATGACGTATAAAGGCCTGCTTCATCTCCTTCTGGACAGGACCACGGAGCTCAGTATCCATGAGTATTCGGTGATAGCCTTCACCGCGCCATTTACCTCAGCGGCAGCTATATGGCAAATGTTAGCTGCGCTTCTCAGCGGCGGTACTACCGTTATCTATCCCCACCATCTGATGCATAACGCTGCAGCCTTTATCCGGACAGTCGACCGCCATGCCGTGACCATCCTGGAGCTGGGGCCTTCCCACCTCGCCACCGTGCTCGGGGAAAATACCGGCGCTACCCTGAAACACCTGGAATACCTGTTGGTGAAAGGGGAGACGGTAAGCGGCCAACTGCTGGAGCAGTGGTCCGCCCATCCTGCATATGGCCGAATCCCCGTAGTCAACGCCTACGGCCCCGGAAAGAACACCGTATTGTGATACAAAATATTCCATCCAGCAATTTTTATAAAACCTTAGTACAATGCCCAGTTTAAACGTTAACGATATTGTAGCCCTGTTGCAACAGGCTACGGAAAATGGGGTCACTATATCATTTGAAAACGACAGCCTCTTATTGAATATTGAGGATGACAGGGAGGTCGACGAGTCGTTTCTCGTCAAATTAAGACAGCATAAAGTTCACCTGATTGAATACCTGAAACAAAAAGATACCGAACAGGAATATGCCTCGGCCATTATGCCGCTGGCCGGCATCTTTGAAGGCCATGTGCCCCTGTCGTACAGCCAGGAGCGCCTTTGGTTTATCGACCAGCTGCAGGGAAGCGTGCAATATCATATGAAAGGCGCTTTCCGCGTAAAAGGCCGGCTGGACACAGCCTCGCTGGAACGTACTTTTCAGGCGATCGTCAACAGGCACGAAATACTGCGTACGGTCATCTTACAGGAAGAAGGCCGGCCATACCAGCATGTGCTGGAAAAAGACCGCTGGCACCTGGGCTTAACAGATGATGAGCGTTATCGGGAAGACCCCGTGCAGCTGGACGCTTACATTACCACCCTGTTCAATATCCCCTTCGATCTTACCTCTGACCATACTTTCCGGGCTCATCTCATTAAATTATCGCCGGAGGAACACATGCTGGTGATCGTCATCCATCACATCGCAGCGGATGGCTGGTCCATGTCTGTGTTGTTCCGGGAAATGGTGGAACTGTACGCCGTATATACCGGCGGCCATACTGACACGACAGAGCCGCTACCGGTACAATATGCTGATTATGCCATATGGCAGCGCAAATATTTGCAGGGTATTTTCCTGGATAAAAAATTAGCCTACTGGCGCAGGAAACTGTCCGGCACTACCTTGCTGGAACTGCCCACTGATGGGGACAGGGGCATGCTGAAAAGCACGCGCGGCGCCATGATCACCTTCATGATCGATGCAGCGCTGACAAACGGGTTGCGCCAGCTTTCACGTGAACAAAATGCCACCCTGTACATGACATTGCTGGCGGCATTTAAAGTGCTGCTGTACCGCTATAGCGGCGTGGATGATGTCTGCGTGGGCGGCGCCATCGCCGGCAGAACACAGACGGAAATAGAAGAGCTCATTGGATTTTTTGTCAATACGTTGGCACTCAGAAGTGATCTGAGTGGCAACCCTGCATTTACCAACTTCCTTGCCCAGGTGAGAAATACCATGCTGGACGCCTACGAGCACCAGGACGCACCGTTTGAAAAAGTGGTGGAGATGATGGGCGGCGAAAGAGATGTGAGCAAGAACCCGCTTTCCCAGGTGATATTTGTGCTGGACAATGAACCCCCCATGCCGGCATTAAAAATGGGCGAGACAATCATCACCCGTGAACCGGTAAAACATATCACCAGCCTGTTTGATCAGTACTGGTCGCTCCTTGAGCAGCCTGATGGTATCCAGGTAGAGCTGGAATACTGCGTGGACCTGTTCAGCGAAGCTACCATGCAGCGCATGGTAACCCATTACCTGCAACTGCTCCGCAGCATAGTGGCTAACCCCACCGTGCAAGTGGGCGCTTTCGATATTCTTCCTGCCGGGGAGAAAGAAGCCGTGCTGCATATTTTCAATAAAACGGCCGTGGCTTATCCTGCCGGTCAAACCATCATGGCCCTCTTCGATCAGCAGGCGCAGAAAACACCTGCTGCCGTGGCGTTGTCTTTCGGAAGCGAGCAGCTGACCTACAAAACACTGGAAGACCGTACAAACCAACTGGCGCAATACCTGAAGACACTGGGCGTCCGCCCGGGCGCGTTTGTGCCTGTATGCCTGGACCGTTCTGTAGAGCTGATCGTCAGTATCCTCGGTATTCTGAAAGCCGGCGGCGTATATGTGCCCATTGATCCGGAATATCCCAGGGAACGTATCCGCTTTATGTTGCAGGACACCGGCGGCAACAGGATACTCACCAGTACGGCCTATCAGGCGCTGTTACTGGAAGCCGCGCCGGATGCCGTACTACTGTGCACCGATCAGATGGCGGCGGCGTTGGATGCCCAGCCGGCCATACCTGTTCAGACAAATCTTAACGCTGATGCCATCGCCTATGTGATGTATACCTCCGGATCTACCGGCAAGCCCAAAGGTGCATTGGTAACACATCGCAACGTAGTGAGCCTGGCCACCGGCGGCAACTTCGTACCGCTCGGACCAGACGATGTGTTGTTGTCTACCGGCTCTCCGTCCTTTGATGCCACCACCATAGAATACTGGGGGATGTTGCTCAATGGCGGCCAGCTGGTGATGTGCCCGCAGAACCATTTTCTCGATAACCGCCTGTTGCGTGAAGAGATCCGCAACCGGAAAGTCACCAAGATGTGGTTTACCGCCAGTTGGTTTAACCAGTTGGTGGATGATGATATACAATTGTTTGAAGGCCTTTCCACAGTGATGGTGGGAGGGGAGAAGTTATCAGAGGAACATATCCGCCGCTTCCGTGCGGCGTGGCCGCAGACCACCGTCATTAACGGTTACGGCCCTACGGAGAATACTACTTTCTCTCTTACCTATCCCATTGATACCTTGACGCGCGGTAAAAGTATTCCTATCGGCCGGCCGCTGGGCAATCGTACCGCGTACGTGCTGGACGTTTTCGGCAACCCTGCGCCCATCGGCGTAGCGGGAGAACTATACGTAGGCGGCGCCGGCGTGTCAGCAGGTTACCTGCACCAGCCGGAACTTACCGCGGAAAAATTTGTGGCAGATCTGTTCAGCGGCGAACAGGGCGCCCGGTTGTACCGTACCGGCGACCGCGCCCGCTGGCTGGCTGACGGCACGGTGGAATACCTCGGCCGTATAGACGATCAGGTGAAAATAAGGGGCTATCGCATCGAACCCGGAGAGATAGAAAAAGTGCTCAACAACCTCGATGAGGTGATGGCCGGCGCCGTAGTGGTAAAACAACAGGCGCCCGGTGAAAAACGACTGGTAGGCTATTATATCCCCGACCAGCAGGCTATACGGAAAAAAGAAGCCCAGCTGTACCTGCAACAGGTAGAGACATGGAAAGAACTGTATGAAACGGCCTACACCAAAGCGGAAGAAGTACCCGACCTGGACGAGGAGTTTAACATCACCGGCTGGAACGACAGCTTCACCGGCGGCGCTATTGCGCCTGAGCTCATGGCCCGGTGGTTGCAGGACATCACGAAAGTCATCCTCGCTGAATCACCCAAACGGGTACTCGAAATCGGTAGTGGTACCGGTCTGATCTACTATCAGCTGGCAGGTCATATAGAGCGCTACATCGGCACTGACTTCTCCAGCGTGTCCATGGCGCAGATACAGCGCAGGATAGACAAGAAAGAGCGTATTTACCCGGATACCACGCTGAAACTGTGCGCTGCACATGATGTGACGATCGATGAACAGGAATCCATCGATACCATCATCCTCAACTCCATTGTGCAGTATTTTCCGGGCGAACAATATATGACAGACGTGCTGACCAAATGTGTGTCCCTGCTGAAAGGAGAAGGCACCATTATCATCGGCGACGTCCGGGACCTCCGTTTACTGCCGTCCTTTAAACGCCGGCTGCAAATGGATGTGCTGCAGGACAGAACAAACATCCGTGAATTTAACTGGCAGGTGGAACAAGAGGTGCTGAAAGAAGAGGAGCTGTGTTTCTCTCCCGCCTACTTTTACCAGCTGGCCCAGATCTTCCCGGAGATCACTCATATCAATATCCAGTGGAAAGAAGCCGACTACAGTAATGAGTTGAGCCTTTACCGTTATACGGTCGTCATCCATGTAGGAAAGGAGAAGAACGTGCTGCGCACCGACTGGCAGGCATGGGACACACTGGAAGACAAAAGCAGTGTGCTCGAAGACCTGGCAACGGGCAAAGACATCATCGCCTTAAAGGATGTGCCTAACCCAAGGTTGTGGAAGGAGCGGCTGCTGGACCTGGCAGTACGGAGCAAAGCTGTGGAAACAGTACGCGAACTGACGGCCTTCAGTGCCAAGCCTGATCCGGAAACCCATATGGTGCAGGAAATTATCCGGCTGGCCAAAACCAAAGGATACCACTATCGTCTGCTGCTGCATGAAGATCCGCTGAAAGTGGACATGGTACTGGAACGCCATCCTTTTGACGGCGTTATAGAGCGCGCTGCAGCGCCTGCGACAGCTGCGGCCACACCAAAGACCAGCGTGCCGCTGTTCCCCGATATCTGTGCGCTGATACAGCGGGATATCCGTGAAACAATGGCGAAACTACTGCCGGAATACATGGTCCCCACTGATTTTATAGCCCTGCAGCAGTTGCCGCTGACCAACAATGGTAAAACAGACCGCCGCTTCCTGGCCGAGAGGGAAGACATGCAGCGCAAAAGCAGTATCTACTATCAGGCGCCCGTGACGCCTACGGAGCGGGAACTGGCAGCGATCTGGACCGACCTGCTCCGTGTGGAGACTATCGGCGTAAAAGACAATTTCTTCGAATCCGGTGGGCACTCGTTGCTGGCCACCCGCGCGGTATCGGCCATCAGGAAAGCAATGAATGTGGAGTTGACAGTAAGGGACTTCTTCCTGTATCCCACCATCAGCGACCTGGCTGTTTACCTGGACCAGCAGGACAGAAGCAGTTTGCTGCCGCCTGTGCTGACCGGTCGTCGCCCGTCGTTGATACCGTTATCGTTTAGCCAGGAACGTTTGTGGTTTATCGACGAACTTGAAGGTTCCTTAGCTTATCATATGCCACTGGCCCTGCGCCTGAAAGGCGCGCTGAACAAAGATGCGCTGGCAAAAGCCTTGCAGGCGCTGGTGAACCGTCACGAGATATTGCGTACCGTTATCCGTGAGAAAAATGGTACCGCCTATCAGCAGGTGATGGATAAAGACAGGTGGAAGATGGACGTTTCGCAGTGGGACCTGCGCCGCACAGATGCGGCTACCTTGCATGCGCATATTCTGTCTGTGGTCAATACACCGTTCAATCTTTCGGAAGACCATATGCTGCGGGCGCACCTGATGGAAGGCGCCAACGAAGAATACATTCTGGTGATGGCCATGCACCATATTGCCTCCGACGGTTGGTCTGTTTCCATACTGGTGAACGAACTGGCGGCTTACTATGAAGCCTATACGGAGGACAGTCCGGCCGCTGTGGCGGAACTGGAGCTGCAATACGCTGACTATGCCGTTTGGCAACGCAGCTGGTTAACACCTGAAGTGCTGGACACGCGGCTGGAATACTGGAAAAAACAACTGGAAAGCGTAGCGCCTTTGAACCTGCCTACAGACCGTACCCGTCCGGTAGTGCAGAGCAGACGGGGCAGCATGGCTTCATTCAAAATAGAAAATATCCTAAAGGAACAATTAAAACAGCTCGCCCAGCAACAGGATGTGACCTTGTTCATGACATTGCTGGCTGCATTTAAGGTACTATTACACCGTTATAGCGGACAGGATGATATTTGCGTGGGCAGCCCCGTTGCCGGCAGGATACAGCAGGAAGTGGAAGGACTGATCGGCTTCTTCGTGAACACGCTGGCACTGCGCAGTGATCTGGGCAACAATCCTTCCTTTACAGCATTGCTGCAACAGGTGAAAGAAACAACGCTGGGCGCTTACGATCACCAGGAAGTGCCTTTTGAGAAAATAGTAGATGCGGTAGTGACCAGCAGGGACCTGAGCAGAACGCCGTTGTTCCAGGTGGTCTTCGGTTTGCAGAACATGCCGGATATCCCGGCCATCAGCCTTGGCAGCGTGTCCGTGAAAGAAGAAGTGTTTGAGCATACTACCGCGCAGTTCGACCTGAGTTTCTCTGCCATCGAAAACCGCGACGGTATTGATGTCAACGTGGAATATTGCAGCGACCTGTTTGACCATCAGACAATTGTTCGTTTGTGGCAGCATTTTGAGCAGCTGCTGCGCAGCGTGGTGTTGAAGCCGGAAGAAAAAATCGGTTTATTGCCGATGCTGGTCAAAGGAGAACGCGAACAGCTGCTGGAAGCTTTCAATGCTGCCGCTGTCGGGTATCCCAAAGAGAAAACTATTGTAGACCTGCTGATGGAACAGGCGCTTCGTACGCCTGATGCCGTAGCCGTGTCGCTGGACAACGATATGCTGACCTATCGCGAGCTGCATGCGCGCTCCAACCAACTGGCGCATCACCTGCGCGAAAAAGGCGTACAGGAAGACACACTGGTGCCTATCTGCATAGAAAGGTCGTTGGAGATGATCATCGGTATCCTGGGCATTCTGAAAGCAGGTGGCGCGTATGTGCCCATTGACCCCGACTATCCGGAAGAGCGCATCCGCTTTATGCTGGATGATACCGCCGCTACGGTGATCGTTACCAGCAGCGCCTGCAAAGACAAGGTGAAAACCAATCGTAAAAATACCACGGTGGTGGCGGTAGATAAAAAACTGCGTACGCCTGCCGCGCATAAAGCGGAACCCCCGGTTACCCGGTTGCGCCCCTCCAACCTCGCTTATGTGATTTATACCTCCGGTTCTACCGGTAACCCCAAAGGCGTGCTCATAGAGCATCGCAACGTAGTACGCCTGTTTGAAACGGACGCGCCTTTATATGACTTTAACAGTGACGATGTGTGGACCATGTTCCACTCTTTCTGCTTCGACTTCTCTGTTTGGGAAATGTATGGCGCGCTGTTTTACGGCGGCCGTGTGGTGATCGTGCCTAAGCCCGTAGCGCAGGATGCTATTGCTTTCGGCGAGTTGTTGCTGCGTGAAAAGGTGACTGTCCTGAACCAGACGCCTTCTGCTTTCTATGTGTTACAGGATTATCTGACCGGCGTTGCAGATGCTGTTCCGGTACGTTACGTGATCTTCGGCGGTGAGGCGCTGAACCCCGGTAAAGTGCAGCCATGGCTACAGTTGTATCGTAACTGCCGCCTGATCAATATGTATGGCATTACCGAAACAACCGTACACGTTACGTATCAGCCGATAGAATTACATCATGCCAATAGCGGCAGCGTTATTGGTGTGCCTATTCCTACACTGAGCTTATATATCCTGGACCCATACGGCGGACTGGCGCCGGCGGGCGTGGCTGGAGAGCTGCACGTAGGGGGCGCCGGCCTGGCGAGAGGTTACCTCCATCGTCCGGACCTCACCGAAACACGATTCGTGGCAGACCCGTTCAGCAACGAACCCAATGCCCGCATGTACCGCACCGGCGACCTTGGCCGCTGGCTGCCGGATGGTTCGCTGGAATACCTGGGCCGTATAGATGACCAGGTAAAAATCCGTGGCTTCCGTATTGAGCTGGGCGAGGTTGAAAACGTGATGACCAAATGCGAGCTGGTGAACCAGGCGGTAGTATTGGCGAAGGCAGACAACAAAGGCAACAAACGCCTGGTGGGCTACGTAGTGCCTAACGGAACTTATGACAGAGCGGCTATACTGGCCTATCTGAAAGATAAGTTGCCCGATTATATGGTGCCGGCCATCCTGGTGGAACTGGACAAACTGCCACTGACCCGTAATGGCAAAGTAGATAAAAAAGCACTGCCCGACGCTGACGCCGGTGCTGTGCTGACCAATGAATACATCGCTCCGCGTACGGACACTGAACGCGCGCTGGCGCTCATCTGGAAAGACCTGCTCGGTGTGGAACGCGTAGGGCTGCACGACAATTTCTTCGAACTGGGAGGTGACTCTATCATCACAATACAAGTGGTCAGCCGTGCCCGTCGTGCCGGTTATCACCTGCACCCGCGCGACCTGTTCCTGCATCAGACCATCGGAGGCCTGGCAGCCATGCTGGGCACCGGCCAACAGGCAGTGAATGCAGGTGAGCAGGGAACGCTCACCGGTGAAAGCGCATTGTTGCCCATTCAACAATGGTACTTTAACAGTGAGCCGCCTACTGTGTCTCACTATAACCAGGGCTTGTGGGTTAAGATCGATAAAGACATTACACCTGAAGCCATCGCAACGGCCGTGGCGGGCCTGGTCCGTTACCACGATGCGCTGCGTTTCACGTACAAACAACAAACAACCGGTTGGACACAATATTACAGCGATGCAGAAGGAACCCTTGAAGTGGTGGACCTGCATGCGGTTTCTCCTGCGGCCTTACAGGAACAGGTATTGTCATATGCTGATGCTGCCCACCGCAGTCTGGACATTAGGGCCGGTGTATTGTTACATGCTACGCTGTTGTTAACGCCTTCGGCGGAAGCTCATAACCATTTGCTGCTGGCAATCCATCACCTCGCGGTAGATGGCGTGTCATGGAGAATCATACTGGAAGATCTGGCTCTGCTGCTGAAAAACAAAGACAACAAACAGCTGGAAGAGGTACTTGGCGCCAAAGGTACGTCCATGCGCCAATGGCAGCAAGCGCTGGCCAGCTATGGTAGCCAGGCGCTGCTGAGCAGCCAGCCGGCTTACTGGGAGAAAATTGCCAGTCATTATGCGCCGCTGGAAAAACAGAAGCGCGCTGCACAATCTGTAACACTGAAGGATGTACGCCAACAGCAGGTACGACTGGACGCGGAGAAAACGCTCGCCCTGTTACAGGAGGCGCCCAGGGCCTATCACACAGAAATCAATGATATCCTGTTGTGCGCTTTGGCGCAGTCGGTGGCTGCATGGAACGGCCGGCAGCAGGTGATCATCGGCCTGGAAGGCCATGGTCGCGAAGATATTGCCAAAGGCGTTGATACCACCCATACGGTGGGCTGGTTCACCACGTTGTACCCGGTGTTGCTGGATGTGGCAGGCCAACAGGCAACAGGCGCTGTACTGAAATCCGTGAAAGAACAACTCCGGCAGGTGCCCGACAGAGGCATCGGTTTCGGAGTGCTGAAATATCTCACTAAAGTCCCTGCGTTGCAGGGTAAAGATCCATGGGACATCGTGTTCAACTACCTCGGTCAGGCTGACCGCGTGGTAAGTGAAGCAGGGCCTGTCCGCCATGCGGAAGAGCTGCCGGGACAGGGCATGGCGTTGGATTATCCCGTGCACGAAAAAATAGCGGTCAATAGCGTTGTTCAAAATGGAGAACTGGTGCTCGACTGGAGTTACAGCACGCTTCACTTTGATGCTGCGGACATTGCCGCACTCTCTGCACTGTATCTCACGAAACTGGAAGAGCTGATTGCACATTGTGCCGCGAAACAGGATGCTGTTTTCACGCCGTCTGATTTCGGTCTGGGCAATGTTGTCAGCATCCCCGAGCTGGACGTCTTTATGGCGGCTGATTTCAAAGGCGTGCCAAGACAGGGGCAGGTAGAAGGCATCTATCGCCTTAGTGGCTTGCAGGAAGGTATGCTCTTCCACGGACTGTATGACAAACACAACGCAGCGTACATTGAACAGCTGGGATGTGACCTGGATGATCCGGACATTGCAATACTGGAACAAAGCTGGAATTACCTGCTTGGCCGCTACAGCGTGCTACGCACCGGTTTCTACTACGATGATTTCAGTGTGCCGGTGCAATGTGCCTACCACGACGTGAAAATGCCTTTCACCGTGCTGGACTACAGCCATCTGGACGCCGTCGCGCAACAACAGGCAATAAGGGATTATGAACTGGCAGATCAGGAAAGAGGCATTGATTTTACAGAAGTACCGTTGATGCGCGTGGCGCTGATACGCTTACAGGACAAGCGTTACCGGATGTTGTGGACATTCCATCACATCCTGTTCGATGGCTGGTCGCTGGCGGTGTTACTGGAAAATCTGCTGAACACCTACGAAAAACTGTCGGCCGGGCAACCCTTAGGCACCTACGAAAAAGATCAGTACAGTGATTATATCCACTACGTGGAGCAGCAGGACAAAGCGCAGGCTTCTGCTTACTGGCAGCGGTACCTGAAAGATGTGGACGAAGGAACACTGTTGCCGTTCATTCCCGCTACCGCTGAACGTACCAAAGGCGCCGGCATTTACAAAGCTGTCAGCATACTGCTGAATAAAGATGCTACCGCTACACTGACCCGTTTCGCCCAACAGCAAAGGGTCACCATCAATACTATTATGCAGGGCGTGTGGGCGTTCCTGTTATCCAGGTATACCGGTCGCAACGAAGTGACCTATGGCGTTACTGTTTCCGGTCGCCCGGAAGACCTGGCGGGCATAGAGCAACGCGTCGGTCTGTATATCAATACGCTGCCACTGCATACCACAGTACAGGAAGACAGCCGAATGGTGTCCTGGTTGCAGGACATACAGGGTGCCCAGCTGGAAAGCAGGGAATTCCAGTACACCGGTTTGGATACTATCCAGCGCGGCGCCGGTATTTCAGGCGATCTGTTTGATACCCTGCTGGTGTTTGAAAACTATCCGGTGAGCAAAGCGGTAAATGCCGGTCACTGGCGCCTGCGGATAGATAATGCATCTGTCCATGAGCATACCAACTATCCGATGGACATTATCATCGAGGCAGGAGAGGAAACGAGCATCCGCTTTAATTACAATTCCGATATCCTTTCAGGTGATTATGTAAACGCCATCGCCGGACATTTTGAACAGGTTTTGTTACAGGTCATGTCGTCCGGTAACCTGTTGGTACGGGAACTGGAATGGCTGACCAACGCAGAACGCGAACAACTGGCAGCGTTTAATGATACTGCAAAAGATTATCCACAGGACAAAACATTGATAAGCCTCTTCACCGAACAGGCCAATCGTACGCCGGATGCCATCGCGACTGTCTTTGAAGAGGAAGCATTGACTTACCGTCAGCTGGAGGAGCGTTCTGCGCAACTGGCTGGTTATCTGCATAGCAAAGGAGTAGGCAAAGAAACACTGGTGCCCGTTTTACTGGAACGTTCCAACGCCATGATCGTAGCTATTCTTGGCGTGTTGCGTGCCGGTGGCGCTTATGTGCCCGTAGACCCGTCTTATCCTGAAGACCGTGTACATTACATGTTGAAGGACACCAGGGCGGCGGTGGTACTGGGTGATAGCCGCACAGCGGCCCTGATGCCTCCGGATGTGACGGTGATCAGGCTGGACAGCGACTGGGAAACTATTAGCAGCCGTTCTGCTATAGCACCGGACGTGAAGATCACACCGGATAACCTGGCCTATGTGATTTATACTTCCGGCTCTACCGGTAATCCGAAAGGTGCGATGAACGAACACAGAGGGGTGGTGAACCGCCTGCTCTGGACACAGGATTATTTTGGCCTCGTGCCGGAAGATGCTGTGTTGCAGAAAACGACTTTCAGTTTCGACGTATCTGTATGGGAGCTGCTCTGGCCTTTGATCTGCGGCGCCAAACTGGTGTTCGCCAAACCAGAAGGGCAGAAGGACGCAGACTACCTGCAGTCGGCCATTCAGCGTTATGGCATCACGACTATTCACTTCGTGCCTTCACTGTTGAATGTGTTCCTGGAAAACATTACCGGCGGCGCCTGCCCGTCACTGCAGCGCGTGCTGTGCAGCGGTGAGGCCCTGAAGCCTCAACAGGTAATGGCCGTGCGGGAAAAACTGCCGCATGTGGAGCTGTATAACCTGTACGGGCCTACGGAAGCGGCTATTGATGTTACCTGCTGGCATGCAACTGCTACATCGGGTCATATAGATATAGTGCCGATAGGGAAGCCTGTGGCCAACACACAACTCTATATTGTAGACAAAACCGGTCATCTGCTGCCTCCGGGTATTGCAGGCGAATTGCACATCGGGGGCGCACAGGTTGCCAGAGGCTACCTGCACCGCACAGACCTGACCCGGGAAAAATTTGTGGCAGATCCTTTCAGTCAAACCGCCGGCGCCACCATGTACCGCACCGGTGACCTGTGCCGCTGGCTGCCTGACGGTAATATCGAATACCTGGGCCGTATAGACGACCAGGTAAAGATCCGTGGTTTCCGTGTGGAACCGGGCGAGATAGAAAATGCATTGCTTGATTCACAGCTGGTCAGCGATGCGGCCGTGGTCGTAAGGGAAGATGCCGGTGGAAACAGGCGCCTGATCGGTTATGTGGCGCCGGCAACGACATTCGATAAAGACGCAATCGTGTCCGCGCTCAGGGAACGGCTGCCTGAATACATGGTGCCGGCCATCCTTGTTCCGCTGGAAGCTATTCCGCTTACGGCCAGTGGAAAGGTTAACCGCAAAGCCCTGCCAGATCCTGATTTCACGACAGTGGCTGCCGGGGCCTATACGGCGCCGCGCAACGAAACGGAACAGGTACTCGCCGGCATATGGCAACAACTTCTTAACCTGCCGCGTATAGGCGTTTACGATAATTTCTTTGAATCCGGTGGTGATTCCATCATCACCATACAGGTGGTGAGCCGCGCCAGAAGGGCCGGACTGGAATTCCAACCCCGCGATATCTTTACGCACCAAACCATTGCTGCGCTGGCAACGGAACTGCAATCCCGCAGCAAAACGGTGCTGGCTGGAGAACAGGGCCTGTTGACAGGCACCAGCGGATTGCTGCCTATTCAGCAATGGTACCTGGAAACAGCCGGCGCAGATGCGCCGTACTTTAACCAAAGCGTGTTGCTGACGATCAGCAAAGAAGTCAATGCGGACAAGCTGGCAGCGGCTGTTAAACAACTGCTGGCCACACACGATGCGCTCCGCTTCAGATATACGCATAACGGCGATCAGTGGGAACAAGGCTATGGCAGTTATGAAGGCATGCTCGCCATCGAAGACCTGCAGGCTGTTCCGACCGCACAACTGCCGGACCGTATGGAGGAACTGGCGGCACAATATCACGCTACGCTTAGCCTGGAAAGTGGCATCCTTGTCAGAACAGTATTGGTGCATACACCTGCAGCGGAAAAAGACAACCGCCTGCTGATGGTGGTGCATCACCTGGCAGTGGACGGCGTTTCCTGGCGTATCCTGCTGGAAGACCTGGAACTGTTGCTGCAACAAGGACCTGCGGCGTTGACTATGCCAAAAGGCACCTCCTACCGCCAGTGGCAGCAGGCACTTACCAGCTATGGTCAATCTGCCCGCCTGCAAAACCAGCAGCCTTTCTGGGAACAGGTACAGGAACGTTACCTTCCTTTACCGACCGATTTCAGTGGTAAATCGGTTATAACGGCATCGGACCTCCGTACCCAGGAAGTGCGGTTGAACGCTGACCTGACGCAACAACTCTTACAACGCACCACCGCAGCCTACCGCACGGAAGTAAATGATCTGCTGCTGGCCGCATTAACGCGCACTCTCTCCGCCTGGAGCGGAGGGGCAGGCACGGTCATCGGCCTCGAAGGCCACGGCCGCGAAGACATTACTTCCGGCGTAGACACAAGCCGCACCGTGGGTTGGTTCACATCACTGTATCCGGTGTACCTGCCTGCCGCCGAAGGCGAAGGTCCGGACGCACTGCTGAAAACAGTGAAAGAAAGCCTGCGTAAGTTAACTGACAAAGGTATTGGTTACGGTGTGCTGAAATACATCAATAAAGTCCCGTCGCTGCAAGGCAACCACCCCTGGGACATCATCTTCAACTACCTCGGTCAGGTGGACAATGTGACGCAGCCCGGTAGTTACCTCGGTCTCGCTAAAGAATCTTCCGGTACCGGGTTGTCACCGGCACTGAGGATCAATGAAAAGATGGGCGTGGACTGCATCGTACAGGGAGGTGAACTGGTAGTACAATGGAAATACAGCCGGGCTCATTATGATGCGAACACTATCGCACAGCTGGCGGCAGACTACTTGTCACAACTGGAAACACTGGTACAGCATTGTGTGGCGCAACAGGAAACAAAAGCCACACCGGCAGATTACGGGCTGGGACAGGAAATCAGCTGGCAGGAGCTGGACCGCTTCATGGACGCGCAGTACAAAGGCGCCGGCCGCCGAAGCCAGGTGTCTGGCCTCTACCGCCTCAGCGGATTACAGGAAGGCATGCTCTTCCACGGCCTCTACGATGGCGAAAGCGGTACTTATATCGAACAATTCATCTGCGAACTGGAACAGTTGCGCCCGCATGCATTTATCCAGAGCTGGAACCGGCTGCTGCAACAATACACCATCCTTCGTACCGCATTTTATTACGATGAATTCAGCATCCCGGTACAATGCGTATACGAACAGGTGGAAATACCGGTCACCATACTCGACTATACCCATCTTGACAAAGCAGCGCAGGAAGAAGCTTTTGCCGCCTTTAAGGCAGATGACCTGCGTCAGGGATTTGACTTCCGGGAAGCGCCACTGATGCGGCTTACATTGGTGCAGCTGCAAGGCAACAGCTACCGGATGTTGTGGACGTCCCATCATATTTTGCTGGATGGCTGGTCACTACCAGTACTGGTAGACAGCCTGCTTAATACCTACGAGCTGCTGGTGACAGGTAAAGAACTGCCTGCCGTAACAACAGACCATTTTGAAGATTATATCCGTTATCAGGAAAAACAGGACAAGGAACAACTGGCTGCCTTCTGGAAACAATATCTGCAAGGCGCAACCGAAGGAACATTGTTGCCCTTTATAGACGCGGCCACGTCCAGGACCAAAGGCAGCGGCGTGTATCTTGAGCATCAGCTCCTGCTTGACCATGCCTTTACCCAAAGGCTGACAACTTTCGCGCAGCAAAATCATATTACCACCAGTACGCTGATGGAGGGCGTTTGGGCGTACCTGTTATATCGCTACACCGGCCGCGATGAAATCTCCTACGGTGTTACAGTGTCCGGAAGACCTGACGATCTGCCCGGCGTAGAACAAAGGGTAGGGCTATATATCAATACCCTGCCGCTCCATACCGGCATAGATGAAAAACAAGGCATCATAGCATGGTTACAGGCAATACAGGCAGGCCAGCTGAAAAGCCGCGACTACCAGTACGCCAGCCTGAACGATGTGCAGCAATGGACCGGCGTGGGCGCCGATTTGTTCGACAGTTCCATCACTTTCCAGAACTATCCGGTCACTGAAGTACTGGAAGCGCGCGAATGGGCATTAAGGATAAAGAATGTGGAGATACATCCGCATACCAACTATCCGCTGACCATCATCATCGCCATCGCAGAACAAACCTCGCTGTTGTTTGCCTATAACAGCGGGCTGTTGCCGGAAACAGCTGTTCGTATGATAGCAGGTCACTTCCGCGAAGTATTGGAGCAGATAGTGACGCAACAGACCGGAATACTGGCAGACATAGAGCCGCTGACAGCGGCGGAAAAAGCTGAGCTGGTCCATACTTCCGAAGTGGACTATCCTAAAGACGCTACTGTTGTGAGCCTGTTTGAAGCGCAGACCGGCCATGTGGCACGGGAAACAGCCGTTGTGTTTGAAGCGGAAAGCCTTACCTGGCAACAGCTGGAAGACCGCGCCAACCAACTGGCCCGTTACCTGCGTAACCTGGGCGTGCAACCCGGTGAACTGGTGCCCTTGTGCATAGAGCGTTCGGTGCACCTTATCATTGGTATGTTAGGTATCCTGAAAGCCGGTGCTGCATACGTGCCCATCGATCCTGAATTTCCGGCAGAGCGTATTGCTTTTGTGCTGAAAGATACCGGCGCCCGCATGGTGGTGAGCAGTGAAGCTTGTACAAAACTGCTGCCGCAATGCTCTTCCCTGCAAGTCATTGCCATTGACGGCGCTGCTTCGAAAACCGTCGCATTGGATACCACCCGTATAGGCGCTACAGTTACCCCGGACAGTGTGGCCTATGTGATTTATACTTCCGGCAGTACAGGGCAGCCCAAAGGCGTATTGGTGACCCATCGTAACCTGGTGGACTATACGTACGGCCTGAAAGCTGCCACACCACTGGATACCTGCCGTACCTTCGGCTTGTTGTCCAGCATTGCGACCGACCTTGGCAATACCGTGATCTTCGGTTCCCTGCTGACAGGCGGTGCACTGCATGTGTTCTCCAAAGACGCTATCAACGACCCTGAGAAAATCAACCGTTACCTGCGCCGTCATCCGCTGGATTGCATCAAAATTGTGCCTTCCCACTGGAAAGCGCTCTGCTCCGGCGATACGCTGCTGCTTCCTGAAAAGCTGCTGATATTCGGCGGTGAAGCATTAGAGGGCGGCGTGATAGACAGTGTCCGCGCAGCTAAGGCAACCTGCGTCGTAGTGAACCACTACGGCCCAACGGAGACGACTATTGGAAAACTGCTGCATGTGGTGAGCGCAGATAAGGTGTACGGAAAAACAGTGCCGATCGGCAAGCCATTCTCCAATACCAGTGTTTACATCGTGAGCGCGGCCGGGAAACTTTGTCCGGCGGGCGTGCCGGGAGAGCTGCTGATTGGCGGCGCCGGTGTGGCCAAAGGCTATTTACATCAACCAGCCCTCACTGAAAATAAATTTATCACTGACCCATTTCAGCCAGGCGCCGGCCAGCGGCTTTATCGCACCGGCGATCTGGTGAAATACCTGCCCGACGGGAACATCCTCTTTATGGGCCGCATAGACGACCAGGTAAAGATCAGGGGATACCGCGTGGAACCGGGAGAAATAGCATCCGTAGTGGCTGCCTTTGACAATATCAGTCAGGCAGTGGTGCTGGTGAAAACCGATGCCTCCGGAGAGAAACGCCTCGTGGCCTATGTAGTGGCCAATGGCGAATACGACCGGGAAGGCCTGGCAGCCTACATCCGTCAGGAACTGCCGGACTATATGCATCCTTCCGCCGTAGTGGTACTGGACCATTTTCCGCTGCTGCCGAATGGAAAAATTGACCGTAAGGCGCTGCCAGACCCCGAAGTGACGGTAACTACCGGTGATGACTATACGGCGCCGTCTACGCCAACGGAAATCAAAATGGCTGCTATCTGGGCCAGGTTGCTGGACGTGGAACAGGTAGGCCTGCATGACGATTTCTTTGCGCTGGGAGGACATTCTCTGCTGGCCATCCGCCTGATCTCTGCCATCCGTAAAGAACTGACGGCAGAAGTGGTGATCGGCGACGTGTTCGATTATCCTACCATCAAAGCCCTGTCGGCCCGCCTCGACGGCAACCGTGTGGACACTACGGTGCCTGCAGTCGTAAAACAAGACAGACCGAAACAAGTGCCCCTGTCGTTTAGCCAGGAACGTTTGTGGTTCATAGACCAGATGGAAGGCAGCGTTCACTATCACGTGCCAACGGTGCTGCGCCTCAAGGGCAACCTGCAGCCACAGGTGCTGGAAAATGCTTTCCAGACGATCGTTGACCGCCATGAGGTGTTACGCACTGTGATGGAGCAGGAAGACGGACAAGCCTTCCAGCGCGTGAAGCCTGCGGGCAACTGGTGCCTGGACAGGATCAGCCGTCCGGCTTATTTGAATGATAAGGAAGCCCTGCATGAAGAAATAGCCCGTTTGGTGGCAATACCGTTCGATCTGCAACATGATCACATGCTGCGCGTACACCTGATCTCCCTGTCAGAACAGGAGCACCTGATCGTGGTAATACTTCACCATATTGCCTCCGACGGATGGTCCAACACCATCCTTGTGGATGAACTGATGGAACTGTATGCCGCCGGCGTAGAAGCCCGTGCGCCACAACTGAAAGCATTGCCGGTGCAGTACGCGGACTATGCCCTCTGGCAAAGGAATTACCTCTCCGGTGACGTGCTCGAAGAACAGTTGGGATACTGGAAACGCCAGCTGAATGACGTGGCGCCGTTACAGCTGCCTACCGACTTTACCCGTCCGGCTGTACAAAGCACCCGTGGCGCGCGTTTCTGGTTCATGCTCGATGAGGAACTGACCGGCAACATACGGACCCTCTGCCACGAAGAAGGCGTGACGTTGTTTATGGCCCTGCTGGCCGCTTACAATGTGCTGCTGCATCGTTACAGCGGACAGGATGATATCTGCGTGGGCAGTCCGGTAGCAGGCAGAACACAGCACGAGTCAGAAGGACTGATAGGTTTGTTTATCAATACCATCGCGCTGCGCGCGGACCTGCGTGACAACCCGGTGTTCTCCTCTTTCCTGCAACAGGTGAAAGCCAGCACGCTCGGCGCCTTCACCCATCAGGAAGTGCCTTTTGAGAAAATCGTGGATGCGGTGGTGAAAGACCGTGATGTGAGCCGCACGCCACTGTTCCAGGCAGCCTTCGTGTTGCAGAACGCGCCGGCTATACCTGAGTTTAAATTACAGGACGTACAATTCACCATAGAAGATATCCCTTATACCACCACCAAAGTGGACCTCAACTTTACGCTGGAAGAAGTGGGAGGAGAGCTCCGGGGCTGTGTGGAATACTGCGCAGACCTCTTCCGGGAAGATACAATCCAGCGGATGGCCCGCCATTTTGAACAGCTGTTGCGTACTGCTGTGGCTACACCGCAAGCCAGCATTGGTTCTATGGCCATGCTGAACAGTGCGGAGGAAACAACACTCCTGCATACGTTCAATGCTTCAGCGGTTGATTATCCGCTCAATAATACCATTATCGACCAGCTGAAAATGCAGGTGGGGCTGCAACCGGAAGCTACCGCGCTCATATTTGCCGGCCAACATTTAAGCTACCGTGAGCTCGACGAACGCGCCGCACAGGTGGCGCACTATCTCCGCAGCAAAGGCGTGATCAACCGCTCACTGGTGCCTGTCTGCCTCGAACGTTCACTGGAAATGATCATCAGCATACTGGGCATCCTGAAGGCCGGTGCGGCCTATGTGCCCATCGATCCGGAATACCCGGCAGACCGTATCAGCTACATGCTGGCAGATACAGGCGCCGATGTAATGGTCAGTAGCTACAGCTGCGCAGAGAAACTGCGCGTGGCCAACCCTGATGCCACCATCGTGCTGGTCGATGAAGACGCCGCTGCCATCAGCAATTGCCCGGTGACAGAACCGGCTAAACTGCCTGCGCCCGAAGACCTGGCTTATGTGATCTACACTTCCGGTTCTACCGGTAAGCCTAAAGGCGTGATGCTGGAACACCGCGGCGTGGTCAACCTCGCCCTCAGCCAGCGTGATGCCTTGTGGCTCAAGCCTGGCATGCGTTCCCTCCAGTTTGCCTCTTTCGGCTTTGACGCTTCCTGCTATGAGATATTCAATACACTGCTGAGTGGCGGCATCCTGGTGCTGCCGCGTAAAGAAGACCTGCTGTCGGCCGACAGTTTCGCAGAACTGGTGAACACCCAACAGGTAGACCTGGTAACGCTGCCGCCTTCTTACCAGCATATTATCAAAGACGTACTGGGACCGGTAAAAACCATCGTGTCTGCGGGCGAGCCACTGAACCGTGAAGACGGTAAGTTCCTGCAGGGAAAAGGCATCCGCCTGATTAATGCCTACGGGCCTACGGAGAACACGGTATGTACCACGCTAACGGACCAGCCTATACGGGAAGATAACGTGGTGACCATCGGTAAGCCTATCGCCAACGTAAACGTGTACATACTGGACCGCTATGGTGCTTTGTGCCCCATCGGCGTGACAGGGGAGATGTGCATCGGCGGTGCTAACCTGGCCCGTGGTTACCTCCACCGGGAAACGCTGACCAGGGAGAAGTTTATCCCGCATCCATTCAGTACCGCGCCGGGCGCACGCCTGTACCGCACGGGTGATACCGCCCGCTGGCTGGCCGACGGAAACATCGAATACATCGGCCGTATAGACCATCAGGTGAAAATACGCGGCTTCCGCATTGAACTGGGTGAAATTGAAACCGTTCTCCAGGAATGCGCGCTGGTAAACGAAGCGGTGGTGCTGGCAAGGGCCGATGGCGCTGATAACAAACGGTTGGTAGGTTATATCGTGCCGCAGGGCGACTTTGACAAGGAAGGTATCCTCAGTTACCTGAAGGAAAAATTACCCGAATACATGGTGCCTGCCCTGTTGATACCCATGGAGCAACTGCCGGTAACTGCCAGCGGTAAAATAGACCGCCGCGCCCTGCCTGACCCGGACGATCTGCACAAAGGCACTTTCGTCGCGCCTCGCGATACCATGGAAGAAGACCTGGCCGCTATCTGGCAGGAACTGCTGGAGATACCACAGGTAGGCATATACGATGATTTCTTTGAACTGGGTGGTGACTCGCTGCTGGCAGTAAGGGTGGTGGCTCATCTCAAACGCAAGCTGGCTATCCAGCTCTCCGTGAGCAAACTGTTTGAGTGTAAGAACATCGCGCAGCTGGCTGCCTATATCCAGGCACTGACTGCCACCGCCTCGGCGGAAAATGATGCCGCCTACGATGTACACGAGCTGTAAGTCGGTATCCATGAACATTTACTGGTATTATAAACACAATATATGATTGAGGTTAATTTTGATAAAGCAATCGCGGTGGTGGCAAAGGCCCGGGCACAGGGAGTCATACTTTTTCTGGAAGATGGTAAAATCAAATTCCGGACGCCAAAAGATACAGGTATTACACCGGAACTGCTGGCGGAAATTAAACTGCACCGGGATGAGATCAATGCCTTGCTGCACCAGTCCATCTCTGCGGAAACGATGCCCATCAAGGCTGGCGTTGCGTCAGGCCACACAGGTGTGCGGCTGTCGTTCAGCCAGGAAAGGCTCTGGTTCATTCATCAGCTGGAAGGAAGTGTTAAATACCATATTCCCATCGTACTGAAGCTCAAAGGCGACCTGCACGTGGAATCCCTGCAGCAGGCGCTGCGCACCATTGTGAACCGGCACGAAGTGTTACGTACCGTGTTCAGGGACATCACCGGCATCGCCTCCCAGCTGGTGCTGGAAAAAGATGCCTGGCAGATAGACGTTATTACTGCGCCGGAATACTACCATGTTCCCACAGCGTTGGCGCAGGCCATACAAACGATCATCGATACGCCCTTTGACCTGGCAACCGATCATATGCTGCGTGCCAGCCTGATCACGCCGGGAGCCGGGGAATACATACTGGTGGTGGTGATGCACCATATCGCGGCTGATGGCTGGTCAACCGGCATCATCGTGCGGGAACTGGTGGAACTGTATCATGCCGGCGTGTCCGGTATAGCGCCACAGCTGCCGGTGATGGAGGTGCAATATGCGGACTACGCCGTATGGCAACGTCAGTATTTGTCCGGCGATACCCTGGCCATGCAGTTAGGGTACTGGAGAGACAAGCTCTCCGGTACCCCGGTACTGGACCTGCCGGCAGACTATCCACGTCCTGCTGTACAGAGCGACCGTGGCGCTATTATTACGTTTAACCTTGAGCGTGATACAACCGATAAGGTGAAGTCTTTTTCCCGGCAGCAGGGCACTACGGTGTTTATGACACTGCTGGCCGCTTTTAAAGTGCTGCTGTACCGTTATACAGGACAGGAAGATATCTGCGTGGGCACGCCTGTTGCGGGAAGAACAAGGAAAGAGACAGATAACCTGATCGGCTTTTTTATCAACTCACTGGCATTACGCAGTGACCTGTCAGGACAACCTACCTTTAATACGCTGCTGCAGCAGGTAAAACAAACGACGCTGGCAGCTTACGATCATCAGGAATTACCTTTTGAGAAGATAGTGGAGGCAGTGGTGAAGGAAAGGGATATGGCCAGAAACCCGCTGTTTCAGGTGATGTTTGTGCTTCAGAACGCGCCGGCGGCACCGGAGCTGGAGCTGGGCGGCGTGACGTTCTCCTATATGGACACTGCGCATACCACCACTAAGTTCGATCTTACCTGTTCTTTTGAAGAAACACCGGCCGGCTTTGCAGGAAGAATGGAATACTGTACCGATCTGTTTGATGCATCGACCATTCATCGCATGATCGGGCATCTTCAGCTGCTATTGAAAAATGCTTTGCAGACACCTGATGTGCCTGTTCACTTGTTACCGCTGCTATCTGCTGAAGAACGGGAGCGGGCACTTACTACTTTCAATAACACTAGGGTGCCATATGCGGACGACCAGTCTATCTCAACTTTGTTCTCCGCCCATGCGCAACAGACGCCTGACGCGGTGGCATTGATGTACGGCGATGCCGTGAGTCATTACGGCGAACTGGAAACACTGTCGAATCAGCTGGCGCATTACCTGCGCAGTAAAGGCGTACAGCAGGGGGGCATCGTTCCGGTTTGCACGGAACGCTCCATTGATATGATGGTAGGTATCCTGGCTATCCTGAAGGCCGGAGCGGCCTATATGCCGCTGGACCCGGCCTACCCGGCGGAAAGGTTGCGTATTATGCTGGATGAAAGCCGTAGTAACGTATTGTTGACCACGACTGATTTTCACGATCGCTTTATACAGGAAAGGCCGGACAAAGAGCTGTTGTTTGTAGATCAGTTGCCGGTATTGTTGACCGGACAACCGGATACTGTGCCTGCTAATCCGCCGTCCGCCAATGACCTGGCGTATGTGATGTATACGTCTGGTTCAACCGGCAAGCCCAAAGGCGTATTGGTAACACACCGTAATGTCACCAGCCTGGTGCAGCAGCCGAACTATGTTACGCTGAATGCGGGCACCACTATGCTCTCAGCCGGGTCACTGGCTTTTGATGCTACTACTTTTGAATACTGGGGCGCCCTGTTAAATGGAGGCCGGCTGGCCCTCAGTGTCGGTAACAGTTTGCTGGACAGTGCGGTTTTCAAACAGGAAATGTACAGCAAAGGTGTGACGTGCATGTTCATGACGGCCAGCTGGTTCAATCAGCTGGTAGATACAGACATCGCGGTCTTTGCCCGTATGAAAGCATTGTTGGTTGGCGGTGAGAAGCTATCCGAAAAACATGTGGAACGCTTCCGGCAGACATACCCTGATATCAGCATTATTAACGGGTACGGGCCTACGGAGAATACGACTTTCTCTGTATGCTGCAATATTAATAACAATGAACTGGCCGCCAATATACCTATAGGCCTGCCGCTCAACAACCGCACAGCATATGTGCTGGACGCTGCCATGCAGCTGGTGCCTGTTGGCGTGACAGGAGAATTATACGTAGGCGGCGACGGACTGGCGTTGGGTTACCTGGACAGACCTGAACTGACTGCGGAGAAATTTGTTGCCAATCCTTTCAGCAATAATCCGGATGAAAAACTGTACCGCACCGGTGACCGTGCCCGTTGGCAGCCCGACGGCTACATCATGTACCTTGGCCGTATGGATGACCAGGTGAAAATCCGTGGTCACCGTATAGAACCAGGCGAAATAGAAAACATACTGCTAACATTTCCTGCTGTTGCGCAGGGGGTGGTGGTGGTCAAAACGGACGACAAAGGCACCAAAAGACTGGTGGCCTATGTAGTGCCGGTTGATACCCTGGATAAAGATCAACTGGTCAGTTACCTGAAAGCGAAACTACCGGAATACATGGTGCCTTCTCAGATCGTGACCATGGATAAGTTCCCGGTTACCGCCAACGGAAAGATCGACAAAAGAGCTTTGCCCGAACCGGAACTGAACACCTCATCCGGCCATGGTTATATAGCGCCCCGCACCAAAGCGGGCCGTGAAATGGCGCAGATCTGGCAGGAGCTGCTGGGCGTGCCACAGGTAGGGATATACGATAATTTCTTTGAGCTGGGAGGCGACTCCATCATCACCATACAGGTGGTCAGCAGAGCGAGAAAAGCCGGGATCAGGCTGCACCCGCGGGACCTCTTCCATCATCAGACCATCGACCGGTTGGAGATTCTGTTGTCTGAAAACAAAGAGCAGGTGCTCACCGGCGAACAGGGACTGCTGACCGGCGAAAGCGGACTGATACCGATACAGCGCTGGTTCTTCGATAACAACGCAGCGGCTGCCGGCCACTTTAACCAGAGCGTGTTGGTAGGGATCGATAAAAAAATATCTGCCGACCGGCTGTCATCCGCTATTAAAGCGCTGGTGCGTTACCATGATGCGCTGCGTTTTGTTTATCATTCAGATGAAAACGGATGGCATCAGACGTACGGCACCTACGAAGCGGGCCTCACAGTGGAAGACCTGCGCGAAATGCAGGATGGGCCACTGTCAGAACATATTGCTGCGTATAGCCGTACCATACACCGGTCACTTGATATCACCAAAGGCATATTGATGCGTGCGGTGCTATTGCAGACACCTGATAACGAAGAACATAACCGGCTGTTGATCATCGTGCATCACCTGGCGGTGGACGGTGTGTCCTGGCGTATTTTACTGGAGGACCTGGAAATATTGTTACAGGAAGATGCTCCTGCTCTGACCCTTGATAAAGGTAATTCCTATCGTCAATGGTATGAAGCACTGGTGGCCTATTCCGGTCAACGGCGTTTGACCGCGCAGTTGCCTTACTGGGAAAAAATATATCAGGAAGGCCGCCTGGCAGCTTTAAAAGAAGCTGCGCCTTTTGAAGGGAGGGTGACCATCGCTGATGTTGATAATATAGAAACGAGGCTGGATGCCGGTCTTACCCGGCATCTGCTGCAGGACGCTCCGCAGGCTTATCATACGGAGATCAACGATATTCTGTTGAGCGCGCTGGCGCTGGCTGTTAGCAAATGGAACAACAGCGGGCGTGTCTGCGTAGGCCTGGAAAGCCATGGCCGGCATGACATTGGCGGCATGGACATCAGTCGCACCGTGGGCTGGTTTACCAGTTTGTACCCGGTGTTGCTGGAAGTAGACGGGCATCGGTCGTTCGGAGCTGTACTGCGCAACATCAAGGAACAGTTGCGCTCGGTGCCTGACAGAGGCATCGGCTTCGGTGTATTAAAACAACTGCTGCAAACGCCTTCCCTGCAAGGCAACGACCCATGGGACATCGTATTCAACTACCTCGGTCAATCGGACCGTGTGGTGAAAACAGATGGTATGTTGAGCCTGGTAGAAGAATCTTCCGGCCCGGGCGTAGGAGAGAATTATGTGGTGCAGGAAAAACTGGGTGTCAACAGTATCGTTAGCGATGGTTCCCTGATATTGATCTGGTCTTACAGCAGGAAACACTTTCAGCCTCAACAGGTACAGGCGCTGGCTGATGATTTTATCCTGCAACTGCAACAGTTGATTGCGGACTGCCTGGCGCAGCAAACAGCCCTGGTATCACCCTCAGACTACGGGCTACAGGCTGTCATGACCATCAAAGAACTGGACACCTTTCTGGATGCTGCCCACACCGGTATATCACGGCGTGCGCAGGTTTCCGGACTGTATCGTTTAAGCGCGCTGCAGGAAGGCATGTTGTTCCACAGCCTGTACGATCAGGCTGGAGGCGCCTATATAGAGCAGTTCGGCTGCGACCTGCTCAACGTGCGGCCCGATGCATTTAAAGCCGCGTGGGAACACCTGCTACGGCGGCATACGATCCTGCGCACCGCTTTCTTCAGTGATGAAGCGGCCATCCCGCTGCAGGGCGTTTTCAAAGAAGCGGTATTGCCGTTCCGGTTGCTGGACTACAGCAATATGGACGAAGCTGCGCGCCGGCAGGCGGTTGATGCCTTCTCGCAGCAGGACGCCACAGAAGCGTTCGACTTTAAAACAGCTCCTCTGATGCGCATCGCGCTGATCAAATTAACGGAGGGCCGTCACCGTTTGTTATGGACATTCCATCATATCCTGTTTGATGGCTGGTCCGTTCCTGTTTTAATGGAGTCCTTACTGCACACGTATGAGGCCCTGGTAAACGGCAGGCCGGTGCCGGAAGGAGCGGAAGACCGTTACGAAGACTTTATCCGTTATCTCGAAACACGGGACGAAGAAAAAGAAGAACAATACTGGCGTAGGTATATGGAGGGCGTGGAAGACGCCACCCTATTGCCTTTTGTACGCTCCGGCGCAGACCGGACGCGTGAGGCAGGCACCTATAAAGATCATATACTCCGCGTGGATGAAACGCTGACGGCAAAGATCAATGCTTTTGCACAACAACAGCATGTGACCGTTAATACGCTCATGCAAGGCGTGTGGGCGTTGCTGTTACATCACTACACGGGGCAGGACCATATCACCTATGGCGTAACCGTGTCCGGCCGTCCGGAGGACCTGGCCGGCGTGGAGCAACGCGTGGGGATGTACATCAATACCATTCCACTGCATGCGGAAGTGTCTGCACAGAAAACGCTGGGAACATGGCTGCAGGAATTACAGTCAGGCCAGTTGCAGAGCCGCGAGTTCCAGCACACGGGACTGGATACTATCCAGCACTGGTGCGGTATTGCCGGTGATCTGTTTGATACGCTGCTGGTGTTTGAAAACTATCCGGTCAGCAAAGTGATTGAAGCGCAAGCCTGGCAGTTGCAGATTGAAAATGTAGCGGTACAGGAAAAGACCAACTATCCGCTGACTATCCTGGTTGGTGCAGGAGAAACGATCAATATTCGTTTTAGCTACAATACAACACTGCTGACAGATAATTACCTGCAAGCCATCGCAGGTCATTTTGAAACGCTGCTGTCACAATTGCCGGCAAGTGCGGACAGCCTGTTGCCGGCATTGCCATGGCTCACTGCAGCAGAAGAACAGCTGTTGAGCACATTCAATGACACCGCGGTTAAATGGCCGGAACAAAAGACGCTGGTCGATCTCTTTGCCGCACAGGTAGAGCGTACGCCGCTCTTGACCGCTGTGGTGGACGAGCAGGCAAGCCTGACTTATCGTGAGCTGGACGCCCTCACCAATCAGCTGGCGAATTACCTCAACAGCAAAGGCGTAGGTGCGGAAACGTTAGTGCCCGTGTGCCTGGAACGGTCACTGGACATGATCGTGGCCATTGTGGCTATCCTGAAGGCCGGTGCTGCCTATGTGCCGGTAGACCCTACCTATCCGGAGGAAAGGATCTTACACATACTGGAAGATACCAATGCGGATATCATCCTTACAGACCATACCGGTTTCCACGCCATACCGGACAACTTCGCCGGAGCCGTGCGCCTGGACGAAATACGGCCGGTACTGGCCATTTATCCGGACACCCCGCCCACGCAGGTAGTACAGCCCGGCCAGCTGGCCTATGTCATCTATACTTCCGGTTCCACCGGAAAACCCAAAGGGGTGATGAATGAACACGCAGGGGTGGTGAACCGCCTGTTGTGGACCCAGAAATATTTTGGCCTCAATGGAGATGATGCCATTTTACAGAAGACAACATTTTGTTTTGATGTGTCCGTATGGGAGCTGCTATGGCCGCTTATCTGCGGAGCGCGGCTGGTGATGGCCATTCCGGACGGACAGAAAGATACCGGGTATCTCAAAAACGCCATCGATCGTTATGGTATTACCACGGTCCATTTCGTACCGTCTATGCTGCAGCTTTTCCTGGAAGATGTGACGCCGGATGATGTGCCGGGGCTGAAAAGAGTATTGTGCAGTGGCGAAGCGCTGAAGCCGCAACATGTAAGCCTGTTCCGCGAGAAGATCCCGTATGCAGGCCTGTATAACCTCTACGGTCCTACGGAGGCTGCTATTGACGTTACCTGCTGGCATGTGCCGGATGATCTGGGCGAACATGAAATTGTATCTATCGGCCAGCCGGTAGCCAATACACAACTATATATCCTCGATAAAGCCGGCGGCTTGCTGCCACCAGGTGTTTTCGGGGAACTGCATATCGGTGGGGTACAGGTGGCCCGTGGTTACCTGAACAGGGAAACCCTGACGGCAGAGAAATTCATTGACGATCCCTTCAGCAATGGCAGGCTGTATAAAACAGGCGACTGGTGCCGCTGGTTGCCGGACGGTAATATAGAATACGCCGGCAGAATAGACGACCAGGTGAAGATCAGAGGGTTCCGTATTGAGCTGGGAGAGATAGAGAGCGTATTGCTGGAAAACGAACAGGTGAGCGAAGCGGTCGTTGTCGCGAAAGATGCGCCTGATGGCAGCAAACGCCTGATCGGCTACGTAGTGCCGGCAGGGGAGATAGACCGCACAGCGGTGTTGGACAACCTGAAGCGCCGCCTCCCTGAGTACATGGTGCCTGCTGTGCTGATTCCGCTGCCTGTTATGCCGCTTACCGCCAGCGGAAAGATCAACCGGAAGGCCCTGCCTGCACCGGATGAAACCTTCCTGGCGTCATCAGCCTATGTGGCTCCGGGAAATGAAACAGAACAGGTGCTGGCCAATATCTTCCAGCATATTTTAGGAATATCGCGTGTAGGCGTTAACGATAATTTCTTTGCGCTGGGAGGCAACTCGTTGTTGTCGATGCGGCTGGTAGCAGCGGTGCGTAAACAGCTGCAGCTGGAATTGCCGGTCAAAGCGGTGTTTACCCATGCCACCGTCGCCTCGCTGGCAGCACATCTGCTGGAACAGGAGCATGCTGCCCCCATATTGCCGGTAGTAGAGGCGGTTTCACGCCCGGAAAGAGTGCCGTTGTCGTTTAGCCAGGAACGTTTGTGGTTCATTGACCAGCTAGAAGGCAGTGTACAATATCACATTCCTGTGGTATTGCGGCTGAAAGGAACGCTGGACAAAGAGGCGCTGGCATCTGCGCTGCAAACCGTTATCAATCGCCATGAAATACTCCGGACAGTCATTGCACAGGAAGACGGTGTTGCCTGGCAACGGCTGCTGGACCGCGACCGGTGGCAGCTGACAGTCACTGACGAACCGGTTTATCATGAAGATCCGCTGGCATTGTCCTCACTGGTGCATGCGCTGGTGCAGGCACCTTTCGATCTTGCTAAAGACCATATGCTGCGTGCGCACCTCGTAGTGCTGTCGCCAACCGAACATGTGCTGGTAGTGGTGGTCCACCACATCGCATCTGACGGCTGGTCTTCTGCTATCATGGTAAAAGAGCTGGTGGACCTGTACCGGTCTTTTGTTCACCGGGAAGCAAGCCCGCTGCCTGAGCTGCCGTTGCAGTATGCGGACTACGCCATCTGGCAGCGCCGTTACCTGACAGATACGGTGCTGGCGTTGCAGCTGGACTATTGGAAAGAAAAGCTCGGTGGCGTAGAAACGTTACAGTTACCGACCGACTACTCCCGTCCTGCGGTACAACGCAACCGCGGCGCTGTGACATGGTTCCGGCTGGACAGGCAGTTGACCGCCGACCTCCGGTCAATGGCACAGCAACAGGAAACTACTTTGTTTATGACATTGCTGGCAGCATTTAAAGTGTTGTTGTTCCGTTACAGTGGTCAGGAAGATATCTGTGTGGGCAGTCCGGTTGCCGGCCGTACGCGGCAGGAGACTGAATCGCTCATCGGTTTCTTTATCAATACCCTGGCATTACGCAGTTACGTGGATGGTGAACAGTCCTTCCACAGCCTGTTGCAGGCGGTGAAGGAAACGACGCTCAACGCGTACCAGCACCAGGAAATACCTTTTGAAAAAGTAGTGGAGGCGGTGGTGAAAGAGCGCGATCTCAGCAGAAGCCCGCTGTTCCAGGTGATGTTTACCCTGCAGAATATGCCGGATAGCGCATCGCTGGAATTGGAGGGACTGCAACTGGCGGCGGAACCATTGTCTTACGCCACCACACAATACGACCTTAGCTTTACGCTGGAAGATACGGCAGAAGGCCTGCGGGGCAGTGTGGAATATTGCACGGACCTGTATGTGCCCGGTACCATAGACCGTATGGTACAACATTTTGAACAGCTGTTGCGCAGCGTGGTGGCGGCGCCGGCTGCCCGTCTCCAATCCCTGCCTATGCTCGGAAAAGAAGAGGAGATACAGCTGCTGTACGGATTTAATCCCACCAGCCAGTCTGCTCCCGAAACGGACACAAAAACGCTGGCCATCCTGTTTGAAGAACAGGCGAAACGCACACCTGCCGCCACGGCGCTGGTGTTCGGCAATACCGCGCTTACCTACCAGGAGCTGGACGAACGTGCCGGGCAACTGGCGGCGCAGCTGGCACGCCATGGCGTTGGTGCGGGCACGTTAGTACCGCTGTGTATTGACCGCTCACTGAACATGATGGTGGCTATCCTGGGCATCCTGAAAGCCGGTGGGGCTTATGTGCCGCTGGACCCGCAGCACCCTGAAGAACGTATCGGCCGGATACTGGAAGATATGGGTGGCGACCCGCTGATCGTGACCACACCAGCGCTCACGCACCTGTTTCCGCCGAAGGCGAAATTATTATTGCCCGATGACTGGAACAATCCTGCAGGAGAAGATTATGAAATAAAAGCCGCTGCCCCGGAAGACACGGCCTATGTGATCTATACTTCGGGTTCCACCGGCGTCCCCAAAGGCGTGGTGATCCCGCACGCGGCGATCGTCAATTTCATCGTTCACCGCAGCCGTGATTTTAGTATAGACATGACCGACAGGGTATTGCAATTCTCCAACTACTGCTTTGACGCTTCGGTAGAGCAAATGTTCCTGCCGCTGGTGAATGGCGCCGTGCTGGTGCTGATACCGGAAGCATTGCGGCTGGACCGGCAGGAGTTTGAGCTTTTGCTGGAACAGGAAAAGATCACCCATCTGGACACTACGCCAGGTTTCCTCGCGTCTATTACGCCGGGCAACTATGGTTCCCTCCGCCGTGTGATTTCCGGCGGGGAAGCCTGCAGCCTGCAGCTGGCAGCTGCCTGGGCGCCGCATGTGGACTTCTATAACGAATACGGCCCTACGGAAACGACGGTAGTGGCCACCGCATACCATTTCCAGTTGCAACAGGCAACAGGCACGGAGATGCTGCCTATCGGCAAGCCGCTGACCAATGTACGCGCTTATATACTCGACAATAACCATCGTCCTGTTCCTATAGGCGTACCCGGAGAACTGTTCATCGGTGGCATACAGGTTGCAAAAGGCTATCTGAACAACCCGACGCTTACCGCAGAGAAATTTGTTTATGATACATTCTCCGGCCATAACGACAAACTATACCGTACCGGAGACCTGGCCTGCTGGCTGGCGGACGGTAACATCGCTTACCTTGGCCGTATAGACGATCAGGTGAAACTTCGTGGTTACCGTATAGAGCTGGGCGAGATAGAAAGCGCGCTGTTACAACATCCGGACATACGGGAAGCCGTGGCGGCCGTGAAAGCCGATAGCGCCGGCCACAAAAGGCTGGTGGCTTACCTCACCGGCGAAACACTGCCAGAGCGGGAAACACTGTCCGCCTTCCTGCGCGACAGGCTGCCGGAATACATGGTGCCCGTGCAATTTATTCAGATAGCCACCATACCATTAACCCCTAATGGTAAAGTTGATAAAAAAGCACTGCCGGTACCGGACGTGGAAGCACTGAGCGGCAATGCTTTTGTAGCGCCCCGTAATGAAGCCGAATCCCAACTGGCCACCATATGGCAAAACCTGTTGAACGTACAACAGGTAGGGATATACGATAATTTTTTTGAACTGGGCGGTGATTCCATTATCACCATACAGGCTGTAAGCAGGGCCAGGAAAGCAGGCCTGAACCTGCATCCGGCCGATCTGTTCCGGTATCAGACCATTGCCGGCCTCGCCGCCATGCTGGCATCCAAACAGGACACGCCGGACAGCCATGCCGAACAGGGCCTGCTGACAGGCGCCAGCGGACTGTTGCCTATACAGCACTGGTACTTCGCTCATACTGCGGATGTTACAGGGGAAACACATTTTAACCAGGCCTTGTTACTGGAAGTAGACAAAACGGTGGAGGTAAGTGCGCTGGAGACAGCGATAGAAAGGCTGTTGCAGCATCACGATGCGTTGCGTTTCTCCTATACGACGAACGACGGGCAATGGCAGCAAACGTACGGCGCGCACAATGGCACGCTCGAAGTCATTGACCTGCGTGATGAAACAACAGACACGCTGCCGGCGGAAATCACCACAAGGGCAGAGTACTATCAACGCAGCCTGCATCCTGAACAGGGCATCGTGACGCGTACCGTTTTCATGACCACACCGGATACAGTTTCCCACAACCGGCTGCTGATCGTGGTACACCATCTGGCCATTGACGGGGTTTCCTGGCGTATCCTGCTGGAAGACCTGGACCAGCTGCTGAAACAAGCGGCTACAGCGCTTCCGCTGAAGAGCAATTCCTATCGCCAATGGCAGGAAACACTGACCGCTTATGGCCAGCGGCCTAAAGTGCAGGCGCAGCTGGCATACTGGCAACAAACAGCGGCAGGCTACACGCCGTTACAGGGCGACAAGACCTTTGACGGCATGGTGACCATCAGGGATACGGCCAATCATGTAGTGCGATTGAACGCCGGACAAACCCGCCGTCTGCTGCAGGACGTCCCCAAAGCATACCATACCGAGATAAACGACCTGCTGTTATGTGCGCTCGCCATCACGTTGCAGGAGTGGAGCAATACGGATAGTGTTACCATCGGGCTGGAAGGCCACGGCCGTGAAGCCATAGATGCAACAACAGACATCAGTCGCACCATAGGCTGGTTTACCAGCCTTTATCCCGTGAAGCTGGCCACCGGCACAGGTGGCATTGGTGAGCGACTGAAGACGATAAAAGAACAACTGCGCAATGTCCCTGATAAAGGTCTCGGATATGGCGTGTTAAAATACCTCCAACAGGAACCGGCGCTGAGAGGCAACGATCCATGGGACGTGGTATTCAATTACCTCGGTCAGACCGGCAATATCACTGCCACAGACGGTTTGCTGCGTATGGCCGCGGAATCTCCGGGTGCCGCGATCGGCAAAGACTTCCCGCTGACAGAAAAAATCGCGGTGGACAGCATGGTACAGGATGGTGAGCTGGTGCTCCGGTGGAAATACAGCAGTCAGCATTTTTCCGCTGCCGCCCTGGAGAAAATGGCCGCTACCTACATCAGGCACCTGGAGGCGCTGATCACGCACTGTGCAGACCGCCATGAGCCGGCGTTTACGCCATCGGACTTCGGCCTGGGCCGGGAAATCAGTGTCGCGGAACTGGACACTTTCCTCGATGCCAAAGTGGGCGCCGTTGCCCGTCGTATCAGGATCAGTAGCCTCTACCGGCTCACCGGGCTGCAGGAAGCCATGCTGTTCCACGCATTGTACGATGAGCACTCCAACGCCTATATGGAGCAGTTTACCTGCGACCTGCTGCACCTCAACGAGCCCGCTTTTATCCAGAGCTGGAACCTTTTACTGCAAAGGCATACCGCCTTACGCAGCGGCTTCCATGCCGATGAGTTCAGCATCCCGGTACAAGGCGTTTACCAGGACGTGCAGGTGCCAGTGGTGTTACAGGACTATCGCGGCCTTACCGCCGAAGAGCAGCAGGAAGACATGGCGGCTTTCCTGGAAGCGGACCGCAACAAAGGATTCGATTTCAGTCACCCGCCGCTGATGCGGCTGGCATTGATACGCCTGGATGACGACCGTCACCGCATGATATGGACTTCCCATCATATTTTGTTTGACGGCTGGTCATTGCCGCTGATACTGGAAAACCTGTTACGGATATACGAAGCTGTCGTGACACAGGCGCCTTTGCCGGTGTTTACGGAAGACCGCTACGAAAACTATGTCCGCTACCTGGAACGTCAGGATAAAGAACAGGAGGAAGCGTTCTGGCGCAACTATATCAAAAATGCCACCGACGCCACGTTGCTGCCCTTTATCGGGGCTGCTGAAGCGCGCAACGCCGGCGTGGGCAGCTACCGCCAGGAACTGCTGGAGCTGGACGAGACGGTCACCCGCAACATCCACCAATTTGCGCACCGTCACCGTATTACGCCCAATACCATCATACAGGGCGTGTGGTCGTACCTGTTATACCGCTACACCGGCCGACGGGAAATTACTTTCGGCATCACGGTGTCTGGCAGGCCGGAAGGATTGCCAGGCGTAGAACAGGCCGTGGGGATGTATATCAATACCCTGCCTTTGTGTGCCGTCATCGATCCGGCCAGGCCGGTCACCGCATGGCTGCAGGAATTACAGGCATCGCAGCTGCAATGCCGCGAGTACCAGTATACGCCGCTGGATGATATGCAACGTTGGACGGGCATTACAGGAGACTGGTTTGATACGCTGCTGGTATACGAAAACTACCCGGTAAGCAAGATGGAGGCTGCGCAGCAAGGCGCATTGGGCGTGGAAAATATTGCAGTACATGAACAAACCAACCTGCCGCTGGAAATACTGGCCGCCGTGGCCGATACCATCCGCATCACGCTGCGCTACAATGCCGACCTGATGGCTGATACCTATATCACCGCTATCCGCGGGCATTTCGAAGAAGTGCTGGTGCAGATGACCGCTCATGACAATACACAATTACATCAACTGGACATATTAACGGCAGCAGAACGGATACTGCTGACAGAAACACTGAACAGCCGCAAAGTGGCGTTCCCGCAGGAGAAAACAGCCGTGGCCATCATCCGTGAAAGAGCGGACATGATGCCGGATGCCACCGCGATCATCTTCGGGGAAACGGAGCTGACCTATCGCGTGCTGGAAGAACGCTCCAACCAGGTGGCACATTACCTGCAAGGCCTGGGCGTGAAAAAAGACATGGCCGTACCGATCTGCATAGAACGGTCACCGGAAATGGTGATCGGTATACTGGGCATCCTGAAGGCCGGCGGCGCTTATGTGCCGGTAGATACTGCCTACCCCGCGGAAAGAATCGCCTTCCTGCTGGAAGACGTGGAAGCCACGGTGGTACTGAGCAGCCTGCTGCTGAAAGAAAAAATAACCGCTATCACCAGCGCCCGCGTGATCGCGCTGGATGACCGCCGGGAGGAACTGTTCCGCCAGCCTGTGGCCGGTTCCTTGCTGTTACCATCGCCCGCCGACCTGGCTTATATTATCTATACCTCCGGCTCCACAGGCAAACCCAAAGGCGTGTTGATAGAACACCGGGGCATGTTGAACCATCTGTACGCGAAAGTCAATGACCTGCGGCTCGACCATCGTTCGGTGATTGCCTTCACCGCTTCCTATACCTTCGATATCTCGGTATGGCAAATGCTGGCAGCACTGCTTTGCGGCGGTACTACCATTATCTATTCCGAAGAAACCATTATGCAGCCGGAGCAGCTGATGCGGGCGGTAGACCGCCAGCAGGTGACCATCCTGGAACTGGTGCCTTCTTATCTGGCGACAGTATTGCAGGAAGACATTCCCGTGAAACTGGACGACCTGGAATTCCTGCTGGTTACCGGTGAAGCAGTGAGCCAGCAGGTACTGGCACATTGGTTCATGCATGCGCATTACAACCGTATCCCCGTCGTAAATGCATACGGCCCTACGGAGGCGTCGGACGATATCTGCCACTACATTATGTATGAAACGCCGGTGCAGTCCAATATACCGCTGGGATATCCGGTACAGAACCTCAACATCTACGTGGTGAATGAAGCCATGCAGTTATGCCCTCCAGGTGTGCCCGGTGAGGTATGCGTTTCAGGCGTGGGCGTGGGAAGAGGTTATCTCAAACGTCCGGAACTGACAGCTGAAAAATTCATCACCGATCCGTTTATCACGGGAATGGCTGTACGGATGTACCGCACGGGCGACCTTGGCCGTTGGCTCCCTGACGGTACGGTGGAATACCTGGGCCGTATGGACGATCAGGTGAAAATACGTGGCTTCCGGGTAGAGCTGGGCGAGATAGAACACGCGCTGCAACTGCATGAACAGATACAGCAGGCAGTGGTGGTAGCCCGTGCAGACCGCAGAGGGCACAAACAACTGGCGGCTTATGTGGTCACCACGGACGCTTATGACCGTGACAACGTATATGCGTTCCTGAAAGGCCGCCTGCCGGAGTATATGGTGCCGTCCTGGCTGGTGCCGCTGGAAAAACTGCCTCTGACGGCCAACGGTAAAATAGACCGTAAAGCACTGCCCGCACCGGATGAAGTACAGGGATGGTCGTCACAAACGTACATCGCTCCCCGTAATGAAACAGAGGTCCAGCTGGCTGCTGTCTGGGAAGACCTGCTTGGCATAGAAAAAGCAGGCGTACAGGACAACTTCTTCGACCTGGGTGGCCACTCACTGCAGGTAATACGGCTCACCTCTACGGTCCGCAGGCAGTTCGGTGTGGAGGTAAATGTCAGGACCTTCTTCCAGCTGGCTACCATCGAGCAACTGGCCAGGTACATCCGGTTAAACCTTGATCAGCCTTCGGCGGATGACGACGACGATAATCTTGAAACCATCACCCTATAAAATAGGACCCCATTAATTCTTTTCATTACTCAAACAACCGTTTATGTCAGATTTTAATTTAATTGACATCGTTGACCTGCTGGGAAAGGCCCAGGATTCGGGAATAAAAATATCCTATGACGAAAACGATCTGGTGGTAAAAGTCAGCAAGGAACAAAAGATCGACAGTTCCTTACTAAAAGTGCTGAAGGACAACAAACAACATCTTATCACGTATTTCCGGCAATACCATCAACGTACGGCGGCGGTAACGGGAACGGCTATTGCGGCGGCTTCGGGCCGCTCTGCGGATACGGCCATTCCACTGTCATTCAGCCAGGAAAGGCTGTGGATCATCGATCAGCTGGAAGGAAGCGTACAATACCACCTGTCGGCTGCCCTTCGCATGGAAGGCACTTTGGACCGTGCCGCACTGGAAAAAGCCCTGCGGGAGATCGTCAACCGCCATGAAATACTGCGTACGGTCATCCGTACCAACGAAGACACCGGCCGTCCGTCTCAATATGTGATGGAGAAAAACCAGTGGCAGCTTACTGTCACAGAGGGCGCCCACTGTCTCCATGACAATGCCGCTTTGCAGGACCTCCTGAAAAAATATATCGCCATTCCGTTTGATCTGGCAAATGATCACCTGTTGCGCGCGCAACTGATCATCCTGAGTGAAGATACACATATACTGGCGCTGACCCTGCACCATATCGTTTCTGATGGTTGGTCCACCGGTATCCTCGTGGGTGAACTACAGGCATTGTACGATGCTTATGCCAACGGCTACACGCCGGCTCTGGCTCCACTGGAAATTCAATATGCCGATTATGCGTTATGGCAACGGCAACAACTGGGCAGCGGCGGGCAGCAGCAGCAACTGGAATACTGGAAGAAACAATTGTCCGGCGTAGCCCCGCTGGAACTGCCGCTGGACTATCCACGGCCCGCCGTACAAAGCACCCGCGGCGCCACCATTGACTTTACGATTGATCATACACTGGCTGAAAAGCTGAAACAGCTGTCCCGCCAGGAAGATGTAACCCTCTTTATGACATTGTTGGCGGCTTTCAAGGTGTTACTATACCGGTATAGCGGTCAGGATGACATCACAGTGGGAAGCCCCGTCTCGGGTAGAACGAGGGCCGAGATGGAAACGTTGATCGGGCTTTTTGTGAATACGCTGGCGCTGCGCAGTGACCTGAGCGATCATCCTGCATTCCGCGCACTGTTGCAGCAAATCAAACAGACTACGTTGAGTGCCTACGATCACCAGGAAGTGCCGCTGGAAAAAGTGATTGAAACAGTGGTGAAAGGCCGTGATGCCGGTCGCAGCCCGCTGTTTCAGGTGGTGTTTGCGTTGCAGAACGCACCGGCGTCGAAGGCAGATGTACCCGGTAAACTGCGATTGTCTGAAGAAAAAATCATCACAGAAAATGCCAAGTTCGATCTTACCCTGATCATGGAAGAGACGAACGATGGCCTTAAAGGCGGCGTGGAATATTGCGCAGATTTGTTCAGCGCCGCTACTGTGGAAGCACTGATTGGACATTTCAAAGAGCTGCTGGCGTCCATCGTTGCCGCGCCCGACGCCACGATCGATGACCTGTCGCTGTTGAATAAAGCGGGAGAACAACAACTGCTTGAAGTATTTAATAATACACACGCGGACTTTCCGCTGGAGAAAACAGTGCTGGACCTGTTCCATGAACAGGTGGCGGCAAGGCCGGACGCGATAGCGGTGCGCAGCGCGGCAGGAGGGCTGTCCTATCACCAACTGGACGAACGTTCCAACCGGCTGGCCCACTACCTGCAACAGCAGGGCGTTACCGCCGGCAGCCTGGTGCCTGTATGCCTGGACCGCTCCAATGACCTCGTAGTGGCCATGCTGGCCATTATCAAAACCGGTGCAGCTTATGTGCCGGTAGATCCGTCGTACCCGTCGGCACGTATCCGCTTCATGCTGGAAGACACCGGCGCTGCTATTGTCATTTGTAACGAGGTGATCGCCGCCGGCATCAGCGATAAGATAAAACCGGTGGTGCTGACAGCAGAACAGGCGGCAATTCACCGTTGCCCTGCCACCGCTTTGGCGGTAACACCTGCAGCACAGGAGCTTGTATACATAATTTATACTTCCGGCTCTACCGGTAAGCCCAAAGGTGTGATGATAGAACACCGCGGGCTGGCCAACCTGGTGCATTGGCATAATGAAGCTTTCAGCGTGACCGCCGATAGCCGCGCCACGGCTGTTTCCGGCATCGGTTTCGACGCTTTCGGATGGGAGCTGTGGCCTTACCTCGCCGCGGGCGCTTCCGTCTTCCTTGTGGACGACGATACCCGCATCTTTATACCTGCCCTGGTGGAGCTGCATGTGAAGGAGCAGATTACCCATGCGTTTATCTCTACCGCTCTGGTGCCTGCCTTTATACAGGCCGGTGCCGGAAAAATACAGGACTTGCAATACCTGCTGACCGGCGGTGACAAGCTGCCTGCCACCAATGTGGCACAGCTGCCCTACAAACTGGTCAACAACTATGGCCCTACGGAAAACAGTGTGGTGACCACCAGTTATGAGCTACAGCCCGTTAACGCATTGGTGACGCCGCCTATCGGCCGTCCCATCAGCAATACACGCCTATACGTACTAAGCCCGGCAGGCGCTATCTGCCCGGTGGGCGTAGCCGGTGAGATCTGCATCGCCGGGGAAAGCCTGGCCAAAGGATATCTCAACCTGCCGGTACTGACAGCGGAAAAATTTACGGTCAATGCCACAGGCGAACGGATTTACCATACCGGTGACTTAGGCCGCTGGCGTGCAGACAGTACCATCGACTACCTGGGACGTATAGACGAACAGGTGAAAGTGCGTGGCTACCGTATAGAGCCTGGAGAAATTGAAAATGTGCTGGCTTCCTGCAAAGGCGCTAAACAGGTGCTGGTATTGGCTAAAGCAGATACCGCAGGACATAAACGCCTCGTCGCCTATGTTGCGGCAGATGATACTTTCGATAAAGATGCCGCCCTTGCAGAAGTGAAAAGCCGTTTGCCTGAATATATGGTGCCGGCGGCGATCACCGTCCTGGAAGAGCTACCGTTAACAGCCAATGGTAAGATTGATAAAAGAGCATTGCCGGAGCCATTGCTTGAAAGCGCTGCTACCGCCAGCTATGTAGCGCCCCGTAATACGATAGAAGAGGCGCTGGCCACTGTCTGGCAGGAACTGCTGGGAGTGCAACAGGTAGGGATATACGATAACTTCTTTGAGCTGGGTGGAGATTCCATCATCACCATTCAGGCAGTGGGCCGGATAAGACGGGCCGGATATGAACTCCAGCCGAGGGATATGTTTGTGCACCAGCACATTGCCGCGCTGGCTGCCCATATACAAGCCCATGCCGGTCATGTAGTGGAGGGTGAACAGGGAATCCTTGCCGGCACCAGCGGATTGTTGCCTATCCAGCAATGGTTCCTGGATATCGACACGGCCGCAGCGAATCATTTTAACCAAAGCGTCTTACTGGGCATAGATAAAAAAGTGTCTGAGGAGATGCTGACACCGGTTATTCAGCAGCTGGTCAGCCATCACGACGCATTGCGGTTTGTGTACCATCACAACAAAGGCGTATGGCACCAGGAATACGGCACCTCTGAAGGAAGCGTGGAAGTGGCTGATCTGCGCAGCGTAGCGCCGGATCAACTGCCGGTAGCTATTACTGCCACAGCAGATCGTTATCAGGCCAGCCTGGACATTACAACGGGAACGATTATACGAGCGGTATTATTGCTGACACCGGAGACGGAAGTGGCCAACCGGCTGTTTATTGTGGTGCATCACCTGGCCGTAGATGCCGTGTCCTGGCGTATCCTGCTGGAGGACCTGCAACAATTGCTGCAAGGGCAACAGCCCGAGCGAAAGAGCTCTTCCTACCGCCAATGGCAACAGGCGCTGTCCGATTATGGCACATCCCAACGGGGACTGTCCCAGGTGGCCTATTGGGAAAAAGTTACGCAGCAATCACTAATACTAAAAACAGATCACACGAATGTTGGCCAGGCAACGGTGTCGGATGTAGCAAGCCACACTGCGCAACTGAGCGCCGATGTGACCCGCCAGCTGTTGAAAGACACGTCCAAAGCTTATCATACGGAGATCAATGATGTCCTGCTGACAGCCCTCGCCCTTACTTTATCGGCATGGAACAACAAACCGGCTGTTATTGTAGGACTGGAAGGACATGGCAGAGAAGATATCAATAAAAACATAGATACCAGTCGCACCGTGGGATGGTTTACCAACTTGTTCCCCGTGTTACTGGAAACCGGCAACAGCGGACACCCGGGTGAAGCCCTGAAGGCTGTCAAAGAACAGCTGCGGAGCATTCCCGACAAAGGCCTTGGATACGGCGTCTTGAAATATCTCAACAAAATACCCGCATTACAGGGCGCTAACCCATGGAACGTGGTCTTCAACTACCTCGGGCAGTCTGATAACCTGAAAGATGAAGCGGGCCTGTTTAGCGGAGCATCGGAATCATCCGGCGCAGATACCGCCGCGTCTTTCCCGCTGCAGGAGCTGTTGACCGTGACAGGCCTCGTCAGGGAAGGACAGTTGCAGCTGGACTGGAACTATAGCATAAAACATTTTGAAGCGGCCACCATTGCGCAACTGGCGAACGAATACCTGTCGCAACTGGAACAGCTGGTGACGCATTGTGTGACGATACAAACACCTGTTTTCACACCTTCCGACTACGGCCTGGGCGCCTGGGTGTCTAACAGTGAGCTGGACAGTTTCCTCGACGCGGTGCACAACGGCGTGCCACGCCGTGAACAGGTGGACGGCCTGTACCGCCTGAGCGGATTGCAGGAGGGGATGTTGTTCCACAGCCTCTATGCCGCAGAAGGTGGTACGTACACCGAACAAATGACCGTGGATATCGACGACCTGCAGGTGGACGCATTTGTGAAGAGCTGGGACCTGCTGCTGGAAAAACACACTATCCTGCGTACCGCTTTTTATTATGACCGGTTCAGTATTCCCGTGCAATGTGTCTATAAAAAAGTGAAGCTGCCTGTGGAAATATTGGACTATACTGCTTTTGATCAGGATGAACAAAGCCGGTTGTACCAGGAGTTGTTGGTAACCGATCTTCGGAAGGGATTTGATTTTGCAGAAGCACCGTTGATGCGTTTAACACTGGTACGGCTACACGATAATAATTTCCGGATGTTATGGACCTCCCATCACATTCTGCTGGACGGCTGGTCATTGCCTATCCTGGTAGAAGGCCTGTTGGCCGGGTATGATGCCTTGCTGACCGGCAGCGCGCTGCCTTCGCTGAAAGAAGACCGTTATGGTGAATATATCCAATACCTGGACCGCCTCGACAAAGAGGAAGCAGAACGTTACTGGAAGGGATATTTACATGAGCTGAATGACGCTACCTTATTGCCTTTTATCGGCAATACCACTGCTCGTACCAAAGGCGTAGGTGCATACAATAACCGCAAACTGGTACTTGACGCCGCCTTTACGCAACAGCTGTCGCGTTTTGCGCAGCGTCATCATATTACAGTAAATACGCTGATGCAGGGTGTGTGGGCGTACCTGTTACATGCCTATACCGGTCATCGTAACGTGGCTTACGGTATCACTGTTTCCGGTCGTCCGGACACGCTGGCAGGCACAGAAAGAGGAGTGGGGCTGTACATCAATACACTGCCGTTGCATACCGCGGTAGATGAAGGCTGCAACATCATCGACTGGTTAAAACAGATACAGGCAGGTCAGCTGCATAGCAGGGAACATCAATATAATAATCTACAGGAAGTACAACAGTGGGCCGGCGTTAGCGGAGACCTGTTTGATAGTTCCATTACTTTCCAGAACTACCCCGTGAATGAGGTGGTCAATGCGAAGGAATGGCAGCTGAAGGTGAAGCATGTAGAAACACATCCGCATACCAATTATCCGCTGACGATCATCATCAGTATCTCTACGGAAACCAGCCTGGTGTTTGCCTATAACACCGCGCTGCTGGATGATCATTATCTCGAAGCCATTACCGGGCATTTTAAACAGGTATTACAACAGGTAACCACCGGTTTGGCAGAGACCATCCAGGATATTGAACTGCTGACGCCCACAGAAAAACAACAACTGCTGAATACCGCTACGGTGGCTTATCCGGCGCATACTACCCTTATCGATATATTTGAAGCGCAGGCCGACCGGGTGCCGGAACAAACTGCCGTGCGCTGTGAAGAACGGGTGCTGACCTACAGCGAGCTGGATAAACGGGCAACCCAGCTGGCGCACCTTCTCCGTGCCAAAGGTGTGACCAACGGCTCGCTGGTGCCCTTGTACCTGGAACGTTCTGCTGATATACTGGTCGCACTGCTGGGCATCCTGAAAGCCGGCGGCGCTTATGTGCCCATTGATCCGGATTTTCCGGCAGAACGTGTGGCCTTTATGCTGTCAGACACGGACGCCAGGGTGATCGTTACCAACAACGCCTGCGCCGGAAAATTACCACAGGCCGGCCTGCAGGTGATTACGCTCGATGGCGATGCAGCCGTACTGGATGCCCGGCCAACAACACGAATTGCACGGGAATGGATACACGGACAACCGGTATATGTTATTTACACTTCCGGCAGTACGGGCAATCCTAAAGGCGTGATCGTTACCCATCAAAACCTCATGGACTATGTATATGGGCTGAAACATGCGCTGCCACTGGAAGATAGTCGTTCTTTCGGCCTTATGTCCAGCATCGCCACCGACCTGGGCAATACTGTTGTATTTGGCGCCCTGGCGACCGGTGGAGCATTGCATGTCTTTACCAAAGATGCCGTGAACGATGCCGAACATATCGCTGCTTACTTTGCCGCGCATCCGGTGGACTGCATCAAAATAGTGCCTTCGCACTGGAAAGCGCTGTCGTTGCCAGGCAACCTCTTGTTACCCCGGAAATTACTCGTTTTTGGAGGAGAAGCGCTGGATGCCGGCGTTATAGAAGCTATCCGGTCATCAGGCAGTAACTGCACCGTGGTAAACCACTACGGTCCAACAGAAACGACTATTGGGAAACTGGTACATATCGTTCAACCCGAAAGCATATACGAACAACAGGTGCCGATCGGTAAACCGTTTTCCAATACCCGCATATATGTAGTGTCACCTGCCGGAAAGTTAAGTCCTGTGGGTGTTCCGGGTGAGCTGTATATCGGTGGCGACGGTGTGGCTGCCGGTTACCTGCACCAGGAAACGCTGACCCGCGAGAAGTTTGTGGCAGACCGTTTCCTGCCAGGCGTTGCTTCCCTGCTGTACCGCACCGGAGACCTGGTGAAATACCTGCCGGACGGTAATATCCTCTTCCTGGGCCGCGCAGACGACCAGGTGAAGATCCGTGGATACCGCGTGGAATTAGGGGAGATAGAAAACGCGCTCGTCAGGAGCGGTCTCACTGAACAGGCGGTGGTTCTGGCAAAGCCAGACCGTAATGGTGATAAACGTCTCGTGGCCTATATATTGCGTGGTGGCGGAGTCGACAAGGAAGCCTTACTGGCTTATGTGAAAAATGAATTGCCCGATCATATGCACCCCGCGTTATGGTCGATAGTAGATAGTTTCCCCCTGATGGCCAACGGCAAGGTAGACCGCAAAGCGCTGCCAGATCCCGAGGAGGCCGTCGAAGCGCAGCATGGATATGTAGCGCCCGAAACAGCCACAGAGAAGAAGCTGGCGGCCATCTGGTCGGTGTTGCTGGAGGTGGACGAAGTGGGGCTGCATGATGATTTCTTTGCACTCGGAGGGCACTCGCTCCTGGCTATCCGCCTCATCTCCGCTATTCGTAAGCAAATGGAGGCCGAAGTGACCATCGGCGACGTATTCGATTATCCTACGGTGGCCGCATTGGCAAAGCAACTGGCCCAACGGACCACACAGCCGTCCGCGCCGGTCATCGCGCGGAAAGAAAGACCAGCCCGTATTCCGCTGTCTTTCAGCCAGGAAAGGCTTTGGTTTATTGACCGCATGGAAGGCAGCGTGCATTATCATGTGCCGGCGGTACTGCGGCTCAAAGGACCGCTGGACACGGCGGCGCTGGCCACAGCACTGAAAACGATCGTTGAACGCCATGAAGTGCTCCGCACCGTCATTGAACATGACGGCGCAGAAACCTGGCAAAGGGTATTGCAGGCAAACGACTGGCAGTTGCAGATCATCGCCGGTACCGCCTTTATGGCGGAGGAAGCCTTGCAGGACTATATCACCCGTTTGGTGAACGCACCTTTTGATCTCGCTAATGACTATATGCTGCGCGCGCACCTGATCGCCCGGCAACAGGACGAGTATGTCCTTGTGGTGACCCAACATCACATCGCTTCCGATGCATGGTCTACCGGCATTATCGTCAATGAGCTGGTGGAACTGTACGACGCACTGACAACAGGCCGTGCGCCTTCATTGCCGGAATTAGGCATTCAATATGCCGACTTCGCGCTGTGGCAGCGGGAATACCTTTCTGGCAGCGTGTTGCAGGACAAAGTGGCCTACTGGAAAAACAAACTGTCCGGCACCGCCACGTTGCAGCTTCCGACAGATTTCCCAAGGCCGGCTGTGCAAAGCACCCGTGGCAGCATGTATTCGTTTAGGTTTGACCGTGAGTTGTCGGACGCTTTGCATGCATTGTCGCAACAACAGGGCACTACTTTGTTTATGACGCTGCTGGCCGCATTTAAAGTATTGTTGTACCGCTACAGCGGTCAGGAAGATATCTGTGTAGGTGTACCGGTGGCCGGCAGAACGCGGCAGGAGACAGAAGGACTGATCGGTTTCTTCATCAACACGCTGGCGCTGCGCAGCGACCTGGGCAATGGTCCTGCGTTTACCACCGTACTGCAACAGGTGAAGCAGACCACGCTGGGCGCTTACGAGCAACAGGACGTGCCATTTGAACAGGTGGTGGACGCCGTAGTGAGAGAGCGGGATATCAGCCGTACGCCGCTGTTCCAGGTGATGTTCGTTTTACAGAACGCGCCTGAAGAAAGGGAGCTGAAGCTGGGCAATATAGCATTGGCACAACAGGAAAGCGCGCATACCACTTCCCGTTTTGACCTGAGCTGGTCGCTGATAGAAGGCGCCGAAGGGCTGATGGGCAGTGTCGAATTTTGCCTGGACCTGTTCCGCGAATCCACGATAGCGCGGATGGTAGCCCATTTCGAACAACTGCTGCGCGCTATCGTACAGGCGCCGGCTACCACGATAGATGAACTGGCATTGGTAACAGCAGCGGAAACGCAACAGCTGCTGCATGCGTTTAATCAAACCACGGTAGCTTATCCGGCTGAAGATACCATCCTGTCTTTGTTCGCCGCGCAGGTGGCTATGCGGCCAAATTCAACCGCACTGGCGGCTGCCGGCGCTGCTGTGACGTATAAAACACTGGATGAAAGGGCCTTGCAGCTGGCGCATTACCTGCTGGGCCAGGGCGTAAAAGCAGGCGACCGTGTACCGGTATGCCTGGAACGCTCGCCGGACATCGTTATGGCGATGCTGGCCATTATGAAGGCGGGTGCAGCTTACGTGCCGGTAGACCCGGCGTATCCGTTGGACCGTATCCGTTATATGCTTCAGGACAGCGGCGCTACCGTTATCATCACGGATACCGCATGTTATGATAGTTTACCGGAGATCGATCAGCTGGCCGTCATCCGGCTGGACGTGGACCGGGATGAAATCACCCGTTATAAATCTGCCGCCAGGCTGCCGGAAATAACAGCCGGGCATATAGCTTACCTGATCTATACCTCCGGATCTACCGGTCAGCCGAAAGGTGTGATGGTGCCGCATCGTGGTTTAAGCAACCTGATACACTGGCATCAGCAAGCCTTCCATGTAAACGCGCACAGCAGGGCCACGGCTGTTTCCGGCGTAGGCTTCGATGCCTTCGGATGGGAAGTATGGCCTTACCTGGCGGCAGGCGCCTATGTGTACCTGCCCGACAATGACACGCGCGTGCTCATGCCTTCGCTGATAGCATTGCACCGGCAGCAGGGCTTCACACATGCCTTTATCTCCACCGCGCAGGTACAGGAGTTTATCCGTGCGGCAGCAGACAAAATCCTGCCGCTGCAATACCTGCTTACCGGCGGCGATCAGCTGCCGGCAACAGATATCAATGGTCTGTCCTATAAAATCATTAACAACTACGGCCCTACGGAAAACAGCGTAGTGGCCACCTGGTATGAACTGACGGCGGCTGACAAAGACCGCGCGCCGGTGATTGGCCGCCCGGTCAGCAATACCAGGGTGTACATCCTTAACCGTCGTGAAAAGCTGTGCCCGGCTGGTATTGCCGGCGAAATATGTCTCGCCGGCGACAGCCTGGCATTGGGGTACCTGGGCCGCCCGGACCTTACACAGGAAAAATTTGTGCCCGATCCGTTCCATGCCGGTTCACGCATGTATAAAACAGGAGACCTGGGCCGGTGGCTGCCGGACGGCACCATCGAATACCTGGGCCGCCTCGATGAACAGGTGAAAGTACGGGGCTACCGTATTGAACTGGGCGAAATAGAAAGTGCGCTGGCTGCCAGCGGACAGGTACAGCAGGCTGTTGTGGCAGCACGCAAAGACCATGAAGGCAATCGCCAGCTGGTAGCTTATGTGGTGCCGGCTGTTGATTACCGGAAAGCAGATACGGTTGCGTTCCTGAAGAAAAGGTTGCCCGACTATATGGTGCCCGCCTTATGGGTAACGCTGGAAAAGCTGCCATTGACGGCTAACGGTAAGATTGATAAAAACGCCTTACCGGTACCGGATATGAACAGTATCGCGGCTAACGAATACGTGGCGCCCCGCAATGCGACTGAAGAAATACTGGCCGGTATCTGGCAGGAAGTGCTCGGCAGACAACGGACAGGGATACACGATAATTTCTTTGAATGCGGGGGCAACTCCCTGCAGGTGGTACGCCTCATCGCGCTGGTAAGAAGCCGTTTGCAGGTGGAAGTGCCTATCCGGACAGTGTTTGCGCATCCTACGGTGGCCCAGTTGGGCAACTGGCTGGCTACCGCAACAGGTATACAGCCTGCAACACAGGCCCTGACAGCGCAGGCCAGAGGTCCGCGGATTCCGCTGTCCTTCAGCCAGGAGCGTTTGTGGTTCATCCATCAGCTGGAAGGCAGTGTTCAGTATCATATCCCGCAACTGCTGCAGCTGCAGGGCGATCTGAACATATCCGCGCTGGAGCGCAGTTTGCAGACGCTTATCAACCGCCACGAAGTACTCCGGTCTGTTATGAAGGAAGAAGACGGCGTGGTATACCAGGAAATACAACCTGCTGATACCTGGAAGCTACAGGTGATAGACAACGTAGAGCAATATACGAATGAGGCTATGCGGGAAGCTTATCTCGGCGCGCTGGTGCGTACACCGTTTGACCTGTCGCGCGACCACCTGCTGCGGGCGCATCTGCTGCGATTAGGCTATCAGAAACATTTGCTGGTACTGGTCATTCACCATATCGCGGCCGATGGCTGGTCTATGGGTATCGCCACCAATGAGGTGATGGCGCTGTACAACGCCTTTGCCGGCGGCAAAAAAACACAACTGCCGGAACTGCCGCTGCAGTATGCGGACTTTGCCATCTGGCAACGGGCACAGCTTTCAGCAGAAGTGCTGGACCGCAAGCTGACCTGGTGGAAAAATAAAATGGCTGATGTGGCGCCGCTGGAACTGCCTACAGATTTTACCCCGTCTTCTACCATCAGCATGAAAGGTGCAAGGATGGGCGTCAGCCTGCCCCAATCGCTCGGCCGGCAGTTGCAGCAACTGGCATTGCAACAGGACGCGACGCTCTACATGGTATTGCTCGCCGCCTTTAAGGTGCTGCTGCACCGGTACAGCGGGCAAGACGATATCAGTGTAGGTACTTCCGCCGCCGGCAGAACACAACAGGAAACACAAAACCTCATCGGGTTCTTCATCAATACGTTGGCACTGCGCAGCGATCTGGGCAACAACCCGGCCTTCACCGAACTGTTGCAACAGGTAAAACAAACCACCCTCGATGCCTTCGACCATCAGGAAGTGCCGTTCGAGAAAATAGTGGAAGCCGTGGTAAAAGACCGCGACCCCAACAGAAGGCCGTTGTTCCAGGTGATGTTCGTGATGGACAACACACCGGCTGCACCAGACTTCCATCTGCACAACCTGACACTGGCGCCGGAAGATGTTACGCATACGACTGCACGCTTTAACATCATCCTCTCCATGACGGAAGACAGTGAAGGTGGTTTGCATGCAGCCGTAGAATATGCGATGGACCTTTTCAAAGAGGATACCATCCGGCGGATGCTCGCGCAGTTTGAAACCCTGTTGGGAGCCGTGGTGGCCTCACCGCAGCAGAAGATCGATCAACTTGCGTTGTTGACCGGTGAAGAGCAGCAGCAACAACTGGCCGCATTGAGCCAGACTGTTAACTATCCACGGCAGCAGACGTTCCTGCACTGGTTTGAAGCCGCTGCCCGCCACCATGCAGACAGCACCGCGCTCGCCTTTGAAGGGCAATTGTTGACCTGGAAAGCACTGGGGCAACGTTCCGCTTCGCTGGCACATTACCTGCGCAGCAAAGGGGTAGGGCCCAATGTGCTGGTACCGGTATGCGTGGACCGCTCACTGGACATGCTGGTGGCGGTAATGGGCATCCTGCGTGCCGGTGGCGCCTATGTACCTGTGGAACCTGATTTTCCGGCTGAGAGGATCAAATACATGCTGCAAGACACAAGGGCTACTGTAATGGTCAGCCTTGGTCAGCATCGTGATATCATACCGGTGACAGACGGACTGGAAGTTATCTTCCTCGACGAACAGGAGCATATCATCAACGGCTATACGACGACGGCGCAGCTCGAACTGCCTGCGCCTGCTGATATTGCTTATGTGATCTACACTTCCGGCAGCACCGGCACGCCAAAAGGAGTGAAAGTGACACATCACAATCTGGCGGACTACATTGTAGGTTTAAGGGCGCACCTGCCGATAGATGAATGTCATTCCTTCGGCCTGCTGTCCAGCATAGCCACCGACCTTGGCAATACGGTGCTTTTTGCGGCGCTGTCTATCGGCGCTACGTTGCACCTTTTCTCCAAAGACACCATCAACGATGCGCAGAAAGTACTTGCTTATTTTGAAAGACATGAGATTGATTGTATCAAGATAGTGCCCTCACACTGGAAGGCGTTGTCTGAACCGGAACAGCTGCTGCTGCCGGAAAAGCTGTTGATTTTTGGCGGCGAGGCGCTGGAAAGCAGCGTGGTGAAAGCTATCCGTGACGCCCGTGCGGAATGCATGGTGGTGAACCACTATGGACCAACAGAGACCACGATCGGCAAACTGTTGCATATCGTGAACGCCCGTACGGAATATGGCGCCTTTGTCCCGGTAGGGAAACCGTTCTCCAACACCCGTGCCTATGTGCTTAACCCGGAAAGGCAACTTTGCCCGGTGGGCGTTCCGGGAGAGCTCTACATCGGCGGTGAAGGGGTGGCAGCAGGTTACCTGTATAATGACGCGCTGACGACCGACCGCTTTGTAGCAAATCCGTTTACAACAAACCCGGCAGATTGGCTGTACCGCACCGGCGACCGCGTGAAGCTCCTGCCTGACGGCAACATCCTTTTCGTTGGACGTATAGACGATCAGGTGAAGATACGCGGCTACCGCGTAGAGCCGGGCGAAATAGGGCGGGTGCTGGAACAATGCGCCGGCGTGACACAAGCCGTGGTGATTGCCCGCGAAGACAACACCGGCAACAAACGGTTGCTCGGATATGTGGTCCCTGCCAATGGTTTCAATGCGGAAGAAGTGCTAACCCAGCTGCGCGCGCAACTGCCCGACTATATGGTGCCTGCCACGATCATGCCGCTGGATGTATTCCCCATGCTGGCCAACGGTAAAATCGATAAACGGGCATTGCCTGATCCGGAGAAAGCACAGACAGACACGGCGGAATTTGCAGCCCCGGTAACGGCCGTGCAACAAGGCCTGGCAGCCATCTGGGAAAAACTGCTGGAAGTGGAACGGGTAGGGCTGCACGACGATTTCTTCGCTCTCGGCGGTCACTCGTTGCTGGCTATCCGCCTGATATCCGCTATCAGAAAACAATTGCAGCTGGAGGTGACCATCGGTGACGTATTTGACCATCCTACCATCGGCGGCCTGGCCACGTTGCTGGAATCCCGTAAAGGGGCGGCATTGGAACCGGGCCTCCTGCGGAAAGAAAGACCGGCCAACATCCCGCTGTCTTTCAGCCAGGAACGGCTTTGGTTCATTGACCAGGTAGAAGGCAGCCTGCATTACCACCTGCCTACCGTGTTGCGGTTGAAAGGACGGCTGGACACCGATGCACTGGCCCGCGCGGCACAGGCTATCATCAATCGCCATGAAGTGCTGCGTACCGTGATCATGTCCGGCGACGGCCAGTCCTGGCAACAGATCATGCCGGAAAACCGCTGGCGGATGGAGATATACGAAGAACCTTCCTTTAGAAAAGAAACCAAAGCGCTGCATGCTTTTGTGGAAGAACTGATCAACCAACCCTTTGATCTGTCAGCAGATCATATGCTCCGGGTGCAACTGATTGTGCTGGGCAGGGATGAACATATACTGGTGGCCACCCTGCATCACATCGCTTCCGACGGCTGGTCTACCGGAGTGCTGGTAAAAGAGCTGGCTGCCTTCTATGAGGCCTATGCAGCCGGCCGCGAGCCTGAATTGACGCCGCTGGAGCTTCAATACGCCGATTATGCTATCTGGCAGCGGGAACATCTTTCCGGTGAGAACCTGGCCACACAGCTGGGTTACTGGGAACAGAAGTTGTCCGGCGTGGCAGCATTGCAGTTGCCGCTGGATTATCCCCGTAGTGCGGTACAAAGCAACCGCGGCGCTACGACTACGTTTATGCTGGACCGTGAGTTGTCAGATGCGTTACATGCCCTGGCCAAACAGGAAGGTGCTACCATCTTCATGACGCTGCTGGCAGCCTTCCAGGTATTATTGTACCGCTACAGCGGCCAGGATGACATCTGCGTGGGCAGTCCTATCGCAGGCCGTACCCGGCAGGAGCTGGAAGGACTGATTGGCTTCTTCATCAATACTTTGTCGCTGCGGTCCGATATGAGCGCCAACCCGTCATTCGCTGCCCTGTTGCAACAGGTGAAACAAACCACCCTCGAGGCCTATGCGCACCAGGAGGTGCCGTTTGAAAAAATAGTGGAAGTGGTGGCCAAAGACAGGGACCTTAGCCGCAACCCCATTTTCCAGGTGGCGCTGGTGCTGCAAAACCTGCCCGATGTGCCGGAGCTGAAGCTCGGTGAGCTGGTGATGACAGAAGAAGGAGCAGCGCATGAAACGGCTAAACTGGACCTGACGGTACTCTTCCGCGAAGGTCCTGAAGGGCTCGGTGCCAGTGTGGAGTATTGTGCGGACCTTTTCGAAGCCAGCACTATCGAGCGGATGATGTCACAGTTCAAACGGCTGCTTCGCGCTATTGTAGATGCCCCGCAAACACCGGTGGCGGCGCTGCCGCTGCTGGATGCCGCAGATGAAAAAATGCTGCTGGAAGACTTTAACAATACGGCCATCGCTTACCCGGCCGATCAGACCATCGTGCAGCTGTTTGCTGCTCAGGCACGTCAACGGCCCAACGATGTGGCAGTATTGTTCCGGGAAGAAAAAATCACCTACCGTGAACTGGACGAATGGTCCGACAGGCTGGCGCTCTACCTGCAGGAACAAGGCGTGAAAGAGGAGATGATGGTGCCGGTATGTATTCCACGCTCACCTGAAATGATGGTGGCCATTCTGGCCATCCTGAAGGCCGGTGGCGCTTATGTGCCGCTGGACCCGGATTATCCGGCGGAAAGAATTTCCTTCATGCTGGAAGAGAGCAATAGTCATATATCCCTTACCGTTAGCCCGTATGTTTCACGGCTGGTGGCAGAAAGGCCGGAAATGAGCCATCTCTGCATTGGTGAATTATACAAGATATTGCCATCCTACCCGGTAGGCGTCGTTCAAAACAAGCTGGAAGCAGGCGGTCTCGCTTACGTGATGTACACTTCCGGTTCTACCGGCAAGCCGAAAGGTGTATTGGTGACGCATCGTAACGTGACCAGCCTCGTGATGCAGCCCAACTATGTATCGCTGCAACCTACTGACGCGATCCTGTCTGCCGGCTCCTTGTCCTTCGATGCCACCACCTTTGAATACTGGGGCGCGCTGCTCAACGGCGGCCGCCTGGTGCTCAGCCCGGAAAACAACCTGCTGGACACAGAGGTACTGAAGCAGGAGCTGTATGGAAAACAGGTGACGGTACTGTTTATCACCACCGGATGGTTTAACCAGCTGGTAGATACAGACGTCAGCGTATTCGCTCATCTGCACGCTATCCTCACTGGTGGCGAGAAAATGTCGGAGAAACATGTAGTGCGTTTCAGGACGGCATATCCGGACATTAAGATCAGTAACATTTACGGGCCTACGGAGAATACCACATTCTCCCTGAGTTATCCTATTGACGAAAAAGGGCTTACCGTCAATACGCCTATTGGTATGCCGCTGAATAACCGTACCGCCTATATTCTGGACGCCGAGTTGCAGCTGGTGCCGGTAGGCGTGGCAGGAGAACTGTATGTAGGCGGCGATGGGGTGGCGCGTGGTTATCTTAACCGGCCAGAGCTGACAGCTGAACGCTTCATCGCGCATCCATTCGGCAAGCCGGGCGACCGCCTCTATAAAACCGGCGATATGGCCCGCTGGCGCGCTGATGGCGCCGTGGAATATCTCGGCAGGCAGGATGACCAGGTGAAGGTGCGCGGTTTCCGCATTGAGCTGGGAGAAGTGGAAAGCGTACTGCTGCAATATCCGCAGGTAGCTCAAACGGTGGTCATCGCGAAAGCAGGAGAGAACGGCAGCAAACGCCTGCTGGGGTACATTGTGCCTAAAGGCGATTTTGAAAGGGACAAACTGGTGGCATGGCTGAGAGAACGTCTGCCGGACTATATGGTGCCTTCCTACCTGATACCGCTGGAGAAACTGCCTATGACCGCCAACGGAAAGGTAGATAAGAAAGCGCTGCCTGATCCGGATACCATCATTCAATCCGCTAATGCGTACGTAGCGCCTGCGACAGTAACGGAGAAAGCGCTGGCGGCCTTCTGGGCTGAACAGCTGGAGATGGAAAAGGTAAGCATCCACGACAACTATTTCGAGGCGGGCGGTAACTCGCTGCTGGCCATCCACCTGATCGCTGTTATTCGTAAACAGCTGTCGGGAGAAATCTCCATCAGTGACGTCTTCGACTATCCGACTATCGCAGAGCTGGCGAATGTGCTGGACCAGCGTGCAATGGCCAAAGTCAATGCCGCAGGGCAGGTGAGCGGTTTCAATGGCAACCCGCATATACTGCCATTGAACAATGGTCTGCAGGCTTCACCGCTCTTTTTCCTGCCCGGTGGTAATGGTATCTGTGAAGGCTATACGGTATTGGGCGCTGCGCTGGAAGATGTGGGCGCGCTCTACGGCCTGCAGATGATGGGCATCTTTGAAGGTGAAAAACCACTGGACAATGTACCTGCCATCGCAGCCCAAAACATCGAATGGATGAAGTCTGTCCAACCGGCAGGCCCTTACAGGCTGATCGGGCACTCCCTCGGTGGACAGGTGGCCTACGAAATGACGCGACAGCTGGAACAACTGGGTGATAAAGTAGAAGCGCTTTTTGTCCTGGACACACATGTAGCGCCTAAACGCAGCGTGCTGGACAACGATACGCTTTATACCTCGTTGCTGGAAGCATTCGAAGTATATAAGATAGCCTCGAAGCCTTACCCTGAATGGGTGAAAGCCCTGAAGCCGGCCATAGAAGGACTGGAGCCGAAGGACGTCATCCCATTCGTGCTCGAATACCTGAAAGAACATGTACCGGAAGAAAAAGAACACCTTGGCTTTGTGATGCGCATGTTCGATATGGCCACCCACAGCCTGTTTATGGAATATACCGTTACTGGTCAGACGGATACTTCACTCACAGTCATCCGTGCAGAAGAGAGAAGTGTTGCAGATAACGATGACAGCCTGGGATGGGCGCCATTTGCTACCCGCACTGCAGCGTTGACAGCTCCTGGCGATCACATCTCGATGACCAAAGAAATTGGAGCGGCCACTGTAGCGATACATATTAAGACACAATTACATCATATCTAAAACCCAAACCCAAATTCTCATCATTAAAGCAAACCCTCACATGAAAATTGTTAATTTATTTGCAGCTTGTATGCTCTTTGCCACGTTTATGTCCTGTAAAAGAGGAGAGTCCGTCCTTCAGGGTGGCCAGCCCTCGGCCACGGAAGGCGTCGTACCAAAATCTGTTATCAATGGACTGGTATTTGAACAACTCAACAAAACCGGTCGCTTCGACTGGAAAATGGTAAATGACAGTGTTGTATGGAGCGCCCTGGTACAGGGTGACAGCATCCTGTCTGTTGGCTTCCAGCCAGCCGGCACCGCTGACATCAGCCGGGAGATCGACAAAATCAACGTTAACGCCGGAAACTGGCAGGATGCACGTCAGCAGGTGTTAAACCTGATCAACGAAACAGAACAGTTTAAAGGAGACGCGAAACAGGAGAAAGGCCTGGTTACTTACCAGTCTCCCAAACTGCCGGTGTTTTATGTAAAAGCCAGCCGCTTTGCCACGGTGAAAGCGCTCCGCGCTTCTGCACTGGTAAGGTATGCAGAACCGGTGGGCTATGCGCGCTATATGCAGGTGAAACCCGCCTCCGGTGGTAGTGCGTCCGGAAGCTCCCTGCTCACTTTTGGCTGCGATTCCAACCTGGCCAATACGGCGCTGGTACCCGGTGTCGACTATACGGACATCACACCCGGCGCCAAGCAATCGTGGAACTATGTTAACCATAATATCCCGCAGGCATGGACCAAGTCTACCGGGGCTAACGTTAAGATCATGCTGATCGACACCGGTGTAAGCCCTACACAGGACAATCTTGGCGCCAACTTCAACCAGGGGGCTTCTTCCGGCCGTACCATCACAAAAATTGCCACCTGGCCGGGCGGTACACCTTCCGATGTTTGTGGTCACGGTACCAAAATGGCCGGTGTGATCGCAGCACCCCGCGGTGTTAGCGGCAGCAGCGCCGGTATCGCGTACAACGCCAGCCTGGTGACTGTACACGCAGCAGAAAACGTGGTGATCCTGTCCCCTGAATCTGTACAGGGTATCGGTGACGCCTATGTGATCGGTGGTGATGATGCTGCCGTTAAAATCATCAGCATGAGCATGGGTTCCCTGTTTTCTTTCGGTCACGTGACCGATGGTATCCGTTATGCCTATAACAAAGGCAAACTGATGTTCTGTGCAGCAGGTACTACCAACTCCACTTTCGGTCCTTTCCTCGGGGTGGTATACCCGGCTACTATGCCTGAAGTACAGGCGGTGACCGGCGTAAAAGACAATGGTACTTCTCCTTGCGAAGACTGTCACTCCGGCCGTGAAGTGGCATTCGATATCATTATGGAAAAATCCACCACCGGAAGAAATCCGCTTACTACCGCTGCTACCGGCAATGCGCCGTCAACAGTGGGTGGTTCTTCTGTGGCTACTGCCAGCTGTGCGGCTATTGCAGCGCTGGTATGGAGCAAATACCCCACTTATTCTCGTGACAGCATCTTAGCGCGCATGCGCCGTGCGTCCAGCTTCTACAACAACAAACACGGTCAGCTGGGCTGGGGCGTGGTAGATGCTCAGCAAGCGGTAGGAAACTAATATCGTTCAGTGGTCAGCTAAACAGCTATGGGACTGGTGCCTGCGGGCATCAGTCCCTTTTCTTTTTGAAGTACCCGCGGAACAGGAAGTTGTGCCGCACGGCTTCCAGGTCTTCTTTGAGTTTGATACTGGAAGAATCAAGGTTATTGAGCGTGTTGCGTAAATGTTCGGCGGTAGCTTTGTCGTTCAATAGTACCCCGGTTACGTGTTGCGGGTTGTTCAACGCTTCGCTGGCCTTTTTCAGGTTCTGGGAGAACAGCACCAGGGTGTCCATGGTCGCTTTGAGTTGAGCGATGCTTTCACTGATGTTTTCATAACTGGTCGTATCGTCCAGGAGACTGTTGACCAGCGTGCCGGACCGGTTAAGCCGGGAAGAGAAAGCGGAGAGGTCGCCCATTACTTTGCCGCTGCCGGTGTGTACCTTTGCCATGGCCCCTCGGGCGTCCCGGAGCGCGTATTGCAGGTTGCTGGCCATAGAGGAGTCGTTCAACAATGCTGTGAGCGTACCTTTGCCTGTCAGTATCCGCTGACTGACAGCTTTCAGGTTTTGAGTGATTTGCACCAGGTTTTTACTGGCGGAGTCCAGTACGTCCATCATATCGCCGGCGCCTGCGATGCTTGACAGGTAGCCGTTGTCGGCGATGAGCGGCGCTGAGGCGGAGCCGCCCGAGATCATGATGATCTTGTTGCCAATCAGCCCGTCAGTGCCCAGTTTGGTATGGGAATCCCGGCGGATGTGTTTTCTGGCTTTTGTTTCGATGCTCATAGTGACCAACACCCGGCCATCATCTGTGATATCGATACTTTTGATGATACCGATCTTGACGCCGGCAAACCACACGTTGTCGCCCACCTTCAGGCCGTTGACATCGGTCATTACTGTCTTTGCCGGGAATTTTCGCTCAAACGACTTATGTTGCTCTCCTAACATCAATATGGCGGTGGCCAGTATGGCGACTGCCAGTACTGAAAAGATGCTTACAATAAGCAGCTGCCTGTTTTTGCCCGCTTTCATGTGTCAACGATGAAATTGTAATCGTAGAATTTTTTAGCTTCTGCATCGCCACTTTGAAACACCTCTTCAAACGAACCTTCCACACAGAATTTACCGTCTGAAATCAGGGCCACTCTGTCGCCTGTGCTTTTGGCACAGGTGAGGTCATGGGTGATGATCACTGCGCTGGTGCGGTATGTCTGCTGCACCTCGTTGATCAGGGTATTGATATCACCGGAGGTCACGGGGTCCAGCCCTGCGGTTGGTTCGTCGTATAACATAATATCCGGGTGCAGGATCAGGGTACGGGCAATGCCGACCCTCTTCTTTTGCCCGCCAGACAGCTCCGCCGGCATCTTGTCAATGGACTGTTCCAGTCCTACATTCTTTAATACCTCCCGGATAGCGGCGTCCCTTTCTTCATGGGTGAGATGAGCACTGTTTCTGACCAGCGGGAATTCCAGGTTTTCCCGTACGGTCATACTGTCGTATAGTGCGCTGCCCTGGTAGAGAAATCCTATTTTCAGCCGCAGTTGTTGTAAGGCCCCTGGCGACAGCTGGTCTATCTCCTCGCCGGCCACGCGTATGGTACCGCTATCAGGTTTCAACAGCCCTGCGATGAGTTTGATCAGCACAGATTTCCCGCTGCCCGAACGGCCCAGTACCACTACGTTTTCCCCTTTGTAAAGATCGAGGTCCATCCCCGTCAGCACATCGATGGTGTCAAAAGATTTATACAGTCCCCGTATACGGATGACGGCGTTTTGTTTATCGATATCGGCCGGTGGTTTTCTCATGACTGGTAACTTTAAGAGGGCCTGAATTGATTCACGATCTGAACGATGATCATTTCTTCAATAAAGATGAGAAACATGGAAATGACCACCGCCACGTTGGCGGCCTTGCCTACGCCCTGAGTGCCTTTGGCCGCGTTATATCCCTGGTAACAACCGGTGATGCTGATCGTAAAACCATATACCACTGATTTGATAAGAGACGCAGTGATGTCGAGAAAAGAGATGCTGGAAAAACCATGCTGAAAGAATGCTGCGAAACTGGTGTCTTCGTGCTGGTGTACATTGAGATAGGAGCCCAGCAGCCCGACAAACGCCATATAACACACCAGCAGGGGGTTCATGAGCGTAGTGGCCACCACGCGGCTGACCACCAGGAATTTAAAGGGGTTGGTGGCAGAAACCTCCATGGCTTCAATTTGTTCCGTTACTTTCATGGAGCCCAGTTCCGCGCCAATGTTGGAGCCTACTTTCCCGGCAACGATCAGGGAGGTGATCAGCGGCGCCAATGCCCGGACGATAGCAATGGAAATAAGTCCCGGCAGCCACGAGGTGGCGCCAAATTCCGCCAGGGACGGCCGCGACTGGTTCGTGAATACCATCCCGGTGATAAACCCCGTCAGCGATACAAGCGCAAAGGATTTATAACCAACGTTGTAACATTGTTTGACCGTTTCCCTGAACTCGTAAGGGGGCCGGAAAACTTCTGCAAAGAACCGGAGTATAAACCGGCAGACGTTGTATACATCCGTCAACACCGTGATGTGTAACTTATTGTATAATGTATACTTGTGTGGGGCCGGGGACCGCATATATACATATTTTACCACAAAGCTAACTGCTTGCCGTGCCCTGCCCAATGATCAGAATCAAACCGGAGGCTGACAACTGTCAGCATTTGCCCGGCGGGTTCTTTCTACCTTTTCACCACTAAAATGTGGTATATGAAAATGAAAACAATCATCGTGGCAACTGACTTTTCACAGGTGGCCCGGAACGCGGCTTTTTATGCGGCAGACATGGCCAAAGCACTGGGTAAACAGGTAGTGTTGCTGCACGTGTATACGTTGCCGATATCCCCTGCTGAGGTGCCGCTGGCCTTTGATCCGGACAGGATACTGCAGGATGTCCAGGAAGAGATGAACAAACTGAAGCAACAGCTGACAGAAAGAACGGAAGAAAAGGTACCGGTTGAAGTGGTGGTGAAAATGGGGACCTTTTATACCGAGTTGCTGACACTCTGTGAACGGATGGGGCCTTATGCCGTTATCATGGGCAGCCAGGGCACTACCGCCACAGAAAGGCTTTTCCTGGGAGGGCATACCGCCTATGCCATGCGCCATTTACAATGGCCGTTAATAACGGTTCCGCCTGAACGTAGTTTTGAAGGCATTAAAAAAATTGGCCTGGCATGCGATTTTAATGACGTGGAAGAAACAGTCCCTGTGCAACGTATAGAGCAGTTTGCAGGGGATTTTCATGCGGAACTACATGTGCTTAACGTGGAAAACAAGCGGGACGCCACACCGGCAGTAGTGCGCCAGTCAAATGTATTACATGATATATTGCAGTCTATGGCACCTCATTACCACTACAGCGTACACCCTAAAACCGACGAAGGTATTATGGAAGCAGCCAAAGAACTGGAGCTGGATTTGCTGGTTGTATTACCGAAGCAGCATGACCTGTTGCATAGTTTAATGCATAAAAGCCATACCCGGCACCTGACAAGACATTGCCCTGTGCCGTTGATGGCATTACAACAATAAATTCAATAGCGGGTGACCAATGCGATATGCTGGTGTTCTCGCAAGGTGTCCTTATCAGCAAAAAGCACATCTCCGTTTTTAAGGAGCACTGTTTTAATAATATCATCCACCGCATCTGCTATGGTGCGGTGGGCGAGTTTGGGCGCCTTCAGATAGAATTTCCCCGCTTTGTCCCCGATAAAACCGGCGCAGGCGTAATCTTTTTCCACCAGTAATTTCAGTCCTTTACCATCCTGTGCAGCGCGCCATACATTCTTGATGCCATCGATCATGTGTTTGGGCCAGGTTTTCTCTACCAGCTGAGACACACTGTCTGCCTCTTTCTGGTCGATCCATCTTCTGACAACTCCCCAGCACTTATCGGCCAGTTTTTTTAATCCTGTATGTGCATAATTACCAGGGACCTCTCCGATTAGATGTTGTTTATGTTCCGTTACTTCCCGGAACAAGGCGCAGTCTTTTTCCGGGCCGGCTATTATTAAAAGCCTTTCGTTAAGCAGCCCTTTTAAACGCCGGTCAGCTTCCCGGTAGAAGTCCCTGAGGCGAATGGCCTGTAATGCGGACTTGTCTTTTTCAAAGCTTTTGGTGCCTTCATATCCGCCATGCGAAGTGAGCTGTGCCGGCTTCGCATATTCGTAGTCATTTTTAAAGTGCAGGGGAAACACCCCGTCAGATACGGCCTGCAACTCGTTTAGCCTGCCCATGTAACATTCTGCCGCCTTCCCGTTGATATGTAACAGGACGTACCCTGAAGCATAATGCTCCAGGTACAGCAGTTCACGTATACAAAAAGAATCACTGAGATGAATTTTTTCTTCTACCGGAAAAGGAAACAGGAACTGCCGGGCGCCACTGGCAGACACATAAATGCCAAGGCCTGCCGCATCGGTATGATAATTTTTTTCAAACAGCGTATACTGTTCTTCTAAGGCTGACTTTAACTGCGCCGCCTGCGCCGGATAAGTATTTTCAATATACTCTTCCGCTTCCTTCACAACTTTTTTTATCTGGGTGGTCACCGCTTTTCTGCTCTGTGATGAACCGTTTTGAAGCGGGATGATCAGTGACAGGCAGGGTGGTATTGCGTGAGCCTGCATTGCAGATAGTTTCTCGGATAACATGATACAAAGTTTTACGTTGATGAGATCTTTAAGGCATATCGGCCTCTTTATCAAAAGTAGCAAGAAGCACCGCCTGTAATGATGATACAGATCATGGACGGATTTGATACCTGTCATTGATGAAGACCCGCCTTTGCTGTAATTTGTCGTACAGCAAATACGAATGCACATGCCTTGTCGCACTTCGACTGCATGCAACTGGGAGTGACGATTGCACGCAGAGGCGGGTGTAAAAAGGAAGCAATCCTAAATACCTGTTCGTGGCGGGAGATATTACAGTTTAGAAACAAAGAGCGAAAAAATTCCCCGAAATCATTAGCTTTGACGGACAAAGGGCCGGTATGTCCGCTGCAAGCTTCACCTGTGACCGGCCCGGTGAAGTGTTAACCATTGCAGCCTGATTGTTCAAAGAATGCAGCTAATACATCCATGAAGCAAAATGAAAAAATTACGAAAGCTTATTTCGCTTTTTTAGATAAACACATCGCTGAAGTGATCAGCGGTGAGGCGCCGGAGTTCCTGGAACTTAATCAGATTGCTTCCGCGCTGTTTGTGTCCCATGCTCATTTGACGGCCACCATTCAGCAAACCATGGGACATCACCCCTGTCATTTTTATGATCAGAAGATCGTGGATGCTGCCCGGAAAATGCTGGCCGAAACAGATAAGCCGGTAGCGGAGATAGCGAATGTGTTAACCTACGATCCTTCTAATTTCTCGAAGTTTTTTAAGAAGATGACAGGGCAAACACCCGGACAGTACCGCGAATCTGTAAGATAGACGCCGCTTTTCCAAAATTCCTGAAAGTTCACCATGCCGGGGGATAAGATTTGTTGACCTTTATCCCATCGTTAAACATTCTTTAAAAAAGTAATCATGGGAAGAAACGATTTAAAAGGAAAAGTTGTGCTCATTGCAGGCGGGGCAAAGAACCTGGGTGGTCTGCTGAGCAGGGAGATCGCAAAAAAAGGGGCTAAAATAATCATCCATTTCAACAGTGCCTCTACCAAAGCGGACGCAGATAAAACACTGGAAGATATTCAGGCTGCCGGTGGGGAAGCCGTCCTGTTCCAGGCAGATCTCACCAAAGTGGAAAATATCCGTAGCCTCTTTCAGGAAGCCCGCAAACAATGGGGCGGTATTGATATCGCCATCAATACAGTGGGCAAGGTATTAAAGAAACCATTCTCCGATACTACGGAAGCGGAGTATGACAGCATGTTTGATATCAACTCCAAAGTGGCTTATTTCTTTATACAGGAAGCAGGTAAACAACTGAATGATAACGGTAAAATCTGTACTATCGTAACTTCTTTGCTGGCAGCATATACAGGTCTGTATTCCACTTATGCAGGTGGTAAAGCACCGGTGGAACACTATACCCGCGCCGCCTCCAAAGAATATGGCGGCCGTGGTATTTCCGTGACGGCCGTAGCGCCCGGCCCAATGGACACGCCTTTTTTCTACGGACAGGAAACAGATGATGCGGTGGCTTACCACAAATCCGCTTCAGCGTTGGGCGGACTGACGAAGATCGAAGACATCGCGCCGCTGGTGGAGTTCCTCGTCACTGATGGCTGGTGGATCACCGGGCAAACGATATTTGCCAACGGTGGGTATACAACAAGATAGTGTAATGGTCATCCACAGTATAAAAAAAAATCCCGCTTTGCCACTGGGCGATGCGGGATTCGTTTATCCGTGACCGTTTGCTTATTTTTTTGTCAGCGCGGACATCGTAGGGGCGGTGGCTGCGTACACCTGTTTGCCGCTTTTATAGGTAGATAACACGTTTACACTGTATCGAAGTGTCTCCGGTTTTACCTTGACCGGGTCATGGCTTAATACCACAATGTCTGCCCTGTAGCCATTCAACAGTTTTCCTTTGGTGGAATCTTCTCCCCATTGATAGGCTGCTTCCGTGGTGATGGCTTTTAAGGCGTCATATACAGATACGTGCTGATCATAACCGAGCAATACGCTGTCCAGCGTGCGGCGGTTGACGGCTGCATGTACGGCTGTCAGCAGATCTGGCGGTGTGATCGGTGAATCTGTGTGGATGGTGTAGTGCAGCCCTCTTTTTTTAGCATCCCCCAACGGCGCAATACGGTCCGCACGAGGAGAGCCAAGCACCTGGCTGAGATACCAGTCGCCCCACAGATACACATGTGTAGGGAAGAAGCTCTCCATAACAGGGCCTGCCAGCGCTTTCATGGCGTCTATCTGTTCCGGACGGGTGATCTGTGAGTGAATGATCACACAAGGCGTTTGGAGGCTGTCCAGGTCCTTTTTGGCTTTTAATGTCTGGAAGATACTGAGCACCATGTCGATGGCGGAGTCACCATTACAATGCACATGTACCGGCATTTTCAGGTTTTTAGTCACACTGTCTATTTTGCGCATTGCATCTGCATAACGATAGATAGGCTGTCCCTTGTAGGTAACGTCTTGTCCTACAGGCGGCTTTTTGTAAGGCTGGGACAGATAGGCGTCTTTGCCTTGCGGTGAACCATCGAAGGTGAATTTGACAGCCCCTATTTTAAAATGGTTTTGGTAATTGGGATAGTAAGCTGCCAGTTCACCCAGGTTGCTGTTCTGATCATAGTCCGGCAACACAATGAAGTCTCCTGTCAGTTTATTTGCTTTGCTGGCGCCCAGGATAAGCTGCACAGTGCTGGCGTCCGCCCTGCCTTCGCAGATAGTGGTGATGCCATATTTGAACCATTCTTTTTCTGCCTGTAGCAACCGGGATACGGCACTGTCCAGCATGATCTTTTTGGCGGCATCTGTTGTGGTGCCGGCGGTAGCTGATCCCATACCTATTTCAATGGCCCTGACGTTGGCATTTTCCGTGAGTAAACCGGTGACAACACCCTTCTCCTTGGCAATCACGCCGCCAGCTATGGAGTCGGAGGGGGTCTGGTTGGTGATGCCCATCATAGACAGCAGTTTGGTATTGGCAACGCCCATATGCCCGCTCACATGCATGATGTAAATGGGATGGGTGGTGGAAATACGGTCAAGCAGATAACGGGTGGGCTGTAGATTGCCTTTTAACTTCGAATCGTCGTAGTTATTGCCCATCACCACGGTAGTGAGGTCGTTCTCCCTGAGATTTTTGCTGTTGAAATAGGTTTTCATGACAGATTCAAGAGTTAACGTATCATTGACATTCCCATAGGGGCGGGCGGAGAGATCGGCCAGTGGGAGCGTCATGGCAAAGAGCCCGACGTGCGCGTGCGCGTCAATGAAGGCTGGCATGATCAGCGCGGAATCGCCGTACTCAATCACTTTGGTATGGCCTTCTTTGAAATGTTTGGCCTTCGCTTCGTCGAAACTGCCAACGAAAATGATAGTACTGTCGCGGATGGCAACGCATTCTTCCAGTTTAGCGGAGTCTTTTTCGTTCATGGTGCGCACATGGCCTTTGAGAATTTCGTCGGCGATCTGCGTGTTGTCCTGACAACGGGAAAAGATTAATAGGGTCAATAATGATAGTAAGAGGTGTAAGGGTGTTTTTTTCATGGTTGGTTATTTTGCCTGCAGGTTAAACAGCGCAGGGATAAATTTGTTCGCATCTCCCCGAAAAATATTTAATATTGGGCCTAAATCAGGGTCATGGCGGTTTCTATTGAAACGTTACAAAATCTGTTACAACAATTGAATACGGTGCCGGCGACAGATATGGCGCCTTTGTTTGCCGCTACGCGGCAGGTGAAACTGGATGCGGGAGAAACGTATATCCGTGAAGGTGATACTGCCAGGAAACTGGCTTATCTTGAAAAAGGCATTATCCGCGCGTATGCGGTGAGGAATAACGGAGACGAAGCTACGTTGTTTCTCCGCTGGGAGGGGCAGTTTATCGCGTCACATGATACGATCATTCGTCAACGGCCGTCCCGCTTTATTTACCGGGCGCTGGAAGATACCGTAGTGGTGGAGATAGACTACGAACAGCTGGACAGGGTATTGCGGGAAAATCCCCGCCTGGAACCGTTGCGAAGCCATTTTCTGCAGCTTATGCTGGCGGAAGCGCTGGATTCCATAGAATCTTTTGTGACGCTGTCGCCGGAAGAACGTTACCTGCAATTACTGGAAAGCCGTGGCGATATCGTGAACCGCGTGCCCGATAAATATATTGCCTCGATGCTGGGCGTTACGCCGGTTTCGTTGAGCCGTATCCGGAAGAGAATACACAGCCGGGGAAAACAATAGCACCGGAAATTAACCTTTGTTAATGCCATTTCTTATCCTTTGTTAACCGATGAATACCGGTGTGGCGGCTAATTTTGGGTCGTATTTCATTCAAAAACGACCTGGAAAAATGCAAATATTGACAGAAGCACTGGCCCGTATTTTCAGTCTCTCCGCACTGCGCTATTTTTTGATGGCAGGCATCCCTTTTACTATTTTCTATTTGATATATCCTGCGAGCTTTAAAAAGCAGAAAATCCAACGGAAGGAGGCTTCCCGAAAGGACTTTTTCCGTGAGATATGGCATTCCATGCAGACCACCCTCGTGTTCACCGTTATCTCGGTGATGCTGCTGTTTACTCCGGCCCGCCAGTTTACACAGTTGTACCGGCATATCGATGATTATCCCCTGTGGTACATGGGCGTGAGCCTGGTGCTGAGCCTGGTGGTACATGATACCTATTTTTATTGGATGCACCGGCTGTTGCACCATCCGAAACTTTTTAAGGCCACCCATCTGGTGCATCATAAAAGCACTAACCCTTCACCATGGACGTCCTACAGTTTCCATCTGCTGGAGGCTGTTGCAGAGGGAGGCGTACTGGTGGTGCTGGTTTGTATCATGCCCATGCACCCGCTGACAGTACTGTTATTTACCATTACCGGATTTATGATCAATGTGTACGGCCACCTGGGTTATGAGATAATGCCCCGCTGGTTCCGCCACAGCTGGTTGTTTCAGCTGCTCAATAGCTCCGTCCACCACAACCTGCACCATAGCCGTTTTAAAGGTAATTACGGCCTGTATTTCCGCATATGGGACCGGTTAATGGGCACGGAGCATCCGGACTATGTGAAGGAGTTTGACCGTATCCAGGCGCAGCGATTCGGGCAGCGGCCGGTTATTAGTGAAAGTAAAAAGCCAGTCCCTGTAATGGATTGCTAGGGAAGTATGGGTGCTGGTCATGCATCTCTGTGGCGAAGCGGAGAATAGAAAGGGCGCGTTCGCGGTCTGCTGCCGGAAGGGTGGCATACAGGGCCGTCGCTTTATTTCTCCACTGCTGCAGTGCAGACATACTGTAATCCCTGATACGCTGATCGGAATCAATAGTCCCCAGCATCAGATCAGCTGCTACTTTCCATCCACCTATACGGGAAAAAAAACGTAACATGGAAAGTTTAAGTTCCGAAGTTCCGTTCAGATAATGTTCCCTTGCCAGCTGAAGTATATTGTCGTTTGCCTGGTTGGTGAGATGATCTAAAATGGTCCGGCGCATTCCCGGTGCCGGATGGTCCATGTGTTCTATACAATAATCATAACATAACGAATCGTTCAGTTTTTTAAGCGCGGAAAAAGCTGCTTTTGCTACCCTGAGGATGTTATGTTGCAGGAAGGGCGTTATTATACCTGCATGATGGCGGGCATTCATCTCCGCCATTCCATTCAGTGAACCGACCAGTTGCTGCTGCTGTTGCAGCCGGTCCAAATAAATAGCGACGAAGTCAATATCCGCGCCCGCAAGATAATACCGGGCGAATTCCCTGACACCGGCAGCAGGATCGGCCACAAAGGGTATCAAAGAAAAACCAGGATCTTGTTGGTGTAATTTTCGAAGTACGGCCAGGCGGATGTGCGGGGACTTGTCTTTCAGCAATCCGGAGATATCCTCAGGCAGGAGGAGTGCCATGTGAGTTACCGCCACCTGTCTTACTAAGGGATAACGGTCGCCCATAAACATCAACAGTTCATTCCTGTGCGCATTACTTTCGGCCAAATGACGGGCCAGGAGCAGCCGGTGCTTAACCGGTAAACGGCGAAACAGATCTACCGATACACTCCGGGCGCGGCCGGTAAGATAATCCAGGATGATGCTCCGTATGCCTGTAAGATCAGCTCTTTCTACCTGCTGTAACTCCTCCAGTGCCGGCAGGCACATGATAAAAGCCTTTGCCTTGCCTGCGTGGAGATAAGCAATGACGGCCGTTTCAGCCGCCTGGCGGACGGGTTTTGCCCAGTCGGCCAGGCGGTGAAGCAGAAAGGGGAGTGCTTCGTCATTCACCATTTCTCCCAATTTCCGGACCGCTTTTTCCCGGACATAACCGTTGCAGTTGAGAGAACAGATCATCAGCAGGTAAGTAAGCCTGGACCGATCAAAAGTCACCTCGAAGAAATCAATATCCGACACGCTTATTTCACAATCGTTTAATGTCTGATATAACGGTCGTGGTGCTGTGTTTTGCCCGAATAAATAAATGATGGCATCACAAATAGCCGTTCTTACCGGTACGTTATGTGAAAGCTGCAATACCTTCAGAAGGTGGTAAATCAGCGAGGTGTAGCCCTGCACTTGTATCTGTTCCAGTGCATGCAGCCTGGCAGCAGTGTTACGGGAATGTTGAAGCGTCTGTATATGTGACCAGAAATCCATTATTATCGTTAGGGTTAAACCCCGCGAAGATATCATTTATTCCCCGGAATGCCGCGTAGGACTTCCCCTTCATTGGGCACCCTTATTCTCTTTTGTAATTTTTCTTTCGCTACATATTGACGAAGCTCAGCTTTCGTAAGGCTGCAATGGTTGATGGCGTCCATATGTACAGCCACCACGGTAGCGGCGGGCAACAGCTGCGTGATGGCTTTCAGTTCGCCGGTGGTCAGCGTCATGGTGATGCCGGGCGCCAGCACCGGGTTTTCACGGGTGAAGTGGCATTCGCCGGTGTTGGCGATCACGATGGGCGGCTTTGTAGCGAGGAGGGAGCTTTTCAGCAGATCGTCGAGGATGGCGTCGCCGGTGATGAAAACACCGCTGGCGCCGCTTTGCAGGTACCAGGAAGAAGAGATGCCGAAAGGCGGTTCCCCGTTGGCGCCAGGGTAGTGGCTGGACAGGTAGCGGTGAAATGAAATGCCCTGCCAGGTCATGGTGCTGTCAATGACCTGTGTATGGGTAAAGCCTTTTTCTTTCAGTTTGGCGTCATCTCCAGGCTGACAGAAGATGAGCATGTCTTTGGGCACATATTTCTCGGCTGCCATATCAAAATGATCGGGATGATAGTGGGTGAGCAGAATGGCATCCACGTTTTTCAGTACGCTGTCGCGATGAAAAGGCAGCCCGATCGTGGGGTTCTTCCTCTCATTGGAAAAGAAAATGGGTGGCTCTGTGCCTTCATCGGCCAGTACTGGGTCTATGAGCAGATGCTGCTGATGCATCGTGATCTTAACGGTAGCTTGCCGGATGAGTTGGATTTGTAACGGTTGTGCGATACTACTTACTGTCAGGGCGCTGATACAGGCGAGTATCAGTGGGATTACTTTTTTCATATGGTGCTGTTTTATTTGATGGTGTCAAAAGTATACCTTTATACCCTGCTGGATAAGTAGGCACTTTTCCGTTCCTTACTTACTTTTTGGTAGGTTTTGTGAAGCATCGCCGGAGGGCGTAAACAAATTTTTTTAAAAAAATATGAGAGACCCAAGATTACACTGTCCGCTGACGTTGGCAGTGAAGGCCATTAGCGGCAAATGGAAATTATATATACTCAGCATGTTGTCTGACGGTACGCCCAAACGGTATGGTGAACTGCTGAAGAGCACCTGCGAGAATCTCACGGAAAAAATGCTCACCAGTCAGTTGCGTGAGCTGGAGAAAGACGGTATCATCACCCGCAAGGTATATCCGGAAGTACCGCCAAGGGTGGAGTATATGCTGACCGAATCTGGAAGAAAGCTGTGTACTATTTTTGAGCCGTTGTATGAATGGGGCGTAGACTATATGAAAACACATCATCACGATCAGTTCGCGTGGCTGGAACTGGGCCGTAAAAAACTTGCCTGATACTGTTCAGGACTAATATATGATTGCAGGCCTCGCGGCCTGCAAAAAAAATTCTTTTTTTCTGTTCCTTTTTGTTATCTTCAAATATTCTCAAAATAATCGATGACTCATGCCAATTAACCCATACCATATAAAGTAATTCTCAACCCAAATTTGAACCCGTAAATCCTCCTTATGAAGAAGAAAACAGTTATTGGAAAAAAAATGTCTTTTAACAAGACCACTATTGCCCAACTGAACACCCATCAACAAGCCCAAATCGCTGGTGGTATGGCTATCATCACCAGAGAAATCAGGTGCTGGGAAACAAGAGACATATCCTGCGAAACAATCCCCTACACACAGGACGCATGTGTGATCTGCTAAACTGTAATGTACAACCGAAATTTGAACCCGTAAATCCTCCTTATGAAGAAGAAAACAGTTATCGGAAAAAAAATGTCTTTTAACAAGACAACTGTCGCTCAACTGAACGCACAACAGCAGGAGCAGCTCGCGGGTGGCATACCAACCACCACGGCCACTTACTCCAAGATCTGCCAGGAAACCCGTTACGCAAGCTGTAACACCTTCCCGTATACACAGGAACAGTGTGTATACTGCTAAGCTGAATTAGTCTTTTTTAATCCCGGGGGCAAACTGTCCTGGCGGCTGTAAAGCTGGCCAGCGGGGAGGTTTTGTCCTGCAGGCAATTTTAAATCTGAACTGTCTATCATTTATGAAAAAGAAAAAAGCAACTATTGAGCGCAAACTGTTGCTCAATAAAGCAACTATTGCTGCGCTGAATGCAGACCAGCAAAAAAAAATCGCCGGTGGCGCGATGTATATTACCCGGCCTATTGAATGTGAATCGTACGTGGAAACCTGTGTCACCGTGCATGTTCAAACCGGTCCCTGCGAAATCTGTTAAAATCCAATCTATATGAAAAAGAAAAAAATCTCCATCAACAGAAAACTGATGCTGGGCAAATCTCCCGTTGCATCCCTGAACAATCTTCAGCAGGAAATGGTCGCCGGTGGCATGGCTGCTACCCTGATTGTTAATTGTCCTTCCCGTGTGGAAACCTGTGCTACCGCGCCAAGTCCCACCCGGCCCTGCCAATTTTGTCAAACAGATACCACTATCTAAAAAAAACGGCACATGAAAAAGAAAAAAATCTCCATCGACAGGAAGTTGATGCTGGGCAAGTCTCCCATTGCGTCCCTGACTGGCAATCAACAGGAAATGATTGTTGGCGGTATACCGGTGACAAGAATTATCAACTGCACTTCCCGTGCGGAATCATGCGCCACCGCGCCAAGTCCTACCCGTCCATGTCAATTATGTCCTTAAAAAACACTACCCATGAAAAAGAAAAAACTGAGTGCCGAAAAGAAACTGTATTTCGGTAAATCTGCCGTGGCCGTGCTGTCCGGTGCTGAAGCAGGAAAACTGGCCGGTGGCATCCCTCCGGTAACGACAGACAAGAGGTGTTTTACCTACCTGGAAACCTGTATGACGTATCCTTATACAGTACCTGAATGTATCGCCTGCTAAGGCCATTTTTTAACCTGACATTCCATCATTGTATGAAAAAGAAAAAAATTGCCATCGACAGAAAAATGACGCTGGGAAAATCTTTCATCGCCTCTCTGAATGATGCACAGCAACAACAAATGGTTGGCGGTGTACGTATAACCCAATCAGTTACCTGTGTTTGCCCAACGCTCGATACTTCACCGCGGCCGACCCAACCTTGCGTACTTTGTAATACCACCGCTATCTAAAAAATACAGCTCATGAAAAAGAAAAACATTAACATCGGAAAGAAACTTTCCTTTAATAAGGAAACAATTGCCGCGCTGAACAGCAGCCAGCAGCAACTGATCGCCGGTGGCGCCACTTTCTTCACCTGCAACGCCAATTGCGAATCCAACATGGAAACCTGTGCCACTATTCAGCGTCCGGGTGGCCCGTGCGAATTATGCCCACCTATTCAATAGTTTTCTTATGAAAAAAGAAAAACACAGCCATCAGAAAAAAACTCTCCTTTAACAAGGACACTATCGCAACCCTGAGCGCTACACAGTTGCAGGTATTGGCGGGCGGTTCCAAAACCGTTACCAAACTCATTACCTGTACTTCCAACGGCGTTACCTGTGTAACGACAGCCAATACGGGCGTATGCGATAACTGCGCCTGATTTTTCACTGCCTGAAATTTTTTCTTATGAAAAAGAAGAACATTGTAATTGGAAAAAAACTCTCTTTCAACAAAGAGACCATTGCTGCGCTGAACATGGAACAGCAACAGCTAATCGCCGGCGGGGCAGCAACCACCATTTGCCCGACCAGGCCGGCCATCTGCAATACCGGATTGGACAAAACCTGTCCCACGATTCCTGATACCGGTCATCAATGCGTACGCTGCATGTAGTGGCTTATTTTTTCAATGTTATAAATCATTATCATGAAAAAGAAAATCTCCATCAGCAAAAAGCTGGCTTTCAACAAAGCGACCATCGCGGTGCTCTGCGATGCACAACGTAATATGATCGCCGGTGGCCGGGCGCCGATTACCAATCAGCCTAATTGCACTACGCTTATTGTTACCTGTGTTACCTCACCTTTTCCGGGCCAGCCCTGCGAAGAATGCAACGGGTAGTGTACAGATAAAAATATAATCTCCATCAGCCGCGCATTCCTCTGTGGTTGCGCGGCTTTTCAGTACTGTAAAAATGTTATTATGAAAAAGAAAATTTCTATCAGCAAAAAACTGGCTTTCAACAAAGCGACTGTCGCCATGCTTATTGATACGCAACACAACATAGTGGCCGGCGGAGCTAAATTTCAGCTAACCAAAGCCCCTGGTTGCGCAACCCTAATCATCGCTACCTGTTAGTGCCAGCATGAATCCTGACGGCACTGTATCATTTTTTTCAATATCTAAAAATACAGCCATGAAAAAGAAAATCTCCTTCAGCAAAAAACTGGACCTCAAAAAAGAAGCTATCGCTACGCTTAATGATACGCAACGTGCCATGGTAGCCGGTGGAGCTAAACTTCAGATTACCAAGACGCCCACTTGTGTAACTTTGGTCACGACCTCCTGCTAGTGCCGGTCTGTTCCTGGCTGTACCATTTCTCTGACATCTAAAAATACCGCCATGAAAAAGAAAATCGCTGTCAATAAAAAACTGGCCTTCACCAAAGCCACCGTAGCTGTACTTAACACCTCTCAACGTAATCAGATCGTTGGAGGTAAAGCATTTGAAACCAGTCCTTATAACTGTGCTACGCTTTATAATACCTGCGAAACTTCGCCGGGTACAACGCAGTCGTGCTGGCTGTGCGAGTAACATACCAACAGTATCAGAATGCCGCACTGCCTTTGGGTTTGTGCGGCTTTTTTAAAACAACCATACACAGAACACGTCATCTGGTAAATTTTCTCCCTTTTGATCAAAAAAAGTCCATATGTTCGCACATAGAATAAATGCGTTATGACGATGGCGGTCCGCACCGCCGGGTATTAAAAGTGAACAATGAGACATCTATCTTTCCTGTCGCGATGGGCCTGCCTTTTACTATGGCTGTTGGCTGGCAGCGACCTGCATGCACAAACGAATACCTCCTGGACGCCGGACAACGGCGACGGAACGTTCAAAAATCCATTGATGTGGGGCGACTGGCCCGATCCGGACATCATCCGGGTGGGTGACAAATTCTATTTTGTATCTACCAGTATGCATTATGTCCCAGGTTGCCCCATTGCTGTATCCAATGACCTGGTGAACTGGAAAATGGCGGGATACGCAGTGTCCCGTTATGAAGAAGACCCGCGTTATGACCTGAAAGGAGGCAATATGTACCTGAGCGGGTCCTGGGCGGCCACCATCCGTCATCACAATGGTCTTTTCTATGTCGGGTTCTGTACACCGGACATGGACGGCCGCAAAGGGCAGTTCTCCATGTGTACCGCCAAAAACATCGAAGGCCCCTGGACACGCACCATCTTCCCGGAATACCTCTATGATCCGGGCCTTTTCTTTGATGACGATGGAAAAGTATATGTGGTGCACGGTCAGCAAAAACTATTTATCACAGAGCTGAACAGCAACGCGTTGTCGGTAAAAACACCCCGGCGTGAGATTTATGACAACCGCGCCTTTCCTTACCTGGAAGGCTCCCATATGTATAAAGTCAACGGGAAATACTATATCCTGGGAAGCACCGGCGGTACCAGAGGCCGGCAGGTATGTCTGCGGTCCGACAGCATATACGGCCCTTACGAATCGAAAGTGGTGATACAGGACGATCACACCTACCCTGGCAATGGACTGCATCAGGGCGGGATGGTACAGCTGCAGAACGGCGACTGGTGGTTTATCATCATGCAGGACCGTGGTCCCATTGGACGCGTGCCCAACCTCGAACCGGTAACCTGGGTGGATGGCTGGCCTATGTTAGGCACCGGCGGCAAAGGGGTGGACACTTTCCCGAAGCCCGCTGTGGGTAAAACCTATCCGGTATCAGTGCCGGCCACAACGGACGAATTCAACAACAAAACGCTGGGATTGCAGTGGCAGTGGAACCACAACCCTGACAATAACAAGTGGTCGCTTACCCAAAGACCGGGGTATCTCCGGTTGTATGCCGGCAAAGCCCGCAATCTCATGGAGGCGCGCAATACACTGACGCAGCGCGTGGAAGGGCCTTATTCGGAAGGCACGGCATTGCTCGACCTCTCCGGCCTGAAGCAGGGAGATATAGCCGGATTAGGCGTGTTCCAGTCGCCCTATGCGTATATTGGTGTCCGTTATAACGGAAAAAAACGGGAGCTCGTGATGGTAAATGCCGACAGCACGGTGACGGCTATGCCCTGCACATATTCAAAAATATGGCTGAAGGCCATGGTACGGGAGAAGGATTTCACGGCAACATTTGCCTATAGCTATGACGGCAAACATTTTACCATCATCGGTAATCAACTGAAAATGGGACTGGGGCTGGATTGGACGGCCAACCGCTTTGCACTGTTTCTTTTTAATACAGACCTGAACAGCCCGGAAAGTACTGGTTATGCGGATTTCGATTGGTTCCGCCGGTAGGGTTGCAAAGTTTATTTTCTTTATGCAGGAGGCATTAGCTTCCTGCATTTTTTTTTGAAGACATTTTCCAATCGCATAAACATGCGGTTATTCCCGCCGGCAAGGCATCTTAATTTTGCCATATAAAAAATCCGATTATTCAGTTATAACCCCGGAGACAAACAACACCCATAGTATGAAACTTTACTTTCTTCGCCCGCTGATATGGGCGGGTATTACCTGTGCCTTGTCAGTGGTGAACACAGGATGCAAAAAGGGAAATGCAAATGATGACATCGATATGTCCAAAACGCCCCGCACCAACATTACCGCCGACTTGTCCGGCGCTTCCTGGTTTGGCCTGGATGAAGCCAATATGGACACTTCCCTGAACTTTACCCTCGCAGTATATAATCCTGCCAGCGGGATATGGTTTAACAATGCGCCCACGCCGTGGGACATGCAACCCAGGCCAGGCAACGGCTTTCGCTTCACGGCCGATGGAGAGTTCGAGTTTTGCCGTTTTTCCAGCTCGGGAATGGGGGGATTAAAATCTAACGCGTTCGACTATATTAAAGGAACAGCCGAACAACACGGCGGCGAAATTGTGCTGCATCCGGTGATTCACCGCGGATGGTACCACAGCACCAGCGATCCTACCCTGGATTACAACAAGGATTTTTCCAGGGATGTGATTAAAATCAACTATGCTACCCACCGGTATACGAATGGGTGGGACCATGTAGACGTTCAATGGAATGATGGCAGTACTACCCGTTATTACCGCCACTACTATTGAGTGGGTGCATGAGCAACCTGTGTGTGTTTAGGTGATGGCAGTACGTCAGAGAAGCTTGCCTCGCAAGGCTTTGGCTACTGCTTCACTTTTTGAGTTGACGTGCATTTTTTCGTAGATGTTACGGATATGACTGCGCACGGTATCTATGGAAACCTGCATATGAGTGGCCACCATTTTATAGCTGTAACCTTCCACCAACAGCTGCAGTACGGCCTTTTCCTTATCAGACAACTTATATTCCTGTGTGGACGGCTGGTGGAAGCGGGCAAACATTTTCAATACCTGTGTGGCAATAGACGCCGTCATCGGCGCACCGCCTTCATAGACGTCTTGTATATGCGAAAGCAATTTCGCAGTGACTGTTTTTTTCAGGAGATAACCATTGGCGCCATACTTTAAGGCGTCAAAAATGGTGTCGTTATCGTCAAAAACAGTCAGCATCAGGATTTTCACGGCCGTATTGGTTTCCCTGATTTTTTTTACGGCCTCGATGCCAGACATGACCGGCATATCGATGTCCATCAGGATAACGTCCGGTTGCAGCTGGGCAATATCTTTCTCCACGGTTTCGCAATTGTTGAAAGCGGCCAGTACCCTCATATCGCTGCTCTCGTTGATCAGAATACTAAGGCTGTCCCTAAACTGATCGGTATCATCATAAATAACTATATTGATCATAAGCTGTTGATGCATGTGCTACAAATATAAAATGATAGCAGCCTGTTCTGTTAACATGTTTATGCGATAGGAACGCTTAACCTGATCAGTGTGCCTTGTCCCGGGGCGGAGCTGATGGCGAATGTCCCACGCAGCAGCTGTGCCCTGGCCTGCATATTGTTTAGTCCATGCCCTGTGCCGGTGGCGCGTGTGCCCGATGGCTGAAACCCTTTACCATTGTCTGTGATGGTAATGAGCAACAGGTTGCCGGTACGGCTTACCTCCAACGCAACATGGGTGGCTCCTGCGTATTTAACGATGTTGTTGATAGCTTCTTTACAGATAAGAAAAAGATCTCTCCTGGATTCCGGGTCTGGCTTCAGTTCCCTGATGCGGTCTGCTATATGGAAGGAATAGTCAATGCCTTTAGGCTCCAGTGCCTCGGCCATGAATTCCCGCAGGCGCACGAACATCTTGCCAAGTGTGTCATTAACCGGATTGATGCTCCAGATAATATCATCCATCGATTCCATCATACGGCCTGAACTTTCGGTGATTTTTTGCAGGTAATCCCGGGAAACACTGGATTCATCTGCTTTGTTGGCTGCCACCTGACTTAAGATGTTGATGGTGCTGAGCGAGGAACCAATGTCATCATGCAGGTCTCTCGCCAGTTTGGTCCTTACTTTTTCAATGGCGAGCAAGCGCTTTATACGGAGCGTGTGCAAGCCGTAGACCACAGCACCTGCGATGATCGCCAGCAATCCATTGAACCACCAGGTACGCCAGAAAGGAGGGTGTACACGGATAGGCAGGCGGGTAATACGGCCGTTGGCGTATCCTTCGGGATTTTCGCTTTTCAGCAGCAGGGTATAAGACCCGGGCGGCAGATAGGAGTAGACGGCCTGATTGCCGGCGGTTGTTTTCCACTGCTGGTCCAGCCCTTCGAGTTTGTAAACGATATGGAAATTATTGTCATAATTGAATGACGAAAAGTCAATCGTGATCAGGTTCTGATGGGCCGACAAATCCACGCTCCCGCGTTGCAGCAGGGAATCCACCGGAAGGGAGTGGTCCATGATGCTGAAACCGGTGATGACGACGTCCGGAAAGGTTTTGTTGCAGGTAATGCCGGCCGGATTGAATGCGATGAACTGGTTGCTGCTGCCGAAAAGGAGCCGTCCGTCTGTCAGCGCTGCCGATGCGCCCGGCTCAAAACTGTCGTTGTATATCCCTGTTGAACGGTCAAAAAATTTACTGGTTTTTTTGTTGTGGTCCAGCCGTACCAGCCCGTTGGAAGCAGTTATCCAGAGGTTGCCGTTTTTGTCCCGTTGTATGGCGGCCATGTCGGGGATAAGGGTTTCCGGCAGGGGGACAGGGGTGGCGCGCCCGGTATGTATATTATAGCTGTCGAGGTAACGGGAGAGGACCAGAATGGTGGAATCGTCATATTGTAACAGGGCCGTAATATGTTCATCCTGCAGTTGTTGGCGGTCCAGGTGCTGTATTATCTTACAGCTGCCCGTATCGATGATAAAGATGCCCCGCCCTGCGGTTGCGGCCCACATGTGTCCCTGTGGGTCGGACAGGAGGCTGGTAACAGGCTGTCTTTCGGGTATGCCCTGTATTTTACATACCCGGTCCAGTCTTCGTTGTTGCTTTTCTTTCTTAGCGAGTTTAAACAATCCTTTGCTCTGTGTGCCGATCCACAGATTTCCCGTATTGTCTTCCCGTACCTGGCGGATGGTCTGGTATTGTTGCCCGAAGGGATTGTAGTATTCCGCTTTGCCGTTGGTTTCCTGGTAAGCGTAAAGGCCGGGCTGGGCGCCTATCCAGATGGTCTGGCTGTCTTTGGCGTATGACATGTCCCAGATGAGACAGGAGGGATTGAGACCTTGTATGCGAAGGGGTATGTTGTTAAAATTGCTGTCATACCGGTGTATGCCGTTGCCCCACGTGCCTGCCAGTATTTCCTTGCCTTTTATCTGCAGGAACGACAACACCGACCGGTCGCCTGGACCGTGCCGGAGCGTGTCGCGGGGACGGATATTGCTGAACGATTGGCGTGCGGGATTGAACCGGTGTAACCCGTTGTTATTGGTGGCTATCCATATATTGCCCTCCCTGTCTTCCAGGAGGTCATTGATAACTTCATAATCAATGCCGGGGGCGCCTGTAGCAACGGGACGTATAAGGCTGAAGGTGTTTTCTTTTTCCTGGTACCGGGCCAGTATGCGTACACCGGTCAACCATATCTGGCCATTTTTTTGCATGGTGAACCGTCGTGGTTCGTTATAATTTTCTACTATAGGGATAAAATTATAAGCGTTTAACACCGGTTGGTTGTTTTTCAAATCGAAAGCATATACCAGGCCGGCAGCTGAACCATAGGGCCAGCTGCGGAGCCACAGGCGATGCTGTTGGTCGATAAAGAGATGGCTGGTATGCCGTAGACGTCCCCATTGTTCTATCAGCGGTTCCCGTTCTGTATTATGTTCCTGGTAGCTCAGCACCCGGCTTCGCCGGTTGAATACAGCCAGCCCAAAATCGCCGCTGAACCAGCATTTGCCGGTGAGCGTATCTTCTGCCATATCCCACACCTTCCAGGTTGAAGGCAGGTTATAGGAAGGCAATACAGCAACAAATCGTTGTGCCTTGTCGCTGTATTCAAAAATACCAAAGCCGTGGAGGCAGTATTGTATATGTCCGTCTGTGCCTACTTTCAGCTCCTTGTCGCCCCATTCGCTGAGGTTGATGCCTGGCACGGAAAAAGCTGTTTCCGTGAAACTGAAATCAGCGGTGTGGAAGATGCCGGTACGGCCGCTGTTGAACAGCAGCCATATCCTGCCGGCTTTATCGATAGCCACCTGTAGCAGGTTGTTTTCCGGCAGGGAGCGGGCATCCGCGGCGCGATGCCTGAAGGTGATGTAGCGGGTGCCATCATATCGTTGCAGGCCATTGGAAGTGGCCAGCCAGATATAGCCTGTACGGTCCTGCACCAGGCTGTTGACAGTATTGGCTGCAAGACCGGTGGCGGCGCTGTAGTGAGTGAAAGCATATTGAGGCGGCGCCTGGGCGCTGACAGTTCCCCAAAAAAGGACGCCGGACACCAGGCCCCGCGTAAATAACAGCTTCCATATATGCTTCGCTGGTAGTATCATCCCTTTAAAATTAGTTCAAGATAAAGAAACAAAACGGCTGCTCCACTATGGGGACAGCCGTTTGTTTTGGGATCAACTTTTGAGTTATTCCGTTTTCCTGATTAGCCGGAATTTACCAGACAATGTTTTTTTGATGATTTTTAAATTGGGGCACATGCCGGTTTCCTTGTATACCGTCGCGGTAAAGCCGCCTGTCAAATATTCCACACTGCCGTTTTTTTCCTTTTTATCAATGCTGATATACCCGGGGGATGTGACCACGTCTCCTTCACAGGGTGTGTAGCCGGGCACATAGCCGTCGCCCGGGCCGGCATTATAGACTGCCACACCGGTCCCCGGTAATTCGTCCAGGTTGTAGGGATAGATCCCGGGATTGTGTGCTGCAACGAACAACAGGATGTTGTTGGTGGTGCCATTGATATTGCCGTTGATAAACAAGCCCTGGTCATCTTCTGTATAAAAAATGCTGGTCATCACCTGTGATACGCCATTGACTTCGGCGATGAAGTAAGTCTCATCCACGATATAGATACGGGTCAGGAGGATTACCTTACCGGTGGCTGTAGGGCGGTTGGCGCCAGGTGGCAGCACATTGTATACTTCTACACTGATCTCTACCGGGTTGTGGCTGGGTATCTGCGCCGGGGCGGTATAGGTGGCGCGTTTCTGGTTAGGTTCCACAGCGAGATTACCGTCGTTGAAAAACTGCCAGTTTTTGATATTTTTTGGATTGTCTTCTGCCCGTTTTTTCCCAATCTCAACAGCGCCGCCTGTTACCAGTGGCGCCAGCAGGTCTTCACTGCTGACTTCGAGCCAGGTGCTGCCTTTGGGCTTTAGTTCATTCTGCCCGCCTGTCAGATAATATTGCGCAAAGATAGCCCAGTCGCTGAAGTGGGTGGTGGTAGCCTTCAGTGTCTTGTTAGTTTCATCGAGGGCTGTCTGCGGGATCATTTTCCAGATGCCGTCGCTGCCCTGGAAGGCGATATACAACATCTGGGCTGAAGTGGCCGCCAGATCAGCGTCGTCATACTGAAAGGTGAGTCTTACCGGCTGGGCAAAGGTCTGGCCTTCGGGCAACAGGCGGTAACCTTTGCCCGGGCTTCCGGGCAGGGTATTGGTAATAGGCTGGATAGTGAAGTCGGTTTCTTTGGTGACAGCGCCTGCGGGGATTTCCATTTGCAGACGGCCATCGGCGGAAGCCAGCGTGCCGCCGGCAGGGCCTATTTGGGCATGTACGGCATCGCCGGCAGCAACGCCTTTTTCGCGGACTTCGCCGTGTTCTGTTGTAGGTTCAGGCGTCGCCTGGTCTTTATCGTTTTTCTTACAGCTATAAAGGCTTAGCAGCAGTATGGTATATACTGCCATTCTCTTCATGACGGAATACATAATGTTTAACTTTTATTATTGGGGTCAACTTTACTGTGAAAAGTAAAACGGCTTGGTGCTGCGCATAAGTAGTAGCGCTCAAACATACCGGTACGATTTTCCCGGTAAAAACAAGGATTACATTTTGTGCGCGCTCACATTGAGTTGCAGTTCCACATCTTTATGGATGTATTGCTGGCCGGCAGGGTCGGAGGCATAAGTCATGCCCCACAACGTACGGTCAATGCTGAAGGCAGCGGCTATGTCCATCTGGTCACCACTGATACGGATATACGCCGGAAAAGTAATGTTGTTGGATTTGCCAAGCATGGTGAAGCTGCCTTCCACCTGAAAATTGGGCGTGGGCACATTCGTATTGCCTTCGCCGTTATAAGGCTGTACTTTCAGGATACGGAAAGATGCTTCGGAATATACGGCAATATTGAAAAAATCAGCGCTCTTAAGGTGGTGCAACAGCTGCTCTTTAAGCGCTGGGTCAGGGATATTGAAGTTTTTAATGGAAGCAATGGGAAATACAATATTGCCACCGGTTACCACGCCGTTTTGGGTTTCAATACTGCTGGCGCCCACGTCAAAAGAGCCGTTGTTGAAGCCATTGTCCATGACGCCTTTCCAGTTGATGACTGCGCCGGTATTTAAGGTATAGTTTACCGGGCCGTTATTGTTTCTGTCTTTTGTGCAGGCTGACATCACTATAACGGATATCATCGGAACCACAAGGAACGCACGTGTCAGTTTGGGAATCATTATTATTTTTTTAGGATGATTTTCCCGGTATCCCGGGCAATAAAAAGGTGATGGGGAACAGTCAATGGTGAATTGTTTTACAGGAACAATACGCCATACTTTTGGGTCAGTTGCCTGGCCATATTTTCCAGGTAGGCTGGCGGCGGCATTCCCGGGTTTTGCGACACCTGCGGCATATCTGTGCAGGGGGTGCTGAATTCCACAAAATAATCGAGGAAGTGGCCGGGGGTGATCAGCGTCAGGAACCGGGCGGTGGGCGTAGTCAGCGCAAAATGATGCGGTACCATCCTGGGCGCAAATACGCTGTCACCGGACTTGCCGTGAATACATTGTTCCCCGATATGAAAGGTGATTTCCCCTTCCAGCAGATAAAAGGTTTCATCCTCCCGTGTATGCATATGAGTAGGAGGTTCTACGCCTTTGGGCAGCGATATGTCTATCAGGGAAAAATTGCCCTGTGTTTCTGTTGCGGATACCAGTGTGCGGAAATAGCCGCCGTTGTATTGCCGGTAAATACCGGCGGGAATGATGGATGCAGGGGTTACAGTGTTTTGCATAATTTATTCTTTTATGATGCAAAGATGGACAGATTATAACGGAAAAGCTTGTACGAAACCGACCTGCCTGGACCTGTTGAATATTTTTGTTTCGGAAGATGATCGACTGGCAGATGTCTGCAAAGTGTTTTATAAAAAGGCCGCATCCTTGAATGCGGCCTGCGGTATTTGGGGCTATAAAATAAGTTGCAGGTTATACAAAACACTTTCCGTTGGTAACAAATAATTCGGTGGCGCTCGCTGCCAGCAGCTTCGAAGGCGGCACGCCTGCAATGGCCTTAAAATCCCTGGAGAAATGCGCCTGATCATAATAACCTGCATCATGCGACAAGTGATACAGCGAAATATTACCGTTGGTTTTTATTTTCGTCAGGGCTACGTTCAGCCGGATGATTTTACTCAGCTCTTTGGGTGACAACCCCACCCGGGTATGGAACAGTCTCTCTAAATGACGGCCGCTGATGCCCAGCTTATCTTCCAATTGACTGATCCCAATGTTGCCATGATGTGCGCGTAGTTGGTTGACGGTATAATCCACATAGTCCACCAGTTCGGAAACGGGTTGCAAGCGGTCTTCCAGAAAGCTGTTCAGCGCGGTAATCCGCTGTCGGTCGTCGCCAGCCTCGTGCAGTTGTTCCAGCAACTGAAGAACTGGTTGACCCCATACCGCCTCCAGGTCGAGGCTGGGCACATTGGTAAACTCCCGCATGTTGCAGGGTAACAGCGGATGTACACCGCCGGGCTTGAACTGAATTTTGACCAGCCGGGTGTGCAGTGTGAATTTCAGCCAGAGAGGCCGCGTTAATTGTCCCACCATGAAAGCCTTTTGGGTGGCTTGCATCTCGAACTGCGGACCTTCCAGGTTATAATAGTGCTGATCGCCATAAAGAAAAAGCATAGATGTTTGTCCAAACGGGATCAGGCGCCAGACGGCGTATTCCTGTGGCGCGTTCCTCCAGTCAATGTCCACTACCAGGTAGTTGTCAATATATTGACTAAGCCGGGGACTGGGCATGTAAATGTCTGCTTTCATATCAGTGTGACAGTAAAGACTGCAAAATTAGCTGATAGTGGAAGCGCTGTTACTACATAAATATGCGGTTGTTTGATATAAAAAGGACGCTCACCATCGTAAGCGTCCTTTTTAATATATCGTGTTGAAAAACTATTTCAAAGCCAGCGGCCTTACGTCCTGGACCAGTGTCAGCAGGAACTTGCCGGGTTCTTCCATCATCATCAGATGGGAGGAGTTCTCAAACCACACACCTTTTTTATAGGGGGCTTTTACTTTTTTCAGCCAGGCGTCGGTAGGTTCGGAAGGAGTAGTGTAGTCATGTCTGCCCATGAACATCAGCACGGGGATGGGGAATTCCTTTACATGCTTAAAATCCACTGCCAGGAATTCGTCCATTACGCGGCCGAGGGTGAAGATGTTGCCCTGGTCGATGGCGTCTACGTCTTTCTTATCATATTCCGGCGACATCAGCGGCGCATTGAAGAAATACGCCGGCACGGGCCTGTAGGCGGCGAGGCCTCCATATTCCTGTGGCCACTTGCGGGCGATAATGATCCGCTCGCGGGTGATAGGCTGGTTGCCGGGATAGGGAGCGATAGATTGCAGCTCCCTGATGGCGACGGTATCTTTCCGGCGCATCGCTTCTTTCAGGCCAAATTCAAAACTCACCCGCTCATTGTCGACCGTATTGATGTTCTGGCCTGTGCCAACATATACATAAAAGAGGTCAGGACGTTTGAGGGCTGCCCGCATGGCGATGATAGTGCCCCAGCTATGCCCCATCAGCACCAGTTTCTTTTTATGGTATTTCTGACGGATTTGTTCGGCCAGTTCAATGCAGTCGTCCACATAGCGGTCAATATGAAGCGTGGCGCCGAGGTTGGTGGTGTCATTGGCCAGGAAGCTCTTGCCGGAAGCGCGCTGGTCGTATTGCACCATGGTGAAATACTCTTCCAGCGGCCGTTGCCATGTCCAGGCTACCGGCGCCATAGGAGAGGCGGGACCGCCATGTACGAAGAGGATAACAGGATTGTTGCGGTCCTGGCCCCGTACAAATACCCATTGTTTGGTACCGCCGAGCGTGGCTTCAAAATTTTCCTGGACACCGTTTGGGCTCAGAATTTTACTTAAACCGGTGATCAGTTTTTTGCCGCCGGCATATTTGTCGGTGACATCGTTGTTTTGTGCATGGGCCGCGAAAGGGGAAGCCAGGATAATAGCCAGGAAAAGCAGCAGCTGTGGCAGATGCTGACAAGTGTTGGCACGCAGGTGATTTGGTTGCATGTGACAGGTTTGTAGTGTCAGGTAGTAAATAAATAAGCAAAAACGTAAAACGGGATTAAACTTATTGATTTTTACGTTAATGGACAAATTAGGGGTGCCGGAGGGAAAGGCTTCTTTTTTTGATGCTTTTAATATTAAATTTACCGGTGCCCTGTGTAGGGGAGTTTGATTGTCTGATATCTTACATAGAATGAATGAACAGGAACTGCTAAAGCGGCTTGCCGTTGGCGACGAGGCGGCGTTTACAGCGATCTATCTGCAATACCATGGTGGTATTTATACCTACCTGTTGAAATTTACCAAAAATCCGCTGCTCACAGAAGATCTGGTGCACGACGTTTTCCTGAAGATCTGGGAGATCCGGGAACAGCTGGACATTAAGTCGTCTTTTGCCGCCTATCTGTACCGTCTTGCCCGTAATGCGGCGCTTACCCAGCTAAACAGGCTTACGCTGTTCGATGCCGTAAGGGACGAGGTGATGCACCGGGTGTCCCTGGGTATCCATGAGCCCTCCGTGCTCAATGCGGTGGAGCAGAAACAGTACGAGGAGCTGTTGCAGCGCGCCATCGATAACCTGCCGCCGCAGCGCCGCGAAGCTTTTATCCTCTGCCGCCAGCAGGGGAAAAGTTATGAGGAGGCCGCCGCACTGATGAATATTTCCCGTAACACCTTTAAGCAGCACCTGTCGCTGGCCGTGAAATCCATCCGGGAATACCTGCTGGAACATGGCAGCATTTCCTTGTTGATGCTGCTGATTGCCATGAAATAAAAAAAGGAAAATTTTTTTTCCGGACCATCCACCCATTTCTTTTACTCATTAGTCTTATTAGTATGGAACCAAATAAATTTCCTGCGGACCTGTTGCAAAAGTACCTCGACGGCACCCTTACGGGCCCGGAGAGTGAAGTACTGTTTGCCTGGCTGAAGGAAAATCCGGCAGCAGCGGATAGTGAAGCGATGGAGAGCATGCTGCAGGCCAGTTATGACGCGTCTTTTGCAGAACCGGCGGCTTTACCGCCGGGCGCCACGCAGCGTATACTGGACAGACTGATGGTGTCTGTGGCCGCGGAAGATACCGCCGTGGTGCAACTGCCGCTGTGGCGGCGCACCTGGGTACGGTACGCAGCAGCGGCGGTGCTGGTGGCGGCTATCGCCGTTCCTGCCGCCCGGATGCTGACCAGCCGGAAAAAGACAGTGGTGCCACCGCCTGTGGCCATCACCAGCGGTACCAACCGCGCGGTGCTGAAACTGGCCAACGGGAAAGAAATTATGCTGGACAGTACACATGGCAGCATCGTACAGGAGCCTGGCCTCACCGTACGGAACGACAGCGGCCGGCTGAATTACCAGGGGGCCACCGCTGCCATGGAATATCATACATTGACCACGCCACGGGGCGGACAATACCGCATCACGCTGCCCGACGGTACGGCCGTATGGCTGAACGCCGCCTCCAGCATCACATACCCGACAGCTTTTACGGAGAAAGTCCGTGCCGTTATCATCACCGGCGAAGCCTACTTTGAAGTGGCCGCCAATGCACGGCAGCCTTTCCGCGTGGACGTGGACGGCAAAGCCTCCGTGGAGGTACTGGGCACACAGTTTAACGTCAACGCCTATACAGATGAAAACAGTATCCGTACCACGCTGGTAGACGGCAGTGTGCGGGTACATCACCGCCAGGCATCGGTGGTACTGAAACCCGGTCAGCAGGTGGCCATAGCGGCCAACGGCCTGCAACTGGTAGAATATCCCGATATGGAGATGGCGGTGGCATGGAAAAACGGCTCCTTCCAGTTTGATCATGCCCACCTGAAAGAAGTGCTGCGGCAAATGGCCCGGTGGTACGACGTGACCGTCGTATATGAACCCGGCAGCGCAGACATAGTCTTCAGCGGAGAAATAAAAAGAGACCTGGACCTGACACAGGCGCTGACCGTGCTGCAGAGCATGGGCGTCCGCTTTAGGATAGAAGGGAAACAACTGATTGTAATGCCATAAAGCAACCATAATAGAAATTAAGATTAACAAGCAACAACAGGTGAGCAGGTGAACATGCCGGCCTTAGTGGTCAGGGCCTGGTATGTCCCGGAACGGAAGGCCCATCGGGCTTAACGGCGGAGCCATGCCCGGCCACTTCAGCCACCGGTTATTATTTATCAACCAAAAATATGTTATGCCAGAATTGAGACGTCCAAAGCGGTATATACCGTGGAAGCAGCTGGGACTGTTACTGCTGATAGCAGCCATGGGACTGCCGCTGAAGGGATTATCCCAGACTATGAATTACAGCAGCAAAAAAGTAACGCTGCAACAGGTGTTCGCAGAAATAAAAAAACAAACCAGCCATGTAGTGGTATTCAATCCGGAGCAGGTGGACGTAACGCAAACTGTTCCGGTGAATGCCCACAATCAGCCGCTGGACGCGTTTATGAAAACGCTGCTGGCCAAAACGCCGCTGAACTTCACAATTGTAGGCACTACGATCGTGGTGTTCCGGAAAACGGACACGCCGCCAGAGTTGAATACACCACCGGCAGCCGTGGAAATCACAGGGGTAGCGTACGATGAGAAAACATCTCAGCCGATACCCGGTGTCAGCGTCTTTGCCAGCGCGTCCAACAAAGGCACCCAGACAAACGACAAGGGAGTGTTCTCCCTTAAAAATCTGAAAGACGCAGAAATACTCACCTTCTCCAGCATTGGCTATGAGAAGGTGAGCATGGCTGCGGGACAGCCCGGCGTGATGATGTACGTGAAAATGAAGGTGGCCACCAATGAGCTGGACCAGGCCGTGGTACAGGGATATGGTGTTACCAGCAAACGTCTTGCTACCGGTAATATCACCCGCGTGAGCGGTGCCGAAATTGCGGCGCAACCAGTCTTGAACCCGCTGCAGGCCTTACAGGGCAAGGTGCCCGGGCTGCTGATCACACAAACCAGTGGTTATGCCAACTCCCCCGTAAGACTGGAAATCAGAGGACGGAACTCCCTCGGAAAGGGCTTTCTGTCTGATCCGCTATATATCATTGACGGTGTACCGTTGACCGTACTGAATGTGACCAGCTTCACCAAAAACACTTCACCGGGATTTGTGCAGGGCGGCATTTCCGTTACCGGCGGCCAAAGTCCGCTGTTTGGCCTGAGCGCTAAAGACATAGAAAGCATCGAAGTGCTGAAAGACGCTGATGCCACCGCTATCTACGGCTCCCGTGGCGCCAATGGTGTCATCATCATCACCACTAAAAGAGGAAAAACAGGAAAGACTACTTTGTCGATCGATGCCAAAGAAGGGATTGTCACCGTTCCCCGCAAATGGCAGCTGCTGGACACACGCCAGTACCTGCAAATGCGCCGGGAAGCGTTTAAAAACGACGGTGTGACGCCCAATGTTGGCAATGCGCCCGACCTGACATTGTGGGATACCACCCGTTATACCAACTGGCAGAAAGAAGTGCTGGGCACCGGCAAACTGACTACCGTATCTGCCAGTCTTTCCGGTGGCGACAGCCGCAATACTTTTTATGTGGGCGCCAACTATGGCCGCCAGGTGGACATATTGAACAAGAGCGGCGCCTCACAAAAAGCGTCCCTGATGTCCCGCCTCCGGCATAGCAGCGTCGATCAGAAGTTCAGCATCATGGTGGGCACTACTATCGGTTATACAAAGGCGGATGCCATCGCCAACAATCCTGCTGTGATGTATCTGGCCCCCAATGCGCCGCCAGCATTTGACAGCAAAGGCGATCTTAACTATGCGGAATGGAACGCCAGCCCGGGCGTACAATTCCCGTTTGCCTACCTGCTGCAGAAAAACAACAATCAGACAAACCAGTTCGATGGTAATATGGAAATCCGGTATGAGCTGTTCAAAGGACTCATCTTCAGCACCACCGGCGGATACTCCTATGTCTCCGGAAACAATAGCAGCTTTATACCTATCGCCTCCCAAAATCCGATACTGAACCCTGTTGGATCAGCGTTCTTCGGCAACACACGCAATACCAACTGGATACTGGAGCCACAGCTGGCCTACAGCCGTTTCGTAGGCAAGGGCGACCTCTCCGTACAGGTGGGCACCAGCTACCAGTCAGCTGCCACTAACGGCGGGACGACAATTGGCTTCGGTTATGGTGACGATGCCTTGCTTGGCAGTATCTCCAATGCCCCTATCCAAACGGCTACTGAAAATGTGGCCCGCTATAAATATGCCGCCGTATTTGGCCGTATCTCCTATAACTGGGACAATAAATACATGATGAACCTCAATGCCAGAAGGGATGGGTCTTCCCGCTTTGCGCCGGGACGCCAGTACGGCGACTTCGGTTCTGTCGGCCTGGGATGGATCCTGTCTGAAGAGCCCTGGATGAAAACAGTATTGCCATCATGGGTCAGCTTCCTGAAACTCCGCGGCAGCTATGGTATCACTGGTGGCGATGGATCTATCGGTGACTACCAATACCTGTCACAATGGGGCGCTGCCCTGTCAGGCACTATGCTAATGAGCAAATATGATGGCATACAGCCTTATGCGCCCATCCATGCCATGAACCAGGATTACCACTGGGAGGCCAACAAAAAAATGGAAGGCGCGCTGACCGCCAGCTTCCTGAATGACCGTATCAGCCTGGAAGTGGCCCACTACCGCAATCGTACTAACGATCAGGTGACCAGCCTGCCCACACCGCTTTTTACCGGTTTTGGCAGTGTGACCGCCAACTGGGCGGCAGTAGTGCAGAACAGCGGATGGGAAGGCATGCTGCGCGCCAACCTGGTGCAGCAAAAAGATTTGTCCTGGTCAGTGTCTTTTAATATCTCCCGTAACCGCAACAAGCTGGTGGCGTACCCCGGACTGGAACAGTCGCCCTACTATGGCGTGTACAAAATAGGGCAGTCCCTGTCTACCCAATATTTCCTGCATTATCTCGGCATAGATCCGCTGACCGGCAAACACAGTTTTGTTGATTACAACAAAGACGGCAAACTGGATATCGCGCAACCTAATCCGGATGCTACCGTCACGGCCGACCGCTATGTGGCCATCGATATAGCGCCTAAATACTATGGCGGTTTCAGTTCACAGTTTACCGTGAAAGGAATAACGCTCGATCTGTTCTTTGATTACAAAAAACAACTGGGCACTGATCCTTTCGCCGGTATTGTACCGGGCGGCCTTACCAACCTGCCGCTGGAAGCACTGAACAATCACTGGTCCAGGCCGGGAGATAATGCCAAATATGCCAGCTACTCCGCTTCAGGCGCCAGCTACCTCAGCGTATCTGACGGCGCTTTTATAGATGCTTCTTATGTCCGCCTGCGCTCACTTTCCATCAGTTACAGTCTGCCGGACAAGCTGGTGAAAAGAGCCCGTATGGAAAGCTGCCGTGTGTTTATGCAGGGGGAGAACATTTTTACCATCACCCGTTATCCCGGCTTAGATCCGGACCAGCAAGACCTCCTGGCGCTTCCGGCTCCGAGGACTATCATCGGTGGTGTAACGCTTAACTTTTAAATGATCAGTGATGCAGAACTATCATAAAATACTGACTATTTCAGGCGGGCTGCTGTTATGCGCCATCCTTCATTCATCCTGCAAGAAACTGGTATCTGTGCCAGACCCGGTGAATACGATCTCCACGTCCCAGGTGTTCGGAACGGAGAAACAGGCCAACGGCGCTATGGCAGGCATATATACCCGCATGATCAATGGTGACAATCCTTTCCTTACTATATCGATAGCAGACCAGTCGTTTGCCGGCGGACTCTCCACCTTTATGGGCGGCCTGTCTTCAGATGAACTGTTTTTTTTCATGAGCTCGGCGGACAAGTCCTGGTATCTGCCAAACACCAATAAGCTGACCGCTTTCGACGCCGGTCGCAGCAATAATCTCTGGACTTCTGCCTATACTTCCATATACGGTGCCAATAGCATCATAGAAGGAGTGGGTGCTTCCACCGCCCTGAAAGACAGTGTGAAGCAGGCGCTGAGCGGAGAAGCAAAGTTTGTCCGTGCCTTTGCTTACTTCTATCTCACTAATTTTTTTGGTGATGTGCCGCTGGCCCTTACCATCGATTTTAATAAAACACGCATCATGCCGCGTACGCCGCAGGTACAGATTTACCAGCAACTGGTACAGGACCTGAAAGAGGCGGCAGCAGCCATGCCTGAAACATATCCCACCAGTATGGGCGAAAGGATACGCCCCAACCGCTATGCAGCCAGCGCATTGCTGGCACGGGTGTATCTCTACCAGAAAGACTACGCCGGCGCCGTGGACGCAGCTACCACCGTGATCAACCACACATCATTGTATCAACTGGAGCCGGACCCGGACAATGCCTTCACCGTAGCCAGCAAGGAAGCTATCTGGCAGCTGCAACAGGCCAACGCCGCTAATATGCGGGGAAATGCCACGCCAGAGGGCTATGATTTCAGCCCAAGCGTGCCCAAGGTCGGTATTGCGCCGTATTGTCTTACCGATGTGCAAATGAAAGCGTTTGAGCCGGGCGATAAACGCCTCTCCTGGATAGACAGCACCAAAACATCGCCAGGACTGGGCCAACCGGAGGTCGTAGCCTACTTTCCCAACAAATACAAAATCGGCAAGAACAACAATGCTATAGGCGCTCCGCCCCGGGAATATTATATGATGCTGCGCCTGGCCGAACAGTACCTGATACGCGCAGAAGCAGCGGCCAACGGCGGTCCCGGCGGACTTGCCTCTGCCATCGCTGACCTGAATGTGGTCCGCTCCAGGGCCGGTCTTCCTGCCTTGTCCAATTCCCTGAGCAAGGAACAGGTACTTGCGGCCGTCGCCAAAGAAAGACAGACAGAACTCTTTGCTGAATGGGGCCATCGCTGGTTTGACCTGAAACGTACCGGCAAGGCGCATGACGTCCTGACTGCGCTCTCACTTAAACAGCCATGGGCCGGCGATTACCAGCTGGTATATCCTATCCCGCCCACAGAGATCACCGTAAACCATTTCCTGATTCAAAATCCCGGCTACTGATTATGCAACGCATCATTTATTACGTGGGCTGCCTCCTGGTATTATTGCTGGCAGCCTGCTCTAAAGATAAAACACCTCCCGGCACCGCTTCACTGACGATCATCAATGCGGTGCCCGGCAGCCGGCCACTGGTCACTAATTTCAACGGTACCAGCCCTATCCGGTACGATGTCGCTAATCAGATACCGTACAACACATTTGCGCTGGCCAACAACCGCTTTAGTTCCTACGTGGGCAACCAGCCATTGGCATTGTACCAGTATCCTGATACCACCGAAAAAAGCCAGCCGCTGTTCAACCTGATGCTCGACCTGCCGGTAGGCGCCATGCGTACATTGTTTCTTACCGGCACTGTTGCCAAACCCGACACGGTGTTTGCCAACGATGCCGTGCCTTTCCACCCGATCGGCGACAGCGTGTGCGGTTTCCGTTTCGTCAACCTCTCTGCCGGCAGCGCACCGGTGAAAGTGACGATCAAGGGAAAGTCCGGCGCACCGGAAGTCAGCAGCCTGCCATTCAAAGGGATCACCGGATTTGTCAGCTATCCTGTCAACGCAGCCCAGGAAGATTATGAGTTCGTATTCAGCGACGCCGCCACCGGGCAATACATTGCCAGCATCGTCACCCAATATGTGCACAACCTGCCTGCCGGCTGGCTTAATCCATGGTTGTACCAGAACTACACTTTTGCGCTGATAGGTACGCCGGGCGGTACCAATGGCCAGGAGCAAAAGGTGCTGTCCATCAAATATTAGGCGGGCATCAACATTCAATTATTCAAAACGTATTATGAGCACTATCTTAAAAATTGACCGGCTCTCTCACAGGTACAGCAGTGCCTGGGCTATCCGCGATATCAATCTGGAAATAGGCCATACCGGTGTCATTGGGCTGTTAGGCTCCAATGGCGCTGGTAAGTCTACCACCATGAATATCATCTGCGGTGTGCTGAACCAGACGGAAGGCCAGGTGTATGTGAACGGGCTGGATATCCGCCAGCAACCTGAACTGGCGAAAAAAGAGATCGGTTTCCTGCCGCAGAACCCTCCGGTATATACAGACCTGACAGTGGACGAGTACCTGCGCTTCGCGGCGCAGCTGCGGCATATCGAAAAAAGCAAAGTGCGCAAAGCGGTGGAAGAAGCAAAAGAGCGCGTGGGCATCTCCCATTTCAGCACCCGCCTGATCAGCAACCTCTCCGGAGGCTACCGCCAGCGTGTAGGCATCGCGCAGGCTATCATCCACAAACCCAAACTGGTGGTGATGGACGAACCCACCAACGGCCTCGATCCCAACCAGCTTATTGAAGCGAGAAAACTGATCCGCGAAATAGGGCAGGACCATACGGTGCTGTTGTCTTCCCATATCCTCTCCGAAGTACACCTGCTGTGCCGCGAAATTGTGATGATCGAAGGAGGCCGTGTCATTTTCTCCGATACCATGGAGGCATTCAACAACTACGTACAGCCGCACAGCGTGCTGGTAAGAATGGAACAGCCGCCAACCGCTGCCGAGCTACAGCAGATCAGCGGCGTGTCCAGGGTGGATTTTCTCAATGACAGGCAAATCCGTATCTACTTCGATGGCGATGAAAGCATCACCGAAAGGATCATCACCGCCAGCGTACAACACGGATGGCGCCTGCGTGAGATCAACCTCGATAAAGGATTGCTCGATGATATTTTCAAGCAATTATCTATTCAATCGCTCCAATAATTTTTATACATGAAGATGATATTCAAGATTGCTAAAACAGAGCTCCGTAACCTGTTCTACTCGCCGGTGGCCTGGTTCTTAACAATCGCTTTTATGGTGCAGTGCGGCGTATACTATGTTTCTCCATTGTATGGTCTGGCCAACTGGCAGGATGTGATTTCCCGGAACAATCCAAATTTTACCGACTTCGGTATCTCCATGACCGATGCCCTCTTTCTGGGACAGGACGGTATTTTTGCCAACGTATTGCAAAATCTTTACCTGTTCGTTCCCCTGCTGACGATGGGGCTTATCAGCCGCGAAGTGAACAGTGGCACGATCAAACTGTTGTTTTCTTCGCCTATCCGTACCCGTGAGATCGTGTTGGGGAAATATCTCGCGATCATGATCTATAACCTGCTGCTGGTGGGTATTGTAGGAGTGTTTATGATCGTTGGGATACTCAATATTCATGCTGCGGATTATGGCGTGCTGCTCTCTGCAGCGCTGGGCTTCTATTTGCTGGTATGTACCTATACGGCCATCGGGCTGTTTATGTCCAGCCTGACCAACTACCAGATCGTATCGGCCATCGGCAGCTTTATCATCATTTTTGTGTTGAGCCACATCAGTGGCCTCTGGCAGAAATATGATATCGTAAGAGACCTGACTTACTTCCTGTCTATTTCCGGCCGTACCGTCAAAATGCTGAAAGGGTTGATCACGACCAAAGACGTGGTTTACTTCGTGATGATAGTGTATATGTTTGTCACCTTTACGCTCATCAAAATGAAAGCAGGGCGCGAATCCAGGCCATGGTGGGCACAGGCTTCCCGTTATGTGATGGTATTTGCTTCCGTGCTGGTGATCGGCTATGTGAGTTCCCGGCCGGCTTTTATCGGCTACTGGGACACTACCCGCAGCAAGTCCAACACCCTGCATCCCAATACCCAGACCATACTAAAAGATCTGGGCAAAGAGCCCGTGGAGATTACGCTGTACACCAACCTGCTGGGCGCCGGCGTTCACCGCGGTTTGCCGGAGAACCGCAATGATTACCTGTGGAACCTCTGGGAACCATACCTCCGTTTTAAACCGGACATCAAATTTAACTACGTTTATTACTATGATACCGATGATGCTGACAGCACGCTGTATAAAACCTGGGTGGGCAAAAGCCTGCCGGAAATAGCCGGCCAGACAGCGGAAGGGCTGCAGGTCAATGTAAAAGATTTTACAGCGCCGGCAGAAGTACGTAAGATGATCAACCTGCGGCCGGAAGGCTACCGCCTCGTGATGCAGTTGAAATACAAAGGCAATACCACCTTCCTGCGTACCTTCGATGACGCCAACTTCTGGCCGGAAGAGCAACAGGTAGCGGCAGCACTTAAAAGGCTGCTGGGCAATGTGCCTAAAAACATCTTCCTGACCGGTAACCTCGAACGCAGCATCTACAAAAAAGGAGAGCGCGAGTATTCCAATCATGCTGTCGCAAGAGACAACCGTCAGTCGCTGATCAACATCGGTTTCGATTCAGACAGCCTGTGTGTGGAGACACAGGAGATTCCTTCCGGCATCTCCACGTTGGTGCTGGCCGACCCTAAGACAGCCCTGAGCGCGGCCGCGATGGAAAAAATCAGCCGTTACATCAGCAACGGTGGCAACATGCTGATATTCGGAGAGCCCGGCAAACAGCAGATGCTTAATCCTGTATTGAAACAACTGGGCGTGCAGCTCATGGACGGTACGCTGATAGAAGTGTCTAAAGACGAAATGCCGCATATGGTGAAACCCGGTCTTACCGCTGCGGGTACCCACCTTTCTGAAGACCCTGCGCTCATCGCGTTGCGGGAAATGCAGACAGATGGAAAAAGTATGGGCCTGCTGATGCCTGGCGTCACCGGCATCACCTTCGGAGACAGCAGCGCTTTCAAAGCAATGCCTTTGCTGGCGACTGTTCCGGGCAATGCATGGCTCAAAGCCGGTCCGGTGGTGACAGACTCCACTGCCCCTGTATTTAATCCGCAGGACGGAGATACCCGTCAGCCATCGTACGCCACGGCCGTAGCACTGACCCGCACCATCAACGGAAAAGAGCAACGTATAGCCGTCAGCGCTGACGCGGATTTTATGAGTAATCTCCGCATGGGTGGCGGATTCCTGGGCAGAAACCTGTACGCCTGGATGGTCAATGACGCATTCCCCATCTATACGCCAAAACCCAAACCGATCGACACCAAACTGACGATAACCGCCACCACGGCGAATATAGAGAAGTACCTGTTCGTGTGGATTTTACCAGGACTGGTGCTGCTGACAGGAACAATATTACTGGTGCGCCGTAAAAGGCAATAAACCTGGAAACTATGTTTTTACAAACGGATGAACAAACCATAGAAGACCTCCGGATATTCGGCAAACGGGATGTGAGCGGTATCTATGAGCTGTATAACCACACGCATACACGAGGCGGGGAAACGCTGTTGCAGGAGATGTTCCGGCAGCCCTTGTCGGATAAGGAAGCGATCAACCGCAGAAGCAGTATCATCGCTCATTTTGCGCAGCAACGCGTGGCCTTCCCGTTTGAAGCCGCTATGTTTGATATGGCGGAGAAATACCTGAAAAACGGAGACGAACAAACGAAAAGCGCCGGCCGCGCGGTGGTGCTCGGAGAGAAAGACATCTACAACGGTGTCACCTCCGTCATCGGACTGGTACAGCAGCTGCACCGTTTCATAGAAAGCCCGACGGTAGCCGGTGCGGCAGCATATACCGCCGAGCGTACCGCTATTGCACTGCTGCTGGCTGAACCGGCGCTGGAGCCTGCATTGAATGAACCGATGAAAGGGAAGCTGTCATACGGCGCGGTGACGGCCTTCGATCTGCTGTTCCGTACACGGGAACGGCAGCGTATCACAAAGCTGCTGGAGCATGTATATACGCTGGACGTATATCTGTCAGTGGCAGCGGTGGCCACAGAGAAGCAGTTCGTGTTCCCTACAGCGCTCGATAAAGGCAGTGCGGTATTACAGCTGGAAGGCGTGTATCATCCGTCTTTGAAAAACCCGGTCAGCAACAATGTGTTCATGGGGCCTGACAGCAACGTGATCTTTCTTACCGGCGCCAATATGGCGGGTAAATCCACCTTCCTGCGTTCGCTCAGCACAGCATTGTATGTGGCGCATATGGGCTTCCCCGTGGCGGCCCGTAAGATGGTCTTCTCTGTGATGGACGGCATCTTCACCACTATCAACCTGCCGGACAATCTCGGCATCGGGGCCAGTCACTTTTATGCTGAAGTGCTGCGCGTGAAAAAAGTAGCGACGGCCCTGAGCAGCGGACAGTCGCTGCTGGTCATCTTCGATGAGTTGTTCAGGGGCACCAATGTGAAGGACGCACATGAGGCTACCGTGGCCGTCAGCCGTGCATTCGCCGGCTGTAAAAACAGCCTTTTCGTGATCTCTTCCCACATCGTGGAAGCAGGCGAGGGGCTGAAAGAAGCCGGCAGTGTAGACTTCCGTTACCTGCCTACCCGCATGAACGGTCACCAGCCCGAGTATACGTATACGTTAGAGCAGGGTATCACCGATGACCGTCATGGTATGATCATCATCCGGAATGAAGGCATACTGGATATTCTCAGGAACGGTCGCAAGACTAAATAAAAATTGCAGTTATGAGCTTTAGTATAGACAGGCAAACGATGGACGAACTGAACCTGCTGGGCAAGTTCCGGCAGGGTTCAGTATATCACCTGTTCAACCAGGTGAAGACAAGGGGAGGAGAGCGTTTGCTGGACACCATGTTCCAGTCGCCGCTGGAAGATATGGCAGCCATCAATCAGCGGAGCAGCATTTTCCGTTTCTTTCAGGATGCGCAGCTGGTATTTCCTTTTGATGTGCCGCAGCTGTCACAGATGCGGGAATACCTCGACACCGGCGGCAGTAAAAACGTATTGCTGTCGATGGCCGACACCCTGCTGAAGAAAGGTCTCTCTACCGTGGCCCGTGATGAACGTTACCGGAAGAATGTGCAGGGTTTGCAGGCCACCATCGTCACAGTGAAAAAATGTACCGCCTTTGTAGCGTCCATGGCATTGCGGTCAGGTCCGTATGACGAGCGTATCAGCGCTGTCCGGCAGCTGCTGCGTACCCGTGAACTGGAGCAGCTGGCCGACATGGACATCTATCAGGCATTGCCTGTGAAAACGCTGGCCACCTATGACCATCTGTTGAAGAACAAACTCCGACAGGCCATGGAAGAGCTGCTGGCATTTATCGATGAGCTGGACGTATATATCGCTGTAAGCGATGTGGCGCGGGCCAAAGGATTTGAATATGCGCAGGCGTTGCCACCGGAAAAAAATATGCTCTCCGCAACGGGATTGCACCATCCCTGTATCAACAATGCCATCGGCAATGATATTGAGATGCAGCAGGGCAGTAATGTACTGTTCCTCACCGGCGCCAATATGGCGGGTAAGTCCACGCTGATGAAATCGATCGGTATCGCCCTGTACCTGGCCCATATGGGCTTCCCGGTAGCAGCTTCCCGGTTTGTTTTTTCCGTCCGGGAAGGGCTCTATTCTTCGATCAACGTGTCCGACAATATCAACCTGGGCTACAGCCATTTCTATGCGGAAGTGGTAAGGGTGAAGCAGGCCGCCGAAGCCACGGCCAGCGGCAAACGCCTGCTGCTCATGTTTGACGAGCTTTTTAAAGGCACCAACGTAAAAGATGCGTATGACGGCACGCTGGCGGTGACAGCTGCTTTTGCGGAATACACCGGCTGCCTGTTCATCGTGTCCACCCACATCATTGAAGTGGGAGAGGCGCTGAAAGACAAACCCAATATACAGTTCCGCTTCCTGCCTACGGTGATGGAGGGTAGCCGTCCCCGTTATACCTACCGCCTGGAAGACGGGATTACGGAAGACCGTCAGGGGATGATGATCATCCGCAACGAAGGCATCCTGGAACTTATTAATGCCAATAACCTGTAAAAAACACCTAACATATAACATATGAAGAAGCTGTTGACATATGGCGCCAGCGCCATACTGGCCTGCGCATGCCTGCAGGCGCCGGCCCAGGAGAAAAAACTGGCCAGCCTTACGAAAGAGGATTTTATCGCTGACTTCCGGTTGGCAGTCGATATTCTGAAAAAACAACATCCCAATCCGTATAAGTTCATTGACTCCGTAACTTTCGCCCGCCGGGTGGACTCGCTGATGGACCGCATGGCCAAAGAGCCGGACGTGCTGACCAGCCTGCAATATTCGCCTGTTTACCTCGTGCGGGACGTACATACCAGCCTGCGGCTTTCCAATGATAATTCCCGTGAGTTGTATAGTACGCTCCGCTTCTTTCCCTATCCGGTGATCATCGAACGGGGACGGATATACGTGAATATCAAAGGCGCCGCTATTCCTTTTGGCGCTGAAATCACCAGCATTAACAACCAACCGGCCAAAGAAATTCTGCAGAACCTCTCCACTTCCGCCTATAGTGATGGTTTTATTCCTACCGGCATGGACCGGCTCTATTCCGATTTTCAGGTGACCTTTAGTCTGCTGACGCCCCGCCAGGCCACCTATCCGGTGACCTGGACGGCGCCCGGCAGCAAAGAAACCAAAAAGACAGTGCTGCCGGCGTCTGGGCCTACCGCCGCTTTCCATGCCACCAGGCAGGCTGTTTTCCCGTTCAACCTCCTGCAAAGGGCCTATTACATCTACAATGACTATGACGACAGTACGAAAACCGGCCGGTTGACCGTCAATACTTTTGGCATCGGGGAACAGGAGGCTTACAAAGAATTCAGTGAGTTCTTCCGGGAAGTAAAAAAACGGAACTATCAACAGGTGATCATCGATGTACGCAGCAACGGCGGTGGTAACCCGGCTATCTCGGCACTGTTGTATTCTTTCATGGCAGATGCGCCTTTCCGCAACGTGTATAACTACCGTACCCGCAATATCGGCGTGGCCTACCCGGAATATGCCGTGGCGGAAAATGGCAGAAGGCTTTCCGATGAAGACATACAGGGACAGAAAAACTTTTTCTATCAGCGTTTCGACAAAGACAGCTCCGGCTTCTACGTGGGCAACGCCCGCCTGAAAGACGGCCTGCTGGAGAACTTCCCGCCGGATAAAGATGCCTTTCACGGTAAAGTATATGTACTGACCGGCGGCGGCACGGTGTCCGCCGCGACTTACTTCGCTTCGCTGGTACAGAAAAACAAAAGAGGTATGATCATCGGCAAGGAAACCGGTAGCGGCGAAGCAGCTACCACTGCAGCCTGGTTCCAGCGTTACCTGTTGCCGCGCACCAAATGCGTATTGACGGTGCCGTTATCAGAGCTGTATTTCTTCAATGCCACACAGGACCCCGGACATGGCGTGATGCCGGACAAGGAAGTCCCGATGGATAAATTCATGGGGTATGTGCTGGCAGACAAAGACCCGGAAATATCTTATACCATGGAGCTGATCAATGCGGCAAAATGATAAAAAAGCTGGTGTGCCTCGCACCAGCTTTTTTTATGCTTCTTTAGGATATTTTAAAATAAATACACATCTTTGCATCTGAAATAAGGTTCTTGACAGTAGGAACTTTTTGATTCAGATCGTTATGAGATTGTAGTATATAGTGCAGAAACGGCTTTCTGCCATATCAACCCCGAAGTATTGTACACCTGTATCCCCGGTTAAAATTCTTCCTCCTTGTAATCCCTTTTCAGATACGTAATCATCAAGTTTTTAAAGTCATTTTTTACCGGTAGGCCCGTGTCATTGATGCATGCATCAATGTGCGTGTGCTGTTTTGTCGCCTGTTGTGCGGCCCGGTTGACCTATGCCCTGAAAATGCACTTAATTTTTATGTTATGAATAAATATGAAAGACTCAAAAATGAACTGGAAACAGTTGGGACCGGAAAAATGAAAGCCTTTGGCGCTTCTATGTTGCCCATCCTTAAAAGCGGTACCCTGCTGACGTTTCAGCGGGAACAGGAATATGCGGTGGGAGACATCGTGTTTTGTAAAGTGAAAGGGCGTTATATTGATGCGCACAAGATCACCAAAAGAGATGCTAACAAAGGATACCTGATCGCCAATAATCACGGGTTTGAAAACGGATGGACCAAGGTGATCTATGGCAGGGTTATATTGGGAGAATATGAAAACCGGATCATTTACCGCAAAGGGTAACCGGCTCCCATTTGAATCCTTTGTCCCCTTTTGTTATTTTCCCCACCCCCGGCCATGGCAGATGATAAGTCATGGTCATCCTTCCGGAGTTTGCCGCTTCCTGTAAAAAACTTTCCCGTGTTTGGGCTGCCTGCTCAAAATCCATGTCATAAAACATTCCCCATTCCGGATGTTGCAACAGTACGGCTGCGTGTAGCAGGTCGGCGCTGTGCAGTAAGGTTTCCGCACCGGAAAAAATCTCTACCATGCTGTGCCCTGAAGTGTGTCCGGGCGCAGGTATTAACCTGATACAATCGTATAGTGTTGCCCGTGGGGCTGCCAGTCGCAGCTGTGGCTGAATGGCGCGCAGTATCTGTGGTATACGGGTGGTGAGCCCTGTTTGCATCGTAGGCGCAATGTTCAGCGGGCTGGCAGAAAAGTCGGGCTGGTCTTGCATCCAATGGTCGTATTCCGTTTGACTTAAATGAACAATAGCATTTGGAAAAACGAGTGGACCATCCGGGTGTAAAAGGCCGCCTGTATGGTCAGTATGGGCATGTGTCAACACGATATCGGTAATGGACATCGCCGGAATGCCGGCAGCAGCGAGGTTTGCCGGCAACAGTCCGCTGGTGGTGTCTTCCTGTCCGAGGCCGGCATCGATCAGTATCAGTCTGTCCTGATGGCGTACCAGGAGGATGTTGAGGTCCAGTTGCAGCACATCTGTAGGGAGTAGCAGTGCCCGTAGCGAATGATGCACCTGGCTGGGCTGTTCATAAGGCCCAATCATGGGATGCGCAGGGGACAGGGACTGATGGCCGTCGCTGAAGACCATCAGCTCCAGGTGCCCTACGCGGAAAGAAAACGGTGTTTGCATGATGTTTATTTGCCTGCAAACTTCGGTGAATTTCATACTTTTGTAAAGTTGAATTATCTCATTAAATACTTTAATAAAACTAAAGTATGATCACTGATATATTAGACCTGGACTTATTACGCACTTTTGTATTGGCGGTGGATTTAGGCAGTTTTGCCCGTGCGGCGGAGCAGGTGTCCCGCTCACAGTCAGCCGTGAGCCTGCAGATGCAGCGACTGGAGGAACTGACGGGCCACCAGCTGTTTGTCAGGCAGGGGCGTGGCCGCGAGCTAACGGCCAGCGGTGAGCTGCTGATCGGTTACGCCCGGCAGTTACTGCGGCTGAACGACCAGGCGGTGGAAGCATTGTCCGCCCGGCAGCTGGCGGGGGTAGTACGCCTGGGCATGCTGACAGATTTTTCCGAGGGTAGTCTGCCGCAGGTGCTGGCGCGTTTCGCCGAACAGCATCCGCGCGTGCAGATGGAGATAACGATCGATAAGCAGGTGGTGCTGCAACAAAAATTACTGTCAGGAAAGCTGGACGTGATCGTATGTGTTGGGGCGCAATTGCCGGAAGGTGCTGTGTTGATCGGTAAAGTGCCTTTACGTTGGATCGGGAATAAAACAGTGGCGCAGCAGTCGCCGTTGCCGTTGTTGCTGTTTGAACCGCCCTGCCTGTTCCGCGCTGCCGGCCTGGCGGCGCTGGAAAAATCCGGTGTTGCCTGGAAGCCGGTGCTCACCGCCAGCAATGTGGCAGGTATGTGGGCAGCTGCCAGGGCCGGACTGGGCATCACTATCCGCACGCAGATAGGATTGCCGCCGGATTGTAAGGTATTGCCGGTTTCCCGCGGCCTGCCGGTATTGCCGCAGATATTCGTCTACCTGCTGACGGCGCCACGGAAAAAGAATGTTGCTGCCGCTGCCCGGTTGACAGCCATCGTGCAGGATACGCTTAGCAGTGAACTGAAAAATATGCAGGGACTTAAGAAGAAATCATAAGAAATTTGTTAATCATCCGCTTTTAATAAAATCATGAGAATGCCCGGTAATACTATAGCTAGCTTTGGTAAATGTTAACGCCAATTTTTGCCAAAATCATTTCTTTATGAGTATTACCACAATTGTTTGTTTGCCACATGAGTTAAAAGATGAGTTAGTCCAAATCATGCAGGATGAGTTTGCGGTTTCTCTTCAGATTGCCCGGGAAGCCTACGAAGGCATGCTGGAAGGGTATTTCTGCCGATTAAAGGCAGGGGTGCAGTTTGTGATCGAGTATCCTTATGTGGATAAGGTTTATCGGGATAGCTACTATGCATACTTTTCTTCCAAGCGAAGAGTGTATCAAAAGAATTGTATCCGGGTGTCTGTATTTGATGGTATCGTTCTGCCGGACCAATTCAGGAATGCCAAAGGCATTGCCAGCCTGAGGGAGCGGTACCGGGGATTTATGGTGATAAGGCCTACCATGCCTCATGTTATTGGTAGGAGCGTGCTATCTCCACATGCATTGCAACAGCATGGTTTTTTTAGTCTTATGGGGAGGTTTCCAACAACCGTGAATGCGGTCAGATTTGAAGCAAGGGGCTTTCCGCACGCTTCGCAGGATAGGGAAACACTCACTTGTTCTGAAACGTCATTATGGGCCATGATGGAGTATTTTGCCTCACGATATGCTGAATATAAGCCTGTAGTACCTTCTGATATTATCGATATGTTGAAAAGCCGATCCAGTTCAAGGCAAATTCCATCAGAAGGACTTACAATTGAGCAAATGAGCTTTGCGTTGAGGGAGTTCGGTTTTGGAACGATAGCCTATGACAGATCAGAGTATTCATTGACATCGTTTACAAATTTGTTATCGGTATACGTCGAAAGTGGTATTCCATTGATTGTAGTAGTGTCAAATGTTCATCTCGGAGGAAGCGTGAGGCATGCAGCAGTGATAGTGGGACGTTCGGAAACAACGAATGCCGATATCGATAGTCTTTCATCTGTAGAGGAAGGTAGTGCAGAGCTGGCTGAAATGATGAAACGAAAGAATATCATTATTGAGGACAATGCTGACATAAAACGTCGTTTTGTTTTTATAGATGATAATTACCCGGCTTATCAAATTGCTCCTCTTGAATCGCCAATGGCATATTATGAAGACGACGCCTGGAGAAAATGTGAAATTATGCAGGTGTTAGTCCCCCTTTATCCCAAAGTTTATTTGGACGGATTTGAAGCTAGAAGGTATATTAAGGAGTTATTATTAAGTCAGTTATTTCGGATTCCATCAGGAGCCAAACTATTTATTCGCATTTATCTCACCAGCAGTAGATCCTACAAGGATTATCTTGCTATAGAAGATAGCTTTTCCGACCATGTCAGAAACGCTATTCTATCTATGCAAATGCCAAAGTTTATTTGGGTGGCGGAAGTCTCTTCAAAGGAACTAATAAAACAACATAAAGCAAATGGGCTTATTGTTGTGGATGCGACAGAGACCAATACGATTTATGACAATGCATTGATCGTGTGCTGCTACGAAAATAGGTTTTGCTATAGAAAAGTTGAGGATAATAAATTAGTTAATAATTCTCTATCTTTGAATGAGTTTAATATTTTTACCAATAACCTAAAAGGCTTTTGATATGGCAATAAAAATAGATGGAGCTAAAGAAATTTTTGCCAAATTGGAAAAAGAAGGGGAAGCTCATGTCGTGGACAGTCCGGAGTATTGGCAAAATATAAAAGAAATAAACAGACGTATGGAGGAGTTTCGTCGCGAGTCCAGGATGAAGCGTCAAAATTCCTGGATTGCTGCTTCTAAATTTTTCATCACATCATAAAGTATGTATTCCTTACAACACCCGAGGCTGGCAAACCATTGCCGGCCTTTTATATTTTAAAAACAAACAAAATGGAACCTGTTTTTTCTCCCGTTGACCTGGAAACCTGGCAGAGAAAACCATACTTTGATTACTTCTACTATGGTGTGAAAACCAAATACAATATCAATTATAACCTCGATATTACCGCGTTGATAAAGGAACTTAGAGAAAGAGAATTAAAGTTTTACCCTGTGATGTTGTATGTCATCATGAAAATGGTGAACCGGCATGAAGCCTTCCGCTATGGCTTTGATGACAAAGGGATATTAGGCCATTGGAACTATGTCGTTCCTTCCTACACTATTTTTCATGAAGACGATAAGACATTTTCTGATTTATGGAGTGAATATCACGAAGGCTTCGCGGATTTTTATAAGACAATCATCCATGATATGGAGACTTATAAAAAAGTGAAGGGATTAAAGGCCCGTTCCGGCCGGCCACAGAACTTCTGCCCGGTATCTGCGTTGCCATGGCTTAGTTTTGCCGGTTTTAATCAGGATACATATACAGAGTCTTCGTTGTTGTTCCCGATTATCCGGTTTGGCAAATATTATACGGAACATGAAAAAGTGATGCTGCCATTGACCATTTTTGTGCATCATGCTGTGGCCGACGGTTATCATACCTGCCAGCTGATCAATGATATGCAGGAAATGAGCAACAAGGCAGGGGCCTGGTTGGCTGAATAGCGCTAATGCGCCGCCAGACAGATGTCTTCCTGGAATTTCAGATACTGCCTGGGGCTCAGACGAACATAATGCTGGAAGTCATGTATCAGCTGGCTCTGGTCATAGTAGCCGCAGGCATCAATAAGCTCAAACCAGTCGGTGGAAGCACCAGTCGCCACCTGTTGCTGTAGCATCTGTACAGCTTTTAAAAAGCGCTGATACCGCTGGCGTTCTTTTACTGTATAGCCGAATTGTTTTTTCTGGTGCAGCTGAACATTACGCTCGCTCTGGCCCGTTGCGTCAGCAATCGCTTTGACAGGGTTCAGGTTCTCATCTTCAAAGTTGGCCAGCTGTTCAGAGAGCAGGTGCTGGTCCTGCAGATATGGTCTGCAGAAATGCAGGATATGCTCTACCTGCGCCGCGGGAGCAGGTATATGTTGTAATGATTCCCATAACGCGGTAAAACAATTGTCGTCTACCAGTTCGTCCGGATGCCCCGCCATGGTGGCGCGGCCAAAAAAGCGATAGAAGGCATCGTCTTTGAAATTAGCCACCAGTATGCTGGTGCCTGCCGGCAGGGTATAGTCAAATGCCTGTTTCACCGGTCCCAATACAATACACTGCTCCACTTCCATCTGCGTTTGCTGCGCAGAATGCAGGATGCCCTTTCCGCCAAACACAAAAACCATGATCGTCTGATAGGTGGGTAACAGCGTTTTCCTCACCGCTGCACTGGTATTATTGGCAGCATGATAAAAATGGGAAAACACCGTTTCATACTCCGCCGGAACAGGCAGCCGCGATTGTTGATAGTCTTTATGTATACCCTGGTCCATGCCTCAAAGATAGCAGAAATAAGGGGAGATGTTAATCATGGCATTTTCACATCTGTGATGAACTATTGCTAAAATGATGAAATAGTTTTGTCTTGATATGGTACTACCGCCTCATCTCCGCCATAATTTTCCTTATATTCACAACATTACACTGTAAAGGGAAACCTGCCAGAGCTATTCACTTTTAATTTGTTCAGATTTATGACAATCCAGTTTTTTTACCTGGCACTTAGCCCAATGGGTGAGAAACTACCGTATTTATATAGTAGCGTTTTTACAATCACCTACCAGCATTTGAAAGATCTGGTAGCACAACAACAGGAATTGGAAGCAGCTTTCAGGGTATACAATCGTCAACCGGAAGAGTATAAAGCAGTATGGTCAGTGGGAACGGACGGAGAGGAGCAGGCTGTGGCCGACAGGAACGATGAAATACGGGCCTGGCAAATGGACGAAAAAATTGTACGGACAATAAACTGGCCCTGACAGTAAACCGCCAGGGCCATGGAATATTATTCATGCTCGTGCTGATAGATCCTTTCTATCGCGCCTTTGTATTTTTCCAGCACTACTTTTCTTTTCAGGCTTAGCTTGGGCGTCATTTCACCGCCGGCGATGCTCCACTCTTCGGGCAGCAGCTCGAAGCGTTTGAGCTGTTCCACATGGTTGAAGTGCTGGTTATAGTCGTCTATCACTTTCTGATAGGCCTGCTGCACTTCCGGACGGGCAATGGCTTCGGCGTTGGTGGTGAAGGGGATGTTCTGTTTGTTCATCCAGTACTTCAGGTACGGGAACGCAGGTACGATCAGCGCGCCGGTGAACTTATGCCCTTCGCCCACCACCATGATCTGTTCAATGAAAGGGCTTTCCTTGAACTTGTTTTCGATAGGTTGTGGCGCCACATATTTACCACCGCTGGTTTTGAAGAGTTCCTTTTTGCGGTCGGTGATTTTGATGAATTTTTTATCTACCCATATGCCGATATCACCGGTATGCAACCAGCCATCGATCACTGTTTCGGCCGTAAGATCGGGGCGTTTGTAGTAGCCTTTCATGACGGTAGTGCCTTTTACGCATATTTCACCGTCTTCGTCCAGGCGCACTTCGATGCCTTCAATAGGAGGGCCTACCGTACCGAATTTGGTGCCACCGGGTTTCCTGCGGTTAACGCAGATAACGGGGCTGTTTTCGGTGGGGCCATAACCTTCATACACCGGTATTTTGGCGGCGTTGAAGATACGCAGCAGTTTCTCCTGGCAGGCCGCGCCGCCGGTAACGATATAGCTGATATTGCCGCCCAGCGCCTCACGCCATTTGCTGAAGACTAACTTGTTGGCAATAGACAGCTGGAAATTGTACCACGCGCCACCGCTGATATTGTTGTCATATTTGCCGGCAAGGGACACTGCCCAGAAAAACAGCCGCCGCTTTATGCCGGTGAGACTGTTACCGGTAGCCATAATTTTCTCAAAGACTTTTTCCAGCAGCCGGGGCACTGTAGTAAACCCGTCTGGTTTTACTTCTTTCAGGTTCTCACTGAGCGTGTCCAGGCTTTCCGCATAGTAGATGCTGATACCACTGAAAAGATAGATATAGGTGACTGTCTTCTCAAAAATATGGTTGAGAGGCAGAAAACTAAGCACCTTCTGCTGCGGGGCATCATCAAAAGGAAAGCTGACCTTGGAATACATCACGTTGGAGGATATATTGGCATGGGTAAGCATTACTCCCTTGGGAGTGCCGGTGGTACCGGACGTGTAAATAATAGTTGCCAGGTGTTCGGCATCAATGCCTGCTTTGATCGTCTCCACCTGCGACAGCAGCGCAGGCGTGGCCTGGGCTGTAATCGTGCTCCAGTGCGTAGCGCCCGGAATTTCATCAAAGGTGAAGATCTCTTTCAGGGAAGGCACGCCGCCCCGGATACCCTGAATTTTATCCAGCATCTCTTTGCTGCTGACGAAGATGTACTTCACGGCGGCATCGTTCAGGATAAATTGTATTTCTGCCGGATTAGTGGTAGGGTATAAGGGCACCAGCACTGCGCCGGTCTGTTGTACGGCCAGGTCTGTAAACACCCATTCCGGCCGGTTGTTACTGATAATAGCGATCTTGTCGGCGCCTTCCGGCGTAAAATCGTTGCCGCCTACGCCCAACTGTAATAAGCCGGCACTAAAGCGGTTCACTGTTTCACTGACACTGGCGGTACTGAATGTCTTCCAGCTGCCATTGATCTTGGCGGCCAGCATGTCCTGTTTGGGGAATTTCTCCAGCTGAAACTTTACTGCGTCGAATAGCCTGTGCCTCGGGAGCGTACTCATAAGGTAGATTTAGTGATGTAATAGGTACCAGTTCTTATTAAATATACTAAAAAATATATGTTATAAAGATGAAATTATAACCAGGAAATCGATGATCTCCATGTTTCATCTTTTCAATATTACGGTTCCGGGAGAGACTTGCCTTTTGGGAAAGCGGCATCGTTTCCTGCGAAAAAGAAGACATCACCATCATCGTCAACACCAGCAGTAACGGCAATCCTGGCATATGGACCACCGGTGCTGTTTCCTACAATATAATCAATTTTCACACTTGACCAACACGGCCGTCATGAAACTTATCACCTGTACACATTGCTTTTATGCTGATCTTTTCCTATTTTTTCCCCTTTACTGAATTTAAATGGCCGGCAACCGCATGACACCGGCGTCAAAATAAGAATATGCTTACTGCTTTTATAAACGGGACCATCTACACCGGCGCTCAGGTGATCACTGGTAAAACACTGCTGACGGAACAAGGAAAAATACAGGCGCTGGTGAACCCGGCGGATGTCCCTTCGCAGGCTACAATAGTGGATTGCAAAGGACATATCATCGCGCCGGGCCTGCTGGACCTCCAGATCTATGGTGGCGGCGGATACCTTTTCTCGGCCCATCCTTCTCCGGAGGCGCTCAACGCCATGGCACAGGCATTGGTGAAAAGCGGCACGACCGGCTTTCTGCTCACCCTGGCCACCGATACCATGGAAGTGTTCCACGAATGTATCCGCATTGTGCGCAACAACCCCCATCCTGCGGTACTGGGCATGCATCTGGAAGGACCTTATATCAACCCGGTAAAAAAAGGCGCCCATACCCTGGAACTGATCAAACGCCCGGAACGTGCTGAGCTGGAAAGCCTGCTCACTGCCGCCGGCGGTATCGTGAAGATGATCACCGTGGCGCCTGAAATGTGCGACCCCGCTATCCTGCGCTGGCTCGACGCGCAGGGCGTCATCCTTTCTGCCGGCCATAGCAACGCTACTTTCAACGAAGCCATGGAAGGGTTCCGGAACGGCATACGCGCCGTCACACACCTGTTCAATGCCATGTCGCCCCTGCAGCACCGCGATACCGGCCTGCCGGGCGCTACATTCCGCGACAACAGCGTATATGCGAGCATCATCGCAGACAATATCCATGTAGACGACAACGCCCTGATCATCAGCAAAAAGGTGCTGGGCGACCGCCTCTTCCTGATTACGGACGCAGTGGAAGCCAACAATACAGGCGCCAGTCTGCATGTGGCGCAGGAAGACCGCTTCACGCGGCCCGACGGTACACTGTCCGGTTCCCGTCTGACGCTCATGCGCGCCGTGCAACGTTGTGTGCAGTATGCCGGTATCCCCCTGGATGAAGCGCTGCGCATGGCTACCGTATATCCTGCCACGCTGATGGGGATCAAAGATCGTGGCCGTATTGAACCTGGCTGCCGCGCAGACCTAGTCATATTTGATCATCAGTATACCGTGAAAAATGTATATATCGCCGGCGCACAACAGTGAGCCGTGGGAAAATGTTAATACAGGGAGATGAAAAAAAACTGTCTGACAATAATAGCCACTTTGTGGCTGGCCAGCCTCTGCGTGTCCACTGCCATGGGGGCCGCAGCATCCTGGATACGGATTAACCAGCTCGGGTATCTGCCCCGGGGCGTTAAGGTAGCGGTATGGGCCGGCAAAGACGCCGGTATGCCGGCCACTTTCCAGCTGGTGGACTCCGCAAGCAATAAAACCGTTTTCTCCGGCAGCACCGGCAAACCATTCGGCCGCTACGGCCCTTTTAATGAAACAGCGCGACTGGACTTCAGCAGCTGGAAAAAAACAGGCACCTTTTACCTGAAAGCAGGGGAGGTGAAATCACCATACTTTCGTATAGCCGACAACGTATATGCCGGCGCTGCCGACTTTACCCTGCGGTATATGCGACAGCAACGGTCGCTCTTTAATCCTTTCCTGAAAGATTCCTGTCATACCCATGACGGCTATACGCTGTACGGCCCCATGCCGGACAGCACCCACCTGGACGTGGCCGGCGGCTGGCATGATGCCAGCGACTACCTCCAGTACTCCACCACATCGGCCAACGCTACCTACCACCTGCTGGCGGCATATCGCGATTTTCCACAGGTATTCGGCGACCGCTATGCGGCCAACGGACTGGAAGGCGGCAACCATGTGCCGGACATCCTCGATGAGGCACGCTGGGGCCTCGACTGGCTCCTGAAAATGCATCCCCGCGACAACTGGATGTTCAACCAGATCGCTGATGACCGTGACCATAACGGCATGCGCCTCCCCAAGGAAGACCCTTTCTACGGAAGAGGATTCGAACGACCGGTATATTTCTGCTCCGGCCAGCCACAGGTCAGAGGCAAGTTCATGAACCAGACTACCGGCGTTGCCTCTACTGCCGGTAAGTTCTCCAGCGCTTTCGCACTGGGCTACGACCTGCTGAAAGATAAAGACGTGGCCTATGCCGGCACACTCCGTCAGAAAGCGCTCACGGCCTATGATATGGGCCGCAAACAACCGGGCGTATGCCAGACCGCCTCTGTGAAGTCGCCCTACATCTACGCGGAAGACAACTGGGTGGATGATATGGAACTGGCAGCGGCATCACTGTACCGGCTAAACGGAAAAGATGACTACCGCCAACAGGCGCTGGACTATGCCGCCCAGGAAAAAGTAACGCCCTGGCTCGGAAAAGATACTGCCCATCACTATCAATGGTATCCCTTCATTAACCTCGGACATTATGAACTGGCCCGGCAACTAAAAGGTCCCTCCCGGGAAACCATCACCGGTTATTATCAAACAGGTATCGACAAAGTATGGCAACAGGCTAAGAACAATGCTTTCTATCGTTATATTCCTTTTATCTGGTGCAGCAATAACCTCACTACGGCTTTCGCGGTCCAGTGCTACTGGTACCGGCAACTGACCGGAAGCAATGAATATGCTGCATTGGAGCAGGCCAACTTCGACTGGCTCTTCGGCTGCAATCCATGGGGCACCAGCATGGTGTACGGTCTGCCTGCCCATGGCGACACACCCGAAGATCCTCATTCCGCTTTCTCCCATCTCGGACATTACCCGGTGGATGGCGCGCTGGTTGACGGTCCGGTATACACAAACATCTATAAAAACCTGATCGGTATCCAGCTGTCCAAGCCAGACGCCTATACGGAGTTTCAGAGTGACCTTGCAGTGTACCACGATGATTTTGGAGACTACAGCACCAACGAACCTACGATGGATGGCACCGCCTCACTGATATACCTGTTGGCAGCCATGGACCAGGAAGGCCGTAACCACAGCAATGCCGTATCGGGTAACAATGCGGCATATACGTATGCGGCCGGCGCCATTATCCGTGGCGATACCACCCGGAAAACACTGACGCTCGTCTTCACCGGCGATGAATTTGCGGATGGGGCCCAGGTCATACGCCGCGTTTTAAAACAACAAAAAGTACCTGCCGCTTTTTTCCTGACAGGGAAGTTCTATGCTAATCCGGCTTTCCGGCCATTGGTTAAACAACTCAAAGCAGACGGCCATTACCTCGGGCCGCATTCCGACCAGCATCCGCTGTATTGTGACTGGCAGAAACGCGACAGCCTTTTGATTACCCATACTGCTTTTGAAAAAGACCTCGCCGCCAATTACCGGAAAATGCAGGCACTGGGCATCACTAAAAACGCGGCACCTTATTTTTTGCCGCCCTATGAATGGTACAACGATACCATCGCACAATGGACACGCGCGGCAGGGCTGCAACTGGTCAACTTCACACCAGGTACACGCTCCAACGCAGATTATACTACACCGGCCATGAAAGGGTACCGCTCTTCGGCGGAAATCTATCAGTCCATTCTGCAATATGCCGACACCCGACCGGGCGGACTAAACGGCTTTATGCTCTTGCTGCACATCGGCACTGATCCGGCCCGCACCGATAAATTTTACAATCGCCTGGATGAACTGATCACAGACCTGAAAAAGAAAGGTTACCGGTTTGTTTCACTCGGCCAACTACTGCATTAATAAGGCCCCGGGCGAAAGTCCGGGGCTTTTTGTATCACCAGCTCCTGCCACTGCTGTAGGCATCGTACTCTATCGGCGAAAGCGGATCTTCCGGATAATGAAGCAGATACTTGCGCACCTTCTCGCTGTCCTTATGCGGCAGGTAAAGGAAACTGAGGAAACGGTAAGGCCTTCCGTAGAAAATCTCTTCCGCATCTTTGGCCAGGTTAAGCCCCGCACGAGGCACGGCAAACAGACGCACATTGCCGATGTCGTTGTACGATGGCATGGTAGCGATGTGTACCAGCCCGAAATGTAAAGGCTCCTCCCGCATGATGCTGCCAAACTGCTTGAAGATTTCCGTGCAGACTTTCAATGGTCCCGCTATGGCGCCGGCACGGGAAGGTAGATGCCGGGTATCGGCCACAGGGGCGATGCCGCGGATAAGGATTCCACCAAACGATCGTTCTGTCGCCAGCGTGACGTCCATCCCCGAACCATGGAAATACCACTCTCCGTTACTGCTGCGGGGATGCTCATGTGCATGAGCATAGGGATCATTATGGGTATCGCTGCAGTAGTAAAACTCACAATCCACGATCCGGTAAAAGTTTTCTCCTACCCGTAACAAATGATTGTTCATCAGTATTTCCGCGATACGCCGGAATGAAGCCTGGCAGGTCTCGGCATCGATGTCATCTATATGCAGGAGGTCTGTCATATTTGTTTTTTCTGCAAAAGAAACAAATATAAAGAGACAGTGATGAGGTGTTGGGTTTATGGATGAAACCCGGTGTCTAATGATGAGATAAGGCGGTTTAAGCAGATGGAAATAGTTTCAATCGGCTAGTGTTTTTGTCAATGTATGAGGCGCTGTATGTATTGCTGGTAATGATTTTGAAGGATTTTAATTGTTTGGTGCGTTCAATCTGCGAAGCCACCTCCAAGAAATTTTTAAGTTTTTTTTGTCGGGAACAATATGTAATAACTTCAACCAATATACGAAAATAAATACAGGTTGAATTACGGAAAAAATCTACTTACTTTGTAGCACCATGGACCACATTGCGCAAATAAAACAGTTAAGGGAGCAGGTGCCTGTCGGCCTGCGCCACGCGGGGATTTTACTGGAAAAGACCGGCGGTGATATCATAACTGCCAAACAATTGTTTATACAGGAAATACAGGCGGTGGCGCTGAGCAAAACAAATGCTCCGGCGGAAATTGTGTTGCCCCTGCTGGAGCGGCACCAGTATGATATACCAAGGACATTGGCTGCTTTAGAGGAAGTGTTGTATTCGATAACAGAGAGGGCGCTACGAAAAATCAAGCGTAATCATGAGGCAGCTATCGACAAGGTGGCGACCATCATTGAAATAGCCACACCATTGCAACGGAACTTCTGGTTGCCACTGGACACCATGAAGCTGCCGAATGTGTACCAGCAGACTTTTATGACCATCCATGAATGGCTCTCGTATGAAGCCTACGAAGATTTTGACTACGCGCTGTATTTTTACCGGGAACTGGTGAGCAATACCATCCGGGATACGCTGGCATGCCCGGAAGTGGCCGCTGCCATCCGGGATGGGGATAGAAACGCTTTCCGCCGTCACCGTGCAACGCTGATCGAACAACTATACAACCTGGTAGTAAACAACATCAGCTATTTTCCGTGAGCTGTTGTATTTTTTGGGAAATGATTTTTTTATCGGCAGATGAATGACTCAGCGCCAGGGCCTTTTCCAATGCGCTGTGCGCTAAACTATTGTCGATGCCGGTATACAATTCCCCTAGTAACAGATGATACTGATAATGGTCGTTAAGTGACAGTTTCTTCGCTTCCTGTAAGGCCGCTTCCTTGCTGTTGGCCCTGGAAAGGGCGTAGGTCCTGTTAAGCGCGGCAATGGGAGAGTACTCTACTGTCAGCAGGTGGTTATACAATTGCAGGATATTTTCCCACTTCTCCGGCGTGTTGGTCTTAATGGTATGCCAGTACGCAATGCCTGCTTCAAAATGGTACTTGGAAGCGGTATTGCCTTCAGAGGCTTTGTTCAGAAAAAACTGTCCCTGTCGGATCAGGTCTTCGTCCCACAGACTGGTGTCCTGGTCATCATATAAAATAGTTTCCCCGCTGTCGTCAGTACGGGCTTCGAACCGCGATGCCTGAAAGCTCATCAGGGCAATGAGGGCGTTGACGGCCGGGGTGTTGGTGGCTTCGTTTTCTGTCAGTAAAAAGGTGAGCCGCATGGCTTCGAGGCACAGGTCTTTGCGCAATGAATGGTCATGGCTGGCGGAGAAATAACCTTCGTTGAACAGCAGGTATAGCGTGCGCAGCACCGCTTCCAGGCGGCCGGGGATCTGCGAGGCTTCCGGGAACGCGATGGCTATATTCTCTTCACGCAGTTTTTCTTTGGCCCGCAGCAACCGTTTGTTGATAGTATCTTTGCCGGTGAGAAAGGCGTCAGCGATTTCTTCAATGCCAAAGCCGCACAATACCCGCAGGGCCAGCCCTATCTGCGATTCCAGGGAAATGGCGGGATGACAGACGGCAAACATCATCTGCAACTGGCTATCCTTGATGTTCTGGACAGAAAGGTCTATTTCCGGCACTTCGCTGGTAACAGCCTGGCTTAACTGTACGGATACTTTTTGCTGGAACACGGCGCGATGTTTCAGGTGGTTTTTCGCTTTGTTCTTGGCCACGGTGTACAACCAGGCTGCCGGGTTTTCCGGCAGCCCTTTCAGGCCCCACAGTTCGGAGGCGGACAGAAAGGTTTCGCTGGCAATATCTTCAGCTATGTCCAGATGTTCAAATCCCAGCAGCTTGCACAATACCGCCGTGATCTTGCTGTATTCGGTCCTGAACAAATGGGGGAGCAGTTCTTTTTCTTCCATAATTAAAATGCAAATTACGAATTGAAGGCTTACTTATAACAAGGTTAATAAGCAACCTCTCCATAAGTAAACTCTCAATTCGTAATTCGTAATTCGTAATTTGTAATTCGTAATTACAACACGCTGATTTCCCTGATTTCCACGTTGCCGCCAACTGCCAGTATGGGACATCCTTTGGCCAGTTCAGCTGCTTCTTCGATGGAATTAGCCTGTATAACGGTATAGCCGCCCAGTGTTTCTTTGATTTCGGTGAAAGGTCCGTCAGTCACCACGTTATTAGGTCTGATTACTTTGCCGGTCTGTTCGAGACGGTTGCCACGGTCTGCCAGTTTGTTCTGTGCCGCAATGCCGCCGATCCAGTCCATCCATTTTTTGGTGTTAGCCTGCATTTCTTCAGGTGAACGTTGGGCTGCTTGTGTAGTGTCTGCTCTGTAGAGAAATAAGAAATTTTTCATGGCCTTAAATTTAGATGTTTATATCCTAATAACAACCATGCTTCCGTGAATAAGACATCTTCCCGCCAGTTTTTTTTAAATTCTTGTAAGATATTTTAAATCAATATCTTAGGAAGATGATCAAGCAGACTTTTAAAAGCTGAATTGATGAATACTTAGCCCATTGCGGTCAGGGTCCTGCAGAAAAAAAACTTTCCCGAAAGCGGATTCCCTGATGTCTGAAACAATGATCCCTTCCTGATGCAGCCGTTCCCTTTCACCGACAATATTCTCTGTTTCCAGTACCAGGCCCTGTAAAGTGCCGGCCTGCATGTGGCTGTAAGGCCATTGCCGCACCAGCGAAATGGTGGTGACCTGGTTGCTGAAGCCCAGCTGTATCCACATGTCGCCGTTGGGCATCAGTACTTCCGCCAGCAGCTCGAAGCCCAGTAACAGGTAAAAGTCTTTGGACAGCTGTTGATCGGTAACGGGTACAGAAATATTCTCAATAGCTTTCATGAAAAGGCAAATTGCTGCAAAGGTAGCCCTGCGAAGGTAAATGGCAGGGGAGGCCAGCGACAATCGCCAAGGGGTATTCCGACAAAAAATTACGAATTACGAATTACGAATTACGAATTACGAGCATACTTAATAACCTTTCCATATGAGGAGCCTCAATTCGTAATTCGTAATTCGTAATTTGTAATTGACAAACCGTCGCCATAACGCTTTTTAATCTGCCGGGTCAATATCCAGTCACGCAGCAGGTCAAAGTAACCGGCTGATTGCCTTAGCAGCACGGGGCCATTGGGACTGTCTTGGACATCGATGATGCCGTGGTCCGCATTGGGGAAAATCACGACATCGATATTTTTGCGGGTGGCGGTGGCGGCTTTTAATGCGGCAATGGTACCGGCGTTGGGCGCTTCAGTATCTTTTCCGGCGATCACCCATAACATAGGCACATTGACACGACGGAAAGGTGGCAGTGGATCATAATCCAGCTGGATATCTGTCGGGAAGGTTTGTTTCAGGCTGTCCAGCTGTGCCCGGCTCAGGTTGAGGATGGGACCGGTGTAGTCTCCCTGTAACGAGGCAAACCAGGGTTCTTGTTTATACTTTGCCTTGAGGGCGTCCAGCTCGGCGAACCCGCCACTAAACCCGGTACGGAAAACCTGGTCGGTGGCGGCTACCACCTGCATCGCTTTGGCAATGTCTTCGTCGCTGTAATGTCCGTTTTTCAAATCGTGTAGCACCTCCTGGCGGTTCTCTTCTTTTGGTGCGATGAGCAGACTGTAACTGGCGACAACAAAATCCACCGGCGTAAGGGTAGCAGTAAGTGGTACCACCCATCCGCCCTGGCTTTCGCCCATCAGGCCGGTAGGTAGGCCTTTCACCGCGGCCTGTGCTTTTACCGCCTTTACTACAGCCACCATGTCGTCGGCCAGCAGTTCAAAATTGGCGCTCAGCTGACCGGTAGATCTGCCGGTGCCTCTTTTATCATATACAAATACGGCAATGTCGCCCAGTGGCAGGATGTATTGTTTATAGTTATTGTATACTGCCGATGAACCACCGGAACCGTCATGCAGTATCACTACCGCCCTGGGCTTATGGTTGACAGGAAGGTAAAGTTCCCCATAGACAGAAGCCCCTTTCACCGGAATATGCATGGGGATAACGGGGAAGGGTATACGCTTTCCGGTATACGTTTTCCCGTCCTGTTTAAAAACAAGCGAACCGTTGGCACAGCCTCCAAAATGCGCGAAGACGTTTGGGTCCTTTGCATTGGCCCAGCCGGGACCGGAAAGATAGCTGCTGTCGGCCTGCAAAAAGAGGCGGCCGGTAGTGCCGTCCAGCCGGCGGTACCGAAGATCGTTGTCCTGTGACGGACTTATCACCAGCTGGCTGCCATCGCTCAGCGCATAGGCGCCGTTGCGGCAGTTGGAGTAACTTTCGGTTTGAGCGGTGGCGGTGCTGGTGATCAGCACGGCGGTGAACAGCGATAGAAAATGTGTTTTCATATATCGGCAGATAGTGATTAAAGGGCCAGTTCAAATGTAGCAAAACCCCCGTCTTTATAATGGGCAGGCAGGCCTTCCGGATTGGGAATGTCCACTACGCCCAGGTAAGTGAAGCCACAGCTCTCATAATAGTTGTTCAGTTTCTCATTGCCGGCGCCGGTGTCCAGTCGCAGGTACTGCCGGCCATGCTCCCGTCCGTACTGCTTCGCCCACGCTACGATCTGCTTTACAAATCCCCGGCCCCGGTATTCCGGGTGGGTGGCGATACGGTGAAGGTACAAAGAAGGTTCATGGTCCTTGTCGCCCCATATCAACGGATCATTGAAGGTGGTAACAAACACACAGACCGTCTTGTTGTCGGCTACCAGTTTCCATTGCCGCTTTTCGTTGATCTCCTGTGTTACCACTGACCGCTCAAATCCTTTCCAGTAACGGCCTATTCCCTGTTGCCGCTGGTAATTGGTGCCTTCGTCATAAAGGTAAAAGATATCGTCTATGTCTGTAAGCGTACTGTTGATTATTTCCATGCCGCAATTGTTTCTCCAAAATTATTTACTTTGCAGGTACTGTAACAGATACAGATTCTATATATTTTACTGTAACAGATGAAAGATTTCCACTACATCGAGATAGCCAACCGGATAGAGGCCATGATCAACAATGACACCTATCCGCTGGGCGAGAAACTGCCCTCGCTGCGTGCGGTCAGCGAACATTTTAACGTTAGTGTGGGCACTTCCCTGAAAGCCTATTCGTTGCTGATAGACAAAGGCCTGCTGGCATCAAGGGAAAAATCGGGGTATGTGCCGCTGCGCAAATCCATGGGACACACAGCGCAGCCGGTGGCCACCTCGGCGGCACCGGCCATCCGTGAAGTGAGCGTAAGCCGCATCATCAGCAAAATGCCTGTCGATGCCGGGCCACATCCCCCCGGTTTTATCTCCTTTTTTAATGCATCGCTGGAAACGCACATGGTGCCGTTTAATGCAGTGCGACGCAGCCTGCAGAAGGCTTCCCGCGATCTCACGGGCGCGCACCTGCAATACGAGTCTACCATGGGCAACCTCCTGCTGCGGGAACAGATTGCACGCCTCTCTTTTTACTGGAACGGCAGCCTCTCTGCCAACGACATACTGGTGACCAACGGCACCCTCGAAGCACTTAGCCTCAGCCTGCGCGCAGTAACCAGTCCCGGCGATGCGGTGATAGTGGAATCACCCTGTTACTACGGCATCCTGCAATGCCTCGAACAACTGAAGCTAAAGGTAATAGAGCTGCCCTGTGACGCAGAGGAAGGCATCGATATCCGGCAACTGGAAAAAATCGTGGACACCTATGATATCGCAGCCTGCCTATTCATATCCAATTTCAATAACCCCAACGGGGTCGTATTATCTGACGAAAAGAAAAAATGGATTGCTGAACTGGCCTGGAAACGCCAGCTGCCCGTGATTGAAGACGATGTGTACGGAGAACTGTATTTTGGCCCCTCCAGGCCCACCACCATCAAAACCTACGACAAACACGGCTGGGTGATGTTATGTGCTTCCTTCTCTAAAACAGTGGCGTCAGGCTTCCGTATCGGCTGGTGCGCACCAGGACGCTTCATAGAAAAAGTAGCACAGCTGAAAGCGACCACCAATGTGGCCACCGCCTCCGTGCTGCAACTCTCCCTGGCAGACCTCCTGACCAGCGGCACCTATCAGCGGCATCTCCGTAAACTGAGGCCCATGCTGCATAAACAAGTGCTGCTCACCACCCAGTATATTGAACAATACTTCCCTTCCGGCATAAGGATCAGCCAGCCCGATGGCGGCATGGTGCTTTGGGTGGAACTACCCAAACAAGTGGATGCCCTGAAACTACAGAAGCTCGCATTGGAACATCATATCAATATCGCACCCGGACCGCTCTTTTCCAGTACGGGCGGCTATCGCAACTATATCCGCATCAGTTGCAATAAACACTGGAACAGACAAGTGGAACAAGCCATCCGTAAACTGGGCAACCTCATCAAAAACACGTGGTCCCAGGGCTGAAGCCCTGGGCTACGTTTTGTTTTCGGGGGCCATTAGCATTTTCATGTGTTCGTTGTGGTAATGTAGACACTGGGCTTCAATATTGAACCAGGTCCCCAAACGAATTTGAACAACATCATAGCCCAGGGCTTCAGCCCTGGGAAAAATGGATTCATGCTTCCATATCCGGCTTCCCCTCAAAACAGCTCTAAAACAAAACGTAGCCCAGGGCTTCAGCCCTGAGAACAAAAGGATTCATGCTTCCATGTCCGGCTGCTCTTTAAAACAGCTCTAAAACAAAACGTAGCCCAGGGCTTCAGCCCTGAGAACAAAAGGATTCATGCTTCCATATCCGGCCGCTCTTTAAAACAGCTCTAAAACAAAACGTAGCCCAGGGCTTTAGCCCTGGGAAATGATTGCGATAAATATTTTATCTTGTGATAGATTGAGAAACCTGCAAACGTTATAACGCTGTCGCCTTATGAAACATGTATCTATTGTGATTCCACTCGGTGCCGCCATGACCGGTATTGAAGTTGCCCGCCATGTTTTTACAGAAGTGAATGATTTCCTCATTAATGAAGGCCGTGAGCCGCTGTTTAAGGTGCAGCTGGTGGGTGCCTGGCGCGCTATTCAGCTGAACAATGGATTGTTTACCATCCAAACAGATGCTGTTGTGCAGGAGCTGCATAAAACAGACCTGATCATTATTCCGGCGTTACATAAAAATGTGGAGGAAAATGTAGCGAGAAACGGGGAGCTGGTGGATTGGATACGTGTGCAATATGAAAAGGGAGCTGAAGTGGCGAGCCTTTGTATCGGTGCTTTCCTGTTGGCGCAGACAGGCCTGCTGATCGGTAAAAAATGTACCACACATTGGAAAGCGGCTGATTTGTTCCGCGATATGTTCCCTGATGTACATCTGGTTAAAGAAAAAGTGATCACTGACGAAAACGGTATCTATTCCAGTGGCGGGGGCCTTTCGTTGGTGAATTTGCTCGTGTACCTGGTGGAGAAATATGCCGGTCGTGAAGCGGCTATTTATAGCGCCAAGTTTTTTCAGGTGGATTTGGAACGGTCTGCCCAGTTGCCTTTTATTATCTTCCAGGCGCAGAAGGAGCATGATGATGAACCAGTGAAACAGGCGCAGGAATTTATCGAGAATAATTTCCGGGAGAAGATAAGGGTGGACGAGCTGGCGGAGATGCTGGCCATCGGCCGCAGGAGCCTGGAGCGCCGCTTCAAAAAAGCGACGGCCAATACCATGAATGAATATATCCAGCGGGTGAAAATAGAGGCCGCTAAAAAACACCTGGAGGCCGGCGATCGCAAAATCAATGATATCATGTCCGAAGTAGGATATTCGGATACCAAGACTTTCCGCAACTCTTTTAAACTGGTAACGGGCCTGTTGCCGCATGAATACCGCAACCGCTATAATAAAAAGATGGCGGAGATATAAACGTATAGCCGGTACCGTATTTTAGTTATATATTCGGGAGATAAACATGCTCTCATGATGACCCGTTCATTCGCATTTGTCACCGATCCGCATCTGGATGATGCTTTTACCCGCGGCAACCAGGTACCTGCGCGGGAAGACCTTTTACTGCTGCTACAGGAGATTGCCGGTAAAGGCATTAGTGAAGTAGTGATAGGAGGCGACATCGGTGAACCTTCTTCGCACACTTTCCTCTTTGATGCGCTGAAAGCGTATACGCCGGAGTACAAAATCATACTGGGTAATTTCGATAAGCTGGAAGATGTCCGGCAGCATTATGATCCTCCGGTTAGGGTAGATGGAACGATGTGTTATAGTGAAGATCGTGACGGTTTCCGGTATATTTTCCTTGATTCTTCTTCAGAGGTATTGTCCGATGCGCAGCTGCAATGGCTGGAGCAGGTGTTGAAAACGGCTGGTAAAGTGATCCTGTTCGTACATCACCCTATAGTGGAAATACCTGTGTGGCTGGACGGGCTACAGCCTTTCCGGGGACGTGAGAAAATAAAAGCGTTGCTGTTGGATCACCGCCATGACGTACATATTTACTGTGGTCACCTTCACATCACAGACCAGCGACAGGAGCAAAATATCCGGCAGACAGTTACGCCCGCCACTTCAGCGCAGTTTATCAAAGAAGCCACGGAGGCAGTGGTTGACCTCTCTTATTTCGGGTACAGTATCATTACCATCACCGGTGATACGGTGACGACGGAGATCGTACGCAGGGAGCGTAACCGGTAGCGGCGGTTACCGCTCCGGTTCAAAATCAAGCGATACAGAATTCATGCAGAAGCGTTTATGCGTTGGCGGCGGACCATCATCGAAGATATGGCCGAGATGTGATTCACATCTGCCGCATAACACTTCTGTCCGGTGCATGCCGTAGGAGTTGTCTTCCCGGTATATAACGCTGGCTGCACGGACAGGCTCGAAGAAGCTGGGCCATCCGCAGCTGCTGGCAAATTTGGCGTCAGAACGGAACAGCGCATTGCCGCAAACGGCGCAATAATAAGTGCCTTTGGTGTCAGCATCCCAGTATTTCCCGGTGAAAGGCCTTTCAGTAGCGGCCTCCCGTGCCACTGCATACAGCTCCGGTGGCAGTACCTTCTTCCATTCGGCATTGGTAATATGTAACTTTTCCGTGTCTGTCCGGGAATAGTAAGGATTGGCAGGGGCGTTCGTCATAGGCTGCTGTTTTTTCTGCTGGCTCTGGCAGGCAGAACCGGTGATCAATATCGCCAATAAAAAAGTCAGTGCTTTCATATCAGTGCTTTCGTGGATGTAAGTTACGAATAACCGGTGATATCACCGGAGATACCCTATTTACTGAATTTCCGGACCACCCAGGGGAGGGACAGGCCCTGTCCCAGCAGGGAGAACAGCACCACCGCGATGGAGAGGAAGATGATCTCGTTGCGCATGGGAAAGGGGGCGCCGCTTTGCAGCAGCACCGGCAAACCGATGGCGATGGCCAGCGATACAATACCACGCATGCCCGACCAGGTGATGATGAAACTGGTTTTGGAATCGAACAGCGCATACTGGCTGATACGCCGCTTTCCCTGGAAAGCCTTTTGCAGGTTGAACTGCTGCAGGTATACTCTCACCAGCCGTATGCCCAGCGCCACTACGGCGATAAGGGCGGCATAACCGATATAGGGCCACACCTGCGCTTCCTGCATCTTTTTCAGTACCAGCGGGAACTGTAGGCCTATCAGCAGAAAGATCAGGCCGTTGAGCAGGAAGATGATCACGTCCCAGAAGTGTTTGGACTGGTTGCGCAGCTCTTCGGGGAATTTTTGCCGGCTCAACCGCGACATGCCCAGTCCGAGGGTTACCACGGCGATAACGCCGGATACCTGGAAATGTTCCGCTACGGCATATGTCACAAAAGGCATCAACAGCATCAGGCCAATCACCACCATATCATTGGTCCGGAAAAAACGGATGAAGAAGGCCAGTGTTTTGGCCAGTATCACGCCCACCACAAAGCCGCCTCCCAAAACAAGCAGGAACTGCAACAGCGCTTTCCAGGTGACAAAGGCGGTGCCGGCCACTGCGGCTACGGCTACACGATAAGCCACCAGCGCGGAGGCGTCGTTCACGAGGCTTTCACCCTCCAGGATCGTTACGGTATTGTGCGGCAGCCCAAGCCCTTTGGTAATGCCGATGGCCGCCACGGCGTCGGTGGCGGAAAGAATGGCGCCCAGCACAAAGGCCAGCTGCCAAGTCATGCCGGGTATCAGGTAATGTGCTACCACGGCAATGCCGCCGGTGGTAATGAACACCAGCCCGATGGCGAGCGTACTGATGGTATTGATATTGATCCGGAACTCCCGGAACGATATGTTAAAGGCCGCGTCATATAACAGCGGCGGCAGAAACAGCAACATCACGATCTCCGGGTTCAGTTCAATGCCGGGCATACTGGGCAGAAATCCAATGGCTATGCCTACTGCCAGCAACAATACGGGAACGGGCAACTTTATCTTCTCTGCAATACCGGATACGCCGATCATGATGGCCATGATCACTAATATGATGCTGTAGTTTTCCATCAGGAGATGATTGATTGAAACAATAAGTATACTGAAATCCGCCCAACTTCCGCTGCCCGGAACGATCGTTCCCTACAAATTTTGCGTTAATTTTGCAGGTCAGTTTCACCGGACAATTACGCTTAAATCTATATAAAATAATAACAAATTAAAATTAATGATCTTTATATAGATTTTGATTATCAATTTGTAGTAATGTGAAACAATAGATTTTTACAGACGTTTTCATCCACCGCGGCTGCTGACGGCAACCCGGTAAACAGGAAAGTCCAGAGCAAATTTTCAAATTTGCTTCAAAATCTCCATATACATTAGCTTTTATATGAAAGTGTTAGTAGTAGAAGATAGTAAAGAAATCGCCAGCAGTATTCATGATTTTCTCGTGAGGGAAGGATATATCTGTGAGCTGGCATATAGTTTTGACGAAGCACAGGAGAAATTGTTGCTGTATTCATATGACTGCGTACTGCTAGATATCATGTTGCCGGACGGCAACGGGTTGGAGCTGCTGAAGTTCATGAAAGATCAGGGTATCCAGAGCGGCGTGCTCATTATTTCCGCCAAAGACGCCATGGACGATAAAATCAGAGGCCTGGAGGGTGGGGGGGACGACTACATCACCAAACCATTCCACCTGCCGGAGCTGCATGCCCGGCTCAGGGCCATCTACCGGCGCAAAAAATTATCCGGCAGCAATATCATCACCTTTAATGAGATCACGCTCAATACCGATACGCTGGAAGCCACCATCAACGATATCCTGCTGGACATCACCCGAAAGGAGTTCGACCTGCTGCTGTACCTGGTGGTCAACAAAAACAGGGTGCTCTCCCGGCAGTCGATAGCCACCCACCTGTGGGGCGACTATACCGATAATTTAGCTAATTTTGATTTTGTATATCAGCATGTCAAAAACCTTCGCAAGAAAATCAGCGCGGCAAACGGAGCAGATTATATAGATACGGTGTATGGCCTGGGTTATAAATTTAATGCTTCCAAAGTATGAAACTGGTTGATAAATTTACATTGTGGTTTCTGGGCGTGATTGTGATCACCACCCCCATCACTTCTTATATCTGTCTGAATAATATAGAGAGAAAGATCGATGACGTGGAGATTGCCCGCCTGAAAATAGTCAATACAAAAGCGGCGGCCCGTATGGCCGATGGCACGACGGTCAACATACCGCGGGACGCTTCCTTCACCACCTTTACGCTGTTACCGGCCCTGCCGGCAGACAGCTTCCGCATCAGAAAAGATGCAGACCCTGACGGCAATCACAAAAGCCTGGAAAGCCGCCTCACAGTGAGCACTTTCATGACCATCAACGGTAAACCGTACGAAGTCACTACCTCCAGCTATATCCCGGCTTCCCGCCAGATACTGAACGCCATCATGGACACAGTTGCATGGAAGCTGTTGCTGATTATTGTCTGTGTGGCGGTGTCGGCGCGCTTCCTGTCGCAACGCATCCTGCATACGCTGCGGCTCACCATGAAAAAAATACACAACTTCGACCTGAAGAAAAAGATCACCTTCCCACAGACGAACACAGAGGAATTCAAGGAGCTGAACACCTTCCTGAAGAAGATGACGGACAAGGCTGTGGAGGAATATACAGCGGTGAAACAGTTCAGCGAGAACGCGTCGCATGAGCTGCAAACACCGCTGGCGGTGATACGTGGCAAACTGGAACTGCTCAGCGAAACCAATATCGATGAAGACCAGGCTTCCCTGCTGGCAGATATGCACCACGCCATCGAAAAACTGTCGAAGATCAACCGTTCACTCATTCTCCTTTCTAAAATGGAGAACAACGAATTTGCGGTGACGGAACATATCAAATTCTGCCGCGTGGCCAAAGACGTGCTGGCAGCCTATGAAGACAGGCTGGAGATGAAAAACATCGAGGTAAAAAGGGAACTGGACAAAAATATTCAGCTCCGGATACACCCCGTGCTGGCAGATATGCTGATGAACAACCTGCTGGGCAATGCCATCCGCCACAATGTGCAGGACGGCATGATCCACGTCATCCTGAAGCAGGAAAAACTGGTCATCAAAAATACCGGTCTTCCGCCGGAAACCCCGACGGAAGAGCTGTTCGAACGTTTCCGCAAAAGCAACCAGTGCAGCGAAAGCGTGGGCCTCGGACTGGCCATCGTAAAACAGATCTGCGAGGTGTGCGACTTTAAAGTGTCTTATAAATACAAGGCGCCGCTGCATATTTTGCAAGTGGACTTTTGTCCGGGAAGTGTCATTAACGAAGCAGAACAAGATAAATTTGAAACGGCGGCGGTTGTGACCGCATAGCAATATATTCAGCTGGATTCGCTGAAATTATTCATGGGCAAGGCTTTTGGTCTTGCCCATTTTTATTTTCCCTTCGGGAGAAAAAAATGAATACTTCAAAATTGCTTCAAAATGATGGAGTCTTTTTGTATCCGGATTAACAACTTTAGTTCATACCATGCTGCAAAATTCTCCCTACATGATTGGAAATAAATACTGGCTGATCCTTCTTTTTCTGATTGGTGTTCATTCAACTTCCGTGAAAGCCCAGCAGGTACTTACATTGAAAGATGCTATTCAAACGGCGATTAATAATTACGGTACCATCAAGGCTAAATCCAACTATGCTGCTGCTTCTAAAACCAGCATAGATCAGGCAAAGAGAGACTATCTGCCTAACCTCAACGTATCAGCGCAACAGGACTACGGGACCATCAACGGTCAAAATGGTCCTATGTACGGCTTCGGCGGCCTCGCTGCCGCTTCTTCCGGCGCTCCGCTGCCGGAACAGAACTGGAACGCCGCTTTCGGTGGGCTGTATCTGACGAATATCAACTGGGATTTCTTCGCTTTTGGCCGCGCCAAAGAAAAAATAAAAACAGCAGAAGCAGTTGCTGCCCGCGATAATAAAGACTGGCAACAAGAGATATTTCAGCACGAAGTAAAGGTGGCAGCTGCTTACTTAAACCTGGTGGCCGCGCAGAAACTGACGCTGTCCTACCAGAAGAACCTGAGCCGGGCCGATACTTTCCGCCAGGTGGTGGTCACCCGCGTGAAAAATGGCCTGAGCGCCGGCGTGGACTCCTCACAGGCCAATGCTGAAGTGTCCAGCGCCAAAATAGCGCTCACCCGCTCCATCGATTTTGAACAAACGCAGGCCAACCAGCTGGCGCAGCTGATGGGCGTGCCTCCCGGCCGTTTTACGCTCGATACGTTTTTTGTGTCCCGCGTGCCGGCGCTGCTGAACGATACGGCAGCTATTGAAAGCCACCCGCTGCTGCAATGGTATAAAAGCCGCATCGCCCTCAGCGATGAGCAGTCCAGATACTACCGCACACTGATGTACCCTGCCTTTTCACTGGTAGGAGTGTTGCAGACCAGGGGCTCCGGTTTTGATGCCACCTACGGCGCACAAAACCTCAACGCCTATACGCATGGCTACTGGGACGGCGTAAAACCTACCCGCACCAATTACCTGATAGGCGTAGGCGTTACCTGGAACCTCACACAGCCGCTGCGCATCTCCCGGCAGGTGAAAGCCCAAAAGCAGATCAGCACCGGGCTACAGGCAGAATACGATCTGGCGGACCAACAGCTGCGGGCACAGATGCAACTGTCGGACACAAAGATCGCCAACGCGCTGGACAACTACCACGAAGTGCCATCACAGGTAAAAGCCGCGTCTGACGCATATCTTCAGAAATCCGTCCTGTACCGCAACGGCCTCACCAACCTGGTAGACGTGACACAGGCGCTCTATGCCCTGATCCGTGCGGAAACAGACCGCGACATCGCGTATAGCAACGTATGGCAGGCGCTGTTGCTCAAAGCTTCCGCCTCCGGCGATTTTAACATGTTTGCAAAAGAACTCTAACGAATGGATATAGGTGGCAGGCCATCAACGGCAAGCCACCAGGCCAATGACATTAAACAGATAGTATGAACCTTATTCGTTTCGCACTTCGTAAACCTATCACCATCATGGTGCTGGTTGCTGGTTTGTTCTTCTTCGGTATCAAAGCGGTCACCACGATCAAAATTGATATCTTCCCGAAGCTGGATATGCCGGTGATCTATCTTTCCCACCCATTTGGCGGATATACCTCCACCCAGATGGAATCCTTCTTCGGTAAACAATACATTAATATCCTCTTGTTCGTGAACGGGGTGAAAAGCGTGGAGACAAAGAACATCCAGGGGCTCACACTCATCAAGATCAACTTCTATCCCGGTACCAACATGGCGCAGGCGGCCGCGGAAGTGAGCGCCTTCTCCAACCGTATCCAGGCTATCTTTCCGCCTGGTTCCAACCCGCCTTTCATCATCCGTTTCGACGCCTCCACCTTGCCGGTAGGACAGCTCGTGCTCAGTAGCGACAAGCGCAGCAACAATGAACTGCTCGACCTGGCCAACGTGTACGTGCGCTCTTCCTTTACCTCAATTCCCGGTCTGGTTGGCTCTACACCGTTCGGGGGCAACATGCGTACCGTCGTGATCAAAGCCGACCCCGAGCTGCTGCGTTCCCACAATATGACGCCCGATCAGCTGGTGGAAGCCCTGCGGCTCAACAACCAGACGGCTCCTTCCGGTAACGTCCGTATCGGTGATAAGAACTATCTCACACCGGCAAACACCACCCTGAAAGCCATCAAAGACTTTGAAGATATTCCCCTGTTTAAAAGCGGGGTACAGAACCTTTACCTCCGGGACGTGGCCACTGTGGAAGATGGTGCGGACGTGAGCACCAGCTATGCGCTGATCAACGGCAAACGCTCTGTATATGTGAGCATCGCCAAGGCCGCTGACGCATCTACCTGGGAAGTGGTACAGAACCTGAAAAAAGCATTGCCCAGGATACAGGCGCAGTTGCCGGATGACGTAAAATTGAGCTACGAATTTGACCAGTCCACCTATGTGATCAATTCCGTTAAAAGCCTGTTGTCTGAAGGAGCGATCGGCGCTATCCTTACCGGTCTGATGGTATTGCTGTTCCTCGGCGATGCCCGCGGAGCGCTGATCGTGATCCTCACCATTCCTACCTCTATCATCTCCGGTATACTGTTTCTCAGCCTGTTCGGGCAAACCATCAACATCATGACGCTGAGCGGTCTGGCACTGGCTATTGGTATCCTGGTGGATGAAAGTACGGTGACGATCGAAAATATACACCAGCACTTCGATCTCGGCAAACCCAAGGCACTGGCCATCTGGGACGCCTGTAAGGAAATCGCTTTCCCGAAACTGCTGATCCTGTTTTGTATCCTCGCCGTGTTTGCCCCGGCCTTTACCATGGGCGGCATCCCCGGCTCCCTGTTCCTTCCGCTGGCCCTGGCCATTGGTTTCAGCATGGTCGTGTCTTACTTCCTGGCGCAGACCTTTGTGCCGGTGATGGCCAACTGGATCATGAAATCCAAACATCACCATAAAAAAGACGGCCGCGTGATGACCGATGCAGAGGAATTTGAAGCGGCCGGCCTCGCTGCCGGTGAGGAAGGCAATACCTGGAGCCAGAAGAAAGCGCTGGTGGAAAGGGAAGACAGCAACCGTGACGGTAAAGTCGGCCGTTTCGAAAAAATACGTGCCCGTTATCTGCGCTTTATCGATCGTATGATGCCTTACCGCAAAGTGATCGTGGCAGCTTACCTGGTCATCTGCGGGCTCGTTGTGGCGTTACAGATGAACACCATCGGCCGCGACGTACTGCCGAAAGTAAACAGCGGTCAGTTCCAGGTAAGGCTTCGTCAGCCGGACGGCACCCGTATCGAACAAACGGAAAAGAAAACCATTGAGGTGATCAATGCAGTGAATGATATCGTAGGAAAGGAAAACGTGTCTATCACCTCTGCCTTTGTGGGTACCCACCCGCAGCTGTTCTCCACTGCACCGATCTTCCTCTGGATGGCCGGTCCGCAGGAGTCTGTATTGCAGGTGGCGCTGAAGGAAGACTACCATGTTAATCTCGATGAGCTGAAAGATAAAATCCGTGACCGGGTGAAAAAGATTGATCCGGTAATGAAGTTATCTTTCGAACCCATTGAGCTGACGGATAAAATCCTCAGCCAGGGTTCGCCTACCCCGATCGAAGTCCGTTTCTCCGGCAGGAATAAAAAGCAGAACCTGGAATATGCCCTGAAGATGGTAGACAAGCTCAAACAGGTCCCTTACCTGCGCGATGTGCAGCTGGGGCAGGCGGTAAACTATCCGGCATTGAATATCAATATAGACAGAACAAGGGCTGCTCAACTGGGCGTGGACGTGGGAGATATCTCCCGTTCCCTGATCGCCAGTACTTCTTCTTCCCGCCTGACAGAAAAAAACATCTGGGTGGATGAAAAAGCCGGTCTCAGCTACAACGTACAGGTACAGGTACCGGAAAGTAAACTTACTTCTCAAAATGACATCGGTGAAATACCTTTGCTGAAGAATTCAACCCGGCCTATCCTGAGTGATGTAGCTACCATTACTCCTGAAACCACCTATGGGGAGAATGACAACCTGGGCGCCATGCCGATGCTAACGGTAACGGCTAACCTGAACAACAAAGACCTGGGCAGCGCGTCCACAGAGGTGCAGAAAGCCATTCACTCCCTCGGTGAACTGCCTCGCGGCCTGAGCGTAGACCTGATTGGCCTTAGCAGTACCCTGATAGATACGTTGGGCAGTCTGCAAAGTGGCCTGCTGGTGGCGGTAGTGGTGATCTTCCTGATGCTGGCGGCCAACTTCCAGTCGTTTAAAGTCTCTGCGATCGTATTGGCCACCGTACCGGCAGTATTGCTCGGCTCCCTGTCTCTGTTGATGATGACTGGTTCTACACTGAACCTGCAGTCCTATATGGGAATGATCATGTCAGTGGGCGTGTCTATCTCCAACGCGGTACTGTTGATCACCAATGCGGAGCAGATCAGGAAAACGAACGGCAACGCCCTGGTATCGGCGAAAGAAGCCGCCGCGCTGCGTATGCGCCCTATTGCCATGACCGCCCTCGCGATGGTAGTAGGTATGATCCCGATGGCCAGCGGGCTGGGTGAAGCAGGTGACCAGTCGGCGCCACTGGGCCGTGCCGTTATCGGAGGGCTGATCGCTTCCACCTTTGCCGCCCTGTTCATTTTACCGCTGGTATTTGCATGGGGACAAGGGAAAACATCAACAACAAGTGTTTCGCTTGATCCGGAAGATGAAGAAAGCACACATTATATTCCCATGAAAGGATAAACCGGAAAAAGCATCAGCATAAATATTACCATGAGAATTACAGGAAATAAATATCATTTTATGAAACCAGCATCAAAATTTGCCCTCATATTTTTATCAGTTGGTGTGTCTGCCATGGCCCTGCAGAGCTGTAGCTCCACAGAAGCTAAGGACGAGAAAGAACACAAAGAAGGCGCAGCGGCAGCAGCGCCGGCTTTGGAAGCTTTCACCCTTCAGGAAGGGCAACTGTCAACTTCCATAAAAATTCCCGGTGAATTGGTGGCTTTTCAACGGGTAGACCTCTACGCTAAAGTGAGCAGCTTTGTTAAAAAGCTGTACGTGGACGTGGGCAGCGAAGTGAAAGCCGGTCAACTGCTGGTGACCATGGAAGCACCGGAACTGAACTCACAGTTGTCCGGCGCCGAATCCCGCCTCAAATCCCAGGAAGCGATTTACCTTTCCAGCAAAGCCACCTATGACCGCTTGCTGGAAACCAGCAAAACACCCGGCACCGTGTCCCAGAATGATCTGGACATCGCCTACGCCAAACAGAAGTCAGACCTGGCCCAGCTGGATGCGGCAAAAGCGTCTTACCGCGAAGTAGGAGATACCCGCAACTACCTCGAAATACGCGCGCCCTTCAGTGGCGTGATCAGCCGCAGGAACGTGAGCGCAGGCGCTTATGTAGGCCCTGCCGGTAAAGGCTCTGACCTGCCTATCTTCACCTTGCAGGAACAGAAAAAGCTGCGTCTGGTAGTAAGCATCCCCGAAGCATATAATAGTTATCTGAACGATAACAGCGAAGTGAAATTCACCACCAAATCCATGCTCAACCAGACATTTACTGCCAAAGTAAGCAGGTTGTCCGGCGCACTCGACGAGCGGTTGCGCTCCCAAAGCATCGAAATGGACGTGATCAATGATAACAAACAACTGCTGCCGGGTATGGTGGCCGAAGTATCCATTCCGCTCACCGGCAACCATGCAGGCGCCTTTGTGGTGCCGTCCAAAGCGGTGCTCAACTCCACACAGGGCGTGTTTGTGATAAAGGTGATTGATGGCAAAGCCCACTGGGTACCGGTAAAAACCGGCCGTAAAACAGATGACCAGACAGAAGTATTCGGCGATCTCGCGTTGAATGATACCCTTATCAAAGTAGCCAGTGAGGAAATAAGAGACAGCTCGGCGATCAAACACGTAAACGTGGCAGGTGCTAAGTAACAGCACGGCATTTCACTGGAACATTGTGGCCCTCATGCGATGCATGGGGGCTTTTTTATGAGACAGGAAAGCCGATATGATAGCGATGGGACAGATGCTTGATGAGCTTTGTCAGTAACTGCTTGCCGGTGACCGGAAGGGTAAGCAGCTCGTCGTAAAAATACTCCTGGAACCGATATCTGGATGAATAATATTCCAGCGCTTCATCAGCGCAGGTGAGGTAGACGATGCAGCCGGGGTGCAGTCTTTTGATGGTATGAGTAGCCTGTTTGACAATATCGAAATCCCCATCACTGTTATGGCAATGCAACACCACAAAGTCGGGAAACTGATGCCGGAATTTTGCTTCAAAATTATCATCTACCTCAGTAGGAACAGTTATCAGGTGGTTTTGGGTGAGCGTCGACTGTAGTACCCTGCCCATCAGTCTGTCCATGGCGATCATCCCTTTGAGTCCGGGAACATCCCGATGTAGCCGCAGCAGATGTTTCCGCCGGTGTGCAAGTACCGTTACTACCTGAGGCAAAAAGGCCGGCGAAAGATAGTTGTCAAACCGAAAGTCATATAATGACGGGGGAATACGAACAAGCCAGGGTGGGAGCGGGCCGGCGGAAAAACGTTGTATTACAATCAGGCTGATTGGATGCCTGCTCCGGGCAATTGTAGCCATACGCCTCGTCCGCAATACCTCCTTCCACGAGCGGTCATTGCAGCCAATTAGAATTGCGTCAAAGGCATGGGCTTTAACTTCCAACAGGAAAGACCGGTAATCGGCGGTCCGTAATGTACGTGGGTATCTGTGCTCAAGGTTGTCAATATATGGGTTGCCGGCAGTGATAGAGGCAAAACAAAGTACCTGCATGTTATGAATAAGATTGCGCAAGAGATCCCTGCATCTGAAAGAGTATCCTGTTGATGCCTGTACGTAGTTCATGCTGCCGTAAGGTTACTGCGTCGATGGTTTGTTGGTATCGGTCGGGATCATCCAGTCCGTTTTTCTGTAGTTTAATAATAATATCCAATAGATCGCTTTTAATGAAATGGGCACAATCCTTAAATCCTGTATTGTCGAAATGAATACGCAATGATGCGTAGGTAGTCTTCAATTCTCGCCGTAGCAACTCAAGCTCGGCGTTTCTTTTTTGTTTACTGGTAAGATGGAACAATTGAATTAATGTCCGCAGTTCATCCTTCGTTTCCTGGATTACGGTGATATATTGTTGAAGTGCGTCCCCCAGTTGGTCAATGTTCCCTGTGGAAAGTTCGGTAGTAGCACGACGCGCCTCATTGGCCCGGGTGATATCTTCTTTATACCGGAGAATTTTTAGTTTACTGAGCCTGGCGTAAATAATTGCGAAAATTGTTGTCAGGCTCGTTGTCACAATAGAAAGTACTTTCAGTTCCATTTTTTATGAGCGATAATGAGTGTTGATATACAGCCTGATTCTTTTGATTTCCTCGTTAATCAGAGGTAGTAAAGAGAACACAAATAATTGTACCTGCTTAAAGGTGGTAATTACCTCCGTGGCATTAACGTCAGTTTCCCGTAATTTCATCAGCAGCTGCAAGATGTTGGCATCTTGTTGGTATTGACCCATTATTCGCAGGCTGCCGCGAAGTCGATGTATCTCGTACTGGGCCCCTTCCCAGTTTCCGTCAGTCAGAAAAAATGATGCTTCATTGAGTTGGCCAGGAAGATGCTCGCTTATTTCGTAGAATAAGATCAAAGTATCCTCAATGTCATTTCCAAATAGGCCATAAAAGTGCGCTTCGTCAAAATGTTCGCTGAACTCGAACACTGGGTCTTGATTCATTTACAGTCGATTTGATACCGGCAATATCAGTTTTCAATTTTTATTTTTTGTTTAAATCGTCATAATTTAAACGGATTAACAAATACCAGACTACCCCTACATACAAATGCCCGGGTGCTCTCACAGCACCCGGGCATCACTTATTTATAGCGAAAGCATTACTCCTCAGACCGCTCCAGCAGACTGATCTTCACCCGCTTGTACATACTTTTTTCATCGAGTGCGCGCTCCAGTTCACCCATTACTGTGAGTAAACTGGCACTGGCCTGCTCCAGCCACTTCCGGTTTTCTTCCCGGATGGCGTCCAACAGTGGACTGATCTTCCGGTGCATCTGTTTACCGGCGGCCGACAACGATATCAACCGGCGGCGTTTGTCCCGGCTGTCGGCGGAGGTTTTGATCAGTCCCTGCGCCATCAACTGATCTACAAACTGCACTACGGCAGGGTGGGTAAGCTGCAAGGCTTCGGATATTTCAGTAACGCTCAACTGCTTCTGCCGCACCAGTAGTTCCAGTATCAGGAACCACCGCGCTTCAAAGTCCAGTCCGGACTCCTTATATATCCTGCTTATATCCTGGGACAGGCGCTCGCTGAGCCTTTTAAGCCGTGTGGCCAGCGCCAGTTCTTCCAGTTCATTTACCAGATTCATGCAGCCAATTTAGCAAAATTATCCCGCCCGGCGTTTTTCCTCTTCGGCGCCACCGGTCTTTTTATTGCCGCCACCGGAACCATTACCGCCGAATTTGTAGTTGAACGTTATGGTGAATACTCGGCTGTCCCTGCGCTGGAAGAAGGTTTCACCGTAGCCGGTCAACCGGGTGACGGCGTTAGTGTAGTTGGTAAAGAACACGTCGGAAAGATTCAGTTTCACCGATGCTTTTTTGTTCCATAACTGCCGTTGCGCGCCGATGCCCATAAACCATACGCCTTTCACGTCCAGGAAACCATAATAGGTGCGGCTGTTATAGGTGGCGGTCAGTTCCATCGTGGTATTGGGATCGATGGTGATACTGTTGATGCTGTTGAGGTTAAAGGAAACCCTGCTGGCATTCAGATGGGTGTTGGCCAGATCGCCTTTGTATTCGCCATAGTAGGCCAGTGCTTCGTTGGTGCTGTTCCACCACCGGCCAACGGTGAAGGGCACACTGAAACTGATATTGTAATAATTGTACCGGGCGAGGTTATGACCGGTTTGAATAACGCTGTTGGGCTCTTTGTCGGGAGACAATACCACCAGGATATTATCGGTGGTGGTACTAAAGCCCAGTTTGGTGATGTATTTTTCTTTGAAGGTATGTGTCAGCTCGAAGGAGTTGGTGATCTCCGGTTTCAGATAGGGGTTACCGGTAGAATAGGTCAGTGGATCGAGGAACACTTTGAACGGGTTCAGCTCGCGATAGGAAGGCCGGTTGATGCGACGGCTGAGTGATATGCCGAGATCATGTGTTTTGTTGAACGCATAACCAACGTACCCGCTGGGGAAGAACTGTGTATAGTTGCGGTCAAAGTTTTCCTTATTGGTGACCTGTAATCCTTTGGCGATCGTGTTTTCCACGCGAAGGCCCAGCTGTATGCTCAGGCGCGCCCACTTTTTGGAAGCATTGAGATAGGCGGCATTGATGTTTTCATCATATACAAACCGGTTGCTTTTACCGGTGTCCAGTATGTCTGTTCCGCTGCTCCGGTCAAAAAAACGCACATCGTTGTCCGCTTTAACCCAACTGCTTTTGATGCCGGCGTCCAGCCGCGCGCCCAGGCTTCTCAGGGGTTGGGTATAATCTGCTTTGACGGACTTGATGCTGAGCTCTCCGGAGAGGTTGCCGAACAGCCGGTAATCGGGTTTCGACTGCCCCTGTTGCAGGTCAAAGTAAGACGTCCGGTAATTTTGCAGTTCATCGTTACTGAAACGCGCGTAGTCGAGATCTACGGACAACTCTTTTCCGCTGGTGTCCAGCCGGTGTTTATAATTCAGGTTGATGCTTCCGTTGTTTCTTTGCGGATGATTATCTCCGATGGTAGTGAATGAACCGGTTTTTTGTTGTTGTATGTCGAAGGATTCCGCCCTGCTGTCGGACGTGATGTCGCCATTGTTAAAGATGCCGTTGGCCACTACGCCGACGGTGATGTCCGGTGTGATGTTATAGTCCGCGCCGAGCCGGGCATTGTGGGTGTTAAAGCCAAGCCGGAAAAAGTTGTCGTAGTTGATGCCCCCTGTGTAATGGCCGGCGGCATCATAAAACTGCCGTTCGATGGTGAGGTCATTCATAAACTGCCGGTAGTTGTAATTGTAGGAACCGAACAGGTTGACCTTTTTCATCTTGCTGTTGAAGTTGACGGATGGATTTATTTTAGGATACACGCCTTGTCCGTAGCTGAGGGATACGTTACCGTTAGTGCCGCTTTGGTGGCCTTTGCGAAGCCGTATGTCAATGATGCCGGCGTTGCCGGCCGCATCATATTTGGCGGATGGATTGGTGATCAGGTCTATTTTTTCTATCTGGTTGGCCGACAGGTTGCGCAACAGGTTGGCCAGTTCCTGCCCCGACATGGGCACCAGTTTGCCGTCCATCATTACCAGCACGCCCTGTCTGCCACGCATCGCGATATTATCATTCTGATCAATCGTGATGCCGGGCGCTTTTTCCAGTACTTCCAGCGCGGTACTGCCGGCGGCGGATATGGAACCGGCCACGTTAAGGGTGGTTTTGTCATACTGTTGCTGTATGAATGGTTTGACGGCCGTCACATTGGCTTCGCGCAGCGTGGTGGTAGTGGCCTGAAGCCGAAGCGTGCCGAGTAGTGTGTTTTTGTTGAGTGTAACAGTGGCCGACAGCCAGGGTGCATAGGCCATGCTCTGGGTGGCTATCAGGTATTGCCCTTCGGGCAGATGATCGAAGGAGAAGGTTCCCTGTGCGTCGGTGTATTCGAGCTTGACCAGCTTCTTGTCTGCTGCCTGCAACAGTTGTACCACCACATCCCGCGCGGGTGTATTGTCCGTCGTGGCGAAGGTGCCTTTAATACTGTAAAATACGCCGCCAGCCTGGCTGAACGTTTTGTTTGCGTAAGTAGTAACGTAAATTAAAAAGATAAAAGTAAACAAAGATGACAGTCTCATTGGGGTTTTTTGGGGCAAAAGAACATAGATAATAGTAACTACTTACATAAATATTTATTGCCGGTCGCCGGCCTTGATGGATGGAGCTGTTTTGTAAATTTCAGTGAATTTCCCGGCGGACTATTGTGCAGGGGGAGGGGTGGTATTGTCTTCCACACAGTTATCTTTGCGGCGGGTATCAATGACATACTGGATTTTCCATTCTTTTCCCAGCTTCACCAGCTGAAAGGAGTTGACGCCACAATGATGGAACTTGCCCTGGTGATAGAAGCGATAGGGCGTCCATACGGAAGCCAGGTGGTCATCTGTCTGTATAGGGCCATAGGTGATACGCTCGTCGAGGTCACCCTTGGGCGTACCCGCAATGATGCTGGCAAAACGTTCTACTGATACATTCTTTACCGTAGTGCCGCCTTTATGCTCATCGATGGTCTGAAACACGGCAGTAGGGGAAAAACATTCGCGGAGCGCCACGCTGTCGCTGTTATGCATGGCTGTAAACATCTTATCGATGGTTTGTTTCACCCCGGAAGTTTCAGATTGGGCCTGCAAGGCGTTAACAACAAAAAGGGCTGGCAGGGCCAGGTACAGATAGCGCATCTTTTTTAAATCTAAAATACGCTATTTGGACTGTTTCTGGTCTGCGGCTTTGAAATACTGCCGGATATGCTCCACAAACTGCCGTATCAACGGGTTGTTCTTGTCCAGGCAAGCAGCTCTCCAGGTCCGCTTGCGCATCGGCGTTTGCAAAGGCAGCGTAATAAGGTCCCGGTGTTGTAGATAAGGCGCAATGGCCCAGGTGGCAAAAATGCCAATCCCCATGCCTGCCCGGATCATCTCCACAATAGCTTCAGTGAGCTGCAGCCGGGTGATGGCTTTAGGCCGCGACTCCCGGAAAAAGTCCCGCATCATATTATGGGTGCCGGCTTCTTCTGCTACATCATAGGAGAGCAGGTGCTCTGTGGCAAAGTCTTCTGCCGTCAGCGATTTTTTATGCCCAACGAACGGATGGTTACGCGGCAGCACCACCACCACTTCATCGTGAAAAAGCGTATGCGTGTGTACGCCGGCGGGAGCGGCGTTGTCACTGATAATCGCTACGTCGAGTTCCCCGTTCAGCAGATAACTCAACGGCTTCTGCGTAGCTGCCGCCACAATGCTGATCTCTACGTGCGGGTGCTTCGATTTTAATTCGGTGATCACCCGCGGCAACCAATGATAACAGGTGTAACATTCCGTGCTGATACGTAATGTCTGTAATTTGCCTTTACGATAAGCCTGTATGTCTTCCTGCAGGCGCGTCAGCTGCGGCAGTATATTGGTGGCGCTCTCCATCACCCTGCGACCGGCAGCCGTCAGCAACAGCTTTTTGTTGACCCGCTCAAACATCGGCAGGCCTGTTCTTTTTTCCAGGTCTTTCAACTGATGGCTCAGGGCCGACTGTGTCAGGTACATTTTCCCGGCGGCCCGGGTAAGCGAACCCTCTGCTACGATATGGGACACCAGCTGAAGATCGTTTGTAGTGATCATGAATAGTTTTCATCAAAAGTAAGAAAAGTATTCATTTTTCTCATGTTGAACCGGTGACTACCTTTGATCAACAAAATTCATAGGTATATGGAAACAGCTATCAAACATTTTACAGGGCAACAGGTGGAGGATGCATTTGAACTGGCAAAGGCCACACAGCGGCCATTGCTGATCGATTTCTGGGCAGACGGTTGTAAAGGGTGCCAGCGCATGGACGCGGTGACATACGAAGATGAACAGGTACGCGATTACCTGGAACAACATTACGTGCTGGTGAAATTCAATGTGAAGGAAGTGACCAAGGCATTCACTACCAAATACCTGACGCGGGCGCTGATATGGGCACCCGCTTTTTTCATGTATGCACCGGATGGTAATGTGCTACGGGAAGCTACCGGTTATCTGCCGCCACACCAGTTGCTGTCGGAACTAACGATTGGCAGGGCATTGCTGGCCATGCGCCGCGGCAAGCCGGCAGACGGTATCACCCTGCTGAAAGGGATGGTCTCTGAAGACCTGCACCCTGCGCTGCATCAGGAGGTATTGTACTGGCTGGGGGTGGCTGCCTTCTTTGCCGAAGGCAAATCGTTCGACGCGCTGGTACCCTATTGGCGTGAGTTACGGGAAACGTACCCGGGCACTATCTGGGCCGAACGGGCAGATACCTTCCCTGCATAACGCGAACACTTTCCCGGCATAACCTTGTATGCCGCCAAAAACGTAGGCGCCTCTCCGTTGCTAACGGAGAAGCGCCTACGCTTGTATGGTCACAAAGCAACCATCCCATAAAACAACCCTTCATTCGTAATTCGTAATTCGTAATTTGTAATTCGTAATTCCTAATTCATCTTCGGGCTGGTTTCAGGCAGGATTGCAGAAAATCCAGATAAGGTTGTTCCTCGTTTTCAAAAAGTTTGTCCCCACCGAGCATATGCGCGCGCAGCAGGTATTCACGGGCGTCCCAGTGCTCTTCCAGCTCCAGCAGCACCTCTCCAAGGCGCATCAGTACAAAGGCGTTGGTTTGTCCGTCTTCCGCTGTATTGGCCCTGGCAGCTTCGAGATAGGGCAATGCCTGTTGGTAGTCCCGCATCAGAAAAAAGGCATCGCCGATGGCGGCATTTAAAGTAAGGCTCTGGCCAAATACCGTTTGCGGACCAGGAATCTGTTTCAATGCCCTTATCCAGGCGCGGGCGGCCTTTTCATAGTTGCCGGCGGCAAAGGCGCTGTGGCCCTGCTGAAGCAGCGGCTGCATATGATCTATAATGAACGGATGCAGTTCAAACGGTTCCGGTGCAGGGTACTGCTGCGCAGGCTGCAATACTTCCTGTTGAAAACGTTCCATCACCACGGCATCAGGCATCTGCGGATTGGTAAAAAGGTCCCAGTAAAATGGCGCCAGCCCTTTGAAGTCCCATTTGCGTGCACCGTAATTACGGACCATCCGCAGTATGGTCCTGGCTTCTGCAGGCTTACGCAGATAAAGCAAAGAAGCGGCAAACAGGATGTAAGGCCTGGGTTCATGCGCCGGTTCCGTGCAGGATTCTATGTCCGCCACCCAGAGCCCCGCGATATTGCTCGCCTCCTGTATACGGCCGGCATCCAGCAAACGCAGCAGATGGTCGTTAAGCACCATCAGGGTACAGTTGGTATTAAATCGGGGAGCTGGCACCAACGCCCATGCTGCGGCTGTTTTGTCGGCAGCCAGCCGGATATCTGTGGCCTGCAGTGTGGCGGCTTCCTGGAGCAGTTCGTGCAACATGTTTTCCAGTGCGTTGGGCAATGGTACGGTTTTTCTGATTTTTCTCTTAACCATAGATGCGGAGGTAGGTGTAAACAATACCTGAAAGATAACACCTAAATTATATGATGGTTGTCAATTACGATCAGCGGTAAATCAGCATAACATGCGCTTAACAGGGATTACTCGTAAAGGGTGTATGATTAACGCTCGGTTAACAGTGCTCAGGTGAAGCGATAGATAGCAATACAAGTTGTATTTTGTTTATTGTACCGATAAACTGTTTATCACCGTTTTTCTTCTTTTATCACCGTTTTCTTGTACCAGCGGCCACTGCATATGATGGCCGCACAAACGATTGTCACTTATGATTTCTCCTAATTCAATTCCCTGGTTTGCAAAAATGAGATCTGAAAACCCGGTCGTGTATGATCCGGAATTTGTTTTTTATTACGGCGTTAAAGGAGCATGGCAGATCTTTTCGCATAAAGAGGCCAAACAGGCGCTCGGCGATTACAACGCCTTCTCCAATTTGTTTATCCCTAACCTGGGACAGAATATCATGGGTAGAAACCTGAACCAGAGCGATCCTCCGGACCATAAGAAACTGCGTTCGCTCGTTGCGAAAGTGTTTGTGCCGTCCGTGATCTCCAAACATGCTGACTGGATTAGGCAACAGTGTGAAGAAATAATAGAACCATGGCTGGAAAAAGGGGAGATGGACTTTATCCATGATTTTGCCATCGCGCTGCCCAACCGTGTCATCGCTCAACTGCTGGGCATCCCGGCAGAAGACCATGCGCAGGTGCATCGCTGGGTAACTACCATTGTGACCAACGTAAACACCATGGAAGAAATGCAGGCTTCTTTCGCTGCACAGAAACAAATCGCGGACTATCTCGATAAGATGATAGAGATGCGCAGGGTAGAACCTAAAGATGATTTGATTTCTCACCTGTTGCAATCGGAGGTGAACGGAGAGCGGCTCAATAACGAAGATCTGCTGGGCACGGTAGTAGGCATGTTCCTCGCGGGCTTTGAAACAACGTCTTCTTTGCTGGGCAACATCGCTTATACTTTCTCCAATCATCCGGAGGTGCTGGAGCATTACCTGGAACACCCGGAAGATTTTGATAACATCATCAATGAAGTATTGCGGGTGTTGCCTTCCGCCAAATCCATGACCCGCGTCGCTAAGCACGACCTGGAGCTGGGCGGGCAGCAAATCAAAAAAGGAGACTACCTGAATATCTGGCTGATTGCGGCCAACCATGATCCGGCGGTGTTCCCTGAACCGGACAAGTTTGATTTCCGCCGGCCTAACCACGCAGACAGCCTGAGCTTCGGGCACGGCATCCATTATTGTTTTGGTGTGCCGCTGGCCAAGATGGAAACTGAAATTGCATTAAAGGTAGTGTTCTCCCGTATCAGGAAGCTCCGGATTAAAGAGGGGGCCCGGATTGAGATGACGCCAAGTACGATTATCACAGGCTTTACGGGATTACCGGTCACGTTTACAGCCGTGGGCGTATATCAGTAAGGGTTATATCTCGGAGTATCTGTGATGCTCCAGTAAAAGAAGCCGGCAACCATCGTTTCCAATCCATCCACATAGATCTGTATCCTTTTGTTCAGTTCTTCCCCAAAGTCAGGAAATGCCGCCCTGCAGGATACAAACTCTCTGATTTCATCATCATGAATAGATGCCGCCATCAACACTGCCTCTTCAAGGGTAGTGTTGTGGTGGTGTTTGAGCATCATCACCAGGTTATGCTCATCTCCATGCTCCAGTTCCTTGCGGAGGGAGAACAGGTCGTTGGCCCAGCATACCACTCTTCTGGCCAGCGACGTAAGATGTACCATGTCCGGATGTTGCAGCACATACATGGGTAACCATACGCCCGTGGCCAGTTCATTGATATCGGTGCCGATATTGGCCGCGGAGAAAAACAGGCGCATATGCATGTACTGTGCTACAGTAGGATGCCTTTCCCTGTTTTTGTTGTTTTTGGCTTCCCAGATGGCAGCTTCGAAGGTGGCCTGTACGCTGATCAGGAACTGCGATTGCCAGCTGGGCCTGCTCAGTGCGTCCAGTCGCACGCAGATGTCAGCCAGCGCATGAAAAAACTTGTTGTCAACAGGGGACACCTTGTATTTAAGCACATAGGAGAAGCCGTCTATCAGCTGTTGCAGATAGTTCTCTTCCCGGATGTAGGCCGTCGACGGTGTAACATGGTCCAACTGCTCGTCGAGCACGAAGAGCCAGCTATAAAGGTTGTCGATGCAGCACAACAATTCAAATCCTGCCTCGGGCATGGTACGGCAGGTCATCCAGGCCATTTTGTACCGGGCGAAATGGCGCTCTTCCTCCGGACTGTCAAGCAGCTGGTATTTGTGCAGGAATTCAAAGGTGTTGGACGCTACCAGTTCCACATATGGGCTAACCCTGGTAGGGAATGGGCAATACAGCCTCGGAATGACAATCTTAGCAGTTTCGGTTTGATTCATAAATAATGTGCAAACGGTGATAAACAAAAGGGTACCAGTCGCACTGGTAAGGTGCGAAAATAGAAACGGAAAACGGTTGATATCTGCTTAAAACTAATTTTTAACGATTGCTCCTGTAAGTAGGTTTTTGACCAGCACATCAACAAGGATATGGAAATCGATTGGCTTGATCATATAAGCGCTGGCCCCCTCCAGCATTATTTCATCAATATTTGTTTCATCGGTATCTGCGGATGCGGCGATAACAGGGATATGTCTCAACGCAGGATTTGATTTTAATTCCATCAGTACATCTTTGCCCGATTTTCCCGGAAGGCTCATATCAAGAATGATGGCATCCGGATGGTTGTGGGCTTTGAGCAGGGCTTCCTGGCCATTGTCGGCATGCATGATAGAGAAGCCGCGTTTGCTCAGCAGAAGCGACAGATAACGCTGGGTCATCACATCATCTTCTACCACGAGTATTTTTTTACCTTCAAAAGAAATGAGGTTGTTTTCTTTGACTTCCACCGTAGCGGATTTTATCTCCCCGGTAAACGGTGTTAACGGTAACGACACCACGAATTCCGTTCCGTCTTCCATCTCGCTGCGCACCTGGATATTGCCGCCAAGTATACGCACCAGGTGATGGGTAATATTGAGTCCCAGCCCGCTGCCTTCCGCAAAATTGATGGTGGTGCGGGTAAATTCCTTGAACAGCGTCGCGATCCTGTCGGGGGAAATGCCCGCTCCCTGGTCCCTCACAGCGATGTGCCAGTGTGTGTCGTCCCGGTAAAGGCGCAGGAAGATGGACGTATTGCTGCGGGTGAACTTAATGGCGTTCACCAGGATGTTGTTAACGATCTTCGTCAGTTTGATACTGTCTTCCACGATAGCGGTCGGGAAAGACTCCTGTACCTCCAGCTCTATTTTAACCCGTTTTTCATTGGCGAAATACTGGTAGATGTTCACGATGTTGCTGATCCAGCTGTAGAGAAGGATGGGCTCTTTTTTGACCTCGTCAAAATTGCCGGTGTCCAGCTTGCATTTGTCCTGCGTGTTGTTGATCAGGGTTTGCAGGTTGCGGCATGCCACGAACAGGTCTTCGTCCACCTTTTGCTCACTTTTGGCTTTGTCTTTACCGGACAACAGTTTCAGTTGCGCAATACTATATATGGCATTCAGCGGTGTTCTGAGTTCATGGGTCAGTTCCCGAACATAAATATTTTTAGCAGTGACCGCTTTTTCCAGATCGGCCGTTCTTTCTTTTACCTGATGTTCCAGTCTTGTGTTACTGGCATGCAACTCCTGATTCAGGGAGGTCAGTTGCTCGTTGCGCACTTTGATGGTCTGAAACAGTTTGGCATTATAATGTACCAGGGTGACTAATGATATAGACGTCAGCGTTAGTACGGTAAAAGCCGTGCAATAGTAGATCAGGCTAAGCATTTCCGGGCTGAAGTCCTTGGGCGGTATCAGGTGAAAAGCGCGGTTCAGCTCCAGGAAAAGCAGGGTGGCCGCTGAAATAGCCAGACAATAGGTCTGTGCAGGCCCTACTTTAATAAATGAAAGGCAGGAAATCAACAGAAAAAGCGTGAGCCAGATGGGGTCCACCGCTACTGACAGGATGCTGCCGAAATAAAGTGTCGATAAATTAATCGTTATCTGAAGCATAATGCCCGCCGCCACATGTTTCCGCTTTTTATTGAGGTACATGACCAGTCCAAACAGTACATTGCCCAATAATGTCGCTATCAGAATACTCAGGTATCCGGAGTTAAGCCAATATGTAAGGCCAAAGCCTGTACCCAATACGATCAGCAATAAGGTGACAATATTGATCTTGGAGATCCGGAAATTGAGTTCTTTTTCGTAGAAGTTACTCCTCCCTAAATGAGCGAGCGACCTGATAAAGACGACAATTGCTTTCATCTGGATTGTAAGTTTTTCTGGTGAGGTTACACTCGAGAATGTCATTAATGGTTACCCTGGGTGGCATTGGATTGGAGCCGATGATGAACTTCCATCCTGCATTTAGCTAAATTTAACAAAAACCTGTTAAATAAATGATAAATATTTCTACATATTTAAAGATTAACAAAAGCCTCTTGTAAAGTTAGCCGCTGATCCCGGATAATCTGAGGTAAAAATACAATATGTTATTGTAATAAACTGAAAACCAGATTTTTATTTTTAATTTAGGGAGATAAAAAAGGCCACCGTAACGGTAGCCTGGTTATTGCCGGGGTGAAATTTTACACACGATAAAGGGAAGATCGCGACAAATTCAGGTGGTCGGACCAGGCATGATCAACTGATGCAGTTGCCGGTTAAACGCCTTAAGATCGCCGCCAAGCCTGCTGAAAAATGCGAGATCAAACTTTTCCACCACGGCAACGGCCTGTTTAGTGAGCTGTTGACCGGCCGGTGTCAGCGCCACTGCCTTGGCCCGCGTGTCGGTAGCATGCTCCCTGCGTACAATCAGTCCTTTCGTCTGTAGCGTCCGCAACACTGTTGAGGTGGTCATCGGGTCTACCTTACTGTTTTGGGAAATGTCTATCTGTGTAACGCTTTCCTGGTGTTGCGACAGCCAAAGGAGCGTGGCCAGCAACACAAACTGCGCGTGGGTAAGGTCCAGCGGGGCCAGGATAGCCCTGATTTCCCGCTGCCATAAAGTGGTTACCTGCCATAACAGGAATCCGGAGCTGTCTTCTGCTTTCTCTACGCCAAAGGCGCTGTCATTTGTTTTCATACTTACCGGTAGTTCGCTGTTCAAAGAAAAGATTTTTAACCGCCAATTCAAAACTAAAGCCATCAAAGCTTTCTGGCAGCTTCAATCTGCCGTTGTACATCTTCCTCCAGGCCGGCCACAATATTTTTCATGACGATCTTGTTCCACAACGGGGCCAGTAAACCTTTCATCGTCATGGTGACTGTCAGCTTTAATCCTTCCGGTGTTACCTCATACCAATGTTCCCCGTACATTTTAGCCAGCGGAAATCGGGTGAGGTCGCGGAAATATTCGTTGTTCCTCACTTCTTCCAGTTGTATCCGTACTTTGGGCCCACCCTGCGGCTGCAACGTAAAGTACTGGCCGGTCTCAAAACGGCCATGCAGCAGGGAGGAGGTCACGCCGGTATCCCAGCTTTTCCAATTGTCAATGTCAGATATGAGTTTCCAGATCTGTGCCTGTGTAACGGCGGTAGTGGTCAGCGAATAGGAATGCTGTATCATATGGATTGTTATTATAAGTGCAAAGATAATAAGTATACTTAGTATGTCAAAATGAATTTTGAATCAAGATAAGAATATCAAGTGGTCATCTCTTAGAAATGACTGTTAGCGGGCACTTCGCACTGTCCGGTGAAGTAGGTGCGCGCGTAACCGGCCATCTTCACATGGTCGCCTTCATCTGTGCAGTACAGGGTGCCGCCACGGTCCGACAGCTGCCGGGCCAGCAGTTCCTTCTTATGAAGGCGCTCGCTCCAATAGGGTATCAGCGAGCAATGGGCGGAACCAGTCACCGGGTCTTCAAAAATGGAAGCCTGCGGCGTAAAGAAACGGGACACAAAGTCGCAGTCCTGTCCCCGGGCCGTGATCACCACGCCGCCAGGGTCCAGGTTGATACGGTCCAGCAGCTGACGGTTGACCTGTATCTGTCGTATATCCGTTTCCGTTTCATATACCAGCACATAGTCCCGCGCCTGTAAAACGGCCACGGGCATACGGTCGAGCGATTCGGCTATCTCCGGCGGCAACACCGCGGGCACGGGCTGGCGTGCCGGGAACGTCAGCCCGTACCGTTCCCCTTCAAATGTAACTTTCAGCAGGCCGCTGCGGGAATGGAAATGCAGCGTATCACCAGCATAGGCATGCAGGGTACGGATGGCATGGGCGGTAGCCAGCGTGGCATGGCCACAGAGGTCCATTTCTATCTCCGGGGTAAACCACCGTAAGGCATACCCATTGCCCTGCGGCAGAAAAAAAGCCGTTTCCGCAACGGCATTCTCGCGGGCTATCTGTAATAACAATTCATCTGGCAGCCATTCCTCCAGGGGCATCACACAGGCGGGGTTCCCGCCGAAAAGCCGGTCGGTGAAGGCATCTATCTGGTAAAGTGGTAATTGCATGGTCTCCTATATATATACTACTTCGTCTTTTGTGTTCCCTTATTAATAAGCCATACCAGCCCGCCGATAATAATCAGCAGAATGGGCAACAGTATGACCAGCGCCATTAACGCCTGCAGCCATACGGAGTGAAAGAAGCCAAGGCTATAAAACCCGCCTCCCAGCAGCAGCAAACTGAAAACCACCCAGCAGCCGATCAGTAGTTTATAGCCCAACGGGAGCGGCCGGTCGGGGCGGCTCTTTTGCTGGTAGTCCACTATTTCCGGCGTATTGCGGTAGTGCCCGGAATAGTCATAAAACTGCTTGCGGCCAATGGCTTCCCAGCCGGTGGTGTCAGGGATGGCCGGCCTGAAGTAGGCTTTGTTGCCGGATACATGCGTGTAGAAGTCCAGCAGCTCGCCGATGAACTGGTTCACGTTGACATAAAAACCGCTGAATTCCTCCAGGTCGATATACAGCATGTTGTCATGGGACGGCACGGTGGCAAGATAAGCCCGCCAGTCGTCATAAAGCGGCAACAGGGCAGGATACACCCGCTCTACATAGGAGCGGTGGGCGGCGGCATTATGAAGGGCCTCGTCCAGCGGTATCCGGATATCGGTGTCTACATAGCTGTCTTCGGGCGCATTATCGTCTTCTTCGTCGTCCCCGCCGGCATACAAGGTCTGAAAAGCCGGCTGCACCTGCTCTATATCTTTCCTCTTCAGTAACAGTAACCAGAAGTACGCCAGGCTGTTGTTGCCTTCAAACAATACTTCCTGCTGATCAGGAGCGGTCCTGATGGTTAAATAGGTCCTGTTGCCCATGTGTGAATGTTTGTTTCGGGTTTGATACTATCAGCATACAAAAATCATCTGTCCGGACTGTAATACCGGCTCACTGTAACCAGTTGTAAGGATACTACACTTTTCTCTGATAAACAATGTTTTTGGGGCGTGTTCCGTTCTGTCCGCTGCCTGCGCTGTCAACAGCTACTAATAATAAGTGGTAAACCTGGTATTTGGTTCATTCTGGCGGAAAAATAATCCCTTTTTAATGCAGTAATGGCGCAATCGCCATGGCTGTTGCTATTTTCGCCACCATGGATTTTAGCAACGTTGCGTGGGTATGATAAGGGTAACGCGAACGCCTGTACGTCCTTCGCCGGCTTTGTCAGTGATGGTCAGCGAGGCCAGTTTGCCGGTCTGTATGCTCAGTATTTTCAGCCGTTCCTGCGTAATAATGCTTGACAGGGAATTCTTCTCCTTGTTTTTGGCCGGCTGCAGGCCCTGGCCGTTATCTTCTATAACGCAATGCAGCAGGTCGCCCTGCAGTTGCAGGGTAATGGCAATATGGCCGCGATGGGCAATGTTGCGCATGCCATGCTGGATGGCATTCTCCACAAACGGTTGCAGCAGCATGGGAGGGATACAGACACCACTGCTTTCTTCGGAAGGAATATCGTGGATCGTATAGCCGAAGAGGTTATCGAAACGGACGGCCTGGAGACTGAGGTAGTTTTCCAGCGCTTCGGTTTCCTGTTGCAGCCGCACGAGGTTGTGGCGCGAGTTCTCCAGGTTAAGCCGCAGCAGCCGCGCAAATTTATTGAGGTATTTGACTGACTTTTCTTTTTCATCCCGGCGGATGAAGCTCTGTAATACGGACAGGGTATTGAAGATAAAATGCGGCTCCATCTGGCTGCGCAGCAGCCGTTGTTCCAGCTCGATGCTCATTTTCTGGGTCACCAGTTTACGCTGCCGTATCAGCAGGAAGGTGATCAGCAGGCCAAGTGCCAGCAGGATAATGATGATCAGTAATATGACCTGCTGCTGGCGGGCAATGATGGCCTGGTTGTTATACTGCCGGCTCAGGTCCTGCGTTTTATGCTGTTGTACTTTGAGTTCGTTCAGGGCCTGTATCTCCACAATTTTTCTGAGCTGCCTGTCTTCCTGCTCTGCAAGGGCCGTTTCGGCGGCTGAATCGAGGTAGCGGACGGCGTTTTTGTAATCGCCTTTATCATAATAAACCTGGTAGATGCCGTTGAAGGCAATGCTCAGGTTACCGCTGTTATTGGCCTGGCGGGCTTTTTCAAGGGCTTTGTGCAGGTATTGCAGGGCCATTGGGTAGTCCTTTTTTTCCTGGTGGAGCTGCCCGTAATTGATATATTCCTGGAAACTGACTTTATTGATTTTTTCTTTGATGTTAAACGCTTTTTCCATCAGGGCATGTCCCCGCGGCTTGTCGCCTGTTTTCTCGTACAGCACGCCCAGCGCGCTGTACACGGTGGCCAGGCGAACAGTGTCGGACTGTTGCAGGGCGTATTGCAGGGCGCTGTCCTGGTACTGGAGCGCCTGCCGGTACTGATGCCGGCGTTCGTAGATGCGTGACCGTTCTTCCATAAAAAGAGAGAGCCGGAAGTAGTCATCGGCAACCGGGTAGCTGTCCCGCGCCATAGCGGCATAGGTCTCTGCCTTGTCGTAGTCGCCGAAACGGAAGTAAATTTCTGCCGCGAGGTCATATACGCGCCAGCTGCCGGGATACTGGTATTTTTCTGCCAGGGCAATGAGATGGAACAGGCGGGTGAAAGTGCTGTCATCGATTTTGCTGGCCAGCCGTACCTGTAGCAGCCCCAGTTGCTGCAGAATGACCAGGTCTGCCAGTTGACTGGTGTCCGTCGGTTTGACCGGCAGCATGCGCGTGAAGCTGCTGATGGCCGCCTGGTTACTGTCGGCATACCAGTAATGCATGCCTTCAAGGTAATAATAATAGCCGCTGGCAATGGGACCAGCCTGCAAGGCGCTGCCTTTGAGCCGTGCCAGCCGGTCCATGGCCTGTGGCCCGTCCCAGTTTGCGCCGGAGTCAATCAGGTGCTGTAGTTCTTTTACTACCGGTGACGCAGCGATGTCAGCGGGGCCTGATGGCTGCTGGTCAGCAGATTTGGGGCGGCACGCGCAGAAGGTGCAGCACAGACATATAAATAATAAAATCGCTTGTCGGCCTATATGCATGTACATTCTGTTAATGGTCGCCCATCAGGAACTGCCGGACATATTCCCGTTTACGGGCGGAAACAGGGATCTCGGTGCCGTCTTTCAGGACCAGGATACCATCTTTGAGAAAACGGTCAATACAGTGATGATTGACGATATATGACTGATGGATGCGAATAAACCAGCTTTCGGGCAACAGTTCCTCGTATTCTTTGATAGGACGGGAAACCATCACCTTTCTTTTATCGGACAGGTGGAAGGTGGTGTAACTGCCATCGGCCTGGCAGTAGAGGATTTCCTCGAAAGGCACTACCTGCAGGTACTGCGAGGAGCGAAGCACGATCCGGTTCTGCAGCCCTGTTTTTTTGGGTTGCAGATGGCTGTCGGTAATATCCATCTGCGTGCGGGTGTTGACGGGCGTTTCAGACAACAGCCTTTTGAGCGTGGCCATCAGCTCCTCTTCGTCCACCGGTTTGAGCAGGTAGTCAAAAGCCCCGAACTTGATGGCCTTGATCGCATGCTCGTTATATGCAGTAATAAATATGATGCGGAAATTTCTGTCGGGAAACTCCTGTAGCAGGTCAAATCCGGTGCCGTCGGCCAGTTCAATGTCCAGCAACAACAGTTCGGGTTCCGTATTGGGGATGATCACCCTGGCTTCGGCTATGCTGCCGCAGCTGCCCAGCACAAGGAAATCGGGGTATCGTTTCATCAGCCATTCCAGGTCTTTGCGGATGGCTGGTTCATCATCAATAATCAACGTACGGATCATGGTCTCGGATATGGGTTATCGCTCATGTTGTTAAAAGTAGAAAAAAATCAGGTATTACCGGGTGGTAATACCTGCAAGGTTATCAACAAAGAATAAAAGGCCGACATAACAGCTTAAACATAATAGGGTCTTCCGGAGAACAAACTATATATGACTGAACAATGTAGAAGCCGGTGCTGCCACGGTGTTCACCAGAACGTTTATTTCACTTTGGAAGCGTTCAAATGTTTCCCTGCGGGAAGATTTGAACAACATCCTGATAAGCAGGAATCCTGCTATCACCGGAATGATGCCGCCAATATTGATGGTCAACTCCCGGTAGATCAGGCTCGTTGCTGCCGTGGACAACACAAAAGTCGTCAGCACGCCGCCTGCCAGCCATAACAACGGCGGAAGAAAATCCAGCCGCAGGTGGTCTTTTTTATAGCGCAACAAAAAACGGAAGCCCCGATGCTGTACTGCGATCACAGGAGTACCTGTTAATGGTCTCCATAACCGGGCACCCGGAAAACGCCGTTGTATTTCTGAAAAGATCTGTTCCGCGCTTTTAGAGGCAGAGTTGCTGATTTTCATATGGACCTTCGTTCAATTGGCGGATAAATAGCGGACGTTTCAAAGATAACGCCAGCTATTATCCCTGCGGGCATGACTTAATATCCGTACGGGTTTTGTTTATATTCGTTTTGATAATTATGTGTTTCGTTGCAGCCCACCTGGAAGGGCTTTTTACTTCCTGGTAAACGTAAGATAGTCTACCAGTTTCCAGGTATTAGCGTCTGTGCTGGTCTCATAGCTCATCTTAAATGATTGGGAAGAAAGCTTTTCGTAGCGGAAGCGTTCATACAGCACATTGTTGGTTGGCCGGGGGATCTGCCGGGTGAGCGTGAGTTTGCCTTCCTGCCAGCCATCGGCGAAAAATTGCCGGTGCCCCTGGAAGTTGTCAAAGACGTAGTCTGTCAACTGGCCCGTTTGTTTGTCAACGCCCCACATGGAAAGGGCCTTGTAACGGTTGGGGGCTTTGTCAGTATGTTCGTACATGATCCAGGCACTGTCCAGCGATAGTTTGAAACTGAGGTCGGCGGCAATTTTTTTGCCGCTGGCGAACGCGCCTTCGCCGGTCCAGTTGCCAAGGAAGAACTGTACCATCTCAGCAGGCAGCTGTTTGCCGGTTTGCGCTCTCATAGTGGCGGAAAGCCCGAGGCATAGGAGGAGGGTGGTCAGGAGTGTTTTCATATCAGGGAGACTTTGTGATTCAAGACGCCAGGGTGTTACTGGCGATCGTTTCAAAAATAGCGGCAACCTCCCAACAAATCAAATGCCGGCGGGCTTTTTAACAGGGTTTTAAGTAAGATGGGGGAAACGGCAACGGCCCGTGCCTGGAGAGCAGGGGCCGTTGGTGCCGGAAACCTTTATAATTTTTATTTCCGTTTGAAGGCGATCTCCATTTCTTTGAATTCCTTGCCATTGGCCATGCGGTACATTTCCATGGAGTAGTGGTCAGCATCCTGGAATTTGATCACCTGGCGCAGCTCCATAGTTTTTTGGGAGGAGGGATCAAATGATTTTCCCCGGTAAACAATAGCGTTGGCGGAAGGGTCCCATTTGCCTTCCATCATCATCATACCGGTGCCCATATTGTCGATCCAGGTGTTGAGGTACATTTTCCTGGCATTGTCGTAGGCGGTGGTACCGAGACCTTCGAAGGGCATGCCCATCATATCGGAGGTAAAGCGGCTTTCCTGGTAACGGCCGCCCAGGATCATTTTGTTGGAGCAGCTGCCGGTAGCCTTTTCAGGGGCGGCACCGGGACCTTTCCAGAAGGTCATGTCGGTGGTCCAGTCACCTTCGGTTTTAGCCAGTTGCTGATGTTCGGGCCCGGGCGTCATGTAGGCCATCCATGCCTTGTGGGCCGCAGCGGAGTCCATCTGGGCGGAGACAGTGTTAACTGTTAACAGGCAACCGATAGCGGCAGCCAACACATAGCGTGTTTTCATAGTCAGAGGTTGTTTAGAGTGAGTAAATGGGGTTCTCGAAGCATTGCAATTTAACTAATTAAGCCATGTGGCGCGGACATAGGTGTTGTACCATCCTATTTAATTGTATTTTCGATGCCGCAATAAAACCAAGATGAAGACAGCGTCCATTAATGAGTTGAAGAAAGAGCTGGCCTCCGTGCCTCCGGCGCAGCTGGCGGCCTTATGCCTGCGTCTGGCCAAATATAAAAAGGAAAACAAGGAACTGCTGACTTACCTGTTGTTCGACGCTGACGATGAACAGGGCTACATCAACGCGGTGAAAACGGAGGTGGACAATGGGTTTGAAGAGATGACCGGCAGCAATCTGCACAACGCCAAAAAACGGTTGCGTAAAATACTGCGGCTGGTCAACAAACATATCCGTTACATGGGCTCCAAGCCGGCAGAGGCGGAGCTGTTGATTTATTTTTGTGAGCGGTTGGTGGATTCCAGCCTGTTGCGGCATAAGAGCACGGTGCTGCATAATCTTTATGCCGCCCAGCTGAAAAAGATCGTGAAGGTGGTAGTGGGGCTGCATGAAGACCTGCAACATGATTTCCGGCGGCAGGTAGAGCCCCTGCTGGAAACACTGAAGACATTTTGATATCTGGTTATTTAGCTATTTTGATGCGGGCTGTTTTAATGGCTAAGCGTCAAAATAACCGCATATCAAAATGATTATGATTTTTCCCGGATAATGATTACTTTTTCCATAGCCTTTTCTTTTCCGGGCTTTCCACATTATGAAAAACGCACTGACAGGCCTGTTCCTCCTGGGTTTCATTACTTTTTTGCAATCGAATGCACAATCGCCTGCGGGTAATAGGGGTACTATGCCTTCTCTGGGCATTACTGCCTCGGTGGACAGTGACAGTCTGGCTAATGCGGCTGGCTTTGAGTACCTCGAGGAAACCGTCAAAAGGATACTGGCGCCCGCGGTAAGTGAGGAAGCCTTTGCCGCCTATTTACAGCAATTAAAGCGTGCCCGTTGCCATATACAGACTTGCAACCTGTTCATACCGGGGTATCTCAAATTAATGGGGCCGGATGTCAACGAAGCATGGATATTGGGGTATGTGGACACTGTCATGCAGCGGGCGGAGAAGGCGGGTATCAGGCTGATTGTATTAGGCAGCGGAGAGGCCAGGAAAATTCCGGAAGGGGTTGACAGGGCAGCGGCGAAGGGGCAGTTTATCCGGCTGGCCCGCAAAATGGCCGGTATTGCTGCGAAGCATAACTGCCTCATTTCCATGGAAAATCTGAACGCTACCGAAACCAATTTTGTAAACACTTTGGCGGAAGGTTGTGAAGTCGTGACGGCCGTGGACCATCCTAATTTCCGGCTTACGGCCGACATCTATCACATGTTGCGGGAAAATGAGCCGGCAGCCAATATTGCAAAAGCCAGAGGGATATTGGCGCACTGCCACATAGCAGAACGGGAGAAACGTTCCGCGCCCGGCACGGAGAAGCAGGATTTCCGGCCCTACCTGGCAGCGCTGCGGGACATCGGTTATAAAGGACGGATCATGATGGAATGCAAATGGACAGATCCTGCCAGGGAATATGCGCCGGCGGTGGCGTACCTGGAAGGGCAACTCAGGGAAGTATATCATATCTCCGGAAAAAAATAAATACTTGTACAATGACATCCACTAAAAAGACAAGGCGGGAATTTCTGCAACAGTCCCTGATGGCAGGAGCAGGACTAACGATTACGGCTATGGGAATGCCAGCCAGCAGCTATGCCCGCATCCTGGGCGCCAATGACAGGGTAAATGTGGGACTGGTAGGTTTTTCCGACCGTGCCCGGCAGGCATTGATGCCTTCTTTCTTCAGCCATAACAAAGAACTGAACTTCGACCTGATCGCTGTTTCCGATATCTGGAACCGCCGCAGGGAAGAAGGCAAAGCCTTCCTGGAGCAGAAGACAGGGCACCAGGTACAGGCCTGTGTCAACAACGATGAACTGTACCGGGTTAAAAACCTGGACGCCGTCTTTATTGCCTCAGCCGATTTCCAGCATGCCTATCATACCATTGAAGCGGTGAAGAACAAGTGCGACGTATACAGCGAAAAACCGTTTGCTGAAACCATGGAAGATGCCCGTAACGCGCTGAAAGCCGTAAAAGAGTCGGGGAAGATCATGCAGGTGGGCACGCAGCGGCGCAGCGGCACCAGTTACCACGCAGCGGCCAATTTCATTAAGGAAGGCAAGTTTGGCGATATCACCATGGTGGAAATGACGTGGAACGTAAACCAGCCGGGACGCTGGCGGCGGCCCGACCTGGTGAAGAGCATCCGGGAGTCGGACACGGACTGGAAACGTTTCCTGGCCGGTCGCCCTAACGATAGCTGGGACCCGCGCAAATACCTTGAGTACCGGCTGTTCTGGCCTTATTCCTCCGGTATTTTCGGACAATGGATGACACATCAGATAGACACTGTGCATTGGTTCAGCGGCCTGAAACACCCACGCAGCGCGGTGGCCAACGGCGGTATTTATATGTGGCATGACGGCCGTAAAAATCCGGACACGCTCACAGCCGTATTTGACTACGGTCCCTCCAACGAACCGGAAAAAGGTTTCCAGGTAATGTACAGCAGCCGCTTTCATAACTCTGCCGGGGGCACGAAAGAGATCTATTATTCCAATGGCGGCACCATCGATATGTCTACCAACAAAATCAGCAGCACCGGCGGCCTTACCGAAAAAGAAGCTGCAGAAATGGGCATGCATGCGAACCTGCTGACCCCGATGACGCTCAGTTCGCAGGAGAAAGTAGAGACCAGCGCCAATACCGGTGGCGATCCGCTCACCAGTGCGCATGTACGTAACTGGATGACCAGCGTACGTGAGCGTAAACAGCCCAATGCACCGATAGAAGCCGCGTATTCCCATTCCATTGCCCTCATCATGGGCAACGCCGCTTACCGTACGGGCATGAAAGCAACTTTTGATGAAGCTACCCAGGAGGTAATGGTGGGAGGCAAAGTATTTAAACTGTAATGAAACGACTGTATCTCCTTTTGTTTTTAATACTGACGCAGGCCTGCGCTTCGGCGCAGGCAGTGCGTGTGGCCGTTGCCGGTGTATCGCATGGCCATTCCGGCTGGATACTGGGCCGGGGCCGACACGACGATGTCCAACTGGCAGGGATATACGAAAAAGACACCGCCCTGGCCGGCAAGGTGGCGCGGCAGTACCATATCCCGCAACAGCAGGTGTACCACGACCTGGGGCGGATGCTGGACGCCGTAAAACCACAGGCGGTGCTCGCATTCGGATCGGTGTACAGTCACCGGGAAGTAGTAGAGGCATGTGCGCCAAGGGGCATCCATGTGATGGTGGAGAAGCCGCTGGCGGCCAGCCTCGCCGATGCGCTGGTAATGGACTCGCTGGCACGGCGGTACGGCATACAACTGCTGACCAACTACGAAACCAGCTGGTACCCTACGGTGGCAAAGACTTTCCAACTGGTGGAAGACAGCAGTTTTACCGGCCATGTCCGTAAAGTGGTGGTCCATGACGGGCATCAGGGGCCGCAGGAGATAGGTTGCAGCCCCGCTTTCCTGGCCTGGCTGACAGACCCGGTGCTCAACGGCGCCGGCGCCCTGATGGATTTTGGCTGCTATGGCGCCAACCTGATGACCAGGCTGATGAAAAACCGTATGCCCGTTGCCGTTACCGCGGTAACGCGGCAATATAAGCCTGACCGTTACCCAAAAGTAGATGACGACGCCACCATCATTGTAGACTACCCGGACGCACAGTGTATTATCCAGGCTTCGTGGAACTGGCCTTTCAGCCGTAAAGACATGGAAGTATACGGAGAGAAGGGGTATATCATGGCGGCAGACAAAAACACGCTACTGCTGCGCAACCGGGAGTCGGCACCAGCGGTGGCCAGACATATAACGGCAGCGGATATGCCCGTCTACGAAGATCCGTTCAGTTACTTGGCCGCTGTTATCAGGGGCAAAGAAACGCCGCCGCCGTACGGCTTGTATGCCCTGCCCAATAATGTGCTGGTGCTGCGTATCCTCGAAGCTGCGAAGGAGTCGGCCCGCACCGGAAAGAAGGTGTTGCTGTGACCCATATCCTTCCACTATCTCTTCGTTGCCGTGTTCCTCCGGCATAAGCGGCCGGCGCTGATAACCAGTTCTTTAATACATCCCCAAAAATAATTTTCCCACAGAAAGCCTATTTGTCAAATAAAAATATTAAATTATGTATGCAATGAAATCGATTGCATATTATTCACCGAAATCTGAATCCAAAAACCCTCAAAACATGTATTACTTATGAAACCGCTTATCTGCAAACCTTTGCACAAATTTTGGAAACCCGCCTTCCTGACAACAGCAGGCATCCTTTGTACCGCCATGCTTCATGCCCAGGTAACCTTGTCAGCCAACGGCCCGGGCAACACGTACGAACTGATTGAAAGTGTGCTGGGCAACGGCACGGCCGGCGAAGTGCCTGACTGTGCGCATCCGTCGTTTGGCCGCCACATCACGGAAGAATTTGACGCCTCGCTCAACAAAAACGTGTTCGTGTTTTTCCTCCATGCCACACCGGACAACGACCGTTGCGGCCCCAACACGGACCGCCAGCGTAACGAGATCAAGACTTTCGGCCCTTCTCCCGACAATGTGAAAGCCACCTATGGCGAAACAGTCACCTACCGCTGGAAATTTAAGATCGATGCCGGCTTCATTCCCACCACCAGTTTCTGCCACCTGCATCAGATAAAAGCCGGTGATGGCGACGACGGTGCGCCGCTGATCACCCTTACGCCCCGTGCCGGTTCACCTCAGAAACTACAGGTGATCTATACACCAGGCAGTGGTGACGCCGGTGGCGGTGAGAAAGCCAGCGCGCCGCTATCCTCCTTTAAAGGCAACTGGGTGGAAGTAGAGGAGAAAATCACCTTCTCCACAACAGGCTCCTATAAAGTCATCATCAAAAAAGTCAGCGATGGCACCACGTTATTAAACTACAGCAATAACAACATCGACATGTGGCGTGACGGCACCACCTTCTGCCGCCCTAAATGGGGCATCTACCGTAAGCTGGCGACAGGCATCCGGGATGAACAGGTCCGCTTTGCCGACTTTTGCATCGCGGAAGGCAGCGCTACCTGCGGCAGTCCCATGTTAGCTACTTCCGAAACGCCGCCGGCGGCAACAGTGCCTGCCACACATGATAACATCTCGATCAATGTATTTCCCAATCCGTTTCCTCAGATCACCTACATTGACCTGGACGTGAAAGAAGCCGGCAATACCATGCTGGAAGTATTCGATACCCAACAGAAGAGAGTAGGGCTGTTGCTCAATACCGCCCTGCAACCGGGCAATCACCGCACGGCGCTAGATACCAAAAACCTCGCTGCCGGCACCTACATTATCAAACTCACCCATAACGGTAAAGTATATACTAAAATGGTCACCAAACAATAACCGGAAAAAGAAGAATTACGATAAAGGGTTTCCTGTTTCGTAATTCTTTTTTATTTTGTGCCGATGACCAAATTGTTTTTTCCTTTTTTGTTAGGCCTGGTAATATCGGCCAATGGCCTGCTGGCACAGGAGCAGGTGCATTATCAGGAGGATGTGCGGACGATCAAAAAGTTTGATCAGATGTATGCTCCTCCTGCAAACCCGGTCTTGTTTGTGGGCAGTTCCTCTATCCGTAAGTGGGACGACCTCGAGCGTACCTTTGCTGATGAAGTGGCGATGAACAGAGGCATCGGCGGCGCCGTGACCAATGACATCACCCACTTTGCCCAGGAGCTTATTTTTGATTACCATCCGCGCCAGGTGGTGATTTATGTAGGTGAAAACGACCTGCCGGAAGGCGCTACGGCCGACAGCGTTTACAACCGCTTTCAGCGCCTGTACAGCCTTATCCGCTCCCGTTTGCCCCTGGTGCCTGTTGAATATATTTCCCTGAAGCCAAGTCCTTCGCGGGTGAAGTATATGAAAACGGCCGCCGAAGCCAACGCGCTGATCAAAGCCTTCCTGGCAAAAGAAAAAAACGCTCATTTCATTGATGTTTTTTCATTAATGCTCGATAAACAGGGCCAGCCCCGCCCGGAACTGTTCGTATCCGACATGCTCCATATGAACGCGCAGGGCTACGCCATCTGGCGTAAAGCCATAAAACCCTACCTGGTTAAAAAATCATCCAAATAATTTTTTGTCCGAACGCAGCCACCTGTTGGCTGCGTTCTTTTACTGTTTACCCTTATGCGTACCATTGTTACCTATTTCCAACTGGCGGGCGAGTTCACCAACCCCTACAGATTTATTTCCGGTGCTGTTATTTCCGGCCTGATTGCTTTCTTTGCGGCACTGATACTTGTACTGGCGCTCCGCAAATACATTCTCGTGCCCCGTTCCCACAAGCTGCTGAAAGTGCTGGCTTACCTTTATATGGTGGCGCTGCCGCTGCTGGCCGGTTTCTTTGGCATGAAATGGGGATTCTTCCACAGCCTGCGAAAAGACATCAAAGCACATACCGACGTTTATGCAGCCCATGTACCACCGGTTTTCAGCGAAACAGCGCTGAAAGCAGTCGATTCCCTCTTCGGTGGCAATGCACGCGTGTCGTCGCTCAGCACGCACCAGATCATAGACACCACGGCGGTGGTGGTGTATAACGTATACGGCAGTACGTTGGAACAACAGCTGGGCAGCACACAGGGCGTCAAAGGGAAAATGGCTTCCCTGCTGCTGCAGATCACCAGAAGCAAAGCTATCGCGGGGATGATGCACAAGGCGGTCTATAATTTACTGCATGATAAGTTGGGGCTGACAGATGGTGCCAGTAACGAAGTGGTGCATACCTCACTGGGGAAATTAGTGAACGGCAATCTGTTTGTCAACATTGCGGTGATACAGGTAGACCAGTTCCTGAAAGGGCTGCAGCGCGGCATTCTCTATACCTTCCTGCTCATACTGGCCATACCGCTGATAGAGGTCTCCATTGCCCATTACCGTCACCGCCGGCAGATTGCGGTATAACTGCTGTGGAAAGTATGTATTTTTCTGTAATATTACACCTATGAACTTAATCGGAAATATTATCTGGCTGATCTTTGGGGGACTGGCCGCAGCACTCGGCTACATCGTATCCGGCTTTCTTTTTTGTATCACTATCATTGGTATTCCTTTCGGGATACAGTGCTTTAAAATAGGGCTGTTCACGCTCATGCCCTTCGGGCGTGAGGTACGTGACGGCGCCGGTTCTACTGGTTGCCTCTCCACCTTGTTCAACATTATCTGGATATTTACGGGTGGGATCTGGGTGGCCCTTTGCCATTTGTTTTTCGGCGTATTACTGACCATCACCATTATTGGCGCTCCCTGGGGCCGGCAGCATTTTAAGCTGATGAGCCTTACTTTCGCGCCTTTTGGGAAAGAGATTCTTTAATCAGGCAGATTCTTCGAAGATAATGGTGTTCTGAAACGGATCGATCACGGTCATCAACAGTACCTCCGGGTTCCAGTCGGCCCGCTCCAGGCCGGGGTTCATGTATTTATAGTCTTTCCCGCCCAGTTTCGCATGGAAGGCTTTTAAACCTTTAAACTCGGTGATGCTGATCCGGGAGCCAGGCGTGCCGTCGCCATGGTGCTCAGACAGATCGATTTGTACATCGCCTTTGGCAATGCGCATATAAATTGGCGCGCCTTCGGGCTTGTGTTCCCAAAGAATTTCGAACTCCAGCCAATCAACGTAGAACTGTATGGCCCGGGCATAATCAAACATGCGGAAGATGGGAATGATGCGTGACATAAGTATCTGATTGATATTTAAATATACAAAAAATAAAGTGGGGTAGGCGTTTTTTACCTGCCACTGCCGGCCGCCATATTTTCTGTATCGCACCAGGAATTATCTTTTCCCGGAAATGACTAAATAAAACGTACCTTTAACGGAATTTGAGTTTTATCGCTAATGTAAGCTGCCATGCTCCTGCCGGGTTATTTTGTGTTACACTGCATTTTTCTCAGATAGTTTTAACGTTTAATTTTAACTCCAATGAATATTTATGTATCCAATCTGGGATATGATTACCAGATTGAGGATTTGGTCAACCTGTTTATCGAATATGGTGTGATTTCATCTGCGACAATTGTCGAAGATAAATACACCAACAGAAGCAAAGGTTTTGGTTTTGTTGAAATGCCAAACAGGTCAGAAGGGGAAAAGGCGATCCTTGCCCTTCATGGGAAAGATATTGATGGTCATGTAATCAGTGTTACGGAAGCACAGCCTCCGAAACAAAAGACGTTTACAAGGCGCTTTCGATAGTATTTTTATAGTGAATGCATGTCTGTTCCGGCGCGCTGGGGCAGGCATTTTTTATTGCCCTTTTCCCATCACGTCCAGCACTCCTTTTTTCAGTATCCGTACACTTTCTGCTGCTTCTTCCTGGGTAAAATGCCCAAACCCCAGCCGCATGGCGGTAAGGTCTTTATGCTGATACAACAGTGTTTTAGGAATAAAGAGATTATTCCGGGCGCAGGCTTTCCCCAGCTGCATCAGGTTAATGGGGCGTTTCCAGCGTGTCCATACGGCGAGCCCGCCTGCCGGCTTGCGCAGTTCCATGAAATCCTGTAGTTCTTCCTGCATCACCGTTACAATATGGTCGCGCCGCTCGCGGTATACTTTGAGGGATTTTTTCAGGTACCGGTGGATCTCTCCTGACTCGATCATTTCGCCGAGCACCTGTTCCATGAGCACATCGCCCTGCCGGTCGATGATGCCGAGATGTTTGCGCATTTCGGTCATGAGGTTTTCCGGAGCTATGATAAAACCGGTGCGGAAGCCCGGTGCGAGCGACTTTCCGAAGGCGCCGGTATATACCACCATGCCGTTGGTATCGGCGCTGGCAAGGGGCAGCACCGGACTGTTGTCATAATGGAAGTCATAATCGTAATCATCTTCCAGGATGACGAAACCAAATTCGGAGGCCAGGTGCAGCAGGGTTATGCGGCGTTCTGCGCTAAGCGTCACCGTAGTAGGGTAGTGATGGTGTGGCGTAATGTACAACATGCGGATGCGTTGCCTTTCGCAGATGCGGCGCACAGCGTCTACATCGATGCCGTCTTCATCTATGGGTACCGGGAGTATGCGGGCGCCGGATTTCTGAAAGATCATGTTCACCGAAAAGTAGCTCAGTGACCCCACCAGTACCGTGTCTCCGGGAGACAACAATATTTCCGAAGTAATGTACACGCTCATCTCCGTGCTGCGGGTGATGAGGATGTTGTCTTTGGATATGTGCAGGCCGCGGGACTGGTTCAGGTAATTGGACAGGTGTTTTTTGAAAAACTCACTGCCATCCTGGTTGTAATAGCCCAGTTTGCGGTGGTTGCTTTTTCGTTTGAGATGCCCGCTGTAGAGGCTGGACAGGTGGCTTACCTGCGTAAGGCGGATGTCTGGCGTGCCGTCGTTGAACACATACTCGCAGGAGGAGTGTTCAAAGGGATTGTCGAGCAGGCTGGACTTGCGGAAGTCGAAGCCCGTTTCTTTGGGGTACCGTGCCAGCGGCGTGTCCGGCGTACTGCGTATTTTCTGTGGCCGGCCGGCTGTTTTCCCGATGATAAACGTGCCTTTGTTGGGCCGCGTTTCTATCCAGCCCTGGGTGTCCAGTTCCTCGTATACTGCCACAATGGTATTGCGGTTCACTTCCAGTAGTTCGCTTAGTTGCCGGGTGCCGGGCAGCTTGGTGCCAGTCACCAGGTAACCGCGTTGAATGGCGTTGATCAACTGGTGCGCGATCTGGAGGTAGATGGCGGTCGTCGACTGCCTGTCAATATGCACAAAACTCCTATAAGGGACCGGACTGCTCATGCTGGTAGAAATATTACTATTAAATGGTCCGGCAAGTTATCTTATTTCCGCTTTATTATCTATTTATATTATTTTATATAATATTTATAAAGATGATATTTAGTCTATAGGGAGATGATTGATCCTGTTTTTGACGCCGGGTGCCCGATGATGTATTTGACCGGACTAGCTATCATATCAAAACTGGCCCAGTTGAATCATCCGGTAAGCGGTTACTTTTGGCTGGAAACGAATGACATATGCAAGATATACTGCAACATATCGTTGGGCACAACGACCTGCACGCTAAATGGCTGAACACCCTCTCTTTTATGGAGAATGCGGGCGCCCGCAAGATCTCGGCCTGCGAGCATCCTGCGCTGGTGGATTTTATCCAGCTGAAACATGCGGCAGAAGAGCACCGCCATGCCTATTACCTGAAAAAACAAATTGCCAAAGTAAGCGCAGATACTTGTAAGACCTACCAGTTGCACGAGCTGCTGGCGCCGCATCAGACACGGCATTACCTGCACCAGCTGGACATGCAGGCCTGCCGCTATCTGAAAAATACTTTCGGGCTGCATGGCAGTGAGCTCAAATATGCCGCCTACCTCTTCGTGACCTATGCCATAGAGGTACGGGCCGATGCCCTGTACCCGGTATACCAGGCCGAACTGGACAAAGCCGGCAGTAAGGTGATGGTCCGCTCCATTATCATGGAAGAAGAAGGCCACCTGGAAGAAATGATCCGCCAGTTACAGGATTTTGCACCGGACTGGGAAGTACATGCCCGGCATGTGGAAGGACTGGAACAGCAGCTGTTTGACGGCTGGCTGGCCGCCATCGGGCAGGAACTGGCGCAATACGCATAAAGACACTTACATAACGAGTTAAATTCAATCAGGAAGCATGAACGCAACAGCTATCAGAAACGACTGGACCCTGGAAGAAATCCAGGCCATCTATGACCAGCCCCTGCTGGACCTGGTTTATCAGGCAGCTACCATTCACCGCGAATATCACTCCGCGCGCGAAATACAGGTGTGTACCCTCTTGTCCATCAAAACAGGCGGATGCCCGGAAGACTGTTCCTATTGCGGACAGGCAGCCCGGTATCACACTGATATCAAAGTACAGGCCTTGCTGCCCACAGAGACAGTGATCGCGCATGCACAGAAGGCCAAAGACAACGGTTCCACCCGTTTTTGTATGGCTGCAGCATGGCGGGAAGTAAGGGACAACCGCGACTTTGACCGCGTCATCGACATGGTGAAAGGCGTCAACGACCTGGGCCTGGAAGTATGCTGCACGCTCGGCATGCTTACGGAAGAACAGGCCATCCGCCTGCAGGAAGCCGGCCTACATGCCTACAACCACAACCTGGACACTTCAGAACAATATTATAAAGAGATTATTTCCACCCGCAACTTTGATAACCGCATCAATACCATCAACAACGTCCGTAAAGCCGGTATCACCGTGTGTTCCGGCGGTATTATCGGTTTAGGGGAAACACACCGCGACCGCATCTCCATGCTGCTCACGCTGGCCACGATGCCCAAACATCCGGAATCTGTGCCCATCAATGCGCTGGCCCGCGTAAAAGGCACGCCGCTGGAAGACAATCCCAAAGTGGACGCCTGGGACATGGTGCGGATGATCGCTACTGCACGAATCGTTATGCCGGCATCCACCGTGCGCCTTACGGCCGGCCGTATCGAAATGACAGAATCTGAACAAGCCTGGTGCTTTATGGCAGGCGCCAATTCCATCTTCACCGGTGAGCGGCAAACCCTGCTGGTCACACCAAACCCCGGCGTGACGGAAGATATGCAAATGCTGCAAAACCTTGGCCTGCAGCCAATGCCCAACAAAAAAGAAGTATCTGCCTGCTAAAAATATAGCAGGATAACCATACCTGAAAAGCCTGTGCACTACGCACAGGCTTTTTGATTTATATGCCTGACTGCCGCAAATTCGTATATCCTTTAACGGTACAAAAGCCAATAACCTGAATTCGTTTCATTATCGTTTCACCAGGTATGAATGTATGGGAACTCATTTCTCCGGCAACTGCCGAAAGGGATTTTTATTTGGTTATTTCAGTACAAAAAAGTAGGGGTATAACTAAAACGTATAAACGATATTTATTTAGTTTGAAAAAATATTATGTGATAAGCCAGTAGATAAGGTAAAGGGGTGTAGCAGATTTTTTTATATTCGTTCCAAATGTAGTGCAGTGGCTTGTTTTGGAGGGGTGAACGAAGGGCGTTTTTTTCTCTTGGCACAGACTTTGCAAATAGCCAGCCTGTTCTAACAAAGGTACCTTGATTGTTAACAACTTTAGACGTGTTATACATAGAACAGATTAAATAATTTAACCCAATACTAATTGTTTATGAAGATGTTTACGAAATTTGGGAAGTCTGTCATGATGACTTCATCTGTACTTGCATTATCTGGCGTTGCTTTTGCGCAGGACCAGGACAGTACCCTGAAAAAAGATCGTGTTGTTCCCTTCAATGGCGTAAAAGATTATCGTACGTGGTCTGTAGGTGCGTGGGGCGGTGGTTCCGCAGCTTTTGGCCCATTTGGCGGTCCCTACTACTTCAATAATTTCGATTTTAAAAACGTGGGCTTTGTATATGGTGCGTACGTGAAAAAACAAATATTTCACAACTTTGGCCTGCAGGCAGACTTCATGCGCGGACAGGTGAAAGGCGCTACCAAAGCATCGCAAACATTGACTGATATCAATGGTGCTCCGTTAGCTGGCGGCATCAAATCCTTCCAGACAGACATTGACTGGTCTGCCTCACTGAGCGGTGTGTTCAGCCTCGGTTCTGTTAACTGGATCAACAAACAGAGTTTTGTGATTCCTTACGTATCGGTTGGTGCCGGTGCGATGGCCTTCAAACCTACCGTTACAGCAGCAGACGGCACAGAAACAGCTGTAAAAACAAGCGGTGGCAAATCCACTCATACTGAAATGTTCATCCCCGTTGGCGTAGGTGCCAAATTTGTAGTGGCCCCGGGCGTAAACATTGACCTGGCCTATAACACAAACTTCGTGAACAGCAAAGTGTTCGACGGTGTGAACAGCGGTAACAAAGACAAGTTTTCCACTGCTAAACTGGGCCTTGAATTTGCCCTCGGCAGGAAAAGAAAACCACAGCTGGCTGTTGTAAACCCTGCTGCGCAACTGGCAGAAGACCTGTGGACCAAAAACGCGGCGCTGAAAACCTCCCTGGCAGAAAGCGATGCCCGTAATCAGGCTGCCATCGGCCAGTTGAAAGATGAAATCGACGGCATGAAACGTGATACTGATGGTGACGGCGTTCCTGATTACCTGGACAAATGCCCGAATACTCCTGCCGGTACAAAAGTAGATGGCGCTGGTTGCCCGCTGCCGGCTCCTGTACAGGTGGTGAAAGAAAAAGTTATCGTAACGGAAGCTGACAGAAAAGTGGTAAAAGACGCGATCGACAACCTGGAATTTGATCTGGGTAAAGCCACCATCCGTCCTAACTCTTTCTCCAGCCTTGATAAGGTGGCCAACCTGCTGGTAGAGAAAAACTTCAGCCTGAAACTGGCCGGTCATACCGATAACACCGGTTCTGCAGCCACCAACATGCGTCTTTCCAAAGGACGTGCAGAAGCCATCAAATCTTATCTGGTATCAAAAGGCGCTAACCCTTCCAGGATTGAAGCTACCGGCTACGGCTCTACGCAGCCTATCGCCACCAACAAGACTGCCGAAGGCCGTCAACAGAACAGAAGAGTGGAATTTACTTTGTACTAATCTTCTTATAACATCCATTTTTTAACTTGCCTTCAAAGTAAAAAGCTGTTCCTGTTACGGAACAGCTTTTTTTGTACCTTGTAAAAAACATTGTTTCCTGCTGCTATGACCATTGCAAGAGATAAACAAGCTTATGCTGTGCTGACCTGTGTGTTGTTTTTAAACCTGCTGCTGGACCTGGGCGCAGGCGTTAGTAAAGACAGGCCCATATCCTCATCTGACAGAAGAACGCCCCTAAATTGTATATATGAACAAGTATTTGTTTGCCCTCTTAAGCTTCCTGACAGTAGCCCGCTGGGTATCAGCACAAACAATATCCGCCGTTAATTCCCCGGTTTGGGTAAAGTTTGGAGTCATGTCTATGAACGTACGTGCCACCTATAAAATCACCGCTCACGAACTGGTACGCTGCCGGCTGGACACCAATGGTCCTGGTATTGATTCCTCTGTGGTAAAGCAATCAACTGAACAATGGCAGCGAAGCCGTTTTATCATCGATAGTATTCCTGAACTGTTGTTCACTGCCGGCCATACGGCCAGATGGGGATGTCTGTATTGCCATGACCAGCCCGCCGTTTTGATAGAGCTGGGATTTAATAACCGGCCATCACTGTATTACCAGATTGATTCAGATACAAGCGCGTTGCCGGTGCCTGTCCGGAAATATGTGTACGAGGTGCTGCTACAGACCAGTCGTTTGTTGGCATCCCCGCTTCCTATCCGCAAAGAACTGTAGCCGGTTTCCGCCGAGAGATTTTTAGGTGGCGGATTTGTGTGCATATTTATTTTTGTATTCCACAGGCGTCATGCCGGTGATACGCCGGAACACTTCCCGGAAGGTTTGCATGTCTGTATAGCCGGTATAGACCATCACTTCCTGGATGGACCGTCTTCCGATTTCCAGCTGTGTTTTGGCGCCTTCAATCCTCACGTGTTGCACGTATTCCGCCACGGTATGACGAGTGGCTTTTTTGAAGCGCCTTTCAAACGTACGGCGGCTCATATTGAACCGAACGGCCAGTTCATCGACGGTAAACTTTTCCCGGTAGTGCTTTTCTATATGGGCCTGTGATGCTCTGATCACATCATCGTCATGGTCTTTCAGGCCATGGAAGACGATAAAAGGGGATTGCACGTTCTTGTCCAAATCGACCGCGAAATACTTCGCTGTATAAATGGCTGTTTCGCGGCCTGCATATTTTTCCACCAGATGCAGCAGCAGGTTCCAGTAAGCGTTGCCGCCGCCGCTGGAGTACAGGCCTTGCTGGTCAGTGATCATCCTTTCATCCACCACTTCAATAGCGGGATAGTAGTATTTCAGTTCATTGGCGCAATACCAGTGTGTGGTGCATTGCCTGCCTTTCAATAAACCGGAAAAAGCCAGCAGGAACACGCCAGATCCCAGGCTGGCCACTTCCGCGCCTTCCTTGTATTGTGAAGCCGCCCAGAGGATGTATTCCCTGTTGAGCATTACGGCGGTGCTCATATCGCCGGTAAGCGCCGGAATAATGATCAGGTCCGCGTCGGTAACCGAATCCAGTAATACATCCGGGCGAACAGAGAAAGCGCCGCGTTCATATTGTACTTCAGCCGTAAGTCCGGCCAGCTGTATCCCGAAGATGGCAGGCTTTCCTTTTTCTGTCAGGAACTCGTTGACCATATCAAACAAATGCCGGCAGTCGGCGATAGACGCCACCAGCGCATTACGGACCGTAAGGATATATATGTTGACCATGCCGCAAAGATAAGTACTGCAAATGACGCAAATGCCTGCCTAAGGTTGTCGTATTTGCCCTTTAGAGAGATGGTGTTTGGTTTTACCTTTGTGTATCATAAAAAGAAAACACCATGCAGGCTATGACCACCTACTTTAATTTCATGGGCAACACAGAAGAAGCCATGAACTTCTATAAAACGGTTTTAGGTGGTGAGATCACCTCACTTTCCCGTTTTAGCGATATGCCAGGCTCCGAAAAAATGCCGGCGAACGAACGTAATAAAATCATGCACATGAGCCTGACGACTAAAAGCGGTGCGGTGCTGATGGCCACGGATTTCCTGGAATCCATGGAACAGAAACTGGTGTTGGGCAACAATATACGCCTGGTGATCAATACCGGTTCAGAACAGGAACTGGAGCAGTTGTTCGAGACCCTGTCTGCCGGTGGCAAAGTGGAAATGCCTGTTAACAAAACATTCTGGGGCGCTTATTTCGGCATGTGTGAAGATAAGTTTGGCATAAAATGGATGCTGAATTACAATTACCCGCAAAACAGTTAAGTTATTTCACCGGAAAAAGAGAATAGGGCGGCTTTATATAAGCCCCCATTCTCTGGCTCTGTTTAGCAGTGACACGGTATTATTGACTTTCAGTTTTTGCATCAGGCTGCGGCGATGGCTGTCGACGGTGACAGCACTGATGAAAATCTTTTCACCGATTTGTGGGGAGCTTAGTCCCTGTGCAAGCCATTGCAGCACTTCTTTTTCCCGGCGGGTAACGGGCGGCATTTCCGTGAGCGCGTCCGCGGCCAGTCCGGTCAGCACCTGTTGCACGCCTTCGCCGAAGTAAATACCACCGGAGGCCACAATCTGGATAGCTTTTTCCAGTTCCTCCATGGGCGCGCTTTTCAGTACATAGCCGGAAGCTCCGTTGTTGAACATGCGCAGTATCACACTTCTTTCGCTGTAATTGCTTAAGCCCAGAATACGCAGGTCCGGCGTCGTTTTCCGGATAGTGCTGCAGAGGTCTACGCCGTTGCCGTCCGGCAGGTTTACGTCCAGCAGTAGAATAGATGCCGGCGTATGTTGTACCATCGCCATGGTTTCCGCTGCATTGGCGGCGGTGCCGGCAATACGGAAATCATCTTTGGTCCGCAGAAAAGAGCGCAGCCCTTCTGTAATAAGCGGATGGTCGTCTGCAATCAGGATATCGATCATGGTCTGCATTCTATATTGATCACTGTCCCGCCGTTTTTGCGGGAGATGATCTCGGTTTTACCATTTAAATAATCCACGCGTGCCCGAACGTTCGTTAGTCCTGCGCCGGTATAGGCCGCAGCGGTGTCGAAGCCGGCACCGTTGTCTTCTACCGTGATCAGCAACAGGCCCTCCTCCAAAGTGGCCTGGACCAGCATTTCGGTGGCGCAGGCATGCCGTACCACATTAGTGGCCAGTTCCTGGATAACCCGGTATACCATCAGCCGGGTGGTATTATTGGTGAGCTGTTCCAGTCCATAGTGGTGGAACCGGACCTGTAAACCGGACTGCCGCACGGTGTCGAAGAAATCTTTCAGTGCTTCTGTGAGGCCGTACCGTAACAGGGTTTCCGGCATCATATTCCTGGAAATCTGCCGCAGGTCGGCGATAGCTGTTTCCAGTCTGCGGGCGGAAGTAGCTACGGCTTCCGTGGAAGGGCGGTGGGTGATCTGGTCCAGCTGGATCTTTAAAGCGGTGAGCGTGCCGCCGAGGCCATCATGCAGGTCGCGCGCCAGCCGTAGTCTTTCCTGCTCTTGTCCTTCCAGCATGGAGGTATATGAGGTGATGCGCTGTTGCTGCCGCACTTGTTCCAGTTCCTGTCGTATGATTTTTCTTTTGTTGCGATAATAGAAAATAAAGAACAGTACGCCCAGTAACACCAGTCCGGCGAGGCTGCCCAGGAGCAATTGACGGTTGCGCGCCTGTTGCAGTGTTTTCTCCTGTGCTTCACCGGAGGCCTGCAGGGCCAGTATTTTCTTTTCCTGTTCCAGTGTCCGGTGCCGGATTTCCAGGTCATTGATACGGACGTCCATTTCCTGTTGCCGCAGGCTGTCTTTGAGCGGCTGGTATTGTTTATACAGGGCCAATGCCTGCAATGGATGTCCCAGCTTGTCTTCCAGTTCGGCCATGTCTTTCAGGCCATTGAGCCGGAAGTAGGGGAGCTTGTCTTCCTCTCCCATACGCTGCAGCGTGGAAGCGGTGGCCAGCGCGGCTTTCCATTGATGTTGCGCTTTTTGTTGCTGTAACAGCGCGGTGTAATAATTGAACAGGTTGGGGCGGTCTCCGATTTTATCGATGACCGTGCGGGCCTGCGCGAGCAAGGTATCTGCAGTGCCGTAGTGTTGGGTGCGGCTGGCGTACATGGCGGCATAGATGTAGTAGGTGCTCCATTGCCGCGATGATGGAAGCTGATCGAGCAGTAACCGCGCTTTGTGCAGGTACGCCGGCATGGCGGCGATACTGTCCATCTTATACAACAACGTGGTCATATCGATATAGGAGCCGGCTGTATTCTCTTTTGCGCCGCTTTGTTCCGCCATGGCGATGTTGCGCAGCATGTAACGGTAGCCTTGTTCATAGCGGCCTATGTTGATCATTTTGGAAGATATGTTGTGCAGGCATACTGCGAGCGCGGCGGAATCGTGCAGTGCTTCGAATTCCGGCACCAGGGATGTAAGCAACGCCAGCTCACGGTCGGCAAGCCCTTTCCGGCCCAGGGCCACTGACAGGTTGCCCGTGGCTTTTGCGCGCGTTCTGCGTGCGAGGGTGGTGGTATCGTTGTCCAGTAGTTGCCGGGCTTCTTCAAAAGAACGAATGGCATCGTCCAGATGATTGGACCGCATCAGTACAGTTCCCTGCATGGCAACGGCTTTGGACTGGTAAAGGCGGCTGTTGCCCCGGCGGCTGACAGTTACTGCTTCCTGTGCGTACTGTTGCGCACTGTCTGCTGCACCCGCCCGGGAACTGATGTCCGCCAGCTGAAGGAGTATGCTGGTGCGACCGGTATCGGTAGTGCTGTGGTGAAGTAACTGCCGCAGACTGTCCGGCGCCTGCCGGCCAAGTGCCGGCCTGGTTAACCATAAAAGCAATATGACCGGGGCTAGATAGTTTTTCATGGTCGGAGGATTGAGGGCAATAATACAAATATAGCGGGGAGGGTGGACATACGGCATAGAAATTCCGTAAAATCAGGGAGATGAAAATCCGTACATCCACGAATTGACCGGTGATGGCTGGTGGCAGATATTTGTAACGCAGCTCCTTTTGGCTGTTAACCCTTCAAAGTCACCCATATGAAAACGACCATTCTTTCATTGATCCTGCTGTGTTTCCTGGTTTTACCGATGGCCTGTTCAAAAGACAAAAACGGCGGTATTGCCGGAGGCGGGGGGCAGGGAACACTTTATTATGCTGCCTTTAAGGGGTTCATGAAACTGGACCTGCGCAGCGGACAGCAGCAGCAGTTGATAGACATCGGCAGTATGTCGCACCAGGAGCGTTTTGATGTAAGTCGCGATGGCGCTGAAATAGTTGCTTATGAAGAAAGCCTGTCATCCGACCAGGTGCGCTTCACCATTTATAACAACAGCGGGCAGGTAGCGGCTTCCTTTCAGGTGAGGCAGTATGTCAATGGCGTTCCGCGGATTTCTCCCGACAAAAGTAAAGTGGCGGTTATCTGGCAGCCGGCCAGCACTTACCCCCGCAAATTTGTGGCGGTGTTTACCCGTAGCGGGCAGCAGGTAGCTGGTTTTGAAGGGGTGTCAGATTATGCCTGGCTGCCGGATGGCCGGTTGGTGATGACGGCGCCCGGTGGTTTTTACCTGAGCAATCCGCAGCTGACCAGTGCTTCCCGTATTGCAGACGTGAGCCGGTTCGCTGACGTGCCCGGACAGCTGGATGTCTGTCCTGACGGGGCGTCGGTACTGTTTACGAGTAACTATCATGTCTGGGTGATGAACCTTGACGGCAGTGGCATGCGGCAGCTGACCACCAGCGATGTAAAGGAGTGGTACCCTGCATGGTCTGCCGATGGGAAAAAGATTTTTTTTACCCTGGACTGGAGTGGTAACTGTAAAGAGGTCCGGGTAATGGATGTGCCGGGGCAGACAGTCTCCATTGATCCGCATTCAGACGCGGTGGCGCCGCGGGTGCTGTCGGATAATAATCGTATATGCAGTGCAAGCCGGCCGATGGTGAGGTGATCATTTGTTTGGATAAGAGGGAGGCAGGCCGGCGCTGAGAAGTTGCCGGCCTGTCCTTATTTTATCCAGGAGTTTGCTTAGCTGTACAGCTTCCTGATCGTTCAGGGCAGCGTATACCTGGTCCGGTTTGCAGAAGGTTGTTCGCCAGACAGGCGCCAATGCAGCAGCTGGCATCGGTTTTACCGGTGAAATGATGGTTTTTACCGATGGTCGTATGTATTTCAGCCGGAAAATGTTTCGGATATAATTTAATCGGATGTACCTTTGGAAGCCTGATAAAATAATGAAACCATGATCTACGAATAATACCAAAGCCAACGGAAAGAGATGAACCATGTAGTCTTTTCCGCGTTAGTAAATTATCTGCAGGAATACCGGCAGGAAAAATATGTATCGTTGTTACCGCGCCTGTGATGACCCTGGAATAAGGGAAGCAGTATTCTCTTTTCCGGCCTGCAACGTATTTTTTGTTCCCCTTTTTTTGAAACAACATCTGTTTATTTGCAATTCACTACTATGCATACCACTTCCAAAAAAGCTGCTATCAGCTTTATTTTTATCACGTTGTTGATCGATGTGATGGGTTGGGGACTGATCATTCCGGTTATGGCTGATCTGATTGCCCAGCTGAAACACATTCCGGTCAACGAAGCCAGCACCTACGGCGCACTGTTGTTATCTGTTTTTGCCATCACGCAGTTTTTATTTGCACCGGTAGTAGGCAACCTGAGCGACCGTTATGGTCGTCGTCCGGTACTGCTGCTGTCCCTGTTGGGTTTCGGTATTGACTACATCATTCTAGCCCTGGCGCCCCATTACTGGTGGCTGTTCATAGGCCGGGTGATAGCCGGTATTACCGGCGCCAGTTTTACCACCGCTACGGCCTATATCGCGGACATCAGCACCGATGAAACTTCCAAAGCCAAAAACTTCGGGCTTATTGGCGCTGCCTTCGGCCTGGGCTTTGTACTTGGCCCCGCACTGGGTGCCCTGCTGGCCACCTGGGGCATCCGGGCACCGTTCTATGCGGCAGCTGTGCTTTGTCTGCTCAACTGCCTCTACGGTTATTTCCTGCTCCCCGAATCGCTGAGCAAAGAAAACCGCCGGCCGTTTGAGTGGAAGCGGGCCAATCCTTTCGGCTCCCTGAAGTTCCTGACCCGTCACCCGGAAATCGGGGGACTGGCATTCAGCTTCTTCCTGATTTACCTGGGCAGCCAGTCGGTACAGGGCAACTGGAATTTCTTCACCATCTACCGTTTTAACTGGAGCGAGAAAATGGTGGGCATCTCCCTGGCCGTGGTAGGCGTACTGGTGGGTGCCGTCCAGGCAGGGCTCACCAGGGTCATCAACCCTAAAATCGGAAACGAAAAAAGCATCTACCTCGGTCTCTCCCTATACGCCCTTGGTTTATTGCTTTTCGCATTCGCCACACAGGGATGGATGATGTTTGCCTTCCTGATCCCTTACTGCCTCGGCGGTATCTGCGGACCATCGCTGCAGTCGGTGATTTCCGGCCATGTGCCGCCCAATCAGCAGGGCGAGCTGCAGGGCGCGCTGACCAGCCTTATGAGCCTCACCACCGTGGTAGGCCCGCTGATCATGAACAGCACCTTTGCCTATTTCACCTCCACCCGGGCGCCATTTTATTTCCCCGGCATGCACTTCCTGATCGGGGCCGTATGCATGATGCTCAGCGTCATCATCACTTACAAAGTGCTGACACGCGAGAAGAAAGAGAACCCCGAACTGGCCAGTGTCATCAAAGGTTCTGCTCCGGTAGGGGAAACGCCAATGCATTGATATCATAATGATTATTCGTCTGATAAGCCGTTTCCTCACAGGGAAACGGCTTTTTATTTTTAAGAAAAGTGGCTGTACTGTTAAAACCTTAAAAGTTATTGTACTTTCGTAGACAGAAAGATTTATATATAATGAAACCGTTGTTACAGAACCACCCTCGTGAGTTTAATTTCCCTGTCAAGGCCAAGTGGAAAAACTTTGAACAATTCAAAACACAACAGCCTCTCCTGTATGCTTTTGCCATCCTGCTGTTCTCCTTTGCCGCGCTCGATTTCTTTTTCGTGGTTCTTTTGATACAGAAGCTGATCAAAGAACCGGCGCCCCTCACCGGTCCGCAATGGATAGCGGTCATCGCTTTTGTTGCATTGACCAGCCTTTTCCTGGTAATAGCCTGGTACATGTGCCACCTGCCCGTAAGGGAACAACAACGCTACTATAAAGCTACCGGCGCCACCTGGCTGAGTGAAGATAAAAGACAGGCGCTGCGGCTGGAGCTCGTCGATATTTACCGCGGCGGCTACTGGAGCGAAACGCTGGAATACTATCCGCTGGCGGCGTTACAGGGACCGGAAAAATACCATACTTTCCGGCCGGCTGATGCCAACCTCTATAAAAAAGACCTCGATCAGAGCTGGGGCATCCTTACAACGGAAAACTACCGGAAAGTGGCCCAACAACTGCTGACGACCGGATATCATGCAGAGTCTTTTACCATGACGATGTCGTTGCGGAATGCCGATAATGAAGTGAGTAAACGGTTGGCGGCGCTGACCAATCTGCCGGAGTCCTATATCCTGTCCTGCCTCGAGCACCGGTCCAACGGCCGCCCGCCTAAACTGATCTGGGGCTACGAATGCTGGCGGCTCATCGTGATCTCCCGGGACGCCTATATGGCCGGGCATATTACGGCAGAAGAAGCCTGGAAAAATATCCTGCAGGCAGCCGACTATGTGTATGAGTTATTCGACAACTTTGAAGATTTCAATAATAACTACCGCCTCGGGAACGCTTTCTGGAGCAATGCCTATGAAGTGTCCAACCAAAGGACCGTTGCCTACGAAAACTTCCTGGAAAAATGCGACTGGCCCATGAAGCAACTGCCATGGCCTGCGCCTAAAGGTGTAACGCTTCCTGCCGCTATGGCTACCGGTTATGCAACTGAACTGGCCATCGCTAAAAGCATGCAACAGCAACCAGGAGGACTGAATTGATCTCAAAATTTATTTAGCTCCTGTTCCCGTCCGGTGAACAGTTGTCGGACAAATAAGAGTAACTGTTCGCCTGCAAAAGTGAGTGTTGACTCATGAGAGCCGTATATTAACCAGTTGTAGTTTTCATCACAGTAAACAGTTTCATAACAGTCTGTATCGAGTTCGCTGCAGGTGATTTCCGCATCGGTATGGTCTTCTGTTATTTCGAACAGGTGCGGCATGGCGTGTTGGCAAATATAATTACGGAGAGCGCTTCGGTTTGCCGGGGTTAGTGCAGATTGTGCAACAAATAACGTATTAGACGGTATATTGCCTGTTAGCGGCGCCCAGTAGCCACCATTATAATGCCAGCGTTCCAATAGTTGCTGCCGGACAGCACTGCTTTCTTCTTCGTTTAGCCGCCTGCGATAGGGCAGCGGCACTACCTGTGCCAATGCCTCCGGCGTCAGGCTTTGCAGGTACTGCACAAAATGCTCCCGTTCTTCCTGCATGGCTGCTATGGCGATTGGGTGATCGCTTTCCGTGAACAATGACTGGGCGGTAAAGCCTATATGGGACAACGTTTCACGACAGGCCTCCGGTGAAGGGAACGTTTTACCTACCAGTTTTTCGACATTGTCTGAGATGGCCGCCAATACCTGGTAGCGGGGAAACAGATTGTAATCCTGATCACTGTAGGAATAAACAGGATTGTTGGCGCCGGTACGTTCATTCGCATAGCGCCTCGCCCATCGCCCATGATGTTCCTTACAATAGCGGCGTGCCGCTGTGACCAATGCTTCTGTTAAAGTCATATAGCAAGTTAATGAATTGCCGGCTGATGGAGAAAGACACGATGATCAGGTATCTGCGATTTTGGCGGTGAGGAATTGTTGCTCCTGTTGTGCGGCGGTTAACTGGCGGGCCTGCTCAAAACAGGCCACTGCTTTGTCTTTCTCGTTCATCCGTTTGTATATCTCACCCAGTACGGCGTGGTACAGATAATAACGGTTCAGCTGGCGGTGATGCTGCACCCCTTCAAGAGATTGCAGGGCTGCGGGAGCGCCTGCATATTCGAGCAGTGCCACGCTGCGGTTGAGCAGTATCACCGGGTCTTTGGTGAGTTGCAGCAGCGCGTCGTAATAGGAGAGGATCATCTTCCAGTTGGTGGCTGCATAGTCCGGTGCCATACAATGTTCATACGCAATAGCCGCTTCCAGGTGAAAAGGAGAGAGGGTAGTGCCACTGGCGGCTTTGTTGAGCCATTCGTTGCCGGAAGCGATCAGTGCTTTGTCCCACTGGCGGCGGTCCTGCTGCGACAGGGGAATGATGGTGCCGTCGGCCTGCAGCCTGCTGCGGATGCGGGCGGCATGGAAACAGAACAATGCCATGAGCGCACTGGTACGCGGCCGCCTGGTATGTTCATGTTCCAGCAGCGACTGGCACAGGTAAATCGCCTGCGCGATAATATCTTCCCGTACCAGCTGTTCATGTTGCGTGGCACTGTATCCTTCATTGAAGAGCAGGTAAAGGCTGTTGAGCACGGCGTCCAGTCTCCCGGAAAGCTGTGCCGGTGGCGGGATGACGGGCCTGATATGATTGGTACGGAAAAATTCCTTTGTCCGATATAATCGTTTGGAAATAGTGTCTTCAGATGTGAGGAAAGCCCGGGCGACTTCGCGGGTACTAAAACCGCACAGTGATTTCAGAATAAAAGTAACCTGGTTTTCCGGCGAGATATCGGGATGACAACAGGCGAACATCATCCCCAGAAAATCATCGTTGATAGCCTGGTCCTGCCAGTACTGGTCAAAATTGTCCGCCTGCGCATATCCCGCAGCGGGCGGCAGTTCCACCTGACTGGAAAAGTCAATGTAGTACTGGTGTTTTTTTCTGCGGATGATATCAATGGCTTTGTTTTTTGCCACGCGGAAAAGCCAGGCTTCGGGGTTATCGGGGATACCGTTGAACTTCCATGTTTCCAGGCCGCTGAGCAGTGCGTCCTGTACCACATCTTCCACGAGGGTATAGTTTTCCGGACCGAATATTTTCACCAATACAGCCACCATCTTTCCGGACGCCTGTCTGAAAAGATGGTTGACTGCCTGATCAATATGGGAGGATGCACTCATGAATGATGAAGCTGCCTGATGCCGCGTATTTCAATGGTGCAGCCGCGGGCAAGGCCGGGGCAACCCCTGGTCATTTCAGCGGCTTCAGCTGCGCTGTTGGCACGTAACAGGATGTATCCCGCCACGAGTTCCTTGCCTTCTACTAGCGGTCTGTCGGTGACGGTGGTGCTGTTGAGCACTGTCAGTCCCTCTGATTCGAGGTTCTGGCCACCGATGTAGTTGCCGGACGCCATAAGGTCGCCCATCCATTTCTGCCAGTGCTGAAGCGTTTGCTGCATTTCCTGCGGCGAGGCGTTTCCCAGGTCTTCTCCACCCCGGATGATCAATAAAAATTCCTGCATGTGGTTATACTTTTTCAGGTGTTTTCAGTTGTCCTGTGATGCTGGCGGGGTTGAACGCGATGTGTTCAGCGGCGATCTTCCCGTCTTTTACTTCCAGCAGGTCTATCCAGGGGAAAACCACTTTGTTGCCGGTGGCCGGAATACCCGCGAATTCACCCTTATGGATACCTTCCCAGCGACCTTTGATGGTGACGTAATTTCCTTCTTCCAGCACCAGTTCCAGGAAGTAATGCCCGTCGAAAGCTGCAGACCGGCGTTCCATCATAACGAGGTGGCCGGCGGTGTTCAGCGGTTGTTCGGTGGCCGGGTTGTAAAAGAGGTGGTCCTCTGCCAGTTGTTGGCGGACTGCATCGAAGTTATTGTTATTGATGCTTTCAAAATACTTTTTTACGATGTCTTTGTTTGTCATAATACTTGATTTTGTAACTATGACGTAGCGGGTTACCCCGATTTGGACATCATCAGAAAAAAAATGCTGAGATTATTATAAAACATTGATTTCGTTGATCCTGGCTTCCAGGTCCAGTTCCACATGAATGGTGGTGCCGGCTCCGGGTTGTGTGTCCAGTTCCAGTTTACCATTGAGATAGCGGGCACGGTTTTCCATGCTGGACAGTCCGATGCCAATACGTTGTGGTCTTTCGGGATTAAATCCTTTGCCGTCGTCTTCCACGGTGATAAAGCAGATGTGGCCGTTCTGGCTGCATTGTACCAGGATGTTTCTGGCTTCCGCATAACGCAGGGCATTGGAAAGCGCTTCCTGTACGATGCGGTAGATGGCCAGTTGAGCGGAAACGGGCATGTCTTTCTGCATATCGAAGGCTTCAAAATGAATGGCTGTCCGGGGAGACTGCAGTGAATCGCACAGTTCCTGCAGGGCTGTCTCCACGCCGAAGCGGGCGAGCGTTTCCGGCATCATATTATGGGCAATGCGGCGTACTTCCGCCACAGCATTGTCTACCTGCGGGATAATTTTTTCCACTTCATCACTGGCCGCTGACACGCCGCTCAACTTGATCCTGATACCGGATAACAGGCCACCGAGGCCATCATGCAGTTCGCGGGCCACGCGGCGGCGTTCGCGCTCGGCGCCTTCCAGCATGGCTTCCGTGGCCACCAGCTGTTGCCGTTGCTGCATTTCCTTTACCTGCTGACGGTGGTTGACTTCTTCCTGAACGGACAGTTTTTTCTGGTTGCGGTAAAACAGCCAGGAGAAGGCTGCCAGTATCAGGAGGATAAAGGCCACGGCGCCCAGCAGGCCGTTGAACAACCGCTGGTTCCTGGCTTTGGCGGCAGCTTCTTTTTTTTCGGATTCCAGTACAGCTATTTTCTTTTCGTGTTCTGCATTGCGGTACTGGATTTCCAGTTCCTCCACCTGTCGGCGCACCGCCTGGTTATTCACGGTGTCGTTCTGTTCATTATGCGCCACCATCATGTCGTAGGCGCCTTTATAATCTCCCAGTCCGGCCATGGTTTCAGCCATTTCTTTTTTCAGCGTAAGTTGATTTTTCTCATGACCGGTAAATGTCTTGTCGTCTGACAGGGCCACCAGTATGGCTTTGGCCTCCCTGTACCGTTTCATGTCTTTCAGCAGGGAATATTTTTCGTAGAGCAGGGCGCTGTAGCGGTGGCCCTGGTTCAGATGCCGGGCTGCTTTCATGCCGGCGTCTATCGCTTCGAGTGCGGCCTCGTATTGTTTCATCCCGCCATAATACTGCGCCACCGTTGTATAGTAGAGGGAGGTGTAGGCCCTTTCTTCTCTGGACTCCGGCATGGCGGAGATAATATCGAGATTTTGTTTTGCCTTCGGCAGATCTTTTTTATAGATATAACAGCTGGCCATCCGGAGATAGTTCCAGATAATAAAATCATCTTTCTGTCCTTCTTCTTTATAACGGTTGATGGCTTTTTGCTGATACTGGATGGCTTTGTCGTATTCGCGTTCGTTCATGAACGCTACGCCTACCGCGGAGTAGTACTGGGGCAGCAGCCCGTTTTCCTTTGATTTTTCGCCATAGGGAATGCAGCGTTCCAGAATGATGCGGAGGAATTCTTTATCGTGGCCCCTGCGTTGTTCTATAAAGGCATAGTTGTACCACAGGCGTGCCCGTTGCCCGTAGGCGGCGGGCGTAGACAGCTTTTCAAAGATGCGCTCCGCGTCCATCAGCCGTTGTTGTCCTTTGTCAAAATCATCCACAAATACGCTGGCGTTGGCACGAACGGAGGCTAGCAGGCCTTCGTAGTAGGGCTTGCCCTGGGCGAGGGGAGCTACTTTGTCCAGTATGGCCATGGCCTTAACGGTATCAGTATACACCCAATAGCCGGACAGCTGTACTGCGGCCCTTATCTTTTCACTGTCCGTGCGCGCTTTGGAAAAAACGGCCCCGAGGCTGTCGATATACCTTGTATCGGTCGGACTTTGCGCTTTCAGCGCTGCGGTGAAAAAGATACAGCAAAGAATAAGGATGGTTCGCATGAGCGTGGTTCATTCAGGGTATAAAAATAGGCAAAAAGCGATTTGTCTGGCCCGTTGAGCGGTTAAGGTGGCCATAAACCGGCAGATTTACTATCTTGTAAAACAAATGAACAACCCGAAATAAATATGACGATCAACAAAATTTGCGCAGGACTGGCCCTGGTACTGCAACTGGCAGTGGCCGGACATGCATCTGCACAGACTACTCCTCCTGTAATGGACGTGACCACCGGCTTGTTGACCTGGGTCAAACACTTAAATAATGATGTTGATAAATACTATAAGCCTGAGAAAGGAGAGGACCTGAGCCTGCACCTCAAAGGACTGAAGGAGGATTTGCAGGTATATATGAAGACCCGGAAAAAACTGTCCGACAGTTTGTTTCGTAATAATATCACCCCCGGGAAAAAGGACCCGGACCGGCTGGAAGACCTGAAGGCAAAAATGAGCGCTGTCATGAACCACATGCGGGATGTGAACGACCTGGTGAGCAATGATCTGCGCAAAGAGGGAGACAAGCTGAATGAAGAAATGTATGAGGCGCTGTATGGGCAGCAACCCCGTTATCTTTCTTTCCTGGAAGCTTTCCTGGATGGTGCAGAAGTCACTAAAAAAGATCTGGCCGTAGACGGCAGTGTTCATACGCAGCGGTTGGAAGAGTGCACTGCACTGATTGCTTCCCTTCAGGACAAGATAGATCGAAAACCCAAAAAATAGGGCACAGATGCAAGCCTGGCAAGCCTGCCGTCGGATACAACGTTTTGTTAATATTTGCCGGATGTTTGCTTATGTTTTGATCCTGTCTTAGATTGAGCTGGAAATGAGCACTTTTTACCCGGTTAGATGGCTGATATTATTCCCGTTACTGTTCCTGCTGCACCAGGCGGCGAGCGCGCAGTTACGTGTGAGCGGAACGATATACGACCGCTCCGGCCGTTTCGGTATGCCGGGCGTCAGTGTGATGAGCACTTCCGGCGCCGGCACTGTCACTGATTCCATGGGGCGTTACAGCATTCGTCTCACCCTGGCAGATTCCCTCAGTTTTTCCTATCAGGGCAAAGCCACTATGAAGTTCCCTGTCAACGAGATCCATCCTAACAGGCCGTTTGATATGAAGTTGCATGTGGACGTGACCACATTGCCTACCGTAGTGGTTTCCACGAACCGGTTAAAGGACTATTCCGCAGACTCCGCAGCATTCCGGGACGAATACCGGAAGGTATTCGATTATGCGCCATCGTTACTTGGCGGCACCAGCGGTCCCGGAGGCGTAGGTATCAACCTGGACATGATCTTCAATGCGAAAAAAGTAAAGCGCATGGAGGCTTTCCGGGAGCTGTTGGAACGCGATGAACAGGAAAAATATGTGGACCATCGTTTTAACAAGGCGCTGGTGAAAAAGATCACAGGTCTTGAATCACCAGCGCTGGAAGTGTTTATGAAACAGTATCGTCCCACGTATGCGATGTTCAGCTATTTCCGCAACGACTACGAATATTACCTGTATATCCGTGACAATGGCCGCCAGTTTGCCAAAGTATGGGCGCTGGAACATCCTGCCGTAAAAGATCCTGCCGGACTACAGATCATACCGGGGCATTAGTTAACCTGCCTTCCGGATATCATCGATATTCATCGGTCCCCTGAAATTATTAGGAACACCGATGATAATATCCTTTACATCAAAGTAAGGAGCGGCGAACGTTTTGGATTCGCGCAGATATCCTATGAGATAACCAAAGTGTTCCAGGTTGTCGGTTTCGATGATCATAAAATCAGAAACCTGTGCATGGGTAAAATCACAATCAAACAGCCGGACGCTGCATTGATCTGCAAACTTGTCAAGAACAGGCCTTACTTCTGTTTCCACGAAGTGATCACGTTCGGGCCGGGATTTTGTCAGCCATTGCGCAGTGGCTTTTGCTGTGAGGATAATTGTGTAATGCATGATGGTAAAATTGAAACACAAAGCTATTCCCGGCGTCGCTGAAACCCGTTGACATAGGTAAAGAAATCAGCTGGCAGATAATTTACGACGGATGCGGCTCAGTTGCGTAGGGGAGATGCCAAGCCAGGAGGCGATATGGTATTGCGGGACCTGTTGTTCCACGTCCGGAAAAGTTTTACGGAAATTAAGGTAGCGATGGGTGGCGTCATACAATGCCAGTTCTATTTCCCTTTGTTCTTTCTGCACGAAGACCGATTCCGCCCATTTACGGGAGAAACGTTCCAGGTCGGGGCATGTATCGTATAACTGGATAAACTGCCGGTAGTCTGCCACCCATATGCGTGCCCGGGTCAGTGCCTGCTGGGAGAACAGGGCAGGACGGCCGCTGACCAGGGAGGCATAGTCTCCGAAGAAGGTGGGTGCGGAAAAGAGGACCTTGTTGTATTCCTCGCCGTTCTCTTTCCGGTAAAAGCCGCGTACGATGCCGCTTTCCAGGAAAGCCATGGTCCTGGCGATTTCACCTTCGCGTATGAAGAAGCTGTTTTTGTCCAGCGTGGCCGGTGAGAACAGGGGAATGACCTGTTGCCAGGTGGTTTCCCTTAAAGGGTAGAGTTGTTCAAAGAAAGAACGGAACGATTCCATAGTATGTCTTCTTATAAAAATGAGGACGAATGAAACATTGGTTTATTGTTTTAAATATTTTTTTTTATCTTTGCACCGCTGCTGACATCTCTGTAAGGGGCAGATGTACCTACCCACGCCCCACGAACTAATCTTTTTTACCCAAATTAAAGAACATGCGAGCTATTGCATTCTATTGTGATGCACATAGTGTTGAAGATAACGCTATGGAGCAGTTGCAGCAGTATTCCCAAAAACCGTTTGTTGACAACATCTGTGCGTTTACAGACATTCATTATTGCGCCGAGAAGGCCCTGCCTGTGGGCGTGGCTTTTAAAACCACTGATTATTTTTACCCGTTGATCACGGGTAAAGACATTGGCTGCGGCGTGATGTATCTTAAAATAGATAAACAATACTGGCTGCGGCCGTTCGATAAAAACGCCCACTACCGCGCTTTTGCGCAGGCGCATACCCAGATGACCGATGATGGCCTGGGTGGCGGCAACCATTTCCTTTCTATTGAAGAGGATAACGAGGCCGTATATATTATTTGCCATACCGGCACGCGGGACAGGGGCATTGCGCTGTATCAGCATTGTATACAGCTCACCCGTGATTTCTCGCAGGCATACGGCCGCGATGTGGACTATGTGCACCGCGATTTTGTACAGCCGGATTTTATCCGGTATTATCAGGACATCCTGCAGTTTGGCTATGAGCGGCGGAAAAACTTCTGCATCAAGACGTTGATCTTTTTGCAGAACGCCAATTACCTGGTCTGCAATAAAGCGGCCATTGACAAAGGCTATCTGACGCACAGCTACCGCGACCAGCAGGAGGAAGGTGTGTTACATGGAACACCGTATATACTGGAAGATTCCATTCACAACCACCTGCGTTTCTCCGGGAAAGAAATTATACACCGGAAAGGCAGCACAGAACTGCAGCAGGGCAAAACCGCGGTGATTCCGCTGTCGATGTCCAGGGGCAGCCTGCTGGCCAAAGCGGGCTATCTGCCTGGTGCGGCGGATGCGCTTTATTCCTGCTCCCATGGAGCAGGCAGGAAACTGTCGCGTTTTGAAGCGATGAAATATTGGAAGACCGTACTGAAGGAAAAACAACGCAGGGCTTATAAGGAGCAGTTCAGTGAACTGCTGGACAGGTCCGGTAATTTCCCTTCCGGCTATATCCAGGAGTTTGATTTCGCTTACAAGGACGCCTCTGATGTTTTCAGGCTCCAGCCTTACCTGCAAAAGGTAACGCAGACCACACCGGTGGTGACGGTTAAATACACGGAAATTTAATAATCCCCCATAGCCCGGGGGCTTCTATCCCCGGGCTATATGAAGGGGAAGCCTTTAATAGATCAGCCGGAATGATGCAGGAGCGTATTTGTTCAGGTTAAAGGTAAATGTTCCATTCTTTACAGCAACAGGCGCTCCTTTTTTATTTCCGCGCAAATCAAGTGGCAACAACGCTTTTACGTTTTTATTGTCATTAAATTTCACGGTACATTTTCCTGAAATGCCGGCTTGCTCCCATAAGCGCAAAATAGTTCCCTCTCCGTCCGGATTTTCGCCGAATGCTGTGATGAGTACACCTGGTCTGGAAATATTTATTCCCTCATTTAGAGATGGCAATTTTCCCGGTGCGCCTTCTGCGGTTGCTGTTAATAACGGCAAACGGGTTTCCCATGAGTGTTGCACCAGGTCGGTTATGGTTGAACTGCCTTTGCCCACCGGCCATATGCGGACGCTTTCTGTCCACGAACCTTCCTGCCACAACGGGAAATTGGTGTTCCACATGTTGTTATAAAGATTGACAAAAACGGTGGGTACCCGGGGGATGTAGTCCAGGGAATATTGCCATAGGCCGGGTTGACCCAGGCTGATCAATGGTGCGTCTGCAGAGAATAATGCCATACCGGATTTATCGGGCTGAGTGACTGCTACACCGGAATTGACAGCCATCAGGTACCGGTTGCTGCCTGGTACAATGTCTTTGGCCGGGTTGACGGTCCCTCCCGGGCGGCCGATTGTGAAGGTGGGCTCTTTCACGTTGAACGGGAAACAGAGCCAACCTCCCTCTGGTTGTTTGTCCGGTGTCTTGGCAGTTACAGACCACATAACATCCACATATGCTGCCTGGCGGGGGAACGTAAACGTCAGCGAGTACAGCTGAGCATGGCCTTCAGGGTTGGTTGCTGTCAGAGTAGCAATATCTGCTACGTTGCTATGGGCAACATCAATTTTCCATTCTCCGGGCGTGAAAGCCAGATAGGGCGCTTTTTCAGCATCGATCATTCCGGGTTTACCAAGGTCATTTAATCCCCAACCGTCTTTTATACGGCTGTAGGCATTAAACCATTTGTCCACTTCGCGGGTGCTGAACCGTTCATGCAAAAACTGGCCAATGACGTAGGTCGCAGTGGTGTCCGCAAGTTGACGGCCTGTTGATTTTTCGATCAGTGAAGATATACCACCTCTTACAAGGTCAAAGGTCACCTGGAAGTAAGGGGTACTCAACACGGGTTGTTGATCATGGAAGGTGCTTTGAGCTGTTAGTTCACCAGGGGAGAAGGAAACATAGCCGGATGGCGGCACATCTTTTATATAACAATAGCTTCCCTTTTTCCAGGGATTTTCAATCATACCCGACCTTTTCCATGGAAGGGGGTTATATACCACCATGCGTTTACCGTTTCTGTTGATAGAAGAGGCAAGCAGGCGAAGATGTTGATTGCATTCGTGGCTGATAATATCGTTTGTATTCAGGATATACTGACGTTTTTCATCGTAAGAGTGAAGCCATTTTCGTTTGCTGCCTGTAGCTGTGTTGTGCGCGTCGCTGTTTTTCAGCAATGCATAATTGCCATTTGCGGGCAGGGGCTCTGCGGCTGCTTCGTCCATCCATTTTTTCCAATCTTCGCCATAACTGTAGCGAGGGCCGTATTCGGCGTTCATTCCCCAGGTATGTTCGCCATACAGGAGGCTTTGTTCGTATGCCTTTGCCAGTTTGTCTGAAATAAATGCCATAGGGATTCCCCAGCATTGCATTTGCGTATGCAGGCCGTCCAGCGCAGATTCAAGCGGACGGATATTTCTGGCGATTTTGGTTTCCTTTGGGTTGGATTGTATGCCGTGTATCCAGGTGTCGGGGCAGTCGCCCCTGACAGTTGGGAGGTACGGATGTTCAGCGAGGACTGCTCTGGCGAAATCGTCCAGCGTGCCGAAATGTATCCTGATGCCCGGCATTTCCTTTGCCGCATAGGCGAGGAGCTTTTCAATTTCCTCCGAAGAAGGCGGACCATGATTATCGCCTGTCATTTGCATGGCCAGGTAATTTTTACATGGCCAGTTTTCAGTCGGCCTGATATCAGACCCATAAAGAGCCGTGTAGTTACAGAGTATTTTTGAACCATCCGGGCCTTCCCACCAGAACAGTTCCGGAAACCGTGGGTATTGGCTGGCGGGGTTACAGCCCAACTGAAGGAATTTGATCCCGGCATGTTGCAGTAACGTGGGCATTACCCATGAATGCGCCGGAACATCCGTCATCTTTGCGCTGATGGTCATAGGTAGTCCGTATTTCCGCGTGATCGCTGACGAGTAGCCGAGGCCCCGCACCAGATCTTCATAGTCCAATGATTCCGTATGGGTAGTAAAGGGGAGTCCATGCACCGCCAGGGTGCCGTTTTTTATTGCATGTTCTATTCTTGTTCTCCGTTCCGGAGTTTGCTGAGGGCCGAGTATTTGTGCCTGCAAGGGCCATCCTGAAACCGTCCAGGCAAAACGTTTTTCCTTTGGCAACAACGCATTTTTTTCCATGACGGTCAATGCATTGGTCATCATTTCTTCGCGGTAACGTTTGAACACGTTTTCCGGCAAGTCAGTGAAACCCAGATCGAAGTGGGTCTTAAACACCACCCATATGTCAGTCACCCTGGGGTTGACAGGTTTTGTGTCGCGCTGTTGCGCGTTGATAGCAGCTATTGATACGACCATCAGTAGCAATACAAGATTTGTGCTTTTCACGATAGAAAATTTTGAAACACGATGATCTCTTTCTGAAAGGAAGTACACCGGTTGTTTCAACACCCAGGTCCATTGTTCAACTGTTTAATGTCCGGCATTTGGTTTATAACGTGGCCAGGCAGAAAGTTCATCGTTTAAATGTATATACATATATACATATTTGCAAGATTTTTTTCGGCTGAATAGTCAGACCTGGGATGCTGCTTTAACCTGATAATGCCTACTGCTATGATTTTGCAACAGTAAGAGAGGATCATGTCACGCTGTTTTTGCTGCCGCAACTTATTAAATATGTTTCTACATATAGACATATAGCAGCTATCGTTATTGTAAAAGACGCAAATAAAGGTGACTGGTAAAATTAAAAATACCGATTGGTATATAATTCGTAATATTGTCGTCCAGATCAATCTTAAGTATATGGAAAATCAATTTGACGTTATTGTCATCGGCTCCGGCCCGGGCGGCTATGTAGCGGCTATCCGTGCGTCCCAGCTGGGATATAAGGTAGCCATCGTGGAAAAATACAGCACCCTTGGCGGCACCTGTACCAACGTAGGCTGTATCCCTGCCAAGTCCCTGCTGGACAGCTCTGAGCATTACCATCAGGCGGAAGTGCAGTTTAAAGCGCATGGCATTAACACCGGCGGTATCAGTCTGGACTTCGAGCAGTTTATCCGCCGCAAGGGCGAAGTGGTGTCACAGAACACTTCCGGGCTGGTGTATCTCATGAAGAAAAACAAGATACAGGTATATCACGGCGTAGGCAGCTTTACCGATACCACCCATCTGAAAGTAACTGCCGCAGATAACACGGTGACCACCGTGACCAGCCGTTACTTTATCATCGCCACCGGCTCCAAACCCTCCACCATACCGGGAGTGGCTATCGATAAAAAGCGCATCATCACTTCCACGGAAAGCCTTTCGCTGCCGGAGAAACCGGCCTCCATGGTTATTATCGGCGGCGGCGTGATAGGAGTGGAACTGGCTTCTGTATACGCCCGTATAGGCACCAGCGTTACCATCATAGAATATACCAGCAACCTGATACCGAGCATGGACCAAGAGCTGGGCAAAGCCTTGCAGAAGTCGCTCCGCCAGCTGAAAATCAACCTGCTGCTGGGCAGCAAGGTACAGTCGGCCGCCAATAACGGCGCCACCGCCACCGTAAAATTCCTCGATGATAAAGGCGCGCAGCAGGAGATCACGGCCGACTACTGCCTCGTGGCGGTAGGCAGAAGAGCCTATACAGACGGGCTTAACCTGGCCGCCATTGGTATTCAGACAGAGAAAAACGGTAAGATAAAAGTCAATGATAAACTTCAAACCAATGTGCCTAACATTTACGCCATCGGTGATGTGATAGACGGCCCCATGCTGGCCCACAAAGCGGAAGAGGAAGGCGTATTTGCTGCGGAAACCATACACGGCATGCATCCGCATATCAATTATGCCCTGGTGCCCGGTGTCGTATATACGTGGCCGGAAGTAGCTGCCGTAGGCGCTACGGAAGAACAGCTGAAAGCACAGAACGTAGAATACCGCGTGGGCAAATTCCCTTACATGGCCAGCGCCCGCGCCCGTGCCTCCATGGACACAGACGGCTTTGTGAAAGTACTGGTATCACCGAAATACGGAGAGATACTCGGCGTACACATCATCGGGCCGCGCGCGGCAGACGTCATCGCACAGTCCGTACTGGCGATAGAGCAGGAGATGACCGCTGAAGAAATGATCCGCTCCTGTTACGCGCATCCCACCTATGCGGAAGCGCTCAAGGACGCTTACCTGATAGCTACCGGCCAGGGTGCGATCAATATCTAATTTACTTAACTTGCCGTTGCAAAAAAACACCTGTACTGTAATGGCAATTGACGGCATAAAGATTATTGACAGCGACACAGCGCATGATGTCTATTCCGGTATCATGGACCTGTACGACGGTGGAGCAGACCTGCCAACCATTGAAGCAGCGTTTCCGCTGGACAACGAAGAATACCGGTCCGACGCGCTGGACCACGAACTATATGTGACTGCCTGCGGGCTTGCCCTGTGGGAAATAGGCCTGATGGACGCTCATAAACTGACGTTCATCAGGTCTGTTATTGTTAAAGGCGCTTTCATTAAAGCATGGGATGCTGACGGGCCTGACGGGAAAGCCAGGCAAAAAGAGCTGGACCGCTACTGGAAAAAAATCAGTCGGCCTAACCAGAAAATCAGGAGCAGAAAAAAATACCGCAAGGTGACCCGTTTCTATTTTCAACCCAACGACGTACTGGCGTTTCAGTTAGAAGATGGTCATTATATGGCGGCTCTTTGCGCGGAAATACACCAGCAGCGCGGCGTTTGCGAATACATGATGGTACCCCTCACTTACTATGGAGCAACAATACCTGCTGAAAAAGATCTTCATCACTGTGAGCTGCTAGGCCGCACCATCCTGTCTTTTTATGATATCCCTACCACCAGAAAAATGCAGCCGGGCATAGAACGGATATGGCAGTACCTTGGTGGTGAACAGCAGTGTTTCTTCGGGCTGAGTAAATTTGGCCTGACACACCGCGATGCGGCCGTTTGCCGGCAGCAGCTGATAAAAGTAGGCACGCTGGCCGTCGTGGAAGGATTAAATGACACTGCTGTCCGTGGCACGGTTAGCGGATTGGAATCACTCCGGAAACGTTTTTATAATATGGTGTCCGACCTGAAGGCGGGGACATCTGACATGAACCAAAGCTGGCCGGTCAGCGTAGTTTGTAATATTAAATAGTATGGAACCACTGAAAGAGATGTTCAACCGCGATTTCTACCGGCATTTTGCTGGTGTTTTTGCGGCTGCGGATAAAAAATTTGACCGTCATGGTTTTTATAAAGATGTGACCGATGCGCTGGAAACCCGCGAACTGAACGACCGTTTGCGCCATACTGCCGTAATGCTGGGAAAACATCTGCCTCAGGATTATAAAAAAGCGGTGGACGTATTAATAAAGGCAGCCCCTTCGCTGAAGACCGGTTATACCGCACTGGTATTGCCTGATTTTGTGGCGTTATACGGCAAAGACCATTTCGATCTTTCCATGAAAGCACTGGAATACTTTACCACACTGGGTTCCGCGGAGTTCGCCATCAGGACGTTCCTCAAAGCGGATTTTAACCGTACCCTTACGGTGATGAAGCAGTGGGCGGTCCATGACAATCATCATGTCAGGAGGCTGGCCTCTGAAGGGAGCCGTCCCCGGTTGCCCTGGTCGTTTAAGCTCGATGCCGTCATCAAAGATCCTTCGCTGACGCGGGACATCCTGGAATCGCTCAAAACCGATGATACCCTGTATGTCAGAAAATCCGTGGCCAACCACCTGAATGATATCTCCAAAGACAACAGCGCCTATATGTTGCAACTGGTGAAAGGGTGGGACACGCAGCATCCGCACACCGGATGGATCGTTAAACATGCCAGCCGCACGCTGATCAAAAAAGGCGATAAGGATTCCCTGAGCGTATTTAACTTCGAGAAGCAGGTGAAAGTATCGCTGGCACAGTTTAAACTGAGCGCCCCTTCCATCCGCCTCGGCGATGCGCTGACATTCACCTTTCTGCTGAAAAGCGAAAAAACGTCTCCCCAAAAACTGGTGATAGACTACGTGGTGCACTATCCGAAATCTTCGGGGGAACTGTCACAGAAAGTGTTTAAACTGAAAGAGGTGGTGTTACAGCCGGGAGAACAATTGACTTTCACCAAAAAGCAGGTATTTAAGGATATGACCACCCGCAAACATTATAAGGGGAGGCATTTGATCAGTATCCAGGTGAACGGAAAAATATACGGTGAACAGGCTTTTCAATTAAAGATAACCTCGTGAGGTGAACAATCTGGCGAAAAAATCGTTTATTAGTGGTTTGTAACCCAACATTTAAACCACTATGAAGTTAACTTTCAAAACCCTCGCTCTCACAATTATTGTGTCACTTGCAGCCATTGCTGTTATCAACCCCGGACGAGCCTGCACGCGTGTTGTTTACAAAGGTCTTGACGGCCTGTTGCTCACCGCCCGGTCAATGGACTGGAAGGAGGACACACAAACCGACCTCTGGATTTTCCCAAGGGGCATGTCCCGCAACGGGGAAACCGGCGCGCAGACCGTTAAATGGAAATCCAAATATGGCAGCGTAGTAGCTGCTGCGTACAATATTTGCAGCACCGATGGGATGAACGAAAAAGGGCTGGTGGCCAATCTGCTCTGGCTGGCCGAATCCAAATACCCTGACTGGGACCGTCAGAAGCCGGGCCTGAGCATCGCTGCCTGGGTGCAATATGTGCTCGACAATTTTGCTACCGTAAAAGAGGCCGTGGACGAGCTGCAGCAGGAACGTTTCACCATTGTGTCCGACAATGTGCCCGGACAGGCCAGACTGGCGACCCTGCATCTTTCTATTTCCGATGCCACCGGCGACAGCGCCATCTTTGAATATGTGGAAGGTAAACTGGTGATTCATCATGATGCCGCTTACCAGGTGATGACCAACTCCCCTGTGTACGAGAAACAATTGGCGCTGAACGAGTACTGGAAAGAGATTGGCGGCACTACCATGCTGCCGGGCACCAACAGGGCTGCCGACCGTTTTGTGCGTGCTTCTTTTTATACGACCGCTATTCCTAAAACAAAGGATTACCGGTTGGCCGCTGCCAGCGTGTTCAGCGTGATCCGCAACTGCTCTGTGCCTTACGGTATCAGTACGCCTGACCAGCCGAATATTTCTTCCACCCGCTGGAGGACCGTGTCAGACCAAAAGAACATGATTTATTATTTTGAGTCTGCGCTCACGCCCAATACTTTCTGGGTGGATTTCAGCGATGTGAATTTTTCGCCTAAGGGAGGTGTAAAGAAACTCTCGCTGACCAAAGGAGAAGTATACGCCGGCAATGTGGCCGGGTCGTTTAAAAGAAGCAACCCCTTTAAATTTCTGGGCCCGCAATAGCAGACGGGTATTGTATTGGATAAAGCTACCAGCGTTTGCTGGTAGCTTTTTTTTATCTTTATGTAAATCACATTTCCCATGGATGACAAAACCGCGTTAGTCGTACAGTTGTTTGGCAAAAACGCCCGCCTCTATGAAGAAAAATTCATGGACACGCAAGGCTACCAAAATGCCCTGGACGTGTTTTGCAGGCATATTCCCCGCCAGGAGGCCAACATCCTGGAGCTGGCTTGCGGTCCGGGCAATATTACCCGCTACCTGCTGCACCAGCGGCCCGATTTCCGGGTGTTGGGCACCGACCTTTCGCCAGATATGCTGGACCTTGCGCGTAAGAACAATCCTGGCGCTATCTTCCAGCTGTTGGACTGCACCGATATGACAACGTTGCCAGACCGATATGATGGTATCATGGTCGGTTTCCTGTTGCCTTATCTTTCTCAGGAGGCAACGGTCAAGCTGGTCCGGGACGCAGTCAGCATGCTGCAGCCCGGAGGCGTGTTGTATCTGAGTACCATGGAGGACGACTATACGAAATCGGGCTGGCGGAAGTCCAGTACCGGTGATGATTACTACCAGTACTTTCATCAGGGCGCGTGGCTGCAGCAAGTGTTGCAGGAACATGGTTTCCATGTGGTCCATGAGCAGCGGATCGCCTCTGCCAACGGGGATGGTACGCCGGTGACCGATTTAATCCTGATTGCCAGTCTATAGTGATGGGAACACCAGAAGCATACCTGGTAGAGATGGAGTGCAGTTGTAGTTTTCAAAGGAACATTCACCCCGGGATCAGGCGGCAGCCAGCACTTTTCTGTCTGCCGGACGGAAGTACCAGGATATCACCGTGAGGACCAGCAACAACAGGGATGGGAAAATGTCTTTCATCGCGTCGCCGGAGATGAGATGTGAAGCGAGTGCGCCCGTCATCATAAAGAAAAAGCCTGCATAGGCCCATTCTTTCACCAGTGGAAACCTCGGTACCAGGATGGCTATCACTCCCAATATTTTCCAGGCGCCCAGTATCTTCAGTATGTAGACAGGGTAACCCAGGTGGGTGATAAAATCGTTTTCAGTTTTCAGTTGCAACAGTTGTACAATGGCAGTGGAGGTCATACCTAACGCGAGCCAGAGGGTGGCGATCCAGTAGATGATTTTGTTTCTTTTAGACATGATGTGTTATTTTTTGAATTTGATAGCTGCTTTTTCGAGGCGGTTGTGTGCCAGGCCCATGCCGCGGGCCATGCCTATCTTCAGGTATTGTGCTCTTTCTTCCAGTGTTTTGTAGATGATATGCATCCGGAGTTGGCTGGTGTCTTCGGTGAGTTTTTCGAACTCGAGGAATTCCAGTTGCACGCCAAAGCCGCTGTTTTCCATTTCAAATGTGCGGGTGATTTTTTCTTCGGGAACGAAGTCGTGGATAGTGCCGCTGAAGCCGTGTTTATTGCCGGCCGGGTCGGTGGTTTCAAATTGCCAGCTGCCGTGTTTTTTGTTCTCCAGTTTCAATACTTTGGTGCCCATCCATTCCTCCAGGATTTCAGATTCTGTATATGCCCTGAAAAGCAGTTCCAGCGGCAGGTCGAATTCGCGGGTGACAATCAGTTCCTGTTTGCCTTCTTCGGCGTGTACTTTTGTTTTCAGTTCCATCTGTCCTTATTTTTTGGTTTGATATTTTTTCATGATGTCTTCCAGTTTGTTAAACCTGTCGTCCCACATTTTACGGAACGGTTCAATGAAGTCTGCTATCTCTTTCATTTTATGAGGGTTTAAATGGTAATAGATCTCTCTGCCGTTTTGCTCCTGCTTCAATAGTTCACATTCCGTGAGTATGGCCAGGTGCTTGGACACTGTTGGCCTCGCGGTGTCGAAGTTGGCTGCGATGGCGCCGGCTGTCATAGCATGCGTGGCTACCAATACCAGTATGGCCCTCCGCGTGGGGTCTGCAATGGCCTGAAATACATCTCTTCGTAAATTCATTGTGTAGCTATTTGACTACAAATATATGTGTAGTTATTTGGCTACGCAAATTTTTTTTGATGTTTTTGAAAAAAAAGACAAAGGCGACTTTCATTTATGATGATTATCAACATGATAAAAGCGCCCTTTTATTCACCGGATGAAGAAGTGAAACGTTTCAGAAATTATATTGAAGCGCATCTGGATTCGTTTGTGAAAATAGCAGCAGCGTAATATTCCCTCAACGAAAACTACTCATTACCGACCTGGACAAGAAATAACGTAATTTTTTTTCTCCGTAGTAATACTGAGGCCTTCCACAGCAGCGCAGGGTAATTTTGTGCCGTCAAATCAAATAACCCCTGACGTTAAATGCTGAACATGAAATATTTTTGGAAGGTCACCCTGCTGGCCATACTCCTGGCCGGATGCCAGGGAAAAGAGAAAATTGATCCGCAACCTCTTCCTGATGGAGATAATAACAACAGCGGCGTGGTAGTGCCGGTAGGCATCATAGACGGAACACCGGTCACGAAAGAGATCGGGCCGGCCGGCGGTACCATTGCCACAACGGATAACCGTATTGCTGTCGAGATTCCTGCTGGTGCGGTGAACGCAGCAACTTCTTTCTCTATACAACCCATTACCAATACCAATATTGCCGGCCTGGGCAAGGCTTTCCGCATCACGCCCCATCAGCCGCTGATGAAACCAGCTACTATCACCGTTCACTATGAAGACGGTGACTTGGGGCATACTTTTGCAGAAGCGCTGGGCATTGCTTACCAGGACAGCCAGGGCAAATGGAAGGCTGTAGGCGGTGTACAGCTGAACAAGGAAATGAAAACGGTCAGCGTGAAAATAACGCACTTTAGCGACTGGAGCTTCTTTGAAGCTGTTTTTGTTGAGCCGGGAATACAGTTTGTCGATCCCGGAAGCACGGTAAAACTGTCTGTCAAAAGTTACTTCAGCGCAGGTATGGAGGACCTGTTATCGCCGCTTACGCAGGAAGGCGTGGAGACCTATATCAACAGCCCGAAAAACGATCTCCCTTTAAAGTATATTGAAAAATGGGAACTGGCAGGCGCGGGTAAATTATCACCGGCCGGCAGCCATGCGGTGTACCAGGCGCCGGGTGATATCCCTGCCACCAATCCTGCTACCGTCAGCGTGCGGATCAAGCTAAAGAACGGCGCCATAGGGCTGGTGCTTGCCAATATTTTCGTGATGCCGGAAGGTATTGCATTGAGGATAGATGGTGGCGCCTGGGAACTGCTGGGTGCCGCAACAGGTAGCAGCAGCAACGGTGTGGCCCGCATAGGTGGTCTGCCCTGGGAGGGTTCATTTCCCGAATGCAGTGTTTTCTGGATAGGCGCTCCCGAAGGGCGCCGCTCCTGGTCAGTGGAAACGCATTTTCAGATGCAACGCGCAGGCAGCCATGTTTTCATGAGTTTTTATACTGTTGGACAAACAGCGCTGCCAAGTCCGGGGTATCTTGATGTAGCCAGCGTGGGGGCAGCAGGAGGATATATGACCGGTACGTTCCGTATGGACCGTGCCAGTTCACAGAAGCCGGAAGGCGATCATGTCATTTACCGGGAACACAAAATAGACGGGGTGTTCCGGGTAAAGCGGCTGATATAGGCTATTTATTGTAATTCTCGTTGAAAGCAGGCAGAGGCTGACCGTCAGGTCAGCTTTTTTTATGGCTATCAGCAACGAACGGCGGAAGCCGGTATCTACAGAAAAAAATATGGAAGAAGTAAAACTTTTTTAAAAAGCCTCCCGTATCTATACCATCTGACCGGAAAACGTATTGAAGGAGCCGCAAACATATACCGAACAAGAACTGATTGCTGCGTTGAAATTACGCAGGGAAGATGCTTTTAGCTATTTGTACGATCATTATGCCGCTGCATTAAACGGCGTTATCCTTAATATCATCCCTGAAATACACACCGCAACAGACATCTTACAGGACGTATTCATCAAAATATGGAGGCAGATAGATAGTTATGACCCTTCGAGAGCGAGGTTGTATACCTGGATGTTTACCGTCGCCAGAACGATGGCTATTGATCATGTCCGAAGCAAAACCTGGCAAAATAATTTGCGGAACAGCGCTCTGACAGAAGGCAGCCATCAACTGGCGGATACAACCAAACTACCGTCAGATGAGCTTGGCCTGCGTAAAATAGTACATACTTTAAAAGAGGAACACAGGGCAGTACTGGAATTATCTTACTTCCAGGGATATAAACAGGAGGAAATCGCACAGCTGCTCCAGATTCCTGTGAGTACTGTCAAAACCAGGCTCCGGGCCGCTATTTTACAATTGAAAAAAAAGATAAACAGTTAACGTGGACATCAAGGCATACATAGAGAGTGGTATCATTGAGAGCTATGTTCTCGGGCTCGCAGCGCCGGAGGAGGTGTCTGAACTGCTGGAGTTGAGCCGGACGTATCCCGAAGTGAAGGCGGCTGTTCTCCATTGCGAGAAATGGCTCCATGATGTATCAGACCAGTATGCGGTAACTGTGCCTGACAGTTTGAAAGCACGGTTGGTAGACCATTTGCAGGATGAATTCACGGAACCGGAGCAGCAGGTACCGGTGCTGCCTATACGCCGCGAAAATATTTTCAGGTATGCAGCGGCTGTACTATTGCTGCTGCTGGGTATCAGCGGATTATTGAACATCTACTTTTACAACCGGTACAGAAATGTCAGCCAGGATTTTGTCCGCCTGCAATCTCAGCACGATATGATGGCAGCTGACAACAAGATTTATCAGGCGCGTTTTGCTGCCATGACGCACGAGCTGCAGCTTGTCACCGCGCCCGGCACCCTGAAAGTTTTACTCTCCGGCGTGCCCGGCAGAAATGACAGCCAGGTAACGGTTTACTGGAACACACGTACGAAAAATGTTTACCTGACCATTAATCATCTGCCGGTCCCCCCAGAAGGCAAGCAATATCAGCTATGGGCGTTGGTGAACGGAAAACCGGTATCTGCCGGGCTATTGGAAAACGCATGCAGCGATCTGTGTGCTGTAGCACCTGTACAGCAGGCGGAAGCATTTGCTGTTACGCTGGAAAAAGCCGGTGGCAGCCCTGCCCCGACTATGGACCAGATGTTTGTGCTGGGCAAGGTGAGCATCTGAGCAGGTTATCTCTTATTATCTTCCGGAATTTTTTTGGTCGTCAAACTTTTTAGGATAAACTCCCGTATCTGGTATATGCATGTGTTTTTAATGTAGTTAGGATAACTAATTATAATCTTCATTTCGTTAATTTATCTAACAATTATTTTATGGAAAAACTACATCCGGAATTGCCTCCAACAGGCAATCATGAAGACCTGTTGCCCGGAAAATTCGGCAGAAGGAAATTTCTTTCCTATTGCGGGCTGGCCGCTTCCGTTGCCACTATTTCCGCCTGCAAAAAAGACAATGACAATAACAATATGCCTCCTGCAGGCAGTATAGATCTGGGCTCCGGCGATATCGGCATTCTTAATTACGCTTATGCCCTGGAACAGCTGGAAGCTGCTTTTTATACCCAGGTAGTAGCCAGTCCGTATTCCGGTATTACTGCCGGTGAACTGGCGTTGCTGACGGATATCCGTGATCACGAGGTGGCCCATCGGGAATTTTTTAAAGCGGCTTTAGGGACCAAGGCGATCGTCAGTCTGGAAGTGAACTTTTCTGCCGTCAACTTCGGGAGCCGTGACAGCGTACTGGGGACTGCCAAAGCATTTGAGGACCTGGGTGTTTCTGCCTATAACGGCGCAGGGCAATTGATCACAGATCCGGCGTATCTGTTGCTCGCCGGTAAAATTGTGTCCGTTGAGGCGCGCCATGCCGCCTATATCCGTGACCTGATCAGTAACGGGTCTTTTGCAGACAGTACGGTGATAAATGCCAACGGACTGGATTTGGCAAGTAAACCTGCTGATGTATTGACGACTGCCAAACCTTTTCTGAAGTCGGTATTGTATGCCGGTAATTTACCTATGGTGTGAGCTATATTTTTCTGTATCTCAAAAAAATCAAAACATGAACATTCAAAATATTATCACCGAAATAGAAAAGATCGACCCGGAAGTATATGATCGTCTTGACAGCCGCAGGGGAACGATGCAGCATCTTGCGCGTTGGGGCGGCCGGATTGCCTTGACGGCTTTGCCTTTTGCATTGGGCGGCTTATTCAAAAAAGCATATGGCCAGTCTGCAGGAAGCGGTGTCGCGGCGGTGCTCAACTATGCGCTCACACTCGAATACCTGGAGGCTGAGTTTTATACAAAAGGGGCCGCGTCCGGTGTGGTGCCGGCAGGTACCCCTGCGGTAGGCGCTATTAACACCATACGGGACCACGAAAATGCGCATGTTGCGTTCTTGAAGAGTACACTCAATGCAATAGGCACTACTCCTGTATCCAAACCTACATTCGATTTTACCGCAGGCGGAGCATTTGCGGACGTATTCACCAATTATGATACTTTTCTGGCGGTGGCACAAACATTTGAGGACACAGGCGTAAGGGCCTACAAAGGAAGAGCGGCAGAGCTGATCAGTAATCATGCCGTGCTCACGGCAGCACTTCAGATACACGCCGTGGAAGCAAGGCACGCCTCTCATATCCGGCAGATGCGGAAGGCACGGGGCGCCAGCCTGAAACCCTGGATTACCGGCAAGGATACCGGTGGAATAGGCGCTGCGGTGCAGGCCAGCTATAATGGAGAAGAGCTCACCACTCAGGCCGGCGTGGACATTACCAAATTCGCCAGTATCAATGCTGCCAGCGAAAGTTTTGATGAGCCGCTTACCGCCGATCAGGTGTTGGCTATCGTAAAACCATTTATCGTGTAAACAACATTTTTCATCTTAATATAATCAATCATGAAAAAAACAATTATGCTGCTGGCCATATGTCTGCCGGTGGCCATGCAGCTCTCTGTCACAGCAGCTCCTGCGCACAATCATTACGATTACATGGTTGTAAGGGATTGGACCAAATCCACGACAGCCACATGGCCTGCAATGAAAGACAGCAAGACGATCTGGTACAAGCTGGACAAAAAAGGAGGTCTCTGGTGGAGTGAAGACGGCAAAAAATGGTTGGCCGCCAAAGACGGCGCCTGGACCGACAAAGACGGTAAATGGCTGAAGATTCACGAGCATAAGCTGGTGTGGAGCACTGACGGAAAATCGTGGTCAGAAGTGCCGGAATGGAAATGGGAAGGCTCTGATGGCAAATGGTATAAATTCGACAGCAATTGGACGCTGTGGGTGAATGTTTAAGGGAACGGTGCCACATTGTCTCTTTAGAGCAATCCGTAGAAAAGGGCTATACCAAAAGACAGTTGTGCTTTTGGTTAGCCCTTCATTATGATATAAAGACAGCCGGGGTACCGTGGATGACGTGAGTTACTGCCGGCCTGCCTTTAGCGGATTGGGGTGAAAATTATTTTGACGTCGTTATTTTGATAACGGGCGTATAATTAAAGTATCCGGCGGGGTTGTCTGCTCCGCCGATGCGGGCCGCAGCCCGGATATAGTACACCGTGCCGGTTTTGAGGCCGGTGAATGTTTTTTCGTAGACAGTAGCTTCTACTGTTTCGTCTGGTACGTTCTGTACATCCTGTATGTCATTCAACGTATAACTGTTTACATCGATTCCTTCGGTGGAGCCGATAATAGCAGCCAGCCTGGATATCTTCTGTGTGTTGTCGTTGTGTTTTACACTGTACTTCACCGTTACACTGTTGTTGGTGACGTTGCTGATGGCAGCCGTCACTTTCAGGAAAGGCGTCACGGGAATGTCTTTTTGTGTATTGGCGGCAATATCCACTACTACGGTGTCTTTGTAGTAGAACGGTCCTTCCGCCACGATGCGGTACCTGCCGGTGAAGAGCAGGTTGTTGTTATAGGAGCCGTCGGGATGCACCGCTGTGTTGATGGGATTAGGATTGCTGCTGCTGTACCCTACCTGATAGTAACGGAGCACGGCACCATTGAAGGCCTGTACGGGCACGGCTTCATTGGTTTTGATGTCGGTCAGCCGCCCCTGTATACTGGCATCAGGAGCGGGATAGTTGTCTTTTTTGCAGCTGGTCAGTACGGCGCTGCCCAGCAGGAGCGCCATACAGCTGTTGATGATATGTTGTTTCATGTGTTGTCTGTTGTTTTAGTTAGAAACCCGGGTTTTGCACGAGGTTGCTGTTTTTATCGATCTCACCGGTAGGGATGCGCTGGTAGTACATCCGGGAGAGGAACGTGCGGGTATTTTTAGGCGCCGGCACGATCTGGAAGCTGTATTGCATGTCGGCAGGTGACTTGCCGTTTTCCCACATGAGCCATGGGTATAATGCGTGGAACTGCGTGTTGTTCAGCAGATCGGTGGCGGTGCGCCAGCGGCAGATATCCCACCATCTGTGGTTTTCGAAGGCCAGTTCTACCTGCCTTTCATGTCTTACCTGGTCACGGGTGATGCTGCCAAGGAGTTTAATGCCGGCGCGTTCACGTAGCTGGTTCACGGCATTCAGTGCATCGGCGGTTTTACCCAGTTCTATGGCCGCTTCTGCGTAGTTCAGCAGTACTTCACCATAGCGGAACACTATCCAGGGCGTGGTGGAGCGGCCATCTGCCAGCCTGTTCACCGGGTCCATGAATTTTTTAACATAGAAGCCTGTTTTGGTGGGATCGCCACTAAGCAGCGGGCCGTCCCTGCCCACGCGCGGGATGCTGTTTGCGCCGCTGCCGTAGGTGTCTGTCAGGTTAGCGGAGGTAAACTGTACGCCATTGTCTATCACGCCTCTTCTTAATTCGACGGTACCGCCCTGCCAGGGAGCGCCGGGGTAGAGGATGCTGGCGAGGAAGCGCGGGTCTTTGTCTTTAAACAGGTCGGCGGTGTTTTTATAAAGAATGGGATTGCCGGCAGCGTCATTGATTTTCAGTTTGCCCGGGGTACCGTCGGCATACTCAAAACTTTCGACCAGTTCCAGGGTGGGATTGGTGGCGCAGCCATAGTCGATTTTAAAGCTCTGCGGCGCGTTGTAGAAGTCGAAGCCGTGGGCCAGATCGGGCGACTGATATGTCTTTACAAAGATGACTTCCTTGTTTTTGTCGAGATCGGCGCCGGTCAGGAACAGCTGCTGGAAGTTGGCCGTTTTATCGCTGTAGCCGTTGAACAGCTGAAACTTTCCGGAGTTGATGATTTGTTGTGCCGCATCGTAGGCTTTCTGCCAATAGCCGTCAGCGTTAGCAGCGATGCCAACCGCGCCGCCGAGTTGCACCGCGCCGTATTTCGCTATGGAGGCGGCATAGAGCATCGCGCGGCATTTTAAGGCGAGGGCGGCATAACGTGTGGCACGGTAGCGTTCATCGGCATTGTAGGATTCCGGCAGCTGGCCCATGATGGCGTCCAGCTCGGAGGCAATGAAATCATATACTTCCTGTTCTTTATTACGCGGCACTTTCAGGTCTTCGATATTACCGTTGTAGCGCTGTACTTTCGTTATCAGCGGGACGCCGCCGTACCGTTTTACCAGGGAGAAGTAATAGAATGCCCTGACAAAGCGGGCTTCAGCGAGAAAGCGGGTCTTCTGTTCTTCAGATATATTTTTGGCGTCAGGGATTTTTTCGATAAAGTCGTTCACGTTTCTTACCACGTCATATCGCCACCAGCCAAACATTTCATCGCCGAGGATGGGATCGAGCGTAGCGCCCCAGCTGTAGGATCGTACGGCTTCATCGCTGGCCTGGCTGGGGAAAGCCGCCTGGTTTCCTTCCACCCAATAGTCAAAGGCTTCGGTCTGCATATTATTATAGAGGTTGGCGGTAAGCGCCTGTATGCCAGACACAGAGCCATAGGCGGCATCATCGGAGATGATGTCCTGTGCTTTCCTTTCCAGGAAGTCTTTGTTGCAGGAGGCCGACAAGGTCAGCATCAGTGCAAAGGATATATGTTTATGTAGTTTTCTCATGACAAATAATTAAGAAGATCAGAATTGCAGGTTCATGCCCAGTGTGAGTACCCGTTGCTGCGGATAGTACTTACCGTTACCGGCGGCATTGGTATCGTCGTTGGTCGGCATTTCCGGGTCAATGAATTTCAGGTTGGAGAACGTGAGGAGGTTCTGTGCGGAGAAGTAAAACCGTACCTGTTCAATTCCTGCTGCTGACAGCATGGGCTTAGGCAGGGAATAGCCCAGTTCTATTGTCTTCAGACGCAGGTAGGACGCATCTTTCAGCCAGAAGGAAGATACCCCTTTGTTGTTGTCCTGTCCATTGGCCACCGTGGAAGGGTATTTGCCCGGCACCCATTCGCTCTGCGGATTGTATGGATCGCTGCGGTGCCAGCGGTCGGTGAAATAGGCGAACGCGTTGGCGCCGTTGCTGAACGGGTCTCTCATAGCGCCGTCTATCAGGATATTGTAATTGGCGGCGCCCTGGAACAGCATGGAGAGGCTGAAGCCTTTCCAGGTGGCGGCGAGGTTCAGGCCATAGAACAGTTCCGGTGTGTTGCCGCGACCGATAACGGTGCGGTCGTTGCTGTCAATGATACCGTCGCCGTTGAGATCTTCATATTTGATATCGCCGGGCTTAAGGGTGGTATTGCCTTTACGGTCCTGTATGGCCCAACCGGCAATTTCTTCCTGGTCTTTAAACTGGCCGGCGGCTTTATATCCCCAGATCATGTTGCTCCATCTATTGTTGTAGTTGTCTTTCCAGTTGGCGAAGGCGTTGGTGGAGCTGGCGCGTTCCTGGTACAAATTACGTGTACGCGTCCAGGTGATATTGGGAGATACGTTGAGTACCACGTTGCCGATTTTTTTGTTGTAGCCCAGTGCCAGCTCGAAGCCCTGTGTGCGGTCACTGTTGAGGTTTTCGGCCGGCAGGCCTGCGCCATAGGTGCCGGGCAGGGAAAGCACTCTTTGTGCGAAAAGGCCGGTACGCTTACGGGAGAAGAAGTCCAGCTCCACGGTGAACATATTCTGCAGGAAACCGGCTTCAAACCCGATGTTGGCGGTGGTGGCGTTGAACCAGGTGATGAGCGGGTTAGGAAGGCCTGATGGTGTTAATCCGCCTACGATATTTTTCCCGAAGATGTAGCCGCCTTCCGGGTAGCGGTAACCGGTGAGGTACTGGAACGGATTGGCGGAGCCGTCGTCGCCCATCTGGCCCCAGGAACCTCTGATTTTAAGGTTATTGACCACACGGGCCATGTTTTGGAAGAAGGCCTCATCACTCATTCTCCAGCCGGCAGACACGGTAGGGAAGAAGCCCCACCTGTGGTCCGGCGCCAGTTTGTAAGACCCGTCGTAACGGAAGCCCAGCTCCAGCAGGTAGCGGTCTTTGTAATCATAGTTCACCCTGCCTACGTAGCCCATATAGGCGGCTTCGCTGGCTTTGCCGTTATTGTTTTTGTTGGTGTTGGCGCCGGCAAAAAGCTGGTCCAGCGCATCAAGCATAAACTCGCGGTAAGCCTCGAACTGGCTGCCGATGGTCTGTCGTTGTTCAAACAACAGTAAACCTTTCACGTGGTGGTCACGGGCAAAAGTTCTGACGTAGCTGAGCGACAGCTGAGCGAGGCTGTTCTCTTCCTGTTGCTGGTCCTGTTTGAGGTTGGTGGGGGAGTTGCCAATATAGCCAACGTCGTATTTATTCGTAGCGGCGTTATAGTTATAGAGGTTAAATTGTTTTACCCATTTTTTGTTGTTGGCCGTGCCGGACTGATAGGAGTAGAGCGCTTTGGCGCTCAGTCCATCTACAAACGGGATGTCGTAGGTAAGGGAAGCGATGCCGCTGAGGTATTTGTATTGCTGGGCGGAATAACCTGAATAGTCACTGTTCATGGAAGCCAGCACGTTGTGGCTGAAGTTGGTCACGGCATAATAATCCGGGTTGTTATTGGCGTACAGCGGGTAGGTGGGATAGGCGCGCTGCACCTGGTCCATCAGCGTTACCGCTTCTGCTGCAGGGTAGTGGCGGTTTTCGAGCCGGCCGCCGAGGTTGAGTTCTGCGGTCAGTCTTTTGTTGATTTTAGTGCTGATGTTGCTGCGGAAGTTGTAGCGGTTGAAGCGGGTGTCGCCGCTCTTCCACATGCCTTGCTGGTTGAGGTATCCGAGGGAGAAGAAGTAGCGGGTGGATTCGGTGCCGCCGTTTACATTGATGTTATGATATTGCTGCGGAGTGTTTTGGCGGATGGCGGCTTTATACCAGTCGGTGCTTTCGTAGCCGGGCTGTCCTTCGCGGTATTTCTGGACTTTGTCGGCGCCATATACCGGAGAGAGGCCCTGGTTGAGCTGCGATTCATCTGTCAGTTCTGCGAATTCAGCCGCGTTCACATAGCGGGGGTAGCGGGCATTGCTTTGCAGGCCGAAGTAGGTGTTGTAGGTGATTTTTGGCCTGGACAGGTTTCCTCTTTTGGTGGTGACCAGCACTACGCCGTTGGCTGCTTTGATGCCGTATACCGCGGCGGCGGCGTCTTTGAGGATGGAGATGCTTTCTATCTCTGAGGGGTCGAGCTGATCGAAGGTGGAAGGCACGCCGTCCACGATCACGAGGGCGTCGCCGAAGCCTCTGATGTCGATGCGGGAACCGTCTTTACCGGGTTCGCCGCTGTTCTGCACGGCGCGGATGCCCGGTAGCCTGCCAGCCAGTGCATTGCTGATGTTGGCTACCGGTGATTTGGCGATTTCCTGTCCTTTTACAGCAGCTACGGCGCCGGTGATATTAACTTTTTTCTGTGTGCCGTAACCCACCACCACCACCTGATTGAGGTCGCTGATGGCTTGCGTCAGCGTTACCTGCAAGGTAGCCTGATTACCGGCGGGTATTTCGCGGGGCGTGTAGCCCACGAGGGAAAACACCAGCACATCTGTTTCCCGGGCTTCCAGTTTAAAGGTACCGTTTTCATCTGAGTGGGTGCCTTTTTGTGTGCCTTTGATGCCGATGCTGACATAGGCCAGCGGGTTTCCTTTTTCATCTGTTATGCGGCCGCTGATAGTGGCCACTACCGCGGCGGGGGCGATATTGCCGGCAGCGGCTTTACGGGTCACGATCACGGTGTTGTCAATGATCTCATAGGAGAGCGGCTGTTGATGGAGCGCCGCTTTCATGACCTGGTCGATGCTGCCGCGGGAGATGTGGAGGTTGACAGGTTTGGTGCCGGTCAGCCATTCATCGCGGTACACGAAGGTGTAGCGGCTTTGTTGCTCTATGAGCGCGAAGATGCTTTCGAGCGGTTTGTTTTTTACCGACACGGTGATCTCTTGTGCAGATACACCGGCAGATACCTGGATGCAGAATAGTGTGAGCAGTATAGCGGTCAGCTTCATAACCCTGATGACTTTATTACGGAGGCAACGGCCCTGGGGCGTTGTTGCCTGTCGCCTACTGTGGCGACTGGTGAACAAAAACCGTGTTACGGGCACGGTTTTAACATAACAATCCAATTGCATAGATTTGCAGTGTTTGGGTTTAGAGATCAATAATCTTAGTCGGATGTTGTTTTACGGTAACCCGGACATATAGCCAGGGGCGGGTCCAAGCGCACCTGGTTTTTTTATGGGATACCGTGTAGCGCGGCTTACAGCGCGTTTTTCATAACGTTGATGATTTTGGTTAATAATGACTGGTCATACCGTAGTTTTTAAAGGTGAATAAAATGTTGGCGGAATTCAGGATGAGGGAAATATGAGGAGCCTGCCTGTTTCCTGTCTGCAACGTACGCCGCTGAGCTCCAGTATGCGGATAACGCCGGACAGTTTCATGTTTCGTGGTACCTTGCCCGTTATATGGCCTTGCGGGATGCTGCCCTGGTAAACGATATCGATGTTGTACCAGCGGCTGATCTGGCGTAGCACCATGGGTATGTTGTTGCCGGAAAAGCGGAACTGGCCGTCTTTCCAGGCGGTGGCGAGGGCTGTTTCTGTTTCCCCGACGGAGATGTGGCCGTTTTCATTGTTCACGACGGCCTGTTGTCCGGGGGAGATTATTTTTTCATTGTTTCCTTGTTTTACTTTCACGGCGCCGGTCAGTAGGGTCGTTTGAATGCCGGTTTCATCGGGATAGGCCATTACGTTGAAGCTGGTGCCCAGCACGGCGATTTGTGTATTGCGTACTTTCACGCGGAAGGGGCTGGCTGCGGTGGCTGACACTTCGAAATAACCCTCGCCGTCCAGTTCCACGGCACGTTCCTGGCGACTGAAGGCCACAGGGTATTTCAGGGAGCTGGCAGCGTTTAACCATACCCGTGAGCCGTCCGGGAGGGTGAGTTTATATTGGCCGCCTTTGGGGACGGTCATGGTGTTATACAGTGTATCCGTTACCGTGCCGGAATGATCATCCACATAGAGGATGGAGCCGTCGGCTTTTTTTACGATGTGTACGCCGCCTTGTTGCGCCAGGGCTCCGTTGCCGGCGCTGTCGAGGATAATTTGCCGGCCGTTGCCCAGCGTGAGCACCGCCTTGTCCGATCCTGGCAGGGCGTCGGGCCTGACGGTAGCCAGTTGTTGCGGCCGTGGCGCTTTTGTTTGCCAATGGTGCCAGCAGTAGCCGGCGGTAACAATGGCGGCTGTTACCGCGGCGGCCACCCACCAGCGGCGCCGGTGCAAAGGTGCAGCCGTTGCCGTATGGTCCCGGAAGCCTGTCCGGGCAGTTATTTTACGCCATATTCTTTCTTCGTGTTCAGCCTCATTAGCGGCGAAAGATGCCGGTATATCCACCGGTGCATCCTGGCCGGCGTTGTACCATGCTGCATATTCCTCCGCTTCTTCCGGTGTGATGGTGCCTTTCAGCCATTTTTCCGCCAGTTCTTCATACCGGCTATGTCCTTTTTCCTGGCTCATACAAAAGAGGTCTTTTGTATTAAGTCAATCGAAAAGGACCAATCCCCATATATTTCTAAAAAAAAATTAAAAATTATCGGTCTTTCAATAATAAAAATTAATAAATGGGAAAATTGTATCAGGGCAATACCGTGAAAAATAATGCGGAGAGGTGTTTTAAACCGGACTTCAACGTTTTTACGGCCCGGGCGAGATTATGCTCCACGGCCTTTTCAGAGATATTCATCCGTTGAGCGATTTCCTTGTGGGAGAGGCCCATTTCGCGGCTCAACTGGTACGTGAGCCGGCAACGTTCGGGTAAAGCCGCCACCAGACCGGAAAGCAGGCCTTTGAGGTCTTCAAAACGAAGCCATTGTTCAGTAGAATGGTCTTCGGGTGATGTGTTTTCCCGCGCATAGGAAGAATAAGCCTTTGCCCTTTTTTTCCGTGCCTGAAGATTGATGACACGGTATTTGGTGGCTACGGCCAGATAAGCTGGCAGCGCGCCTGTCAGCGCAAGCGTCTCCCGACGGTCCCACAGGTCTGAAAAAATATCCTGCACCAGTTCTTCCGCTTCTTCCAGATTATCCAGCTTATTGGCGGCTACGCTAAACAGCAGTTTCCAGTAACGCTTGTAGATCGTGGTGAAAGCATGTTCATCTCCTTCCCGGAGTTGGTGCAACAGTTGTATGTCTTCCAGTTCCTGCATATCGTCTTACGGCTGCCAAGGAAAATAAAATTCAGGAAATAACCAAATACGCATGGTATTTTATCGTTTGCCTGCGCGCGTGTTGCCAGCACTGAAGCCCCGGGCAGAGGCCCGGGGCAGTTCTTACATGCAATCCTATTAATCTTACAGCCATGATGATGCTTAGCGTTGTGGACTGTAGTTATTTTATATTACACATCCTCCGCAGGGGCTGCCCAATGTTAGTCCAACGCTTCCACCGCTGGAAGGATCTTCTCCAGTTCCGCATATTCCTGCGCATCCAGTTCACAGAGCGGGCTTCTGAGATGGCCGGCGTCAATCCCTTGTATCTTCAGTCCGGCCTGGACCGCTTTAGGCAGTCCTTTGGCCACGATGAAACGCAGCAGGTCGAACTGTTGATAGAACACGGTCCTTGCCCGGGCAGCGTCGTTAGCCTGCACTGCTTCATACAGCTGGTGGTTCAGATCAGGGATGAGGTTGGGCGCGGCGGTGCACCATCCGGTGGCGCCGGCCCCGAAAGCCGCCAGGGCGAGGGGATTGGAGCCATTGTAAAAGGCAACGTCTTCGCCCAGCTCACGGCGCAGGTAGTGCATGCGCTGCACATCGCCGGTGCTTTCCTTGATCATGGTCACGTTAGGTATTTTCAACAGCCGCTTCAGCAGTGCGGGCGACATATCGATGCCACTTGTTGCCGGGTTGTTGTATGCCATAACGGGAACGGATATACTGGACGCCACTTTTTCATAGTGACGGAAAACCTCGTCGTCTGTCAGTTTCCAGTAGCTCATCGGGATGATCATGACGGCATCGGCGCCCGCTTTTTCGGCAAACTGCGCATGGTAGATGGTCCGTTCCGTCGTCAGGTTGGACACGCCTACGATAACGGGCACACGTCCTTTTACCTGTTGCAGCGCGGCTTCGGTGACGGCTTCCTTTTCGTCGTCGGTGAGATAAGGCATTACCCCGGTGCTGCCTAAAGGCGCTATGCCGTGGGAGCCTGACTGGACAAGGCGTTCCAGCAGTTTTTTAAACAACGGGATATCTACTCTTTCCTGTTTGTCAAATGGTGTGATGGGATACGCTATGATCCCGCTGAAGGTATGCTTGGTCATCGTAACTTGTAATTCGTGATTCGTAATTGATTCAGAGGTCTCTGCCTTCTTCTTCCCGGAGTGCCACACCGAGGTTTTGCAGCTGTGGCGCGTTTTCACAGGCGATGTAACGGGCAGGTTCCTTATCGCTCAGGTTCTGATGACGATGCCATGCCCAGCTGGGAATATATACCGCATCGCCGGCCTGCCATTCCACCCTTTCATCTTCCACTTCTGTGTATCCTTTGCCTTCCAGTACATACAGCACCGTCTCGTAGGTGTGGCGATGACGGTTGGTCAGCTGCCCCGGCAGCAGTCCGCCGATGGTCATGCTTACATTGCGGGTAGGCAGGTCCACGAAGAACACCGGGTGTTTTCGCTCTGCAGAAAACTGGTCATGTTCGCCTGCCTGCTCTACGTTCTTATGCAGCAGCTTTGCAGGTTTCACATACTGCGGGCGTGCATAGGTGCGGTGAAAATCGTTGGAAGAAAATGTTGCCGGTTGTTTTACCTTTTCCATATTAACATTGATTTAAGTGTGAGAGAATAAATTCATCAGCTGATTTCGATGCCACAAAATTTGTCTATTTTTGGATGATCATGATAATCCAGTTTTAACTAAAATAGATGGTCCAGATGCTCAGGCCTTGGAAAACGATACTTACCCTTGATTTTGACGATCCGCATTTGTCTGTATACCGCCAGATTGCGGACGGTATTGTAACAGAGATAAAAAAAGGGCGGCTGAAACCGGGGACGCCACTGCCCGGCACACGCATCCTGGCGGCCGATCTGGGGGTTAACAGGAAGACAGTGGTGCTGGCGTATGAAGAACTAACAGCAGAAGGCTGGTTGGAGACAGCCGACAAAAGCGGCACTTTCGTTTCAGCGGAGCTGCCCGACAGGAAAGCGCAGGGGACAAAAAAAGGGGCCAGCTTCACTTTTAATCGTCATGAGCGACTGGCGCCGGTGCCGCAGGAAGTAGCGGCCAACCTGATCGTCTTCAATGACGGCTGGCCCGATGTGCGCCTGGCACCGCTTGATGAACTGGCCAAAGCCTACAAGCGCATCTTCCAGCAGAAAGCACGCTGGCGCATGCTGGGCTATGGCCATGAACAAGGCGATGAGCGGCTGCGTGCCGCCGTAGCGGCCATGCTGTCTTTTAAAAGGGGCATGAACACCGACCCGCAGCAGATCTGTATCACCCGCGGCAGCCAGATGGCGTTGTATCTTATTGCACAAACACTCCTGCAGCCGGGAGACGTGGTGGCCATAGAGTCACCGGGCTACCTGCCTGCCAGGCAGACCTTCGTGAACGCAGGCGCCCATATGGTCCACATCCCGGTAGATGAAAAAGGGCTGGTGACGGACATACTGGAGCAGGTATGCCGCACCACCACGCTGAAAGCGGTGTATGTAACACCACACCACCAATTTCCCACGGCGGTGAGCATGAAAGTGGAACGACGGCTTAAACTGCTGGAACTGTCTAACCGGTATGGCTTTGCCATTATTGAAGATGACTATGACCATGAATTCCATTTCAGTGCTAAAAGCCTGCTGCCATTGGCCAGCCATGAAGGCGCCGGCAATGTGATCTATATCAGTTCGCTGAGTAAACTGGTGGCCCCTGCGGTGCGCATTGGCTATGTGACCGGCCCGCCTGCTTTTGTGGCGGCGCTGGCGCAACTGAGAAGACTGATAGACCGCCAGGGTGATCCCATCATGGAACTGGCGGTAGCCGGACTGATGGAAGACGGCGCCATTAACCGTCATGCCCGGAGGGCATTTAATATCTACAAAGAAAGAAGAGAGAAAATGGACCAGCTGTTACATCAGTACCTTGATAAACAGGTCGTGTTTCAAAAACCGGAGGGCGGGCTGGCGTTCTGGGTGAGGTTTGTTAAACCGACAGATACCGGGCAACTGGCAGCACGCCTGTTGAAGAAAGGCGTTTCCGTGATGCCTACAGAGTTGTTCTGTTTTGACGGACAACCCCTGAACGCGCTTCGGTTGGGGTATGCTTCGCTGACGCCTGCAGAGCTGGAAGAGGGAGTTCGTACACTCGCTGCCGTTATAAAATAGCGGGTGTCTGCTGCGTTCTATTCTTCAATAATCCGGGATGCCATTTTAGCCCATTGCCAGGACACATACTTATGGTCAGGGTTTCGATTATAGCGGTCGTTTGACGGGTGGTAGCGATATAGTTGCCTGACACGTGTATCCCCAATATAAATAAACGGTTGCAGTCCTTTGGTGACGTTGGTCACCCCCACTGCCACAAATGTATGGTTGTTGATCCACAATGCTTCTTCTATCCAGGAGGAAGCGCCCATAAAAGCGATGCGCCGGTGTGTATGGGCAGCCGCGTTGCCAAGCAGCAGCGCCTGGTCTGCTTCAATATAAGCGTGGTAACGGCCTCCGGGAGCTTTTTCCAGTGCAACCTGGTAGCTGTAGAAGTCGAGCCATTGTTTTTTATCAGGAGAGAAATTGAGCAACCCGCCATAGGTGTTGAAGTACGTGGCAGCGTCTTTGCCGGAGAGCGTATCTGGTGAAAACTGATCGAAATCACTGGTGGCTTCATATATAAACGCATCCGGCGTGAAGCCGGGGATACTGCCGGTCCATTTGCGCAGGGCGGAGTCCTGCTGAAAGCTAATGCGGTAGTCGGTTGGCCGCGGTTGACCATGGGCACTGTTACTCAACAGCCAAAACAAAGGAAGAAGTGTCCATTTCATATATTTATCTATTACAGATTTTTTAATTTACGATTTTTTTAAAGGAAACCCGCATGCCCGGTGCCAAATCAAAGAACCGTACTTTAAAAATCCGTACATTAGAGAAACGGAGATGGCCATGAGACTCCCCGCAACGCCCCATCTGTTATTTGCTCTCCGCAATTGTTTACCTCAAACCCCGAAACCGTATGGAATTACAAGAAACTATTTCAGCGTTGGGCATTGTGCCTGCACATGTCAAAACCGCGGTGTTATTATCCGCTATCGCCTACAGTACACATGTCAAAGCCGATCTGGACAAACATCTGCCTGGTTGGAACCTGCTCTGGGAGGGTTATGAAACCGTGGACGGTAATTTCGGTTTTATTGCCGCAGATCCTACCGGAGAGTTATATGGACTGGCTTTCAGAGGCTCGCTGCCACCCTCCGGTATTTTTAAAAACTGGGATGCTTTTGCCAACTGGATACTGGAAGATCTGGACGTGATCTCCCTGGCCACCTGGCATTATACGACTTATGGTATGGCCAGCATCAGTGCCGGCGCCAACAGGGCGTTTAACAATGTGGCCAGCATGAAAGACAGGCTCCGCTCCGGTTCTTCCGGTATCTACAATTTTTTGAAGACGCGGGTCGTATCGCAGAACAAAAGGCTGATCATCACCGGGCATAGCCTGGGAGGTAACATTGCCAATGTGTATACCTCTTATTTTGTGACAGCCCTTCAGCGCGAAGGTATTCGTTATGACGGCACTTACCTGTTCACCTTTGCTGCGCCGGCAGCAGGGGATATGGCCTTTGCCACAGACCTTGACAATAAAGTGCCCAATGCCTGGCACTACGAAAATGTGAACGATGTGATCCCCAAATTTCCCGTCGTGTCTACCATGATCATGGCTTCCTTGTTGTATGTTCCGTCTCCTTCATCGGAAGATATCATGATTATCTACGATGGTTACCAGATGAGCCTGCGCGATGGTTATCTGCTGCTGACCGGGCTGTTGTACAGCCTGGGCTATATGCAGCAGGCGCTGCATTATGTACTGTTCAACACTTATTTAGACACCCGGAACCTGCATAACACGCTGACTGATTATTTTAACCAGTTGGGCGCACAACATGCGCTGGCGAAATACGCCGGCTATCTGGGCGTTGAGGTGGATGCTGCATTGCTGGCGCGCAGTAGCATGATATAAATTACGAATTACAAATTACAAATTACGAATTACGAATTACGAATTACGAATTACGAATTACGAATTACGAATTACGAATTACGAATGGAGGGCTGTCTTATGGACGGGTCAATAAGTAACCGCTCCAAAAAGTGGCCTCTAATTCGTAATTTGTAATTCGTAATTCGTAATTAACTATGCAATTTGTATTCCGCGTATTCTTTTTGTTGTTATTGGCGGGTGGGGTGGCAGTTGGCGCCACGCCTGCAAAGCCGGTTGTTACCGGCGCAGAACAAACCAGCCTGTATGTGCCTTACCTGAAAGGCAAAAGGGTTGGGATGGTAGTGAATCCTACAGCCGTTATTGGAGGGCATTTGCTGGTAGACAGCCTGTTGAGGCTGGGGGTGAAGATCACCCGTATTTTTGGCCCGGAGCATGGCTTCCGGGGCAATGCCAGCAATGGCGCCCATGTGGCCGATGAAGTTGATTCCGCTACCGGTATCCCGGTCATTTCCCTGTATGGCGCCCGCAAGATGCCACCGCCGCAGGACATGGCGGCTATCGATGTAATGATCTTCGATATACAGGACGTAGGTTGCCGGTTTTACACCAACATCAATACGTTGCGTGATATCATGGATGCCTGTGCAGCAGCGGGGAAGGAGCTGATCATACTGGACCGTCCCAATCCCAACGATTATGTGGACGGCCCTGTTTTGGATATGAAGCTGAAGTCCGGTATCGGCCAGTTTCCTATTCCCATTACGCACGGGCTGACGGTGGGTGAATTTGCGCAGATGGTGAATGGTGAGGGATGGCTGAAAGATAAACAGCGCTGCAAACTGAAGATCATCCGGCTAAAAAATTACAGGCACGGTATGGACTATACGTTGCCTGTAAGTCCTTCTCCCAACCTGAACACACAACAATCGATCTTGTTGTATCCGTCCCTTTGTTTGTTTGAAGGAACGATTATCAGCCAGGGCAGAGGCACTTATATGCCTTTTACTGTACTGGGAAGCCCGGCGCTGAAAGGGCAATATGAATTTTCCTTTACGCCGGAAAGCATTCCCGGTAAGTCTGAATCGCCTTTGCATATGGGGCAGGCCTGCTATGGGCTGGACCTGCGCAAGTTTGATACCGCGCCTTTGCGTAAGGCGGGCAGGATCAATCTCAGCTGGATGATTGAGCTGTATAAAGCTTATCCTGATAAGGCCAGGTTCTTTGACCAGTCTTACAGTAAACAGATGGGCAGCATCGATAAGCTGGCCGGCACCACTGCTTTCCGTCAGCAGATCATCGATGGTAAAAGCGAAGCGGACATCCGCCGCAGCTGGGAGCCGGGGCTCAGCAACTATAAAAAGATGCGTCTCCGTTATTTGTTGTATCCCTGATTTTTGATCCTGGATTTCAGGTACTGATATATTACGGCCTCGTCCTCGGGTGAATCGGGCTTGTATAACTGCATAAAGCGTTTGTAGTATTTCATCGCTGTATTGTCGTTATGCAGCCCGGTTTCGTATATGCGGCCCATGCTGTATTGCCGTAGGGGCTTGTGTGACAGGTACCAGGATGTGTCCAGGCTGGCCAGCGCAGGTTTGAATTGCCGCAGGCTTTCGTAGTTGGTGGCCATGCTGTTATAGTAACCTTCCAGGCTGGATGATTTGGCCATGTCTATACAACGCAACAGCAGGTCATTGCTTTCCTTGTACTGCCGCAACGCGGTATTAGCCAGTGCCGCGTAGTAGGTGATGTTTTCCGAGGCTGCGTTGCGGTCCAGCAGATACCCATAAATATCAATACAGGCCTGGTATTTCTTTAGGTTATAGTTGGCGGCCATTACGTAGATGAAGGTATTGGGCCCTACTGCGTTTAGCCGTTGCAGTTGTTCCCCGATACTGATGGTACGTTTGTAATCTTTTACCATATAGGTTGTTTTCGCGGCTGTCATCAGCACGGCAGGCACCGTGGAGTCTTTTGCCAGGAATGCGCGGGTGATGGAGTCCGCGCGGGGGTAAACTTTCCGGTCCATCCATTCTTCTGCGGTACGGGACACTACACGGGCATCCAGCGGATTGAGCTGGTAGGCCTGTTGCAGCCATACAAACCCGGAGTCCGGCTGTTGCGCGATGAAAGCGGCGAAACTGAGCTGTTTCCAGGCTGCGGCGCTGGCGGGCCTCAGCTGCACGATGCGCTGGTAAATCGTTACTGCGTCCGGGTAACGTTCCTGCTGCGAACGGATGGAGGCCAGGTACTGCAAAGCCGGTATCAGCGTGCTGTCCAGCGCCAGCACCTTTTCATAGGTGTCTGCGGCGTCAGTCAGTTTCCCTCCCTGATAATAGGTATAGCCCAACAGCGCCATTTCCTTCGGCTCCTGTGTGTTTACCCTGGGGTGCAGATAGGTGACGGCTTCTTCATATTGCTGGTCCTGCAGGTATTCCATGACCCTGTTCCTGTCTATGCCCTGTGCCTGGACGACACCCGACAAACATAACAATCCCATGGCTCCGATAAAGTTTCGCATAGTGAAAGTATTTACATAAAACTAAGAATTTAGTTTTAAAACTAAAAATATAGTTTTGTTAATTTCGGGCAAAACGGAAGCAGTTTATGGTAACAATATCACCGCTCAGTGGGCTAACGGCCATGGACATACTACAGCTGGGCCATAACGGCTACACCTCTACGCAGGCCTGGATGCCGGTACAACAGCCGGACCAGCAGGACACGGTCTTCGCCTTCCGCCTGGAAACGCTGGCATCGCCCAAACAAAAGACCTGGCATACCAGTGACGAAGAGCTGGCAGAGTTGAATGAAACCATAGAGCAGGGGCATTCTTTGGGCGCCTACGAGCAGGGCCGGTTAAGAGGGTTTATCATCGGGGAGAAGCGGGACTGGAACAACACGTTATATATTGCACAACTGACAGTGGCGGCTGCTGAGAGACGGAAAGGCATAGGTGAGCAACTGATGGCTGCACTGATAACGCATGCAAAACAATTGAAGGTGCGTTTACTGGAGCTGGAAACGCAGAACACCAACGTGCCTGCGGTAAGTTTTTATAAGAAGCAGGGTTTCCGCGTCTCGGGTGTTCATCTGAAACTGTATGACCCGGTATGGTGCCCGGGAGAAGTGGCTTTTTATATGACATATGACTTGTAATGTCTCCGGCCCGGGGAAGCCCGTTTCTCCGGGCCGAAGACATTGATGCCCGGTTATCGTTGTTCGAGCACCTTTTTTAAGTTGCCAAGGTCCCTGAGCACCGCTGCTTTATCATTCGCCAGCATTTGATCGGTCATGCCCGGCTGCCTGAACAGCGTGAACAGCACTTCACTGTCTGGCCCGTTGTCTAACACGCGCATAGGCACATATACCTCCTGACCGTTGCCGGGATAGACATAGTGGTCTGCGATGCGGAACGGATTAGGCGCCGTGAACTTAGCAGTAGCGTTTTGGCCATTGGCCATTATAAAACGCCAGGTGCCGGGCGTATCTGTTTCTTTCAGCCGGGAGCCGAAGCCTTCAGCCCAGGAGGCGAAGTTGGCGGGTGCTGACAGGAACGCATACACGTCGTCTGCCGGACGAAGCACAGTGATGCTTAATGTTTGTGCAGGTAATGCCATGGTTGTCGGTTTTTCGGTTTGTGCCTTTGTCTGAAAGGAAAGCAGCAACAGGATGCCCAAAGCCATATGCCATCTCTTTTTCATGATCTTTTGATACAAAGGTAACAGCCGCGAAGGCCTCCGGCTTTGGAAAAAAGCGACAAAATACAATGGGTCATAATCCTGCCAGACGGACCAGGAACGTTATTCAGTTGTCCGGCGCTGCGTACTGCACAATATCGATACCTATGCCATTAGGATCGATAATAGCAAAATGATGATCTCCCCAGGGTTCCTGCCGCAGGTCTATCTCAATAGGAACACCTTTGGCCTGTATGGCCGCGTAGCTGCTTTTTACATCTTCCACTTCTATTGTAAAATACACGCCCTTGCCCTGAAAGGCAGACTGGAAAAGCGGTTGCTGGCTTGCATGCCCTGGCAGCAGGAAGCTGATTTCGGCTTCATGGCCCGGGGTATGCAACAGCAGATAAAAATCATTTTCAAACGTTACCCCGAAACCGAGCACTCCGGTATAGAAGTCTTTGCTTTCCTTTATTCTACTGGTGATCACACCGGCATTCATTTTCATAATGTGCTTCTTTTTGATGATGACACAAAGGTGAAAGAATTTACCGGGACGGTATTGTAAAAAACGGACAAACTCAGCGTAGCGCCACAGTGGGAGACAGGCCGTACATGGTTTTGAACTCTTTGATAAAATGTGCCTGATCGTAGTAGCCGGCATCATAAAACATTTTGTCTGCCCGCAGGCTGTCGGCCGTAGGTATGGCGTGCAACAGCTGCTGAAAGCGTACCACCTTACTGAAAGTTTTAGGTGATTCCCCGATATAAAAATCAAATAGTCGCCGGAGGTGCCGCGGGCTAACGCCGCTATGCAGCTCCGTTTCCAGCCGGATATTGCCACCGGTGCGTAAAATAAGGTCCATGGCCTCAAGCAGCCTGCTGTCCGCATCTGCTGAAAGACCAGCCAGTATTTTTTCAAAATAATGGTTGAGTACCGGTTGCAGCGCTTGCAGATTGTCAAGACCGGCCGTCTGTTGCGCCAGTTCTGCGGCCAACGCCGGTACCACGTCACGGAGGTGTTCAAAACGGTTGGTCAGCGCCGCCGCATTCACGCCAAAAAGCAGGGGGAACGCTGCCGGCATAAAACGGACGCCGATATAGTTGAAAGGGATGTCCAGTGGAAATTCGGTATAGGTGGTGGAGAAGCCCATCACATAGATGTCCTGTGGCTGCCGGGTATGGAAGAAAAGATCTATGCAGCCGTCGGCCACCACGCGGTACACAAAAGGGTGTAACAGTGAGGGCTGCGAAGCCAGCTGCCAGTAACAACAGATATACGGGGCCAGCGGAAGCGATGGCAGGCGCTCCTGGTAGGAGGCGTTGTCACGCTCCGGGTGGATGGCCGGTTGCAGCGGCCGGTATACTGGGCTATTTGGATACTTTTTTATTTGGTTATTGTATTTACGGATTTTGAAATCTTTTGATTTTTGAATTTATCAAACGAAGGTCCGGCTATTTGATTTAATATGTAAGATAAATGTTGATCTTCGCACTTTAAGTTCGAAATCAAAAAATTTCGAAATCCGTAAATCAAAATATAACTACATGTTTGGGGTATTTGTTGATTACCTCCATAGCAAGGGAACGTTTACAGCAGCAGACATTGCAGCGATACGGTCGCGCGCCATGGTACGGCAGTTGCGCCGTCGCCAGCTGTTGTTGCGGCAGGGTGAGTCATGGAAACATTATGCGTTCGTATGTGAAGGCTGCCTGAAGTCATACTTTGTGGACGACAAGGGAGTGGAGCGTATCATGCGTTTTTCTCCGGAGCACTGGTGGGCGGGCGACCGGCAAAGTATTACCAGTGGTCAGCCTTCGGTGCTCAATATCGAAGCGTTGGAGGACAGCACCCTGGTGATGTTTACCCTGGATGATTTTAACTATTTACTGGAGGCCTTGCCGGAGATGAAGAAAATGGCGGAGACATTACTGAACCGTAGCCTGATGGCCGCCACCAACCGCATACAAGCCGCTATCAGCCTGAGCGGCGAAGAACGCTACCAGCAGTTTGCACAACTATATCCCGGGTTGATAAAACGTGTGCCCCAACATATGATTGCCTCCTATCTGGGCATTACGCCCGAAACGTTGAGCCGTATCCGTGCCTCGCTGGCCCGCCGGAAGTCTTGATGTTTGTCATGTTTTTTTCTTATCATTTGTCATTGGTGACCGCCTGCCTGTGCCGCTAATTTTGTGGCATCATTTAAATCAATGTTTATGAAAACGATGAAGATAGGCGTTATCGGCGCTGGCGGCATTGGCCGTGCTTTTGCTACAGCCGCCGCAGCAGCAGGCTATGAGGTGATGATCAGTAACAGCCGCGGACCAGAGACGTTAGCAGCATTTGCGGCCGGTATACCAGGTGTAACGGCCACCGACCGGCTTACTGCGGCCACTGCTGATATCATCCTGTTGTCTGTGCAATGGCAGTTCCTTGAAGCGGCTACGGCCGGCCTGCCGGACCTCTCCGGCAAAATAGTGCTGGATGCCCTCAATCCGGTGATCATTCCTGAATTTATTATTCCCGACCTTGGCGGTAAAACGTCCAGCGAGCTGGTAGCCGCCAAAGTGCCCGGTGCCGCGGTGGTGAAAATTTTTAATACCCTGCCGCCTGCATTGGTACAGGCGCCACAATCCGCACAGGGAGGAAAGCGGGTGGTGTTTTTTTCCGGAGATGACCAGGCTGCCAAGGAACGTGTGGGCCAGTTAGTGGACCGCATCGGTTTCGCCGGCGTAGACCTGGGCGGACTGGTGCAGGGTGGCGTGATGCAGCATTTCCCCGGAGGCCCGCTGGCGGGGTTGCACCTGGTGCAGGTGCCGGAGCAGGCATAGTTGGCAAACGGGCCGTCTGCCAAAAGAAGGCGGCCCTTCGACAGCTAAAAAAGACGATCGGTGATCAGGGCAGCCTGGCCACCAGTTTTTCCGGCATAAGCCGTAACACCTGGTAGATCATCTTCCATTTAAATCCCGGCACAATGGTAAAGCGTTTCCCTGCGTTGACCACCGAACCGGCAATGAAAGCCGGTTCCAGCATCAATGATTCCGGTAAAGACAGTCCTGCCGTCATTTTACTGCGGATATAACCTGCCACGATCACGTTAACGCTTACACGCCTGGTGAACAGGTGTTGCCTTAGCCCTGCGAGGTATTGTGTAAAGGCTGCTTTGGTGCTGCCATAGATGAAATTGCTTTTCCTGCCGCGAACGCCGGAGAGGGAAGAGAGGCCTACGATCCTTTCCAGGCCTGTGTTGGTATTGTCCGTAGCGATGATGTTCAGTATAGACACCGCTCCGCAATAATGCACCTGCATCATATTGAAACTGCCTTCCCAATCGTGCATGGCAACGGTGTTGTCTTTCAGGTAACCGGCGGCGTACAGTACAATGTTGGGTTTGGCGGGCAGACTGTCGTAGAAGGCACGGTGACTGCTGAAGTCGGTCGCATCAAAATAGCGGACCGTTACCAGGTGGCCCGGAAGATGTTCCTGCTGCACAAATGACGCAAGAGCTGCCGTGCTGCGCGACGCAGCCACTACGTGATAACCCCGGCTGACGTACATTTTGAGCGCTTCCTTTGCCACATCGGAATTGGCGCCCAGTATAAGGACTTGTTTCATATGTAATAAAGATGACAGGATTTTTCGCAGGAGGGTTAAAACGAACACAAAGTTCCTGTTTTTTGACGGTAAGTCAAAACGCCTGCGAAAAATCCTGTCATCCTTTCAATGTCGCTTAGCGCTCATAGAAGGGCGCCGGCTCCAATCCCAGGGAACGGTAATAAACGTATATCTGTCCGCGGTGGTGTATTTCATTATCGATAAAATACAGTACCAGGTTGATCACCACGCCTTCGTACATGCCGAATGCTTTATCGGTTTCGAGGAAACGTTCTTCGGTGATCATCGGCCAATATTCATTGATCAACCGGGTATTTTCGTCCCACATATCGAGGATTTCCTGTTTGGTGGCAGGTTGATTTTTTTTAGCGATAGTATTCCAGTTGCGGGTGGCCGCGCCGGTCACGCCCATGCCGGAAACGTTGATCTGTTCCATGGCCAATGCTGCCACAGAGCGCATGCCGCCGATGGAGTAGTCAAAAAAGCGGTCTTCCGGAAAACCTTCCAGCAGGCGGCGGGTAAGGCGGCGGTGTCCCTGGTAGTGGTCCAGCAGATCGGCGCTGGAAATGGCTGTCAATGGTTTCGCGATGATAGTGTTTTCCATATGTCTGTTTTCTTTAGATGTTTATAATGTTGATGGTCCAAAGATAACAGGGGGGAGTGACAACCTTATGTCAGCAGGGTTGAAAAAAAGTTTATTCCGGGAAAGAAAGAACGGTCCGGCCGGTGTTACGGCGGTTTGCCATGTCGCTGTGGGCGCGGGCTGCGTCGGTAAACGGATAGCTGTTGATCTGCGCCTGCAACTGGCCGGTAGCGATCAGGTTCACCAGGTAATCGCTCCATTCCTGTCGCTGGGCAGGCGGAATATTATATACTGTTGACCCGACAATGCGGGCGGATTTCATGATGAGTTCCTGCGGATTAATGGAGGTGGGTTGCCCGGAGCTGTTGCCATAAACGATCAGTGTGCCGTTAACGGCCAGGACCGATAGCAGTTGAGCCGGCGTATTGCCGCCTGTCGCGTCCAGGATGAGATCTACGCCCTGCGGGCCGGCGATGTCTGTCAGTTGCCGGAGCCAGTCCGTATCACGGTAATTGATGGCATGGGTGGCGCCGAGGGAGCGGACATATGCCTGTTTGGCTTCGCTGCCGGTAAGTGCGATAATCTGTGGCACTCCTTTGATCTTTGCCAGTTGTACGGCCTGGGAGCCTACGCCACCGGCGGCGGCAGTGATCACCACAGAGCGGTATCCGCTGGTTTGTTCCAGCAGGTGCTGCGCTGTCAGGGAATGGGTGAGCAGTCCGGCAGCCGGCGCTATCCGGTCTGGCAGCAGGGTGAGGCCGGCCGCGGGGATAGCGGCATAGGCAGCGTATCCGGCAGGAGCGTAGCCTGTTACCCGTTGACCAGGTCGCAGGTGCTGTACTTCGGTGCCAGTTTGGGCAATGATGCCGCTGACTTCCCCGGGCAATACGGCCGGGAACTGCGGGATAAAAGGGTATATGCCCTGGCGGACGAGGAGGTCGGCATAATTTACGCCCACGGCCTGTACTTTCACGATCACTTCATGCGGAGCGGGAGCAGGCATGGGCTGTTCAGTCACTTCCAGCACTTCTGGCGTGCCGTAAGCGTTAAGGGTAACTGCTTTCATGTGATTTTGTTTAGATGATACAAAGATGGTGCATCGTGCCTGATGCCACACCATGTGTTTCATCCATGAAAGGGACTTGTTTTTTCGTCAGATTTTCTTTAGCGCCGTCCTTTTATGGTCCGGAGATCTGTTTTAGCGTGTTATCGGAGGCGTAGCCGCCAGGTGGCCTGAGTTTTGCCGCGCTGGCGCATTTTCTCCAGCATGGCCGGGTCGGTGTTTTTCAGCAGATGATTAAAAGTGGTGAGCCGGCTGTAGTCTGTCCGGGCTTCTTTATCTATCTCAAAGCCTTCTTCATGGAAAAAAGCGGCGGCGGCGTCAAAATTATCAAACATATTGTCGTTGATGCGATGTTGGGCAAAAAAGCTGGTGAGCTGATCTTCCGTACCGGAAGCCTGGTCAGACTCGTAGTTGCGTTTTATATAGACGTCTGCCGTTATCCAGTATCCGCCGCGTGCTTCCAGTGTTTTACGTATCAGGCTGCAAAGCAGGCTTTTTTCCTGTTGATCGAGGTACATGAGCAGGCCTTCGTTCACAATAGCGAGGGGGCCATCCGCGAAGCGGCTGGTGACGGCCATGAACTGCTGCTCATCGAGCGCGTTCAGCGGGAGGGTGTCCAGTTGGCCTTTGGCTGGCGGGAGGTGCAGCAGCAGATCGTGGAGGAACCGTTGTTTGGTAACGATCAGATCGGGCAGGTCGGTATCGATATAATGTATGAGTTGTTGCTGTACCGCGGCCAGTCCCCGGAAAGAGAAGCCGGAAGACAGTTCAAGGATATTTTGGTGCGCTATTCCCTGTAGCAGCTGATCGATGCTGTGGTAGCGGTTTTCAAAATGCACCACCCGTCCCCAGTACCACGGTTCTTTTTTATCATAATCAGGGACATAGGGCTCCGGTGCCAGCATCAGTTGTGCTGCTTCGCGGGCAAAAGGGATATCTGTCAACCCTTTCATCAGCAGTAATGCTTTGGCGGAGGGGCTGATGGTGCTGTAATCACGTGGTTGTTTTTCCATGGTCTGTCGGGTAAGCATTGAATTTACATCTTTTCAGTAGTCATGCTGATGCACCAGTTTGTCCCGAAAGCTATTAAATTTGTTTTGTATAAGCATGATCTCCCCATGAAAAAAATCAATGTATATGGTCTGGCCCTGGTAGCGCTATCGCTGGCGCAGGCGGTACAGGCACAAAATAAGATCGTCGTGTTCCAGTCTGATTTCGGGTTAAAAGACGGCGCCGTTTCCGCCATGAAAGGCGTGGCCAACGGCGTATCCACCGATCTCAAACTATACGACCTGACCCATGAGATACCGGCGTACAACATATGGGAAGCCGCTTTTCGCCTGGAACAGACCGTGCCCTACTGGCCGGAAGGGACGGTTTTTGTGTCTGTCGTAGACCCCGGCGTAGGCACCAGCCGCAAGTCGGTCGTCCTGAAAACACGCAAGGGCCATTTTATCGTCACCCCCGATAACGGTACCCTGACGCTGGTGGCAGCATCTGAGGGTGTTTCCGAGCTGCGGGAGATCAACGAAGCGGTCAACCGCAGGAAAGGCTCCGGTAAGTCATACACCTTCCATGGCCGCGATGTATACGCCTATACCGCCGCCCGGCTGGCATCCGGCACTATCACCTTTGAGCAGGTTGGCCCGGTATTGCCCGCCAGCGTGGTGACGCTGCCGTTTCAAAAGGCCGTCCGCGAAGGACAGGTAGTAAAAGGCAATATCCCCATCCTGGATATCCAATACGGCAACGTGTGGACGAACATCGACGCCGCTTTGCTGGAAGAGTTGCGGCCGAAATACGGGGATATGATGGAAGTCACGTTTTACCACCATCAGCAGGCCGTGACCACCCTGCAGGCGCCTTATAGCGAGACTTTCGGCGCGGTGCCGGAAGGCAAGCCGCTCGCATACCTCAACAGCCTGATGCAGCTGTCTTTTGCGCTGAATATGGGCAACCTCGCAGCGGCATACCATATCGGCAGCGGCAGCGACTGGAGCGTAGCCGTGAAACTGCTTCCTAAACGGAATTAAATCCTTTTAAGTAATTTGCGTCCCATTATGGATATCAGTATCAACAAATACATCAGTGAGACCGGCTTCTGCAGCCGGCGGGAGGCTGATAAATATATAGAACAGGGCCGCGTTACCATCAATGATAACATCGCGTCCAAAGGCAACCGTGTGAAGGCCGGCGATGTGGTGGAAGTTGACGGAGAGCCGCTGAAGAAGAAAAAAACGACCGTATACATCGCGCTGAATAAACCGAAAGGCATCACCTGCACCACCGACCTGAAAGATAAAACCAATATCATCGACTTTATGAACTTCCCGTCGAGGATATTCCCTATCGGCCGGCTGGACAAGCTCTCCGAAGGATTGATCTTCCTGACGAACGACGGTGATATCGTGAATAAAATCCTTCGCGCCGGTAATCAGCATGAAAAAGAATACATCGTGTCCGTTGATAAGCCCGTCACCATGGAGTTTATCAAAGCCATGCGCAACGGCGTGAAGATACTGGGCACCGTTACGCAGAAGTGTTTCGTGCAGCAAGAGGGAACGGACAGGTTCCGTATTATCCTCACCCAGGGCCTTAACCGCCAAATCCGCCGCATGTGCGAAGTGCTGGGGTATAAGGTAGTCACCCTGAAACGGACGCGTATCATGAATATGACGCTGAAAGATCTGGCGCCCGGCAAATGGCGTTATTTCACCAAGGAAGAAATCACCAGTATCAATGCCATGGTGGCTTCCAGCAGTAAAACTGCCCCCGGTGACAACAGCGGCGGAATGGACGAATAGCGTGTATACTATCGCGTTAGTTGAAATTTTTTTTTGCTGAAAATTTGGAAGTGAAGAATTAATTCCTATTTTTGCACCCGCTTTACAGCAAAAGATTCCGTAGCTCAGTTGGTAGAGCAATACACTTTTAATGTATGGGCCCTGGGTTCGAGTCCCAGCGGGATCACAAACAACTTAGAAACCTCGCGCTAGTCGCGGGGTTTTGCTTTTTTAGTTGAGGGTTTAGTCGAGTCCCTTTTGTATAACCCCCGATTTCTTTTCTGTATTTTATACAGGTTAATCAGCTTTTACTAAGATACAAAATATACGTATTGAGGTTTACACACTCAATCACTGTTATGGGATTAGGTAAAGAAATAGGGAAAACAATTTTTGCTGTTGGAACCACAATGATCACTGGACGGTTCCAACGCTCTTTTGGGTCTATTGGCAAGTCTATCAAAGTACGAATTTTCGTTTCGTGTTGACATGTTTTATTTGGATTAACTTATCTATATAATAATTGCTGCCTTTTACTTAAAATTTTCGGTGTCAATAATCAACTAAAATTGATTTTTAATCATCACTATAATTGCCTATTTCGTTTATTAAATCCAAAACATTAGTAGGCTGCAATACCCATCTAAAGGCTGGATGTACTTCCCAATCGTAACCGAAATCCACAAATTTTGATGACAAATATCTATTTTCTTCAAAATATTTTCTATTGATCTCTTGCATACCGTCATCAGAGAATACAATTTTCCTTGCAGTAATGAAATTTATCTTATATAAAAATTGTGCTAATTCCGTATTGATTGCAGGCTTACCGTTTGCAAAAGTAAATGTGCCATGTTGTATTATATTACTCAGTTTTGATCTCAGTTCATTTGTGTTGTATATGAACCATTTTCCTTGTTTTACTTGTTGACCGCTTGGCTTCATTTCAAATAATAGTCGCTCTATGGCAGGCAGTTCAGACTTATACTCATTTATAGTGTCCTGCATACGACCTTGCGAATACTCTTCAAAAATTGATTTAAAGTGAATAGTGCTAATAAGCGAGTCCTTTTTATTATATGCGTCTCTTGCTGCTAACGTGCATAGTTTAACTAAATCTCTGGGCCTTTGTCTAATAAGAGACATTAGCATTCTGTATGTTGGAATATTCTCCCACCTACCAGAACTATTAAAACGCGGATCAAAGATTGGATTAAGATAGTGAGCTAGGTGTTTTGATTTAGTCCGTTTTAATATGTCAAGATTAACATTACGATTGAAAAAAGATTCAATCCTCTTAATAAGAAGAATTAATATTTCTTGATTTGTCCATTTATGCCATATTACAGAACTTTCGATTTTATCCGTTGATTCGTCTGAGGTTCGAACTAGGTAATAAACATCTGAGCGGAGTGATATTTTGAAATTTATTCCCGGTGTCTCACTACTCATATCACGAACAGCAATTAAAAGAGCAGATATTCTATTTATGTCTTCTTTTCTGCTTTGCCATCCACGATCTAAGTCATCAATGTATATAACGATCTTAGAGTGACGTAAAAATTTTTCAACAATTTTCCTTTGGGTAGGAAGTATGTCCAAGTTTTCTGCAATTTTCTTTTTGAATGTTTCAGTCAAAAAAGACAATAATTTGCCAGTTAAATTTAGGGTGGAACTCATGAGTTCTGTTTCATCCATCATTCCAAGAGATTCCAGAGCCTTGGTCGCTATGATTTTATTTAGCCCTATTTTCCAGTCTCTTATAGTTTGTAAAGGATCTTGAGTGGTTTTCCCTAAATCTGCAATATCGTCAGGCTTAATTAAAATGGCCAGTCGCGACTTTTGTAGGTCTTCATTTAATGCAATTTTGAAGATTGCAGATTTCCCAATTCCTTTATGCCCGACAACAATTCTCAAAGGTAAGTCGGCGACTACCTTTTCGTGCGTGTCTCCTTTTAAGTAATATGACTGAAGCCTGTCGAATGTTTCATCTTCTGCAGCCTCATTTCCAAAAATTTGCTGTACAATCTCGTCTGTAAAACTGATTGGTTGAGTTTGGGTGTATTGCATGTTATTTAATTCAGGGCGAATAATATGAGCGAATTGATAATATGCTTACGGAACTATTAAGATATATAAATATATGCTATTGTGACCATAAAGTTAACTTTCCTGAAAAAATTCTGTTTGATCACAGATTCTTCTAATAATAGAAGAATCTGAAACTCCTTGTCTTTCTTCTATTTGGATTCTTTATGTATTATTTATTTTCGTTATGTTTATTTTATTTCAATGTATTTTGTATATTCATAGGAAAGGTTGTGCTATGAAAAAGACTTTGCGGCGTTTGGTGTCCTTTGCCATTTTTGATCTTCCCCTTAATTCAGGCTATAATCAGCTGCTATTGCGCCATTACCCACAATAGCTATGGCCTGGGTTTGTTGGCGCTTTTAATAAACTTCTTGTTTATTGCCTGTTCGCCTTTTCAATTGATATTACGATACAGCGCTAAAGCATAAGGGAGGAAAGATGGTGTGACAGGATTTATGTTTAACACTTAAATGTTTATCGATGCTTAACGAAAACGAGATCGTCGACTTGCTGGCTGGTTATTTAGTGAACCTAAGGTATGTTATCAAGAGTAATGCCTTACAGAAGGGAAAGGGATAGATCTAGTGGCAGAGCTAGATAACGAAGAGCTTTATATTGGAGTCAAGGGCGCGACCAGTGTCAGAGGAGGAAGTGCTCGGTTTGAAAAAGGCTTTTCTTCGGACCAAGCAAAAAAGCACATTGCCGTGACGGTAATCCCCTGCTTGAAACAAATGAATTTACTGTACAATAGCAGCCGATGGGTTAGGTACGCCATTGCTCTACCGGATAACCAAGATCACGTAAAGAAAATTGAGCAAGTTGCTCATCTTTTGAAATCCCTCGGTATAGCCGTCTACTTTGTTTCTGAAAGCCTGGTAAGACAGCAGCATATATTCTTTGAACCCAATTTCTATGAAAAGACTAATTAACCAACTAAACAAGGCTTATAACGAATATAGTGACTCAGATGTATGCCGGCTTGGGAAGCTTAACGATATGGTACTGGCAAGATTGGTAAAAGATATACGGCAAACGCCCAGTGAGGATAATTTTATCATATTTACCAGCTGTATTAATTATTTCTATAGTACAAGATTACAAGCTGCCGTAAATCAAGACCGGAGAACACTCAATACCTGGGGTAAAGTGATTATTCGCATTGCCAAAGTCTTGGAAGCGGCATGGGATGACGAGGAAATTTGTTTAAAAAAAGAAAAACAAGGCGGTAAAGTAGATACCAAGAAGGTGGAGCACCTCCGCGAGTTATTACATGATAAAATAGATCGGGGGACTTATTCTTTTACCACAAAGGTATTTCATCAGCTTAATTCCCAATATCCCATTTTAGACGGCCGGGTGAATCAATTTATGGAGCAGATAATCCTTAAGAGAAAGGGGCACTTCCATAAGCGGGAAACTCCCTTTAGTACGTTTTATAGTGAGTATATCCAGATGATGGAAAGGTTACAATGGCCGGTAAACCAGGTAAACGAATTAGATAACGCCATCTGGTTCTATTATAGCAAGCATATGGCGAAGTGAGAGGAAAATTCATATCATGCTGAATTCCATATGAAAACTGAACAAAGTGGATGGTACTGGTGGTTAATATCTCTGCCTATTAATGTTTATATTGTCGGGAGTAGAAAATCAGCAAAATCCCAATGACCCGTCATGCAGAATAAATTACATGAAGTCATCGCCGAAACTACCAAAGCTGCTCCGGTAGCCTTATCTGCTAGCGACATTGCGGCGCGTATTGCTAGGAATGGATCTTGGCAGCGACCAGGCGACGGAGATGGAACTGACTATACTTACCTAAAGAGAAGGCCTTTTTTGCCTAACGTCAGATTTAAAGTGACCGATAAGGAGCTGTTTGCTCAACCTGTATTAATGAATAGTGACTGCTTTGCGGGCAGCTATAGGAGATCCCTTGCCATGAAGATTATCCCAGAGTTACGAGAATTGCTGGAAGTTGCTGGTGGTCCTGTAGCGTTCCAATTTAATTATCTACCCCCTATGGATGGAGGAGAGGTTACAAGGGGGAGACTTCTGCAATAGTGACCAGCGTAGAGGGGTGCATAATGATATGGAAGTGGCGTTGTAGAGTATTTGCTACAAAAGGGATTCACAAGAATAACATTGGCTGCGATAATGTAAGCTTTGGGAAGGCTGGTAGATGTTGTGGTGAAAAAAGAGAGGAATCGCTATGATATATACGAGATTAAGACACGGGCTGACCTTAGAACAGCGCTCCGGAAAGTGATTGGCTAGCTAGTCGATTATGCTTTCTGGGAGAGGGAGATCCACATTGATCATTTGTATGTGGTACTGCCTTTCATTGCACTGTCTAGCTCTCTACAGGAGTACATACTACGGGTTGGTAAGGCGGTTAGTATTCCCTTGGAGATAAAGCTATATGATAAGGATCGGGGATTATTTATACCGCTAAAATAATAAATTGTGAGCAGGTACCTGATTTGGTTACTCAAGCTAATACTGATTGTTTTATGTGGCATTTGTTTACTTCGAATGCCTTATCAGTACTATGTTTTGTTTAGGTACGTCTCCTTTATCCTTTTCCTATTGTTTTGTCTAGACGCTTTTGCTAGACGACATACTAATTTAGGGATTGTCTGGGCAGTTTCGGCGCTGCTCATTAATCCATGGATAAAGCCAGTACTGGGGAGAGCGTTATGGCACTTTGTCGATGTCGTCTGGATCGTGATTATATTAGGATCGCTGTTAGCCGATCTTCGGAACATTAATAGGGGAAACTAGAAATAACTATAGCATGCATATATCAGATCTTGAAGAAAAAGCGGCTGAAGACAGGTGTCCAACATCTTATTGTGATACATCTTTCCTGATGGAACTGGAAGATTCAGAGGCAGAATATTTGTCGTCGCTTCATGATAATTCTAGTAGTCGATTAACAGAAACAGATATTGTCCGAAAATATTGCAATAATAGTCGTGGTAAAACCCGACAGCTTTTGAAGATTGCCCAGAAGGCATTTGAACTAGATTACATGGGACTATGCTATAGCACCCTATGTACCATGGAGTACGTTGAAGTAAAAACTAGGGAAGGCCTGCTAGGTGCTCTGTCTGAGGCTACCAGTGCAAGGCGGGCGCAGCGGACTAACTCAAAAGAGCTTGGAAGAATGGCCAGGGGAATTTATAGTGATTTCATGGAAGATCCAGACGAAAGCCTGGATTCGGTATTGTGGAATCTTGGAATGAGATTGTTTGGAGTATTGCCTGAATGTTGTGGTGGCGATCAACTATGGATAGAGGGGTGTAAACTAGTTGATATTGTAAATTTTTCACTAACAGACCGAGATAAAATTGGAAAAATCCTATTACTCTCGAAATATCAGATTGGAATGGCAGATATTATGCATTTATTAGTGGCAGAACATTTCGGATGTACCTATTTTTTAACTTTCGACCAGGATTTTAATCGGGCTAAAGAAGAGATATGGAAACTTTTAGGATTAAAAATAATGTCCAATCCGGATGAGATAGTGGCCACACTTCTAAAGTTCTATTAATGTTTTGGTAAGTCTGCGTGGCGACTATCGAACCTTGCTTTTCTTTGCACTGGTCATCAGACGAGATACTAAAAGTTACATAATTATCTATTGATAGAATTTACTCTCGAACAACTAAATTTAATGAGAATGGATAATATGAAATAGACGGCTAAGTTCTATTTTAATTTTTTATCTAGAAACGAGATAAGCTATTACAACGATTGTTTGATACCAGAAAATATTAAAATAAAACGGCAGTTTTTAGTCAAGCGTTTGGTTGAGTTCCTTTTATAACCTCGATTTCTTTCCCGTACTTTATAGAGGTTAATCAGCTTTTACCAAGAAACAAAATGTCCATTATAACGCGGCAGCTTAAAAATAGCTAACGTAATCAGTGCTTTGGAAAACGTAGTACCATCACCCCCAGTGATAGTAGCAGCAGGAATATGTTAAAAGCCATGGCAGCGTATTCGCTGCGTTTGTAGTGTATGGGAGCAGCCATCATCATGATCACTGCAAAACCCAAGGCGGAAAAAGAAGTCAGCAATGGCAGTATACCAATGGCCACGGGGACGATGACACCAATCGCGCCCAATATTTCCGTAATACCAATAAGTCGGATAACCGGATAGGATAAGCTGGCCACCCCCGTTTGACCTATCTGCACCAGTTTGTCTCTTTTTTGGGTGGATTTCATAATGCCGGAATAGCCGAAAACGGCTGCCAGTAAGCCTTGTGCGATCCATAAAAGCGTGTTCATAACCTTTTAGTTTTATACCACAAAGTTTGGTACTTCACAGCTTTTTTCTCTTGACATTTATCAAATAGTATAATCCGCACGGATACGGCTCAATGTCTCTGGTGTAATGCCCAGGTAGGAAGCCACCATCCCTAGTGGCACCCGCTGTACAATGGAGGGTGTTTGTTCCATCAGTTTCCGGTAGCGCTCCCGGGCGGTGGCAAAGTGGAGATCGTCAAAACGTTGTTGCATTTGTACCAGCCCGTAGCTTACCAACAATCGTCCGAAACGCTCTATTTCATGGTTTTCATCATATAATCTTTGCAGATCATCATGACCAATGGTCCATAATACCGTTGGTTCCAGCAGTTCTATACTGCGTATGTCCGGCAAACCGGTAATAAAACTGACGATAGATGTGGCAAAGGTTTTTTCTACACTGATCCAGTCGGTTACATCCTTTCCATCTTTTGTGTAGTAGGTCCTGGTAAGCCCTTTTTCTATAAAATACACATGCCGGCATACCGATCCAGCTTCCAGCAGATGGTGGCCCTTGGGAAAAGAAGCCTTTTTAAGAATGCCTGCCATCGACAGTTTGCTGTCGGCGGAAAGCGTGATGAACGTTTTAATCACATCAAAAAAATCATTCAGGTGCGGATCGTAAATCGGAGCTTGCATAGTAGTAAAATTAAACCATAAGTTTATATAGACACGTCAGAAACGGAAGGAAGAAAACATCCGCTAAATTATCGCATCAAACGGAATCGTTTAACCGATTTATTTATCTTTAGTTATGGAATTTACTATACGAAACCTGTATCAGGAAGATTTTGAACAATGGCTTGCCTTGTGGGAAGGCTATAATGAATTTTATGGGCGAGGGGGAGATAAAATGCTGGACCCGCTGATTTCCCGGACTACATGGACCCGTTTTTTTGATGTTTATGAGCCGGTCCATGCCCTGGTTGCGGAGACTAATGGAAGGCTTATAGGGCTTTCGCACTTCCTTTATCATCGCAGTACTATAACTGTAGAACCAAGCTGCTATCTGCAGGATTTATTTGTATCGCAGGAATGCCGGGGGAGTGGCGTTGCCCGAAAACTCATTGAAGCGGTGTATAACGTTGCTAAGGAAAACGGGTGTTCCAGGGTCTATTGGCAAACACAGGAAACAAACCATACGGCGAGGCGGTTGTATGATAAATTGGCCGAACAGTCGGGCTTTATAGTGTATCGTAAGCTGTTATGACACAGCACGGGCTACTATGAGACTCAGCGGCGATGCATCTGCGACGCCGGGAAAAATGTTCCCTTGCAGAGCCGTTTATACTTTTGAGTTTGTTCTTTTTATTATTCGTAAAACATTCTCAGCCCAATTTCGAACATCCTGGCAGTAGGAGGTGGCATCCTCCGTTCTTATACTCAGTATATCTGTTTCCCAGTCAAATCGGTCCAAATTTCTTTGCTGCCTGTTTTCAATGCCGCCGGCGGAGCTTTGATTCGTTTTAATCAACTGTTTCGGAGATACTTCTTCATAAAGAAAACCTTCCAGTAATTTGACTGCTTCGGGAAAATATGCAGGACTATAACCATCTGCCTGCAACATATAGGTGATGACAAGCAAATGATGCACTTCAAAATAGGCTGGAATGGAAAATTCAATTGTGAGGCAATCATAAAACTTTTGTTTCCACAATTCTTCTATGGTGATCTTTCTTTCCATTTTAAGTACAATAACGCATTAAAAATAGCATAAATATTTTTTTATATGTAAATTCATCCCCGAATACTAGCAACACGAGAGACAACCACGATCCTATGCCTACAAAAACACACCTGCTGCTCATCACGCTGGCAGCCGCCACCTTCGTTTCCTGCAAAGCTACTACCGAGCTGGTTTACCTTAACGTATTGAAGCCTGCGCCCGTAACCATACCGGCTTATGTGAAATCTGCCGGTGTAGTGAACAGGACCACCATTAACCCGCAAAACAAAGCAATAGATGTCGTGGACAGGATATTTAGCCTGGAAGGAGCACAGCTGGACAAAGAAGGGGCACAGAGCAGCGTAGGCGGACTGGCAGACGAACTACGGAAGAACAACCGTTTCAATGAGGTAAAAGCGCTGGGTGAGCTGGACTTGACCACCAATGCACCAGGACTTTTTTCTGCACCGCTTTCCTGGGAAACCGTAGATAAAATATGCCGGGAATATCAGGTGGACGCCCTTTTTTCCCTGGAGCTGTTTGATACCGACTCGAAGATCAGCTATGCGGCAATTCCGGTTTCTTTGAAAACCCCACTGGGTAATGTGCCTGGTATAGAGCACCGGGCCAGCATGCTGACAAGCGTAAAAACGGGCTGGCGCATCTATGATCCCGCCGGCAGGAATATTGTGGATGAATTCGCTCTTAACAGGGAACTTACATTCTCCGGCAGAGGCATTAACCCCGTGGCAGCTGCGGGGGCGCTGATCAACCGTAAAGAGGCGGTAAAAACAGTGGGCATACAGGCGGGACAAAATTATGGCATGCGAATTATCCCTTATCGGACAAGGGTGACCCGGGATTACTATGTGAAAGGCTCTGATAATTTCAGGATAGCCCGGCGTAAAGCACAAACCGGCAACTGGGACGGCGCAGCGGTGCTGTGGAAAAAAGAAACTACAAACCCTGACCGCACGGTAGCCGGCAGGGCATGCTATAATATGGCTATCATCTGTGAGATCAACGGGGAACTGGACCTGGCGATTAAATGGTCGCAGAAGGCTTACGAGGAATATAATAACCGGCTTGCGCTGAACTATATCCGGTTACTGAAGAACCGGCAGGCCGGCAATGAAGTGCTGAAGCAGCAGGAGGGGGAGTAGCATTGCGGTAGTTCGTTTGTTTTGCAATCCGTGGCGCTGAATTTTATTGTGGAACTTTTTCTCACTGATGTTACATTGCGTTTTGAATAATTTATTTTGCAGGGAATTTAGAGATTATGCACCAGCTCCGGTGCCGCTGGAGATGAAGGGAAACTAAATCTAATTTAAATATGCTTTACCGCAGTCTTATGAAAGAGATACCCGTTTCTAAAATGATACAGCACTTTTCTCACGCTCGTACCTACTGCATTCGATGCTGCCGGATTAGAAAATTGGTTGCAGCTTTTTAATACATGGATGTGCCGCCATTGGTCAGCAGCAGACTTGAATGGGACCCATTTAAATGACACGATACGAAGGTTACTTGTTATACGCTGATACTAACTGTCAGGGAGCCCGGCAACTATGCTATTCAGTCGGCTGGCTGAAATAGTTGCAGTCGCTTATGAAAACTGCTGCGAGAGGTGTATCCATTCAGGAAATGGATGGCGCATGCCATGAAAACGGCGACTGTGCTTGTCAGCAGCACAGCTCCGCGCATAAAAACCATATCTTATATCTGATAAAAACTAAATCGCCTATTTGAAGAAATAACTCTATTTGTTTACCGTCACCAACTCAAAATAGCCATTCTGATACTGCGGAAAATATGCCGCATGCGTTACTATTTCCTATCTGTCACAAGTTACAATCACTTTTTTACAGCCATTTCGATCGTAAAAAGAAAGCCATGACAAGAGTATTATGCCCATTACATCCATCTCAGTATGATGTATATAAAGATCAGCTGATTAATACAGAAAGCACTTATTATAACATTGGTGGTTACACGAAAATAACGGGACACCTTGATGTTGAAAAATTCACTGCCGTTGTGTGTTCCCTGCCTGAAGTATTTGACGCGTTCCGTATGCGTTTTGATCCCTCACAGGAGGCTTCCGGTGTATGTTTTGACGATGACTTCCGTAAGGCGGACCTGGCCATGCTGGATTTTAGCGATGAAGGGAGTGGCACCGCGCTGAAATGGATGGAGGCACGTACAAATGCGCCTTTCAGTATTAGCCAAAATAGCCTGCTGTTTGAACAATATCTCCTCAAAATATCAGAGGATGAATACTGGTACTACTTTAAATACCATCATCTTATCACGGATGGTTTCGGTATCTCCGCTGCAAATCAGTATATCAGCAGCCAGTACAAAGCATTGATGGCGGGCAGGAAGATATCGTTTGATTATCCTTCCTACAGAGAAGAGGCCATCAGGGCAGATAGCTACTATCACAGCGATGCCTATCAAAAAGATGCTGCATACTGGAAAAACAAAATAACAGCCGTTCCCCGAAAATTATTCCAACCACGATACCAGCTGCAAACAACAGCTGGCAATAAAAGCGGTACTGTGATAACAGACCCCGATGCCGGTATGATAACGGCATTGGATTCACTGCTCGCAGAAACCGGCTGCAGTCTGCAACAGATCAGCATTGCGGCCTTAATGGTTTATTTCGCCCGTACAGCCGGCGCTTTAGAATTGCTTGTTGGAACACCATTGCATAAACGCAGAAACAAACAACTGCGGAGCATCATAGGGATGTTTGCCAGCATATTACCTTATAAAAGTGAATACAAACCAGACCTTACTGTCCTGGAAATGATCCGGGAGATCGCTGTTTCCCAGCGGGAAGACTACCGCCACCAGCAATATCTTATAGGAGACCTGAGCCGCCATTTTAAAATCAACGCGGCAGACGATCATCTGCTGGAAGTGGTGGTTAACTATGCGGCGCTGAACCTGGAGCTTGACCTGGGCGATAATGTACAGGCATCAACCTATGACATACCAACCGGTTATGGCAGATACCCGCTGGAGCTTTGGTGGCGGGACTATGGCAAGCAACAGCCATTGCAACTCAGAATAGATTTTAATACGCAATATTTTACCGCGGAAGATATACAGCTGCTGATAAAACGTTTGTTTTTCATCCTGCAGCAATTCAATGACCATCTGGACTGCAAGGTAGGCGATATAAACGTTGTGCCGGAAGCGGAACATCGACTACTGGATGGTTTTAACGGGACCGCCGTACCGTATGAAGATGTTACCCTGGTAGATCTGATAGCTGCACAGGCATTGCGGACGCCTGATGCGCCCGCCGTGCTGTTTGAAGAAGAAGTGCTGACATACCGGGAATTGGATAAGCGTACCAATCAGTTGGCGCATTACCTGCGCACCAAAGGCGTAGGGCCGGACGTGCTGGTGCCCGTTTGCCTGGAACGCTCTCCGGATATGATCATCAGCATAGTAGGCATCCTGAAGGCCGGCGGTGCCTATGTACCGGTAGACCCTGACTATCCTGCAGAGCGCATCCGGTTTATGATAACCGACACAGGAGCAAACCTGTTGCTAACAGATAGCCGGCAGGAAGCGGCGCTCAGGGAAATGGACATATCACCGGAGATATTGTTGCTGGATGAATCCGGGGACCTGCTGGACAGTTTCCCGACAACTGCAATGGATGCCGGTCTTCAGCGCCATCACCTGGCCTATGTGATATATACTTCCGGTTCCACCGGCAAGCCCAAGGGAGTGATGAATGAGCACGGAGGCATAGTAAACAGATTGCTATGGAAACAGTCTTACTTTGGTTTGAAGGAAGGGGAAGGGGTGCTGCAGAAAACCACCTTCAGTTTTGACGTATCTGTATGGGAACTGTTATGGCCGCTGATCACCGGCGCCCGTCTGGTGTTTGCGCGCCCGCAGGGACAAAAAGACGCCGATTACCTGAAAGAAGCAATCCGGCGTTATGATATCAGCACTGTCCATTTTGTGCCATCCATGTTGCAGGTCTTCCTGGACAGCGTAGGCGATGCAGAAACGTTACCGCTCACCCGGATCATATGCAGTGGCGAGGCCCTGAAGCCGCAGCAGGTGCACGATGTGCAGTTACGTATACCCGGTGCGGAGTTATATAACCTTTACGGCCCAACGGAGGCCGCGATAGACGTTACCTGCTGGCATGCCCCGCGTCATGTTGAGAATAATATTATACCGATAGGTCAACCGGTATCGAACACACAGATACACATCCTGAATGAGCGCGGAGAGCTGCTGCCGGTGGGCGTTGCGGGTGAACTGCATATAGGTGGCGTCCAGGTGGCGCGCGGTTACCTGAACCGCCCTGAACTGACGGCGGAAAGGTTTATAACAGATCCCTTTAACGGGTCAGGTGGCCGGCTGTACAGAACGGGCGATCTGGCGCGCTGGCTTCCTGATGGCAACATCGAATACCTGGGCCGTATAGACGACCAGGTGAAG
>NZ_JBQEOP010000007.1:0-574158 GCF_052045305.1 Chitinophaga sp. 22308 | reverse complement strand
TGACGGTACCAGCTCCGGCCCATGTAGCATTTACGATATCCGTAAAGCCAGGCAGCGCGTTAGGCGCCACGGCTTTGATGGAGTATTGGGTAATGTTACCGGTCGGGTTAGACAGTACCAGGTTGAAGGAACCGTCTGCGTTACATACCGGCGGCACAGCAGCTACTGTTACAGTTGGAGCGGCATTGAGGACCAGCTTAATGGAAGAGGTGTTGTTGGCACATACGCCATTGCTGATGGTCCATGTAACGGTTACAGTCTGCGGCGTGCTGGTGGCCAGTGTTGCGATCGCATTAGGGTCATTTGGATTGCTGAAGGACACGCCCGTACCGGACCAGGTACCTGTTTCGGTAGGTTTCGGTGTGTTGGCTTGCAGCTGGAATTTATTGTTGCCGCACTGGATGATATCATTACCGGCCTTGCTGGTGGTAAGTGATTCTGTATTCTTTAATGTGATATTGGAACTTGCCTTACAAGTGGTGTTATATTTATTATTTACTGTCCATGTCAGTACTACGGATGTTCCGGCCTGTAATCCGGTCACGGTAGTTTTCGGATCGGTAGGATTTGTAATGACTGCGCCATTGGCTGGTGGGTTGATCGTCCATACACCTTCCTGGTCAGCAGGCAGGGCAGGAGCGTTCATGGTAAAGTCGCTTACATTACACTGAGGAGCGACAGTGCCCGGGTCAGCCACCGGAATAGCTCTTACTTCAACCGCTTTGGTTTTGCTATCGACGCAGGTCAGGTTGGTGACAGTCACACCGTAATTGTGTGTACCTGCCGGAGTAGGCGTATGGGTAATGGTTTGGGTGCTGCCAGTCTGGGCAACGCCGTCGATGGTCCATGATTTGGTGTAACCACTATTGGACGCGGCGACGCTCAGAGAAATGCTGGTGCCCAGACAGATGTCAGACGGACCGCTGATAGTAGCATCCGGTTGTGCATCTACTCTTAATTTAAATGGTGCGTCGTAGGTACATCCCAGGTTATCATCATTCTGAATGGTCAGGATGAAATCATAAGTGCCTGGAGCAGTGTTGGCTGGCAGTGCTGCATTGATAACGCTACCAGTGGCGGGCCAGGTACCTGTTTCGCCGGTGTAGGCAGGCAGTGGGTTACCAATGCCTGGTTTCAGGGCATATTTGGTAACAGTGCCGCTCAGCGCTGAGAAGTTGATTTTAAACTGGGTGGCAGTCTGACAAACAGGAGAAGCGGTAGCTGTTACCTTAGGAGCAGGACGCAGGTGCAGGTTTACTTTGGATATACCATTAGCACATTTGCCATTGCTCAGTGTCCAGGTCACGGTGATGTCCTGTGTAGTAGCAGCGCCGGTCAGTTTGGCGTTGGTACCAGGTGCCATAGGATCATCAAACGTAACGCCGGCAGGTCCGCTCCAGGAACCGGTTTCCCATGGCAGGGGAGCGGTGCCGCTGATGGCGAAGGTTTTATTGGTGCCGCATTGGGTGATATCTACGGGAGCAGCAGAAACAGGGACTGGCATATTGATCAGTACCACTTCATCGCTCGCAGCGCACTTGCTCAGGTTCTTGTTGGTAACGGTCCATACCAGTGTGACGGATTTACCTACGCCCAGATTGCTAACGGTAGCATTGTAAGCGGTAGGATTGGTCAGGGTTGCGCCCTGGTCATCTCCGTTTTTAAAGCTCCATACGCCGGTTTGATCGGGTGGAGGCTGATTGCCGGCGAGGGTAAAGGTGCTGGTGTTACACAGCTTGATGTCCGGTCCGGCATTGGGATTGGGCATCGAATTGACGATCACCTCTGTCTGGTCTGAAATGACGCACTTTCCATTGGTCACTGTCACCGTATAAATACTTTTTGCCGGTGGATTAGTGATAGTCGTTGGTATATGCGTGATGGAAGTGCCTGTGGCCCCGGCTATTACCGCTCCGTTGTAGGCCCATGTAATAGGAGCATACTTGGCGTTTTCCGGCTGGATTTCCAGTTGGGCTTGTTCGCCATAACAGATACTGGGGTCTGTCAGCAGTTTAACGTTGACGATAGGTTTCTGATAAACCACAATTTCTGCGCGGTTACTATCGCGGCAGACTTTATTATCACCATAGGTTTTTTCACCGACTACTTCATAGGTAGTGGTAACAACGGGACTTACGTCCAGTGTGGTACCAGTAACCGGTGGGTCTACCTTCCATATATAAGAGGTATATCCCCCTGTTACTTCCAGGTGGGCTTGCTGGCCGTTACAGATTTCATTACCGGTCACCGAAATCTGCGGTTGTGGCAGGATCGTGATTTCTACCGGTCGGGAAGGAGCGGCGCAGTTACCAAGACTGACGTTGTCCCGTTCTGTGATGCCTACCCTGAAATAATATAGTTTGGAGACGACGGGGTCTCCTTTAAGTGCTCCTGCAGTAAAGTTCAGGATTGGTGTTTTTGCACCGCTTACTGTTCCCGCATTCATCGGGCCATCCACCATGTCAGTATAGGTAACCCCATCAGTACTTATCTGCCATTGATAGACAGGGTCCTGGAAATAAGTAATAGGCTCCAGATAAGCTGTCAGGCTTAACGGAGCGCCACCGCAGATCTGGTCTTTTATTCTTTTTTCATCTTTCAGGCCATCTACGTATGCATAAAGATCGGGACTGCAATAGGTAAATGAGATATCATCAATAGCAATATCGTTACCGCAGCCACCGAAGTTGTTGTTTACGATCGTGAGTTTTACGGATGTCAGGTTCGGAGGAATTTTAAAGCTGCCTCCATATTGTATCCATTCCGGTATTTTGAGGTTCATGGACACGTCATTCGTGTTGAACCTTTGCAGTTCAGCCCCTGTGGTGGGGTTGGTGAGAATAAAGGTAACCCCTGCGTAGTGATAACCTTTGGGAGCGTCCGTTGCCCTGGCACATATATCGTCAAACACCTGCATGCCGTTCACGTTCATAAAATAGGCAGAGAAGTTATAGACGGAGCCGGGACAGAGGCCGGTGATGGTTCTTTGATAAAAGGCTTTTTTCTCAATGGCGGAGTTGATCACCAACATACCACCGAAGGTATTGACGCCATCTCCATTACCGGTTCTATCATATGCTTTTACCCATTCCGGTTTTCCCTGGGTGTGATAGTATTCTATATAATCATTATCTGCTAAGTTGCTGGTGTTAGAAGCAAATTTGTAGGTTTGAGATGGATTGGCCGCGTAAAGGGCTTCAATAACCGCGTTCTTGCGGGGAGCGGCTCCTGCATTAAAAATTCCGAAGTCCTCTTTAAATCCTGCCATGGTACTGATCGTACCTGCGCACTGGGTAATAGTACAGTCCTTTACTTTGATCGTACGGGAGGCAGTTATATAACTGCCTGACGAGTTATAGATCTTCACAGTAAAAGTGTATGTGCCCACCTTCAGCAGTCTGATGGTCATCGCTGTCACGTTTGGATAGGCGGCGAGGGGTTTACGCCCCAGCCACTTATCTGTGACAGAAGAGTTGATGGCAGCTTCTGTGTACAGGAACTGGTAGTCCGATGCCGCCAGGGCCGGAGACACGCTCCAGTCCATATAGGACGTGGTAAAACCACCGGACCATACCAGACCGTTCAGTGTGGCAAAGCTTCCTGCGCAGATACTGTCGGGCGCATTGATAAATGCCGTCGATTGTGCCATCGTCTTGTTTGACGGTAGCACAAAGCCCGTTAACAGGAATAAAAAGGTTAAAAGTCGTTTCATAGGTGTAAAACAGTTAAGTGAAAAAAGTATCAGTTCTGAGGGCTGTTGCCTGTTCAGTAACTGTTGTTTTCCAACCGCTTACATGGGTCTGTAGACTCGGAAAGCCTTTTCCGGTCAGGGTGAGGGAAGGTGTAGAATGTTTTCATAGGCACTAGGTGTTTAAACGTTATATGGCTAAAATATGCGACTATTTTAAGATTAAAATTAAAAATAATATAGAGAAATAAAAAAAGTGGTAAAATTTATAATATGAATTCACACAAGATAGGAAGAGAAGGAGGGTTAACGAAAATTGATTCTCAACCGGTTAAAGGAGGTTAAAAAAATATTAAAAAAGTTATCCACATTTGGAGGTTGCCTGTATTTATTTATCTGGTACTGTGCTTTATGAAATTATTTTCCTACCTTTGCAGACCAAATTTGATGTAAGATGCCCAAAGTAAGAACACATTCCCGCGCCAAGAAGACCTTCAAGGTTGGCGGGAACGGACAGATTAAGCGGTTTAAAGCATTCAAAAGCCACTTACTGACTAAGAAAGCTACTAAGAGAAAACGTAGCCTGAGAGGAAGCACGCTGGTTCACGAAGCAAATCTTAACCTGGTTAAGAGAATGCTCGGCCTCCGCTAGTATCCGTCCAAACAATCGAATTTTATAACCTGAGAAAAAACACAAGACAATGCCTCGTTCAGTTAACGCCGTAGCTTCAAGAGCCCGGAGAAAAAGGATCTTAAAGCAAGCCAAAGGCTTTTACGGTAAAAGGAAAAACGTTTACACCGTAGCGAAGAACGTCCTCGAGAAAGGACTCACTTATAGCTACGTAGGTCGTAAATTAAAGAAAAGAAACTATCGTCAGCTGTGGATCGCCCGTATCAACGCTGCGGTAAGAGCAGAAGGTTTGACCTATTCTGTGTTCATGAACAAATTAGCTGGTAAGAACATCGATCTGAACAGAAAGGTGCTCGCTGACCTCGCTATGAACGAACCAGAAACCTTTAAAGCACTGGTTGCTTCCGTAAAGTAAGCGCTAATTAACTTTAAATACCAAATAGCTGGCATCCCAACGGATGTCAGCTATTTTATTTTTAGGGAACAGGCCTACCACGGCAGATCCGCTGCCGCTCATGGTGGCATATACCGCTCCCTCGCTGTACATGGTTGCTTTAATGGCAGCCAGCTCCGGGTACGCTGCAAACACCGGCGCCTCAAAATCATTGCTGACAGCTTGTTTCCACTCCGTCACCGGTAACTGTATCACTTCCTTTAATGCCCGCGCCGGCGCCTGTGGCGTGATCTGCCGGAAAGCCCAACCGGTGTTGACATGAATGCCCGGATGCACCAGCAAAAAGGAATAGCCTGAAAGGTCCAGTGACAGCGGCTCCATGATCTCACCCCGGCCGGTGGCGTAACAGGGCTGATTGAGTATGAAGAAAGGACAGTCGCTGCCCAGTTGGGCGGCATAGTCTATCAATTGCCCGGAAGTAAGTCCCAGCTGGAATTTATTATTGAGCAACTGCAGCATAAAGGCCGCATCAGCGGAGCCTCCGCCTAAACCGGCGCCGATAGGGATATGCTTGTGCAGGTGGATGTTGACCGGTTGCAACTGTGGATAGTCGCGCTGCAATAAATGAAACGCACGCAGGCACAGGTTGTCTGCCGCATCGCCGGGAACGGGAATACCGCTGCTGGTGAATTGCAGTGTGCCGGGTGTGATCACTTCCAGCGCATCTGTTACCGGCAGGGGATAGAAGACTGTTTCCAGGTCGTGGAAGCCGTCAGCTCTTTTGGCGGTGATATGCAGGCCCAGGTTTATCTTGCAGTTGGGAAAAACGATCATGTTTGTGGTATTAACACGGCAAAACCGCAGCGGCAGGGGATTCCCACCGGCAGCAGCAGTCCGTTCTGAAAAATATTATTTGCTTTTTCTGGCGTTTATTTCATCGCGGATAGCGATGGCGCGGATATAATCTTCCTGTTCCAGTACTTCCTGGAGAAGCTGTGTGAGGTCGTCCAGGCTCATGGCTTTGAGATCGTCTTCTGCGCCTCTCTCGTGTTCGGAGATGGTAGGGGTGACCGGTTTCGCACCGCTCTTTTTGCCGGCAGGATCGTCCAGCAGTATTCCGGCGCTGTTGAGGATATTTTCGAACGTGTAGATCGGACATCCGAAACGAACGGCCAATGCCAGCGCATCAGAAGTCCGGGAGTCTATCTCAATGGTTTCGTCGTTGCTGGAACAGATAAGTTTGGAGTAAAAGATGCCCTCCTGTAAATTGCTGATCACCACTTCATGAAGCTCTATGTTAAAGGCGTTCATGAAATTTTTCATCAGGTCATGTGTGAGGGGGCGGCTGGGTTGCATTTTTTCTAACGCTACGGCTATTGCTTGTGCCTCAAAGCCTCCTATCACGATCGGCAAACGGCGTAATCCGTTCACCTCTCCCAATACCACGGCATATGAATGAGTCTGCGTAATGCTGTGCGATAAAGCAACTATTTCCAGTTCTATTTTTCTCATATCTGTCTTGCGTTGTCGCTGAATATTTTGTAAGACCGTGAAGTTAGAAAAATATTCCTTATCTAAAAAAAATCTTAATCAATTACGGGTTACGAATTACGGAATTACGAATGAGAGATAACCTCATGAATGGTAACTAAAATATTGTTTCCTCAGGCCGGCGCCCATTCGTAATTCCTTGTAAATGCCTTTTATTGGCCTTTGAATTCTTTCACCGCGGCTGTCAATTTCGGTACCACTTCAAATGCATCACCAACTATGCCATAATCTGCAGCTTTGAAGAAAGGAGCCTCCGGATCTTTATTGATCACCACAATGACCTTGCTGCCGTTTACCCCGGCGAGATGCTGGATAGCGCCGGAAATACCGATAGCCACGTACAGGTTGGGCCTTACGGTTAAACCGGTCTGGCCAACGTGCTCGTGGTGCGGGCGCCAGCCTGCATCCGCTACCGGGCGGGAACTGGCGGTTGCCGCGCCCAGCGCTTTGGCGAGGTCTTCGAGTATGCCCCAGTTTTCAGGGCCTTTCAGGCCACGGCCGCCGCTGACAATGATTTCTGCTTCGGTCAACGGAATATCGCCGCTCACCGTTTCTGTCTTCACTACTTTCACTTTGAAGTCCGCATCATTGATAGCAGCTGCGAAAGCCTCTACCGTAGCGGTGCCGGAACCGGCTACAGCGGGGAAGGTATTGGGCGTGAGCGTAATCACTTTACGCTCGGATGTAATGTTGATATTGGCGAAAGCCTTGCCGGAGAATACGTTCTTTTTTACCACAAAACCGTTCGCGGTGTCCGGATAAGACACGGCACCGGCTACCAGACCGGCTTTCAGGCGGGCTGCCACACGTGGCGCCACTGCCTTGCCATCAAAATTATGTGGGAAAACAATTACGGCAGCACTTTCTTTGTCGGCAGCTTCCACAATGATCTTCGTGTATACAGTGCTTTCCACTTCCTGCAGGCGTGCATCTGCCACATGCAGTACTTTGGTGGCGCCATAGTTGCCCAGCGCTGCCAGTTCCGCGTTGTCTGCCGGGCCCAGTACCAGCGCCGTAGCAGTGGTGCCCAGCTGGGCGGCTACTTTTGAACCGTATTGTACTGCTTCCAGTGCTGCTTTTTTGATCTTTCCGTGTGCCTGATCGGCAAATATTAATATAGACATGAATACGTTAATTAGAAATGAAACAATAGATATCCTGCTGCCGTGATCAGATCACCTTGGCTTCCTCATGGAGCAATTTCACCAGTTCAGCCACGTTGTCCGGGTTGATCAGCTTCACGCCCGCTTTGGCCGGCGGCAGTTCAAAACTTACCACGCTGGTCAGCGCATCGGCCGCCACAGGTTCCACTACGGTTAACGGCTTGGTGCGTGCCGCCATGATACCGCGCATATTGGGGATACGCGCTTCAGCCATACCTTTCTGGCAGGACACTACTACCGGCAGGGATACTTCGCAAATTTCCTCTCCGCCTTCAATTTCCCGGTTGATGGTCGCCACCGTGCCGTTCAGGTCAAACTTCGCCGCGATGGAAACATAGGGCAGTTCCAGCAGCTCTGCTACCATGCCGCCTATACCGGAACCGTTATAGTCGATGGTCTCCTTACCGGTAAATATGATGTCATATTGTTTTTCTTTGGCATGTGCTGCAATCTGTGCAGCGATATAATAACTGTCCGCGCTATCCGCATTGATACGGAATGCTTCATCACCGCCCAGTGCCAGCGCCTTGCGAATAATAGCATCGCAATCAGGTCCGCCTACTGTGATCAGATGAACGTCTGCACCAATCGTTTCCTTCAGCTCCAGCGCTCTTACCAGTGCATACCATTCATCATATGGGTTAATAATAAACTGGACACCAGCCTCATTGAATTTCGTGTTATTGTCCGTGAAAGCTATTTTTGCAGTCGTGTCCGGAGTTTTACTGATACAAACTAAAATCTTCATGCCTTAAACTGTTTGGTTTAAAAAATGCGGTAATAGCAAATATATCTTATTTATGTACGCCAACCGCAAGGCTATATTATGATTTTAATCAGTATAAATGACAGAAATATGAATGTTATTTATAATTTGTCAGCACCGGAAAAAACACACCAACGACATGGACAGAATCGCACAGATTAAACAAATGCTGGAAACAAGTCCGAACGACAGTTTCCTGAAACACGCCCTGGCACTGGAGTATATCAAGTTAAACAATGATGCTGCGGCCCGGCAGCTGTTTGAAGAACTGCTGGCTCATGAACCAGGGTATACGGGTTCTTATTACCACCTGGGCAAACTACTGGAACGGCAACAGGAAAAAGAAGCCGCTATTGCGGTATATGAAAAAGGGATGGCCATGGCCAAAGCCGCTAACGAAAGACATGCCTATAACGAGCTGCAGTCGGCTTACGAAGAACTGGTATATTAATTTACTCAACACACCTCCATGCCGCAACACTTACTGACCAATTTTACAGCCCATATCGCCGGGCAACAGTTGTTTGACCCTTCCCAGCGTATCCTGCTGGCCGTAAGCGGTGGGGTGGACTCTGTTGTGATGGCCCATTTGTTTAAACAGGCGGGATTACCGGCAGGGATCGCCCACTGTAATTTCCAGCTGAGGGGAGAGGAGTCTGTCCGCGATGAACAGTTCGTTCAGCAGCTGGCTGTTGCCCTCGGCCTCCCGCTGTACACGACCCGTTTTGATACTAATGCCTATACCCAAAGGCATAACGTCAGCATACAGGTAGCTGCCCGTGAACTGCGCTATCAGTGGCTGGAAGAGGTCCGTCAACAAGGCGGGTACAGTTATATCGCTACGGCACATCATATGCAAGACAGCGTGGAAACCGCCCTCATGAATTTCTGCAAAGGCACAGGTATTGCCGGTCTGCATGGAATCCTGCCAAAGCAGGAACGGATCGTGCGGCCGCTGCTGTTTGCCGACAAGGAAGTCCTGGTCGCCTATGCAGCACTGCACCGCATCTCTTTTGTGGAAGACAGTTCGAATATAACGGATAAGTATACACGTAATTTTTTCCGTCATCAGATTATTCCCCGTATACAGGAAGTGTTTCCGGCAGCGGTGAAGAACATGGACAACTCCATTCAGCGGATGCGTGAAGCGGAAATGCTTTACCAGGAATCAGTGGCCAGGCACCGTAAGCGCCTGCTTTTCTGTAAAGACAACACTTTTATGGTGCCTGTCGTTAAATTACAGAAGACCGTGCCGTTGCAGACCATCGCCTGGGAACTGTTCAAGGATTTCGGTTGTTCCGTGGCGCAGCTGCAACAGGTGTTGCAACTGCTTCACAGTGAATCGGGCAGGTACGTGGAAACGGCGACGCACCGTATCATCCGCAACCGCAGCTGGCTGCTGGTGACGCCGGTAGCACAGCCGGACGCGCCGGTACAGGTACTGGACGCCCCGCCGGCACATGTGGTCTATGAAAACGGACAGCTGCATGTCCGCCAGCAGGACCGGGGACAGGCTTCGATACCCACAGCACCGCAAACAGCCTGGCTCGATGCCGCCAAAGTCAGCTTCCCGCTGATTTTGCGCAAATGGAAACAAGGGGATTACTTTTATCCGTTGGGGATGCCTAAAAAGAAAAAGATCAGCCGCTTCCTGATAGATCAGAAACTGTCGCTGCCGGAGAAAGAGAAAGTGTGGGTGATAGAATCTGCCAAAAGAATTATCTGGGTGGTAGGCATGCGCATCGATGATCGTGTCAAAGTCACCACGGGTACGGAGAACGTACTCGCCATAGAATTAAAAACCCGGGACTAAGCCCCGGGTTTTTATATAATAGCCCGGACTAAGCCCCGGGACTGTTACTATTATTGCAGGCGGTGCAGCAGTAGTTGCAGAAAGCGTGCGCCCAGCTCCGGATGGAAGGCCAGCGGAAACACAATCCCGAACAAGGCTCCCCAGAAATGTGCATCATGATTGATGTTGCTGCCCCCTTTCCGGGACAGGTAAGCAGAAAGAAACAGGAACAATACGCCGTAAAGTACCGCCGGCATCTTAATGAAGAAGAACACGCCGATCTGCGCCCAGGGCTCTACCATGATGAAGGTGAAAAGCACCGCGGAAATAGCCCCTGATGCGCCCAGGGAGGCGTAATAGGAATTGTTGCGGTGTTTCAGAAAAGAGGGAATGTCGGATACAATGATGCCTAAGAGGTAATACACCGGGTACATCAGCTTCATGCCGAACAAGGCAATAAAAACATCCTCCACATAAGGCCCAAAGAAAAAGAGGGTCAGCATATTGAAGATAAGGTGCGTATAGTCAGCATGCACAAACCCGGATGTAATAAACCGATAATATTCGTTATGATTTTTTACCATGTATGGCTGCATGCTCAGCTTATCCAGCTGGTCATAATTGTTCAACGCAGTGTAGGAAATCAGGCAGGTGACAATAATAATGATAATACTGACGGACATAAGCTCGAATGTTAGACTATAAATGTAACTATTGATGATGATATTTCTCCCGGTTTAATACTGTATAGGCGCGATACAGTTGCTCGGTAAAAATAAGCCGCACCAGCTGATGCGGAAAAGTGAGCGGCGACAGGGACATCTGCAACTGTGACCGTTGAAGCACCGACTGGTCAATACCGAAAGCGCCGCCAATCAGAATGATGAGCTGCCGCGTGCCGGCATTGGTACGCTGTTGCAGGAATTCTGAAAACTGAACGGTCGTCATCATTTTGCCGCGTTCATCCAGTGCCAGCAGATAGTCGGTGGGTTGCAACAGATCGAGGATGATTTTCGCTTCCTGTTTTTTCAGTTCAGGTACCGATAAACTGGCCGCCTGTTTTACCGTCGGGATCAGTTTTACCTCAAAATCCACATAATGTTGTAACCGTTTTTGGAATACGGCCATGCCCTCCCGAATGTAGGGGTCATGCTCCTTTCCAATGCTCCAGAGTTGAATTTTCACTTGTAATAATCATTAAACAACAGTTGTAAAAGTAAGTGTAAATCAGAAAATTGCAGAAAAAAATCCTGAAGAATTTGGTATTTTCAAAAAAAGATATACCTTTGCAATCCAATCACAAACGACTGGCTGCGTAGCTCAACTGAATAGAGCATCTGACTACGGATCAGAAGGTTTCAGGTTTGAATCCTGACGCGGTCACCAAAAGAAAAAGCCACCTCATCAGTAGGTGGTTTTTTCTTTTATACCTGCACCCACCTACTTGTTAAGTTTCTTTCGCCGGAGATAACCTCATGCCGCTCATCAGGTGGCTGGTCTTCCTTTCATCAGGATTTTTGTTTTGATTAATGTTAAATGAGGAAATTGATCGGAACATCCGCGGACGGGGTGTTACCGGCTGTGCAGCTCTACCGTCGGAACAGGTATCAATCAGTTTCCTCCACCATTAAAATCACTGATTTCTTTTCTTTCGCTTTTGCAGATATAATAAGTGTTGCCCGTTGGGCATTAGTAGCAACATGATATTGTTACAAACAACAAAGGATATTTTGTTAAAGCTAGTACCGGTAATTACGCGGCTATATTGCAGCATAAACGGTTACATTTAATATAAACGTTTCACCATGAAAAAGAAATCTCCCAAAAAGCTCCGGATCGGTCATATCAGGATCGCATCACTATCTGCCTCCGTGCAACAGCAAATGAAAGGAGACGCCTACACGGCGGTTGACTGCCCCAGTGGTCTCGCCACTTGTGCCACCTGTGGCGGTGTCTGTGGTACCCGTTTGTGTTAAAAATTTAAGGGGGTATTCAAAAGTAATTTTTCCTCGGTTTTATCCGGGGACCTGATGGGGAGAATTTTCTCTGTGCCATCAAATTACTTTTGATACCCCTCTTTGCTTTTAGGTTTGGAGGTTACCTAACGGCTCAACGATAAGAAACATCACCTTAACATCTCGCTGTCTGACAGGTAGTCCTGGTGTTACATACGCTACCCTGTGTGGCACATATAACATCGCTGGGCAGTGTGGCACTGCCGCCAACCAATGCCGCCTGTTGTTCGTTGCTTAACGCAGCAATTTTGATTTTTCCCAACAGCAATTTTTTTGCTGCACTTGTTTTTACTTTTTTCATAACCCGGATTTAGGTGAGTATCAAATATCATAGTGGTTGCTGCGGACTTTTTTCAGTTTAAAAACCAGTCCCATCGCTGAAAAGCGGGCGCAGTGAAAATATAGCGCAGTATATACTGCATACCCTCTGCAGATATAAAGACGATATTTAGATTTCATCCAAAATGTTCCGTTATGAAAAAGAAAAAAGTAAATCTGCCCAAGCTCTCCCTGAACAAAGAAGTGATCAGCGATTTATCCCAGGACAAAATAGTAGGAGGGATAGTCACTGTTCGCGAGCAAACCTGCCTGAGGACCTGTGGTGGAAGCTGCCTGTGTTCTGTGTTGATTGAATGTATTACCCAAGCCGTTTCCTGCCCGGTTACAGCATGTTGATGACATTCGGTTGTGTTAACCGATGCGTCGGACAATCTGGACAGTAGCCTGCATGTAGACGGCCTGAGTAAGGTGGATGCCATACTCAGGCCGTTGTTTTTCTTATTACAGCGCTTATGCCGGTTATTGAAGCATTTATTTATGCTGAAGGCAAAACGCCCATGTAATCCAGGTATACAGTCAGCAGTTCTTTTGTGATGGCCGTAGGTCTGATGCCGCTGCCGGCAAGGAATGTATCTGTATTTGATTTGTCCAGGTAGTAAGTGTTTTCATATACTTCCATCAGCGATTTTCCCCGGTCCACGTCTTCTGTGAATAGGCTCAGCAGGCTGTACAATGCGTTGTTTTGATTGTTTTTCCATTGCAGGAGCCATTCGGGAAACGGCTGAGCGGTAAGTCCGGTGTTAAAGTGTTCATTGATCTTTACAAAAAAATCGGTTACAGATAAGTCGTTGTAAGGCTCGGGTACAAGGTGGAAGTTTTTGCCTACAGCTTCCTTGTTTTTCGCAATGTGGACGATTGCCTGCGCCACAAAATCGACCGTCACCAACTCATCTTTCAGTCCCATGATCAGTGGGAACGTGCCGGTTGACAGGCAGCTTCTGACAAGGCTTCCCCACCATTGGTTCATTTCCGTGGCGCCTGTCTGGCTGTTGCACATAACGAATCCCAGTCGGAAATTGATTACCGGCAGCCCTTTCTTCTGGGCCAGGTCCAGTATTTTCTCAGCTACCCATTTGCTTCTGACATAGTTCATGTCCCGGCAGATAGCAGGGAGGTTCTGGTCAATAGGATCGTCTTCGCGCATCCAGGTTTTGCCGGTGACAGGCCTGCCCCAGCTGAAAACGCCAATGGTGGAGCATTCTATCAGGTATTTAAGCTTGCCGGTAGTGGCAAACAGGATCACCTGCTGGGCACCGTCCACATTCACGGATTTAAGGATAGAGTAGGGCTGTATATAATTCACAGAGCCACCGGAGTGGTACACTATTTCAATTTCATCTGCCAGTTGATAAAAATCGCGGGCAGGCATACCCAGATAAGGAAAACAAAAGTCGCCTGTAACGGGAATAATGCGGTGGGCTTTTGTTACCGGCCATTTTAACCGGTATCTGTCAAATACTGACTTTACCCGCTCCATCGCATGGGCTGTATTTTGTGCGCGTACCAGGCAGTATATATCGGCATTGGTTTTTTCTATCAGTTCCAGCAGCAGGTGAGAGCCAACGAATCCGGTTGCCCCGGTCAGCAATATCCTTTGAGGGTTGGCCAGCACAGACGGGTCAATGGCGGTAGGATAATCATGGCCGGCATCGAGCTTAATGTCGTTCAGGAGTATATCTGTATTGACTTTCATGCGTTCTTCCTGTGAGAGCGGTATCAGGCTTTGGCGACGCCTTATTTCTGCTGCCAGTTTTTCAATGGTTGGAAACTGGTAGATGTCTGCTAGTTGTAAATTCTTCCGCAACAGTTCCGGCAACGCTGTAAATATCCGCACAGCACTAAACGAATGGCCGCCAAGCGCCGTGAAATTGTCTGTTGCCGCTACTTCCGGCAGCTGGAGCACATGTTTCCAGACGGCGGCAAGAATGTCTTCAATGTTATCTTCGGATATACCTTCCAGTGAGAGCTGTTCGCTATGGACCAGGCCGGATAAGGCTTCCTTACTGATTTTACCGTTCGGTGTAATTGGCATTTTTTCGAGAATAACGAGCCTGTCAGGGACCATATGGGCAGGCAGTTGTTGCTGTAAACGGCTGCGTATATCAGTTTTCAGGCGGACTTCATCGGGTGTGGTAAACTGCCGTGGGGTGACGAAGGCTGCAAGTATTGTTTGTTCATGGGGCATTTTTACGGCAGTCACCACTGCTTCTTTAACATCCGGAATGCCGGTGATGGCACGCTCTATTTCCCCCGGCTCTATGCGGAAACCACGGACTTTTATCTGTTGGTCATTTCGGCCGATGAATTCCCAATTGCCGTCGGGTAATATCCGTACCAGATCGCCTGTTTTATAAAGCCGTCTGTTTTCGTGATTACCGGTTGTTACCTGAAGGAACCTTTCGGCGGTGATATCAGGGCGGTGCAGGTACTCCCTGGCAAGCTGGGCTCCACCGATAAACAGTTCACCCTCGCTGCCCGCCGGTACCGGTTGCAGGTGTGTGTCCAATGCGTGAAAGGTCACGTTCCCCAGTGGTTTCCCGATAGTACGGGCACTTTGCCCTGGCTGGTACGGGTGACAGGTAACTGCGATGGTGGTCTCCGTAGGTCCGTAGGCGTTATATAATTTTACTTTGCTCATCCAGTGACCGATCAGGTTTTCCGGGCACACATCTCCACCTACACCGATAATTTTCAGATGGCCGATGTCTCCGTTTGTTGGCAGGGAAGCCAGGATGGTCGGCGTAATCATAGCCAGGATGTTAATGTGGTGTTGCCGGATGTAGTCCATCAGGGCTTCACCCAGCAGTTTATTGTCCGGATAAAGATGCAGTGTGGCCCCCACGAGCAGTGGTATCCACAGGTCCATAAAAGCAGCGTCAAAGCTGAAAGACAGTAGCTGTACAGCAATGCTTTCGGATGTAATGCCTATGGCTTCAGGGTAGTACTGTATAAAGCTGAGTACGGCGCCTTGCTCTACCACTACGCCTTTGGGAACACCTGTACTACCGGAGGTATAGATGACATACAATATGTCATCGGGCTGTATGTTCACCTGCAAGTCCTCTGCGGGCAATGCGGTGGTCTGCTCTTCTTCCGGTAAGATAATACGGCCGGGATATTCCGGGAATTTAGACCGCAACAAGGAACTGGTAAGAACGAAGGCAGCGCCGGTATCGCTGAGAATGAAGTGTAGCCTGGCTTCCGGATACTCCGGGTCGAGCGGTACGTAGGCAGCGCCGGTTTTCATTACCGCCAGCGTATAGATAACACGTTCTATACCTTGCGGCATACAAACAGCGATCATGACGCCGGGACCGGCACCGGCCTTGGTTAAGAGCCTGGCCAGTTGGTTGGCTTTTGTGTTCAGCCCGTGGTAGGTAATGCTTTCCGACTTGAAAATGATGGCTGTCTTCTGCGGCAGCAACGTTACCGTGTTTTGGAAGATCCCGGGAATTGTTTGCGTGAGATGCCCACGGTGAGGGAACCGCGGTGTTTCGCGTTCTGAGGGTTTCATAAGTTATGCTTTATGGTTATTGAATAGACGTGGAATTGCTACCAGGTTTTTCATTGATCAAATTATAAAAAGAGCATGGTAACGTGATTGCGGTGAAACATGATTGCAGTAAAAAGATAAACTCCTTTTAAAGGTAAAAAACGCTGCTACTGCATAATTTATGCAGGCGCAAACGCGAATTTTATATTTCATCTAAAATATTCCGTTATGAAAAAAAGAAAGGTAAATCTCACCAAACTGTCGCTCAACAAAGAAGTGATTAGTAATTTATCCCAGGAAAAAATAACAGGGGGCGCCACTGCGAACACCTGTTTTAAATCATGTCTTGAAAGCTGTCTTTGTAGTGTCTTCGACTGTCAGCCTCAAACTCAGCCCAAGCTTTCCTGCCTTATAGTATGCGGCGTAACCCAATTGTGCCCGGTTGAATAAGCGAGCTCCTGTATTCTTACCTGCCTGCCAACAAGTCCGTTGCGGTGCCCATGATGTTACCTGATAATTCAGTTATTATTTAACCCGGAAAAAATCCGTTATGAAAAAGAAAAAAGTGAATCTTTCCAAACTCTCTCTCAACAAAGAGGTGATCAGTGATTTGTCCCAGGACAAAATAGTAGGCGGAGCCGTCACTGTACGCGAACAAACCTGTCTTAAAACCTGTTTCGCAAGCTGTTTCTGTTCCATACTGGATGTGTGCCAGACACAGGATGTTTCCTGCCCGGTTACAGCATGCTGATGACATAACGGGTAATCTGAACAGTAGCGTGAATTTAAAAGGGTTGCACCTTGTGTAACCCTTTGTTGTGTCGATATCGTCTGGTCAGCACGAAATAACTGTAAGGTCAAACTGCTGCACGTTTTATGCAGACAGAGGCCCGAAATTTATGATGTACTAAAAATAGTTTCGTTATGAAAAAGAGAAAACTACATCTCGCTAAAATATCACTTCACAAGGAAGTGATCAGCAGTTTATCACAGGGAACAATAACAGGCGGGGCAACCACGCCCGATACTACCTGTCAGGGAAGTTGCTTCTGTACCCGGTTCGAATGCCCTTCCCGGGACCCTGGTGCTATAACCTGTGTTCGTACCTGCATTTCAAAGATATGCTGATCGGATAGGTGAAATATCATCTGTATGTGTTGCGTCCTGTTTCGTTCTGTACCGGACGTATGCAGGACACATAAAGTTTTCTGTCCGGTTACTGCCTGTTGAAGTCATTGTAGCCATTATGTATCAAGTCACCCGCAGAGGTGGCTTGATATCTGTTTTTCGCAGTCTTCATCTGAAGACACTTTGCAGTTATTGTTTTTAGTTTTGTCAAAGAAGAAGAAAAAAGCGCGTACCCTGTTTGTTGACCCGGTTCCGCGTGGGTGTAACGCTTGTCCTTTGTAAACCTGTAAAACCCTTGATATCCTAAGGCTGTAGAGCCAATAATTTCCTGCATCTGCCCCAATGCTTCCTTTGTGACCGTATCCGGTTACCGGAAACTTCATTTCCGTAACGCCGCGCATTTATTTATTCATCTAAAAATAAATTCCATGAGTGCACCTTATTTAAAGAATAGCACTGATCTTGAAAGCGCACTTTCAAGATCAACCGCTGACTTTTCCATGCCAAAGGGGAGTAATATTTTATCCCGGGCGGATGAGTATTATTCCTGGGTAGAAAGCCGGATCAGGACAGAGACCTGGCAGTATTGCCGGACGCAGCAATCGCGCCCGGGGCCACTGATCACAGCGGTGGATGCCGGTGGCCGGCGGATGGCCGGCGTCAATTTCGCCTCTCAGGATTACCTTGGACTGAGTACTCATCCGGAGGTAATAAACGCGGCAGCGGAAGCCTTGCACCGGTATGGCCTACACAGCGCCGGATCACCAATGTTCATGGGACAAACAGACCTAGTGCTGAAGTTGGAAGAAGCGCTGCAACAATTAACCGGAATGGAACATGTACTTGTCTTCCCTACCGGCTGGGCGGCAGGGTTTAGCAGCCTCATTGGTCTTGTAGGCAAACATGACTATGTTGTGATGGACAAACTGGCGCACGCATGCTTGCGGCAGGGCGCTTATGCAGCCACCGCTAACGTATTGAAGTTTGACCATCTGGACCATCAGCTGGTCAGGAAGATGCTGGCATCTATCCGGGCAGAAGACACGCGGAGCGGTATACTGGTGGTGTCGGAGGGTATATTCTCCATGAACGCAGATACCCCCGATATCCGTGCACTGCAGGACATCTGTCATGAATTCGGAGCGTCACTGCTGATAGATGTGGCGCATGATCTCGGCGCTATGGGGCCTGAGGGCAGCGGCCAGCTGGGCATACAAGGCATGAAGGGAAAAGCTGACCTGGTAATCGGCAGTTTCTCAAAAACGTTTGCCTCCAATGGTGGTTTCATCGCCACTCATTCTGCGGCCGTGAAAGAATACCTGAAGATGTATGCAGGCCCGTATCTATTCTCCAATGCGATTTCCCCGGTACAAACAGCCTCTGTCTTGGAGGCATGCCGCATTATCACTTCCCCTGAAGGAGACAGGCTGAGAAAATTGTCGTTGAGAAATTCTCTGCACATGAGGACCCGCTTTCTTGAGAAAAACCGTACCTGCCTTGGCATTCCGGCGCCCATTGTATTACTGCCGGTAGGCGGTGAGCGTGATGCCAGAATGTCCCACGGCCTCCTGATGGAAAAAGACATAGCTGCCATGATTGTGGAGTATCCCGTGGTCCCCTTGTCGGAAGCAAGAATCCGTTTACAGCTGATGGCTACACATACCATTGAACAAATAGATGACGCAGTAGCAGAAATCTGCGCTTCCCTTGATGTTATACAGGGAAAATAACCCCTGTGATTTTTTGTTTACTCCTGTTGAAACTTAAATGTATGAAAACCTTTAATGAAATGTCTGACAAACAGACCGGTTCCTTCCTGATCAGTAGTGATGAGCGGCAAAAAATTCTTCGCGATTTCAATAACACCATTACGCCTTTTGATAAAGATGCATCATTGGTACATTTGATTGAGCGGCAGGCCCGGGCGACGCCGGAAAAAGTAGCGCTGGTGCTGGGAGAGAAAAGCCTTACCTATAAAGCGCTGAATGAAATCAGCAACCAGTGGGCTCACTATCTGCAGCAGTCGGGGGTGAAGGCAGGAAGCCTCGTGGCTTTCTGTATAGAGCAGTCTGTTGAAAAAATTGTTTGTATGCTGGCCATCCTGAAGGCTGGCGGCGCATATGTGCCATTGGACACCAGTCATCCTAAAGCCCGTCTGGAATATATGCTGAAGGATGCCGCGGCGCCGGTGCTGATTACCTCTTCCCGCTTTGAAAATAGTTTTGCGGCGTACAATGGCCATATTGTGCTTACTGACGGTGAGCATACCATGGCCTCCGTCAGGGGCCTGCCCATTGACTTTACGTCAGCGGCCATTACACCTCAAAGCCTGATATATGTGATTTACACATCCGGTACCACCGGCAGACCTAAAGGCGTAATGGTAGAGCATGAGCAGGTCGCCAACTTTATGCAGTGCTACGGCGGATATTTGCAGTTGGATAGTGCCGCCAGAGCGTTACAGTTTACCTCCACAGGATTCGATGCCTCTGCAACGGACTTATGGCTGCCGCTCACAATGGGAGCTACGTTATACCTGTATCCCGACAATCGTATCGTAGGGGATGAACTGTGGCGGTTTATAACGGAACATGAAATATCCGTGCTGCCATTTATCTCTCCTTCTGTATTGGCCACGCTTCCTGTGCATGATAGCATGGGTGCGCTTAAAGTAATTTGTGTGGGCGGGGAAGCATGCCCTGAGCCGGTAGTGAGAAGATGGAAAAACCGCGTGCGGCTGGTAAATGGCTATGGGCCTACTGAAGCTACTATCCTGGTAAGCTACTTTGTATACGATGATGATCATCCCGCTACGACTATTGGCCGGCCCAATGCGAATAGCAGCTTTTATATTCTGGACGCCCATATGCAGGTAGTGCCGATCGGACAACCCGGAGAGCTATATATCGGCGGGGCACAAGTTGCCCGCGGTTATTGGCGGCTTCCGGAATTAACAAGGGAGAAGTTCCTGGCGAATCCGTTTGTCACTGAGGAAGAGATAGCACACGACTGGAAAAGGATATATAAAACAGGTGATCTAGCCCGTTATTTACCGGATGGAAATGTCGAGTTCCTCGGCAGAAATGATACCCAGGTGAAAATCCGGGGCGTGCGTATTGAACTGAGCGAAGTGGAGAACGTACTGTCCGGCCTTCCGGGAGTGGTGCAGGCGGTTGTTATTGTACAGGAAGATAAATACGATGAACGGACATTGCTGGCCTGTATAGTGCATCAGGAAGGTAAACTGCAAGGGGAGCGGAATCAACAGGTGACCCAGGAGATAAGAAAGGCCCTGCAGCTGGAGCTGCCTGCGCAAATGGTGCCTTCGGCTTTTCTCTTCCTGGATAAACTGCCGGTGAATGCCCATGGCAAAATAGACAAACAGGCACTGAACCTTCAGTCGCGTGAAATAATAGAAGCCATTTTCCCCGAAGGAGTAAGCTTTCATGCCTGTGAACAGGTGATTAAAGCGATATGGAGCGAAGTGTTGCAACAAAAAGATATCAACGTGTCGGACAACTTCTTTGAGCTGGGAGGGCACTCCATTCTCATCACACAGGTGTACAAAAGACTGCCTGCTGTTTTCCGGACTAAAATCACGCTGCCGGAACTGTTTGACTATGTGACCATCGAGGCGCTGGCGGCCAGAATCAGAGCCGGACTTACCGGAGATGAAAAGATGGCGGAGGCGAAAAGGGATGACAACTACCTGCTCAGCGATGTATATCTTTCTCCTGATATTACGATAGAAGGGGCCATAGATCCCCGGTCCATCAGGAACCCTGAAAATATCTTCCTCACCGGCGCTACCGGTTTTGTAGGCTGCCATCTGCTGGCTGAATTGTTGACGTCCACTAAGGCGAATATCTATTGCCTTGTACGTGCAGCTGATGAAAGTGCGGCGTTGGAAAGAATACGGACCGTTTTCAGGAACAACCGCATCCCGGACGAACAATTTGTTGAAAGCCGGATAAAAGCGGTGGCCGGTGACCTGACGCAATATCAGCTGGGGATACCTGATGAACAGTTCAATGAGCTTTGTGAGGTGATTGATATCATTTATCATTCTGGCAGCTCTGTCAGCTATATCGAGCCATACAATTATATGAAAGGGTCGAATATCGGCGGCCTCAATGAGATCATCCGCCTGGCGGCTGCCAGGAAACTCAAGTGTCTGGCGCTATTGTCTACCGTGGCGGTATTTGGCTGGCAGTCATACGATACGCAGCAATACTTCAGAGCGGAAGATGACAGTATTATGCCGGGACTGAAGTATATACAAAAGGACATGGGATATGCCAAAACCAAATGGGTGATGGAGCAAATACTGGCACTGGCAGCCTCCCAAGGTCTTCCGACAGTGCTCTTCAGGCTGGGGTTTGTGATGAGCCATAGCCAAACGGGCGCCAACGGGTTGGACCAGATGTGGTCCATGCTGGTCCGGAACTGTATAAGACACAAGGCCTATCCGTTGGCCGTTGGTATAAAAGAAGAGCTGGTGACAGTAGATTATGTGTGTAAAGCCATGGTTCATATCACAAGCCAGCCGGAAGCCATTGGCAGGAAATTTCATCTTACGCCGCGGGTGGAAGATGACGTGGATTGGATTACGTTTTTCAGCCGCTTAAAGAAGAATTTCGGATTTGATCTCAAAGCTGTCTGCTACCGTGAGTGGATGGAGTTGTGGAAGAATAATGAGGAAGATATCTTTTATCCTTATTTAAGCCTGTTTACCGACGAAGTGCAGGACGGGCGCTCTCTCGTAGAGGTCTACCAGAACAGCTATCATTTTCATTGTGACAATACCCTCACGTTTTTAAAAGGCAGTGATATCGCGCCGTCCCAAATAACGGACGAAGTGATGGCAGCCTATCTTGATTTCCTTGAGATAACTGCTTCGGAAAAGGTCATGAAAAAATAGTGGATGTACAAAGAGGGTGCCTCAAAAGGCACCCTCTTTTTTATGTGATGCCACCCCGGCACTTACCAGGCCAGAATGCAAGCAGCTGCTTTTAGCTGATGGTGTCCGTGTTAGACACCAGCTTGTCTACTTTCGCGTCCAGTTTCCCCAATGCCTGCAAAATAGCGTCCATATCAGACTGTGGCGACAAGTCCGTGTTTGTCCAGTAGCTGTGGTATTTCCACATTTCCAGTACTTCACTTACCGGAAGATCATAAGGTTTGAACAACGGATTCAGTGACACCAGGTGTAACAGGCCGTTTTGTTGAATACGGTTATAAACGACTTTAAAAACGATGCCTTCGTTTTTGGTGATCACCACGCAGGGAGTGCCGTCTTTCAGGGCAGACCAGTCCTGTATATATTCTACGATCACATAAGCGCCTTCCGGAACGGGGAGCATGGATTCTCCTTTAACAGGGAACATCCGGAACTTCCGGTCTGCCGGGAGCTGCGGCATATGAAACACCGGGAGGCTGGAGATATAATCCGGATCGGCATAGCCAGCGGTGTACCCGGCCTGCACGCTATGAGATACCATTTCCACTTGTTCTTTGTTGTCTGGTGTGATGGTGGTGGCCAGCACCCGCATCTTTTTTCCAGTCACATAACTCATGTCCCCGGCTTCCAGTTCCCGCAGATGCAGTTCTCCCAATTGAGACAGGTCGAGGCGTACAAAAGTGTCGATGTCAACCTTAAAAAAATCTGATATCAGCACCTGGTCTTCCAGTGGAGGGTTACGGGTGGCGCCGGTTTCCAATGCCTTTAATTTGGTACGGGTAAATTGTAGGGCGGTGGCCAGGTCATCCTGTGTCATCTTTTTCCGGTTACGGAGAAATTTCAGGTTAGCGGCCCAAAAATTATTTTGTTCTTTCATATTTTTTTGGCATTATTACTGCCAGTATATTGGCATTATTAATGCCAAATATAAGTCAACTTTTTGAAATATGAAACAGTCAGCTGAAAGAAATGAGGTGATAGCCAGGCTGAGAGGGGAAATTCTTTCTTCAGGGGGGACTGTATTTTCATCCCATTACAATGATCATCCCGACCTGGGCCCTTTGAACGTGGCATTTCCGGGGCATTGTTTCCCTTTCCGCGGCACCCATGAATTCATCAGTCATAATAGTGAAACGGCAGCTGCCACGCTGGGGTTCATGGCAGGACTGCTGAGCCGTATCATGAAAGGCCCGGAAATGGCGGTATGGGTGGGGGCCCACCGAACGCTGTTTCCACCGGGATTAAAAACATTTTGCCTGGTGCCGGACAGGATCATTTTTATAGACCTGGTATCAGAGAAAGAGATGCTATGGGTGGTGGAAGAATGTCTGAAATGTAATGCACTGGCGGCCGTGGTGGGAGAGGTGCCGGACATTCATCCTGTTGCATTGCGACGTCTTCAGCTGGCCATAGAGAAAAGCGGGGTGCCCTGCCTGTTGCACCGGCACCGTCCGCGTAGCGTGGAGAACACTGTTTGCACTACCCGGTGGATGATCACGCCGGTGGCCAGTCTTATGGAGGAAGGGCTGCCGGGCGTAGGATATCCGCAATGGCAGGTGGCGCTGTTAAAAGTCCGCAACGGGAAGCCGGGCAGTTGGCAGATAACGTGGGACGGGCAACAGTTTCAGCCGGGAGGTATGGAAAGTATGGAAGAACAAAATATTTATATCAAAGCTGGTTAATCGTATGAAGCGTTACATGGCAGTCTGGTTTCGTCATCTGGCGGCCGACCGGCTGGCGCTGCGTTATCCGGGGCTCCGGCAGCAGCCTTTTGTATTGGTGGCGCCGGAGCGGGGCAGGACCGTTATCCGGTCTGTCAGCCGGGAGGCCGGCCAGCTGGGCATTCTGCCGGGAACAGTGCTGGCAGATGCCAGGGCCGTATATCCGGACCTGTTATATTATGATGAAGATCCTTCCCAGGATAAATTGCTCGTATCCCTGGCCATCTGGTGTTACCGTTTTACACCCGTCACAGGGATAGACGGGCCTGACGGCCTTGTACTGGACATCAGTGGCTGCACGCATTTGTGGGGAGGAGAAGACGCCTACTTTGAAAATATCGTCACCAGGCTGCAGGCCGGTGGCTATCATGTGCGTGCTGCCATTGCAGACACCATGGCGGCGGCCTGGGCGGTGGCCCGCTATGGTACTACGCATCCGGTGATTGCGCCGGGAGGCCAGGCCGCTGTGATGCGGGACCTGCCGCCGGAAGCGCTACGGCTGGAACAGGCTATAACAGACCGCCTGCGGAAATTAGGCCTTACACGGATCGGGCTGTTTATGGACATGCCCCCGGCCGTATTGCGGCGGCGCTTCGGTGTACCGGTACTGGAACGCCTCGGCAAAGTGCTGGGCACCATACCGGAACCACTGGTGCCGGTACAGCCTCCCGATCCTTATGTGGAGCGGCTTCCCTGCTTTGACCCGATACGTACCGCCCCGGGAATTGAAGTGGCCATCCGGAAGCTGCTGGAAGCAATTTGTCAACGGTTGCAGCAGGAAGAAAAAGGGCTGCGTAAGGCAAGGCTTCTGTGTTACCGCACAGATGGCGGGCTGCAACAGGTGGAGATCGGCACCAACAGCCCCGTGCGCAACCTGGAACACCTGTTCCGGTTGTTTGAATTAAAAATAGACACGATCGAGCCGGACCTGGGCATTGAGCTGTTTGTCATGGAAGCGCCGGTGGTGGAGGGTTTGACAACGCAACAGGAACGGCTGTGGGACCTGGACACCTGCGGCAAAAAAGATGCGGTGACCAAACTGCTGGACCGGCTGGAGAGCCGTATCGGCACTGCTGCCATTCACCGTTACCTGCCGGAAGAACACCACTGGCCGGAACGTTCCATCAGGCAAACAAACGATGTGCACGAAGCGGCAGCAGTAGCATGGCCGGAACATCTGGTACGGCCGGTAAGCCTGCTGGGCGCACCGGTGCGCATCGAGGTGTCTGCACCAATCCCGGACTATCCGCCGATGCTTTTTATTCATAAAGGTAAAATCCATAAGGTGGTAAAGGCCGACGGGCCGGAAAGGATAGAACGCGAATGGTGGATTGAAAAAGGATTACAAAGGGATTATTACCAGGTGGAAGATGAAGAAGGAGGCAGGTATTGGTTGTTTCGCTCCGGGCATTATGGGGAGCATAAGCCGGAATGGTTTATACATGGATACTTTGCGTGAACAGTAACGGTATGGGATATACGGAATTACAAATCACAACGAACTTTAGTTTTTTGCGGGGGGCCTCTCATCCGGAAGAGCTGGTGGAACAGGCCGTCAGCCTGGGTTATACGGCCATCGCTATTACCGATCATAATACGCTGGCTGGTATTGTGCGGGCACATGCAGCGGCAAGAGGAAAAAATATACGGATCATCCCTGCCTGCCGGCTGGATTTGCAGGACGGTCCGCCCTTATTGGCTTATCCGACTGACAGGTCCGCCTATGGCCGTTTGTCAGCCCTGTTATCTACCGGTAACCTTCGTACAGAGAAAGGCAAATGTGAGCTTTATAAAAGAGATGTCTACCAATATGCAGAGGGCATCAAATTCGTGATGATACCGCCCCCTGTATTAAATGGCGAATTTGATTTTGATGTTGATTTTAAAAGGGCCGCGAGGGAATACCGGCAGCATTTCAAATCGGAATTATACATGGCGGCATGCTGGTCTTACCGGGGAGATGATGGTAAGAAACTGTACCGTATCGCACAGTACTGTGAAGAGCTGCATATCTCGATGGTGGCCACAAACGACGTGTACTATCACGCGCCGGAACGGCGGGAGTTGCAGGACATTGTGACCTGCGTCCGGGAAAAATGCACCATTCATAATGCAGGGTTTCGGCTGTACCAGAATGCGGAGCGTTACCTGAAACCGATCGCGGAGATGCGGCGTTTGTTCCGCCGTTATCCGCAGGCATTGGCCTGTGCGCAGGAAATAGCGGCTGCCTGCCGGTTTTCGCTGGACAGCCTTGAATATGTTTACCCGGAAGAAATAACCACAGAAGGCCGGACGCCACAGGAAGAGCTGGAGATGCTGACCTGGCAGGGCGCAACAGAACGGTTCCCGGATGGTGTTCCGCAGAAAGTGGAGCACACTATCCGGGAAGAGCTTTCTTTTATGGCCCGGAAAAACTATGCGGCGTATTTTCTGACAGTATATGACCTGGTGCGCTTCGCGAGAAGTCAGGATATTTTATGCCAGGGGCGCGGATCTGCGGCCAACTCGGTGGTGTGTTACTGCCTCGGTATTACTTCTATTAACCCTCAGACGGTCAACCTGTTGTTTGCCCGCTTTATGTCAGATGCCAGGGATGAAGCGCCGGACATAGACGTGGACTTTGAGCACGAGCGCCGCGAAGAAGTGATTCAATATGTCTACGCCAAATACGGGCGCGACAGGGCAGGCATTGTGGCCACCGTTACACAGGTACACTGGAAAGGCGCCGTGCGTGACGTGGGAAAGGCCATGGGCCTGTCTATGGACGCGGTGGACCACCTGGCTAAATCGGGCTATGAATTCACGGAGGAATGGATGGAAGGCAATACGGCCACCAGCGAAGGGTTTAAAGCGAAAGACCCGGTGCTGATGAAAGTGCTGGAACTGACAGAGCAGTACATTGGTTTCCCACGTCAGCTGGGGCAACATACAGGCGGATTTGTGATCACGCAGCATCAGCTGTCTGATCTTTGCCCTATCCTCAACGCCAGGATGGAAGGCCGCACCAATATTGAATGGAACAAGGATGATATTGAAGCGCTGGGCTTCCTGAAAGTAGACGTGCTGGCCCTGGGCATGCTGACCTGTATTCGCAAAGCGTTTGACTTGCTCCTGCGGCATTACGATGAACATAGGAATTTGGCTAACATTCCGGAAGATGATAAGGCTGTTTATGACATGATTTGTAAAGCAGACACGATTGGCGTTTTTCAGATCGAAAGCCGAGCGCAAATGTCGATGCTACCAAGATTGAAGCCCCGTAATTTTTATGACCTGGTAATTGAAGTGGCTATTGTAAGGCCCGGGCCTATTCAGGGCGACATGGTGCATCCTTATCTGCGCAGGCGAAACGGTGAAGAACCGGAAGACTATCCTTCTGAAGAATTGAAGGCAATTCTCAGCCGGACCAAAGGGGTGCCTCTGTTTCAGGAGCAAGCCATGGAAATAGCCATGGTGGCCGCAAATTTCACGGCTGCGGAAGCAGACGGCCTTCGCCGCAGCATGGCCACTTTCAAGGCACACGGACAAATTGCAAAATGGCGGGAGAAACTGGTCAGCGGCATGGTGAAAAAAGGCTACCAGCAGGAATTCGCCGAACGTATATTCAAACAACTGGAAGGCTTCGGTTCTTATGGTTTCCCTGAAAGTCATGCTGCCAGCTTTGCTTTACTGGTATATGTTTCCTGCTGGATCAAATGTTATTACCCGGATGTTTTCGCCTGTGCCTTGCTGAACAGCCAGCCGATGGGTTTCTATGCCCCTTCGCAGCTGGTGACCGATGCACGCAATCATGGGGTGATCGTACGTCCGGTAGATGTAAATCATTCGCAGTGGGACAATACCCTCGAAGAACACGCCGGCAAATACCGGGCGCTGAGACTGGGATTCCGGCAGGTAAAGGGATTAGGCCAGGAAGAGATGGAACGGTTGATAGCAGCGCGGACAGCGCCTTATGTAAATATACATTCCATCATGGATGCCGGCGTGACTTTAAGCACGCTGGAGCGGCTCGCAGACGCTGATGCTTTCCGTTCCATGAAAATGGACCGTCGCAGGGCTTTATGGGAAGTGTCTGCTTTGGCAGACCGTCCGCATGCGCTCTTTGAAGGCCAGCCTTCGGAAAGCGCCAGTGAAGCGCCGGTGCGGCTGCCGCTGATGACGCCCTCAGAACATGTGGTGCAGGATTACGCGGCCATGGCTTTATCCCTCAAAGCCCATCCGGTAAGTTTTGTACGCCGGCAGTTGTTCAAACAAAATGTCCTGTCCATCAGGGAGCTGGACCAGTGGCCGGACGGAACGCCTTTGCGTGTGGCCGGACTGGTACTGGTACGCCAACGGCCGGGAACAGCCAGCGGTATCTGTTTTATTACCATCGAAGATGAAACCGGCAGTGCCAACCTGGTGGCTTTTGCCAAAATTTTTGAACGTTTCAGAAAAGAAATTGTAACGTCCCGGCTGCTGATGGTGGAAGGAAAATTGCAGCGGGAAGGGAGTGTGACACATGTCGTCATTAAAAAGTGTTATAACTGCAATGCGCTGCTGAACCAGCTGTCGTTGCCTACGGACGAAGAGCACCTGATGAATGCGTCTTATAGTGATAACGTGCCTGCCGCCGCTAAAAAGCCTGCGCCTAAAATGATACAGGCAGAGCTTTTCCCGAAAGGCAGGAATTTTAAATAGAGAATCATGCAACTGAAATTATTTGATGATGGCAGCCTGCTGATGCTGCCGGAGGATTTGATAACATACCATCCCGCCTTTCTGAGCAGGGAAGAAAGTGATCAGTTGCTGGAACAATTGCTCAGCACCGTTCCCTGGCAACAAAGCAAAGTGATGATGTATGAAAAGGAAGTGCTCACGCCGCGGCTGTCTGCCTGGTTTGGCAGTGAGCCTATACGAAGCGGCGACCAGCGTCCGGTGCTGCCCTGGCCTTCTGCGCTGCTGGCGCTGAAGGTGAAAGTGGAAGCGCACACCGGCATCGTTTTCGATGGCGTTTTGCTGAATTATTACCGGGATAATAACGATTCGGTGGCTTGGCACTCGGACAAGGACACGGTACCGGGATTAAAAACAGAAATCGCATCCATCAGCCTGGGAGAGGAACGTAACTTTGATTTTCGCAGTAAAGACGATCACCGCCGCCGCTATTCGATCAAGCTACAACATGGCTCCCTGTTACTGATGAAAGGTGACCTGCAAAAGTATTGGGAGCATCGCATCGCGAAGTCTGCTAAAGCCATGAAAGCCAGGATCAACCTTACTTTCAGGAAAGTAGGCAATACTACGGCGCCCCCGTATATTCCTTAACAGTCGTCCGTGTTGTAGAAGGTTTTGTCCATGTAGTCCTCGTATTTTTTGATGTCTGTTTTCGGAAGATGTGTTTTCCTGAGTATTACCTTTTTCTGCGTTGTGCCGTTAGGGTGAATCCAGATGCCGGAAAAACCTTCAGCATTTTTCTGCAGTATCATTACGCCGGAAAACCGGTGCTCCACCATGATGAACTGATTTTGCTGGTTGTACTCTACATTCAGTGACAGCCATTCATTGTCTTTGTTTTTATTGTAACGGTAAATGCACTGGTAATAGGGATCTCCTCCACATTCGCGCGGTACAGAGACCAAATACAGGGTAATGGACAGTTTGCCATCGATGGTGCCTTCATAGAGCTGCGGTGTGCGGGCTTCCTGCGCAGTGGCTTTCCAGGCGCAAAACAGCATTACAAAGGCCATCAGGATAAATATTTTCTTCATCAGCAGAAGGGTGGTTTAATGGGCACAAAAGTCGGTCATCGACATAAACAAACAACAATTGTTTATTATTCGCTTACTGTGGGTCAACATTCGCAGGTGATTTTTGAAAATCCACCTGGTCATCTCCGCTAATCAAAGCGTCAGTTATAATCAAAGTAGTTTGAGGTTCCGGGGAGTAGTGCCAAATCTTCTTTTAAACGCCTGGATAAAATTACTGGCGTTGCTGTAGCCCATCTGCCAGGCTATTTCATTGACATGCATATCGGTTTGCAGCAGTAGTTGCATGGCATGCGCCATTTTACGTTCCTGTACCAGCTCATAAAAGGTGGTGCCATATTGCAGCCGTAACTGTTGTTTGATCTGATATTCCGTTAAGGAAAAATGCCGGGCCACGTCCGCGAGGGACTGAACATCGGCAAAGTGAGCAAGAATGTAATGATAGATGTCTTTCATCTCTTGCTGAAAAGCCGGACGAGGTCCCGGATAAAGATCGGAAAACAGCAATGTGATGATTTCCGTTACCTTGTTGTGGCGATATAGCGGCAACAGGTTGTCGGACACCGGAGGGTTTACCAATGACCGCAAAGCCAGCTGTATCTCGGGTGTAACGCGCATGGCCGTGGGAGAGAGTGCGAAAGTAGCACCGGATGCCAGTTGCCGGATAATATCCATCGGAGGAACAGTAAACTGTGACAGCACAGTTTGGAGAAAAGACTGCCGGAAGGTAATGGCGAGGTATTCAAACCCTTGTTGGGTGTTGAAGTGAAGGTCTGACAGAAAATTGTCAGAGGCATATACGTTAAATTCCCCTGCCTGCAGCGGTTGTGGGGCAAGCCCTTTGAAGTCGGCGCGGGAATTGCCTTTGAGCTGAAAATGAAGGCTTACGTGAGGAATATCTCCTTTTACCTGTTGCACAGTGATGTCCCGTTCAAAGTCGGCCCTGAACTGTATAATGCCAAAGTCCTGGTTAAAGGAATGCTGTACCTGGTGCCGTACATACGGTAAGGCAAAGGTGCTGTGCTCGAAATGATCGAAGCGGCGGCCGTCGGAAAACCTTCTGGCTGCAATTTCTTTATAGGCGTTTCCGCTAATCGTGTATGGCATACTGCAAAGATCAGTATTTTTACTTCGTAAATCAATATCCGTCACCGGCTGTTCCTGCTATCTTTGATGACCAAATTTTAGAATGATAAAATCTTTAAATGATATGCGTGTTTTAGTTACCGGAAGTTCCGGCCATTTGGGGGAAGCACTGGTGCGCAGCCTGCAGGACCTGCGGTATGAGGTGATTGGCATCGATCAGATCGCCGGTGTTTTTACAACGCATGTGGGTTCCATCACTGATACTGATTTTGTGCGGGCATGTATGAAGGACGTAGCAGTGGTGTTTCATGCGGCCACATTGCATAAGCCACATGTGGTCACCCATTCCGTACAGCAGTTCATTGATACCAATATCACCGGCACATTACGCCTGTTGGAAGCGGCGGTGGCGGCGGGAGTGGGGCGTTTCGTTTTTACCAGTACCACCAGTGTGTTTGGCGAGGCGATGGCGCCGGTGCCGGGTGGACCGGCGGTATGGGTTACGCCGGCGTTGGCGCCATCGCCGAAAAATATTTATGGCATCACCAAGGTGGCCGCGGAAGACCTATGCCGGTTGTTTTACCGCAAGCAGGGGTTGCCCTGTATCGTGTTGCGGACGTCGCGGTTTTTCCCGGAGATCGATGATGACCGCAGTAAACGCGAGACCTATGATGATACGAACCTGAAAGTAAATGAACTGCTGTTTGGCAGGGTAGACCTGGCCGATGTGGTGACGGCACATTTGTTGGCCGCGGAAAACGCGGCGGATATTGGCTTTGATCGTTATGTCATCAGCGCAACCACGCCGTTTTCCATAGAAGATATGCCGGCGTTGCAACAGGATGCGCCCGCGGTGGTAAGCCGTTATTTCCCTGAATTTGAAAAGCTGTATGCCCGCCTGCAATGGAAGATGCAGCCGGTCATAGACCGGGTGTATGACAACGCAAAGGCCAGGAAAGACCTGGGATGGAAGCCGGAGTATGACTTCGGAAGGGCATTGGAAGCGCTGGAAAATGGGCAGGACGTATTCAGTCCGCTGGCACGATTGGTCGGTTCAAAAGGCTATCACAGCACTGTTTTCACAGAAGGCCCTTATCCGGTATGAAAAAATAGAACAGCTAATACTGTTTATGGTGGCTGTTTTAGCTGGTAGTGTAACGAAAACGTATAGTGGTTGACGGTAGTGTCTTGAAAAAATATTTCAAAAAAATTTGTTTAAATAAAAACTAATCCTACATTTGCAATCCCAAACGGGGAAATGGCCTTGTAGCTCAACTGAATAGAGCATCTGACTACGGATCAGAAGGTTTCAGGTTTGAATCCTGACAGGGTCACAACAAAAAAATGCTGCAATACGTTTTGCAGTTTTTTTTAGCTCAAAAAAATATACTGTTAAAAAGTGACAGATGTAAAGAGTTGAAAAATAATTTGTTAAGATAAAATAAATGTTTTATCTTTGCAATACCGAAAGGGAAACGGCTGCGTAGCTCAACTGAATAGAGCATTTGACTACGAATCAAAAGGTTTCTGGTTTGAATCCAGACGCGGTCACAAACTATCGATGAAAATAAAGGGTTGCAGTAGTGCAGCCCTTTATTGTTTTATGCCATCATAATAAAAACATTCTCACATTCTGTATCTTCCCCAAACATCATTGATACGCCTGCTCCCGCATTAAAGTAATAGCCCTTCTCTCGAAAAGTTTATCTTTTTCAATAGATTTACAGCCTTTAAAATAAGCCTATGCACGTTGTGAGGTCATGTTGCTTTGTTTTATTGCTGATGGTAGTCACGGCTGCTGCATCAGCTATCGGTTATCCCATGAGGTACCTGGGCATTGAAGACGGACTGTCCAACAACGCTGTTACCTCTGTATATCAGGACCACAAGGGGTTTATGTGGTTTGGCACCTATGATGGGTTAAGCAGGTATGACGGGTACAGGTTCAAAATATACCGTAACAAGGTAGGCGACAGCACATCGCTGGCCGACAATGGTGTGTACACCCTGGCGGATGACAACCACCACCGGCTTTGGGTGGGCGGCAGGAGAGGGGTGAGTGTTTTCAATCCCGCTACGGAAAAATTCTTTATGCCGGTGTATAAACCGGCGAATGGCCATACGCTCCGCAAGGCCAATGAAAATATACATATCATTAAGTCGGATGAAAATGGTCTCATCTTAGTGGGTACGGAAAAAAACGGGTTGCTCGTATTTGATAATAACCGCTATGACGGACTGCAAATCCCTGTTCACAACGATGCAAAGACCATCACTGACTATGAAGTGACCGGTATAAAGTTCACCGGTAAATATGCCTGGATATTTGTACAGGATATTGGTTTATGCAGATATGACCTAGCGCAACATACCTTGTCTGTGGTAAGTAAGGACATTCCCCGTGCCAATTGCCTCAATCTGGACCAGGCCGGCAATCTGTTGCTCGGAACGGATGCCGGCGTATTCCGCTATATTCCCGCCACCGGGAAATTTTCCGGTAATGCCCTGCCGGAAAACAGTAAGATCGTACACCTGTATACCGACAGGGAAGGAACGACCTGGTGTGCTTCTGATGGGAACGGCCTGTATCTGATGGACGGTACAGCGGCGCCCGCACGCCCGTTTACCAGCCCGGGCAGCCGCTCACAGCTGAGCAGCAATTCGGTGTATTCTATTTATGAAGACAGGGAAGGCCGCAAATGGATAGGCACCCTGCGGGGCGGTATTAATATCCTGGAGGCCCGTCGCAACCCTTTCGAGCTGAATGTGCTGAACCGTAATCCTGATGCCAGGGCCATCGATAATTTTATTTTTTCCTTTTGTGAAGAAGATGCTAAAAATATCTGGATAGGTACCGATGGAGCAGGATTGAAACACTTGAACCGGGAAACCGGCACTATTACATCTTACAGTCATGATGTACACCAGCCGCAAGGTATCAGCAGCAACTTTATTACGTCTATCATTCATGATGCGCACCGCGACTTATGGATATCTACCTGGTTTGGCGGGGTAAACCGCTACAGTACCGCTACCGGGAAGTTTGAACATTACACCTGTTTTAATCCGTATACCCGCACCGCTGAAAATAATGTATGGCTGGTATATGAAGACCGGCAACAACAACTATGGGCCAGCACCACCAACAATGGTACGCTGTACCGGTTTAATCCGGCGGAAAACCGGTTCACGCTTTTCGACAGCAGCCTGGTAAACATGCAGTGCCTGGCAGAAGACCGTGAAGGCCAGCTATGGGGAGGGAATTATTCTTCGCTTATCAGGGTAGACAAACATCACCTGAAACATCAGCGCTTTAATATCGGCTATACCGTACGGTCCATCTGCCATGACAAAAGCGGTAATTTCTGGGTTGGTACCGATGGTGGCGGCTTGTTGCGCTTCAACAGGCAAACCGGCGCCTACACGCGCTATACCATGACCGAAGGATTGCCCAGCAATTCCATCCTCCGCATGCTGGAAGACAACAAGGGCAATATCTGGATCAGCACCTTCAACGGGCTTTGCAAATTTGATCCGATAAAGAAAACGTTCCGCAACTTCTACGCGTCGGACGGTCTCCAGAGCAATCAGTTTAGCTTTAACGCCGCACTGGCATTGCGCTCAGGCGAACTCGCGTTTGGCGGTATCAAAGGGTTTAATATCTTTTATCCTGACAGCGTGTATGCAGATACTGCCATTCCGCCGGTATGGCTGACCAATATAAACATCAACAATGCGCCGGTGACAGAATCTGATCACTATGTGTCGGGCAGAACACCGGAAAAGGAAGTGCAGGAAATTACTGTTCCCTACGACAAAGCCACCATTGCCTTCGATTTTGTAGCGCTGGAATATACGCTGCCCGATAAAATCAGTTACGCCTACCGGCTACGGGGCTGGGACAATAATTGGAACTATGTCGGTCAAACCCGGACAGCAAACTACACCCACCTGCAGGAAGGGCATTATACATTTGAGATAAAAGCCAGCAATGCCGATGGATACTGGGGTCCGGAAATACGCACCGTTTCCCTGATCGTGTTGCCTCCCTGGTACCGTACATGGTGGGCGTACCTGCTCTATATTACCACCACGCTGGGCGCCATCTATTTGTACATCCGTTACCGGGCGAGGGAAGAGCGGCTGAAATATGAAATCAAGCTGGCTTATCTCGAAAAAGAAAAAGAAAAGGAACTGAACGAGAAGAAACTGGCCTTCTTCACCAATGTTTCCCACGAGTTCCGGACACCGCTCACGCTGATTATTAACCCGCTGAAAGAACTGCTGCAGCAGAAAGCCGATAAAGACCTGGGTATCGTATACCGTAACGCCCGGCGCCTGCTTAGCCTGGTAGATCAGCTCCTGTTGTTCCGCAAGGCCGACCAGGAGAGCGGCCAGCTGAAGATTTCCCGGCTGGATATCGTGAACCTGTGCCATGAGGTATATGGCTGCTTCTCTCAACAGGCAAAAGTTAAAAACATTCAATATGTTTTCCAGGCCCAGCTGCTGGAAACAGAGATATATGGCGATGGTGAAAAACTGGAAATTGCCATCTTTAACCTGCTCTCCAATGCTTTTAAGTTTACCCCCGACAATGGCACCATCATCTTTGAAGTAAGTGCTGATGCAGACACCGTAACCGTTGTGATCAAAGACAGTGGCTGCGGTATTGAAGACAGCGTGGGGAACCGCATTTTCGAAAAGTTCCAGCGGGCGCAGGACCGCAAAGAGTCGCTACAGACTGGTTTCGGTATTGGCCTTTACCTGGTAAAACACTTTATAGAAAAACATCATGGAAGTGTCAGCTACGAGAGCAAGGTAAATGAAGGCACTGCCTTCCGGCTTTGTCTCAAAAAAGGGGACGCACATTTTGCCGGCACACCGTTACTGGAAGGCGCCGGGTACCAATCCGCCTTTCTGAAAGAGCTGAACGCAGATGCCAGCCTGGAAGCACAGGACGCCGTGACAGACATCCAGGAGGCCGATGTGCCCACTACCACCATCACGGAAAAAAAATCCATCCTCCTCATCGATGACCACGATGAAATCAGGCAATACCTCCAGCAGCTGTTTAAGGATAAATTTGTGGTCTATGAAGCGGACAACGGCCTCAGTGGCTTTTCGGCAGTACAGAAATACATGCCCGACCTGGTGATCAGTGACATCCAGATGGAAGGAATGGACGGCGTAGAGTTATGTACTAAGATCAAACAGACAGACACCATCAGCCATATCCCTGTGATCCTGCTTACCGGATCATCTGCCGCCGATACCCGCCTCAAAGGACTGGAAGGCGGCGCGGACGATTATATTACCAAGCCGTTCGACAAAGACCTGCTGATGGCCAAGGTGAACAACATCATCAAGAACAGGAACCTGCTACAGCAATACTTCTTTGACCGGATCACCCTCCGGAACAGCAACATCAGAGTGCCAGCCGAATACCAGGACTTCCTCAAACGCTGTATCGAGATCATAGAAGCCAACCTGGAAGACGAGACCTTTTCCATTAAGAAGTTCACCCTGGAAATAGGCATGAGCCACTCGAGCTTATACAAGAAAGTAAAATCCATTTCCGGCCAGACCATTAATTCCTTTATCCGGTCCATCCGGCTCCGGAAAGCAGCTGTTTTGCTGCTCAGGGAAAATTACACTATTACCCAGGCGGCCGTCCAGGTAGGCATTGGAGATATTAAATATTTTCGTGAGCAGTTCGTCAAACTGTTCGGGATGAATCCTTCCAGCTACGTCAAAAAATACCGGCACTCCTTTAACCGCGACTTCAACATCACAGAAAGCCAGGAAGAGTTATAATTCCCTCTTCTCCGCCACTGTATTTACTTTGGGCATAGGGGGCATAAAATGCCCCCTATGATATTTTACGATTTTACCCCCGTTTTTTAATGATTTACCCCCTCTATGGTCTGTGCACAGCATAGTACATTGCGGGGGCACAGCGGCTGGAGTAAAACAGTCCAATCAACCAGAATTATAATTCGCCAGCATTCCGATCACTCATTTAAATAAAGCGTTATGAAAAAAATTCCATCCGGAACGGACCGTGAACTATTTGTCCCTTTACGGAGCCAACCTATTCTTACACCTTTACTTTTTCTGTTATTAATATTATTGGCCGGCAGTGCCCAGGCACAGCAGACCGTTGTAACAGGGACCGTGTCTGCCGACAATAGCCCTGTTCCCGGGGTAACCATCCGGATAAAAAACAAAACAGGGGGAGCGCTCACCGACGGCGATGGAAAATTCAGCGTCAGCGCAGCCATCGGAGATACCTTGTTATTTAATCATATGTCCTATAACGAGCAGCGGGTAGCTGTGAAAGGAGGAGCGCCCCTGAGGATCGTGCTCACCGCCCTGAGTAAATCAGTAAATGAGGTGGTGGTTGTGGGGTATGGTACCCAGAAAAAAGCCACCCTCACCGGCTCTATTTCTGTTGTAAAGGGCGCAGACATTGTGCAAAGCCCGCAGCCTAACGTGTCCAATGCCCTGACCGGCCGCTTCTCCGGGGTAATTGCCAACAACCGCTCCGGTGAACCAGGCTATGACGGCTCTACCGTGACCATCCGCGGACTGGCCACCACCGGCAACAACGACGTACTGATCGTTGTGGACGGTGTACCCGGACAAATCGGCGGCCTGGAACGGCTGGACCCCAACGATATTGAAAGCATCTCGGTACTGAAAGACGCCTCTGCCGCCGTATATGGTAGCCGGGCCGCTAATGGCGTAATGCTCATCACCACCAAAAGAGGTAAAACCGGGAAGCCTGTCATCAACTACAGCTTTAACCAGGGTTTTTCGTCTCCCACCAGACTGCCTAAAATGGCAGATGCCTATACCTATGCCCAAATCATGAATGAAATCCGGTATTATAATAATACTGCCGGTGGCATGAACCAGTTTTACACAGAAGAACAACTGCAAAAGTTCAAAGACGGCTCCGACCCGGTCAACTATCCGAATACCGACTGGCAAAAGGCCACCCTGCGAAAAACAACCACCCAGAACCAACATAGCCTTTCTGTGAACGGCGGCGGGGAAAACGTACGGTATTATGTTTCCCTGGGCATGATCGGGCAAAATGGGTTATATAAAAACGGCGCCACCAAATACAACCAGTACAATTTCCGGTCAAACATTGACGCCGATGTCACCAAACGCCTGAAAGTAAGCCTCTACCTGTCCGGCCGCCAGGAAGACCGCCAGTATCCCACCACTTCGGCAGGAGATATTTTCCGCGGTATCTACCGGGCTTACCCGACAGTATTGGACAGGTATCCCAATGGCTTGCCAACTACCGGTATCGAAAACAACAACCCGGTGATGCAGGTAACTGATATCGGCGGCCTTTCCCGCAACCCTGTCCAGGTTTTCAACGGCATCCTGAAAGGATCGTATGCTATCCCGGGTGTGGAAGGCCTGTCACTCGATGGTTTCCTCTCGGCGGATAAAGCGTGGAACTTTGCCAAGGCATTCTCCACTCCTTATAAAGAATACACATACGACGCAGCCTCCAATACCTATGTGCCTAAGATCGTGGGCGGCTCCAACGGCAAAGCGTCGCTGATGGAGCAACAGCGGAATATGTCTTTACTGACCACCAACATTAAACTGAACTATGCCCGCCGTTTTGGCGCGCACGATGTTAATGCCCTGGTTGGTTATGAGCAGAGCAGAAACATGGTGGATACGCTGAGCGCAGGCCGTATCAACTTCCCCACCCCGCTCACCCCTGAACTGTCACAGGGTGGTGCTGCCGCCACAGACAGGAGCAATTTTGGCAGCAGCTACAATTTCACCAGAAAAAGTTACTTCGGCAGAATCGCCTACAACTACCTGGAAAAATACCTGCTGGAAGTACAGGCCCGTGTAGATGGTTCTTCTACTTTCCCGAAAGGAAACCAATATGGGTTCTTTCCTTCCGTGTCTGCCGGCTGGGTAGTATCGAAAGAGTCCTGGTTTGAACCAGTGAAATTCATTAACAACCTGAAGTTCCGTGGATCGTATGGTACGCTGGGCAATGATAACGTAGGGCTGTTCCAGTATTTCGACAACTATTCTTTCTATAACCAGTATGTGATCAACGGACAAATTCAAAGTGGTATCGATCTCGTGAAGCTGGCGAATCCCAATATCACCTGGGAAGTGGCAAAAAAGATGGACCTGGGGCTGAACGCCACTATCCTGGACCACTTCTCCCTGGAATTTATTTACTTCCAACAGCACCGTACCAAAATACTGACGCCGCGAACTTCGCTGACGCAGACTTCCGGTATCGTGAACCCATATGATAAAAACAACCCGCTGGTGCCGGCAGAAAATATCGGTAAGGTAAACAGCCAGGGTATCGAAGCTACGCTCGGATATGATAACACTACCGGCGGCTTCCACTATAATGTTTCGGGTAACGTAACCTATGCCAAAAATAAAATCATCTTCAAGGACGAAGCAGTGGGTACTTTGCCCTACCAACGGGAAACCGGCGGGCCTATGAACACTTATCTGTTGTACAATGCCATCGGCATTTTCAGAACGGCAGACGACCTGGCCAAATATCCGCATCTGCCCAATGCTAAGCTGGGTGACCTGATTTACCAGGATTACAATGGTGATAAACAAATCACCGCGGATGACATGGTAAGAACGAAGTATGGCAACATTCCTGAAATCACTTACGGTATCAACCTGGCTGCCGATTACAAAGGCTTTGACCTGTCAGTGTTGTTTGCCGGACAAACACATGTCAGCCAATATGTCCTTCCTGAATCCGGCACCATTGGTAACTTTTACAGCAGCTGGGCCGATAACCGCTGGAGCCCTTCCAATCCCAACGGTTCCTATCCCCGGGTGGATGAACGTGCATCCTCTTCTGTTAACGGCGGCCTTCGTCCCAACACATTCTGGCTGAACAACGCTTCTTTCCTTCGCCTGAAAAACATCTCCCTGGGTTATACCATCCAGTCAGCGGCTTTGTCACGCGCGAAGATCGCGGGCCTTCGCATCTATGCCAATGCCTTTAACCTTTTCACCATCACCCAGGTAAAAGATTACGATCCGGAAGGCTTCAGCAGCAGCGGACAGTTCTATCCGCAACAGCGCATCGTGAACCTTGGTGTAAATGTTAAGTTGTAAAACACAAAAATTAAATCATGAAAACGACAAATATATTATTCGGTATGGCTTTAGTGGCGGCGGGTTTCCTGGCCTCCTGTCAGAAAGATTTTCTCAATGTAACGCCTACTGATAAAATACTGGGAGATGCTGTCATCGCCGATTCTTCCCTGTTTGAAAACTATGTCATCAACCGCTATCTGAGCATCAAGCTACAGGACAAAGAAGGGGAGGGCAGCAATCCCGGGTTTGGCAGAGGGTTTGAATATGGACTGTGGAGCTCCATCACCGATGAATCCATTTATAACAATGATGATAACACCTGGGTGGTGCAACAGGGCCAGCTGGCGCCGGAAAACATGGGCATCACCGGTACTATCTGGGGAAGAAGTTACCGCGGCATCCGGGAATGTAACTATGCCCTCAATAATATTGACAAGGTGGTCATGAGCACCGACCACCGCAAACGCCTCCGGGCGGAACTGCGTTTTATCCGTGCCTTCCGCTATCATGACCTGATCCGTAACTATGGCGGCGTGATCATGATGGGAGATAAAGAATACAGTTTACAGGACAACCTTAGTGACCCGGCATTGTTCAACAGGGCCACCCTTCAGCAGTCAATGGATTATGTTATTACTGAACTGACTGCAGCGGCGGCAGATCTTCCTGTTGACAACAACGGCTCCGACTGGCTTCCCGGCAGAGCCACCCAGGGCGCGGCACTGGCCCTGAAAGCCCGCCTGTTGCTGTATGCAGCCAGTCCGCTTTACAACGTAGGCACCTGGCAGGCTGCGGCGGATGCTGCCAAAGCAGTGATGTCACTCTCCAAATACAGTATCGCGCCCGACTATACGCAGTTATTCCTGAACAGCAATAACAACGAAATCATTTTTGCACGGCAGTTTGCTATCGGCGCCCGCCACGTATGCCTGGAGATCTCCAATGGCCCCAACAGCTACGGCGGATGGGCCGGCAATACGCCTTTGCAGAACATGGTGGACGCTTACGAAATGAACAACGGCAAGCCTATCACCGATCCTGCTTCGGGATATGATCCGCAAAATCCGTATGCGAACAGGGACGCGCGTTTTTATGCTACCGTTCTCTATAACGGCGCCACCTACAGAGGCTCTACCATACAGACTTTCACGCCTGGCGGAAAAGACAGCAAGGACGGTCCTTCCAACTGGAACGCCTCCAAAACCGGTTACTACCTGCGCAAATTCATGGACGATAAAAATCCTATCGATAACCCCTGGGACGTGGCCGGCTTACAGCCCTGGATCTACATCCGTTATGCGGAAGTGCTGCTGAACTACGCGGAAGCGCAGAACGAAGCCATAGGCCCCGATGCCAGCGTATACAACGCCATTAACCAGATCAGGCAGCGTGCCAGCGTAATGCAACCGGCTTTGACACCGGGGCTTTCAAAAGACCAGATGCGCGACGCCATCAGGAGAGAAAGACAGGTGGAGCTGGCCTATGAAGAGCACCGTTTCTACGATGTGCGCAGATGGAAAATCGCCAATGTCACCGAAAATATACCGGCATACGGTATGACCATCACCCGTAACGGCAACAGCTATACGTATACGCGCAAAGTGGCGTTGGACAATCGCCTGTTTGTGGAAGCCAATTACTGGCTGCCTGTTCCAAGAGCAGATATCCTCGCTTCCAATGCCACCCTGAAACAGAACCCGGGTTACTAGCCAATAGAGGCAAGACCGTTGTAAAGTGGTAAAATAGCAAAGCCGGATTTAGAAAAAATTCAGCAACTATTTTACTACTTTACAGGCTTGCAACCACGCTTCTTATCTTACTACGGGAAGTCTTGCATACCATGCGGCTTTGCGTGCAACCGCTTACTAAGAACATGAAAAAACTAATGGGCGCCCTGCTCGGCTGTATGGTCATGCAACAAACCATGTCCCAGCAGGTGATACGGGTAAATATCGACCTTTCAAAGAAAGCACAAACGGTCCACAACTTTGCGGCTTCTGATGCCTGGTCCTGCCAGTTTACCGGCACCTGGCCGGATAATAAACGAAACCAGCTGGCTGATTGGCTGTTTAGCAGTGATACAACTGCAGATGGGCAACCCAAAGGCGTCGGCCTGTCGATGTGGCGGTTTAACATCGGTGCCGGCAGTACCGAACAGGGCGACGACAGCGGCATACGCGACGAATGGCGCCGTGCAGCCTGTTTCCTGGGTGCCGATCATCAGTACCACTGGGAGCAGCCTGCGGGCCAGCTCTGGTTTTTAAATGCTGCCAAAGCCAGGGGCGTTCGGCAGTTCCTCGGTTTTCTGAATAGTCCGCCGGTAGCCTTTACCCGTAATGGTAAGGCATTTGCCAGTCATGGCCAGTGCAACGTGTCTCCGGACCAATATCCCGCTGTGGCCGGCTACCTGAAAGATGTAGTACTAGGCATAAAGCAGGTGACAGGAATAACCCTCGATTTTGTGAGCCCGGTCAATGAACCGCAATGGGACTGGAGCGATGGCGGACAGGAAGGCTGCCCCTATAATAATGAACAAATCTATGGCCTGGTTAAAGCGGTGGACCAAACCTTTCACCAGCACCGGCTTTCCACTAAAATCTTAATTCCGGAAGCGGGCAAGCTCAACTATCTGTACGCCGGTGAAGACAAACCCGCCAAAGGCACACAGATAGCGGCTTTTTTTGATCCCCAAAGCCCTGTTTACCTGGGCAGCTCTCCCAATGTGTACCGGGCAGTAGCGGGACACAGTTATTTTACTACTTCTCCCCGGGATACGGCCATGACTATACGCCAACGACTGCATACCGCGCTGAAAGGTATCCCTTTCTGGCAATCCGAATATTGTATACTGGGCGATAATGCAGGAGAAATAAACGGCAGCAGGGTAGACCTGGGCATGGACGCTGCATTGTACGTGGCCAGGGTGATACATACTGATCTCACTGTTGCCAATGCATCGGCCTGGCAATGGTGGCTGGCCATCTCCCCCTATGATTATAAAGACGGGTTGATTTATATAGATAAAAATAAAGCGGACGGGCAAATACACGATACAAAAATGTTATGGGTATTGGGCAACTATAGCCGCTTTGTAAGGCCTGCGGCCCAACGGGTGGATGTGCAGCTGACAGGCAACACCACAGCGAAAGACATTTACGTGTCTGCCTTCAGCAATGCAGATAACAGCCTCGCTATGGTGGTTGTCAACAACAGCGCTGCTGCGGCCGTGATGGAAGTCCGTGGTAAAGGCATTCCCGTTCGAGGTATGCGCAGCTACACCACGAATAACGAAGGGAACCTGCGGCCTGGTAACGTCAACGGGCATACGATAGTTGTCCCGGCGCGTTCGGTAGTAACAGTCACCCAACAATTAAAATAAACAGTTAGCAATGAAGAAAATCAGCATGGCCATACTGATGATGTTGTACTGTGTGCAATTAAGCGCGCAGCACACTTTCCGGTTAGGCGATTCCACCTTTCTGCTGGACGGGAAACCGTTTCAGATGATCTCCGGCGAAATCCACTATCTGCGGGTGCCCCGTGAATCGTGGCGCGACCGTGTCCGTATGGCGAAAGCCATGGGCCTGAACACCATCGGTACCTATGTATTCTGGAACATGCATGAACCGGAACAGGGGCGCTATGATTTCTCCGGCAACAATGACGTGGCTGCTTTTGTGAAAATATGTAAGGAGGAAGGCATGTGGGTCATTTTACGCCCCAGTCCCTATGCCTGTGCGGAGTGGGAGTTTGGTGGCTATCCGTATTGGTTGCAGGAAATAAAAGGACTGGAAGTAAGAAGTAAAGAACCACAATACCTCAGGGCCTACAATAACTATATTAAAGCGGTAGGCAAACAGCTGGCGCCTCTGCAGGTCAATCACGGCGGCAATATCCTGATGGTGCAGATCGAAAATGAATATGGTTCCTATTCCGATGATAAATCTTACCTGGAGATCAACCGTAAGATGTTTACGGATGCTGGTTTCGATGGATTGTTATATACCTGCGACCCGGCAGCAGACGTGGCCAAAGGACACCTGCCGGGTTTACTGCCGGCAGTGAACGGCGTAGATGATCCCGAAAAAGTAAAACAACTGGTAAAAGAAAACCACCAGGGTAAAGGACCTTTCTATATTGCGGAATGGTACCCGGCCTGGTTCGACTCCTGGGGAGAAAAACACCATACCGTTCCATACGAAAATTTCCTTGACCGTTTGGACAGGGTGCTGGCTGCCGGTATTTCTATCAATATGTACATGTTCCACGGCGGCACTACCCGCGGTTATATGAACGGCGCCAACTACAACGATCATGCGCCTTATTCACCACAGATCAGCAGCTATGATTACGATGCGCCACTGGACGAAGCCGGAAATGCTACCCCTAAATTCATGGCATTCAGAAAAGTAATTGCCAAACATCTGGCGCCGGGAGCAACGCTGCCGGAGGTGCCGGCTAAAAAGCCGGTGATCACCACACCGGTGATTGCTTTGGAGCGTAGCGGCGCCCTGTTCAGCCAGCTGCCTGCTGCGGTGAAAAGCGTACAGCCGTTAACGTTCGAAGACCTGAAACAGGCCTATGGCTTTGTATTATACCGCACTACTCTTAAAGGCGGCAGCAGCGGTACTTTGAAGATAAAAGACCTCCGCGACTACGGTCTGGTTTTCATAAATGGTAAAAGGGCGGCCATCTTGGACAGGCGCCTGAAACAAGACAGCGTTGATATTACGCTGCCGGAGGGTACGGTAACACTGGATATCCTGGTCGAAAACCTGGGCCGCATCAACTTTGGCCCTTATCTCCTGAAAAACAGGAAAGGAATAGACGGACAGGTATTGTTTAACGGAAAAGCCATCGGGCAGTGGCAACAGTTCAGGCTTCCGTATGAACAGCAACCTGTGGTTAAAACGTCTGCCGTGGCTGCTGATGCGCCGGTGTTGAAGGAAGGAAGTTTCTCCCTGAACACCAAAGGAGATACTTACCTCGACATGAGCAAATGGGGCAAAGGCGTAGTGTGGATCAATGGTCATCATCTGGGCCGTTACTGGCAGGTAGGCCCGCAGCAAACGCTCTATGTTCCTGCAGAATGGCTGAAAACCGGGCAAAATAAAATTACGGTGCTGGAGCTGATTAAACCGGTCCAAACACAGGTACAGGGAATTGATCATCCTATACTGGACGTATTACAATAGTCCGGTTATGTATATAAAAACTAAAAATGCCGCACCCGAAAAGTGCGGCATTTTTTTTATCTGATATTAGTTGTTGAACGACAGGATCGCATCCAGTTCCCTGGTATAGCGTTCCATACCAAACCTCGCTGCTATCTTTTCATGTAACGCCTGCGGCGTGATCGTTCGCTGAAAGTCCGCTAACAGCTGCTCAAAATGCCGCAGGATGGCATCATCTGCGCAATTGATGTGCCCTGGCAACACGTATACGCCCGGGAAACCCTCGTCAGACAGCTCACTGATGGCGCCGACTTTTGTACCGACAACGGGAATGCCTGTCGATAACGCTTCCAGCGTTACCAGCTCAAAGCCTTCAAACATTGATGGCAGTATCAGCAGATCTGCTGCTGCATAGGCGCCGGTGGCTATATTATCAATGTTCAGCCCCGTTTTAATGGTTGTCTTTGAAAAGCCTGAAAAACGTGCTTTATCAGGTGTTTCATTGCAGGCTATCAGCAAACGCCAGTTGTCTGATTGTTCGATGGTGGCGGCCAGTTGCTCCAGTATGTCCAGCCCTTTATAAGATATCAGCCTGCCAACAAACAGCACGGTACGTTGATGGCTATACTTTTTTTCATACGGACGGAACCTATTCGTATCTACACAGTTGTTTAATACAGCAATCTTTTCTTCCGGCACCTCGTACCATCTGACAATATCCTGTTTAACCCTGGAAGATACCGCAACCACCTGCCTGGCCGACAGACAATTCCGCTGCTGAAGCCGCGAAATACGGCTCAGGTGTTCTTCTTTGCGCCAATACGCCTTTTCCATCAGGTGATAACAACCGTGGATGAAATTAACGTCAACAGGAAAGAATGGCGCTGACTCTCCCTGCGTGATCACGATGTCATTCCGCCGCTTATGCAGCCAGAGATAGGCACTCGTATAACGCGCCATATATACCTCCCTGCGTTTTCTGAAATGATGGTGCCTGAACAGCAAGTTAAACAGGCGGCCCAAAAGTGTGTGTTTTACAAGAAAGGTTTCATCAATAAGCATGGTCCTCATTCCCTTATGATGGAAGTATTCATCCAGGTGGTATACTACTCTTTCCACGCCACCTGCCTGGGACTTTCCGCTAAAGGAAACAAGGAAAATTTTTCCCGGTTTCATAGTCTGTTACATTTGGATTGCCCTGTTCCGCCTAAGGCGTGAGTCTTATTTCAGGGCGCAAAAACCAACATACAAACGCTTGAAGTATAAAGAATAGTATATCAACAATAAATTTTAACTTTCTAAAATACTTTTATTGCGGTCGATTCATTTATAGAATCGACCGCTTTTGTAGACTAGCTGTTATGCTTTGAGTTTAATCCATACTCCGCTGAAATCATAATCAACAACCAGGCCGGAAGGAAGTGTAAAACTGATCTGAGTCAACGGTAGAGGCCCGTTGTTGTTGAGGGTATAAGGCCCAACGTAGCCGTAGCCGGGATCATATACTTCTGTATCATTCAGCGCGATGGTGTGGTTCAGGTTTTCCACGACCAGCAGGTGCGCTTCCTGGGCACCGGGCTTTTGTGTGTAATTGACAGGCCCGTTGACAAGTCCGTATGCAGGTTGTGTAGTGATCAGGTCGATTTCTGTTTCCAGAAGGTCCGGGCCTGCGCCAACATTAGTGGCTTGTATGTTTTGCAAAATGCCGGCGGCCTGATTCGTATAATACACGATGACGTTATTGGTTGTCAGTCCAAACTGACTGGCTATATAAGCCAGCGCTGACGGCGGATTGTAGTTGTCCACCGGTTCTTCGTATTGATACGTGGCCGTAGGTGCCGGCACTGCCAGGTTGAGGAGCAGGTTGCCGGTGGTCTGATAAATACGTTGGGCGAGCGCTGCGGGGCCGGGCGCGGTATAACGTTGCGTCAGGTTACCGGTATTCAGAATGGTAGGAACGGCGGTGGCGCCGAGATGTACCAGGGCCGCGGCCAGTGAAAAGGCGCCACAGCTGTTGTCTGTGGTCTGTGTGACGCCATGGTAAGCATTAAAAGCCATAAGATAAGGTTTTTAGTTGTTAGATAAATTTGATGATATAATAGACGTAGCTGTTTTTGGACCTGGTTTCTGTGCTGGTCCTTACACTGCCGGGAAGGCCGGTACCATCAACAGGACCGCTGGTAAAAGCGGAGCCTGTAACAATCGGCTTGCCTTGTTCATTGTTGCCTTTGGGCTCATTTATGTCCCCGGTTTTCAGGTAAGCATGCTGGTGTATTTGCAGGGCGTCTTCCTGCACTGAACCCACTTCGCTGCTGGTAGCGCCGTTGGCGAGCTTTCTGCTGCCGGCGTCCGGATCACGTCCGCTGCCCATATCTGCCATGCGTAGGAAGTATCCGCGGTAATCTGGAATACAGAATTCATCGTTCTTCACTCCGGGAATGTTGTATTGTTCGCCCAATACGGCATACAATACAGGATAATCCTTTCGGGACAAAGTCCTTCCGTCGCAAACCATCCAGCCGTAAGTGCTGATCATGCTTTCAAAGTCTGAATAATGGTCCGTGACCTTTCCGGCGAAAGCCATCACCGCTCCGGGTGGAATACTGGTGGGCATCATGGACAAATGACCGGGATACAATGGTGCTGGTATCATGATCTTACGTATGTGGTGATGTGAATTCCGGGAGCTGGCTACCTTCCTGTACTACCTGCATGGCCGTAGGGAGAACGATTTCCCAGGAATGCTCTGTTTTCGTATAATCGTTAGTGTTATATGATTTTTTCAGATGCCCGGCTATCTGTTTGTCCGGTTCGTTTACCGGCACAAAAGGGTAGGGCGCCGGCCATATCATCCCCGAAGAGAGATAATACAATAACTGGAAGTTAAAGGCAGGCCGGACGGGCAGCAGCACCCGCGCCCACTGCGCCTGTAAGAAAGGCCTCAGCGAATCGTTGCGTCCCTGCAGGGCATAACTGAAAACAGAAGGACTGTCATCGAAGGTCCAGGTCATTTCATCCCATTCAAGGCTTTCCCGGAAGAACTGGTCATAACGGACCTCATTTAAGGGAGCTGTACGGGTATCGGGAGCTTCGCCCACTTTAGTACGAAATACCTGCATCAGCAGCGCTATGCCACGGCGCTGAAGGGCCGACCGCTCGGTGTTGCGCAGCAGCTCAGGGTTGTTTTGTTCATGCTCCCCGGAAAGCCTGCTGAGGGTATTAATGTAGGTGGATAAACGTTGTTGGTAGGCTTCGCTGATCTGCCGGTAAATCCCTGCTTTCCATTCATTCATTTTCTCTTCGCTCACGCGGCATTGAATACGGATATTGATGATGAAATCATTGGGCTTGTAGGGTGGCGCGTCTGGCAGATTAGGGCCGATGGCCGATACCGGTAGCTGCCCGGTTTCTCCATGCATGCTAAGGGGGCCTGGCGTTGATGCCGGTACTTCAAAGATGCTGCTGCCAACAATGCCTTTGATCATCTGCACGGGTGCGCCATCCGCAATAATGCCCGTCACCGATGCTTCCTCTGCAACATAGTGCTCAGGTATGTGCGCGTACTTCTCGGTTTCCCCCGGACGCAACACCACTGCCGCATAGGCCAGCAGCTCAGGTGGCGGCTGTATGACGTCCACCTGGTAATAACCCAGTAACTGCGCGTAGTTGCTGATGGTGATATCAGTAAACATACTGATGCCTTTTTCCGCCGGCGACAGTGGCTTTTGCAGGTCTGTCGCATTCAGCGACTGCTGCGATTGTATATAGTCCTGTGCAGGTTGCCGGATACTTAGCTCCAGTAAAAAGCGATGGCCGTAATTTTCTACTGTAACGCGGTACACCTTATTCAGCCAACGGTAAATACCCCTGAAGTGCCCGTTTCCCTGGCGGTTGTCAAATAGGCTGCTGGTCACAGCTTCCTGTTCGTTATACTGACTAAAGGACCTGATCCTGGAAATACGCTCACTGACACGGTTGACAGTGCTGTTTAGCACCCGGCTCATAAATCCGCTGTCGGATTGCTGGCCATTGCTGTCCGGTTTCAGGAAAGATGACCAGTTGCCATTGAGCACAGCCTGTGTGGGCGGGCCATAGGTCGTAGTGAAATTATCGTAGGCAGTACTTTGGGTGAAGCCGGCCAGTGTTTGTTTTGTTTCCAGCAGCAGGTCGTTGCTGGTCTGCTGATACCTACCGGTATTGTGTTGCTGTTGGGAGTTGCTTTCCTGTTGTGTTTCCTGGTTGCTTTGCAATTGACGCTGTACTGTTTTTTTCTGTTCTCCTTTCATTACGTTCTGGATACCGGAGATTTCTCCCGGTTGGTAACGTAACAACCGGTAACGCGACATTTTCAGTTGTCCGATGGCAAAAGGCGTGATCCGGCTGTCATCTTTCGGCAACGGTGCGGCGGTTGCATAAGGCGGCAACGGGAATAGCTTCCCCGGTAACAGGATATTGGCATGCAGCAGCTGTCGGATCTCTTCCTGCGTAAATACCCGTGGAGGCTCCGTGCTGTACTGTGTTTGCAGCAGGTTGCACACCAGCAGTATCTTGTTCAATGCCATGGCAAAGGGTTCATTAAAACCGGGTATGATGGCCAGCGCGAAATAATTCTGCCACAGCTGGTCAATAACAGGGAGCCAGGAAGTGGTATCAACGCCGGCACTGATGTCTTCCCCGCCGCTGCCGTGAGCAGCGGCCACCCATGCATCATAAAGCGCAGGAAAGCTGTTGAAGGGCGGTGGCACTTGCTGCGCGCTACCATAGTACTGCCCGGTAAAGGGCGCGTCCTGCTGCAGAAACTGAATGGCCAGTTGCTCCATCGCCTGCCGGTTCTTTTGTGGCGCTATGGCCGTCAATAGGCTGTAAAGGGAGTCGGTGCCGGTATGCGCCGGATCGTAGGAAAAGAAATAGAGCCAGCTGTCTGCCGGGATGTCGTCCGGCCAGGGCAGAATATTGACATAAGGGAAAAGAGGCGCGTCTACGGCCAACTGCGGGGGAAAATCGTCACTGTCGCCGTTGTCGTCCGGACAGGGTGGCGGTGGCGGCGGTGTTTCCCGGAATAACGCGAGTGTGCCATCAAAATGATGTTGCAGCGCGGGGTTCTCATTGTGCCCGTAGTAGAGATTGCCGTTCAGTATGACTTCCTTTTCTTTGACTGTCAACGTTAGCTGACCTTTTATCCGGAACGCGTCGTATCCTGTATATTGCACTTCCCGCCGGTGATGGGCATCGACATAACCGGTAATAACCGGCACTGGTGCGTCTGCAGGGTAGTGGAACTCGTACTTAACCACCGTCGCCATTGTATGAAGATGTTCCTGGTCTGGCGCAAGCAGCTCAGACACCACCTTAAACGTGTTATTGATAATAGTTGTCTCAACCATCGCTGACAGTTTAAAAGATGAAAGGAAAGCCCCACCCCATTTCACTCGGCAGTCGGCGTTGGAAGCGGGAATGGGGCCTGATGGTTATGCATATAGGATATTCTGCAGGGTGAACTCGAAAGGAGTGGAGCTGGCTCCCGGGCCGCCGCCGGTCATAACGATATCGGCGCTGGCGATGCCAAAGAGTGACAACTCTGTGTTGATCTGCTGGAGGATAGCGCTGTTGATCAGCTGACCTTCCACTACCTGGGAAACCACGCCTATCCAGATAGTAGGCCTGAACTGGAAGGTGGCTTTCTGGCCTGGCGCAATAGCCGTTTTAGTGGCCAGCAGTTTACCGTCGCGGTATACGTTGGCGTTAACCGCGCCCAGGTCCAGCGCATTCAGTATCTCCACTTCGTTTTGACTGGTGGCCTGGCCGGCATATTTGAGGATATCGCCTGACGGGTCACGTACTACCTGGAACTGCTGACCATTCACCGCTGCTTTCAACGGGCTGTAGTTGCCCCAGCTGTCACTCGCAGAAACGGACATTTCCATCGGGTAGGAAAAGGGATGGTTCCAGCCTTGTCCGAGGTTTCTGACCACCTGCCAGGCTACTGCCAGCTCATTAAAGGAGGTGGCTTCATTCCGCTGGAAAATAACGATGCTGGAATTGTTGCGGTCATTAGACCGGTTGATAAGATTTAATCGGATGTCTGTCATAAAAAGAGTTTAAAGGATAAAGTGAATGTTGTTAGCTGAAGTGCATTACCGGTGATGAACTGAAGTAAAGGTAGGATGGGCGTAACCCCCGTTTGGAGCGGATGGCATAAGCGCAGCATTGAATGGAATAAGTGGCGGGATTTACGATATAAGCGAAAAAGGGAATGGATATAAAGCTTATATTTGTTACACTCAATTTACCATCATCTTTTTCAAACTATCCTTTATGAGCCAAAATGCTCTTCTCTCATCTGTGCGCATAAAAAACCTGGAAAAAAAGATCTTTGGGTCCGGCCTGGCTGCCAGACTGTCCACAGAGCCGCTGGTGGCAGTATATCCCGATGCGGAGTTTCCTAATATGTACCATCTTGTGATGAGCTTATATGTTCCGGACGGACAGGAGCCCATTATCGACGATGATTTTAATAATATGATAGAAGAGAACACAGAAGCCGGAGTATTGCTGATACGACAGATCATCATTGATTACCAAAAGCCCGAATCAGGAAATTGTACCTGGTCGCTATGGAAAGTACTGATTGACTATGCTATCGATGGGCCCCAGGCACAGGCTATCCGCGTGATGTACAGGATAGGGGACCCCGAAACATCCAGGGGGACCGTAACGACCGTAAAAAGACCCGCATAAGTGGTTACATGAAACAACTCTTTGCTGTTCCTGTGGTAGCCCTTTTTTGGGTAACACAGGTGTTGGCATCGTCCGGACCTGTGACGGGCGCCATATATAGCAAACTGCGGCAGCAGTGCAGTATTTGCCGGCATATGCCCGCGGATTCTGCCCTGCTGATGGCAGACAGCCAATATCCAACGTCTTACCTGGTGTATTTTCACAACAGCCATGTGTCATTGCGGAACAGGGACCCTGACAATGCCTACCGGTACATCCTGAAAACACTGGAAGACATTGACAACGCGCCAACACACCCGCTTTATCCTTACGCTTTTTTTCTACGTGCCAGCATCCAATACAACCGACAATTATATCGCGAGGCGTTACAGGACTTTCTTCAGCTTACCAATATCAATGGCCTGGACCAACAGCTACTGGCGGATTGTTACATCAATATGGCAGAGATCAGTCTCGAACTGCGGCAGTTTACCGCAGCACTGCAGTACTTCAGCAAATGGGAAACCCGGTTTGTGCAACAGTCGGCGCCGGAAACCAGGAAAAGCGTATATCACAATAAAGGCCTCTGCTACTTTCACATGGGGAGGTATGACGAAGCGGAAAAATATCTCCTGCAAAGCCAGGATATGGAAAAACAACAGAAAGATACCACCGGCCTGGCCATATCCAGTATGGACATCGGTAACCTGTATTATGAACAGTATCTCGACAGGAAAGCCATTCCATATTTCGAGGCAGGACTGCGCTTTGCCTTAAAATCCCGCGATACGGCCGTGCTTCGGAATGCTTATCGTAACATGGCCGTGGTGGAGGAAAACAGGAAAAGATATCGCCCGGCGTTGCAATACCGTAAGCAATACGAGGCGCTGCAGGACAGCATCTGGAACCGCGACCATATCTGGGAGATGGCGAAGCTGGAGAAAAAGCTCGCCGTGGAAAAAAGGGAACTGGCCATCCGCGTACTGGAACAACAAACACGCCTGCAACTGGCCGAGCTGTCCACACAACGCTGGCAACGCAATACATTGCTGGCAGCAGTGGCAGGACTGATGGTGCTGGCGGCTTTCGCAGGATATGCCTACCGGCAGCAGAAAAGAAATGCTTATATCATCGCGCAACAGAAGGAGACGCTGCGTGTGCTGAATGAAACAAAAGACCGCCTGTTTTCTATCGTGGCACACGACCTGCGGTCACCGGTATACCGGATGAAACTCAGCCTGGGCCGCCTCAGGAAAGCGATACAGCAGGCTCGCCATGAAGAAGCGGATGTATTGGCGCTCAACAACGAAAAAATCGCCGGCAGCACCTATGCACTGCTCGATAATTTATTGCATTGGGCGCTCAGTCAGACCGGCCAGCTGTTTTTCCGCAAAGAGAAACTGCACCTGCGCACCGTGATCGATCAGATATGCTATGATCTCCTCCCGGTAGCAACAGATAAAAATATCACCGTTCACAGGGAAATACCTGAACCGTTTTTTTTTAGCGCAGACCTGAACACGTTCAGGATCATGGTACGCAACATCATCGACAACGCGATTAAATATACGCCGGAAGGTGGCGTCATTACCATATCGGCCAACTGGCAGCATACCGGATGTCAACTGATCATAAGCGATACAGGAGTGGGAATGGACATACACCTGCTACAGGCATTAATGACAAATAACCATATGAGAAACCAAACCGATACCGACGGAAGACAAAGCACCGGGCTGGGCCTCTGGCTCTGTAAAACACTGGCGGAAAAAAACGGCGCACAGCTGCTGTTTTCCGCCCGGCCGGAAAACGGCACTACTGTAACCATATCCCTCCAAACCGAATTGCCATGAAAGGAGCAAAAATATTGATCATCGAAGATGATAGGCAGGACGCCTGCCTGCTGGAAGGCATGTTGCTGGACCACGGCTATGAAGTGGGTGGCATCGCCAACTCACTGCAGGAAGCATTGCGGCTGTTCCATGCCATACAGCCCGACCTGGTGATCATCGATATTTTTTTACAGGGAAGAAAAGACGGAATCACTTTTGCCACGCAGATCAGTGATGACGATGACACCCGGAAACCTTTTATCTTCCTGACCAGCGCCGCCGACCGTAATACCTTTGAGGCGGCAAGGCTCACAGCGCCTTTCAGCTATCTGCTGAAGCCCTTCAACGAGCTGGAACTGCAATACGCCATCGAACTGGCAGTAGAGAAGTTTGCCGGCGCGCCGGCAGGAATGTTCGCGATGGAAGAGAAGAGTACCGTTATGTTGCAGGACATCTTTTTTATTAAAAGAGGAAATATGCTGGCTAAAATATCCCTGGACGATATACTATACATCGAAGTGGAAGGTAAATATAGCAAGATCGTGTGCAGCAGGGAAAAATACCTGGTGCAACAACCCCTAAAGCTTATCCTGGGCAGGTTACCGGCTATTCGCTTCGTAAGAGTGCACCGCAATTATATTGTCAATATCCGGGAAGTGGCAAAGGTAAACCTAACGGACAATGAAATTGTTCTGGAAGACGGGCGCTCCGTATTGTTCAGCCGCCGTTACTTCGATGATTTTATGCGGGCGTTTGACGTGCTTCGGTGAAATACCCATTTACTGATGGGCCAATTTTTTGCTGACATTTTCTTTGCGTTTCTTCCAGGTAACGATTTGTGCAGGTTGATTTACAGGCGCTCCTTTCTTATCGACCAGGCCCAGGGCCTTTACCAGCTCCCTGCTGATGCTGGCGGCTTTCCTGTTCTTTTTGGACCAGGCTGATTGTTCGGCTTTCACATTGTCCTCATAGGCTTTTATCGCCTCGTTGATGATGGCGATTTCCTTTCGCGGTGCTTTTTGTTTTCTGTAGAGTACCATCAACCTGTTGTAGGCTGCTGCGTTCAGATGGTCTTTCTTCACTACGTCCAGGTAAAGCTGAATGGCCTTTTCCGGTTCGCCTTCCTTTTCCAGTTGAAGGCCTTTTTCAATCAGGCTCTTATGGGATTCACGTACCATGACTGTCGCTGTTTGATGTGAAGAAATCAACCACAAAAATGTTACCGTATTCACAGAGTGAATCAAAAAACCAAGAGGTTCCTCACCTCTCCAAGGAACACCCGTTTGTTCAGAAAATTGATTTTGCCCGCGTCGATACGGTATATCTGCCCAAAACTATAACCAAAGTCTTCATCCACATTGTAAATCTGGCAAACAATGGCATTGAAGGTACCATCGTTTAGCATGATGGTGTCAGGATAGGTCAGTACGGTTGTTTCACTGTCGTCCATTTCCCCGATGATTTCTTCCGCCATTTCGAACATTTCATCGGTCTCCCGGCTTTGTATGCGTTCAATTTTATCGAGTGACTCCCCGCAAAGGATAAACGGATTAAAATCGCGCAGTGACTGTAATTGTTCAGTGGCGATGTTTTCTGCTTTCTCCATCGCTGCCTGTAGGGAGGGGGAGAGATCGGTGTATTCCATCATATATTTAATGTATTGGGATCAATTTAGTATATATTTACCAGACAAGTATAATTTGTCATGAACGCAATGCCTGTTGCCGGTAAACCATCTTCCCGTCCTGAAAAAAATCAGGAAAATGGTTTAAGCTATAATGAAGGAAAAGCATGCCTGTGGGTATTGGATAAGCCCGGTTTTTATTTTATCAGGTTGATAAAAACAACGACTGCTTACCAGTTATGCTTTCTGTTTCCGGAGCAACCTCTTCCTGTGGAGCGGCCGGCTTATATGGAAATGCACCAGCTCACCATCAGCCCTCAAAGATTCGGGCTGGTATTAAGCGCGCTGCGGTTCAATATGCTGGTATATGAACAGTGCCCGGTGATCGCGCTGGAGGAGGAGGAATACCTTCATCTGCTGCACGAGTTTATCTGTATAAAAAAAGAACTGGCGGAAGAGCGGTTGTTATGGGAAGTGGTAATGTCCAGGGTGCGGCTGATAGCCCTGGCGGCCAGCCGGAAAATGGAAAAGATGATGAAGGACAGGCACGCCTATGGCATTCCGCCGTTGCTGTTGCAGTACCTGAAACTGATGGACCAGCATTTTAAAAAGTATAGGGAACTGCAGTTTTACGCGTCCCGGTTACAGGTTACGCCTCATCAGCTGAATGCGCTTTGTAAAAAACACTATCGTAAATCGGCTACAGACATTATCCGCGGAAGAATCATGCTGGAAGCCCAAAGGCGGCTGGCATTGCCGGACAGCTCTGTCAAAGCGGTGGCTTATGAACTGGGGTTCGGTGATATGGCGCATTTCTCCAAATTTTTTAAAACACAAACCAATTTATCGCCCCGGAAGTTCCGGGAAACACAACTTGTTGTACAGAAGTGAGATAAACTTGTACATACCCTTCCCGCCTGCATACGATGCCTGATGACCCTTTTATCTTGCGCAGATAAATAAACTGTCTATGCGGATAAAAGGAATTACTTATGATACCGGGTTTATCAATCTCGGTGTAAGCACCAAAGAAAAGTTTGAACCTGCTATGGTGATGCAGGAAATGCAAATCATCAAAAATGAATTGCATTGCAATGCGGTACGCGTCACCGGCGGCGATGCCGGCCGGCTGGAAATTGCCGCCCGGCTTGCGGCGGCGGCCGGACTGGAAGTATGGTATTCGCCTTTCACCTGTGGCCTGACCATCGATGAATTGACCGGCTTTCTGCTGGACGCGGCTGAACGTGCAGAGCGGCTCAGAAGAACGGGAGCGGCCGTTGTCTTGCTGACAGGTTCAGAGATCAGCTTGTTCAACGTAGGGTTTTTCTCTCCGGTCAACCTGGACGAACGCCTCGGTCTCTTTAAAGATCCCGCAAAATTAAGAATGGAAATCCCGTCCGTACAAAACCGGCTGCGTGCTTTTTTCGAAGAACTGATGCCATTGGTCCGGCAGCGGTTTGGCGGCCTCGTCAGCTATGCTTCCATACCGTTGGAGTTCAGCGCCATTGACTGGGACCTCTTCGATTTTGTAGCTACCGACGCAGGATACCGGTCCGCAGATATTGCGGCCGCTTTCCTGCCGGGGCTTCGCCGGATGATGCAAATGAACAAGCCGCTCGCCATCACGGAGTTTGGATGCGTTACACTACGTGGAGGCGCGGATATCGGCGCACACGGCGGTGAACTGGTAAAATGGGCTGCAACGCCCCTTACATTGAATGGAGACCATATCCGGGATGAAACGGAACAGGCGGCACATATCAAAGAACTGTTCGGAATTTTTGCCGCGGAAAATGTAGCGGCGGTATTCCTGTGCACGTTCGCTCAATATAATCTGCCCCACCGGCAGGACCCCGCATATGATCTGGATATGGCCAGCTATGGCATTGTGAAGGTGCTGGAGCAGGCGACAGGACAAACTTATCCGGGGCTGCCCTGGGAACCCAAGGCCGCTTTTCATGCTATCGCGATGTGTTACGGAAATAAATGAGGTATGCTGCAATATTGCTACAGTCCTGTGTTTTCGTGGCAGTAGATGCTTTTATTTTTAAGGAAACTAAATGTTACCTATATGAAAAAGCTGTTTTTCTCCTTACTGATAGGAGGCACCTTTGTTAACTGTACCATGATTGCCCAGGCGCAGGCAAATCACATCATCCCGTTTTCTTCGGCTACTGTACCGCAGCAGGTTTATTTCCATGATGTGGAAGAATTTCTTGCACAATATGAACCACTACTGAACCAGGGCCATGTCTACACTTTGGCGTTAGAGCCGGGCAAGGGCATTTATATCGTTAGCTCTCCTGCCAGCCTTAACAGTGGAACAGACCTGCTGGCTGTCAGGCAGCATTCCTTTTCCTCCAAAGACAAACTGAAATTTGCCAAATGGTGTAATGAACAGTTGAATAAAGGGAATATTTTAACTATTGGTAAAGACAAGGATGGTACTTATTGGGCAGACATTAAATAAGTGCCGGACAATTTTTTCAGGAATGATTGATGACGGGGTTGCTCTGTAAGGGAGCAGCCCTTTTCTTTGCCAGCAAAATGTTAAATCCGGAACAGGACGGTTTTCGTGGCACAACTCTTGGCGGAACGATTACTGAATAAAACTTCGTCACCATGAAAAAGATATTGTTGGCATCCACGCTTGTAGGCACTGCGGCAGCAGGATTGATAATCTATCTGGTTAAAAAAAGCAGGGACAGGATGATTGACCGCTCTGCAGGTGTTCTGGAAGATGATGTACATACGAAACAAAAGATATTCGGGCAGAACCATCATCCGGCACAACAGGAAGATGTTTATAGCAGTGCCATGGGTTAACCGGATTTTAATCCCGTATATGACCGGGGTCATCAAAAAATGACTGCCGGTTTTTTATTTTCCGTTTTTAACGGCCTCCGGCCGGGTCTCCGTCGCGGTTATTTTACACGTGCATTACACGAAATGGGATTTTTATCTACACGAAAAAAAATAACATAGTGATTATGCCGTAATTTTGCGCCGGCATTTCTTTTGAGACCTGCCGGTTGTTAACCGTTTTCGTTTACCATGTGAATAAACTATCCGTAACAATGAAACAGAAGATGTCCTGCTTTGTGATTGATGACATTCGTGACAACAGAAACCAGTTTTTTCTTGCGCTCGATCTGTTACAGGTAACCCAAGCCTGTATTTGCTTTGATAACGCCGCCGATGCGTTGTCCTATGCCACCCGGCAGCCGGGGAAACCCGATTTTATTTTCCTGCACACCCGCAGGCTGGCTGTTGATGGTGCCCGTCAACTGGAAGAAATACTGCAGTCGCCGCTGTTAAAGGATGTTCCTGTTATTTTTTATGCCCCGTCTTTTGATCCGGAAGATATGACCCGGATGAAATTTATGGGCGCTGCTGACTGGATGGTCAAACCCTCCAATCTGCACGCTTTGCGTGACGGACTAAAGCTGATATTTGAGACCGTCAGCGCAAAACAACCCGCGCTGTCTCAGCCGGTTATGGGGGCGCTACTCCCTGCGGTATTGGTGTAGTGTAACAGTAACCTTGCTTTCAACGGGGTTGGCGTGAAAATATTTTCCTGTCTTAAACACCGGTGAGATGATGACACGTTATCAACAAGGAGCATTGCTGAAAGAAAACGGAGAATGTGTTTTCTGTGTATGGGCGCCGTTCAGGAAGAGTGTTACGTTGCTCCTGCTGGGCGGAGAAGAAGTGGCTTATCCGCTCCTCCCGGAAGACAACGGTTACTGGCGTGTTACGGTACAAGACGTCTCGGAAGGCATGCACTATTATTACCTGCTGGATGAGCACCTGCAACGGCCGGACCCTGCTTCCAGACGGCAGGAGAGTACGGTACACCGCGCTTCCTGCGTGACAAATCCCGCCAGCTTTATCTTCACCGATGAAGACTGGAAAGGCCTCCCGCCGGAAGACCTCATCATTTACGAAATACACATAGGCGCTTTTACGCCCGAAGGTACATTTCAGGCAGCCCGAGAACGGCTGCCTGCCCTCGAAGCCCTGGGCATCACTGCCATAGAGCTGATGCCGGTATGCCAGTTCTCCGGCGACCGTAACTGGGGATATGACGGCGTTTACCCGTTTGCGTTACACAACCGCTACGGCACCACCGATGATTTTAAGGCGCTGGTCAACACCGCCCACCATCTCGGAATGGCCGTTATCCTGGACATGGTCTACTGCCGCTCGAGCGCTGAAGGAAACTATCAGCCCGACTACGGCCCTTATTTTACCGAGAAATATTCCACGCCCTGGGGCGCCGGCATCAATTTCGACGATGCCTGGTGTGATCCGGTGCGTGACTTTTATGTCCAGAACGCGCTGATGTGGCTGGATGAATTTCATATCGATGGGCTGCGGCTGGACACGCTGCATACCTGTCAGGATAACAGCGCGCAGCACTTCACCTGGCAATTGTCAGCAGCAGTGGAGGAACTGGAGCAGCAGACCGGCAGACGAAAACTGCTCATCGCGTCCACCGATCTGAACGATCCCCGTTACACCAACCCCGTAGCGGCCGGTGGATACGGCCTTACTGCACAATGGGCCGATGAGTTCCATCATGCGCTGCATAGCCTGCTGACCGGTGAAACACAGGGATACTATGAAGATTTTGGGCAACTGGCCCATCTGGCACATGCGTTTACCAATGCATTTGTGTATACCGGGCAGTATTCCCCGTTCCGTAAACGAAAATTTGGCCGCCGGCTGACAGACAGCGACGCCCGGCATTTTGTGGTCTTCTCCCAAAATCATGAACAAACAGGCAACCGGATGCTGGGAGAACGGCTTAGCACACTGGTGTCCTTTGAAGCCCTGAAACTGGCAGCCTCTGCAGTGATTTTATCCCCCTTTATCCCTTTGTTGCTAATGGGAGAAGAATACGGGGAGAAATCCCCTTTTTTGTTTTTTACGTCCCATGGAGACCCCGATCTGGTGGAGGCCATGAAAAAGAACCGGAGCCGTTGGTTCTCCGCTTTTTTTAATACGAGCAAGTCTATACCAGACCCCCAATTGGAAGATACCTTCCTGCGCAGCCGGCTGCAGTGGGACACTACAACAGCTGCTAACGCTGCCATGCTGGCCTGTTACCGTTTCCTGATCGCTTTCAGAAAACATCGCCCCGCCATGCGTACCCTCTCCAAAGATGTGCTACAGATATTTCCTGCCGGCGAGCTGCCTTTACTGGTCATGAAACGAACCAGCGGACAGGATACGGTGTTGATACTATTGAATTTTGATAAGGCAGTGCAAACTTATCATATGGCCCCAACACCGCTAAAGAAAATATTTGATTCCGCCCATGAAATGTGGAACGGTCCAGGTGTGAAAGCCGCTGATGAAGTATTGGAGAATGAACCGATTTTGCTGCAGCCCCTCTCGGCTGTTGTCTATGAAATGGCGCATCATGAGGAATGAATTCTTTACCCCGGTAGCGACCTACCGCATACAATTTAACAGGGACTTTACTTTCACTGACCTGGAAAAACAGCTTGACTACCTGCACCAGCTGGGTATCACCACTATTTATGCCTCCCCGGTTTTCGAAACGGCGCCCGGAAGCCTGCATGGCTATGATATCACCAATCCACGTGAAATCAACAGCGCTATCGGCTCCCTCGCCCATATGCGCCAGCTGCATGTCAAACTCCGCTCGCTCGGCATGAGCTGGATACAGGATATCGTTCCCAACTACATGGCCTTCCATTGTAATAACACCCGCCTCGTGGACGCGCTGGAAAGAGGCACCGCCTCGCCTTACTACAACTATTTTGACATCGACTGGCACCATCCGGACAAAGACCTGCACGGGAAACTGATGATGCCTTTCCTGAAAAAAAACCTGCGGGAAACCATGGCCGATGGCGGTATCCGTCTTAATTACAACAGGCTGGGGCTGGGACTGGCCACCGGCGCACAAACATGGCCATTGTCTGCGCAGAGTTACAAATGGCTGCTGAGCGTCCTGCCACCGGGAATGGACCCGGTGAAGGACTGGCTTGCGGAAATGAAAGCCAACGTCCTGCAACGACGGTCCCTGCTGGACTGGGAAGCCATGAAATCCATGCTGAAGCCGCCCCGCAAACAGGCATTCCTGCCATTGCTTCATCTGGTCAACAACAATACACCGCTGCTGTATGAATTGCTGGACCTCCAGCATTATACCTTCACCGCCAGGAGTGAGGCAGATTTTCGTATCAACTACCGCCGTTTTCTCGGGGTGAATGAACACATCGCGCTGCGCATGGAAGACAAAACAGTGTTTGACGAATATCATGGCTTCCTGCACCGGCTATACCAGGAAGGCATTATCCAGGGGTTGCGTATTGACCAGATTGACGGGCTGTTGGACCCGGCGCAATACATCTATCATCTGCGGGAACTGTTTGGCAATAATTGTTACATCATCGCGGAAAAAATACTGGCAGGCCATGAAACACTGCCCGAAAGATGGGCGCTGCAGGGGAGTACCGGCTACGATTTCCTGGCCGGCGTAAGCCAGCTGCTGACAGATGTGGAAGGCATGGAAAAACTGGGCCGCTTTTACCGGGCACATTTTCCCAATCTCTCGCAGTATCCGAAACTGGCAGGCAGAAAGAAACAGCTGGTGCTGGAGAAACACATGAATGGCGAATGGGATAACCTGGTGAGGGAAGTATTCCGCCTGAAGCTGGTGCTCCCGGAAACAGACAAAGGCCGGCTTAAAATGGCAATGGGCGATTTTATGGTGTGCCTGCCTGCCAACCGTATCTATCCGGAAGGATGGCCATTGTCGCTCACAGATACGCAGCAGCTGGACAAGGCCGTGGAAGAGGCTATCCTGCGCAATCCGGCAACAGGTACGGCGCTGGAGCTGATTCGTTCCTTCTGGGACCCCGATAAAAAACAACAACAGGCAGTGGCTGCCCTGGCCCTGCTGAAAAAAATCACCCAGTTCGCCGGGCAACTGTACCGCGAAGGGGTGGAGGAAACACTTTTCTACGTGTACAATGCACTGCTGTCGCACAACGAGGCCGGAGACTCGCCGGTACTGAACAAATGCACGCTGGACGGTTTTCACGAACGGATGGCCGTGCGGCAGTACCTCTCGCCCTTTTCCCTCAATACCACCGCCACCCATGACACCCGCTGGGGAGAAGATGCCCGCATCCGGCTCAATGCCCTGACCATCATACCAGACATCTGGATTCAACAGGTGCAGGCCTGGCATACCATGAACCATGAGCATGTCACATTGATCGATGAACAGCCCGCACCGGACCTGAACGACGAATATTTCATCTATCAGGCTGTGCTGGCCTGTCTGCCTGTTTCTGCGGAGGCGGATGCTGATTTTGTGGCCCATATCACTGCCACCTTCCTGAAAGTGGTGCGGGAAGCGAAAGTACACAGCAGCTGGCTGTTGCCGGATACGGCCTACGAGCTGGCCTGCCTGCAGTTCATCGAAAAAATACTGTCGCCAGGCAGCGCTTTTATGGAAGGAATGCACCAGCTGGCAGAAAAACTGGGCGTGCATGCGCATATCTTTTCGCTGGCGCAAACACTCATCAAAATAACAGCGCCGGGCATACCGGATATTTATCAGGGATGTGAGCTATGGGACTTTAGTGCCGGTAGCAACGATGGCCGCCATCTGGTCAATTACCCGCTGCGGCGTAAACTGCTGGCGGGGTGGCAGGAAGAAGACCACGCTCCCGGATGGCCGAAAGAACATGCTGGCGCCAAATCAGCAGTAGGCAGGGAAAAGCTGTACCTGGTCAGTAAAGCGTTACAACTCAGAAATGCCCATACCTCGTTGTTTATTCACGGAGAATATATTCCGCTGACAGCAGGGGAGCGCAGCAGTCAGATTGCTTACGCCCGCAAATACCGCCAGGACTGGTGCATTGTGGTAGCGCCCCTGTTGCCGGCCGCACATCTGGGCAAACATGACCTGGCTCCGTTGGCCCTCCCCGCCAATGCGCCGCAAAAATGGAAGAACGTTTTTACCGGTGATATCCTCACCGCACAAAATGGCCAGCTGTTGTTGCCGGGTACACAGCAATGCCCTGTAGTACTGCTTTTTCCCGTGGCAGACCATAAATTCCACCGCTGATAAAAAACTTTTTCTGATTATTTTAGAATATTGTTTTAAAATTTGAACACTGTTCAATATTTTTGTGCCGTCAAAAAAAAATAAGTTGACCATTACAATATTTCCGACGACTGTTCGTCGTCACAGTTGATATTGGTTTTGTATTTTTAAGTTCATAAGTTTGTAAGATTGCTCACCATGCTCTCATACACTAATCACCGCCCAACTATATGAAACAACCTTCCCTCAAGGAGAAAAAATCGTCGGGTATCTTTGGATTGTTACGGCCATACAAAGGACTGATAAGCCTGTTGGTGCTGTTTGCCCTGCTGGGCAACAGCCTGAACCTGTGGCTGCCTAAAATCATCGGACATGGCATTGATGACTTTTCCCGGGGCGCTTTCGCCTATGAGCCCCTGGTCATCAAATTTGGCCTGGCCGCTTTGCTGATTTTTGTGTTTACCTATTTCCAGAACATCATCCAGACCTATGCATCAGAAAAGGTGGCTAAAAGCCTGCGCGAGCAACTGGCGGAAAAAATATCCCGCCAAAGCTATGCGTGGATGGAACAGTCCAACCCCTCCCGGTTGCTGACCAATCTCACCGCTGACGTGGACTCTATCAAACTGTTCGTGTCCCAGGCCATCGTATCGCTGGTGTCATCGTTCTTCATTATTATCGGCGCCAGTATCCTGTTATTGACGATCGACTGGAAGCTGGCCCTCGTGGTAATTGCCGCCATTCCGATCATGGGGATCACCTTTTTCCTTGTACTGAAGAAGGTAAGGGCCCTGTTTATGAAGAGCCGCGAAGTGATGGACCGGCTCAATAAGGTGATCAACGAAAGTATCCTTGGCGCTGCGCTTATCAACGTGGTGAACTCACAGCAGCGGGAGTACGAAAAATTCCTGGATGCCAACGGAAAGGCGCTGGAATTCGGCCTCTCCATCCTGCGGCTGTTCGCCGGCCTGATTCCGGTGATCGTTTTTACGGCTAATATGACCGGCCTGGCCATCCTCGCGCTGGGCGGCCGCTTCGTGATCGACGGCAGCATGACCATCGGTGATTTTGCGGCGTTCAACAGCTACCTGACGCTGCTGATATTCCCGGTACTCGTGATAGGTTTTATGAGCAACGTGATCGCACAGGCTACGGCTTCCTACCAGCGCATCAGCGGCGTACTGAATTCTCCGGACATGCTGGAAACAGGCACCCTGGTTAAAAAGCTCGATGGCAGCATCTCCTGTGAACATGTGTCGCTCAGCTACGGCGAAAAACCGGTGCTGAAAGATATCTCCTTCTCCGTAAAAGCGGGTTCCAAAATAGCGATCATCGGGCCCACGGCCGCAGGGAAAACACAACTGCTTTACCTGCTGATGCGGTTGACCAAACCCAATGAAGGAACAATAAAAATTGACGGCGAAAATATCGCCGATTACGAAAGCGAATCCTTTCACCAGCAGGTGGGATTTGTGTTCCAGGACAGCGTGGTGTTTAACATGAGCGTCCGGGAAAATATAGCTTTCAGTGACGTGGTCACCGACGCATCACTGGAAAAAGCGATCACCACGGCGGAAGTAAAGGAATTTACCGACCAGCTGCCCGAAAAGCTTAGTACCATTGTATCGGAGCGTGGCACCAGTCTCTCCGGCGGACAAAAACAACGGCTCATGCTGGCCCGTGCGCTGGCATTGGACCCGAAAATACTGCTGCTGGACGATTTTACCGCCCGCGTAGACACCCGCACCGAGCGGAAGATCCTGGCCAACGTACACCGGAACTACCCCGACCTCACCCTCGTGTCTGTCACCCAGAAAATCGGGGCGGTCACCCACTACGATCAGATCATCCTCCTCATGCAGGGCGAAATGATCGCAGCCGGCACCCATGAAGAGCTCATGGAGAAAAGCCCGGACTATGTACAGATTTTTAACTCCCAGCAAAGCACCAGCAATTATGAATTACAATCTTAATAAACCTGTTACGGGAAAAGGCGTGTCAAACTACACAGCTTTCAAAGGCCTGTTGCAACTGATCTCCCATGAAAAGAGCAAACTGGCTTTGGCATTGCTGGCTACCATTGGCAACTCCGGACTGAACCTGCTGGGCCCTTTGCTAACGGCTTATGCCATCGATACCTACGTGATGCATAAACAGTATCATGGGGTGCTGGTATACTCCGCCGTGCTGCTGGTGGTTTATCTGACCGCTTTCGGTGTCAACTATCTGCAAACAAAGCTCATGGGCACAGTAGGGCAACGTACGCTCTATACCTTGCGCAATGCGGTGTTTCATAAGTTGCAGCAACTGCCGGTGGCCTTTTTTAACCAAAACAAGGCCGGCGACCTGATCTCCCGCGTAAACAACGATACTGATAAACTCAACCAGTTTTTTTCACAGGCCCTGATGCAGTTCGTGGGTAGCATTATCTCCATGACCGGTGCCGGCATTTTCCTGCTGACGCTGAACATCAGGCTGGGCGCGCTGGCCCTGTTGCCTGCCTTGCTGGCCCTGATTTTTACCAGGCTGCTGTCCCCCTGGGTGAAAAAGAAAAATGCGGCGAACCTGAAAACGGTAGGCGGACTGAGTGCGGAAATACAGGAAAGCCTCAGTAACTTTAAAGTGGTGGTGGCTTTCGGTCGCCGTGACTATTTCATGCACCGGTTCAATGAAGCCAACCGGAAAAACTATACGACGGCAACTGCCATGGGCATTGCCAACAACGTATTTCTGCCGTTTTACAGTTTGATGTCCAGTATGGCACAACTGCTGATACTGATTTATGGCGTACACCTGATCAGCACTGGTTCTTTTACCATAGGATTGCTGGTCAGCTACATCGCCTATGTCAATTACTTTTACAGCCCGCTGCGGCAACTGGCAACCCTGTGGGCCAACTTCCAGACGGCCATGGCCGGATGGGAGCGTATCTCAGAGATACTGGTGCTGGAAAACAATATGGGCACCATCGACGATCAAACCCGGCAGGAAGCCGCGCCATTGCTGGAAATGAAACAGGTGCACTTCGGCTATGACGAAGGACGTGAGATACTGCACAACATCAACCTCCGTCTCGAGAAAGGAAAAACATATGCGCTGGTAGGCCCTACCGGTGGCGGTAAAACCACCACCGCCTCGCTGATAGCCCGCCTGTATGATCCGGTAAAAGGCCGCGTACTGCTTGATGGAAAAGACATCCGTTCCTTTGCCCCGGCAGAACGCACCCGCCGCATCGGCTTCATTTTGCAGGACCCCATCCTGTTTACCGGCACCGTCCGGGAAAACATCCTGTATGGCAACGAAGAATATGAAAATTACACCAACGATCAATTGGAAGAAGTGATCCGTACCGCCAACCTGGAAAAGTTACTGGGCCTGTTTGAGCATGGTCTGGACACGCAGGTACAGTCGGCCGGAGAAGGGGTAAGCCTTGGGCAAAAACAGCTGATCGCCTTTATACGCGCCGTGTTGCGCAAACCGGACCTTCTGATACTGGACGAGGCTACCGCCAATATCGATACGGTGACGGAAAAACTACTGGGTGAAATACTGGATAAATTACCGGCTACCACCACCAGGGTAATTATCGCGCACCGCCTCAATACCATCGAAAATGCCGATGAAATATTTTTCGTCAATGATGGCGCGGTGACAAATGCGGGATCTTTCCACCAGGTGGTGGACCAGCTGATGCATGGCAACCGTCATTGATTTTCGTATATACGACATCGTTAATTGTTTGAATAACAGTCAGGCCATGAGGCCTGACTGCTTTTTTTTGATATACCTTTGCAGCATGATATCCAACCTTATCCGCCACAGTATTGATTGCCAGTATCAGCAACACGCCCGGCACAATTTTTTTTATCCCGGCAATGAAATCGGCTGGACAGCCGTCACCCGCCGCCTGACAACGGAAGGCGTACCGGAAATACTGGCGCTGCGCGATGCGGACAAGGCCGCGGAAGTGGTGGATTATCTGACAGGAAGCGCCCGCCGCACCTTTTGTGAAGTGAACCAATACTTCGATATGGCCGCCGCCAACACTGCGGCCCTGAAGGAAGTGTATGTCGCCCTGGTGGAGGATATTGTCGCTGCCGCCACATCCGGCAGTTTCCATGAAACACTGCTGACAGCGCGGCATACCAGGCGCCTGCAGCAGTGGTTACAACGCACTCATCCTTTTTTTGAAACATATTACAGCCAGGCCGGTGCGCAACTGAAGCCCGTCGTCTGTGCCGAATATGCGGCAGCAATGCAACTGGACGTCCTGCAACTGGACCCCGCCACATTGAAGGAGCCGGTACTGGATATGGGGTGCGGTACACAGGCCGCCCTGGTACGGCTGTTACGGCAACAGGGTATTGCCGCTTATGGGGTGGACCGGTTTATTGCGGCTCCGGAGGCTTACCTGAAGACGGGCGACTGGCTGGATTTTGTTCTGCCATCGGGTTATTGGGGCACTATCGTTTCCAACCTTTCTTTCTCTAATCACTTTCTGCATCACCACCACCGCAACAGCCCCGATTGTACACGGTATGCCGCCAAATACATGGAAATGCTGCGGGCATTGCGTCCCGGTGGCAGTTACCACTATGCGCCCTCACTACCAATGGTGGAAAAATATCTGTCTCCCGAAGAATTTATCGTCCGCACCATCCCGGTGACAGCCCGGTTTTCCTGTACCATTGTCACCAGGATGCCGGCAGGGGAGCAATAAGTCCCATGCGGCGTGAATGCGCGATCGCCTCTTCACTGTGCCGGAAATAACAGCACGCAATGCCTAATGTCTCCAGGTTACGGGCCACTGCCAGCACTCCCGGTTTCTTTTGAGCGGAGAGGTGGCGCAGGTACACACCGATGATCCGGCGGGGAAAATGGCGGGCGATCGCCTCATAAATGTAGGGGTCCTGCTGGGTATCATCTCCCAGCAGAATAAAGGGCATATGAGGGTAACTTTCCAGTATACGGGCTATACGGGTAAATTTAGTATGATGTTTCCCCCGGCCTGTTTTCAGCAGCTGAGAGAAGCGTTTTAACTGATTCAGCAGGTAAACGCCTTCCGGCAGTTTCCAGGCATGCGAAAATTCCCGGATGTAATCATACAGGTTCCATTCACTGCTGGACACATAAAAAAAGGGATTGGGAATAGGAGGTACGGTATGTCCATGACTGAGCAGCTGATAGTGGCGCACAGCGCCTTCAAACGGGCGCCTGCTGGCGGCATTATGGGTAAAGAGTACTTTCAGTTTTCGGAACGGCTTGTCTGAGTGGGAGATGAGAAACGTGTCATCAATGTCAGATATGCAGCCAAACTGCGTACGATGGGGAATATATATTTCACCGGTGCCGGCTGCAATATTTTCCCCATTTTGTGTATGCGTTACCGTTACCGGATGCCAGCCAGCGGAAGTAGGATACTCCGGTTTCCACTGGAAGTGAAAAAAGCCGTCATCTGCTGTTTTCGCATGGATGGTCTGTCCCTGCCATAGCAGTTGCACAGCGGCAAGGGGCTTGGGTTTCACCATGAACAACCGGAGCAGGGCCCAAATATTGCCCAGCAGGTGATAACGGGTACGCCTCTCCGTAAGGGGGCTGCGGGAGAGCACATGTCCAAATACCTGTAACTCGCCTTCATGGCCGTATCCGTGATAAACTTTTACCACCGTGCCGGTGTTGATGCCGATACGCGCCCACCAGCGCCGGGAGCGGCTGTCTTTTGCGGCGCCATATTTGTATTTGCCGGATGAATGCATATCATGCTACTCAAATGGAAAAGAAGTTAAGATTATTATTCGTTATTAATCCCGCTTCGGGAGCTGCCCGGAAAGTTGCTCCGCAAGAAGCAGTCCAACGTTTTTTGCAGCGCCATGAAAATGTCCGGGGTGAGTCGATGCTGTTGACCGGCAGTCCTGCTGCCGATGAAGCGCGTTTGCTGCAGCTGTTGCACGAAGGCGGGTGGGACGGCGTGGTGGCTGCCGGCGGCGATGGTACGGTGAAGATGGTGGCCACCTGCCTGTTGAACAAGGACATTCCGCTGGGCATTCTGCCGGCAGGTTCGGCCAACGGCATGGCGCGCGACCTGTGCATCCCCGAATCATGGGATGCGGCGCTGGAGCTGTTATTGCAGGCCCATGTCCGTAAAATAGATGTGATACGTATCAATGGCCGGGATATTTCCATCCATCTGAGCGATATCGGGCTGAATGCGTTGCTGGTAAAGTATTTCCAGCGGTCCGGCGTGCGGGGCATGACAGGCTATGCACGGGTGGTACTGAAAACGTTCTGGTACCGGCAGCGGTTTGCGGTGGAAATAGACAACGGAGCTGACCAGCTGTCGCGGGAGGCCTTTATGATCGTACTGGCCAATGCCGGCAAATATGGGACCGGGGCCTGTATTAACCCTGTCAGTGACCTGAGCGACGGTATTTTCGAGGTAGTGCTGGTGAAAAAGATCTCCCTGCTGGAGACGCTCAAAATGTTGTTTGTCCGTCGCCCGTTTAACCCCCATAAAACAGAGATCATCCGGGCCCGGAAGGTCTACATCCATACGCCTAAAAAAGCGGAGTTCCAGATTGATGGGGAGTATATGGGGAAGGTAAATGAGGTGACGGCTGAAGTAATACCCCGCGCCCTGGCCGTTTTTGTCCCGCCGCAGGCGTCACAGGGTTAGCTCGTCGCGGCTGAGGGCATGAAACAGGTTTTGCAGCTGATGCACGTGCACCAGCGGGCGGCCATAGGGCACAAAGCCGTTGGGTGATTCCGTGACCGGCTGGAAACAGCCGTTTTCATGGCGGATATGCAGGCTGTTAAGCCGGTTGTATTTCAGGGAATAGATGTTTTCATCTTCCCCTTCTTCGGGCACGCCGCGAATAAAGTCGAATTTAATCAGCTGGTAAAGGTCCAGTAGTACCGGGTTGGCTTTCTCACAGGGAATTTTACTCCTGGGCAGTCCGGAATTGTAGATATAACCGTCCAGTATCCCTTCCACTACAAAGACTGATTCCTCCATATTGTAGTCAAAATAAGCCACATAGTTGCCAATCCTGATATCTGCTTCGTCGATCATCGGGTCTTGTTTTTACGCCAGGTGAAGCAATATCAGGGCCACCAGTGCAGGCAGCGCCTGGACCAGGAAGATCTTTTTCTCGGCTGTCAGCGCGCCGTAAATACCGGCTACCGCTACACAGCCGAGAAAAAAATCCGCAATATGCCGTGCCCACTCCGGGTCCGAAATGAGCAATGACCAACCTAATCCTGCAGCCAGAAAGCCGTTATACAGGCCCTGGTTGGCAGCGAGTGGTTTGGTGGCAGGGAATAGTGCTTTGGGGAATTTCTGGAAAATCTTAGGCCCTTTGGTGGTCCAGGCAAACATTTCGAACCACATGATGTAGAAGTGTTCCAGCATAACGAATGCGATCAGGAACTTGGCCAATACTAGCATAACTTGAATTTGATGGTTATGCTAAATATAAGAAGAATTATGAACGAATTGCGGATGACGAAAGGTGAATTTTGAGCTGAGAATCCCGTTCACGTTTCGCCATCCCCCAATTCATCAGAAGTTATTTTCTTCAGTGGTCGCATTATTCTTCTTTTTGCCGCGGTTAGTGCCACCTTTTCTGCCAATTGCCGCCATGTGTTCGCGGTTGCGGCTTACTGCCTCGCCACCTTTCTTACCGGCCGCACGGGCTTCTTCAGAGGTAAATTTGTGGGCAACACCTTGCTGATGCGCAGCCCTGCCACCTTCTCTGGAAATAGCACGTTGTTGTTCAGGGTCCATGGATGCAAATCCCCGTTTGCTGTGTTTGGGTTTGTCTGTTGGACTCTTCTCGTGGTTCTCGGCACTCGGTGCGAGTTGTTGATACCTGATGTGTTCCATAATCCTGGATTTTATAGTTTAGTGAACAATATTGCGTAGAAGTCGATCAATATACATGCCACCGGCCGAATCGCCGTATACAGGCGTTTTGCGGTTTCCCCGCATCTGCTGATGGGGCAATTCGTTCCACAATACATAGAATTTTTAACACAGTTTTAGCCCCCTTTCCCCATATTTCTGATTGATTTTGACCGCTATCGGCTGGCGTATAATTTGTTTCATTTACACCTGTTACTTCTTTTTTTAACCCATTTAAATCTTCAAATCATGGCAAAGTATTCCAGGAAGTCTCAGGAGAAAGTGGAAAAATCCATGCATGAGATGCACGAAGGCAAACTTAAAAGTGGCCGAAGTGGCAAAAAGGTAACAAACCCCAAACAGGCGATCGCCATCGGATTATCTGAAGCAAGAAAAGAAGGGGCGAAAGTCCCTAAAAAAGCGGCAGCTAAAAAATCAACCGCAAAAAAATCAACCACTAAAAAATCCAGCGCAAAAAAAGCAGCGCCTAAAAAAGCCGCTGCGAAAAAAACGACGGCTAAAAGAGCCACCGCAAGAAAAACAACCGCCAGGAAAACAGCTGCCAAAAAGACAACTGCCAAAAAAGCAACCACGGCAAAAAAAGCAACACATCGTAAAACATCTGTTAAAAAATCCACCGCCAAAAGAGGGGCCACCGCACATAAGAAAAACACCAGACACCGCGCTATGGCCACTGCGTGAAACAGACCGTTTTATCCTTCTTTTTATATACAAAAAGAGACCGGTAACCAAGTGTCACCGGTCTTTTTATATGGCATACCTATTGCACCTGTGACAGTGGATCAAAACCAGTTTGTATGGAAAAACACAGCATAACGGTGATGATTAAAGGAAAACCATACGGCCTGACCATTAGCATTAACAGGATCGCTTATGAAACCATTTATGAAGTAATCCCTGATGTCCGCGAACATGTATTGGAAGATTTTCAACCCCATTCCCAGACCTTCATGATAGATCATACAGACTCTCCGGAAGGCAATCTGCGTATTGTGGAAAGTGAACAAATAGCCCGCATCATCTGGACTGAAATACTTAACAAAATGGGTGAGCTGTAGGCCTCCTCACATATGCCGCTTTTTTTAGCCGCGCGCCTTTTGTACTTTTGCGGGAAAGCGCGTGGGATCACTATGATGATGGTAACCGATAAAACCTATAAAAATACCAACCGCCGGGAGCGGATCATATTCATATTTAAACTGCTGATATACTCCGGCATCATATATTTTAACCTCGAACATCCGGCGTTCTATGACAAGTTCCCCTGGTTGTTCAAGGTCACTAATGCGCTGTCTTTTTTCCTTGGCGCCAACATCGTTATTTCTATCGCCTGGCTGGTGATACTTTCCTGGTATACCCGCCGCCATCGCACTAAACCACTGGAGAAAGATAACTTCATACTGGGGATTAACCGCATCACTTCTGTGTTAAATACGGTTTTTTTCCTGCTGGCCATCCCCATCTTTTTCGGACAGGACCTGATGCGGCTCATTACCAGCATCACCATCGTGGCCGCGGCGATCGCGCTGCTGACAAAAGACTATATCTCCAATATGATCAATGGCCTGATCGTGATGTTCTCCGATCAGCTGTCCCTCGGCGACCAGGTCAGGATAGGCGAGTATAAAGGCAAAATCATGGACATTACACTGATCAATGTAGTGTTGCAGAACGATGATGACGATATCGTCATCATTCCTAACTCTGTGGTGTTTACCAGCATCGTGGTGAACCAGTCCAAACAGAACATTAAGAAACTAAGCCTCGAATTTGAACTGGACCACAAACATAAATTCACGCCCGAAGAGCTGGAAGCGCGCCTGCGCAGGTCTATAGAAGCCTATCAGCGTTATTACCGGGAAGACAGTTTTTCGCTCAAAACCCTCGAAATAAAAAAAGATTTTGTGCAGTTCAAGCTGCAACTGCTGGTGCCACATTCTGATAAAGAAAAAGAGCGCCTGATAAAACGGGCGCTCAATACGGAAATTATCGCTATCGCGGAAGGCGGTAAAGCTTAAACCATCACCGAAGCGGCAGTCATCTCTGCCAGCAATGTATCAATCTGGGACGTTTCCACATTCGGCATGCAGATAATGTGCGACCAGCCGTTTTCTGAGGCCAGCTGCCATTTCCGGCGGATATTTCCGGGCGGTTCCGGAAATACCACCGTGATGGAATCGGGGTTACGCCAGGCAGCAATGCCGTTTTCCCGGAAACGGTCCACTGCATAGGCGGCTACGGACAGGCTGTGCCGGGCCCTTTTTTCCAGGCCGGCAAGGCCGAGGCTTTTCAGCGCGTACCATAGAAACAACGGACTGTGGCCGTTTCTTGAGCCTGTGATGGTAGTGTCCATACTGCCGATATAAGCAACGGAACGGGCTATCCGGTCACGGTAAGACTTTTTGGCCACCACTACGCCACAGGGGATAGGAGAGCCTATAAATTTATGTCCGCTGATGGCGATACTGTCAGCGCCATCTGCAAAGTCAAAAGCGGGCCTTGGGTCCAGGAAGGAGCAGTAGCTGCCGGACAATGCCCCGTCAGCATGGATGTAATGATGCCGGATGGCCAGGCGCTTCAAAATGTCTTTAATGCGCCCTATGTCGTCTCTGGCTTCGGTCATGGTCGTTCCGATATTGGCCAGCATGATCACCGGCATATGCCGGTTCATGCCCATCGTTTGCTCCAGGTCATTATAGTCAATCTCCCCGTTGGGCAGCGTCCGGATCATGATACTGGGCATATTCAGCAGGTGCAGGTTCTTTTGTACGCTGTAGTGGGTAGCTTCGGAATAATACACCATCGCCTTGGGATACAGCTCCCGCGCGAGGTACAGCCCATACAGGTTGCCTTCCGAACCGCCGTTGGTGACATAACCCCACCAGTCATTGGCCGGCGCACGGAACAGCCGGGCAAAAAATTCCACAACATATTTTTCCATCTCCCGGGAACCTACGGTGTAGGTACAGTCCACAAACGGGTCTCCCAGGTTATTCAGCGGATATTGTAAAAACGGGAACAGCGGACTGTAGTCAAAATCTTTGGATACGGGATATCCCAGGAAGTGCCGGGTGTGGTCTTGTACTTCAGCCAGCAAACGGTCCAGCATAGCCGCATCGGCGGCAGGTAACGGGTGATCTTTCATAATCGGCAATTACAGGTGTATGATGCTGCGAAGCTATGTAAATGCCATTGAAATGAACCAGTATTACGGTAAGATCAGAAAATATATACTATTTTTGGTTGTATTGTAGTTTAAATTAACTAAAAGCGACTGCCCGTGGCCGCTTTTTCAGATAAAATCTTCTGCTATGGACACACTCGATAAAACAGACCGCCGCATCCTGGAAGTGCTCCAGGAAAATGCCCGCCTCAACACCAAGGAAATAGCACATCGTATAGGCTTAAGCGTTACCCCTACTTACGAACGGCTGAAAAAAATTGAGAAAATGGGTGTTATCCGGAACTACGTCACCCTGCTGCACCCTGAGAAAATAGGCAAAACCCTGGTGGCCTTCTGTAATGTGTCGCTGCAGCTGCATTCACAGCCGTTGCTGAAAAAATTTGAACTGGCCATCAGCCAGATGGAGGAAGTGATGGAATGTTATCACGTGGCGGGCACGTTCGATTATCTGCTGAAAGTAGTAGTGGACGATATGCGGCGTTATCAGCATTTTCTGACCAACAAACTGGCGGCGATCGAAAATATTGCGCAGGTGCACAGCTCCTTCGTGATGACGGAGATCAAACACACCACTGCGTTCGGACTGGTATAAACTATCTTCGCAGCACGCTCATGCCGCTGACAGGATTGTCCTGCAACACCACCGTATAGCCGCGGGCGTTAATCTCCTGTTCATCGGAAAGGGGAACGGTGAAACTGAAACAGCTGCCTTCTCCCGGTTTGCTTTCAAACCAGATGTGGCCATGGTTACGCTCCACGAAGTCTTTGGACAGGTGCAGCCCCAGGCCGCAGCCTTTTTCGTTCCGGGTGCCGGTAGTGGAGTAGTATATATTGGAGAAAATGCGGTGCTGATCATCCGTAGGAATGCCGGTACCATTGTCTTTTACTGACACCTGCGCTTCTCCTTTTTCCAGCTGCGCTTTGAGCACGATCTCGCCGCCGCCGGGCGTAAATTTGATGGCATTATTGATGAGATTACGCAGCACGAGCCTGATCATATCAGGATCGGCATATACCAGGATAGCGTTTTTCAGCTCATGGGAGAGCTTTACGTCTTTTTGCCGCGCCATGGTTTGCAGCAGTTCAAATTCCTGGTTGAGCAGTAACGTCAGGTCAAAGTCATCAGCTTTTACACTGATGCCTTTCATCTGGTTGCTGGCCCATTGCAACATATTATCCATCATATACGCAGTATTTTTTACGTCGCGCCACAGTTCATCGGTATAAAAACGGAACTGCTGGGCGTCGATCTTTTCATCTTTCAGCAGGAACAGCAGTCCTTCGAGAATGGCCAGCGGAGACCGCAGGTCGTGGGAGATGACGGAGAATATTTTATCTTTTACCTGGTTGAGGTTTTCCAGCGTGGCGTTCTGTTCGAGGATGATATGGTTTTGCAGGGACACTTCCTGGTTCTTGCTGTTGAGCTGCTGGTAGAGTTCCTGTTGGTGTTTGTACAACCGGTACACCATGGCGGTGATCAGTAACAGGGCGAGGAACAGGGCGGCGCCGGACAGCACCAGTACGCGCTGCTGCTGGATGGTGGCCAGATGCAGCTGTTGCTCCTTTTTAAGCATCACATTTTCCCGTTGCTTTTTCTCCGTTTCATATTTCATGGTGGAGCGGCTGATCTGCCGGAGCTTCTCTATATTAAAGTAATCGATGTTGCGCTCGCTGAAGGCCTGATAATGTTTCAGGGCAGAGGCGTAATCATGTCGCGCGGAATCCAGCCTGGAGCGGATCTTATAATAGATCATCTCATTTTTCACGTTGCCCAGCTTCGAATTGATGGCCAGGGCGGTATCCAGGTTTTTTTCTGCGCTGTTCAGGTCGCCCAGCAAGGTTTGCACTTCAGCCAGGTTCAGGCTGGCTTTGGTGATACCGGGTTGATTATCGGTGTTTTTATAATACCGCGCCGACAGTTCGTGATATCGCAGCGCTGTCTGGTACCGGTGTTCCAGCATGGCCACGATGCCCATGTTCTCGTAGGTATAGGCCAGCCCGCGCTCATCCCGCAGTGACAGTTTGAGTTTTTCGGACCTGGTTAAATAGAGTAGGGCGGAATCGGTTTTTTTCAGGGCGATATAGGCAGAGCCAATATTATTAAGAGTTTTGCTGATTTCGGGGGTTTCTTTTAGTTGCTCTTTTATCTGGAGGGATTTCAGCAGGTAAATTAATGCGTCCCGCGGACTGTTTTGTTCCGTGAAGATGTTACCCACATCATTATTGAGGATGCCGAGGGTGCGCGGTTCACCCTGTGCCTCTGCAAGTTTCAGGGCGGTGAAGGTGAGCTGCAATTGTTTGTCCAGGTTGCCCTTGGTGTTTTCTACCAGCGCAAGGTTACGGGTGGCCCATATTTTTCCTTTGACATAACCCAGTTCATTGCTGATACTGAGGGCTTCTTCTCCCAAACGGGCAGCGATACCTGCGTCTTTGGTAAAGTATAGGCGTGATAGTTGGTTCAGCAGGTCCACTCTGACAGTGTCCCGCTGGAGGTGCGCGTTAAGGTTGGACTGCAGGCTGTCTATTCCGGTTTGTTGCGCTCTGGTGGCAGGGGACAGAAGCAATAAACACAGGGGAATAAAGATACATTTTTTCAAAGGTATGGCCGGCAGCATAAGGTATTATTGTTGGCTGTGACATAGTAGAGCGATTCGGGGACGTACGCTTTAATTATGGCATAAAAATAAAGATAAAGGCGGACGATTCAAAAGAACAGGCAACAAATTGTGGCGCAGGACGTGTGATTTTTGTGTTATACCTGCCGAAATCCGAATACAGTCGTATCTTTCGGGTAAACAGGCCACCTACCGGCAACGGCTATACTTGTCGAGCGTGCCCTGATGCCTAACGTCCTAAACATCAGTGAATTATCATGAAACCGGTCATCACCATCGAATATTGTCCCAAATGTGGCTGGCTGCTCCGGGCTGCCTATATGGCCCAGGAGCTGCTGACTACCTTCACGGCTGAACTGGGAGGCGTGACATTACGCCCCAGCGAAACTGCCGGCACCTACACTATCTTCCTGAACGATCAGCAGATCTTCGACCGGAAAGAAGCCGGGCATTTCCCGGAAATAAAATTCCTGAAACAACTCGTGCGCGATCTGGTAGCACCCGATAAACAACTGGGCCATTCAGACCGCTAAATCAATTACGAATGACGAATTACGAATTACGAATGGAGGAATCCCCGTCAGAGCAGCCACTAAGTGACCTTTGCCTTAAACAGCCCTCCATTCGTAATTCGTAATTCGTCATTCGTAATTGTTTATGGTGTACATTTGCGGCCATGTATAAAGCACTTACTATCACGGCGTTGTTCGTTTCTTTAGCCATTGGCACCCAGGCGCAACAGGACACAGTTTCTACAGGCAGTACACCCCCTCCGGCGGATAGTCTTGCATTCCGGAAGCGCAGCTTTTTCCCGCTGCCCGTACTGGGCTATTCCCAGGAAAAAGGGCTGGAAATTGGCGCCGCCATGTTGTATTCTTTTTATACAGACAATAAAAACCCGGACATCACCACCCGTAACTCCACGTTGAACCTGATTCCGGCCATCACCACCGAGAGCCAGTTTAAAATAGATCTGAAGGCCAATATCTGGACCCGCGGTAATACCTGGCATTACAAGGGCAATCTGCGGTACCATAATTTCCCGCTGTATTTCTTCGGTATCGGTAATGAAACGCGTCACGATGACCGCTCCCTGTTGAATAATACCCGCTATAAAGCACAGCTGGAAGCGGAACGCCGTGTTGGTGGCCATTTTTACGCCGGTGCTTCGCTGCTGTACCAAAACGATTCCTACAGCAGCAAAGATGACAAAGGCATCTACAACACGATGCCGCTGGTAGGCAAGGATGGTGGCCATGTGACTTTCATCGGGCTGACCGGCATCTTCGATAACCGTGACAACCAGAACTACACCCGTAAAGGTTGGTGGCTGCGGTTGAATGCGGCTTATGCGCCGGCGTTTGTCAGCTCAGAGCCATTGTTCAAGCTGGAAGCGCAGGGCTCGCATTTTATTTCATTGTCTCCCAAAAGCACATTGGGACTGAATGGCGTGTTCAACAGCCTGCAGGGCGACAAACTACCTTTTTACCTGTTGTCCGAAATGGGGAACGATAATATGATGCGCGGTTATTACACCGGCCGTTACCGTGATCAGAATTACCTGGCAGGACAGGCGGAGTACCGTTACCTGATTGATCCGAAAATGCATATCAGAATATGGTTCGTGGACATCTGGCCGAAGTTCGCACTGGCCGCTTTTGCCGGCGCCGGTTCTGTGTTCAATAACCACAATTTTGCCCTTAATGGCTTTAAGCCCAGCTTTGGCGGTGGTATCCGCTACTTCTATGACGAAAACGCAAAACTGACAATTCGTATAGACTATGCCGTTGGTGAGAAGAGAGACGGTGAGTCCAGGCAGAAAGGATTTTACCTGTCACTGGCAGAAGCCTTCTAAACAGTTTGGTGGGATGCTTGTTATTTGATAACAATTCATTAACTTCCGATAGGTTGAAAAACCATCTCACCAAAACCACTGTTTATGAAAAAAGTGCACCTGTTTTCGGCCACTATGCTGGCATTAACCCTTGCAGGAAGCCTCCAGGCCCAGGAGCTCACCGGCAAACATCCACAACAGTCAAAATTTTATCTCAAAGTAACCGGTGGTTACTTCTTTAGTGTTTTCCCGGGACAGTTCCCGAACGTTGGCCCGTTTCCACCGCAGGACCTGCATACTGAATATAATCCCACACGTCCCAATCCGCTGGACACCCTCAGCCGTAAAGTGCTCACAGGCTCCTACGGTGAAGGCGCAAGAGGAGGTATTGCTGTAGGATACAATATCAATAAGTATATGGCGGTGGAAGCTTCGTTTAACTATTACCATAGCCGGAAAAACCTGATGACAAGGAATCTCACGACCGCGGCAGGCAGTGGGAAACAGCTGGCCAGTGTGGAATCATACGGCTATGTGAACGCTATCGACTTTGCGCCTGCGCTGGTGCTCAATCCCGGATTTGAGAAAGTAAATCCGTATGTGCGTGTAGGATTGGTGGTGCCATTATGGGGCCGCCTCCATATCGACACTGATGTGGACCAGCTCACCAGCCCGGCAGGTATTCCGCCCGGTACCATGGTACATACCACCATCCACCGCAAAGAAGAGGTGAAACCTAACATCACCCTGGGCTTTCAGGGCGCTATCGGTGTGAACTTCTACGTCAGCCCGCGTATTGACATCTTCGTGGAAGGTGAGTACCGCAACGTGCCGGTAAGAAGTAAGGAAAAAGAAGTCACCGCCTTCGACCAAACCAACAATATCGTTAACGCCTCTACGGGCGCAGTGGTGGCGCCGGTGCCAGGGCAACCGACCCGCAGCCTCAGCGATCTCAGTGTGGCGGAGAAAAACACCAAATACGTTACCACGCTCGACAAAAATTCCAATACGCCTGTCAATCAGATCGGCAGCAAAGTGTATTACAAGAATGACAACGAGCCGTCCAACGACCTGAAATCATACATCAACATCGGTGGATTGGGCGTAAATGCAGGTATCAAAATAAAACTCTGACAAACAAATTTTCCTGACGGGGAAAAAGTTTAAAGACTCCTCCATCAGATTATACAAACGAAAAAGCTGGCTTATTTAAGCCAGCTTTTTCATTATAAGGCAATTTAATCTAATCGTAGCCCAGGGCTTCAGCCCTGGGACGCTTCGTTCAGCACATGGACCGCATCCGCATCCAGTTGCAGCTGAATTCCTTTGATAATATCCTGCAGCTGTGCCACACTGGTGGCGCTGGCGATGGGCGCCGCCACGGTAGGGCGGGTGAGGAGCCAGGCGAGGGAAACGCCTGCGGGCGTACTGTGATAGCGGGCTGCCACCTGGTCAAGGGCCGCAAGGATACGCAGGCCTCTTTCATTCAGATAGCTGAGCGCTGTCCGGCCGCGGGCCTTGCTCTTTTCTATATCGGCCTCGTTGCGGTATTTGCCGCTCAGGAAGCCGCTGGCCAGGGAATAGTAGCTGATCACGCTCAACCCGTATTGCTCACAGAGAGGCATATACGTTTTTTCAAAACCGGCACGGTCATACAGGTTGTATTCCGGCTGATAGGTTTCATAGCGCGGAAGGCCATGCTGCTCACTGGCTTTCAGGCTGGCAATCAGTCTGTCTGTGCTCATGTTGGAAGCGCCGATAGCCCTTACCTTGCCAGCCTTGATCAGGGTGGCGTAAGCATCCAGTGTTTCTTCCACCGGGGTTTTGCCATCATCAAAGTGGGTCTGGTAAAGATCGATATAGTCGGTTTGCAGCCGCTGTAGCGAGGCATCTGCTGCTTTAATGATATAGGCTTTGGTGTTATTGACGCCTTCGCCCATGTCTCCTCCGGCTTTGGTGGCTACCAGCACCTCATGACGCTTGCCACTTTGTTTCAGCCATTTGCCGATAATGGTTTCAGATTCTCCGCCTTTGTTGCCCGTTACCCAGCGAGAGTAGACGTCGGCAGTGTCAATAAGATTGAATCCATTGCTGGTAAAGGTATCCAGCAGTTGGAAAGAAACAGTTTCATTAGCAGACCATCCGAATACATTCCCGCCAAAGGCAAAAGGGGCCGCTTCCAGTCCTGAATTTCCAAGTTTCCGTTTTTCCATGATGATTAAATTTGAAGCTTGTGTAATAGTTCCTTTTGCTAATTTAACTACTTTTATCGACGCAGGCGCCCTCAGCTAATTTCACTACATTTGCTGATCAATTTTATTATTATGATGATGCCAACAGGTATATCACAGGCGGATTTTAACTGGCTGACCACTACATTCGGACAGCCAGGCGGTAATTCTCATATCGATACGGAAGAAGATGTTATTCATGAAATATTCCCCGACAAAGTAGTGATTGGTACACGCTTTCTGAATTGCGCCACTTATGAACTGTCGTTTGAAGGAGAAGAACTGATCGTGAAGAAAAGCCGGCTTGACAATTACAAGCTGGAAGAGACTGCCGTGATGATCACTGACGACCTGCTGGCGGAGGACGTGGAAGAGCTTACACTGCGCTGGAATGCCATGGTGAGGGAATTGAAGATGTTTGACAAACTGAAGGCGCAGGGCAATGCGCGGGAATTGTTGTCCCAGCTCTACCTGGATATTTTCGAAGAAGACGAAGCGGAGGAACAGATCAATAACCTGCCGGACAATGTGCCCGCCAATGTGATCGCGATATGGGAGGAGCTGCAGGTAGCCTTGCAGCAAACCGGTAACCTGACCGATTTTGAATGGCGGACGCTGTCTGACGAAGGTGTGTTCGCCCTCAATGAACTTTCGCCGCTGGTAAGCGCAGGTGCTACCCTTGAGGCGCCCACCCCCGAAGAATATGAAGCAATACAGTCCGCGGAAGATTTCGCCAAGGCGCTGCTGGACCATTTTAACGAACAGCTGGAAGCCTTTGATCTGAAGATTGTCGCCATAGGACCGGCGCTGGATGAATACCAGTCATTTGCCTGTTTCCCGATGCAGGATTTCCGTCTCGCCAATGCCCTGCTGAAGATGGAAGAACTTTGCCTGGTCTGCTTTTTCTGATTTTTCCGGGTATTAAAATATGATTAAAATGTGATGAGTGGTCTGGTAAAAGCCAGTCTCATTCAATAACTTAGTGGACATTAAGTTGGTTGGATGTGAAAATATTAAGGCTGTTATTCCTAGTACTCATTACTGTCTGCGTGCTCCCGCAAGTGGAGCAGGGCGATGGTTATGCGCGCTCACAAAACAACCAGCATACCTTCAGCATTACGCAGTACGTGCTGAAACATACCCCTCGGTACAAGACGACCATTAAAAAGTTGAAACGCCGGCCGGTAGGTATTAACGACAGCCACAGCCAGGTATGTTCCATCTACTGTGCTTCCCTTCCTCCGTATTTTATTTATGTAGATGATACCCGCACAGGATATCACTGCAACCCCTACCTCAACGTTCCCGTTCCGCTCCGCAGCTGGCGAGGCCCGCCTCAGTTTATTTAGGGATTTTTTGATTGACGGATTTTTTGATTTTTCGGATGTCCTGCTCCGTTAGCCGGCGCGGTTTCCGTTATCAACTATCCCCGAAATCCCCAAATCCCCAAATCCCGAAATCCCCAAATCCATAAATGATTTACTAATCTTTTCAGCGAATTATGCGTATACATATAACCGCGAAAAAGAGGTATGGGCTATTGCTATGTCTGTTGCCATTTACCTCTTTGTTCGCCGGCCCGGTCGCAGACAGTCTTTCTCTTAAGCAGGCTGTAGACCTGGCCTTGGCCCATTATCCTGCCGTGAAGGCGAAACAGGCGCTTGTGAAAGCGGGAGAAGCCAACCTGACAGATGTGAAACACAACTGGTATCCTGCCCTCAAATTACATGAGCAGGTGGATGCAGGTACTGATAACAGCATCTATGGCTCTTATTTTACCATGGGCATGATCCCTTCCACCTCCGGTGGCATACGGGCCGACAACAACGCTGCGCTCATGAGCGGAAATATTGCCATGGCATCCATGCAGTGGGAGATCTATAATTTCGGCGCCTACGGTACACAAAAAGCCGCGGCCCGCCAGGATTTGCACGTGAATGAAGCAGACCTGAACAACATGACCAACCAGCTCACGGTAACAGTGGTCAGGGACTACCTGGAACTGTTACGGCTAAACGAACTTCAGCAAATACAGCAAGACAACATCCGGCGTAATGCCGAGATGGCCCGTGCGGTGACCTCCATCGTGCTGCATGGCCTCAAACCGGGCGTAGACAGCGCCATCGCTGCCGCAGAGCTGTCCAAAGCACGACTGAGCCTGTTGGAGGTGGCCAACCGCTACAATCAGGTACGTATCGAACTGGCTGCCCTCACCGGCCTGGACACCACACAGGTGCTGCCACTGTTTGGTAGTGGCGCCACTTTGCCGCAGCTGCTGCAGCCGGATTCTTTGAGGCCGGCAGACAGCCATCCGCTGCTGGAATATTACCACGCCCTGTACCAGCGCCAGCAAGCGCAGGAGCAGGTGGTCCGCAAACAACTGCTGCCCAAAGTAAACCTGATGGCGGCCGGATGGATGCGCGGCTCCAGCGGCAGCTTCAACGATATGTATGATAAAAACCTCTTTAGCGGATTAGGGTACAGCCGTTACAACTATCTCCTCGGACTGGGCATCACCTGGAACGTGGCAGATCTGAAACATACCCGTGATAAAATGGCGGTGCAAAAGCAGAAATCCGCCGCCGCGGAGCAGGAACTGGAAACGTCGCGTACCAATCTGCAAAGCCTGTATATGCAGGCGCAGGCCGACATACTAACGGCACAGGCTAAACTAAAAGAACTGCCCCTGCAACTGCAGGCCGCTCAGGCTGCCGCCAAACAGAAAATGGCGCTGTATAAACATGGTCTGACCAGTATCATCGAAGTCACCAATGCGCTGTTTGTGCTCAACCGGGCGGAAACAGACCTGGTACAGGCCCACGACGAAGCCTGGAAAGCATTGTTCCGCGCGGCTTACGCCGACAATAATCTCGGACAGCTGATCAGCAGTCTCTGAGGAAGATACCGGTTTTCATCTTAAAGTAACGCTTATGTCTTTAGTCTCTTCAGCCCTGAAAAAGCCGGTCACGGTGGTGGTGCTCACCGCCGGTCTGCTGCTGTTTTCTATTCTGGCTATATTCAGTATACCCATCGATATATTTCCCAAACTGAACCTGCCCACTATCTATGTGATAGAGCCGTACGGAGGCATGTCGCCCAAACAGATGGAAGGTTTTTTTGCCACGCGCTTACAGGACCAGTTCCTGTATGTGAACGGCGTAAAAAATATCACCACCAAAAACATACAGGGGTTAACGTTATTGAAACTCACTTTCTATGAAAGCACCGACATGGCGGAAGCCTCTGCCCAGGTAGCTTTGCAGGTGAACAGGGCCATGAAGTTTTTCCCGCCGGGCGCACTGCCGCCACAGGTGCTGCGCTTCGACGCATCGTCGCTGCCGGTAGGGGAGCTGGTCTTCAGCAGTCCCGACAAATCACTGAAGGAAATCTACGACCTCGCGGCAACCCGTATCCGGCCAATGTTTGCTTCGGTGCCGGGATTGTCAGCTCCGCCGCCTTTTGGCGCCAACTCCCGCTCGGTGGTGGTCAACGTAGACCCTCAGCGCCTCCGCAGCTTCAACCTCTCGGCCGACCAGGTGGTGGAAGCCATCGCCAAAAACAATGTGATGACGCCTTCGGGCAACATCCGCATCAATAACACCATGTTTGTGACTACCATCAACTCCCTCGAAAAAGAAGTGTCGGATTTCGGGGAGATTCCGATCGTTACCAACGGCAACGCTACCGTGTTCATCAAAGACGTGGCCCGTGTGGCCGATGCGGCCGACGTAACGGTGGACTATGCGCTGGTAAATGGAAAACGTTCTGTGTACATCCCTGTGGTGAAAACTGCCGATGCCTCCACCTGGGACGTGGTGAAAAAGCTGAAAGCCAAACTGCCGGAGATGCAAAGCCTCCTGCCCGATGATGTAAAGGTGTCTTATGAATTTGACCAGTCCGTATTTGTGATCAACGCGGTGAAAAGCCTGATCACAGAAGGTCTGCTGGGCGCGTTGCTCACAGGCCTCATGGTACTGTTGTTCCTGCGCGACCTGCGCAGCTGCCTCGTGGTAGTGGTCACCATCCCGATTGCCGTGTTATGCGCGGTACTGGGACTGCAACTGGCCGGACAAACCATCAACCTGATGACGCTCAGCGGACTGGCACTGGCTATCGGCATTCTGGTAGACCAGGCCACGGTGACCATCGAAAACATACACCAGCACCTCGAAATGGGCAAGCCCGTCAGACGCGCCATTTACGATGCCTGCGAGGAGATAGCCTTCCCGCTGCTGCTTATCCTGTTGTGCATCCTTGCCGTTTTTGCACCGTCTTTCATCATGACAGGTGTTCCCCGTGCCATGTTCCTGCCGTTGTCCCTGTCCATAGGTTTTGCTATGATCGCATCGTTCTTCGCGGCGCAGTCGCTGGTACCGGTAGTGTCCAACTGGTGGCTTAAAGCGGAGAAGTTCAGTCATGGCCACAGCCATGCCGGACTGGCCCTGGACAACGGGGAGATAAAAGAAGTGAACGAGCATATGCAACACCAGGAAACGATGCCGGAGGCAAAGAAAGACGGTTTTGAACGTTTCAAGGGGCGCTTTGTCCGCATACTGGAGAACAGCATGAAACGTTCGGGCCTGATCGTCGGCATATATGTGATAGGCTCGCTCTTGCTGGCTGGTGGCTGTTACTGGTGGATAGGGAAAGACCTGATGCCGCATGTGAATGCCGGTCAGTTCCAGTTAAGGCTTCGCATGCCGGACGGTACGCGGCTGGAACGGACCGAAGGCAGTTTGCATGAAGTACTGAATATCATCGACAGCACTGTCAACGGGCATGTGTCCATCAGCTCTGCCTATGTAGGTCTGATCCCAAGCAGCTATGGCACCAGCAACCTTTACATCTTCAACAGCGGTACGCACGAAGCGGTGTTGCAGGTGAACCTGGATGAAGATTATAAAGTAGATATAGAAAAGCTGAAGGACCGGTTGCGGGCGAACATTACCGCGAAAATACCGGAAATGCGCCTGTCTTTTGAACCGATAGACCTCACTGAGAAGATCATGGCACAGGGGGCTTCCACACCGATCGAGCTGCGGGTGGCGGGTAAAGACATGAAACAGATTGCCGGTTATGCGGAAGGACTGGTATCGCAACTGAAGCAGATACCTTTCCTGCGGGACGTGCAGATAGCACAACCGCTGCATTTCCCGGTGATCAGTATTGAGATTGACCGTCTCAAACTGGCGCAGATGGGGCTGAATATTTACCAGGTGGCACGGTCGGTGACGGCCTCTACTTCCTCCAGCCGTTTTACGGAAAAGAACCAGTGGCTGGACGAGAAAGTAGCCTATACCTATCAGGTACAGGTGCAGGTACCGGAATACAGCATGACGGCCATCAATGACTTAAAGGAGATACCGCTGGTACCGGGCCAGCCAAGGCCTGTGCTGGCAGATGTGGCCAGTTTCAGGACTACGGAGATGCCGGGTGAATATGACCGCGCCGGTCCACGTAGATTCGTGACCGTTAGTGCCAATATCAGCGGCAAAGATCTGGGCGCTGCCACCGCCGCGGTACAAAAGGTGGTGAAGGATGCGGGGACACCACCTAAAGGACTGATAGTGGAATTGAAAGGAGCATCAAGCCTGCTGGTAGACACGCTGGAAAGCCTGGAACGCGGGCTGGCGATGGCAGTAGTGGTGATATTCCTGCTGCTGGCCGCCAACTATCAGTCCTTCAGGCTGTCAGCAGTGGTACTGGTGACCGTGCCTGCGGTAATTGCCGGCGCTTTGCTGGCCTTGCTGATGACAGGCGCTACGCTTAACCTGCAATCTTACATGGGCATGATCATGTCTACCGGTGTATCGGTGGCCAATGCGATCCTTATTGTCACTAATGCGGAGAAACTGCGGTCGTCTTATCGTGACGCCGGCAAAGCCGCAGTGGTGAGCGCCGGCATCCGTTTACGGCCTATCCTGATGACGAGCCTCGCGATGATAGCCGGGATGATACCTATGGCCACCGGCCTCGGGGAAGCAGGCGACCAGACAGCGCCACTGGGCCGCGCTGTAATAGGAGGACTGATCGCCTCTACACTGGCCGCTTTGCTGATACTGCCGCTCGTATACGCACGGATGCAAAAGAAAGCCACCCTCGAATCTCCTTCTTTAATGCCTGCAGATCTTTAATTCAACATAAAAAATTATATATATGAAAAATATGAGTGCTAATTGGATGATGTTGGGCCTGGTGGTTGCACTGGCGGCCTGTCATTCGGCTGCTGCACCGGAATACAAACCAGTGGCGCATGAAAGGCAGTACCAGTTTGCCAGGGTTGTACAACAGCCCCTGTCGGGCAGTATCCGCCTGCCGGGCACACTGGAAGCATTTCAGAAAGTAAGTATCTATCCCCGTGTGAATGGCTTTGTCAGCCGCATTATGGTGGACCGCGGCTCCCGCGTGAAAAAAGGGCAGGTGCTGCTGGTACTGGAAGCACCAGAGATCACGCAACAGTATTATGCGGCGCAATCCAAGTACATACAGGCGCGCGCTATGTTTGCCGCCAGCAAAGACAATTATGAGCGTACCATCGCCACGGCGGATGAAACGCCGGGCACTATTTCGGCCCACGACCTGGAGCTGTCCAAAGCCCGTATGCTGGGCGACAGTGCGCTGATGAACAGCGAGCAGGCCAATTTTCGCGCCCGCGGCGTTATGCGGGACTATCTCACGGTAACGGCCCCCTTTGATGGCGTGATCACAGAGAGAAACATCCATCCCGGCGCATTGGTCGGCCCGGACACAAAAGTGGGTGATAAACCCATGCTGATGCTGGAGCAGGAAGATAAACTGAGGCTCGTGTTACAGGTGCCTGAGATCTATAGCGGCCAGCTGATGGGGCAGTCCATGGTAAACTTCAGCGTAAATGCCATGCCGGGGAAAGTATTTAAGGGCGCCGTTTCCCGTGAAGCAGGCACTTTAAATGACAGGTACCGCTCCGAAGCGGTAGAGGTGGACGTAGCCAATACTTCCCGTGAATTGAAACCCGGTATGTATGCGGAAATTACGATGCCGGTCAACGGTTCCGCCGCCGCCCTGGTGGTACCCGCATCTGCGGTGGTCATGTCTACCGAAAGAAAATACGTGATCGTTGTAAAAGACCACCGGACGCAGTGGGTGGACGTACAGGAAGGGAATCACCATAATGACTCTACGGAAGTATTCGGTAACCTGAAAGCAGGAGATGAGGTGCTGGTGAATGCTACCGATGAAATCAAGGATGGTATTGCCATTCACTGATAATACCCTTGCAGGAAAAAACATGCCGTCCCGATGATTCGGGACGGCTTTTTGCTAACTGTTCCGTCTATATTGATTTCTTCTGTTCCTATTGAAAAAAGGGAACGGTAACATCCACCTAGTAATCAATAACGGATATTTACCTGTTGTTCAACTAAAATCTTTATGGCACACGAATATCCTGACATGCCTTTCGGCACGGACTGTTGTAAAACTGAAATAATGGAGGAGTGGTTAAATTAGACTGCTCTGCAATAGTTAATATTTTGTCACGCCGGGCCAACAATTCCCTGGATGATCTTTTTGGATGAACTCAAAGTGGTCAACGCCAATAGCTGTTTGTCAAATCACAGAATAACTACAAAACTGTCTCGCTTGCGTCATTGCTTAAATAACACGAAACGTTTTGAAATTGTTGACAAGAAATAAAAATTACAGATTGAACAGTTCCTTGATGCCGAGGGCCAGCATTTGAACGCCTATCACGGCGAGGATCAGCCCCATCATTTTAGTCACTACCATCATGACGTTAGTGCCGATAATGCGGACAATGCGCTCGCCGGCGATGAAGAGGAGATAGGTGATGTAACATATAATGGCGTATACGACCATAACAATGGCAAGATGGGTCAGGTCTTTGGCCGCGGAATAGCTCATGGAAGTGGTGATAGCGCCGGGGCCGGCCAGTAACGGCATGGCAAGCGGTGTGATGGCCACGCTGATGCCCTGGTCCGCTTTAACAGGCTGGTCGCCCAGCTTCTGTGCCTGTGCGGTTTCTTCCTTGCTTCTCACCATCTCATAGCCGATCACAAATACCAGTATGCCGCCGGTAACCCGCAGTGCGGCCAGTGTGATTCCAAACACATGGAAGATCAGTTTGCCTGCCACGCTGAATACAACGATGATACAAAAAGCTATCAATACCGATTTGGTGGCGATGTTGCGTTTGGCTTTTTTATCCATGTAGGAAGTCAGCTCCAGGAAAACCGGTATAGCCGAAATCGGATTGACGATGGCCAGCAATCCCATGAACACGGTGGTGGCAAATGCAAAGTAATTATCGAACAGAGACATCATACCTCAATATAGGAAATTTATTAATTCGTAATTTCCCAAAACTCAATTTCCCGGAAGAATATTTTTTTACTGCCGGATACGGGGCAGCTGCCAGTTGTAACGCAGGCTTAACAGGCGTATGCCCACAATAACGGTAACGGATATACTCTGAATAACGCCTCCGGGCAGGTGTGTGAAAATACCGGCCAGCACAAAAAGGGAACCACCGGCGAGGGAAGCCACAGCATAGATTTCCCGGGTAAAGAGGATCGGTTGTTCACCAGTGATCACATCGCGGAGCAGCCCGCCGAAAGCACCGGTAATAACCCCGAGGGCTACACACACGGGAACAGGCAGTCCCGCTGCAATGCCCTTATTGATACCGGTGATGGTGAACATGCCGAGGCCGATAGCATCGAAGATGTTCAGCCAGCGTTGCAATATTTTTACGTAGGAGAAAAAAACGGCTGCGATAACAGCCGCAAGAATGATAGCGGTATTGCTGAGTTCATCGGTCATCCAGGCTACCGGCGTAGCGCCGATCAGAAGGTCACGGATAGTACCACCGCCAATGGCGGTGATAAAAGCCAGGGCCAGCAGCCCTATAACGTCGTAGGATTTATTGATGGCTGCCGTTGCTCCGGAAACGGCGAAAGCAAAAGTGCCGGACAACTCCAGCCCCTGTATGTAGGTGAGTGACATTCCCCTGTCTGATTTTCGCGCTAAGATAATCAGTATACAGGAATATCCGCATTACCGCGTGATATCAATAATCATAGTCGTATTCGCCGCGCAGGGTACGTTCTATCTGGTTACGCAGGTCATTGCTGAAGCCTTCCACTTCGATCTTAGGCTGATGATCGAGGTTGATACGGAAACGGCCTTTTTCGAGCGCCAGGAGGTCGTATATGTCTTCCAGCAAGGCATAGAGCAGCTTTCTGGTATTCTCTGCTATCTGGGCCAGGAAAGTATCTTCAAACTGAAAAAATTCACGGTCTTTATAAGATAAGGTAACTTGGATCATAATCAAATGGTTTTTCCAGGATTTTGAGATTGTTTTACAGTGTTGTACAGTTGACTAACAAACTGATAATCATTAATTAATTATTAATATTTGCATAAAAATAGAAAAAAAGAAATAATTTTTTCCCTATGTGAAAACTTTTTTATCCACATCCTGCAAAAAAAATTAAAAAAGATCATATCTTCAAAAGTTGACCTTCCGGCATGCTTGCTGCTCCGCTGGCCATAATCTTCCGCTTTACTTTTAAAAATTTGGTTACCATTGTGTTTTATATATCCACAATGAAGAAAATAACACTATTGGTAGCCTTGTTGGTGGTGAGCTGTTTCTCCCTGTTCGCTCAACCGGGCAAAGGAATCAAATGGTCGCGCGATGGTCGGGCCACTTTAAAGGCCGAACCGCAGGGCATTGTTGCCACTCCCTTATCAGGCGCCGCTCCCACGGTCATGGTGCCGGCCGGAAAGTATACTCCTGCAGGCGCCGCCAAAGCACTGCCGGTCCGGGACTTCTCTTTTTCAGCAGATGAAAAAAAATTGCTGATCTACACCAATTCAAAAAAAGTATGGCGTTATGAAACCCGCGGCGACTACTGGTTGCTGGACCTTGCGTCCGGCAAACTTCAACAGTTAGGCAAAGGTCATGCCGCATCTTCGCTGATGTTCGCCAAGTTATCACCTGACGGCACCAGGGCCGCCTATGTGAGTGAACACAATCTCTATGTGGAAGACCTGGCCACCGGCACCATCAAAGCACTGACTACCAACGGTACCCGCCGTTTTATCAATGGTACCTTCGACTGGGCCTATGAAGAAGAATTCGGCTGCCGCGACGGTTTCCGCTGGAGCCCCGATAGTAAAAGCATCGCTTACTGGCAGATAGACGCGACCAAAATCCGCGACTTCCTCATGATCAATAACACCGATTCCATCTACTCCTTTAACGTACCGGTAGAATATCCCGTGGCGGGCCAAAGCCCTTCCGCCTGCCGCGTCGGCGTAGTGGACATCGCCACTGCCAACACCCGCTGGATGGACGTTCCCGGTGATCAGCAACAGCATTACATCCCCCGTATGGAATGGGTGCCCGGTAAAAAACAACTGATCATCCAACAGCTTAACCGCAAACAGAACGAAAGCAAAATCATGCTTTGCGACGCTACTAACGGTAAAGTACATACGTTGTACGAAGAAAAAGACAGCGCCTGGATCGACGTGAAATCCCGCTGGGACGATGACAACATCGCAGGGTGGGACTTTATCCGCAACGGAAAAGACTTTATCTGGGTAAGTGAACAGGACGGATGGCGCCATCTGTACACCGTCTCCACCGAAACCGGAAAAGCCACACTGCTGACGCCAGGCAACTATGACGTGATGACCATCGCCAAAATCGATGAAACCGGTAATCAGATCTGGTTCACCGCCTCGCCGGACAACGCGGTACAGGAATACCTTTACCGCATTCCGCTGAATGGTGGCAAAGCGGAACGTATCACGCCGGCCGACCAGCCCGGCTCACATGAATACAATATATCACCCTACAGCAGCTGGGCGGTACATTCCTTCAGCAACGCCTGCATGTATCCCGTCAGCGAAAACGTGGAACTGCCGGCGCATAAAAGCAGCCCGGAAGTGGCACAGGCACTGAAACAGGCCGCGGCCGCAGGTAAATGTGTGGAGTATTTCGAGGTGCAGACCGCTGACGGCATCAGGATCGGCGGCTGGATGCGCAAACCTAAAGACTTCGACCCCTCCAAAAAATATCCGATCGTATTTTATGTATATGGTGAACCTGCCGGCGCCACCACCCGCGATGTGGCTGGTGCAGGCCGCAACTTCCTCTATGATGGCGATATGGCGGCAGATGGCTACATCTACGCTTCTATGGACAACAGAGGCACGCCATTGCCCAAAGGCCGCTACTGGCGTAAAAGCATCTACCGCAAAGTAGGCTTGCTCAACGCGCGTGACCAGGCACAGGCTGCTCAGGCGCTCATGAAAAAATATGCCTATATCGATCCTGCCCGTACAGCGGTATGGGGCTGGAGCGGCGGCGGCTCCATGACGCTTAACCTCATGTTCCAGTACCCGGACATCTACAAAACAGGCATCGCTATCGCCGCAGTAGGCAACCAGCTGACCTATGACAATATCTACCAGGAACGTTATATGGGGCTGCCGGAAGAGAACCGGGAAGATTTTGTGAAGGGCTCACCCATTTCCTATGCCAGGAACCTGCGCGGAAACCTGCTGTACATACACGGTACCGGAGATGACAACGTGCATTATCAGAACGCGGAGATGCTGCTCAATGAACTGATCAAATACAACAAACAAATCCAGTTCATGGCTTATCCTAACCGTACTCACAGCATTTCGGAAGGAGAGGGTACTTTCACGCACCTATCTACCCTCTATACTAACTATCTGCGCGCACATTGCGAACCAGGAGCGAAGTAAATGTTGAAATTTTTTGATTTTCGATTTTTTGATTTTGAGAAGATGAGAGACATACTTTGATAACTCCCTAAAATTCCAAAATCAAAAAATCGAAAATCAAAAAATCTCTAACTTGCGCTTCTTAATAAACTGAATGACATGTCTAAGACTTCTATTATCGGAATTATTGCTGCGGTGGTGGTGATTATTTGTGCATTTTTCCCGTGGGCGGTGATCGAGAGCCGGCACCTGGTATTTACCGGGTTAAATACCACCGGCTCCAGCTATGGGGAACCGGGGAAACTGAATATCTTCCTGGCGGTGCTGGCAGTGATTATTTTTCTGGTGAAGAACGAATGGGTGATGCGAATGAACCTTTTTGTAGCGGGTTTTATGCTGGCATGGTCTTTCCGTAACATGCTGCTGTTTTCCCGCTGTGAGGCCGGCGTTTGCCCACAGGCGGGCATAGCGCTGTATATTTCAGTAGCTGCTGCTGCCGTGGCATTTGTTTGTGTACTGCTTACCCCAACGCCCAGGAAGACACCTAAAGCCTAAATTTTTTTGCGGGGTTAAAATATCTTGTGCAACAGCCAGGCCCCGCACCATACACCGGCGCCCATCAGCCAATACCGGATGATAATGGGTAGTGGGCGCTGGTTAGTTACTTTCGCTTTTATAAAACTGAATACGGTCAACCCCAGGAAAACCAACATCATACTGGTTTGTGAAGCAGCCGGAAAATTTTCGTTCGATAAATAAGGCCCTACAGACAACATTCCTCCCAACAAAAAAAAGAAGGCAGTAAACAAAGCGCTTAGCATGGCACGGGGACGGCTAAACGTTGTTTCCACCACCTGTTCCTGCTGCAGGGTTGTTTCCCACTGCGCGGCGTCTTTCTGCATTTCATCGGCAATGTGTGCGATGGTGTGGTCGTTGATGTCGAGATGTGCCAGTTTCCGCCGCTCGTCGTCGGAGAGGAGGGCGCTGTCGTGCTGGGCATCGCCTTTATTGGCCTGGTAGGCGCTGTACGTCACCAGCAGGCTGCCTGCGGCCAGGATACAGAGCTGGATATTGTAAAAGGTCTGTACTTCCAGCGGAAAGGTTTGTATAATCTGTGTGGCAAAAAAGAGCAGGAACAAACCATCGGGAAAGCCGATCAGGAAGTCGGTTTTCCATCCGGAACTGCGGATAGCCTTGTGTGGTGCTGTCATACGTTGGCAGTTAGCTGAACGCTTTTTCGATGCTTTTCTGAATGATCTGCACACATTCTGAAACCTGTGTGGCAGTCATGATCAGTGGTGGAGCAAATCGGATCTTGTCGCCATGGGTGGGTTTGGCGAGCAGGCCGTTTTCTTTTAAAGTCAGGCAGAGGTCCCAGGCTGCTTCCGGATCAGCGTGATTGATCACGATGGCATTCAGCAGGCCTTTTCCGCGCACGGTTTTTATGTAAGGAGACTGCAGGTCTTCCAGCCCCTTGCGTAACAGCTGTCCCATAGCAGCTGCGTTTTCCGTCATTTTCTCATCTTTTAGCACCTGAAGCGCTGTGATGGCCACTTTACAGGCGAGCGGATTGCCACCATAGGTTGAACCATGTTCTCCCGGTTTGATGGTCAGCATGATCTCATCATCCGCCAGTACGGCGCTTACCGGCAGCACGCCACCGGAGAGGGCTTTGCCCAGTATCAGGATGTCCGGGCGTACATTTTCGTGGTCGCACGCCAGCATACGGCCAGTACGGGCCAGTCCGGTCTGGATCTCATCTGCTATGAACAACACATTGGCATCCTGGCAATAAGCACGGGCTTTGGACAGGTAACCATCGTCGGGTACCACCACACCGGCCTCACCCTGGATAGGCTCTACCAGGAAACCGGCCACCGTCTTGTCTTGCAGCGCTTGTTCCAGTGCCGGCAGATTATTGTAGGGGATCACTTCATAACCGCTCATAAACGGTCCGAAATTATTCCGGGCCAACGGGTCGGTGCTGAAGGAAATCACATTGAGGGTACGGCCATGGAAATTATTGGAGCAGACAAGGATCTTCGCCTTGTTTTCCGGAATGCCTTTTACCATATAAGCCCAGTGCCGGCAGAGTTTCAGCGCTGTTTCCACCGCTTCCACGCCGGTATTCATGGGCAATACTTTATCATAACCGAAGTAACCGGTAATATACTGTGCGTATTCTCCCAGCAGATCACTGTGAAATGCGCGGGAGGTCAATGTCAGTTTCTGCGCTTGTTCTATCAGCGAGGCAATGATCCGCGGATGGCAATGTCCCTGGTTAACTGCGGAATACCCGGAGAGAAAATCGTAGTAACGTTTACCATCCACATCCCATAAAAAAACACCTTCGCCACGCTCCAACACAACCGGCAACGGATGGTAGTTGTGTGCGCCATATTGCTCTTCCAATCCTAGAAAATGCTGCGTCCTTTCGCTTATCGTAAATGCTGGTATCATATCCCAAAAATACGGAATTGTTCTCGCAAAGGAGCAAAGGGCGCAAAGGAAATGTCAGGAAAAGACTACAACTGATCGTAATACAGATAATATGCAGCCTGATTGCAGCCGCCGATCACGCCCAGTCCGCCGATGGCATTATTGCGTAGCTGGATGGCCTGTATCAGGCTGTTCAGGCCGGGATTGCGCCTTACTTTTTCATAAGTCAGCAGAAAATCATAATACTCCGGTGTCACCGATTTTACATTCACCAGCACACGGCCAATGGGTATGTTATCTCCGGGAGTACTGGCGGTAAGCGCGGTGGCATTGAGGTACAGCCGGGTGTCAAGCGCTTTGGCGCGCTGAGTGAAAAGAATACTGTTGTAGTTTTCATTGAGGCCGCCCACCTGGTTGTTGTCTGCATTTTCATCCTGTGTGTAAACGGGGATACGCAGATAGCTGTTGAGGTACACAGTGTCTTTGAAGGAAACCAGGCCCGGTTCATTTTTCACCTGGTCGTACAATGTTCGTTTGTCGCGCACGCGATAGCGCGTGTTCCGGTAAATAAAGATCGTGTCCAGTTGCACCAGCTGTTTCAATGCTTCCATCACGATAAACTGCCGCCCGTTGGCTGGCGGCGCCTGCACATTGAAATGAAACCGCAGCACCGGACGTCCGTTCAGCGTGGTCCGTAAGGTATCCAGCAGCTCCACTTTAATACCTGGAGGAATGGTTGTTTTTGCAGTCACATCTTTGGTATCGGGTACTTTTACCTGTACAATGTAGCTCTTGTTGGCGTCTATGCGGGTATTGCCCCGGTAAAAGGCCATATTGCTGGAAGTGTCTTTTACGTAATGCAACTGTTCAAGCAACTGGCTGTCGGCGTTTAGCAGCTGTGCCACAGCGTTGGTCACCGGAGCAAAATCATTGTTGATGTCCGGCCCTACAGGCTTGCTTTTGCCTACCCGCATCTCGGCTTTTTTCCCTGCTACCAGCTCACTGTAAACCACCGCTCTGGGTTTCATACTGGAAGGAGGCACCGGTAATTCATGTATACATCCTGTTAACACAGCAACGCAGAAAAGGCTCCCTATGTAAAACAAATACTTCATCCCTAAAATTTAAGCGTATAACTGATATAAGGTAAGGTCCTGAATAGGCTGTACTGGTATAACTGCAATGGATAAATCTCTGTGTCAAGCGATGTCACGAACTGGTCATAGCTGACAATAAAAGGATTGTTGCGCGAATACACATTATAAACGCCAGCCGTCAGCGTGTGCCGGACAGCCCGCGTAGCGCCCAGGTAAACGGTAGTTCCCAGGTCGAGATGGTGTACCGGCTTAAGGCGGAAATTATTGAGCCTGGTAATATAAGGCAGATAATTCAGCTGGGTATAGGCAAAAGGAGAGGCGCGCCCGTCCAGTTTACCATTGATGTTACGGCCCCAGTCATAGTCCGGGAAAATCTGTGCAGGCAGCGTGAATGGCGCGCCGCTGGCAAACTTCCACGAGGCGGAGATACTCCAGCCGGGTTTTACGCGGTATTTAAGGGCCAGTGACAGATTATGCCGCCGGTCTTCCTTAAAGGGGTACATTTTACCAAAGTTGAACCAACGAAACTCCCGCCATGCCCAGGAAAGGGTATAGCTGAGGATACCGGTAAGCCTTCCTGTATTTTTTTCGAGCAGCAGCTCACTGCCGTAGTTGTACCCGGTGCCACTGATCACTTTTTTCTCCCACAGGTCTGAATTGTCGAAGATGTTCAGCACTGTGTTGGTGGTCACGATATCTTTCAGCAGTTTATAATATAGGTTGACATTGAACCGCCATTTGTTCTCCCATTGTTTTTGGTAGGAAAGGCTGTAGGAAAAGGCGTTTTCCGGCTTGATGTTTTCGGTGCTGGGCACCCACAGGTCGGTGGGGAGATTGATAACCGGCGTAGTCAGCTGATGGATGAACTGTGTCATGTGCGCGTAGGAGGCCTGCACATATTGTTGCCGTGGGAGGTCCCAGCGTATCATCAGCCTGGGTTGCAGGCTGCTGTAGAAGGAGCCGCTCTGGGCCAGGGCGCCGAAATGCAGCCCCGGTCGCAGTGTCAGCCGGTCATTAAACAGGCGCAGTTCATCTTCACCATACAAGGTTATTTCCGACATATAGTATTTGGGGGCGGGCCGCTTGATGGCGTCGCCGCCGTCCACATTACTGCTGTAGGCGGTGGGGGCAAAGTTGTGATAGGTGTACCCTCCGCCGAAAGACAGTTTTTGTATGTTGCTGATGGTATATTCCGTTTCATTGTGCAGGGCGATATCCCTGACACGCGAAACTCCCTGGCCGCTGAAAAAAGGCTGGTCGCTGGTCAGCCCTGCTTCGGACCGTTGGGTAAAGAGGTTATAAAAACGGCTGTAGGTAGCGGTGGTATTGGTGAACACCTTGGGAGAAATTACGCGGGTCCATTTCAGGGCCGCAGTAATATTGCTCCAGGCGAACTTGTAATCATCCAGCAGTGTGAAAACAGAATTGTCCTTGGGGATGACCATATTATCCTGTCCTTTATAGAAACTGAGGTAGATCCTGTTTTTATCGTCGATCAGCTGGTTGAGCTTAAAGTTAAGGTCGTAAAGCTGGTACTTGCCATATTGATGGGTAAGCTGCCTGCCATAGGCATCAATCAGTGACCGCCGGAAGGAGAGGAACATGGCGCTTTTATCTTTTGCCAGAGGGCCTTCCAGCTCGGTGCTGATGGACACGGGGCTGAGCGTGGCTTTGCCATGCCATTCTTTCATGTTGCCATCGCGGGTACGGATGTCCACCACAGAGGAGAGGCGGCCGCCATAGCGGGCGGGGAAGGCGTCTTTGTACAAAGACACGTCTTTCACGGCGTCTCCGTTGAAAATGGAAAACAGGCCGAAGAGATGGCCGGTATGGTAGAGCGGCACACCGTCGAGCAGGTATAGGTTCTGGTCAGCGTTGCCGCCACGTATCAGCAGGTTGCTGCTGCTTTCAAGGGAGCTGCTGGCGCCGGGATACAGTTGAAGGGACTTCAATACGTCTTTTTCTCCCAGCAGGGCCGGAAAATTGGACACATATCCGACGGGCATTTTGATATAGCCTGCCTGCAGGGTGACAGAGTCCTGGTCGCCATTGACCACCACTGTTTGCAGCGGGTTGCGTGGCTGCATGTATATTTCCATCTGCCGGGCTTCCGAAAGGGGGAGTGGCAGTATGTAGGTCTCATAGCCCACATGAGAGAACACAATGCTGGTGCAGCTATCAGGCACCTGTACGCTGAAGAAGCCGTAAGCGTTGCTGGCAGCGCCGCGCCGGGTCACCGGATCATATACGGACGCGCCGATGATCACCTCTTTGCTGTTTTCTTCCCTGATAAATCCGCTGATGGTATAATACTGGGTCTGAGAGGATTCGCGAAGCAGGAATATTTTCCCGTTGATGGCCGCTGCCTGGATGCCGGTACCCTGCAGAATCGAGTTGAGCACCTGGCCGGTACTGTTTTCGTTGCCCGTCAGCTGCACTTTTTTGTTGAGATGCAGGAAGCTGGAACTATAGGAAATGCTGATGCCTGTCTGGCGCTGGATGTCCTGGATAAAGAAGAGGATGGAGCCTTCCCTGGAGGGAGGGGTATACGCCTGTTGCAGGATGGGCGCCTCTTTGGACTGAGCATGCAAAACTGCCGCGGGCGCAAGCACCAGCAGGCAGTTAAATATCAAGGTAAGAAAGTAGTTTATCCGTCTACTTGCCGATGACGATTGTATCGCCTTCCTGTTTGTAGTTGAAACCAAGCAAAAGTTGTAATTCATGCAAAACCTCGTCGCAAGACTGGTCCTGGAAGCTGATCGTAGCTTTTTGCTGTGCCGCAGTAGCCTGATAGCCATCCTCAATCCTGATGACTTTGCCGTAAAAGTCGGCTAATTGTGGCAATATTTCAACAAGTGATTGATCATTAAATTGCAAAATTCCTGTTTTCCATGCCATAAAGTTGGGATTGTCGTTGTTGACGGCGCTCAGCTGGCCGTCTCCCCATGTGCCTTTTTGGCCACTGGTAAGGATTACGGAAGAAGTATCGTTTTCCATGCCCAGTTTTACCTTGCCGGTAGAAACGATGACGGTGGTATGGGCATCGGCAGTTTTCACAGTGAAAGAAGTGCCCAGCACTTCCACAACAGACTGGTTGGGAGTTTTAACAAGGAAAGGGCGGTGTGGATCGGTGGCCACTTCAAAGAAGGCCTCACCTTCAAGGGTCACTACCCGCTCGGCTCCTTCGGAATATTTTATTTTGGCGCCGGGGCGCAGGGTGATCACTGATTTGTCAGCCAGTTCGAGGCTGTGGATTTTGCCGTCATTGGCAGACAGTTCCTGCACTTTAAGGGAAGGACGGCTGGCTATCCACCATGCGCCTACACTAAGGGATATGAGCAATACCGCGGCGGCAGCCAGCTTAACTACCGACATCCGGACAGTCTTTGCGGGCGTGGCGGGTTGTTGTAGTACCTGGTCCACCTTGCTCCAGGCTGCGGCGGCATTAAATTGTTTGCTTCCGGAAACGTGAAGGCTACGGGGAGCGTCCTGCCATACCTGGACAGTTTTTGCGTAGTCGGCTTCATTTTCAGGAGAGGCTTCCCGCCATTCCTGAAGAATCGCTTCCTCCTCAGGCGTGGAAATGGATGACAGCTTTTTTGCAATTATTTCATATATGTAGGTATCCATGTTATACAGTGTGTGCTCTGACATTAAAACGTAAGGAATGGCGTACACCCCCTAGTATTTGTTAATAATTTTTAACAAAAAAAATAAAAGAATCGGTAATCCGTACTGTCCCAGGTACTTACGCAATATTTTAAGTGCGCGTCCCATGTAATTTTCTACGGTTTTGGCTGACAAGCCCAGCTTTTCGGCCGTCTGCTGATGGGTCATTCCCTGAAGCCGGCAACAGGTAAACACCTCCCGGCATTGCGGCGGAAGGTTGGCTATCGCTTCATAAATCAGCTGTTCATAGAACGGTTTGGCCTCTGATATCTCCCGCGCGTCCGGGTCTTCACTGATATCAGCTACCCATTCAAAGCCCTTGTTGCCCGCTTCTTCGGCGGTGCGCTTGCGCAGTACGGATATTGAATTATTACGTACTGCCCTGTACAGGTAAGCCTTGATATTCGGTATCCCGATAAGTTCCCTATGTTTCTGCCACAACCGGATAAAGGTCTCCTGTACTACGTCCTCAGCTGCTGCATCATCATTCAGAAAACTGCTGGCATAATTACACAGTTCACTGTATAGAGAATGGAAAAGCTCATTATATGCTTGATAAGAAGGCGATGTTATCATTTAACCTTCATAGAGTTTTAGTAATGAATTGATCCCCGCTAATGTAGGCAATTTTTTATTTTCTCCCGATAGGGGGTTCTGTTAAAATCCGCGTTATAGGTATAACGCCTAAGCCTATATGCTGTATCGTCCATTAACTTATATGCTGTAATGTCCTTTCAGTTTTTAGTTTGTGTTTTTTTAGTTACCACCGGTTGCATATTCGTTATGCAACCGTTTTTTTTGCCTGCTGCATAATCTTACCCAATGCTGGTGCAATTTTCAGCATTATTTGCAATCCGCTTTCACGGCCTTTAATTTAGACCCGGCCTATGAAGGGCGTGCGAATTATGTATAAACAGATCAGTAATTTTTCCGTGGCGGCCATCCTCATGGCCCTGTTGGGCACACAGGCCAGCGGCCAGCAGTCGCCCATTTACCGGCAAGGATGGATAGACTTTAACAAAAACGGCAGGAAAGACATCTTTGAAGATCCGGCCCAGCCGGTGGAAAGCCGTGTGGCCAATCTGCTGTCGCAGATGACCCTGGATGAAAAAACCTGCCAGATGGCCACGCTGTACGGCTATGGACGGGTGCTCAAAGATGAAATGCCCACTCCGGAATGGAAGAATAAAGTGTGGAAAGACGGCATCGCCAATATCGACGAAGAACTGAACAGTCTCCCTTTTAATAAAAAAGCACAGACGCAGTGGTCATTCCCCTACAGCAAACATGCCGGTGCTATCAACACGGTACAACGCTGGTTTATCGAGGAAACCCGCCTCGGCATCCCGGTGGACTTCACCAACGAAGCTATTCACGGCCTTTGTCATGACAGGGCCACGCCGTTTTGTGCCCCCATCGGCATCGGCAGTACCTGGAACAAAGCATTGGTGGCGCAGGCCGGCCATATTGCCGGCCGTGAGGCGCGGCTGCTGGGATACACCAATATTTACGTGCCTATCCTCGACCCCGCCCGCGATCCCCGCTGGGGCCGCGTGGTGGAATGTTACGGTGAAGATCCTTTTCTGATCGCTGAACTGGGCAAACAAATGACCCTCGGCGTGCAAAGTGAAGGCGTGGCCGCCACCCTGAAACATTATGCTGTGTACAGCGTGCCTAAAGGAGGCCGCGATGGCGACGCCCGCACCGATCCCCATGTGGCGCCCCGCGAAATGCACCAGATATTTCTGTACCCCTTCCGCCGCGTGATCCAGGAAGCCAGGCCCATGGGCGTTATGAGCAGCTACAACGACTGGGACGGGGAACCGGTGACAGGCAGCTACTATTTCCTGACCCAGCTGCTGCGCCAGGAATTTGGGTTCGATGGTTATGTTGTGTCCGACAGCGAAGCCGTGGAATACCTTTTTAGTAAACACCATGTGGCCTCAGATTATAAAGATGCCGTCAGACAGGCCGTGGAAGCGGGCCTTAATGTACGTACCAACTTCACGCCACCGGAAGATTACATCCTGCCGGTACGGGAACTGGTAAAAGAAGGCCGCCTTTCCATGAAAACGATCGACAGCCGCGTGGCCGACGTGCTACGGGTCAAATTCAGACTGGGACTGTTTGACAAGCCCTATACCGATCCCAAACTGGCCGATAGGGGCGTGCATACCCCCGAAGACGAGGCTTTTGCGCTGCAGCTGAACCGCGAATCACTGGTATTGCTCAAAAATGAAAAGGAAACACTGCCACTCGATAAACATCAGCTGAAAAATATCCTGGTGACCGGTCCGCTGGCGGCGGCATCTACCCACGCCATCAGTCGTTACGGCCCGTCCAACAACCCGGTGACCACCGTGCTGGACGGTATCCGCCAACAGGTAGGCAAGACGGTCAACGTGCAATACGCCAAAGGTTGTGATATCGTCAATCCCGGATGGCCCGGCACGGAAATCGTTCCGACGCCGCCGGACAGCGCCGAACAGGCCGGCATTGCGGAAGCCGTGGCCCTGGCCCGTCAGTCGGACGTGATCATTGCCGTAGTGGGCGAAGATGAAAAACGGGTGGGAGAGAGCCTTTCCCGCACAGACCTTTCCCTGCCCGGCCGCCAATTAGAGCTGTTACAGGCGCTTCATGCCACCGGCAAACCGGTCATAGCAGTGCTGATCAACGGCCAGCCGCTTACCATCAACTGGGAACAGCAGCACCTGCCTGCCATCCTGGAAGCCTGGTTCCCCGGCCCGCAGGGAGGCACTGCCATCGCTGAAACGCTCTTCGGAGATTATAACCCCGGCGGCCGCCTTTCGGTGACATTCCCTAAGTCTCTGGGGCAGATAGAACTGAACTTTCCGTACAAACCGGGATCACATGCCGGACAGCCTTCTTCCGGCAACAACGGCTTCGGGCGTACGAGCGTGAATGGTCCGCTGTATCCTTTCGGATATGGCCTCAGCTACACGTCGTTCGCTTACAACAACCTGCAGGTATCTCCCGAAAAACAATCCCCGCAGGGCGATATCCTGGTAAGCTTGGAGGTAACCAACACGGGTAAACGAAAAGGAGATGAGGTGGTACAGCTCTATATAAAAGATAAAGTCAGCAGTGTGACCACCTACGTGATGCAGCTGCGTGGCTTCGAAAGAATCACGCTGGGACCGGGCGAAAGGAAAACCGTGCAGTTCACCCTGCACCCCGATCACCTGGCGCTGCTGGACAAGCATATGCAGTACACTGTAGAGCCGGGAGAATTTGAAGTGCTGGTCGGCAGTTCTTCGGAAGATATCCGGCTGCGTAAAAATTTTACCATCACCCCCTGATAAGTATCTTGCCCTGAACGTGACCGTCCCCGGCGGATTTCGTTCAGGGTTTGCTGTTAGGTTGTTTTTCATGGTTTTCATTTAGACTGATATATCACATTATTTATTATCTTGCCACCCCAAAAAACCTCCCTATGAGAAGATTAGCGAGTCTGTTAATCCTGGTGCCGGCAATGGCATTCTTTTCATGTAATAATAACGGCGCCGCCAAAGAACCTGTTGCCGACAGTGTTAAAACCGTTGCTTTTGATTTTAAAGGATGGCTGAAGCATCTGAAACCCGTGGAGATGCCATTGTACAGCTATGGTCTGGAAAATATTGACAGCACCCTCGGGCCGTTTGCGCAAAGCGGTTTTTACAGTGTTTCTGCCGGTATTTTGTCCAGGCAGAAAAACTATATCGCCATTGCAGCGCAATGTATGTATAAGAAAGACGACCAGACGTCTGTCATGTTGTTGCTGATCTATAGCCCTGAAGGGAAAGAAATTGCCCGGCAGGAGATAGGTATGGACAAAGAAGAAACCAAAAACGACGAAAGCAATGCTGTGCATAAATGGCCGGAGTTTATCAACGACAGTACTTTCTGGGTGAAGGAAAGCTGGTACACCCGGAAGAAGGACGCTACTGACGGAGAAAGCAAAGCCCGTATAAAACAATTCCGTATTACCGGTCAGGGATTGGTGGAAGCGGTGCCGCAGGAAACCATTCCTTTTGATACTTACGCCAGCCGCTTTAAAACACTGGCTACCCCTTTCACCGTTCAATGGAACATGACCGGTTTACAGCCCGTATCTTTGCTTACGCCCTACTACGATTTCAGTGAGCTGATTTATTTCGAGAAAATCAAATTGTACCACTATGGCAGAATAAATGTCCCCGGAAAAGGTGTTTACCTGCTGTATTCGGCAGGACCGCTGGAAAGCGGAGAGTCTGTAATGGATTCCACGGTGCAGTTGGTGTATTATACGCCCGACGGGAAAGAAAGCAGTAGCGTAAGACTGAACGGTTACACCGGTTCTGAAGGGATCTATGAATCTGCCAGCCACGCGGCTATCGCTGCAGATGGCACCATCACGGTAACAGAAGAAACCAACGATGAAGGTGTTGGCGGAGATCTGTTCTTTACATACCGGTTGGAAGATGATATGAAATATATCCCGGCCGGAGGCGCAAAATTCAAGCGGCAGCTGGTGGGCAGGAATTTTATTGCTGACGACTTTACTCCGGCAGACCTGAAAGAATTGCTGGCGTCCAGACGGAACAACTACAACGGCACCATGGAAATGGACACGGAATTTGATCAGTCAATGTTTACCATTCCCGGAAATGAAACCATTTATGTGCGGTTGCATGTGTACGATAACGGTACGGATCAGCTGGTGGAAATCTACACTGTAGGTACCGACCTTCGGGTACTGGACCGTTATGTGGCCTATAACAACCTGAAGAAAATACCTTATGAGAAAGCCTCCGCTCATGATAATATTTCCGTGGAAGGTGAAATAGAAAAAGATGACAGCGCTGCGAAAAAATTAACGCTGGAAGGCCCGGCGATGATGACCCTGAAAGACAAACTAATCGTGATTACGCCGCAAGGAAAGTTTGAAGTGCGTAACTAATAATCAGCCACATGAAATATTATCTGCCTTTGTTAACCTCGCTGTTCCTGTTTGCCTGTGGCTCTTCTGAGAAGGGGCACAGGCAAACAGGGAACGACAGTACCCGGGCCAATACAGCCGAAATAAAATTATGGCTGGAGAAGTTGCCGGTCGTAAAATCGGAGAATGGTTCATTCTATCTGGTCAGAGAGACAGCTCCCGGCCCGTTCAGTGACCGGAAATTTAAAAAGTTTTCTGCCGGAAAACTGGAAGGTAGCCGGAAGTTCATCCCTGTTCTGGCAGAATATGAATTTGATGCGGAAGGCCAGATACTGTCGTCACAGTTCCTGGTCACGTTTACGCCTGATGGAAAAGAAATTTCCCGCCAGGAAGTAGGAGGCCTCCGTTTGACGGCTGCCGGCGGATCAGAGGATTTGCGCAGCTGGCCTGTATTGTTCAATGATTCCACTATTGAAGTAAGGGAAGCCCGCTCCCAGGGCAAATCCGAAGTGCGGCAGTATGTACTCACAGCCGCAGGAGATATCCGGGCCTTACCTGTAGAAAAGGGCGGGTTTGAAGAATACGCTTCCCGTTTCCCTGCTTTGCAGCTGCCATTCACGGTAGTCAGCCCTGTATTCGCAAAGCTTCGGGAAGTATCACATCTTTCTCCCTGGTTTTCCTATGAGGAAGTAATCGGCTATGACAAGTTGAATATGTTCCATTATGGCAAGGTTACCGCTCCGGGAAAACCACTGTTACTGCTATACGCTTATGCGCCTGCCAATGATGACGGAGCAGACCTGGACACCGCCGTGCAGGTGGCGGCCTGCAAGTCCGATGGCAGCGTCACCGACCAGAAGACCTTGTACGGAAGACTTTCAGGGGAGGGGATTGAACGGCGTTGGCGGAATGCGGAAATTCAGCAGGACGGAAGTATTACTGTAGAAGAATCGAATGTGAACGATGGCGAAATGGCCTCCTGGGAGCTGACCAGCACTGAGACGCGGCTCGTCACTTATCGCCTGGACGCCGAAGGGAAGTTTCAACCGGAAATCCGCGGTATCACCTTTGCAGTTCCCGGATATTCCCTTCCCGCACTTAAAGCAATATTTGAACACAACAAAGAACAGCTCGCAAAAAAAGAAGGGGAGCATATTACAGAAATATTGTTTGGCATACAGGACCGCATGCCCTTTGGGATAATGGTGTGGGTACACTTTTATCAACATGGCCAACAACAGCTGGCGGAGCTGTTTACAACAGACGATACCAAAAAGGTGCTTGACCGGTACGTATTGTACAACTATCCGGAAGCTTCGGCCTACCAGGCGGTGAAGATACCGCTGGAAGGAGGAGACGACAAAGCATATCCTGCGACCAATTTAACGGGGCCGGTCACTATTCAGCTGGGAGAAACCACCTTACAGGTGACGCCGGAAGGGAAGTTCATCAAGCCGTAAAACATATAACACATCAATTTGGCAGCGGGCCAAAGCGGGAACGATACTTGCATCGTTTCTGCTTTGGCCCGCAATTCGTATTTTCACATAAAACCATGTAGTATGTCCGGAACTTTCACAAAACTGAAGAACGCTTATCAGCTGTTGAAGAGCATAGATTTTAAAATGCTGGCGAAGCTGTCGGAGAAAGTAGATCTCCCGCAGGTGATGGCGTCTGTCGCTAAAATGGATGACAACCAGCTGAATGGACTGATGAAAATGTTGACCAGCAGAGGCAGCAAGAAAAAACTGCCGCCGGTGGATGGTGATTTTTATGATATCAGCAGCCGCCTGAATGCGGAAGACCGGGCGCTGCAGCTGAAGGTACGTGCCTTTATGGAGAAAGAGATACAGCCTATCGTCAATGAATACTGGCTTAAAGCCGAATTTCCGTTTGAGATCATTCCCAAATTCAGGGAACTGAATATTTGCGGCGTAACCTACGATGGGTATGGCTGCCCTAACCGCAGTTACCTGATGGAAGGTATCATCGCCATGGAGATGGCACGGGTGGATGCTTCCATTGCTACGTTCTTCGGTGTGCAGAGCGGCCTGGCCATGGGCGCTATTTACATGCTGGGGTCCGAATCCCAGAAAGACGAATGGCTGCCGGGCATGCAACAACTGAATACCATCGGGGCTTTCGGGCTCACAGAACCGGAAGTGGGGTCAGGCGCTGCCGGAGGCCTCACTACCACGGCTAAACGGGAAGGGGATACCTGGGTGCTGAACGGCCAGAAAAAATGGATCGGCAACGCCACCTTCGCAGATGTGATCGTGATATGGGCGCGGGACGTGGATGACAACCAGGTAAAGGGTTTCCTGCTCAGGAAAGGCACACCGGGATTATCAGTAGAAAAGATGCACGATAAAATGGCGCTGCGCATTGTGCAGAATGGGCTGATAACGATGAAAGACTGTCGCGTGGCCGAGTCTGACCGGTTACAGCGGGCCAACAGTTTCCGCGATACGAGCCGCGTGCTCCGTATGACAAGGGCCAGTGTTGCCTGGGAAGCAGTAGGATGCGCCCGTGGCGCATACGAGAACGCATTGGCGTATACCCGTACCCGTGAGCAGTTCGGAAAACCCATTGCCTCTTTCCAGTTGATACAGGGGCACCTGGTGGAGATGTTGTCCAACCTCACGGCTATGCAGACCATGGTGTACCGGTTGTCAGAGATACAGGACGAAGGTGGTTTGAAAGACGAGCATGCCTCCCTGGCCAAAGTATTCTGTACGTTGCGTACCCGCGATGTGGTGCGGGGCGCCCGGGAAGTAATGGGTGGCAACGGTATCCTGCTGGAGTACAATGTGGCCCGGTTTGTGGCGGACGCGGAAGCTATTTATTCTTATGAAGGCACCAAAGAAATCAATTCTCTCATTGTAGGAAGGGCTATCACAGGTTTCAGCGCTTTTGTATAAAAAATCAGAATCTTTTTATAGATTTAAGGGCTTCCCGGGTTATGCGGCGAAGCCCTTTATTATTTTAAAAATCCGTTATGAATTCATCGAACCGTCGAAATTTTCTGAAAAACGTATCCATGGGAACCCTGGCTGCTGTCAGTATCCCCCATATCGTGTCCGCTGCCGTGTCTGCTGACAAAGGCAAAAAAGTGACGCTTAAAAAAGAAGGCGTTATTCTCTTCCAGGGCGATTCCATTACTGATGTGGGCCGTAAGCGCGATGCCATGGACGCCAATAACGGCGCAGCGTTGGGTGGCGGATATCCGCACCTGGCGGCCGCGCACCTGCTGCTGAAGCGGCCGGGTGATAACCTGAAGTTTTACAACAAAGGTATCAGCGGCAATAAAGTATTCCAGCTGGCTGAGCGCTGGGATGCAGATTGCCTGCAACTGAAGCCGGACGTGCTCAGCATCCTGGTAGGCGTGAATGATTTCTGGCACACGCTTAATGGTAATTATAAAGGTACCTCCAAAGTGTACCGCGATGACTACGACAAACTGCTGGACCGCACCAAACAGGCTTTGCCTGACGTGCAGCTCATCATCGGCGAGCCATATGCCGTCAAGGGCGTGAAAGCAGTCGACGACAAATGGTACCCTACGTTTAATGAATACCGTGCGGCCGCCCGGGAGCTGGCCGACAAATACAAAGCGGTCTTTATTCCTTATCAGGCTATTTATGACAAAGCCATTCAGGCAGCGCCTGCGGCCTACTGGACGCCGGACGGCGTGCATCCCAGCGTGGCTGGCGCCCAACTGATGGCGGAAGCCTGGCTCCAATGCGTTAAATAAGCTATACCCTGCAGGTAGGACAGCCCTTGTCCTGCCTGCATTAACTGCCTGTTTTTTCAATTAAGTGTTTCTACTGAAGCGCGGGCCCGCCGGCTATTGTAGGTTTGCATCATCATAAATAAACACTTAGTCATGAAAAAATGGTTCCCCAAAACAGGGATGGCGCTTTGTGCCATCGCAGGTATGCTGTTGTTTGCCCACTGCAAAAAAGACAAACAGGACAACCCCAAAGATCCTTCCTTCAAAGAATTCCTGATCGGTAAAAAATGGCAATTGTCCGCCTACACTGCCAATCCCGGTATGGACGATGGCGAAGGCCATGTTATCACGGACATTTACGCTGTCTTTCCCGCATGCATGAAAGATGATTTTACAGAATATTTTGCAGATGGCACCGGTGCTGAAGACGAAGGCGCGACCAAATGCGCTGCGGGAAATCCTCAGCGACGGACTTTCAACTGGAACCTCAAAGCAGATGGTACACTCGAAGGGCGGGGAGATGATGATTTTACAGGTACCTACCGCGCCGAAAAAATCAGCAACACCAGTTATAAAGTGACAGGGACGGGGCATTTCAAGGATGATCCGGCCCAACGTACCATCGTGCTCACGTTCAAAGCGATTTAAACGAAAAAAAAAGGAAAGATATTTCAGTAGTGATTAGATGGTGGGACAGTCTTCTCCGGAAGGCTGTCCTTTTATTTGCGCGGAAGGTTTATTACATTTGCTACATACACACACGAAATTCCCGTTATGAAACCGTTTATTATTTTCATGCTGATGCTTGCACCTTACGCCATGACTCAGGCCCAACACAAAGAAACTATTCATTTATGGCCAGGCGCCGTGCCTGGCGAAACCGGTGCGCGCCATCCCGCCGTTGCTACACCGGATACCAGCAACAGCGTTGTACGCCTTACCGACGTGACAGATCCTATATTGGAAGTATACCCTGCCAATCCGGCCCATGCTAAAAATATAGGCGTGATCGTTTGCCCGGGCGGCAGCTACAGCATCCTGGCTATCAACCTCGAAGGCTATGAAATTGCGAAATGGCTCAATCAGCTGGGCTATACAGCGTTTGTGCTGCAATACCGCGTACCGAAAAAGGAGGCGGGCGCATTGCAGGACGCACAACGTGCCATGCGCATAGTGCGCAGCCGCGCGAAAGAGTGGAAGCTGGACCCTGAAAAAATAGGCATGATGGGTTTTTCTGCCGGCGGAAGCCTGACAGCAAGAACGTCTACGCAGTATAACGTTAAAACCTATACGCCGGTAGATAAAGCTGATTCGCTCTCTGCCCGTCCAGCCTTCGGCATGCTGATCTATCCCGCTTATCTCGACAAGGGAGAGGGGCGTAAACTGACACCGGAGCTGACGATAGATAAACAAACACCACCGATGTTCCTTTTTGCCACTGCTGATGATTATTTTGGCAACAGCGCCCTTGTAATGGCCGGTGCCCTGCGTGATGCCGGCGTAGCGGCGGAGCTGCATTTTTATGCTAAAGGCGGCCATGGTTACGGCCTCCGCCCGGGCAACAGTGCCGCGGAAGTATGGCCGTCGCTGGCAGCCAAATGGATGGAACACCTCAACATCCGATAATCCTGTAAATCTCTTCCCGGATTATATAAAACTTCCGGCGATATAATCGGCAATTTTACAACCAAGTAAAACACACAGTTGTAATATTTAAAACCGAAATCGCCATGGAAAAACACCAACACATGCATATGCACATGGACCACGATCATCACGATCGGGAACCGGAGGCCAACGCCCACACCGGCCACGTCCATGAACATACGGAGCATCAGGACCACTCCCAGCATACACCGCATGCAGGACATGCTGGTCATGATGCCCACGCGGGCCATGCGGGGCACGATCATCACGCCATGATCCGTGACTTCCGCCAACGGTTTTATGTGGTGTTGGTACTCACCATACCGGTCATGCTGTTGTCGAAAATGATACAGCACTGGATGGGGCTGGCCATCAGTTTCCCTGGCGATAACTACCTCTTGCTCGGCCTTTCTGCCGTAATTTTCTTTTATGGCGGATGGCCTTTTCTGTCTGGCTGGTGGTCTGAGATGCGGATGCGTAATCCCGGTATGATGACGCTGATCGGCTTTGCGATCACGGTGGCTTTTATTTACAGCGTGGCCACCCTGTTTGGTTTACAGGGCATGGACTTTTTCTGGGAGCTGGCCACCCTGATCCTCATCATGTTGCTGGGACACTGGATTGAAATGAAATCTGTTGCCGGCGCTTCGCGTGAACTGGAGCTGCTGGTACAGCTCATGCCGGCGGAAGCCCACCTGGTGGAAGGCGGTAATATCCGTGAAGTGAAGACCGACAGCCTGCAGCCGGGTGATATTGTACTAATTAAACCAGGTGAAAAAGTTGCCGCCGACGGTGCCATCACAGCAGGCAGCAGCTACCTGAATGAATCCATGCTGACAGGCGAATCCAAACCGGTGAAAAAAAGTGCAGGCGACAGGGTTATAGCCGGATCTATCAACGGCAACCAGGCTTTGCACGTAAAAGTATCCCACAACGCGGCGTCTTCCTATCTGTCGCAGGTCATCAAACTGGTCAATGATGCGCAGCAGGCCAAATCCAATACACAGCTGCTGGCCGACAAGGCAGCCCGGTGGCTGACCATCATCGCTATTGTGGCGGGTATCGCCACTTTTGCCTACTGGCGTATCGATGGACAGTCTGTTTCCTTTGCGATGGAACGTATGGTGACGGTGATCGTTATCTGCTGCCCGCATGCGTTAGGCCTGGCCGTCCCCCTGGTAGTGGCACGCTCTACCACGATGGCGGCCAAAAACGGCCTGCTCATCAAAAACAGGACAGCCTTTGAAAATGCCCGTAAAATCACCACACTGGTATTCGATAAAACCGGTACGCTCACCGTGGGCAAATTCCAGGTGGTACAACTGGAAACGCTGGACAACCGCTTCAGCAAACAAGACGTGCTGACGCTGGCGGCAGCCGTGGAACAACAGTCAGAACATCCTATCGCCACCGGTATTGTTGACAAGGCCCGTGCGGAAGGCCTGCAAATACCCGCAGCCAGTGATATGCAGGCAATGGCAGGTAAGGGCATCAGTGCTGTGGTCAATGGAAAAAAAGTGCAGGTGGTAAGCCCGGCTTATGCGAAGGAACAGTTTCCGCAACAGGCGGCCGTGGAACAGTCTGATACCGGCACATTGTCTTTCGTGATCGTGGATGGCCAGCCGGCAGGTTATATCGTACTGGCAGATGAAATCAGACCGGAGTCATTGTCCGCTATCCAGGCATTGAAAAAAGAACATATTGCCAGCGTACTGCTCACCGGCGACAACAAAAAAGTGGCGGCTGCCGTGGCGCAACAGCTTCAACTGGACAACTATATCGCAGAAGTGTTGCCGCATCAGAAACTGGAAGAGATCAAAAAATTGCAGGAAGCCGGGCAGTTTGTAGCGATGACAGGCGACGGCATCAACGATGCGCCGGCACTGGCGCAGGCGGACATTGGCATCGCTATCGGCTCCGGTTCTGATATCGCCGCGGAAACAGCCGGTATCGTGCTGGTCAACAGTAATCCGCAGGACATCGTCAGCCTGGTGCGTTTTGGTAAAGCCACCTATCGCAAGATGATCCAGAACCTGGCCTGGGCCACCGGCTACAACGTGGTCACCATGCCGCTGGCCGCAGGAGTGCTTTATCATTGGGGCATCCTGTTAAGCCCCGCCGCCGGTGCGGTACTGATGACGGTAAGCACCGTCATAGTAGCTATCAACGCCAGATTGCTGAAATTATAACGTTTCATTATTAGCATTTACAGTAAATAATTCTATACATTTGGCGGAGATGTTCTAAAAACCTGTTAACATGGGAATATTTGATAAACTCCGGAATGAATTTATTGACATTATTGAGTGGACAGACCCGTCCGCTGATACCATTGTATGGAAGTTTCCCCGCTACCAGAATGAAATAAAAATGAACGCCAAACTGACGGTGAGAGAATCGCAGGTGGCTGTTTTTATGAACGAAGGTAAAATAGCGGATGTTTTTCAGCCCGGCATGTATACACTGACCACACAGAACATGCCTATATTGACCACCCTACAGGGATGGAAATACGGGTTTAACAGCCCTTTTAAAGCGGATGTGTTTTTCATCAGCATGCGGCAGTTCACCAACCAGAAATGGGGTACCAAAAACCCGGTGATGTTGCGTGACGCCGAGTTTGGGCCGCTGCGCCTGCGTGCTTTCGGCAGCTACGCTTTCCGTGTGAAAGACGCAGCCCAGTTCCTGAAAGAAATCGCAGCCACCAACCCGGAATATACGGTTGACGGCATCAACGAGCAACTGCGTAACCTTGCCGTTTCCAGGGGTATGGACGCCATTGCGGAAGCTAAAATCCCGGTGCTGGACCTGGCCGCCAAATACGATGAAGTATCCCAGCTGATCACAGATAAAATACGGCCGGAGTTCAATGAACTGGGCCTTGAACTGACGAAATTCCTCATCGAAAATATCTCCCTGCCTCCGGAAGTGGAGGAGGGGCTGGACAAACGCAGCAGCATGGGTATTGTTGGCAATCTCGGCGCGTATGCGCAGTTCCAGGCTGCCAACGCCATGGAAAAAGCGGCGGAAAATCCGTCCGGCGGCGGACTGGCAGCTGCCGGTCTGGGTGCCGGCATGGGCGCTGCCATGATGGGACAGGTAGGGAATGTGTTCCAGAACAACCAGGCAAACCAACAGCAACCTGCCGGCGGCCCAGGCGTACCGCCGCCATTGCCGGGCACCGAGCCTTTCTTTGTGGCGGTTGATGGTAAACAGGCCGGCCCTTACAACATGGACCAGCTGCGTCAGCTGGCCGCTTCCGGCGGACTGCAACATCAGACGCTGGTATGGAAAACAGGCATGGCCGCCTGGACAGCTGCATCAGCAGTACCTGAACTGGCACCTGTATTGGCTACCATCCCACCACCATTACCCTAAACCAATTACGAATTACAAATTACGAATTACGAATTGAGATCTTCCTCGTGGCGCTATTACTTGATAGCCGCCCTATAAGACAGCCTTCAATTCGTAATTCGTAATTTGTAATTCGTAATTCTCATAATTATTCCTATGTCTTTTGAGGAAAAAACCAAAGAAACGGTATCCTCGCTGAAATGCCAGAACTGCGGCGCTATACTGCATTATGCGCCCGGCACCAACAGCCTGAAATGCGAGTATTGCGGTACCGTTAATACCATCGAAGAGGAAGCCACGCCCCAGGGTATTCACGCCTTTGATTATGATGCCTTCATCACAGACCTGCAACGTCATACGGAAGACACCGAACAGGCGGTGGTGGTGAAATGTACCAATTGCGGCGCATCTACTACCATGTTGCCCAATGTAACGGCAGATTCCTGTCCTTTCTGCGCGTCGCCGCTGGTGGTACAGCAGGAGGCCACTACGGCTATACTTCAACCTCACTATGTATTGCCTTTTGTGGTGGACGATAAACAGGCTGGTAAGTTTTTCCAGCAATGGATGGGCAAGCTCTGGTTTGCGCCGTCGGACCTGGTGAAGAAGGTGAAAGATACTTCCTATCATCAGCTGAAAGGCATTTACATACCCCATTGGAGCTATGATACAGACACGGTAACGTCCTACAGGGGACAGCGTGGGGAATACTATTACACCACCGAAACCTATACTGAGGAGGTCAACGGCAGAACAGAAACCCGCACCCGCCAGGTGCGGCATACTGCCTGGTATAATGCTTCCGGCGTGGTAGATAATTCCTTCCGCGATGTACTGGTGTCTGCAAGCCCGTCGCTGCCACGTAAAATGGCGGAAATACTGGAACCCTGGCACCTGGACCAGCTCAAAGCCTATGATGGCCGCTATCTGAGCGGTTTCCGGGCAGAGCTGTACCAGACGGACGCTGAACAGGGGCTGGTGACAGCCAAAAAGAGAATGGACCCGGTCATCCGTGATGAAATATGCGGCGATATCGGTGGTGATGAACAGCGGATCGATTCCTATGACGTACAGTACAACCAGCTGGGGTTAAAGTACATCCTGCTACCGGTTTGGCTGAGCGCCTATCGCTATAATAACAAGCTGTATCATTTTGTTGTCAATGCCAGTACCGGTGAAGTTACCGGGGACAGGCCCTACAGCTGGACCAAGATCGTAGGATTGATCGTTCTTATTATAGCAGTGATATATGTACTCTATGTCTGCTTTGCGCAGCCTAAATAAATCTTTCTGTAGACTGCCGGAAATTTTCCGGCAGTTTTACATAATGGGGAAAAGCCTCTACAGTAAAGCCGACGTGGTTATTTTCCGCAGAAGAACTCTTCCTTATCGTGTGGCCACTGTGCGGTGTTTTCACGCATGTGTTTGTCTGTGTTTTTTTGTCAACCCTTTTGTGGCTGTTCCTTTTTACACCCGATAAAAATTTCTATGGCTATGAAAAGGATTACATTTTTTGCGGCAGCCTTGCTGAGCCTTGGGGTGTCATCATCTTGCAACAATACAGGAAAAAGTCCCCAACATGGAACCCCCGCCGATTCTGCGGAAGCTATCAATAAAACGGATAAAACAGTCGATTCCCTGTCTGCCGTCTTCGCTGTAAACGCTGCCGACGATGGTATGATGGAAGTAGCGTTGGGCAAACTGGCGCTGGAAAAAGCGACCGACCCGCGTGTAAAAGCCTTTGCTACCATGTTGGTAAACGACAGGACTAAAATCAACGAAGAGTTAAAATCCATCGCTGAAAACCGGAAAATCGCGCTTCCATCTGCTATGTCGGAAGCGGCAAAAAAATTTATCGACAAACTGAGCAAAAAAAGCGGGAAAGCCTTTGAGAAGGAATACATCGCTGAAATGGTGGACGACCACGACCGGGACGTGAAGGATTTTGATAACGCTGCGAACAACCTTGAAAGCATAAGCCTGCGGGAATGGGCCAGGAAAACGTTGCCGACGGTGATGATACATCTGGATTCCGCCAGAGCTATCAAGGACGCGCAATAATTAGCGTAGCGGCAGTAACGGTCTGTTGCTTCAGGTGTTTTTCATATATGCGTTTACGTATGTGTGCAAGCACCTGGTGCATCTTTCTACATATTTGGGGAAAAGCCTCTACGGACAAGCATCCGCGGCCGTTTAGCCGTGAAGGTGGCCTCTTCCGTGAAAGCCGGCTACGCTGCTATGTTTTTAATACCATGCGTTCGCATGGTATTTTTTTTGTCTGAGGATATCCTGAAACCCAATATAAACCCAATAAATTTCGCAACTATGAAGAAAGTAACCTTATTGGCTACGGCCGTGCTGGGAGCCTGGATGTTGTCATCGTGTAATAACAACGCCCGCAACCCGCAAAATGAGAAGCCGGTAGATTCTGCACAGGACATTAATGAAACCGTTAAACCGGTAGACAACAATTCATCTGAGTTTGCTGTGAAAGCAGCTAACGGCGGTATGATGGAGGTGGAAATGGGCAAGCTGGCGCAGGAGAAAGCCGTTAACCCGAGAGTAAAAGCTTTTGCCGCCATGATGGTCAGCGATCACAGCAAAGCGAACGATGAACTGAAAGAGCTGGCCGGCAAAAAGAACATTACATTGCCTGCGGAGCTCTCTACTGAAACCAAAGACCATATGGACAAACTGAGCAAGAAGACAGGAAAGGATTTCGACAAGGACTACATGGACATGATGGTGGATGACCACGACAAAGACGTAAAAGAGTTTGATAAAGCAGCCAATAACCTGGAAGATGCTGACCTGAAATCATGGGCCAGCAAAACACTGCCAACCCTGAGAACGCACCAGGATTCAGCGAAAGCCATTAAATCCGCCCTTAAATAAATCAATTACCACACGCTACGGATTTGAGCGCGGACGGCGCCCGAATCCGTAGTTCATTGTGTTCAGAGAAGATCGTTGTATTCCGGGTGCCGTTTCATATAGGCGTGTACGTAAGGACAGAGGGGCTTTACTTTTAAGTGGTTCTCCCTGGCGTAATCCAGCACATATTTAGCCATTTGGGAAGCGATGCCTTTGCCTTCCAGCTCCGGAGGCACTTCTGTATGGATGTAGGCGATACCGCCGGGAAACAGTTTGTACACAATAAAAGCAGTATGGCCGTCTACAGTTGTTTCAAACTGGCTTTTTTCCGTGTTTTGTTGAATGGTAAGTTCCATAGTTATTGATTGTCTTTGTATCCGATAGTGATGTGAGTGCCGTCGCAATACGGCATATTAGCTGAACTGCCGCAGCGGCACAGGGCTGTAACCATGTGAAACGGCGTTTCCTCGCCGGCCGTATTTTTTACCACCACATTGCCATAAATCAGGCGTGGTCCGTTCGGTACTATTTCCGCGAGACTGCTGGCCGATATTTCTGCGGCTTCGTCGGCTTTATCGTTGCGATAAACCGTCAATGCGCCGGAAGGGCATTTATGTACCTGCTGCACGATCCTGTCAGATGTGCTGCCTTCCGCATTGATCCAGGGTTTGGCTTGCGGGTCGAACACTTCGGGAAGGCCATGGAAGCATATTTCAGAGTGTTTGCACACTTCGGGTTTCCATACGATGGTGACTTCACCATTGCTGTATTTTTTGGTAATGTCTTTCATATCAATCTTCTTTGGTATTGATAATAACGGGATTGCTAAGCAGTTTATGAATGGGGCAGGCATGGGCTATTTCCATGAGCCGTTTTCTTTGTGCTTCGTCCAGGTTGCCGGTGATGTGTACCAGGCATTCGATCACGGTGGTGGCGGGGTCCGGCTTGGCCGCGCTGTCAAACCGCAGGTCGATGTCTATTTTTTCCACGGGCCATTTTTTTCTGGCTGCGTACATCGTCAGTGTGATGGCAGTGCAGGAGCCGAGGCTGCTCAGCAGCAGTTCTCCGGGATTGGGGCCGGTATCTCCGCCGTTGATGTCTGTTGGCTCATCTGCCAGCCAGCGATGGTCCCGCGCTGAAATAGAGACCTGATACGGTATTCCTTCGATACTTACTTTTACTTCTTCATCCATGGTGTGGTGCTTACGAGAAATTTTCTTTCACCCAGCCTGCGGCCAGGTCAATATCCTGTTGTGTTAAATTATGTCCTGTGTTGATGTCATGGTTGCTTACGCGAAAACCGTTGGCTGTCAGCAGTGTGGCATAGGCAGCGGTGGCAGCGGGGTTGACGGTGCCGTCTGTTTTGCCGGAGCTCATGAAAACGGGCTGCTGCCGGCTGGTTTCAAACGGGTCCTCAATGCCATGCAGCGGCTGCATGGGCCTGAAGAGCACGGCGCCTGCCAGCAGTTCGGGATACAGCATCAATACTGCACCTGCAATATTGGCGCCGTTGGAGTAGCCGACGGCTATCAGCTTTTGCAAATCAAATCCTTCTTTGGCCGACAGTTCTTTCAGGAAGTGCACCATTTCATGTGTCCTGAAATGCACGTCCGGTTCGTCGAATACGCCCATGCCCAGCCGGCGGAAGAAGCGCGGCATGCCGTGCTCCTGCACATTGCCGCGAAGGCTCAGTACATGAAAGCCCGTTGCCAGTTCCGTTGCCAGCGGCAGCATATCCTGTTCATCACCACCGGTGCCATGCAGCAACAACAACGTATAAGCGTCCTTGTTAGCTGCAGGCTGGTATATATATTTCATGGGTTGAAAATCCATCTCAGTCCAGTTTTATCAGTTTCTGTTCTATCTCGGCCCGTTGTGGCTCGAACTGTTCCGGCAGCATCAGGTGGGTGCCCAGCTGCTCCACCGGTTCGTCGACGGTAAAGCCGGGTGTGTCTGTGGCCAGTTCAAACAACACACCGCCTGGCTCGCGGAAATATACGGAGCGGAAGTATTTGCGGTCCAGTTGCTGGGTGGCATGAAGGCCCCGTGCTTCTATTTTTTCGCGGTAGTATTCCTGCATGGCGTCGTCTTTCATGCGGAAAGCGATGTGGTGTATACTGCCGCCAGCCACGTGCCCGCGTTGTTCGCCCTTGGCTTCTACCAGGTCAATGTAATTGGCAGTATCGCCGGCAGGACTTTTAAAACGGTAACGGTTAGCGAGGTTTTTTTCGAGCTGGTAACCAAAAACAGATACCAGCAGATCAGCCGTAGGCTGAATATCTTCAAGGGTCAGGGTCACATGATGGAAGCCTCGCAGGGCGTTGTCCGCACTGATGTCGGCAGTCTCCCAGGGCACCCGGTCATCGGTCCTTTCCGGAACGGTCAGCTCCACTTTTAATCCGTCAGGGTCCAGGAAAGTCAGGTAGATTTCTCCAAATTTAGCGGAGGGTTTATTATAGATAACATTGGCGGCGTCCAGTCGTTTCAGCCAGAAGTCAAGACTGCCTTCCGGAACGGAATAGCCTATTTCGGTGGCCATATGCGTGCCTCTGCGGCCGGTCATGATGTCCTGCCAGGGAAAGAAAGTCAGGATGGTACCAGGGCTACCGGTTTTATCGCCATAATAAAAATGGTAGGTATGCGGGTCGTCAAAATTCACGGTCTTTTTTACAAACCGTAATCCCATCGTCTTTGTATAAAAATCAAAGTTCTTCTTTGCATTACCGGAAATAGCGGTAATATGATGCAGTCCTGTTATTGCTTGGTCCATACCTTTTCATTTTTTTATTTTGATATTTGGTTGTTTTGATATTCAGTTGGCTATTTACCAATGAAGCAACCAACTGAATATCAAAACAACCAAATATCAAAATGTTTATTGTTGTTTCAACAGTTGTACTTCACACTGTATTTTTACTTCATCACTCACCATTACGCCACCAGCTTCTGTTGTCGCGTTCCAGGTGAGGCCAAAGTCTTTACGGTTGATTTTGCCGTGGATGGTGAAACCTGCTTTGGTATTGCCCCACGGATCTGTTACCACGCCACCGAATTCAACGTCCAGTTTGATGTTTTTGGTGACGTCGCGGATGGTCAGATCGCCATACAGCGTATAGGAGCCGTCGTTATCCACGCTTTCCGTTTTAGTGGCTTTGAAGGTGATGTTACGGAATTTGTTCACATCGAAGAAATCCGGAGAGCGCAGGTGCTCATCGCGCTGTGCATTGGCAGTAGTGATAGAGTCTACGTCTACCGTGGCGGAGGCATGGGCAGCGAGAAAATTATCGCCGTCTGTTTCCGCTTCCACATTAAAACTGTTGAACCGTCCGGTAACATTGGTGATCATCAGGTGTCTGATCTTAAAAGTAAGTTCGCTGTGTGCGGCGTCAGAGACCCATTTTTGTTTTGCCATAGATGAAGGTGTTTTTTTGATGAATATGATGATGTTGTTTGTTAATGCAAATGTCAGTTAAAGCACAGTGGCAAAAATGGATTAAATAAATATAACGATGTACTTTTTTCCTGAATTTCTTAAGATAGGACAAGAAATCAGGATTTATTCATTATCAGGTTATGTGTGATTTTTTTTGAATAATACAAACATTATGCATGAAAAATTGTTTAAGCGTGTTAATACCCAGGAAAATCCGGATGAAATGATATCTTATGAGACATCTCCTGTTATTAACGCTCTTCCTGCCACCGATGTTTGCCCAGGGCCAGGAGAAAGGACGACAGCTGACTTTAAAAGATTGTTATGAACTGGCCCGGCAGCGCAATGCGCTGGTAAAACAGGCCGAGCGTTCCCTGCAGGCCCGGGAATATTCTTTGCAGGCCGAGAACCGTGCCTATTGGCCTAAAGTAGATCTGCTGGCAGGCTACAACTATCTCGGCAAACCCCTTGAAATCAACCTGCAACAGGTAAAGGACGGCGTGGTGAACGGATCGGCAGCACAGAGCGTGAACACGGCCAACACTGTTTTCCAGCAGATCACCGGGCAACCTTTGCCCCAAAATGTGCAGGATGTTATCTCCAACGCCACAAAAGGACTGATCAACGCCTTCTATCCCAATTATAATCCCCAACTGGCCAAACAATCCTATTTCGTGGCCGGTGTCGGGGTAAGGCAACCGATTTATCTCGGCGGAAAAATATCCGCAGCGCAAGACCTGGCCCGCTCCCAGGTGACAGCCGGGCAATACAACAAACAGGTGGTGGAAAAAGGCCTGTTCTTTCTGATCGGCGCCCAATACCTGCGCATCATGTACCTTAACACCATCCTGGCACATGAAGCCGTGATAGTGGACGCTTTTCGTAAAAACAAAGACTACGCCGCATCCCTGAAAGACAACCAGATATTGCCGCCCTATCTGCTCAATTGGGCCAAAGTGTCTTACATACAGGCAACAAACCGCTATAGCAACCTGGAACTGGAAAAAGAAAACGCCCTCCTGGAAATGAACCAGCTGCTGGGCCGCCCCATCGATACGCTCATCGTGATCAGCGATACCCTGCGCTATGAACAGGCCACCGTCAATGCAGGGGAGGAGAACACCTTCTGGCGAAACAATCCTTCTTACCGCCTGCTGGAAAGCAAGACAGACCTGGCCAAAGTAGCGGTGAAGGCTACACGCTCCCTGTCTCTTCCCAATCTGTTCGCTATTGGCAACGTATCGCTTTATCAGAAAGACCTGCCGGTGACGGTGCCGCCATGGCTGATAGGCGTAGAGCTGCAATGGACGCTTTTTGACGGTTTTCAGCGTAATAAACGCACCAAAGCCAGTAAGGTATTGGTGGAAGAAGCCGCTATGGCCGCCGAAAACACCAGAAGTTCCCTCGAACTGCAACTTCGTGTAGCCTCCAACAAGGTAAAAGCCTTACAGCACGATGTTGCCTCCCTGGACAGCGCCCGGCAACAGGCGCACCTGACCACCACGCTGGTGACAGACCGCATGCAAAATCAGCTGTCGTCCGTGAAGGACGTCAATGATGCGCTGCTGCTGGAAGAAGAGATGCATAAAGTATATTACACCGCTGTACTGGGCTACTATCTCGCATTGGCGGAATACTGGAATGTGGTAGGCACACCGGAATATTTTGCAACATACGTTAACAACTAAACGGTTATATACATGAGTGCCGTATTCAAAAATTACTGGGCATTACTGATACCAGTTGTGGTACTGATCATCGCGCTGATATTTTTCCTGAAGAAGCCCGCTGCTGCAGACAGCACGATCATCGGTATGGTGGACGCCGATTATGTGGATGTGGCCGCAGAATTTCCCGGCCGGCTGGACAGCCTGCTGGTACAACAAGGCGACACGGTTAAAAAAGGACAGCTGCTCGGCGTGCTGCGGTCTACCGAGATCAACGCTATCCGTAATCAGGCACTGGCGGCCATTGAAGCGGCGCAGAGCCAGTTGCAGCTGCTGGAGAAAGGCGCCCGCCCGGAAGCCGTCAAGGCGGCCGATAACCTCTACAACATCACCCAGGAGCAGTATAAGCTGATGCAGAAAACCTATCAGCGGATGGAAAACCTCTTCAATGATGAAGTGATATCCGGACAGGAAAAAGACCTCGTGTATTTTAAATTGCAGGCGGCCAAAAAAGAAATGGAAACGGCCAAACTGAATATGGACATGCTGAAACAAGGCACCCGCCCGGAAATGTTACAGGCGGCTTCAGCGATCCTCAAACAGGCGCAGGAAGGGTATAATCTTACGAAGGCCTTATCAGATAATACGTATATCCATGCACCGTCAGACGGTATCATCTCTTCCATGGTCATCGAAGAAGGAGAGATCGTATCTATCGGTTATCCGCTGATCACCTTGCAGAAACCCAACACCTACCACGTACGGTTCAATATCCGGCAGGACGATATGAATAAGCTGCCGGTCGGCACTAAAGCCCGGCTGGACATACCCGGGTGCAGTCCCGAAAAATTTGAAGCGGTCGTGTACAAGGTGGCGCCATCGCTGACGTTCGCCAACTGGATACCGGTAAAGGAAAAAGGAAAATTTGAACTGCGCACCTTTACCGTAGACCTCAAACCTGTTAACCCTTCCGCCTTGCAGGGATTGCGCCCCGGCATGACGGCTTCGCTCACCATGCCATGATACGCTCCATACTAAAAGTCGCTTTGCGGGAATGGAAACGCATCCTGGCGTTTCCGGTGTACTACCTGGCCATGCTGGTGCTGCCGCCGGTGTTGTGTTTGTTGTATGCCGGCATTTATAATAGACATTTTGCGGAAGACCTGCCGGTGGCTATCTGGGACGAAGCCAATTCACCGCTGTCGCGGCAGTTTACTTTTATGCTGGAACAAACAGAAAGCATTCATATCACACAGCAGGTACAGAGCGAAGGGGAGCTACAGGCCATGCTGCACAACGGCAAAGTGATGGGGGCTATTCATTTCCCGCGCCGGATGGACGAACAGATCAAAAGCCGGCAACCGGTTTACATTACGATCTACACCAACGTGTCTTACCTGGTACCGGCAAAACTGCTCTACAAAGACGCCGCGCAGGTGCTGCTCACCGCCGCCGCAGGGGTGCAGCTGCAAAAGCTCATGAAAACAGGTATGCCTGCCGGAAAAGCCATGGCGCTGGTGATGCCGGTGCAGCTACAATCGTTCACCTTATACAACCCGCGGTATGACTATCAGCAATACCTGGTACCGGGCGTTATTGCGGTGGCCATGCAGATGATGATGATCATGGTGGTGGCGCTGGCACTGAACTACGAGCATAAGACCCACTCACTGGGAGAGCTATACGAAGTGAGCAACGGATCTGCATCTAATGCCATTATCGGAAAATCGCTGGCCTACCTCACTGTGGCCTGGGTTGACTATATTATGATCACGTTGGTGATCTATCCATTGTTTGCGGCGGGGGCGCAGCTGTTCAGCTGGGGGCTGTTTACCATCTTCACTTTGCTGATGCTGGCCTGTATCAGTGTAGGCATGATGGTGTCCGCCATCTTCAAAGACCTGCTGCTGGCCTGCGATGTGGGCATCTTCTATACGTCGCCCGCGTTTGTGTTCAGCGGGTTTACGTTTCCGCGGTGGGGCATGCCCTGGTATGATCAGTATTACGCGATGATCATGCCGCTGACGCCTTTTGTGGATGCTTTTTTTAAGGTGTATTTTATGGACCTGCCGCTGCGTTATGTTCGGCTGGAAATGGCGCATATGCTGCTGTTTGCCGTGATCGGCCTGCCGGTGGCCATCCTTCTTTTTCAGCGTACCCTTCAACAATCAACATTGCAACATGCCTGAGGTGAAAAACAACATAGGCGCATTGTTCCTGCGGGAAATAAGGCTGGTGGCCGGTAATCACAGCCTGTTGCTCACCCTGTTGCTGGCGCCGTTGTTTTATGTTTTCTTTTATGGCACCATCTATAGTTACAAGGTAGAAGAAAAGGTGCTACTGGCCGTGGCCGACGATGACCGGAGCGAGATGTCACGCATGTTTGTGGAGCAGATGAATAATATGCAGATAGTGGCCGTCATGAGGGCGGCCTCCCTGGAGGATGCGCAGGAGCGGATGTATAGGGGAGATGCACAGGGGTACTTTTATATCCCCAAAGGGATGCAAAGCAAAGTGCTGTCGTTGCAGCAGGCAGACGTGGTACTGGCGGTGAACGGGGCACGTTTTCTGCCTTCGAGCGAACTGACAGGCGCGATTACACAATTGGGATTGACCATCGGCGCCGGTGTGCGGCTGCAATACCAGGAAAAGATGGGACTCAACTCTACCATGGCCTTGCAGGAGGCGATGCCTGTGAATATTGATTACCGGCCGTTGTACAACCCGCAGGCCAGTTATGGAGGTTTTCTGTTGCCCGTGCTGTTGGTGCTCATCCTGCAGCAGACTTTGCTGCTGGGGCTTTCCGGCAGCATCGCGCTGGAACGGGAGAATAATAACATCGGCCGGCTGGTGACGATGGGAGGGGGATTGTCAGGCATGCTGTATGGCAAAGCTGCCTTTTACCTGCTGCTGTACCTGGCCTATGCCGCATTTTTTATGACGGTCAACTACCAGGTGCTGCACCTGCCGTTCCGGGGCAGCTACCGTGACCTGGCGGTGCTGTTGTTCCTGTTTATCCTGACGCTGGTTCCGATGGCCGTATGGATAGGCACACTGTTTAAGAGCCAGCTGCTCGCTGCTCAACTGATGGCCTTCTCGACATATCCGTTTTTTTTGATATGCGGTTACGCCTGGCCTTTTGAATCCATGCCGCCGGCATTGCAGGGGCTGTCATCGCTGTTGCCGCTGACGCCTTTCGTGAAGGTGTATACGTCTGTCGTACAAACCGGTGGCACCCTCCGGGAGCATGCGGGATCAGTAGTGCATCTGTTGCTGCTGTGGGTGTTTTATCTTTTGCTGGCATTATGGGGATTAAAACGATTGAACAAAAAGCAACAACCTTTATCTTTGTAAGGTGTACGCAATTGTCGATATAGAAACTACCGGAGGCCACGCCAGTGCCAACGGCATTACCGAAATAGCCATCTACCTATTTGATGGCCGGGAAATCACACAGCATTACCAGACCCTGGTCAATCCTGGAGTGCCTATTCCTTATTACATCGAGTCTCTGACCGGCATCACCAACAGCATGGTGGCCGAAGCACCTCCCTTTGAAGCGGTGGCGCCCCTGATTTATGAGCTGTTGCACGATAAAATCTTTGTGGCGCATAACGTCAACTTTGACTATTCGTTCGTGAAGCACCACCTGGCCGCCGCCGGGCTGGACCTCCAATGCAAGAAGCTCTGTACCGTAAGGCTGGGGAGGAAGATCCTGCCGGGACTGCCTTCCTATAGTCTGGGCAACCTCTGCCGTCATCTGGAAATCCCCATCAATGGCCGTCACCGGGCAGGCGGGGACGCGGAAGCAACGACCAAACTGTTTGCCCTGCTGTTGCAGCAGGATAAAGAGAAAGCCATCGCGGCGGCGCTGAAGGCCGGTTCCAAGGAACAGTTCCTGCCGCCTAACCTGCAACCGGAAGTGGTGAAACAACTGCCCCAGGTGCCGGGTGTCTATTATTTTCATGACGTGAAAGGAAAAGTAGTGTACGTAGGAAAGGCCAAAGACCTGAAAAAGCGTGTCAACAGCCACTTTACAGGGCATAGCGCCAGCCGCCAGCGGCAGAATTTCCTGCGCACCGTGTATAATATCACCTATCAGGAAACCGCCACCGATCTGATGGCCTGTATTCTGGAGTCGGTAGAGATCAAGCGCCTGTGGCCTGCTTTTAATGCGGCACAGAAGAGAGTGGAATTCCGTTATGGTTTTTATCTTTTTGAAGACCAGGAAGGGTACCTGCGCCTCGCTATCGAAAAAAAGCGCAAGTTCAGTCATCCGGTACATGCCTTTAACCTGTTGATCGACGGGCACCGGCTGCTCAGGGCGCTGATCCGGCAGTTTGAGCTGTGCCCCAAATTGTGTTTCCTGCAAAAGGGCGGGGGCACCTGTGCCGGGAAAACAGCAGCCACCTGTCATGGTGCCTGTGAGAAAGCAGAAGCGCCGGAAATATATAACCAGCGCGTAAAAGCAGCGACCGCCTTCCTGCAGGAGCAGCAGCCCTCCGTGGTGATCATGGACAAAGGCCGCACCAGCGAAGAACAAAGCTGCATCCTCATGGAGAAAGGCCGCTTCTATGGCATGGGGTACGTGCCGGTACACTTGCAAACCACGGATGCCGAACAACTGAGGCCTCACCTGACGCAGTATCCCGAAAATGAAATCATCATCAGTTTATTGAGGCCATATGCCGGTAACGGGCAACAGTTAGCATCTTCCCCGAAATGAATAGTGAAAAAAAATTGAAATCATGCGATCCGTGATTTACTTTTGCTCGCAAATCACCGATAATTCATTTTTAATTTCATAATTCATGTTAGATTCGAATTTCAAATTCCCGGGTCAGACCGCCTTCTACAAAGGGAAAGTTCGTGATGTTTACACCATCGGGGACAAGTTCATGGTAATGGCAGTAAGCGATCGTATCTCTGCGTTCGATGTGGTTTTGCCCCGCCCTATTCCTTACAAAGGACAGGTGCTGAACCAGGTGGCCGCCATTATGCTGGAAGCTACTAAAGATATCGTGCCTAACTGGGTGAAATCTACCCCGCTGCCTAATGTAACTATAGGTTTGAAATGCGAAACGTTCCCTGTGGAAATGGTGGTGCGAGGCAACCTTACCGGCCATGCCTGGAGAACTTACAAAACAGGTCAGCGTGTACTCTGCGGCGTTACAATGCCGGAAGGGCTGAAAGAAAATGATTTCTTCCCTCAGCCGATCATTACACCTACCACCAAAGCGCACGAAGGTCATGATGAAGATATTTCCCGTGAGGAAATCATCGCACGGGGATTAGTGGGCAAGGAAGACTACGAGCAACTGGAAAAATATGCCCTTGCCCTGTTTGCAAGAGGTAAGGAACTGGCGGCAAAACGCGGCCTGATCCTCGTAGATACCAAGTATGAATTCGGTAAAATCGGCGATACTATCTACGTGATCGACGAAATTCACACGCCGGACTCTTCCCGTTACTTCTATGCAGCCGGTTATGAAGAAAACCAGAAAGCCGGCAAACAGCAGAAACAACTGAGCAAGGAGTTTGTGCGCGAGTGGCTGATGGAAAACGGATTCCAGGGCAAAGACGGTCAAAAGGTACCTGAAATGACCGACGAATTCGTTAACAGCGTAAGCGAGCGTTACATCGAACTGTTCGAAAACATCACCGGCCGCAAATTCGTAAAGGAAGACGTGGCGCCGGAAGCAGCCGAAGCGAAAATAGTGGAAGCGCTGAAACAACTGTAGTCAATTACGAATTATCAATTACGAATTACGAATTAAGGGCTTTCTTATAGCAAGGTTATTTAATAGCCAGTCTATAAGAAAGCCCTTAATTCGTAATTCGTAATTCGTAATTGATAATTGAATGCTATTTTTGTCAAAACATTCCGATTGAAACATCTAGCTGCGCTTAATAAATACTTCGTGTCCAACAAATGGCGCCTTATACTGGGGTTGCTGTTTACGGCCATATCGATTGTCTTCAGTGTCTTTCAGCCTATCATGGTCCGGCAGATCTTTGACCTGTTGTCGCATAATCTCGACGAATACCGCCTGTTAAGCGACACCAGCCTGAAAAGCGCTTTCCGGGCCGACTTTTCCCGTATCCTCGCATTTTACGGCGTGAGCATTTTGATATTTGCCTTACTGAGCGGCTTTTTCCTTTTCCTGCAGCGGCAAACGCTCATCGTGATGAGCCGGCATATTGAGTATGACCTGAAGAATGAAATTTACCAGCATTATCAGAAGCTGGATCTTAACTTTTTTAAGATGCACCGTACCGGCGACCTGATGAGCCGTATCACGGAAGATGTTTCCCGTGTACGCATGTACGTTGGCCCGGCCATCATGTATGCCTCCCGTACCTTGTTCCTGATCGTTATCATCGTGTACCTGATGCTGGAAGTAAATCCGCTGTTGACCTTGTATACCTTGTCACCGCTGCCTTTCCTGGCACTGACGATTTATTATGTCAACAAAATCATCCACCGTAAAAGCGAAAGGATACAGGCGGAGTTATCCAACATAACGTCCATTGCGCAGGAGTCTTACTCCGGCATTCGGGTGATCAAATCATACGTGCAGGAAGATGCCAGCGGACGGCACTTCGAAAGCGCCAGTGAAGCCTACAAGCTCAGTTCTATCAGTCTTGCGAAAACAGATGCGTTGTTTCAGCCAATCATGGCGCTGATGATCGGGCTAAGCGTCATACTCACTATTTTCATTGGCGGTTACCAGGTAATAGCAGGAAATATCACTGTGGGCAACCTCGCGGAGTTTGTTATCTATGTGAACATGCTGATGTTCCCCTTCCTGTCAATAGGCCTGGTGGCGACAATGGTACAACGTGCGGCTGCCTCACAGCAACGGATAAACGAATTCCTGAGAATAGAACCTGACATCAAAGACGAGCCAGGTGCGCATACCGTGCAGCTGGAAGGAGCGGTGCGGCTGGAAGGTGTTACCTTTACCTATCCCCATACCGGTATTACAGCGCTGAAGGATATCAATCTGCATATTGCGCCAGGCCAGAAAGTGGCGGTCATTGGCCGTACCGGTTCGGGCAAGAGCACGCTGGCGCAGCTGCTGATACGGATGTACGACCCGCAGCATGGCCGTGTGATGATGGACACGAATGACGTCCGTTATATGCACCTGGAGCAGCTCCGCGGCCAGATCAGTTATGTGCCGCAGGACGTGTTCCTTTTCTCAGACTCCATCGCCAACAATATCCGTTTTGGTGACCCTGCGGCCAGTTTGCAGGCAGTGCAACAAGCGGCCCGGCAGGCTTCGGTAGAGAAGGACATCCTTGGGTTCAGTGAAGGGTTTGATACAGAAATAGGGGAGCGGGGCGTTACCCTCAGCGGCGGGCAGAAACAACGTATATCCATTGCCAGGGCGCTCATTAAGGACCCGGATATCATGATTTTTGATGACTGTCTCTCTGCCGTAGACGCCCGTACGGAAAAAGAGATCATTGGTAACCTGTACGCCTACCTGAAGAACAAAACAGCCATCATTATCACCCACAGGATCTTCTCCCTGTTTGAGTTTGACAAGATCATTGTGTTGGACGAAGGCAGGATTGTAGAAGAGGGGACACATGAGGAATTATTATCATTGAACGGTTACTATGCTGAACTGTACGCAAGACAGCAATCCGGCGATGAAGAAAGTGTAACTGAATAACAATCACGGTCTTGCATAAGCTCTGCCACGGCCTGTTACAGGGTTGTTTTATGATTTTTCAAAATCATTTAAAAATATTTTGATATTTGTAAAACAATAGTATATTTGTTCCTTATTGTAACAGGATTTGATTCGTTAACACTTAAATCTATCAACTGTGGCGTACGAAAACACCAATCAACAGGAAAGAAACAATGATAGCATCTTTTCTAAACGATTGAAAGCGGGCAAAAGAAGGACGTACTTCTTTGATGTAAAGACCACTCGGGGAAATGATTACTTTCTGACCATTACAGAAAGTAAGAAACGTTTTAATGACAACGGCTACGACAGGCACAAAGTGTTCCTGTACAAGGAGGACTTCAACAAGTTCCTGAATGCGCTGACCGAAACCATCAACTACGTTAAAACTGAGTTGATGCCCGATTTTGATTTTGATGCCTACAATCACGATTATGTGCAGGAAGACCAGGAGGAAACAGACGGCGATACTGAGGTGACCCGTACCGCAGAAGTAGCTGCCACTGTTGCTCCGATTGCGGCGTCCGCCCCGGCTTCACATAGCGCTGACGAGGTAGACAAATGGTAAATGTGATTCCCCTGATGAATTAACCAATAACTAACGCAGGAATCACCGTCGTATTAAGTTATAAAAGAATCGCCCACTGAATGTTCAGTGGGCGATTCTCTTTTATGTATAGCCTTGTATTACTGTTTTCTCATGGCTTTGAACGCATTGATCAGTCCATTCGTACTGGCGTCATGGTTAGACACATAGTCGTCGTTTTGCAGCTCCGGAAGAATTTTGCCGGCCAGTTGTTTACCCAGTTCTACGCCCCACTGATCGAAGCTGTAGATATTCCAGATAACACCCTGCACGAAAATCTTGTGTTCGTAGAAAGCGATCAGCATACCGAGGGAACGCGGCGTGATTTCTTTCAGCAGGAAAGAGTTGGACGGACGGTTGCCGGTGAATACTTTATAGGGCAGTACCCGTTTGATCTCTTCTGCGGATGTATTGGCCTGTTGCAGTTCCGCCAGTACTTCCGCTTCCGTTTTGCCATTCATGAGCGCCTCCGTTTGTGCGAAGAAGTTAGACAGCAGTTTTACGTGATGGTCGCCGATAGGATTGTGGCTGATGGCCGGTGCGATAAAATCGCATGGAATTAGCCGGGTGCCCTGGTGTATCAGCTGATAGAACGCATGTTGGCCGTTGGTGCCGGGTTCGCCCCAAACGATCGGGCCGGTTTCATACTGCACGGGTTGACCGTTGCGGTCCACATGTTTGCCGTTGCTTTCCATATTGCCCTGCTGGAAGTAGGCAGCGAAGCGGTGCATGTACTGGTCGTAAGGCAGGATGGCTTCCGTGGCCGCACCAAGGAAGTTGCCGTTCCAAAGGCCAACCAGCGCCATGATAGCCGGTATGTTACGGTCCAAAGGCGTTTGTGTGAAATGGTTGTCCGCCGCATGTGCACCATTGAGCAGTTCAATGAAATGCTCGTAGCCGATGGTCAGCGCAATGGACAAACCAATAGCGGACCACAGGGAATAACGGCCGCCTACCCAATCCCAGAACTCGAACATGTTGTTGGGATCGATGCCGAAGGCAGTCACGGCTTTCTCGTTGGTAGATAACGCCACGAAATGTTTGGCCACAAATTTTTCGTCCTTGGCATGATCGAGGAACCAGTTGCGCGCAGTGTGCGCGTTGGTCATGGTTTCCTGTGTGGTGAACGTTTTGGACGCAATGAGGAAAAGCGTTTCCTCGGGAGTCACTTGTTTCAGTGTTTCCACGATATGGGTGCCGTCCACGTTAGACACAAAGTGAGGCTGTATGCCTGGCTTCCAGTAAGGTTTCAGTGCTTCTGTCACCATCACCGGGCCGAGGTCGGAGCCGCCGATGCCGATGTTAACGATATAACGTATAGGCTTTCCCGTGTATCCTTTCCACTCACCGGAATGTATCTGTCGGCAGATATGGTCCATTTTGTTGAGCACTCCCAGTACGTCCGGCATCACGTCACGGCCGTCGAGCATAACTGGTTTGCCGGAGAAGTTGCGCAGTGCGGTATGTAGCACGGCACGGTTTTCCGTAACGTTGATCTTTTCCGCGCCGAACATAGCCTTGATAGCGGTGTTCACCCCGCACTCATCTGCCAGTGAAAGCAGCAGGCTGCGGGTATCTTCAGTGATCAGGTTCTTGGAATAGTCGAACAGGGTGTCTTCCAGTTGAAGCGAAAACGTTTTAAAACGTTCCTGGTCTTCCATAAACAAGGCACGCATTTGTACCTTTTTCATTTCATCGGCATGTTTTGATAATGCCTGCCACGCTTTGGTGGCCACTGGACTGGTAGATGGAAACATATAATAGCTTTAGTTAATTGCGCCTCAAAAATAATATTTTACTTTTTATGATCGTGGTTTCCTGTACAAATGCCAGGAAATAGCGATCGCGATAATACCAATGGCAATCACACAACAATGAATAACCGGTTGTTGTTCTGTCACACCGGCTTCTCTTCGTTTAACCAGGATGCCGTAGAACGCCCATACTGCCACCAGCGCGTGCAGGATATTGTTACGCCGTAACACCATCAGTATGCTGATCAGTGTGCCCACGGCAATCATGCTGATGGTCCACCATACCTGGAAGGTGACGCTGCCGGTCCATCCCGCATATACCAGCAGGGTCGTGATATTGGCGAGGGTGGCAATGCTGATCCATCCCAGGTAAATACTGAAGGGCACATGGATGAACAGCTTTTCAGGCATGCTGGCCGTAGTGCGGCCAATGCCGATGTTCACATGAATGATGAAAAGCGAGGCGAGTAAAATCAGTATGAGTCCAACAGTGACAGGGATCAGTTCATAATGCCAGGCAAACAGCCAGGTGGCGTTTACCACGCAGCTGATGAGGAACCACTCCTTGACGGCGCCCATTACACGGGCCAGCACGTCCGGACGTTTGCCGGAGAAAGCCAGCCATAGTTGATAGATCACAAAACCAAGTAACGACAGGTAGATAATGCTCCAAATGGAAAAAGTGAAACCCGGTGGCGTGAAGATGTGGGGGTATTCATCGGATATCTCCCCGGTTTGTTTGCCATTGATGGGCAGCAGCCATGCGAGCGCATTGGTGGCTATCATCAGCAAAAAAGCAAGGGTATTGAATATCGACTTGTTTTTATAGTGAAGGGTTTCATGGGAGGCCATCATTGCAATAGGAACTTTTTTTAATATTATTTTAAAATATTACCGATGTGGATTCCCGCTCCAGCTGCAAAAATTATGCTAAAGCTATGTTAAAGGATCGCAGCAGCCTATAATCGAATTGAGATGATATTAGCAGAATTGCACATTTTTACATACATTTGCCCGCTATGACAGCAGAGCAACTTAAAGCTATGAGGGACCGTCTTTATGTCCTGGGAGGTTTTCTTTAACGTCCCTGACCGAATAGCTAAAATAGAAAATGACAAACAACTGAGCCTGGCCCCCGGATTCTGGGATGATAACGCCAGAGCTACCTCAATCCTGAAGGAAATCAAGGTAAACAAATATTGGGTTGACCTCTACGATAACGTACAGACTTCTATCGAAGACTCCAGCGTGCTCAATGATTTCTTTAAAGAAGGAGAGGCTACGGAAGAAGAGGTGGAGCAGGCCTACAACACTGCATTGACCGCTTTGGAAGACCTTGAATTCAAATCCACCCTGAACCAGCCGGAAGATGAGATGCCGGCGGTATTGACCATTAACTCGGGAGCCGGCGGCACCGAAAGCCAGGACTGGGCTGAAATGCTGCTGCGTATGTACCGCATGTATGGCGAAAAACAGGGATGGAAAGTTTCGGAAATTGACACGCAGTACGGAGATGGCGCCGGTATCAAATCAGCTACCCTGGAGTTCGATGGCGATTTCGCCTATGGGCACCTGAAAGCGGAAAGCGGTGTACACCGGCTGGTACGTATTTCTCCTTTCGACTCCAACGCCCGCAGGCATACCTCTTTTGCTTCCGTATATGTGTACCCGTTAGTGAACGACACGATCGAGATCGCTGTCAATCCTGCCGACCTGGAATGGGAATTCTATCGTTCCGGTGGTAAAGGCGGACAGAACGTAAACAAGGTGGAAACAGCCGTGCGTCTGAAACACGTCCCTTCCGGCATTATTATCGAATGCCAACAGGCACGTACACAGGGTGAGAACCGCGAAAAAGCGCTCACCATGCTGAAATCACGCCTGTACGAAGAGGAACTCAGAAAACGCGAGGAGCTGAAAAACGCTGCCAACGCCAATAAGCGTAAGATCGAATGGGGCTCCCAGATACGTTCCTATGTGTTCCATCCTTACAAAATGATCAAGGACCACCGCACCGACTATGAAGTAGGTAACGTAGGCCCTGTGATGGACGGTGAGCTGAACGGATTTATCAAGGCTTACCTGATGATGCAGAAGGAAGAGGACAATAATTGATAATTATAGGTAAATAATTAATAGGTTTCTGCTGCAAATTTGACCGTAAATTTGCAGCGGAAACTTTTTTTGTTAATAGATACACCAACAAAATCTGAGGAAATGAATACAGGATATTTTCAATACGCAGCACCTGCCAATGAGCCCGTGTTGAGTTATGCGCCCGGTTCCCCGGAAAGAGCTGCGCTGAAAAAGCAATTGGCGGCATTTAAAGCTGAAGTGGCAGATATTCCGATGTATATCGGTGGCAAGGAAGTTCGTACCGGTAATACGGTAGACCTGCGCCCGCCGCATGAAATCAAGCACAAGTTGGGTCATTTTCACCAGGGCGACGCTTCCCACGTAAAAGCAGCTATCACTGCCGCACTGGAAGCACGCGAGAAATGGGCAAACATGGACTGGGAAACACGTGCCGGCATCTTCCTGCGCGCTGCCGACCTGATCGCCACCAAATACCGCTACCACATGAACGCGGCCACCATGCTGGGCCAAAGTAAAAATGCCTATCAGGCTGAGATCGACAGCGCCTGCGAACTGATCGACTTCCTCCGCTACAACGTACACTTCCTGAGTGAAATATACCGTCAGCAACCGGTGAGCGCCCCGCTGACACACAACCGCGTGGAATACCGCCCGCTCGAAGGTTTCGTACTGGCCGTTACGCCTTTTAACTTCAGCGCTATTGCTGGTAACCTGCCAACTTCTGCTGCCATGTGCGGTAACGTAGTGGTATGGAAACCCGCGAACACACAGGTGTTCGCCGCCAGCGTATTCATGAAAATCATGATCGAAGCCGGTCTGCCTGAAGGCGTTATCAACCTCGTATACGCCGGCGGCCCGCTGATCGGTGATATCTGCTTCGCTGACCCGCATTTCGCCGGTATCCACTTCACCGGCTCCACTGGCGTATTCCAGACCATGTGGAAAACAATCGGTGAAAACATCCACAAATACAAAACTTATCCGCGTATCGTAGGTGAAACCGGTGGTAAAGACTTCGTCCTGATCCATAAATCAGCCGATGTGGACACCGCCGTGACAGCCCTCGCCCGCGGCGCCTTCGAATACCAGGGCCAGAAATGTTCTGCCGCCTCCCGCGCATACATACCAAACAATCTTGCTGACCAGATAAAATCCAAACTGGTTGCTGAACTGAAAACCATGAAAATGGGCACCACAGAAGACTTCAGCAACTTCATCAACGCAGTGATCGATGAACGTTCTTTCGATAAGATCGCTACCTACATCGACAACGCGAAAAATGATCCGAAGGCTAAAATCATTGCCGGCGGCAACTACAACAAAACGGAAGGTTACTTCATCGAACCTACCGTCATCGAAACCACCGATCCTAACTACGTGACCATGTGCGAAGAAATCTTCGGCCCCGTATTAACGATCCACGTGTATGACGGCGAGAAGTTCGAAGACATTATCCGCACTGTAGACAGCACCTCCGAGTACGCGCTCACCGGCGCTATTATCGCGCAGGACCGTTATGCAGTGGAACTGGCTACCAGGAAACTGGTGAACAGCGCCGGTAACTTCTACATCAACGACAAACCTACCGGTGCCGTAGTAGGCCAGCAGCCTTTCGGCGGCGCCCGCGCTTCCGGTACCAACGACAAAGCCGGTTCTATGCTGAACCTCTACCGTTGGTTAAGCGCCAGAAGCATCAAGGAAACTTTCGTTCCGGCTACCGACTACCGGTACCCGTTCCTGAAAGAAGCATAAGGACATCAAATGTTCATGATAAACAAAAAGGCGATGAATATTTATTCATCGCCTTTTACTTATTTTGTAACTGAAATTAATGATAAGACATGGAGACAGGAAAAGAAGCAGGTAGCACTATCGTACAACAGTATTTCTCGGAACACCACAAACAATGGCGGGTGGCCGATCTGGAACAGCGACTGATCGCCGGTGGCTATGTGCCGCAGGAAGCAGCACGGGAAGCCAGTCTGGCTTATGATGGTTATTTCACCCGGCAACTGAAGAAGAAAGGCACCAAGGTGCTTATATTCCTTGGCCTTGCCGCCGTTTTCCTGGTTAGAATATTACTGATGGCCGATAAACTGGGCAACGTCAGCCAGCTGTCTGTTTTCCTTGCACTCACGGCCTATACGCTTGTACAGGGGCTTATCTGGAGCATACAATTGTTCCAGCTGAAAGAGGAAATAGCCTCGTTTCGCGATTTGCGCAAGCTTTGACAGGGGGCCCATCGCAGGTTAATAGTTACATCTTCCGCAACGCCTCCAGTGATTCTGTCACATGTTTTTCCCCGTCGCGCAGGCTGTTGAATTCATGCACCACAATCCCCTTTTTATCTACCACGTAAGTCACACGCCCGGGAATGACAAAGGTTTTAGGCACACCAAACAGTTTGCGTACTTCATTTTTAGGATCACTGAGTAAAGTGAAGGGGAGATTATGATGGGTGGCAAAACTTCTGTGGGAAGCTACATTGTCGGAGCTGATACCGATCACCATGGCGCCGTAATGCTGGAAATCCTGATAGGAATCCCGGAAAGAACAAGCCTCTTTGGTACACACACTGGTTTCATCTTTCGGATAGAAGTAGATGACAAGCGGCTGCTTGCCCAGTACGGTGCTGATGTCGAAGGTTTTCCCATTTTGGTCCTGCAGGCTGAAAGCCGGGATTTTGTCCCCGACTTTGATTTGGGCTTGGGAAGAAGAACCCCAGAATTGAAGGAAGGCTGCCATAGCAATGATTAACTTGAGTGTTTTCATACCAATATTTTGGTACGACTAAAGTACGACAGATAGCGGGAAATTAGCGCAACTAATTTCCCGCTGTTTTTTAAAAGTGAAAGTTGATACCAAATACTACGCTGTTAAATCCGAAGTCCTTAAACATTCCGACATCTGTCATGGTTGTTTTCTCCGAGGTGCCTTTTACTTTATCGGTTTGGGTACTGGCCAGGAAAAAATTGCCCATGTTGGCGGTCAGTGAAAAGGAGGGCGTCAGGTGAAACATCAGCCCGGGAACGATGCTGAGCTGAAAACTAGAGCTGTTTCTTTCCGGATGGTAGTTATCGGTTCCGGGAAGGCCGGAGGCTTGGGCTTTACCGAGGCCGGCGTTGAATGCGCCATCTGCATACACCGACAAGCGGTTGCTCCAAATGGGCTGTTCATAACGTATAAAGGGTCCAAAATTTACCTTGCTGCTTTTCGTTTCAGCTTCGTTCATAGGAGAACTGGCAGTGTTGACATACCATGCTTGAACGCCAACGGCCCAGCGTTCACGGAAATAATGGCCATAGGCGGCAATCCCGGTATAGGTGTTGTTGGTGGTTTTACCGGTAATACCACTGCCCAGGTCGTACTGTTTTTTTTTGTTCGAAACACTAAAGCCAGCACTGATAAAATTTTTCTTCTGTTGGGCGGACAACTGGCTGCAATTCAGAAAGGACGCTGCTGCCAGTACAGGAATGATAATTTTTTTCATAAAATGGCGTGGGTTAAATATTAATTTCCTGCTATATAATCGAATTATCCCGTACCGAAAAATGAAAGTCAGTGATATTTATCCAGCTGCTTTATGATTTTCATCTTTTTATGTGTGGCATTAATCCGTATTTTTGGCACTTAAAAGCGTATTGTTTTGAAAACCATACTAAACGGTAAGCAGCTGGCTATTACGATAGACAGACTTTGCCATCAGCTGATCGAGAATCATTTGCAGTTTGAAAACACGGTACTGATAGGGTTGCAGCCACGGGGCATCTATCTGGGGGACAGGATTTATGAAACACTGAAGAAGTTGTTGCCCGGCACCACTATCCATTACGGCAAACTGGATATTACATTTTACAGGGACGATTACAACAAAGGCAAAACTTTGCATGTGCCCAGCGAGACCAACATTAATTTCTCCATAGAAAATAAAAAGGTGGTGCTGATAGACGACGTGTTGTATACAGGCCGGACTATCCGTTCGGCGCTGGATGCCATGCTCGACTTCGGCAGGCCGGCTTCGGTAGAACTTCTGGCGTTGATAGACCGTCGTTTCAGCCGTCAGCTGCCCATTCAGCCCGATTATACCGGGCGCACCATCGATGCTCTTATTTCTCAGAAAGTAAGGGTATTATGGGAGCAAAGAGATGGGAAAGATGAAGTTATTCTGGTTGATTAACATAAACCGGATTTTTCAATTCAGATTTCACCCTTTATATTTGCACATTAATGTCACTTTCTGTAAAACACTTACTCGGAATTCGCGATCTGCAGCGCCAGGATATAGAACTTATTTTTCAAACCGCCGACCAGTTTAAGGAGGTTTTACAAAGGCCGATTAAAAAAGTTCCCACGCTGCGCGATACTACCATCGTTAATTTATTTTTTGAGAACTCAACCCGTACCCGCATTTCTTTTGAACTGGCGGAAAAGAGGCTGGGCGCAGATACTATCAATTTCTCCGCTTCCGGCTCCTCCGTGTCAAAAGGAGAGACGCTGATCGATACGGTCAACAACATCCTGTCCATGAAAGTGGACGTGGTGGTAATGCGCCATTCGGCCAGCGGTGCGCCGCATTTCCTGTCGCGCCATATTCAGGTGCCCATCCTGAATGCCGGTGACGGTATCAACGAACATCCCACACAGGCGCTGCTGGACGCTTTTTCCATCCGGGAAAAGCTCGGTACGGTGGAAGGCAAGAAAGTCGCCATTTGCGGCGATATTATGCACTCCCGCGTGGCGCTGTCCAATATCTACTGCCTGAAAAAACTCGGTGCTGAAGTGACCGTGGTAGGTCCGCCTACACTCATTCCCAAACATATGGCTGCCGCCCTCGGCGTGAATGTGAGCTACAATATCCGCGAAGCGCTGCAATGGTGCGATGTGGCCAACGTGCTCCGTATTCAGCTGGAAAGACAGAACACGCCGCTGTTCTCTTCTCTCCGCGAATATTCACTGGCCTACGGTGTTAATCGCCAGCTGCTGGACAGCCTCAACAAGGAAATCCTGATCATGCACCCCGGCCCGATCAACCGTGGCGTGGAACTGGATTCCGATGTGGCAGATTCCGGTCAGTCCATCATCCTCGACCAGGTGGAAAACGGCGTGGCTGTGAGAATGGCCGCCCTGTACCTGCTGGCAGGCAAAAAACAAGAACTGGTATAACACGAACTATATTGACTGAAAATAAACAGGCCGTCTCTTCTGCAAGAGACGGCCTGTTTATTTTTATGTCGGTCCCCATTAAAAGGAAGCATTCAATCCAATCGTATACGACCTGAAAAACGGATAGGCGTTACCGATATATCCGCCAGCCTGCTCCGGATCGTAGTAGCGGATCTTCATCTTCGTGCTTTCCCAGAGGTCCTGTCCGGAGAAGTAAAGACGCAGGTTTTTAACAGGGATGCGTTTTAGCCAGGCAGAGGGCAGGTTATACCCCAGCTGCAGGTTTTTCAAACGGATATAAGCGCCATTCATCACCCAGTGGCTGGAAGGAGCGGTATTCTGTTCATCGTGCAGATAAAGGCGGGGGAACAATGCATTTGGACGGTCTGGTGTCCAGTAGTCCTGGTTGATGTCCCACGGCTGCTGCCCGCCATTGACAAAAGGAATATTATAGCGGGGATCAGGCATTACTTTACGGTCGCTGACACCCTGGAAGAAAATCGAGAATTCAAGGCCTTTCCAGGAGAAGCCTGCGTCAATGCCATAGGCCAGCTGCGGATCTGTGCTGCCCAGGTATACAAGGTCACGGTTGTCAATCTGATGGTCCCCGTTGACATCCCGGTATTTGATATCACCGGGGCCGGTATTGGCGCTTTGGAAGGCGTGTTGCTGCACTTCCGCCTTTGTTTGGAAATAACCATCGGAGATATAACCAAACAACGATGCATAGGGGTAACCGGCGATGCCTACATTCCAGCCTGCCTGTGGTGTTACGCCATCATTGCGCAGCACTTTCGTCTGGTTGTTGAACAGGTTGGCGTTGAGGTACCAGGTGAAAGGCCCATGGCTGCTTCGCCAGCCGGCGTTCAGTTCCCAGCCCCATGACCTCATTTCCCCGGTATTGAAGCGCAGCGGCCATGCGCCGGCAGTAGAGGGCAGCTGTACCGGTATGCGCATGTCGCGGTTATGTTTCACAAAATAATCTGCAGAAAGCGTGAGCCTGCCGCGGAACAGGGTAGCGTCCCAACCGTAGTTGTAAGTGGAAATATTTTCCCATCCCGATGCCTGGGGAATAGGATTTTTGTAGACAAAAGGAGAGAAGGGATTATTGTAACCAAAAGTAAAAGTGCTGAGCCTTTCATCATTGTCAATACTGTTCCAACTGTTGACATTTCCCAATCTTCCCCAGGACCAGCGCAGTTTAAATTCATTGAAGAAATGAAAGGCACGGTAAAACCATTCTTCGTTATTCAGCCGCCATCCGGCAGAAAACGAAGGGAAGGCCTGCCATTGTTCCATCGCCGGAAAAGCGCTGCTGCGCTGCGACAGGCGGCCGCCAATCAAATTGGCTTCCAGCAGATAACGGTTGTCATAATTATAGTTGATCTTGCCAAACAACGACATGAGCGTGCCATTGGTAAACTGGGTCATGGTGTATTGCGGCGGGCCATTAAAATAATAACTGTTGACATTGTCAGGCGAAAGATCATAAGACGCTGCGGTATTTTGATCGGTGTTATATGTTTCCTGCGTATAGCCGCCAAGTATATGAAGATTGTGTTTGTTGGCTTTGATATCGTAATCCGCCAGCAGCTGGAGGTTGCCTCCCTTGCCCTGTAGCTTGCTCTTTTGCAGCAGGCTGTGTTCCTGCACGGTTTCTACCGGCGACAGCTTGTTCCATAGCTGGATGCTGTTCCGGCCGAGATTATCATACAGGGTGTGTTGTTGCGGACTGTACACCAGCCGGAGCGAGAGGCCTTTGGCAAGGAGACTGTCGGTCCGCAGCGTAAAGACGGCATCGATGTAGTTGTTTTTTTCCTCGCGGGTGCCGCCATCATGCAACATGGCATAGATAGGCGCGGCGCCAAAGGCGTAGTGCTGCGTGCCTGGTACAAAAACAGGGACGTTGCCGGGGCCTCTGTAAAGCCCTGCCAGCAAGCCTTGCGGGCCTTCTGCCGGCTGCGAAGGGGAGAACGTGTTGGTTTGCGCGTAAGACAGGCGTGTTTCGAGGCTGATGTGTTTGCTGAAGCGATTGTTGATGTTAAAGCGGGCGTTGACGCGGTGTGTCCTGTCAGGCCCCTCCACAAATAGTCCCTGCCGGCCGAAGTATCCGAAGGAGGCGGAGAACTGGTTCAGCGAGTCGCCACCTTTAACAGAGACATTGTAATTCTGTATACCTGTTTTCTTTTTGGAGAGCAGCGATAGCTGGTCGAAGTTGTAATAATAACGATAGTATCCCGGTTTCGTATAGTCGTCTGCGTAATAGTTGCCTTTTTGCATCAGGTCTATTTCTCCCTGTTGCCATGGTGCTATGCCGCCGGCGTTGACGGTAGCTTCATTTTCCATGCGGGCCTGTTGGGCTGAGGGCAGCCGGTGTGGTATCCGAATGGGCGTTTCGAAGCCTGCGAGCGTATTAAAATCGATCGCCAGTTTGCCGGGTTTGCCGGTGCGGGTGGTGACCAGTACCACGCCGCCGGCGCCGCGTGCGCCATAGATGGACGCGGCAGAGGCGTCTTTGAGGATGGAAACGGATTCAATATCGTCCGGATTGAGCACAGCGAGGGAGCCGGGCACGCCGTCAACGATGACAGGTGTGTTGTTATTACCGGAGTTGACGCCGCGTACCTGTATATTAAAGCCTTCTTTGCCGGGCTGTCCATTGCTTCGGGTGACCACCAGGCCTGTGGCGGTGCCTTGCAGCGCGGCCATCACATTGGGTACGGGCCTGCTTTTGAGCCGGGCGCCGTCTATCTGGGCAATGGCCCCGGTAATGTTGGCCCGCTTCTGCAGGCCATATCCGAGCACCACCAGTTCATTGAGTTTCTTCAGGTCGGGCTGCAGGGTGACGGAGAAATTGTGCCGGTCGCGGACGGCGATCTCTTTGGATTCAAAGCCTATCAGCGACACAGTGAGCACTGCCTGCCCCGAGGCGAGGTCCAGTTTGAAATTGCCGTTTTCGTTGGTGGCAGTGCCGTTGGAGGTGCCTTGTTCCCGCAGCGATACGCCGCTGAGGGGTACCAGTCCGTCAGTGACGGTGCCTGTCACCTGCCACCGGTTGTTATTGGCGGGCCGGTTGTCGGTATCGCCGGAAACATCGGTGAGTGCAGCATTTTGTGGTATGACGATGATTTGTCCGTCCCTGATTTCCACTTTATAACGGGAAACGGGGAACAGTTGCCGCAGCACGTCTGCCAGCGCAGCATGGTGCACATGGATGCTGACGCCTTTGCGGGTTTCAAGTTCATCGGTGGAAATAGCGAAAGTGTAGCGGGTTTGTTTTTCGATGTCCCGGATAACAGTTTTCAGGCTGACGTTAACATATTGCAGGGAAATTCGTTTGGGCTGGGCATCAGGGGTTTGAGCGGCAGCCAGGGAGCCGGCAAAAACCAGGATAACAAAGCAAAAAAAGAAAACAGGCACGCACCTGGACCTGGTATGAGAGCGCGGCGCCTGTAGCATAGCATGCTGCATAAGCAAAGAGGGTCGGGCGCCGGTTAGTAGATCTCTACCAGATTGTCTTTATAGGTGATGTTGATTTGAAGTGTTTTCCGCATGATGTCCAATACTTCCTCCAGCGGCATATTGGGGAAGGTGGCCAGCAGTTTTTTGTCATTCAGTTGCTGGTTGCTGATATTTACCTGTACGTTATAGAAATCGGACAAGGCGGCTGCTACTTCGTTGAGCGGAGCGTCATCGAAGGTCAGGCATCTTGTTTTCCAGGCGAGGATGTTATTGTTTTTCTTATAAAAACGGGTATCGATCGTATTGCCGTGGCGGGCGAGGGAGGCTTCCTGGCCAGGGGTCAGGATCACTTTTTTCCCGGAGCCATTGCTTTTATAGGCGGCACTTACTTTCCCGGACTGAACAAATACTTTTACGCCGGCTTTGGCTGCTTTCACGTTGAAAGCGGTGCCCAGCACTTCAACTTCCACATCAGGGGCGTCTACGGTGAAGGGGAGGGCATCATTTTTCACCACGTCAAAGAAGGCTTCGCCCTTGTCTATTTTGATATGACGGTTGTCTTTGCCAAAAGTGCGTGAGTAACGTACGGTGCTGTGTGCATTAATATATACCATAGAGCCGTCCGGCAGGTGGAGGCTATCGAGGTTTTGAGCGGTGGTAATGGTTTTATAGCTGCCGGGTCCCAGCCAGGTCCAGGTAAGGCCAATCGCGAGCACGGCCGCAGCTGCCCACCAGTAGCGGGCTTTCATCTGAAAGACGCGGGTATTGCGGGAGGCTGTGATAGCGGCTGGAGCGCTGATGGTGGCGAATGGAAGGGTTTCCAGGGTTGCATTTAGTTGTAGCCACTGGTTCTGGGTGTCGAAGGCGGATGCTGCCGGAAGAGGATCTCCCTGCCACATCGCTTTCATATCCAGAAAAATATCCAGATTAGCGGTGTCCTGTTGAATCCAGTCATTGAGCTGCTGTTTATGCTGCTCGTTGTCCGGATCTTCCAGGTAACGGATCACTATATCTATATCAGTTTTCTTATTCATGGCTACTTATTAACTATACAATCGGAAAATGGGTTACCATTAGTGGTAAAGAAAAAAAATTCTGGTTTTATTCCTTATTAATTAAAACCACCCGCAGTTTTTTTAATGCGGTTGTCAGGTGCGCATATACAGTATTAATGGAGATGTTCAGTTGTTCCGCTATTTCCGCGGGAGACAGGCCTTTGAGGCGGCTCATCTCAAACACGCGGCGACATTGTTCCGGCAGCTTGTCGAGGGCCGACCGGTACTGGGCTTCCAGCTCCTTATGCTCCAGCTTCGAATGGGACGTCTCGGCAGGAGAGGCTGTCAGTAACTGCTCCTTTGCATATACTTCTTTCCGTTGTTCTTTTTTGATGCGGTTCAGACAGGTGTTAACGGTGGCGCGGGCGAGGTAATGATTAATAGGGGCCCTCTCATCCAGGTTTTCCGCACCTTTCCACAAATTGAGGAATACATCCTGCACCATATCGTTGGCATCATCTTCATCTTTTACATAGCGAAAGGCAATATTATACATAGAAGGAGCGAACTGTTTGAAGACAGCTTCAAACACCACTTTATTCCTGCTTCTGATGCCCTTTACTATTTCGTCGTTACTTAGTTGCAACATGCTTTGATCTTTTGTTTCCGCCAGTGCGAAGATAAATTTTAATCACTTCGCATTCAGTATTTATTGAATTTTTTGTCTTTAACATTTCTTTCACTAATGGTAAGTGCATTGTCGAATGTATTGTTAGTATACAGCCGGTTAAAGGATCTGTGCAACAATACAAAAATCATGCACAATCAACTGGTTATACGGTTGTCATCATTATTTTAACCATACAAAAAATTGAATGCCATGAAAAAAACAATCACAGGAATGCTCGCTTTAGCTGCAATGGTAGTAGGGATGTCTTCGTTTAAAAGTGCTGATGCAACGACTGTTAGGTCTTTGGATAGTGCTTCAGTTAAGATGGACTCACTGATGTCTGTTGACTCAGTGGCGCGTTTTGATTCCCTGTCTATCGGGGTGGATTCGCTGATGGGACTGGATTCCATTGCCCGCATTGATTCTATTGCCGGTATTGATTCTGTCGCCCGCATTGATTCCTTTGCCCGCGTAGATTCTTTCTCCCGTGTTGATTCTGTGTCCAGAATGGACTCACTCTTCCGTAACGATTCCCTGCGTATGGATTCCGTAAAAGGTATGGATTCTCTCCGTACTGTAGATGGCGGTTCCATCAGCGGTAAAGTTACACCTGCCGACGGCGCTGCTGAAGTAGAAGCGGACAACGGCAGTGAAAAACTGAAAGGTGCCGTTTCACAAGGCGCTTTCGCAATTCCGGCTGCCAAAGCTGGTACTTACACCATCACCATCGTTGGTAAATCGCCTTACAAAAGCGCAGTTATCAAGGATGTAAAAGTGGAAAATGGTAAAGCTACCGATCTTGGCGAAATCAAGCTGGAACAATAAATCGTATAGCATCCAACAATTCAATAGCATCCTAAAATGGAAACCCATTTTGGTTTGATCTCAGGGGAGCTTTTTCGGCCCCCCTTTTTTTATGCCCATAAGTGAGGGCTTTTTTAAGATATTATTGCGTTATAAGTATATTAACTGATAGAAATTGATATATTAAAACTTAAAAAATGATTTATAAATCAATAAATATTTTTTCAGTTTGAAAAACTTTCCTACATTTGATCCTGTATTTGTATTTGAGTGAATTTTTTATTTTATCCATGTCGTTTGTTAAAGCCCCAGAAAAAGAGCCGGAAACGGCTCTTTCTTCAAAACTTCGGAGTTGGGCCGGATGGATAAAATTGTGTTTTAAGTTATTTAGGTAAATAATTGTCACCATATCAACCATTATCTGACATCGTTAAACCCAACTGATCTACGTGAATTACGAAATTATTGAACTGCAGCAGTTCTCCGGCAAGCGGGCCGGTATCTATTCTGTAATGATAGCTGACGACAATCTGACGTTGTTCGATCATTTTGTTAAAGCGCATGTACGCGAGCATGCCACAGAAATAAGAAGCATTACCCAGTATCTTTCTTATATTGGCAACCGCTACGGCATGCAGAACAGGTTTTTTAAAGTAAAACGGGGCCGGCCTGCCGACGGGGTCTGTGCTTTGTTTGACCATCCGGAGAAAAAGCTCCGGCTGTATTGTTACCGGGTGGGAACGGCGGCACTGATCATTGGTGGTGGTACGCCAAGAACAGGAAGAAGAAGCGGAGTGGTCATCCCTGAAAAGCTGTTGACCTGGATTGCCCGCGACATCAGCCATAAAATCCGGACAGGGGATATTTATTGGTCGGAGCAGGAAGCCCGGCTATGGGGAAACTTAATATATAGATCAGATGGAAAACAGACATCAGGGCGCCAGGAAATACAGTAGTAAAATTATTGCCGATGTGATGGCCAGCATCACACCGCTGGAAAGCCTGCAGGTGGAAACACGTTTTGTGCTGGCCGGCCGCATTGCCGCAGTCATGGACGGCAAACGCATGTCCAACAAGGAACTGGCCGCCCGGATGGGCAAAAACCCCTCTGAAATTTCCCGCTGGTTAAGCGGAACACATAATTTTACCATTGATACGCTGTCTGAAATAGCCATCGCGCTGGAAGTGCCGGTCGTGACATTCTTTACGCCCGCGCCACCGCGGACCGTGAGGGATGTAAGGCTAACAGTCAGCTCCGGAAATATTCCAGAAAACCATGCTTCATTTTCGCCGGCCACAAACGTGCGCTGACAAGCCTTGTTGTTGCCGATGCAGGATTTGCAGCCGCGTAGTTCCAGTTCAGGAAATACCTGTGGGACCAGATACAAGATACCCATAGCTGCCTGTAACAAAGGAACTGCTATATCCAAATCCGAATTTATTGCCAATTTACGCTCATGACTAAACGATCATCACCGGCAAAAGCAGGGCCGCAACACCTCGTCCTCCTGGCCATAGACCTGCTGGACAGTTCCCTGCATTATCCAGGGGACCATCCCCCGTTTGAGAACTTTCATTTTGATATCCATATCACCAGCAAAGCAGATGATGAGAGAAGCCAGGTACTGGTAACCGTAAAAATCGGTGTACACAACGAAAACATCACCCGGCAACTGGGAAGCCTTGCCATCAATTGTACCTTCACCATGAGCAACTTTGCGGATGTGGTACGGCTCAATGCTTCTGGTCAGCCGGACATGCCGGACGATCTTGTGGAAGTCCTCCACAGCACAGCGCTTTCAACGGCAAGGGGGGTGATGTTTGCCACTTTCAGAGGAACTTTCCTGCATCATGCCATCTTACCACTGATCACTCCTGGTTCCATTATAGAAGACATAAAACAATAATCACTCATTTATGCGCACGGTTATCCTGCTACTTGTTTCCAATACTTTTATGACTTTTGCCTGGTACGGGCATCTTAAACATCAGGACACGGCTCTGTGGAAGGTGATCCTGATCAGTTGGGGCATCGCTTTTTTTGAATACTGTTTCATGGTGCCGGCCAACCGCTATGGAGCCCAGGAAGGGTTCAACGGCTTTCAGCTGAAGACAATACAGGAAGTGGTCACCCTCACTGTTTTCAGCGTTTTCGCCGTCTTCTTTCTGAAAGAACCGCTTCGCTGGAACTACCTTGTCTCTTTTGTCTTTCTGATCGGCGCCGTGTACTTTATGTTCAAAAAATAAGCGGATTTTCACAATTCCTGATTATCTTTAGCCATTGCATCTCAATCAACCTGAAAATAACCGGCCATTCAATTGAGGGAGGAAGCGAATATACAACTGCTGGTGGAGCGCATTGCGTCGCTCGGCGACGAACAGGCCTATAAGGCCTTATTTCGTTTATTCTATAAACCACTTAGCCAGTTTGCCTTCTCCATTGTTAAATCATGGGAGTCGGCAGAGGAAGTTGCCTCCGATGTGTTCCTGAATATCTGGAGAAACCGGGAAAGGCTGCTGCAGGTGCAGAACATTAAAGTATACCTGTACGTCTCTGCTAAAAATATCGCGCTGAACTATCTGAACCGCGCATCCAGAACGCAACATTTCAGCCTCGATGAACTGGAGGTGGATGTCAGCGCCGGTTATGCCACACCGGAACAAATATTTATATCCGGCGAAATGATCAAAAAGATTGAGTCGGCCATCAATCAACTCCCACCTAAAAGGAAAATGATCTTTAAACTGATCCGGGAAGACGGCCTGAAATACAAGGAAGTGGCCCAGATACTGGATATCTCAGTGAACACCATTGATGTGCACATGGCGCAGGCATTGAAAAAAATCAGCGAGGTGATACACCTTCATTTCTCCCGTTAAAAAAAAGTAAAAAAAATTTAGTGAGGGAATAGTAGATTTTGGAAATCTGCATGTCCTTTTATTACAATCATGCTTTGCAACAACGACATGGAACAGGAAAGAATTTGGTTATTGCTGGGAAGAAAGGTATCGGGCGAGGCCACTATGGCTGAATTGCGCGAGCTGGAGGAGTTGTTGGTGCAATATCCGGAGATGCGGTACCAGGTGTCGGTGCTCGGCAACTTGCCTGTACCGGTGGCTGCGCCAGGATGGACGGAGAAAACAGAACTCGCCCTGGAGAAACACATGGTCCGGCTTGGCGGTGACCTGGTCGCCACGGAATTGCTGACAGAGGGCATTACCGGTCACCGGAAAAGCAGGGCAGGGGTATTGGTGGCATTGTCCACACTGGTCGTGGTATTGGCAGGGTATTGCGTTTTCCTCCTGAGCAGCAAAACTACCCATAAAGTGCCGGCGGAAATAGCCGAGATCCAGACCCGGAACGGTTCCCGTTCCCGTGCCACCCTGCCGGACGGCACAGAGGTGTGGCTCAACGGTGGTAGCCGCATAACCTACCAGCGTGATATGAACACGCAACAAAAGCGGGAAGTGTTCCTCTCCGGAGAAGCCTTCTTTAAAGTGGCCAGGGATGCGGAAAACCCGTTCGTGGTGAAGACCAGCCGCATGGCAGTCAATGTATTGGGCACTGCTTTTAATATCAAAGCGTATCCCAACGAAGAACAAACAGAAACGTCCCTGATCTCCGGATCAGTGGAAGTAGTGCCGGCAGACGACCAGCAACACAGGGTACAACTGCAGCCTAACCAGAAATTTATTATCAGACATACACAGGACGGCAATGCCAGACCTACACTGGGTTACAGCATGGAACAAGTGAAGGCGAACGGGCAGGACGACCTGATCAATGAAACAGCCTGGTGTGATAATGTGCTGGTTTTCGACAATGAAAATTTTGGCTCCGTAGCACTGAAAATGGAACGCTGGTTTGGTGTGAAGGTTTATCTGACGGATAAAAAGCTGAAGGCGTACCGGTTTACCGGTACTTTCAAAAATGAATCACTGCCTCAGATTCTGGAGGCGCTGAAGGTTACATCATCTTTCCGTTGCGAGGTAAAAGGCAACGAGGTATTTATCAACCAGTAGCACGTTTATGTTCGGCAAAAAAGAAAAGATACCATTGGCATAAAAAAGGGCAAATGCTGCAAACATTTACCCTTTTGTTCAAGTCAAACGGCAGTTAGCTTCACTTGGCAATGTAGTACTGTCGTCGTTTTATTGACCTTTAACAACCTAAATGTATGCAAAAAAAACATACATTTTGTCATCCTTTTGCACATACATAAGGAAAATGTTGTACTGCTAATGAAACTGGTGTCCCTTATTATTCTGATTACCTCTCTACATATAACAGGTCACGTGTTCGGGCAAAGTGAACGAATATCGGTGAAGGCAGACCAGATGCCACTGACACGCCTGTTAAAGTTGATTGAGAAAAAAAGTAATTATCGTTTCGTATATCGCAACGATCTGATACCCGCGCACATCCGGGTTACAATCGACTTGAAAGAGGAACCAGCAGAGGAAGCCCTCCGGCATATATTGCAGGGAACCGGGCTCACTTACAAACCGCTGACCGATGGCCTTATTGCCATCGTACCCGGTGCACAGGCAGCTATCCCGGATATCATCGTCAGTGGTCAGGTGACCGACATCAGTGGTCACGCGCTGCCAGGGGTAAGCATCCGGATTGCCGGCGTCAATAAAGGCGCAACCACCGGCACTGACGGGCAGTTCCGGATGATGGCCCCTCCAACGGGCACACTGGTTTGCTCGTTTATCGGATACGAGGAACAGAAAGTAGCGATCAGTAACAGATCGACGTTGAATATCGTCCTGAAGGACGACGCCAGAGGACTGAATGAAGTAGTGGTAGTGGCCTATGGCGTTCAAACAAAAGGTTCTTTGACAGGTTCAGCTGTTATGGTTAACTCGGCCTTGTATGACAAGGCCCCCCGTAGCAGCTTCCAGGAAAGTTTACAAGGAAATGTCCCGGGACTTCAATCTACGAATGGTTCCGGCCAACCCGGATCGGTACCCAGTATCCGTATCCGTGGTATAGGCTCTATCACTGCCGGCAGCACCCCGCTCTACGTAGTGGACGGTGTACCGGTAGTGACAGATGACCTCACCGACTTTAATGTGAATTCACTAGCCGGTATCAACAGCGCTGATATCGCCTCCATCTCCGTGCTGAAAGATGCTGCGGCAGCCTCTATCTATGGCTCCCGCGCTGCCAACGGGGTGATACTGATCACCACCAAGACCGGCCGGCCCGGACGCACACGGATCAGCGTCAGCGCACAACAGGGCGTCAATACCCTCACCATCCCCAAAGGCAACTATCCGCTCAATACCCGTGAGATGATCGAACTGCTGCGTGAAGGATGGTACAATAAAAATGACGGCAGCGGTGAAGCTGGCTTTATACGCGAATTACAGGCCCGCGGCATAGATACTACCGTCAATACCAACTGGATGAATTTATTGACACGTTCCGGCAGCTACACACAGGCTAATCTCTCCGCTGCCGGCGGTACGGACAAAACCCGCTTTTATGTGTCCGGTGGTTACTATGATTCCAAATCTGCGCTTCGCGGCGTAGACTATCAGCGGATGACCGGAAAACTCAATCTCAGCAACCAGGCCACAGACCGGCTCTCCTTTAACGTCAACCTGTCGTTGGCCTATCAGAAAGCCAATGCAGTAGGAGATGTGGGACTGCTCGCCAACCCGGTACGGTCATTCGCCCGTATACAGCCCTGGCTGAGGGTCTACAACCCTGATGGCTCTTATGATTTTAGTTACAATACCAGTTTCAACCCGGTGGCGGTACTCAACGAAGTAACCCGGACCGGTGCTATCTATGGGCTGCTGGCCGGCGCAGGCGCCAAATACGTCATCATCGACGGCCTGTCGCTCGAATCTAAAATAAGCCTCGATCTTAACTATGCCCGCAGCAACTCTTTCTACCCACCTAACTTCGGTGATGGCAGAAATACCAATGGCAGGGGTTATGTCAACAACAATCTGTGGAATAACTGGGTATCCACCAGCATTCTGCGGTACCAGCGCCGCTGGGGCCAACACGGCATTAATACTTTCGCAGGATTTGAAGCACAGCGCACCCGGAATACCGGTAACAACGCTTCTGCCACCAATTTCCTGCCCGGCAAAAGCGAACTCGCTGACGCCTCCAGGCCCGAATTCATTAGTTCGGTCAACGCCGCTAATTCCCTGACTGGCGTATTCCTTAACGCAGGATATGACTATCAGCAAAAATATTATCTCTCCGGCTCCATCAGACGGGATGCCTCTTCCCGGTTTGGCGCGCAGAAACGCGGCGCCAATTTCTGGTCTGTCGGCGTAGCCTGGAATATCTATAAAGAAGGCTTCATGCATGATATTCCCGGCATCAACGAATTAAAATTACGTGCTAGCTACGGCAGCAACGGAAACCAGGCAATTGACAACTATGCCTCTTTGTCGCTGTACAATCCGGCTAATGATTATGATGGGAAACCGGGGTATGTGTTAGGACAATACCCCAATCCCTATCTTACATGGGAACAGAACAAACCTTTCAACGCAGGCATCGATTTCTCCGTGCTGAAAAATCGTATATCCGGTACCGTTGAATATTACAACCGGGTTACCTCCCGCCTGTTACTGAACGTACCGGTATCATCCACCAACGGGATCACGACAGTATTCCGCAATAACGGCGAAATGCGCAACAGTGGCTGGGAAGTGTCTCTCAGCTCGCGTAACATACTGCCCGCACGCCCGGAATCTTTTTCATGGCGCACGGACTTTAACTTCTCTACCTTAAAGAATACGATCACAAGACTGGACAACCCGATGACGAGTATATACAAACGGGAAGTCGGCGGTGATTTCTATCAGTTTTATCTCGTGGGATATGCCGGCGCAGATCCGCAGACAGGTGAAGCACTGTGGTATACCAACGCAGATAAAACAGCAACGACCAAAGTATACGGCGAAGCACAGCGGTTCAATCAGGGCAGTGCGCTCCCTAAATTTTATGGAGGCATTACCAACCACTTCAGCTACAAAGGTTTTGAGCTTAGCTTTCAGTTCTTCTATAACTGGGGCAACAAAGTGTACGATAACTGGGGCTCTTTTACGGAATCGGACGGCAGCGGCGGTTTTGGCGCTTCCTCCAAGCTCTCCCGGCGGATATACGAAAACCGCTGGCAGCACCCGGGAGATATCACCAATATTCCTAAAGTGGTATTTGGCGGTACACAAACAGGCCTCAGCAACCAGGCCTCTTCCCGCTTTCTGTACGACGGCAGCTTTATCCGCTTAAGAGACCTGCTGCTGGCTTATAACCTGCCTCAGCTATGGCTGTCTAAAGCAGGGCTCACCGAAGCAAGGGTGTATTTCAGAGGCAACAACCTCTGGATGTATGTAAAAGACCGGCAATTGACGATGGACCCGGAAGTGCCTGTGACAGGCGATTATGACCAACGGCCACCAATTTTCAAAACCTTTCTTGTAGGAGTTGACGTTAACTTTTAACCACGCATGTTGCAACGATATAAACATATTGCCTGGGTCCTGATAGCTGCACTGATCACCGGTTGCGGTAAGGATTTCCTTAACCAGGACCCAACGGCAGCAACGGAAACACGCCATGCCATTAAAGACCTGGCAGGCCTCAGGGCCGCCATTAACGGGGTGTATTCACTGATGCAAAATGAAAACTATTACGGACGCGCCATGTTACTGTTGCCCGACCTGCGGGGTGACAATGAATACATCAGTGTTCTCAACAGTAACAGGTACCGTAATCTGGACCAGTTTATCGTGACGGCCAACGACCAGTACATCACCGATACCTGGAACCAGCTGTATGCCGTGGTAGCCAATGCCAACATGATCATACAAAAAGGCCCTTCAGTGCTGCTGGCGCCATCTGCCGCAGACAGCACCGAAGCCGTGGCGATTGTGGCCGAGGCTTATGCCGTGCGTGGACTGGTGTTTTTTGATATCGCCCGGTTGTATGCCCAGGCATATAACTACACGCCGGACGCCATGCATATGGGTATCCCACTGGCCATCACCACAGATGTGGACGTGGTACAGTCGCCATCCCGCAGTAGTGTGAAAGACACCTACGTGCAGATCATCAAAGACCTGAGCCAGTCCATCCGACTTTTCAACGACAGTAAGAGCACCGCATTCAGCTCCGGTCGGATCAACCTGTTCAGCGCACGGGCCTTGCTTGCGAGGGTGCTGCTTTACAAAGGCGACTGGGAAGGTGCGGAAGCCGCCGCCAGCCAGGTGATCAGCAGCAGTAAATACAGCCTGCTGGCTACAGATAAGGCGGTGAGCGATTTTAACCAGACCGGCAACAGCGAAACGATCTTTGAAATCATCAATACCCCGGTTGACAACCGCAGTACGGACGCACTGAGCTTTATGTTCAGTCAGGCAGGCTACGGAGACGTACTGGCCACGGACGACGTAAGAGGGATATATGACGACAAGGATGTCCGCCTGGGATTTTTGAAAAGAGATAAACGGGCTGGTAACGGCGGCGAGAATCCCGCCAATATCATCACGAAATATAAAGACGTCACCAATTTTTCGGAAAGCATTAAAGTGATGCGGCTTGCAGAGCTGTACCTTGTCCGGGCGGAAGCCCTTGCCCGCCTTGGCAGGGAGGAAGACGCACGGCAGGCGCTCAACAGTATTGTATTGCGGGCCAATCCGGGAACGGCACCGGTAACAGCCGGCGGGAAAGCGCTGCTGGATGCCATCGCACTGGAAAGGCGCAAAGAGCTTGCCTTTGAAGGACACCGGCTTTTTGACCTCGCCCGCACCGGGACACCCTTTGTAAAATACCTGGCTAGTAACAGAACCATCACCGTGGCACTGCCCGGTCCAAAAATAATCTTACCCATCCCTCAAAGGGAGCTGGATGCCAATCCGAATATACGCCACCAGCAAAACGAAGGATACAACTAATCTAAACCGCCTTTGTTGACAATTGGTTTTTGCAAGCTGGTTGGTTTTTGCTTGTAGGGTCCCGGTTACACACCGGGACCTTTTTTATTTATTCGCCGTTCAACCAATAATCCCTTCCTTCGCATAAATTTATTCCTATTTTTGGCGACCTGTAAATCACGTTTTACTACATGTTTCTAAGAATCCGCACTGCACTGGCTTTACTGATAGCGATAACGGCCGGCGTCCCTGCCATGGCACAGCCGTCGCCTGTATGGAATGCTGCCGATATCAAGCTGCAACTGAAAAAGCTGGACACGCTGGCCAGCGTGTTGTACCTGGCAGCCCATCCTGATGATGAAAACACCCGTTTGCTGGCTTACCTGGCCAAAGAAAAACTGTACCGGACCGGTTACCTGTCCCTCACCCGTGGTGATGGTGGCCAGAACCTGGTAGGCAACGAGCAGTCCGAACTGCTGGGGCTTATCCGTACGCAAGAGCTGCTGGCCGCACGTCGCACCGATGGCGCTGAACAGTTCTTTACCCGGGCACAGGACTTTGGCTTCTCCAAAAATCCCGCTGAAACCTTCACTATCTGGGACAAGAAAAAAATCCTGGGCGATGTGGTATGGATGATCCGCAAATTCCAGCCGGACGTGATCATCTGCCGCTTCCCGGCCGACAGCCGCGCCGGCCACGGCCATCATACCGCCTCCGCCATGCTGGCGGCAGAAGCATTTACCGCCGCCGCCGATCCCAAACAATATCCGGAACAACTCAAATACGTTAAACCCTGGAAAACGACACGCCTGTTGTGGAACACTTTTAACTTCGGTTCCGCCAACACCATTTCGGAAGACCAGTTCAAAATAGACGTAGGCGCCTATAATTACCTTTTAGGAAAGGGGTATGGGGAGATAGCCGCGGAAAGCCGCTCCCAGCACAAAAGCCAGGGCTTCGGCGTTCCCGCCGGAAGAGGTTCCAGCATGGAGTACTTCATGACCATCAAAGGAGATGCGCCCCGGCAGCAACTGCTCGACGGCGTAAACACCTCCTGGTCACGCATCCCCGGCGGAGCGGCCGTCGGCGCAATGGTAGACAAAGCCATCCACGATTACAATATCGAAGATCCGGCCGCATCAGTCCCCGCGCTGCTCAACATCCGCAAGGCGGTCCAGGCGCTGCCCGAAGGCTACTGGCGCAACCAGAAGCTGAAAGAGACAGAACAGCTGATCTACGCCTGCACAGGATTGTGGGCGGAAGCATATAGCACTGCGCCTTCCGTAGTACCGGGGTTCGGCATGGAAGCCACCGTACAGCTGATCAACCGCGGACAGTTCCCTGTGAAGCTGCGTAAAGTGGACCTGCCCGGTAAACCGGATGCCACCGGCGCCCGGGAGCTGGACTACAATAAATTCAACAGCATTTCCCAGTCACTGACCGTTCCTGCTGACACAAAAATATCACAGCCTTACTGGCTGGCAGCACCCCATCCATTAGGGACATACGCCATCCCAGACCCGCTGCAGGTGGGCAATCCGGAGAACACCCCTCCGCTGGTGGCCCGCATTTTCCTGGAGATAGGCGGACAGGAGTTCCTGATAGAACGCCCCCTGCAATACAAATACACTGATCCGGTAAAAGGCGAATTATACGAGCCGCTGGTCATAGCACCACCGGTAGTCGCCAATCTGAACAACCAGGTATATATCTTCACCAACAACCAACCGCAGACAGTACCTGTGAAGCTTACCGCTTCTGCTGACGGGGTGACCGGCAATGTACAGCTGCGGCTGCCTGCTGGCTTCGCTGTAAAGGAAAACAGCCAGCCTTTCCGCATGGAGAAAAAAGGAGACGAACAGGAACTGCGGTTCACCATTCATCCGATAGCGGCCACCTCTTCCAATCACGTAGATACGTTCACGATAGTGATGAGCTGTAACGGGAAAGAATATACGCAGAGCATCCAGCATATCCGCTATGACCATATCCCGCTGATCACCCTGTTCCCTGAAGCTTCCGCAAGACTGGTAACGGTAGACCTGAAACACAATGGCAACAAACTGGGGTATATTCCCGGCGCCGGTGATCTGGTAGCAGCTTCCCTGCGCCAGGTAGGATATGATGTTACAGAACTGGGCGAGAAAGAAATCATGGGTAACCAGTTGTCACAATATGATGCCATCATTGTGGGGGTAAGGGCCTACAATACCAATCCCCGCATGAAATACTGGCAAAGCCACCTGATGGATTATGTCAGCAACGGCGGTACCATGCTGGTGCAGTATAATGTGAACAGTCCGCTGGTGACCACCAACCTTGGACCATTTCCGTTTAGCCTTTCCCGTGACCGTGTGACAGATGAAAACGCGGCAGTGACCTTCCTGCAGCCGGACGATGCGGTGATGCATTATCCCAATGAAATCACCAGCGCGGACTTCAGCGGCTGGGTACAGGAGAGAGGCTTGTATTTCCCTGCAAACATTGATAAAGCATATAAGAAATTATTTACGATGAACGATAAAGGTGAATCGCCGCTGGATGGCTCCACTATCATGGCGCAATACGGCAAAGGCAGATATGTGTATACCGGGCTGGCATTTTTCCGCGAGTTGCCCGCAGGCGTGCCGGGTGCCTATCGTTTGTTTGTGAACCTGATTTCTGCGAAACAACATTAAAACAAAATGGCTGGTAAACACGTACAGAACCGTCCCAGACTGAGGATCGCAGCTATCCTGTGTATCCTGCTGGGACTGTTCATCGGATTTGAGATAAAGAGGGTCCACATCGGACTGCTGATTGGTATCGGCCTTGGATTGCTGACAGGAAGCATGTGGACCAAAAGTTCAGACGACTAATGCTGAAATAACGAAATATCTAAATAACAAAATATCTACATGGCTACAGGTCCGGAAGAAGAGAAGCCACCGCTGTTTCCAACCTGGCGTTACTGGTATGTGCTGGTGATCGCCTGGCTGGTTGCACTGATCGTACTCTTCTATCTATTCACCAAAACATATTCATGAGTTCATTAGACTGGGTGGTACTGATTGCCACTCTCGCGATCATTATATTTTACGGGGTCTGGAAAAGCCGGGGAGAGCAGAGCATGGAAAGCTACTTTCTCGGCAATCAGTCTATGCCCTGGTATATTGTGCTGTTGTCTATCATCGGTACACAGGCCAGTGCCATTACCTTTATTTCGGCGCCGGGCCAGGCCTATACTGACGGGATGCGTTTCGTGCAGTATTATTTCGGCCTGCCGCTGGCCATGGTGGTACTGTGTATCACTTTTGTCCCGATCTTTCACAAACTGAAAGTATATACTGCCTATGAGTTCCTGGAAAAACGGTTTGATCTGAAAACCAGGACTCTGACTGCTTCGCTGTTTTTAATACAAAGAGGGCTGTCTACCGGGATCAGTATCTGCGCCCCGTCTATCATCCTGTCGTCCCTGTTGGGCTGGAACCTTTACTGGACCAATATGATCATGGGAGGCCTGTTGATCATTTACACGGTGGCGGGCGGCACCCGCGCCGTGGCCTATACCCAAACGCTGCAACTGGCCATCATCTTCGGAGGTATGTTCCTCGCCGGCTGGATGGTCGTTCACCTGCTGCCGGCGGACATCGGCTTCAAACAGGCCTTGCAGGTGTCCGGTAAAATGGAGAAGCTGAATGTGATTGTGACCAAATTCAACTGGACGGACAAGTACAATATCTGGAGTGGCCTGATAGGCGGCTTTTTCCTTGCCTTGTCCTATTTCGGGACAGACCAGTCGCAGGTAGGACGTTACCTTACTGCCAGGTCCGTAAAAGAAAGCCGTATGGGCCTGCTTATGAACGGCCTGGTGAAAGTGCCGATGCAGTTCCTCATCCTGTTGATAGGCGCAATGGTGTTTGTGTTTTATCTCTATTTCCGCGCACCCATTTTCTTCAACGAAGCGCAGTTGGCAAGAGTCCGGAATACCGCACAGGGACCGGCTTTAGTGCAACTGGAAAGTCAATACGGCCAGCTGGCCACGCAGAAGCAGCAACAGGTGAAACAGCTGGCGGCTGCCCTGGAGCAGGACGACGCTGCAGCTGCGGCAACCGCCAAAAAAGTGCTGAAACAGACGGATGAGCAGGCCCAGGCCGTAAGGGCAGAGGCGCTCTCACTGATGAAGAAAGCTGATCCCGCTGCAGACACTAACGATACCAACTATATCTTCCTGCATTTTGTGGTCAACAACCTGCCTAAAGGACTGGTAGGCCTGTTGATCGCGATTATCTTCCTGGCAGCATGGGGGAGCATCGCGGCAGCGCTTAACTCTCTGGCTTCAACCACAGTGATCGATATTTACCAACGGCTGTATAACGGTAACGCCTCTCCGGAGCATTACCTGCGCGTGTCGAAGTTATGGTCATTGATATGGGGAGTATTTTGTATTGTGGTAGCACAGTTTGCCAGCGGCCTGGGAAGCCTCATTGAGGTGGTAAACGTGCTGGGCTCCTGGTTCTACGGCGTAACGCTGGGTATCTTTATGGTGGCGTTTTACCTGAAACGGGTAGGAGGCACTGCTACTTTCTGGGGGGCCATTGCGGCGGAAGCAGTAGTACTGGCTATGTATGGGACCGAACAGGTGTCATTCCTCTGGCTCAATGCTATCGGATGTGTGCTGGTAGTGGTATTTGCCCTCATGATACAGCCCTTTGTAAAACAAAAGGCCACAGCGATTTAATATTTTACTATAGGGAGAATAAAAAATGCAGCGGAAATTATCCGCTGCATTTTTTTTGTCGCATATTTTATAGCCGGGACTAAAATTATTTCAGTGTGGCCAGCAGTTTGTTGTTCAGCGCTACGTAGTCGTCGTTCTTAGCAGCTTTAGCCAGCTCGATGGATTTCAGAGCAGCTTCTTTAGCAGCAGCTTTGTCTTTCGCTTTCGCGTAGATTTTTGCTTTCTGATGCCAAACCCAGAACGCATCAGGGCTTTGGGCAGCAGCTGCATCTATCCATGTTTTGGCTTTGTTAATGTCCAGGTCGTGCTCGAGGTAATAAACGGCTGACTGGAAGTAGGGCTTTTTATCGCCGGGAGCAGCCATCGCAGCATCGATCTGGCCCAGCACTTTGTTCTGGATATCAGCAGTGATGGCAACAGGTACTTTTACTTTGTCCCAGCTGATCACTAGGTTCATGGAAGATTCTTTCACATCTTCAAAACCGATGGTAAAGCTTTCCTGCGCGGCTTGTGCTACTGGTTTAACCTGTACACGGGCTACGTCGTTTTCCTGTTTGTACAGCGACGGGCTGTTCACATCCAGGCTGCTGGTGAGGATAACGGTCCACTGTTGTGCGCCCGGAATGGTGAGCAGGCCGTATTTGCCGGCTTTCACCGGTTTGCCGCCGAAGTTTACGTCTTCGCCGAAAGTGATAACGGTGGGGGAGTTAGCACCTGTTCTCCATACTTTGTTATAGGGAACGATATCGCCCATGATCACCCTGCCTTTTTTCACCGGGCGGGAATAGTTGAGTTCCACGCTGGAGAGGGCGAAGTCTTGTTTTACAGTCTGGCCGGGGCTCGGAGCCGGCATCTTAATACCCTGTGCTACAGAGGCACCTGCATATAACAGCAGCATGGCAGCGGCTGATGCGGTGAAGTTCCTTACAGTTTTCATATAGAGTGTATAATTGGTGGCAAAGGAAAAGGGGCGTATTATTCGATGAGTCCATTGCGGAACGCATATAATACCAGGCCTACGCTGTTTTTGACGTTCAGTTTTTCCAGCAGCTTTTGACGGATACCTTCTACAGTGCGGGGGCTGAGGAATATCTGTTCAGATATTTCCTGTGTGGTCAGCTCCTGGCAGATGAGTTTCAGCACTTCCTGTTCACGGTCGTTGAGCTGTATTTCGTTTTTAAGTGTAGGCTTGAATTGTTGTTTGTTTTTGTGTAGAACTTTCTTTAATAAAGCCAGGTTGACGTTTTCATTAAAATAGAAGCCTTTCTCATACGTCGTGCAGATGGCTTCATAAATTTCTTCCGGGTCTGCATTTTTCAGCAGGTAGGCGTTGGCGCCGTTTTCCACGAGGTGAACGATGAAGTTGTCGTCCTCATACATGGTGAGGATAATTACTTTCACGTCAGGGTACTTCTCCTTCACTTTAATGGTGGCCTCAATGCCGTCCATGTTGGGCATTTTAAGGTCCATCAGAATTACGTCGGGTTGTTGCTGTTCCATATGCTGCAACAGATGCAGGCCGTCGTCAGCTTCAAATATGAAGCGGATGTTGTCATAGGGTACCAGCGTGTTGATCACTCCACTGCGGAAGATCTTATGATCGTCAGCAATAGCCACTTTTATGTGTGCCATAGTGAACAGTTTATAGAGAAATAAATTATTTTTTTGTTAATAAATTACTGGAAGTCATGTTGTTACATATGGGTACAACAAAACCGGATGGCAATTTAGTAATAAAACAACATATCCATTCACTATTCTGTACCTAAACCTGATAATTTTCTACGGTAATGGTAGCGAGTGTGCCAATTGGATCGCCCGCGGCGAAGGTAATATTTCCGCCGATTATATTGAGGCGGCTCTCGATGTTTTTGAGGCCCAGGCTTCCTGTTTTCTTTTTGTTGGCGTCCAGTGAAGGCAGCAGCAGCCCGTTGCCGTTGTCTGCAACAGTGATCGTCAGCAGGGAGGGGGTGGTCTGGTAAGTGATGGTCACCTCTGTTGCCGCTGCATGTTTCAGGATATTGTTGATCAGTTCCTGCACCACGCGGTATACGTTCAGTGCTTTTTCCTTGTCTACAGGCTGAGGGTTGTCTGTTACCCGGAAGTGGATTTTTACTGCCTTGTTTTTGTTCATAAGGCTGCAGAAGGAATCCAGCGCATGGGCCAGGCCAAGGTTTTCCAGCGCCTGGGGGTGCAGGCTTTGGGAGATGAACCGGAGTTGTTGTATAATAATGTCCGTAAAGTCTTTGGTTTCCTTCAGCCTTTCAGCTTCCCCGTTGCCGGTTTTCAGCAGCGGCATCAGTCCGCCGATACTGAGTTTCAGCACAGACAGCTGCGCGCCTACTTCATCGTGCAGATCTTCCGCAATACGTTTGCGTTCCTGTTCCTGGCCCTGTAGCACAGCCACCAGTCGTTCCCGTTGCAGTTGCAGATCTTTGTCCCTGATCAGCAGCTTGTGTTGTATAACCTGTTTCTGTTGGAACATCACGAGCAAAATCACGATCACTCCAAGGATTAACATTACTGTAGTACCAATTACAATAATATCAATTGTCTGCATACCCTAACCGTTTAGTTTTTGTGAGGCCAATATACAGCAGAAACATGGCAATTATACAAACAATATAATTTATACTGAGGAGTGTGAGCACCATGGTTTGCTGTGCGTCTTTGGGTAATTGGATGAGGTTATAGCTGATAGAAAACAGGAAGGAACTACAGAAATAGATAAAGATGCCTGAACTATACCAGAATTCGGGCAACGTGTTGATATAAATAGCTTTTTCCAGTAGCTCTCTGTCTGTCAGCAGCTGGAGGAAAAAAATAACACCATAGGCGATAATGAGACCTGATTTTAGTCCGGCACTAATGGAATTATAGGATTTGATGCCTTCAAATTTGAGGAAGTCGGCAATACAAAGTCCCAGCACGAGAATGGGAAGGTAGGTAATAAGCTGTTTGACTGTTGGGTGTTTAATAATGTTCCAATAAAAGCAGGAGAGGACGACAAACTGTATGAAGTTCATTATGCTGAACAGCCACATATTGTTCATGCCCATATTGGCTGTAATAGCAGATCCCGAAGCAAAAACCACGCTACTGATGATGTAGTAGCACATCCATTTGCTGGTAGCGTCCAGCGCTTTGAATTTTAACAGGAAGGGGATCAAAATCAAAGCTTCGATCCCCATCATCGTGTAAAATATACCAAGGAATATATTCAGATTCACGTTTTTCCTTTATTGGGTGGGTGGTTTGGTACCTCCGCCGGAGCAATAAGCCGGACAGGGAAGGCCCTGGTCAAGAATGAGGGCGGAAGACATGCTTTTCGCAACGGAACCCGTAGCAGGATCGCCTGCCGGAGGAAGGATGTCGTTACCATCACTGTCAACAGCCACCAGCACCATTTTCTTTTCTTTGATGCCGTCTCCGTCCGTGTCGATTTTCAGACCATAGTAAATTCTCAGTGCGGTGCAATCAGGTTGATTCAGCAGTTCCAGCACTTTGTCTTTACCAAAACACATGGCCTTTACGTGCGTGCCCATGGATTTCTGCTGGGCATGTTCGTCGTCATGGTTCTTACATAATGTCTCCATTTCCTCTCTGGAAATGAAACCACCTGCGTCAGCAGGGATTGGTCTTTGTGTAGAATCGCTCATAATTGTGGGTAGTTTAAGGTTTTGGGGTAAAATTATTACAATATTACATGTTTGCAAGATTGGTTGCGTAAGTGGGTTTTGCCCTGTAAAACCGGCTGGTGGCCGGAAATGTAGCATGGAAAAGGGTTGTGCCTGAAAAGAGGTTAATAGGAAGTACTGAAATAGCGTAACAGTCACTTAAAAATGCGTATTTATACGCATTTATTTTTTTCAGGTTTACAACGCTTGCTTAGCATCCTGATGTTGTTAATCTTTGTAACTGCAACCGGATCGAACTAACTGTTACACATATCGGATTAATGCACTAGGGCCTTTCTACCATGTTTGTTTTTAGTATGCAGCGGGTTTCTATCATTGCCCCCTTTAAAATTAAAAAACATGAGTTACCTGTTAATTGGAAATATCTCTGCTCTTATCTGTGACGACTGCATCGAGCCCCTCTCGCAGGCACGGATACGCGTTTACCTGCCGGACACCCGTTATCCGGCCATCAACCCCAAAGGAATTTTCAGTGACCTGCAACCCTTGTCAGCCAAAGAAGTATTGATGAAAGCGGACCGCCTGCTGGCGGAAGCTATACTGGACGATCAGGGTAATTTCACCCTATCGTGGAAACAGGAACACCTTTTTACTGAACCGCTGGAGTTAGATCTCTGCCTGGACACGCTCCCCGGCAAAACCGGTATCCGGCAACCCCGCAATTTTCACCTGTGTACAGCCGTGCTACACTGGAAACGCAGTATTAACGGTTATATAGGGGCCTATGCCTACGTTGTTCCTTCCGCCATTTGGAACTCCATCCAGGGAGAAGCCGGCGCCTGGGTGATCACCGGTACTGTCAGACAACGCCGGGAGACGGGAAATGACCAGCCACCATTACGGGTGGAGGCATTTAATGCGCTCTCCGGCAAAAAGATCGGTACTGCTTTTACAAATGAATATGGCCGTTATACACTGCGTTTTTCCCGGAAAGACCTTTACCACGGCTCCTTACAGCCCGTCCGTCAAGGACGCCGGAATATGGGGCCCGATGTGTATTTCCGTATATATAACAATGACAAACTGGTGTTGTCGGAAAATGAATCACATGCCGCCTTACCGGAAAGACAAGACCTTCCGCCCTGCAGTTGCGTCAATCTGGTGTACCGTTCGTCTATGGTCAAATGGGCATCAGGGCATATACAGGGATGGATCAACGATATGAAAGTACTCTCTGGCAAAAGCAGAAAGAAACGGGAGCAATTGCACCTGAGCAATGCGCTGTTTTAACTCCTGGTGGAAAGTATTTTGTTTGACCCCTTTTTTATCGTGTACCAGCCGCCTTCGGGCGGCTGTTTGTTTTAAAACCGGGGATGAAAACGGGAGAGGGTGTCGCGCAGGTATTCCCTGTCCAGATGGGTATAGATCTCTGTGGTGGAAATGCTTTCATGTCCGAGCATTTGTTGTACGGCCCTCAGATCGGCCCCGCCTTCCACCAGGTGCGTGGCAAAAGAATGCCTGAACGTATGTGGCGACACGTTCTTTTCGATGCCTGCCAGTTTGGTCAGTTCCTTGATCACGAGAAAAATCATCACACGGCTAAGCGGCCCGCCGCGGCGGTTGAGGAACAAGGTATCTTCTTCCCCGTGTTTAACGGGCAGGTGTATACGTACATTACGCCGGTATACATCAATATGCCGCATGGCGTCCCGGCCGATAGGCACCATCCTTTCTTTATTGCCCTTGCCTACCACCCGTACAAAACCTACGTCCATATGCAGCTGGGTGATCTGTAAATTAGTGACCTCGCTGACACGCAGGCCGCAGCTGTACATGGTTTCGAGGATGGCTTTGTTACGGTGCCCTTCGGCTGTGCTGAGGTCAACCTGTGCAATGATTTTTTCTATCTCTTCAAAGCTCAGCACGTCAGGCAGCTTGCGCTGCAGCTTGGGCGCTTCCAGCAGTTGTGTCGGGTCGTCCTGCGTCATGTCTTCCAACAGCAGGAACTTGTAAAACGCTTTGATGCCGGAGATGGTCCGTGCCTGGGAGGCCGGTGTCATGCCCAGTTTTGACACCCACTGTATGCAGCCTTGTAGATCGGACAGCGTCACATCCTGTGGCCGCAGTTTCTCGCCGCCGTGTGCCTGGAGATATTGCTCCAGTTTCTCTACATCGCGCAGATAGGCCTCTACGGAATTGTCCGACAGCGACCGCTCCAGCTTCATATATCCTTTGAATAGTTTACGGAATGATTCCCACATAATTGAAGGCAAGTTAAAAGTTTTATCCTATTTTTAATTCTACCAGTCTTTATAACTACCAACCCTTCATTTATTATGTCTGCCCCCGCTTTTAGAAAAATAAACAAACTATTGGTGGCCAACCGTGGCGAAATCGCTGTACGGGTACTGAGGGCCGCCGCTGAGCTACGCATCCGGACTATCGCCGTATTTACGTATGAAGACCGCTATTCGCTGCACCGCTATAAAGCGGACGAAGCCTATCAGATAGGTCGCGATGATGAACCGCTGAAGCCGTACCTGGACATCGAAGCCATCATCAACCTGGCGAAGACACAACAGGTGGACGCTATCCATCCGGGCTACGGTTTCCTCAGTGAAAACGTACAGTTCGCCCGCCGTTGCCGCGAAGAAGGCATCATCTTCGTCGGCCCCGCGCCGGAAGTCATGGCGCAGCTGGGCGATAAGGTCGCCGCAAAAGTGATCGCACGGGAGGCGGAAGTACCGCTGATTGCCGACAGCCAGGTGCTACTGACGGATGTGAGCATCGTTTTAGCGGAAGCAAAACGTATAGGCTTTCCGGTGATGCTGAAAGCCGCCGCCGGCGGCGGTGGCCGCGGAATGCGCATGGTGGCCGAAGAATCAGCCCTGGAAAGGGCCTTCCTGGAAGCGCGCAGTGAAGCAGCCAAAGCTTTCGGCGATGATACCATCTTCATCGAGAAATTCATCGAAGACCCCAAACATATTGAAGTGCAACTGATGGGTGACAGGCACGGTAACATTGTGCATCTCTATGAACGGGACTGCTCCGTGCAACGGCGGTTCCAGAAAGTGGTGGAGATTGCCCCGTCGCCCAATCTACCCCAACATACCCGCGATAAATTATATGAGTATGCCTTGCGCCTCGCACATAAAGTAGGGTTCGACAATGTAGGCACAGTGGAATTCCTGGTAGACAGGTCCCACCATATCTATTTTATAGAAGTCAATCCCCGTATCCAGGTAGAGCATACCGTTACCGAAGAGGTGACCGGCATCGATATCGTCCGCTCGCAGATACTGATAGCGCAGGGGCACCGGCTGTCCGATCCTGAGATATTCCTGAAAGGCCAGGAGGACGTGCGGCTCAACGGTTTTGCCATCCAATGCCGTATCACCACAGAAGACCCGGAAAACAATTTTAAGCCTGACTACGGCACCGTGATCGCTTATCGCAATGCCGGTGGTTTCGGGATACGGCTGGATGAAGGCAGCACTTACTCCGGCGTAAAGATTTCGCCCTTCTTCGATTCCATGCTGGTAAAGGTGACGGCCTGGGGCCGCACGCTGTCAGGCGCTTCCAGCCGCCTGCACCGCACGCTGCGGGAATTCCGCATCAGAGGGGTGAAAACCAATATCCGTTTCCTTGAAAATGTGATCACCAATGACGTCTTCAGGAGAGGCAACTGTACCGTTGCTTTCATTGACCAGCACCCTGAATTGTTTAAGCTGTCGCAGATACGGGACCGAGGCACCAAGACCCTGATGTACCTGGCTGATGTGACGGTGAACGGGCACCCGGACGTAAAAGGCAAAGTGGAGAACAAAACGTTCCGTACGCCTGAGATCCCGGCTTATGCCTCGTTGCAGCCGTACCCGGCCGGCATGAAGGACCGGTTGGAGCAAATGGGAAGGGAAGGGTTTGCGCGCTGGCTGAGGGAAGAGAAGCCGGTCTATTATACAGACACCACTTTCCGGGACGCGCACCAGAGTTTGCTGGCCACCCGGGTGCGTACCAAAGACATGCTTGCCGTGGCGGAAGGGTACGCCAAAAGTAATCCGGAGATATTCTCCATGGAAGTATGGGGAGGGGCCACCTTTGATGTGGCCATGCGTTTTCTACATGAGTGCCCGTGGCGGCGGCTGCAGTTGTTGCGTAAAGCCATGCCCAATATGCTGCTGCAGATGCTTTTTCGCGGGTCTAACGCTGTCGGCTACTCGGCATATCCGGAAAACCTCATCGCCACATTTATAGAAAAGGCCGCAGAGAACGGGATCGACGTGTTCCGCATTTTCGACTCGCTCAACTGGGTAGAGGCCATGGCGCCGAGTATCCGGTTTGTACGGGAACGCACCAACGCTATTGCACAGGCGGCCATCAGCTATACCGGTGATGTGCTGCGGGCAGATAACAATAAATATACCCTTCAGTATTATACAGACCTGGCGCGTCGCCTGGAAGACGCCGGCGCGCATATGCTGGCGGTGAAGGACATGGCCGGGCTGCTGAAGCCGGAAGCGGCGTCAGTCCTGATCGGCGCGCTCCGTGACGCCGTGAAACTGCCTATTGTGCTGCATACGCACGATACCGCCGGGATACAGGCGGCCACCTACCTTAAAGCTATTGAAGCAGGGGTGAATGTAGTGGATACAGCGATAGCCTCGCTCAGCGGGCTTACGTCACAGCCTAACCTTAACTCGTTGGTGGCCATTATGGACGGGCATCCGCGCGGGCGGAAGATGAACCTCGCTTCGCTGAACGAGCATAGCAACTATTGGGAAGATGTACGGGAGTTCTACTATCCGTTTGAGTCGGACATGAAAGCCGGCACAGCGCAGATATATGAAAATGAGATCCCTGGCGGACAGTATTCCAACCTGCGGCAACAGGCGGAGTCACTGGGGCTGGGAGATAAACTGGAACAGATCAAGCGGAACTATGCAGTAGTGAACCAGCTCTTTGGCGATATTGTGAAAGTCACGCCCAGTTCCAAGGTAGTGGGTGATATGGCTTTGTTCATGACCAGCAATCAGTTAACCGCCGCTGATGTGCTGGATGGTTCGCGTAACCTGGCTTTCCCTGCTTCCGTGAAAGGTTTTTTCAGGGGGGAGCTGGGCGTGCCTTTTGGCGGTTTCCCTGCTGAGCTGCAACGGATTGTGCTGAAAGGAGAAAAGCCGATAGCAGGTAATCCAAATGCGCAGTTACCGCCTGTAAATTTTGAGGCCGACTTTGCGGCCTTTCAGACGAAGTACCCGCATGCTGAGTTCCTGGACTATCTCAGTTACCAGATGTTCCCGAAGGTGTTCGATGAGTACTATCAGCATGCGATGATCTTTGGTAACGTCGAGGCTATTCCCACGCCGGCTTTTTTTTATGGGCTGAAGCAGGGGGAAGAGATACTGATCACGCTGAGCAAGGGCAAGACAATCATTGTAAAGCTGCTGTATGTGTTGCCGGCCGATGAGCACGGGATGCGGACAGTGGTGTTTGAGCTGAACGGTTATGCCCGTCGTGTCCAGGTGAGGGACCATGCGGTGAAGAGCGTGGCGGTGGAGAACCGGAAGGTGGCGGACGCCGCAGTGGAAATCGGGGCGCCGTTGCCGGGCAGGTTGTCACGGGTGCTGGTAGAACCCGGAGCTGTGGTGATACCCAATATGCCTTTATTTATCATCGAGGCAATGAAGATGGAAACAACGGTAACGGCTACCCGAAACGGAAGAGTCAAGGCTGTGCTGTTAGGGGAGGGAAGTATGGTGCAGCAGGATGATTTGGTAGTGGAAATGGAAAAACAGGCTTCGGTTTAAGAGGTGGATTTAAGTAAATGTAATTAAATTGTTGTAAACCAGTTATTTAAAACAATTTATTTTTGGTGTCAAAAACCGTTTTTAACGAACGAAATGTATAAGTTTGAGGGTTGAAAATCAAGTAATTTTGCTCTTTTGTCTGATAAGATTGGTCAAATGTCGTTGTGTTGAAACCATTGGTTTAATAAATACTAGTTAATTATTTAAAAATCAATATTTTATATTTAAAAAACATTTGTCTAAGGGCAAAAAAAATAACCTGGCCAGGGCCAGGTTATTTTTGCTTTTCCGTTGGACGGAGATTAGAATTTTTCGAGGCCGCTGAAGAAGAAATCTCCTTCGATGGCAGCATTCTCATCAGAGTCAGAACCGTGAACAGCGTTACGGCCGATAGACTCAGCGTATTTTTTACGGATGGTACCTTCTTCTGCGTTGGCAGGGTTGGTAGCGCCGATCAGTTTACGGAAATCTTCTACTGCATTGTCTTTTTCCAGGATAGCTGCTACAATGTGGCCGCTGCTCATGAATTCTACCAGTTCGCCGTAGAAAGGTCTTTCTTTATGCACTGCATAAAATTCACCCGCTTTGGCTGCAGACAGCTGTGTCATTTTCATGGCTACGATGCGGAAACCTGCGGCATTGATCATGTTCAGGATGCCACCAATATGCCCGTTTGCTACCGCATCAGGCTTAATCATTGTAAATGTTCTGTTGCTCATATTTGTTTTATTCCGAATTACAGATTAGGCCGCAAAAGTAATTACATTTTCTTTAGTGGTAAAAAATTTTGAAATTCTGGCTCAAATAAAGATCTTCGCACTTCATTTTCTGTCACAAATTATTGGTTGTGACAAGAAATTAGTCTTAACATTACAGTTTTTTAATGAAGCCGATCGAGGAAATTAAACCTTTACTGGAAGCGCCGAAGAAAGTGGTGATCACAATGCATCAGAAACCGGATGCAGATGCCATGGGGTCTTCACTGGCACTATACCATTATCTGATTCAGAAAGGCCACCAGGTAACGGTCATTTCTCCTACTAATTTCCCGGACTTCTTAAAATGGATGCCAGGAGCGGAGGGTGTGATTGATTTTGAATCTTCTACAGACAAGGCGATGGAGGCACTGAAAGACATACAACTGCTTTTCTGCCTCGATTTCAACGCTTTGTACCGTACCAAGAACATGGCGCCGCATCTGGAAGCCGTTAAATGCACCAAAATACTGATCGATCATCACCTGGAACCGCAGCCGGACTTTGAGTATGGGGTAAGCGATACTTCCGCCAGCTCTACAGCGCAACTGGTGTACGAAACGATCTATAAGCTGGGCGATGAAAAGCTCATTAACCTGGACATTGCCCAATGCATATATGCCGGTACGGTCACAGATACCGGTTCGTTCCGTTTTGCGTCCACTACCGCCCGGGTTCACCGGATGGTAGCAGACCTGATGGACAGAGGACTGCGTCACGAGATCATCCACCAGGAGATCTATGACAATTTCCTGGAGAACCGTCTCCGTTTCCTGGGGCACAGCCTGTTGAACCGCATGGAGGTGTTCTATGAGTACAATACGGCCATGCTGGCCATTCCCTATTCCGACCTGAAGCGTTTCGACCTCCAGACCGGCGATACAGAAGGGCTGGTCAATTTCCTGCTGTCTATCCAAGGTATTAAGATGGCCGCATTGATCATCGACCGAAACTCAGAAGTGAAGCTGTCATTCCGTTCCAAAGGTAATTTTGACGTGAACACCTTCGCCCGCAGGTATTTTGAAGGAGGAGGCCATTTCAACGCCTCCGGAGGAAGAAGCACCGATTCCCTGGAAAAAACAGTCAACCGGTTCATCAAGGCAGTGGAAGAAAACGAAACGCTTTTACAATAAGGCACAACTGTTACAAGTATATCAACTACTAATACAATCAAATGAAAAGAAACAATCAGTTATTAGTTGCAGCGTTCGGCTTACTGATAGCCAGCTGCGGAACGGGTGGCGTTAAAAAGACACCAGGCGGTATTGAATATATCGTTCACAAATCCGGCAGCGGAGCACAACTGAAGCTGGGAGATACTGCCCTGATGAATGTGACGCAGCGTATCAACGACTCCATTCTGGGTGAGTCCCGCAAAATCGTTGGTGCTGCAATCCCTGTCCTGATTTCCAAACCACAGAACAAGTTCGACCTGATGGAAGGACTGGCGCTCCTGCATGAAGGTGACAGTGCCACCTTCGTTATTCCCTGGGATTCATTGCCAGCTAACGAACGTCCTCCCTTTGGTAAAAAAGGTGATAAGCTGAAAATCACTTTCGCGGTAGAAAACAAATTCTCTGCTTCTACCCAGAAAGAAAAAGACGAGAAAGCTATCAAGGAATACATGGAGAAAAACAAAATCAACGCTACCAAAAATCCTGACGGCGTATATATCGCTATTCAACAGGAAGGTACCGGTGGAACTCCTAATGTTGGCGATACCGTTGTAGTACACTACACTGGTAAACTGACTTCCGGCAAAGTATTTGACTCCAGCCAGGATTCTACCCTGCGCCCGGGTATGCCTTTAGAGCCTATCAAATTCCCGATCGGTCAGGGCTTCGTCATCAAAGGATGGGATTCCGGTCTGAAAGGCCTGAAAAAAGGTACTAAAGCTACCCTGCTGATCCCTTCTACTATGGCTTATGGTTTACAGGGCAGCCCTCCGGCAATTCCTGCCAACTCTATCCTGGTATTTGATGTACAACTGGTAGACATTAAACCTGGTACCCCTGCACCTGCCGCTCCGGCTGCAGCAGCTCCGGCTCCTGGTAAAAAATAATTCTGCTCCGGCAGTGAATAAAAAAAGCCTCCCGAACGGGAGGCTTTTTTTATGATCCGGGTCCCAGGGCAGAAGCCCTGGGCTACAATGTGTTTCAGGTGTGTTTATCAGCGTAAGCCCTGGGACCCCAGGAACCGCTCCCTGATTTCAGGAGTGGGGACCATGCACCTGTCTTTCCTGCCAAACCAACGGTAACGGTTACGCGCAATTATATTATACACGCCATCCCTTATAAAGCGGGGAAAGATTATTCCGGCATATAACAACTTCCACGGAAAGGGCAGTTGCCTGGCTACCCGGAGGGCGGCCGTGCTTTTCGTGTAAGCCTTACCGTTTTGTACCAGTATAAAAGAGGCCATTTGGGAAATATCTGTTTGATGGGTGGCTGCCAGCGCAGCTGCCACGTAAGACTGTAACGGCGCAAACCTGAAATGTCCCCGACGGTCGTGCCGTATCACAAAATTGATACTACCATTACATAAGTTGCAGACCCCGTCGAATAATATGATGTCCATGGTCTAAATCGTTGTGCCGTTTACGTTAACTCTCTCACGCATAACCATCGATCAACACCTCATAGAGTTTTACTTTAAGGTCTTCCAGCGAAACATCCGTCACCAGGTTGCCGTCCTGTGCATAGGCGATGGTGCCTCTTTCCTCGGAAACGATAATGGCAAGGTTGTCACTGTGCTCCGTGATCCCCACGGCTGAACGGTGGCGCAGTCCCACCCGCGTAGGCAGGTTGGGGTTTTCGGAAACAGGCAGGATCACCTTGGCAGCCAGGATCTTATTGCCGACAATGATCAGTGCGCCGTCGTGCAACGGACTGTGTTTGTCGAAAATGCTCTCTATGAGCTTGGCGCTGACGTTACCGTCGATGGTGATGCTGGAAGCGGTATCGAACTTCAGGCGGTAGGTGGTGGCAATCACGATCAGTGCGCCGGTAAAGGTGGCCTGCATATGGCTCACGGCCACAATCACCTCGTTGATAATGTTTTCTTCGTCTTTATAGCTTTTGAACTTGTCGGGCAGGAACAGTTTGGTCAGAAAGCTGTCTTTGCTCAACGGTGTTTTTTTGCCCAGCACCAGCAGAAACTTTCTGATCTCGGGTTGGAATATAATAATGATGGCAATGATGCCGACGTTGATAAAGTTCTGCAGGATACTGGTGAGGATGGGCATCTGTAACGCCCGTACCAGGAAGAAAGCTGCGTATACCATCAGCAGGCCGACAAAAATATTGAAAGCCAGGCTGCCTTTCAGCAGACGATATAACTGTATAATCAGAAAAACTACGATCAGCAGGTCCAAAACATTCAGCCAGCGAAACTCATATCCATAAAATTGTATTACTTCCTTCATAGTTGTAAAAATACTAAGATTTAATTGCCTTTCATTTTCTCTGTGATCCTGACTGCTTCTACGGCTGCTTTAACGTCATGTACCCGCAGCAGATGGGTGCCATGCAGCAGCGCAATGGTATTGAGCACGGTGGTGCCGTTGAGGGCTTCCGCTGGTGTGATGCCCAGCAGTTTGTAAATCATGGATTTGCGGGAGATGCCCGTCAGTACCGGTACTCCCAGTATCTGATGGAAAAGGGAGAGGTCCTTCATCAGGGCGTAGTTATGTTCCAGCGTTTTCCCGAAACCAAACCCCGGATCTGCGATAAAATCGCGGATGCCTGCGGCACGGCATTGCGCCAGCTTGCGGGCCATATAGTCCAGTACCTCGCGCACCACGTTTTCATACTGCGGTTTATGTTGCATCGTGGCAGGCTCGCCCTGCATATGCATCGCAATGTAAGGCACCTGCAGGCGGCCTGCCAAAGGGATCATGTCCTTGTCCAGGTCACCGGCGCTGATGTCATTGATGATGGCGGCACCGGCGTGGACCGTCTTTTCCGCGACGGCGGCATACCAGGTGTCGATCGAAATAATGGCCTGGGGGTAGTGGTTCAGAATAGCATGGATGGCCGGCAGGAGCCTGTTGAGTTCTTCTTCCGGTCCCAGCATGGTGGCGCCCGGACGACTGCTTTGTGCGCCCAGGTCCAGTATGGCAGCGCCTTCCTGCAGGTGTTGCCCGGCTTTCTCCACTACCTGGTGCAGCCCATGCATCCGGCTGCCTTCATAAAAGGAATCGTCTGTAACATTGATAATGCCCATCACTACCGGCCTGGCCAGCGATAACAGCTGCCCCCGGCAATTGATGGACGGTTCCTGTAAGGTATTGATATGGTGTGGTCTCATTTAATGGTTTTTATTCTTTATTTTGCCCTCTGAATCGCTGTTCACAAATTTAAGTAATGCAAAATAAAGGAATTACACATGCAAAGCAGCAAAATGGTTAAAGATCACAGACTTTGATTTGTACGTTTTGTTTACGATCTTTATCAGATTGCGCCTTGGGGTGTAAGGAACTGTTACGTTTAGGACCATGAATACATTAGCACAATACGATGCCGCGGTGGCGGGCTGCAAAGACATTTTTATCAAAAAAACCAAAGATTATGGCACCTCCTGGAGGGTATTACGTCCCATTTCAGTGGTAGACCAGATCTTTATCAAAGCGCAGCGTATCCGCAACCTGCAGGAGATAGGCGTACAGAAAGTGGAAGACAACATCGAAGGTGAATTCAAAGGGATCGTCAACTACGGTGTGATCGGGCTTATTCAAATGGAACAAAACGGCAACCCCTATACGGACTTGCCCGTGGAAGAAGTGGAACAGCTCTATAGCAAATACATTCAACAGGTAAAGGCCGTGATGGAAGATAAAAACCACGACTATGGCGAAGCCTGGAGGGACATGAGCCAGGAGTCCTTCGTGGACCTCATTCTGACCAAACTGCTGCGTATTAAACAGATTCTCCGTAACCAGGGTAAAACCCTGATCTCGGAAGGTATCGATGCCAACTATACAGACATCATCAACTATGCATTGTTTGCACTGATCAAAATCAGTGAGGATAGCCCTGAACGTTCATAGCGCAGGGCTTCAGCCCTGAACTAGAATTCATTGCTTAACCATTAAACTATTTTATGAAAGTTGTCCTGAACCTATTGCGGATTATTGTAGGAGTGCTGTTTATTTTTTCAGGCCTGATCAAAGCCAACGATCCATTGGGCCTTAGTTATAAGATGGAAGAGTTCTTTGAGGTGCTGCACCTTACTTTTCTGTCGCCTTATTCCCTTGCCTTCTCAGTGATCATGAACGCTTTCGAGATCATTGCCGGCGTGGCGGTACTGGTAGGATACCGTATGCGTATCTTCTCTGTGCTGCTGTTGCTGCTGATCCTGTTCTTTACCTTCCTTACAGGTTATGCGCTCTTCAGCGGCACCATCCGCGAATGCGGCTGTTTCGGCGATTGTATCAAACTCACTGCTGAACAGACTTTCTGGAAAGACGTGGCCCTGCTGGTCATGATACTGGTGATTTACATCTACCGTAAAAGTGTACAGCCGTTGTTTAAAGGAGCGGGACTGGTGCTGTTGTTGTCGGCGATTGCTTCGTTTGGCGTGCAATGGTACACCCTTCGCCATCTGCCGTTTATAGATTGCCTGCCCTATAAAGTGGGCAATAACATCTCAGAGAAGATGAAACTTCCTCCCGGCGCCACTCCCGATGTGTACGAGATGATCTTCATCTATGAGAAAAACGGTGAGAAAAAAGAATTCACGGCCGACAACTATCCCTGGTCAGACAGTACCTGGAAATTTGTGGACCGCAAAGATAAACTGATCAAAAAAGGGAATGCTGAACCGGCCATCAAAGACTTCATCCTCACAGATGCGGACGGCGTTAATCAAACCCAGGCCATCCTCAATGAAGACAAAACCGTGTTTCTGTTCCTCGTACAGAATGTGGAGAAAGCCGGAGAAGGCTGGGACAACAAAATGAAAGCCCTGCAGCAGAAGTGGAAGAACCAGGAAATACTGATCTATGGCGTGTCAGCATCTACCAAAGAACAGATTGCTGCTTTTAAACAGCAGCACGGGCTGGAGTTTCCTTTCGTGCAGATGGACGGCGTGGCTATCAAAACAGCCGGCAGGGCCAATCCATGCCTGATCGAACTGAAAAAAGGCACCATTGTAGGTAAATGGCATTATAACGATATTCCGTAAGACACTATGTTACGCTTTCTTCTCCGGAAAACAGGATATGGGTTGCTGGTACTGCTGGGCGTGGTGGTAGTGGTGTTTTTCCTGTTCAATGTATTACCCGGCGATCCGGCCCGGCTGACGCTCGGTCAGCGGGCAGATGTGTCTTCTCTTGAAAACGTCCGTAAAGAACTGCACCTCGACCAGCCGGTAGGGGTGCAGTTCCTGCTTTATCTTAATGATCTGTCACCTGTGGGCGTGCATCCACTGGCGGAAGCAACGGAAAACCTGCATTACGTGACCCTCGCTCACCTGTCAGGCGAAAAGATACTGGTGCTTAAAACACCTTATCTGCGCCGTTCCTATCAGGGCAAGAAGCCGGTATGGGAAATCCTGACGGAAGCGCTGCCGGGCACATTATTGCTCGCCACTGCGGCCATGCTTTTCGCCACGGTGGCCGGTATAGGGTTGGGCGTGTTGTCCGCTGTCAAACAAAACACCTGGATGGACACCAGCGCGGTGTTTGCCAGTGTGATTGGTATTTCGGCGCCTTCTTTTTTTGCCGGTATCGTACTGGCGTACCTGTTAGGATTTGTGCTCAGCGGTTATACCGGCCTGCATATGACCGGCAGCCTGTTCGATATAGATCCTTTCCGGGGCAGGGTGCTGAACCTGCGCAACCTGGTACTGCCCGCGCTTACCCTGGGCATTCGTCCGCTGGCTATTATCGTGCAGCTCACCCGCAGCGCTATGCTCGATGTGCTGCATCAGGACTATATCCGCACGGCCTACGCTAAAGGGCTGTCCCGCAGGGTAGTGATCTGGCACCATGCGCTGCGTAATGCGCTCAACCCGGTGATCACCGCCATCACAGGCTGGTTTGCTGAACTGCTGGCAGGCGCTTTTTTTGTGGAGTACATCTTTGGCTGGAAGGGGATCGGCAAGGTGACGGTAGATGCGCTCGACAAATTCGATTTCCCGGTGGTCATGGGTGCTATCCTGTTTACCGCAGGCATTTTTGTGCTGGTCAATATTCTGGCAGATATGTTGTATTCGGTAGTAGACCCGCGTATTAAACTATAATCTGTTTACAACCAATTATTTATAATGATATCATAGCCCAGGCCCGAAGGCCTGGGAATTTTTTTTTAGAAATGTTGTAACATCGTCTTTTGTGAGTCGTCTTCTCATTATAAAACGCAATATCCCGCATGTCATTGGACTTATTTCTTAACCAGGTCGTTCCCGTCAGGCAAAAGCTTTTCCGCTTTGCATACCGCCTGCTGGGCAACGAAGAGGACGCGCAGGATATTACACAGGATGCCCTGATGAAGGTATGGAGCCAGCAGGAGAAGATGCCGGAGCTGCAGAATATGGAAGCCTGGTGTATGCGCATCACGCGCAACCTGGCGCTGGACAAAATCAAATCAAGGAAATACCGTCTTGCTGATGAACTGGACAGGGCAGGAGAAGTACCATCGGCCCAGCACAGCCCTCATACCATGGCAGAGAAAAATGACGTCATGGTAAAAGTAAGACGGATCATTCACGAGTTACCGGAGAAATACCGGACCATCATTCAGTTAAGGGACATGGATGGCTATTCCTATCAGGAAATCGCTGACATACTGGAACTGGACATGAACGACGTAAAAGTCAACCTGCACCGGGCACGCAAGGCGGTGCGGGAGAAACTTCAAAACATACAGGTATATGGATTATAATCACATCATCGCGTTACTGGACCGGTACTGGGAAGGGGAAACCACCCTGGAGGAAGAGGCGTTGCTACGCCGGTTTTTCAGCGAGTCCCACCCTGATATGCCGGAGCCGTTGCAGGAAGCAGCCCCGTTATTTGGCTTCTTCCGCGAAGAAATGGAAAACGAACAGGAATTGGAAGAACGGTCTCCCAGACCAGCAATGCCGGTTGAAACCGGGGCGGTTAAGATCGTGCCGCTATCGCCTTTCCGTCATTGGATGAAGTATGCGGCCATATTGCTGATGGCTGTCGGCATAGGCTATGCCATGAAACAACACCAGCGGCAGGAGATAAAGGTCCACATCGCGGAAATACAGCAGCAGAAAGAGGAAGAGGAAACCAGGATGGCTTATCTGGAAACGAAGAAAGCGTTGCAGTTGCTGGCCAGGAACCTGAACAAGGGAACAGACAAAATGCAGAAGCTGGCCTACTTCAACGAAGCGACCGGCCTGATTACAGGAGCTAATTAAATATGCCCATTTTAAAACCTGATATAAAATCCAGAAGAAGATGAAACGTTCACTTTTATTGCTGGTAGCGGTTTTTGCCAGTATGCACCTCTTCGCGCAGAGTAGCATAGACCGCTTTTTCCAGAAGTACGAAAACGACCGGAATTTTACCCTGGTCAGTATCACGCCCAAAATGTTCTCCATGTTTTCCAAACTGGACATGAACGATCCCGACGCCAAAAACCTGATGAGGGTGGTACAGAAACTGAAAGGGTTGCGCATTCTCGCCAAAGACAACACGAAGGACGGACAACGGCTGTACAAGGAAGCAGCTGTGTTCCTGACCGGCGACTTTGAGGAGCTGATGACCGTAAGGGACAAAGACAGCGATCTGAAGTTTATGGTAAAGGAAAACAGCCGGGGAAACATTAACGAGCTGATTATGCTCGTAGGCGGTACCAATGACTTTTTGGCCATGAGCCTGGTGGGAGACATTGATCTGAATGAAATATCACAGATCGCAAACTCTGTCAACATCCAGGGTATGGACAAACTCAAAAACCTTAAAAAGAAATAACGATGAAAAAATTATTTTTAGGAGGTTGCTTACTGCTGGCCGGTGTGTCCACCTTAGTGGCCCAGGACAAGTCGCTGCGTGAATTCCGTAACAAATACCGGGGCAAGGCCGATGTGGTGAGCGTTAGAGTTGGGAGCTTTCCGTTGCGGCTGGCGGGGTTTGTGATGTCGTTCGTGCCGAATGACGAAGATGTAAAGACGCTGCGGCCCGTTTTAAAAAATGTCCGTAAGCTCAGGGTGCATACCATCGAAAATCCGCGGGGGGCCAATGTTAGCAGTGAAGACGTAGCAGCGCTTATGGAAAAGCTGCAAACAAAAGATCAGTTTGAAACGCTGATGGAAGTACGTGACAAAGGTACTCTGGTACACATACTGAATAAAGGAAAGGACGATGAACTGGGCAACGTGGTAATGCTGATCCAGGAAGACAATGAGTTTCTGATGGTCAACGTGCAAACAAGCCTCAAAATAGCTGATATCAACCGCCTGATCCATCAGTTTGCCTCCAACTGATAACTGTCACTATCGGATCATCACTTCCTTTACCACATTTTCCCCCAACATTTCATTCACCAGTTTGATGATCTTGTCTTTGGAATAAGTTAATTCCTGTTTTAAGGGTGCTACCGAAGTTGTTATGATGAGTTTTTGCTCAATCAGCTGGATGCCTTGTGTGTAGCGCGCAATGGTTTTGCCCATAATTTTCTCCCAGTTCTCCTGAATACGAACTTCAGTAAGACGGGGTTTAAGGCGGCTTTTGTTCATAAATTCCCGGAGGGCATCTCCGATACTGGTTGTTCCGTGGCGCATGGCGTCAAAGCTACGAATATTTAGGGATTTTTTGATTTGGGTATTTTTAGATTTGTCTGTTATGGTGATAAATTTTCACTGTCAGCCAACTAAAAAAAAACTGATCAGAAAATCCCTAAATGCTGATAAGCTGTATTGTCTGGCCTGTACCTTCGAAGCTGTGCTGCAGGCGTTCTGCGTGCGTATCCGTAATGAAGACCTGGCCGAAGGAAGGGCCGGCCACCAGTGAGATGAGGCGGGTAACACGTTCCTGGTCCAGTTTTTCAAATACATCGTCGAGCAGGAGCAGGGGCGCAAATTGTTTGAACTGCCTGATGACTTCGAACTGGGCGAGTTTCAGGGCAAAGAGAAAACTTTTGCGTTGTCCTTGTGAGGCACTGTTTTTCATCGGATGGTCGTTGAGCAGGAACAGCAGGTCGTCGCGGTGAATGCCGGTGGAAGTACGTTGCAGCTGAAGGTCTTTGAAGCGGGCCGCCCGCAGCTGGGCCGCATAGTCTTCTTCCTGCAGGGTGCATTGGTAGCGGATGTTCACCACTTCGTGTGTGCCTGAGATGTAGTCGTACAGCTGTTGCACCTGGGGGATAAAGCCTGTCAGGAAAGCTTTCCGTTGTTCGAAGACGGGGATGCCATGGTGTACCAGTTGTTCGTCAAACACATCCAGCAGGCTGTGTTCTTCGCCGGCGCCGGTCATGTTTTTCAGGAGCGTATTGCGTTGTACCAGTATTTTCTGGTAGGCGATGAGGTGTTCGAGGTAGTCGGGATACAGCTGTGACAGGAGGGTGTCGAGCCATTTACGGCGTTCTTCGCTGCCGCCGAGGATGATTTCCGCATCGTCCGGTGCAATGATCACCGCAGGGAATTGTCCGATGTGGCGGGAAAAGCGGTCGTATTTTTCATCGTTGAGCGATACTTCTTTTTTACCGTCTTTTACCGTGCATACTATTTTGGCTGGCTGGCCCTGTTTGTCGAAGTAGCCTTCCAGACGAAAGCCGTTGGTCAGGTACTGGGTGTTCTGGCTTTCATTGCTGGTAAAATAGCTGCGGGTGAAGCAGAGGTAATAGATGGCGTCAAGGAGGTTGGTCTTGCCGGAGCCGTTTCTTCCGGTGATGCCCACCACCCGTTGGTCGAACCGGAAGTCCTGCCGGGTATAATTTTTAAATTGTACGAGTGATATTTTACCGATACGTAGCAAAGAAATTAATTATGTGTATAAAAAAATATGCAAATTCTGCAATATCTGTAACTGATATAGATCCCTGTCTGTGGGCCTTTATCTCTCAATAAACTGCAATTAAATGCAAAACTGTTTGAAATTGATGAATTTGCATAATTTAATACTAATTGGATTTGATATTTACATTTTAGGATTTTCCTGTTATATTTGCCAACAAATTTAGAAAGAGTGCAAACTAAAACAGACGTGAAGACGAAATTCACCAAAGAGACATATCTGTACTGGTATGAATTGATGCTTTTGCTGCGCCGCTTTGAAGAAAAGACAGGCCAATTGTACGGAATGCAAAAAATCCGTGGCTTTTGTCACCTGTACATCGGTCAGGAGGCAATTGCTGCTGGTGCAATGACTGCGACGAAACCGGAAGATAAATTTATCACCGCGTACCGTGACCACGCTTTGGCAATTGCCAAGGGTATTTCTGCCAAGGCTTGTATGGCGGAGATGTATGGTAAAGCAACCGGATGTTCAAAAGGTAAGGGAGGTAGTATGCACTTCTTCTCCAAAGAGCACAACTTCTTTGGCGGTCATGGTATCGTAGGCGCCCAGATCGGTACCGGTGCGGGCCTGGCGCTGGCGGAGCAGTACCAGGGTACTGACAACGTGGTGCTGTGTTTCTTCGGTGACGGTGCCGCCCGTCAGGGTATGCTCCATGAAACCTTTAACATGGCGATGACCTGGAAACTGCCGGTGATCTTTATTTGTGAAAACAACATGTACGCCATGGGTACTTCTGTAGAACGTACCTCCAACGTACTGGATATCTATAAGCTCGCTGACGCGTACGAAATGCCGGCCGATTCTATCGACGGTATGAGCTGTGAAGCCGTACACGAAGGTGTGGAAAGAGCGGTAAAACGTGCCCGCGAAAATGGCGGCCCAACCCTGTTGGAAATCAAAACTTACCGTTACCGTGGCCACTCCATGAGCGACCCCGCTAAATACCGCACTAAAGAGGAACTGGAAGAGTACAAACAGAAAGATCCGATTAACCAGGTGTTGAGCGTTATTGAGAAAAACAAATGGGCTACTGAAGCTGAAATTGAAGCGATCAACGACCGTGTGAAAGCGGAAGTGGAAGAATGCGTTCAGTTCGCTGAAGAATCCCCCTGGCCGTCTGACGATGAGCTGCTGAAAGACGTTTATGTGCAGCAGGATTATCCTTTCATCGTTGACTAAAGCTTAATAGTACGCAACAGTTAGCTTTTTACCTTTTCTTCAAAAGGCAGAAAGCTAACTGTTGTTCATTGATACCTATTAAATAACCAAGCAATCACAATTACCTTTTAAAATGGCAGAAACTAAAGATAAAGCCACCACGCCGCAACCTGCAACAAATTTTGACCTGGAACAGTCCATGCACAAGGCGGAAGACTTCTTCGTTAAAAATAAAAATGTCATTACTATTGCTGTGCTGGCAGTAGTAGTGGGGGTAGGCGGTTTCTTCGCCTATAACCGTTTCGTTAAACAACCCAACGAAAACAAAGCCCAGGAAATGATCTTCCACGCGCAGAACTACTTTGCAGTGGATTCCTTCAAACTGGCGCTGAATGGCGATGGTAACAACTACGGTTTCTTACAGGTAGTAAACAAATATGGCGGCACCAAAGCCGGTAATCTCGCAAAATACAGCGCTGGCGTATGCTACATCCGTATGGGCGAATACCAGAAAGGTATCGACATGCTGAAATCCTTTAGCTCAGACGATCTGCTGCTGCAGCCTACTGCACTGGGCCTGATCGGTGACGCTTATATGGAGCTCAACAAAACCGCTGAAGGTATCGAATCCTATAAAAAAGCAGGTCACTATAATGATAATGAGCTGACTGCCCCTGTTTACCTGTTCCGTGCCGGCATGGCCCTGGAAAAAGCAGGTAAGGCACAGGAAGCCATCTCTATCTATAAAGAAATTAAAGAGAAATTCCCCCTCACCAACGAAGGCCGTGAAATGGACAAGTACCTGGCGAGACTGGGAGACGTAAGGAATTAATCAATTACGAATTACGAATTACAAATTACGAATTAAGAGTTCTTTTGTAGCGCGGTTACTTAGTAACTTTCTAAAAACAACCCTCAATTCGTAATTCGTAATTCGTAATTCGTAATTCCAAATTGAATGTATGTCTGATTACAATAAAAGCTTGTTAAATGATACTGGCATTCTCAACCTGGAGGATGCCAGTGTTGTTATGGTGTATACTGAATGGAATGACACTATCGTCAACGAACTGGTAGCCGGTTGCGAAAGATCACTGCAACAATATAAGGTGTCCAAAACCAATAAAATCGTAGTGCCGGGCGCGTTTGAACTGCCTTACGCCTGCAAACAATATTGGGAAAACACCAAAGGCACCGGTCAGCAACCTGGCGCTATTATTGCTTTCGGTTGCGTGATCCGCGGCGAAACCCCGCATTTTGACTATGTGTGCAAAGCTGTTACAGAAGGTATCCTGCAACTGAACCTTCAACTGCCCGTTCCCGTTATATTCGGTATATTGACGGTCGATAACGAGCAGCAGGCCCTCGACAGACTGGGCGGAGCGCACGGCCACAAAGGGGAGGAAGCTGCCATCACCGCATTAAAGATGATCGCGTTACAAAGAGACCTGGCGAGAGGAGTTTAGCACCATAACCATGGTTGTCGGCCTTTGCCCAAGCCCCCGGCGTAACCGGCCCTCTGCGCAACCAATGGAACCGCTAAAAGATTTTATGATGAATGTACAGTTATTTATACCATGTTTCGTAGACCAGCTGTTTCCGGAAACCGCTTTCAATATGGTGAAAGTACTGGAGAAGCTCGGATGTAACGTGATGTATAACCCGGAGCAGACCTGCTGTGGCCAGCCTGCCTATAATGCCGGTTATCAGGATGAATGCAGATCAGTAGCCACCAAATTTGTTAAAGACTTCAAGACTTTCGATTATATCGTGGCCCCCAGCGGCTCCTGTACAGGGTTTGTCCGCAATTACTACAGCAAACTGTTTGATAATTCCGCCGCTCATAACGACGTGAAACTGTTGCGCAAAAACCTTTACGAATTCACCGAATTCCTCACAGACGTATTGCATGTAACAGACCTCGGCGCTACGCTCAACGGAGTGGGCACCTATCACGACGCCTGCGGCGCTTTGCGCGAATGCGGCATCAAGGAAGGGCCCCGTAAACTGCTGGAAAAAGTAAAAGGCCTGGAGCTGAAAGAAATGAATGATTGTGAAGTCTGCTGCGGGTTTGGCGGTACTTTCTCGGTCAAGTTTGAACCCATCTCTGTAGGAATGGGCGAGCAGAAGGTAAACAACGCTGTCAACAGCGGCGCCGATTACCTCATCTCCACCGACCTTTCCTGCCTGATGCACCTCGATGGCTATATCCGTAAACACGGTACCCCTATTAAAGTGATGCACATCGCCGATGTACTGGCGAGTGGATGGTAAACCAAAAACCTTACACATGAACTATTGGCTTGTCAAATCGGAACCTTTCAAGTATTCGTGGGACCAGTTTGTAAAAGATAAAAAGACCTTCTGGGACGGCGTGCGCAATTACCAGGCACGCAATAACCTGAAGGCCATGAAAAAAGGCGACCAGGTACTGTTCTACCACAGCAATGAAGGCCTCGCCGTAGTGGGGATCGCTGAAGTGGCCAAAGAACATTACCAGGACCCTACCACACCGGACCCAAACTGGGTAGTGGTAGACCTGAAGCCGGTCAAAAAGCTGAAGGTGCCCGTTACCCTCGCTGAAATGAAAGCAGAAAAAAGGCTTGCCGACCTATCGCTGATCCGCCAGGGACGCCTGTCGGTATGCGACGTTACCAAAGATCAGTTTGACGTGATCCTGGAAATGGGAGGCATGAAATAGATTTTTATTTGATTATGGAGTTTCCGGATTGTTCGCATCATACCGGAAATTCCATTATAATGAAGTACTTAACCCTTATCTCCGCTTGTTGGCTGCTGGCAGCTTGTAGCCATAAACCCGAACCTGCGGCCTCTGTCAGTTTAGAAGCCCCGGCCATTGCTAAAGACGAAACGGCGCCTGCCGGCTTACTGGATGCCAAACAGGCCGGATACCTAGCGCCGGATGACGCTTCTTCCGGCCAGCCCGCTCCCGAACAGAAAATTATCAGGACAGCCCGTATCACTTATTCCGTGGATGATTTTGCTGCTGCTAAAAAGCGTGTAGCCGGTATCGTTAGTAAGGCCGGCGGATATATCTTAGCAGAAACTCAACATGGCGACGGTACGGAAAAACGTAACCAGCTCGATATCAAAGTGCCGGCGTCGGCATTCGACAGTTGCGTGGAGAGGCTCACCAGCGGCGTGTCCCGATTGGATGAAAAAAGTATCAATTCCCAGGACGTAACGGCGGAGTATGTGGACCTGGACGCCCGTATGAAGACGAGGGTGGCCACAGAACAACGTTATCTCGACATCCTGAAACAGGCACGTACCGTAAAAGACGTGCTGGAAGTGGAAGCACAGCTGAAATCCATCCGTGAGGAGATTGAAGCAGCGAAGGGAAGGCTACTGTACATGGACCGCCAGGTGAGCTACAGCACCATTCATCTTGAATATTACCAGGTACTGGCCTTATCAGCACCGGAAGCGCCGGGGTTCTTTCCCCGGGTGGGACTGGCGCTCCGCAACGGCTGGAACAATATACTGGGCCTCGTAATAGATGTGATTGGCTGGTGGCCTTTGATGCTGGTTGCCGTTTTTCTATTTATATTTATCAAAAGGCGTTGGAGAAAGAACAACCCATCTGTCACAACAGCCTGATTCACTTAAACGACACAAAACATATGAAACCAAGATTAGTGGTGCTGACCGGAGCCGGCATCAGCGCAGAAAGTGGACTCCGGACTTTCCGTGACAGCGATGGCTTATGGGAAGGTTATGACGTATACGAAGTGGCTTCCCCCAAAGGCTGGCAAAACAATCCCGGGCTGGTGCTCGACTTCTACAACAGCCGTCGCCGTGATGTAAAAAATGCGCAGCCCAACGCAGCCCATACGGGCCTGGCGGAACTGGAAGCGAAGTACGACGTACGGGTGATCACGCAAAATATCGACGACCTGCATGAGCGTGGGGGCTCTTCCCGCGTGCTGCACCTGCATGGAGAGATTTTCAAAATGCGCAGTGTAAAAAATGAAGAACTCATCTTCGACATACAGGAAGACATCCGCCTGGGCGACCTCGCTGAAGATGGCGGCCAGCTGCGTCCGCACATCGTTTGGTTTGGTGAAGCGGTGCCCATGATAGAGCAGGCGGTACGTGAAGTGATGTGGGCGGATATTTTCGTGGTGATCGGCACTTCTTTACAGGTGTATCCTGCTGCCAGTCTGCTGAACTATATCAGGCCGGAGGCTGTCGTGTACCTGATCGATAAAAAGCTGCCTTCCGTGGAAGGATGCAATAACATCATCAGTATCGAAAAGCCGGCTACGGCCGGCGTGGCAGAGCTGCTCACGCTTTTGTAAAAAATAAAAGCTCCCCGTTGCATGCGGGGAGCTCTCACGAGTCCTTTCTTCTCCGTTAGTGTTTATCACAGGATAATCATATCGTCTACTCAAAACTTTCTTCAAAACGGATATCAAATTCTTCCAGTTCTTTTAAGACCGGGTTATATATTTCCGGCATCACGGGGATGCGCAGGCCGGTGAGGGTTATTTTCTCCTGCAGCAGCAGTTTGGCAAGGATGCCCAGCGGCAGTCCTACTGTTTTGGCCATTGCCGTGCGCACATTGTCTTCTCCCTGTGTGATCATGTAGCTGTGCATGCGGGTGGCCATGTTGCGGCGCTCGAATTCTATCTCATGCATCATCACGATCATATCCTTATCAGAGGGTTCCATCTTCAGTTTATCTTCCACCAGGTGTTGCAGCACTTCCGCGTCTGTTTTCTCACCGAGGTTGATCTGGTCGCCGTTGAGCAGACCAAGGAATTTCAGCTGCCGGATCACTTTTGATTTGCTGCTGACATTGAGGAACCTGGCCATTACTTCTTCATGGCCGGCTTGTTTGTCAACTCCCTCAATATGCCGTGTGGCCCAGTCGAAGCAGGTGAGGTGGTCTGTCTGTATTTTACCGTTTTCACCGGTGAGGCCCAGTTTGATAAGGGCGTTCCATCCTTCGCAGAAGTCAGGGAAACGGAGGGTGGCGCGCATGAAGGTGGCAATGTTTTCCAGTTTATAGGACTCCATGTACCCGAGGGAATCGCGGTTGGGATAGTAGGCGAGTTTGCCCAGTCCGGGCACCTGGATGGTTTTGTTATGATCAAAGAGCTGTTCGTACGCCACTTCGCGGGTTTTGCCCTTTTCGCGGTAGATGGCGCCGGAAGCGCCGGCCATCACTACGTTGCGGGCGTTCCAGGAGATCTTGTACTGCCATGGGTTGTCCAGGCTTTCCGGGGAGATAAGGCCGCCGCAGTAGGATTTAAACGAAAATATCTGTCCGCCTTTTTTCTCAATGGAGTGAATGAGTTTCATGGCAGACATATGGTCGATGCCAGGATCGAGGCCCATTTCATACATGAACAGGAGCCCGGCTTTTTCAATGTCTTTTTCGAGTTTGCGTACTTCAGGATCGATATAGGAAGCGGTGAGGAGGTTTTTATGGAACTGCAGGCAATCTTTGGCCACGGTAATATGCAGGTGGGGAGGGAGCAGGGAGATGACAAGGTCTGTTTCCTGTATCAGCTGCTGCCGGGCCGCCTGGTCTTTTATGTCGATGGCCGCCGGGGTGGCATAATAAGACTTGCCTGTTTTGGATTTGATGAGCATCAGGTCATGGTCCGCCACCGTGATATGCCATTTTTGTCTAGGTGCATTGGCCAGCAGATAGTCGATCAGGCTGGTCGCCGATTTTCCGGCCCCAAACAACAGAATATTCTTCATAGTTTCTTTAAGAAAAGGTTAAGAATCAGGGGAATAACAGCATTTTTGATGTTAATGTTTGAACTGACAGTAAAATTCGGTGCATATCCCGCCCAAAAACCAGGTTTGAGTGATTCGATCTATTGATTATCAGTCTATTAAAAACAAATACTTTGCCAATATTTAATTTTCGATATATTTCCCTATTTATACATATTTTAGATAAAGTAAAATTAAACCATTACACATACTAACGCAGAAAAGCAAAAAATGGTTGTTCGTTATGGGAAAAATCAGTCATATATCGATTGCGCTATATAATTGATTAACACAATGATGTTTTTATTCACATTTCTTCGGTTTTAGGCCATAATAAGCCCTGAAATGGCTATATTTGCCCTTATCTGTTTTCAGCAGAAAAAACTGTAAATCAACACACAAAATGACAGAGCACACGGAAAATCAGCAGGAAGGGAGAATTGTCCAGATTAATATCGAGGAACAAATGAAAACGGCCTACATCGATTACTCAATGTCTGTAATCGTGGGTCGTGCCTTGCCCGATGTGAGAGATGGTTTAAAGCCTGTACACCGCCGCGTTTTATTCGGAATGAACGAGTTGGGCAACCACAGCAACAAGCCTTACAAGAAGTCAGCGCGTGTGGTGGGTGAGGTAATGGGTAAGTATCACCCGCATGGTGACGCCTCTATCTACGACACCATTGTACGTTTGGCCCAGCCCTGGAGCATGCGCTATCCCATGGTGGACGGCCAGGGTAACTTCGGCTCCGTAGATGGTGACATGCCCGCTGCGATGCGTTACACCGAAATCCGTCTTCAACGCATTGCGGAAGCCATGCTGGAAGACATCGAAAAAGAAACGGTGGATTTCACCAACAACTTCGACGACACCCTGGAAGAACCTACGGTGTTGCCTACCCGCATTCCGAACCTGCTGGTCAACGGCGCTTCCGGTATCGCGGTTGGGATGGCCACCAACATTATGCCCCATAACCTCTCTGAAGTGGTGGACGGCGCAGTGGCCTATATCGAAAACCGGGACATCACCGTTGAAGAACTGATCAAACATGTGAAGGCCCCTGACTTCCCGACAGGTGGCACCATATATGGTTTTGAAGGCGTTAAACAGGGCTTCGAGACCGGAAGGGGCAGAGTGGTAGTAAGAGGTAAAATCACCGCGGAAACGGCTAAAAACGGCCGCGAAAGACTGGTGATCTATGAGCTGCCCTACCAGATCAACAAAGCCATCCTGCACCAGAAAATCGCACAGCTGGTAAACGACAAGATCATCGAAGGCATCACCGACGTACGTGACGAGAGCGACCGCGAAGGGATGCGCCTGGTAATAGACCTGAAAAAGGAAGCTATCTCCAACGTGATCATCAACCAGCTCTATAAATACTCCGAGCTGCAGACTTCCTACGGTATCAACAACGTGGCCCTGGTGAAAGGCCGTCCGCGTATCCTCAACCTGAAGGACATGCTGGCGGAGTTCATCGACTTCCGCCACGAAGTAGTGGTCAGAAGGACCCGCTTCGACCTCCGCAAAGCGGAAGAAAAAGCGCATATCCTCGCCGGCTACCTGATCGCACTGGACCACCTGGACGAGGTGATCGCCCTGATCCGTGCCTCCAATACGCCGGACGTGGCCAGAGACGGACTGATGAGCCAGTTCGGCCTCTCCGAAATACAGGCCAAAGCCATCCTGGAGCTGCGCCTGCAACGCCTCACAGGCATGGAACGTGATAAGATCCGTGCGGAATACGACGAAGTGATGAAACTCATCGCCTGGTTGAAAGACGTGCTCAGCGACGAGTCGCTCCGTATGAAGATCATCCGGGATGAGCTGGAAGAGGTGAAAAAGAAATTCGGTGACGAACGTAAAACCGAGATCCAGTACCTGGCCAGCGAAATGAGAATTGAAGATATCATCGCGGAAGAAGACGTGGTGATCACCATTTCCCACCTGGGTTATATCAAACGCACCTCTGCATACGACTACCGTCAGCAGAAACGCGGCGGCCGCGGCGCCATCGGCGGCAGGACCCGCGACGAAGATTACATCGAACACCTGTTCGTGGCTTCCACGCACCATACCATGCTGTTCTTTACAGAAAAAGGACGTTGCTACTGGCTTAAGGTATACGAAATACCGGAAGGCGAGAAGAGCGGTAAAGGACGTGCTATCCAGAATATGATCCAGCTGCCGGGCGATGACAAGATCCGCGCGATCATCGATATCAAAGACCTGGGCGATAAAGATTATATCAACAATCACTATATCGTTCTCTGTACCAAAAAAGGTATCATCAAAAAAACACTGCTGGAAGAATTCTCCCGTCCCCGTCAGAACGGGGTGAATGCCATCACCATCAACGAAGGGGACCAGCTGTTGGAAGCCAAACTGACTACCGGCGACAGCCAGATCATGATGGCCATCCAGAGCGGCCGCGCTATCCGCTTCCCGGAAAATACCGTGCGTGACACCGGTCGCGGTGCCATCGGCGTAAGAGGTATTGAAGTGGACAGCGAAAAAGATGAGGTAGTTGGTATGATTTGTGTAAACAAAGACGACGACTCCAGGACGATACTGGTAGTTTCTGAAAAAGGTTTCGGCAAACGCACCAACATCGAGGAATACCGTATCACCAACAGAGGTGGTAAAGGGGTGAAAACCATCAATATCACTGAAAAAACCGGTAACCTGATCGCCATCCTGGACGTAACGGAAAAACATGACCTGATGATCACCTGTAAATCCGGCATCACCATCCGCATGGCGGTAGCTGATATCCGCGAAGCAGGACGTGCCACTCAGGGCGTGCGCCTGATCCGTCTGGACGACGCTGATGAAATAGCAGCAGTGGCCCGTCTCGATGAGCAGGAAGAGGAAGCCGCAGAAGTACTGGAAGGAGAAGATAACACTGTAGCCAACGACAGCATCGCTGACACCAGCACAGATACTGATACTGAACAGGATACTGCAGCGGAAGGACCTGAAACGCCGCAGGAATAAGTATTCACAGCAAACTGAAAAAATTAACCCGCTTATGGCAGGAGATGCCCCCCTCAAAAGGTGTCTCCTGCCTAAACCGATAAAAAAAGTACAGCCGGCTTTAGTGGTAACGATGGGCCCGATTGTATTGGATTATTGGGAGCACCATACTCTTATTGTAATCAGCAACTAAAAACTAGAGACATGAAAAAATTATTGGTATCTCTTCTCTTTTGTACGGCCGGCGTATCGGTGATGGCCCAAAGAGCAAAAGTAAGCAGCGCAGATGAGAACCTGAAGAAACAAGATCTGGAGAAAGCCAAGGCAGATATCGATGCAGCGTTACAGAACGACAAGACCAAAAACGACGCAAAGACCTGGCTGGTAAACGGTAAAATCCTCGAAGCAATGGGCACCAAACAAAAAAGCGCTGGTCTTGCCCTCGAAGCCTATAACTCTTTCAAAAAAGCACTGGAAATCGATCCTAAAATGAAAGAGGCTATCCTGGAGATGAGCGGCCCTATGTTCAATGTATACGCTACTGTGGCCAACGCCGGTTACGGTTTCCTCAACGAACAGAAATGGGATTCCTCCCTGGTGGATTTCAAACATGCGTTCGAAATCGCTGAATACTACAACAGCAAAAACCTGGGCACCACTATCCCTACCGATACCGCACTGACCTTCTACACCGGTTACGCAGCTAACCAGGCCAATAAGAAAGATGATGCTTTCACCTTCCTGAAAAAAGCCGCTGACCTGCAGTTCAAAGGCGAACCTGCACTGTACGTAGTACTGGGCCAGCTGTATGAAGAAAAAGGCGACCAGGCCAACTGGCTCAAAACCATCGAACAAGGTAAAGCTTTATTCCCTAAGGATAAACGCTTCAACGATATGGAAATGGCTTTCTACAGCAAAACCGGTAAAACCAACGAATTACTGTCCATGCTGGAAAAGAAAATGGCCGACAATCCTAAAGACGAAGCCGCTGTACTGGACTACGCTATCCGTGTAGACAACCTCGCTAATCCCCGCGACGAAAAAGGTAACGACGCTCCCAAACCAGCTAACTACGAAGAACTGATCGGTAAAGCTGAAGGCGCCTATAAAAAAGTACTGGAACTGAACGCTAACGATGCTACCGCCAACTTCCAGCTGGGTGCGCTGTACTTCAACAAGGCAGTTGTATACAACAAACAACTGAATGAACTGGACAGCAAACAACAGACTTCTCCTAAAGCAAAAGAACTGCAAGGTAAAGTAGAAGGCCTCATGAACCAGGCATTGCCTTTCTTCGAAAAAGCTGATGCCGCTTTCACTGCTAAAGCCAGCAGCCTCGACGCCGGTGACAAACAGACTTACGAAAGCTGCCTGTATGCCCTGCAGAAAATCTACGCTATCAAAAACCAGACTGCGAAAGTAGAAGAAGTGAAAAAGAAACTGGAAGCGCTGAAATAGTAAATAGCATATACATTATAATTGAGAAAAGATCCGCCGGCAACGGCGGATTTTTTTTTCCCAGGGCTGAAGCCCTGGGCTACGTTCTGATTCAATTTCTTTTGGATGTAAGAGTTCTGTATTTATGGATAATAAACTCCGCAGCTTAAAGCAGAGTCTTATACTTCAATACCAGCGTATACGTTAGAGATTATTCTGGAAGGGCATTCATCAATTATCAGGGTTTACGCCAATGAAGACACCTGGATCAGAACGTAGCCCAGGGCTTCAGCCCTGGGACCACAAGCGGTTGTTTAAGCACGCATATAAAAAAGAATAGCTCCGGGGCTACCCGGAGCTATTCTTTAACTCAAACGCTGTATAATGGTGAATTAAGCAGCTTTTTTTGCAGCAGGCTTAGCTTCAGCTTTTTTGTGTTCGTGATGAGCTTTCTTAGTTGTGTCAGCAGCTGGTTTTGCTTCTGCTTTAGCTTCAGTTTTAGCTTTTTCTTTTTTAGCAGGTTTAGCAGCAGGAGCCTGTGCGAAAGAAGCAGCAGAAATGCTCAGTACCAGTGCAGCAGCGATAATTTTTTTCATGATGATTGTCTTTTTAAATGATTAATGATGTTTTGTTCAGTATTGTGATGTAAAAATAATGCCGGTAACGACGTGAGAAGCGGAGGTTTCGGTGAACTGGTTATTACTGTCGTTGAAAAAGGGAAAATGAACGGTCGTATCGGGGGATGACCGGGTTAAATCGTGATATCAATGGCCTCCTGTATCGCCTGTAAACACAGCTGTTTCAGGGTATAGAACAGTTCGTTGGCCGTATCTGCATTATAGTTATTTTCGTCGGTCTGTTCCAGTTGTTCGAGAATAGGGTAGAGGTGTGTTTCCAGCCCGGTAAAAGACACTGTCGTCTTCAGGTTGTGCGCGGTGGCCCGGATGCTCACGGGATCATTGATACTGATGGCGTTTTTGAGCATGGCAAGGTCTTCGGGCAACTGTGTCACGAACTGCTGCAGCATGTTCTTTTCGAAGCCTTTATCCCCTTTGGAGAGCTCCCGCAGGTATTGCATGTTGAGCAGATGGGAATGCCCGTTTTCAGGTATGTGCGTGCCTGACGGCGGCATGTCCCGGGAACCGAATTTGCCGGTATATACCTGGATCATGCGGTACAAGGTATTCTCATCGATGGGTTTGGAGATGTAATCGCTCATGCCCATCTGCAGGCATTTTTCCCGTTCGCCTTCCATCGCATGGGCCGTCATGGCGATCACGGGGATATTGGAATGCATTTCCTTCCGGATTTTGGCCACTGCCGAATAGCCGTCCATTTCCGGCATCTGGATGTCCATCAGCACGAGGTCGAACACTTGTTTTTCGAGGGCCTGCAGTGCCTCCCTGCCATTATTGACCACGCGGTATTGCAGCTGCCAGCTGCTGAGCAAATGGCGCAGCAGGTTCTGGTTCATGCGGTTATCTTCTGCTACCAGCAACCATATATTGGGATGGATAGGCAGCTGGTCCTTTTCGGTATAGGATGTTTCTGTGTTCTCCGGCATCATTTCCCCCAGCATGTACGGCAGTTCCACTTTGAACGTGGAGCCTTTGCCGGGAGTGCTTTCCACCGAGATAAATCCGTTTTGCAGCTCGATCAGCTGTTTGACGATGGTCAGCCCCAGGCCGGTACCACCGTATTTGCGGGTGGTGGAAGCTTCTGCCTGGTTAAACCGGTCGAAGATGCTGTCCAGCTGCGCCGCTTCAATGCCGATGCCGGTGTCTCTAACGGTGAAGAGTAAACGAACATTTTTATCCTCTGACCATGTGCGGGTCACATGTACGTTCACTTCGCCTTCAGCAGTGAACTTAATGGCGTTGCTGGTAAGGTTGACCAGCACCTGCGTGAGGCGCATCACATCGCCGTAGAGGATGTCAGGGACTTCCTCGTCTGCAGTGATGTTCAGCTGCAGGTGTTTTTCCTGCGCCCTGGCGTGGAAGAGGGTGTCAATGGAATGCAGTACGCCGCGCAGGCTGAAAGAAGTAGCCTCGATGCGCATCATACCGGATTCTATTTTGGAGAGATCGAGTATATCGTTAATGATTTCGAGCAGGTTGTGACCGGCATCGGAGATGGCGCTCACATATTCTTTCGATTTTTCATTCAGTGGCTGGGCCTGCAATAAGTGGGTGAAGCCGAGCACGGCATTCATAGGCGTACGTATCTCATGGCTCATATTGGCCAGGAACTGGTCTTTTACGGCCGCCAGGTTTTTTTCCTGGCGCTGCGATTCATCGAGCGCTTCAATGAGTTGTTCCTGCCGGTGGATACGGCTGGTGATATACAGGAAAGCCAGCAGGCTGGTAAGGCATGCAAAGAGCACCAGCACGGTGCCCCAGCTCTGCGCTTTCTGGCCGCTGGTATCGATAAGGCGGGTGGTGCGGTTCACTTCTGTCTGCCGCGTGGTGTCCAGCTGGTGAAGAATGCCGGTGATGGCTTCTCCCAGCCTCTTGCCCCGCTGGTTGTTGATCATTTTTTCAGCGGCGCTTTTCCCGCTGCTGTAGAAGGTATCGAGGATGAGGAGGTTAAAACTGTTTTTCTCGTCTACCAGGTAATTGAGCTGGGTAAGCAGTTTCTCAGTACTGTCGTTTTTAACGATTTTATTGATCTCCTTCAGATCGGACTTGATGATGGCTATTTCCACTTCAATACCGGTAACATGTGTGGTGTCCTGAGAGATAACGGCACCCCGCACTTTGCTGTCGGTTTTGGCGAGCGATGTTTGCAGTTTCTGGATCTCGTTCTTCACATTCAGCTCCTGCAGCAGCTGTTCATTGCCGGATATGAGTTTCCGTATATTCTTGGCTGAATTGAATTGCAGTACCACGAATAAAATCATCCCTGTGATAAACAGGCCTAGCAGGTAATATTTTATTCTTTTCGGCTGCATGACATTATTAACGCTATTGAAGGAAAGGCGGTTCAAAATACGATAATAAAGGTCCGTGTATATAAATTATTGTTCAACGGGCAATAGGTATCGGTCAAAACGGATAAATGGTCGTTAAACTGTTAAAGAAAGTTTAATTTATTGTTGAGGGCTGCTTTGTAGGTATCAGCCACCGGAATAGCATTCTTCTGGATGATAATATTGCCGTCTTCGATGCTTTCTATTTTGTCCAGCGCCACCATATAGGAGCGGTGTACGCGCATGAACTTGTTGGTCGGCAGTTTTTCTTCCAGTGCTTTGAGGGTGGTGTGGATGGCGTGAAATTTCTGCGCGGTGTACAGCTTCACGTAATCGCCCATGGCTTCGAGGAAGAGGATGTCTTCTGTCCTGATTTTTTTCAGGATGCCATTGTCACGGATGAAGACGAATTCGGTATCTGACACCTGAATTTCGCGGTTGTTGCTGTCGATGATTTCCCGGGCTTTTTCGATGGCCTGGATAAAGCGGGCGGGGCTCACCGGTTTGATGAGATAATCGGCGACGTTCAGCTCGAAAGCCTCCACTGCATAGTCTTTGTTGACCGTGGTAAAAATGATGACCGGTCTTTTTTTGCCCAGGTTGCGGGTCAGTTCAAGGCCGCTCATGCCCGGCATTTCGATGTCGAGCAGCAGCAGGTCTATTTTTTCCTTCTGGATAAGATTGTAGGCCTCCATGGCGCTGCTGCATTCGCCGGTGACATGCAGCTGTTCCACATGGCTGGCCAGCTGTTTCATGGCAGTGCGCGCGAGTTTGTTATCGTCTACTATCAGGCAGTTCATGCGGCTAATTTAGGAACAAATCATAATATAAAATCATCGGGCCCGCAACAGAGATGCAGTTTTTCCTTTAGCGTTTTTCCTTTTAAGTTTTACTTTTGTAAATATGAAATGGTTGATATACCTGTTGAGCCTTTATATCCTGGTGTTGTCCTGCATCCCGTGCAACGACGCCCAGGCCGCTACTGTATATCAGACTGCTGAAATAACCTCCGACACGCATCACCATGAAGCGGCAGCGGATTTTTGTTCCCCGCTGTGCGTATGCAGCTGCTGCAACGTACAGGTAACACCTGCGCAGATCATCCATCTGTCATATATCCACCGTCAGGTGCAGGTGGTATTCCCGGTATTACCGGAAGCACCGTTGCCATTGTTGTATGCCACTATCTGGCAACCTCCCCGGTTATAATCTTCCCGTCCTTATTATGTCTGATGATGTGCTGACGTGATGCCGCTATGGCATGGCGCGGCCGCCATACCCTCTTTTTATTACATACCAACCTGTTTATGCTGGATAAGATCATTCGTTTCTCTATCAGAAACAAGCTTATTGTAGGGATACTCACGCTTGCACTGGTCGTGTGGGGTATCTTCTCACTGACACGGCTACCCGTAGATGCGGTGCCGGACATTACCAATAACCAGGTGCAGGTCATCACCCTGTCGCCTTCACTGGCGGCGCAGGAAGTGGAGCGCCTGATCACCTTTCCGATTGAACAGACCATGGCGGTGATACCGGAGCTGAAAGAAGTGCGTTCCATTTCCCGCTTCGGCCTTTCTGTGGTCACTATTGTATTTCATGATGATGTAGATATCTACTGGGCCCGGCAGCAGGTGAACGAGAAGCTGGGCGAGGCCAAATCCAATATACCGCCGGGCATCGGCATGCCGGAGATGTCACCGATATCTTCCGGTCTGGGTGAAATTTACCAGTATGTTGTCCACCCTGCCAAAGGCTATGAAAAAAAGTACGACGCCCGTGAACTGCGTACTATACAGGACTGGTACGTGCGGCGGCAATTGCTTGGCACGCCTGGCATAGCAGAGGTGAACAGCTTCGGCGGACTGCTGAAACAATATGAGGTGGCGCTCAACCCTGATAAACTGCGCAGCTACAACCTCAGCATCAGCGACGTGTTCACCGCGTTGCAAAAGAACAACGAAAATACCGGTGGCGCCTATATCGATAAAAAGCCCAATGCCTACTTTATCCGCAGCGAAGGCTTAATAGGCAGCACGGCGGATATCGAGCGCATTGTCGTAAAAAATATCCCCAACGGACTGCCGGTACTGATGCGCGATATCGGTACGGTGCAAACCGGGAGCGCCAACCGTTACGGCGCGCTTACCCGTAATGCCGACGGGGAAGCGGTTGGCGGTATCGTCATGATGCTGAAAGGCAGGAACTCCAATGAAGTGGTAAAAGCCGTGAAGGAAAGGGTAGAGCAGATCCGCAAAACCTTGCCGGAAGGCGTGGTGATAGAGCCGTTCCTCGACCGCAGCGATTTTGTGGGCCGCGCCATTGGCACCGTGGAAAAAAACCTGATAGAGGGCGCGCTGATCGTGATTTTTGTGCTGGTGCTTTTCCTGGGCAACCTGCGGGCAGGCCTGATCGTGGCATCGGTGATACCGTTGGCCATGTTGTTTGCCATCGCCATGATGCAGTTGTTCGGCGTGTCGGGTAACCTGATGAGCCTGGGGGCCATTGACTTCGGGCTCATTGTGGACGGTGCAGTGATCATTGTGGAAGCCACGTTGCACCACCTTGCCGGTCGTGTGCAGGGCAAGGGGGCTGTGAAGCTCACCCGCGAAGAAATGGACGAAGAGGTGTATACCTCTGCCATCCGTATCCGTAGCTCGGCTGCTTTCGGGGAGATCATCATTCTTATTGTATATCTGCCCATCCTGGCGCTGGTAGGCATAGAAGGCAAGATGTTCCGTCCGATGGCGCAGACCGTGTCTTTCGCCATCCTGGGCGCCTTCATCCTGTCGCTCACCTATGTGCCGATGATGTCGGCGCTGTTCCTCAACCGCCGTATCTCTGACAAGCCTACTATCGCTGACAGGATCATGGCGTTCTTCCATCGTATATACGACCCCGTTATCCGCAGGGCCCTTACCCGTAAAGGTATTGTAACCAGCATCGCCGTGGCGCTGTTTGGCGTGGCATTGATACTTTTTGGCCGCATGGGCGGGGAGTTCATCCCCACACTGGAAGAAGGCGACTTTGCCGTGGAGACCAGGCTGCTCACCGGCAGTTCACTGTCGGAAACCATTGACAAGGTGGGCAAAGCGTCTGGCATCCTGATGAAAAAATTCCCGGAGGTAAAAGAAGTGATCGGTAAGATAGGCGCCGCGGAAATACCCACGGACCCTATGCCGATGGAAGCCTGCGACCTGACTATTCTACTGAAGCCCAAGAAAGAGTGGACCAGCGCCTCCAGCCGGGAAGAACTGGCCAATAAAATGCAGGAAGCGCTGGAAGCCATACCCGGTGTGAGCTTTGGCTTCTCGCAGCCGATACAGCTTCGCTTCAATGAACTGATCTCCGGAGTACGGCAGGACGTCGGTATTAAGATATTCGGGGAAGACCTGGCCACACTGGCATCGCTCGCACAAAAAATCGGGGGCATTGTAAACCGCACTGATGGCGCGCGTGACCTGTACGTAGAACAGATTGGGGGGCTACAACAGATTGTGGTATCGATCAACAGAGACAGGATTGCGCAGTACGGACTGGACATCGCCACCGTGAACGAAGCCATTAACACGGCTTTCGCGGGACAGAGCGCAGGACTGGTGTATGAAGGCGAAAAGCGTTTTGACCTGGTGGTGAGGCTGGACCAGCAAAGCCGCCGGGATATCAGTGACGTGCAGGGGCTTTATATCACCACGCCTTCCGGCAACCAGGTGCCGCTGCAACAGCTGGCCACCGTGGAAATGGCCACCGGCCCTAACCAGGTGCAGCGCGAAGATGCCAAACGGCGCATCATCGTAGGTTTCAACGTAAGAGGACGGGACATTGCCAGTGTGGTGAAAGATATAGAAGCCGCCATCGGCAAAGAGGTGAAACTGCCGACCGGTTATTTTATCCGCTATGGCGGCCAGTTTGAGAACCTGCGTGAAGCGAATGCGCGTTTATCCATTGCCGTGCCGATAGCGTTGTTGCTCATCTTCGCGTTGCTGTACTTCACCTTTAATTCTGTGAAGCAGTCCCTGCTCATTTTTACGGCTATCCCCATGGCGGCCATCGGTGGCGTGTTTGCACTGTTGCTGCGTGGCATGCCCTTCAGCATCTCGGCAGGCGTAGGCTTTATTGCCTTGTTTGGCGTGGCGGTGCTCAACGGGATCGTACTGATAGGGGAGTTTAACCGGCTCAAAAAAGACGGTCTTACCGACCTGCAGGAAATTGTGCTGCAAGGCACCGCCACGCGTCTACGGCCGGTACTGATGACAGCCATGGTGGCATCGTTGGGCTTCCTGCCGATGGCGCTGGCCACGAGCGCGGGCGCGGAGGTACAGCGACCGCTGGCCACCGTGGTGATTGGCGGGTTGATCACTTCCACCTTGCTCACCCTGTTGGTATTGCCTTGTTTGTACATCTATTCTGAAAAAATATTCCAAAAGCGTAACACATGAATTTCCGCATAATCATATGCCTGCTATTTCCCATAGCGGCATTTTCCCAATCACATCCGCTCACGATGGAACAGGCGGTGCAACTGGCCCTGGCCCAAAACAAAGGGCTGCAGTCAGCCTCCTCCAACGTGGCGTATTATAGAGACCTGGCCCGCACCAGCGGCGAAGTGCCCAAGACAGACGTGTCCCTGCAATACGGACAGTATAACAGCTATGTGCGTAATGACAACAACTTCAGCGTGTCTCAGAGCATTCCGTTTCCCACCTTGTTTGGGGCCAAGAAGGCATTGGGCCAGGCACAAACCGAAAAGGCTGTATGGCAGAAAGCAGCGACACAGAACGATCTGGTGTTCCAGGTAAAACAAGCATATATGCAGTTGCTGTTCCTGCGCGAACAACGTGCTTTGCTTCACAGCCAGGACAGCCTGTTTACCAGCTTTTCGCGCAGCGCCGGCCTGCGCTATAAAACCGGTGAAAGCAGGCTGATAGAAAAGACAGCCGCCGAAGTACGTGTCCAGGAAATACGCAACCTGCTGCGACAGAACGAGGCAGATGAGGCCATTTTTATGGCCAGGCTGCAGGCTTTGCTGGGCAGCGCCACACCAGTAACGATTGCAGGCACCACCATTCCCGAGGCTAATGCAGGCATGCAGGAAGACTCCCTGGCCATAGCGGACAACCCGCAGTTGCAGTTTGCCAAACAGAATATTGTCATCGCAGAAAAACAGAAGAAAGTCATCAGTAACAGTATATTGCCGGACCTCACAGTCGGGTATTTTAACCAGTCACTGATCGGTACAGGGCTGAATGCTTCCGGTACGCCGCTGGCCACCGGTGGCAACCGCTTTCAGGGTTTTCAGGTAGGATTGGCCCTGCCGCTGTGGCTCGGGCCCATGAAGGCGCGTGTAAGGGCCGAAGAAAAGCAGCAACAGGCTGCCGGGCTATTTTACGACAACAGTGTGATGCAGCTGAAAAGCCAATACAGGCAGGCCGTGCAGGAGTTCGTGAAACTGCGCAACAGCCTGGAATACTATACCGGCAATGCGTTGCCTAACGCCGACCAGTTACAGCAACAAACCGTCAAATCCTTTACGCTGGGGGATATCGGCTATGCAGAATATTTCCTGAACCTGGAAAAGGTAATGGCCGTAAGACAAGGCTATCTGCAAACACGACATGACATCAAACAAGCTGAATTATATATTGCCTACCTCAGTGGGCATCAACTTTAAAACCAACCTCGTATGAAACAACGTTCATCTCATATATACGTAGCCGTTATTCTGTTGCTGGCAGGCTTTGCCCTGGCATCCTGTGGCAGCAAAAAAGCCCCTGCCGAAAAACAAACCGAAGCGCATGATCATCAGGAAGCCGAAAATACCGTGACGCTTACCGGCGAACAGTTCAAAACAGCGGGCATTACTTTCGGGGCGCCGGAGAAGCGCGACATCAGCAGTGCCATCAAAGTGAACGGGCTGCTGGACGTACCGCCGCAGCAGGCTGTGAGCGTGTCTGTACCGATGGGCGGCTTTATCCGTCAAACGACCATGTTGCAGGGCATGCCCGTAAAAAAAGGCCAGGTGCTGGCGGTGCTCGAGAATATGGATTACATTCAACTGCAGCAGGATTACCTCGATGCCCGCAGCCAACTGGAATACGCCACTACAGAATATACGCGTCAACAGGAACTGTCCAAAGAGAATGTGAATGCATTGAAAACCGTGCAGCAGGCCAAAGCCTCTTATGAGTCATTGCAGGCCAGGGTAAAAGGATTACGGGAAAAACTTACGCTCATCAACATTAATCTGGCAGCGCTGGAAAAAGGAACGATCCAACGGAACATTAGTATATACGCACCTATCAGCGGATATGTTACACAAGTGAATGTGAACCTCGGGCAGTTTGTGAATCCGGCGGACGTGCTTTTCCGTATTGTTAACACGGAGCACCTGCATGCTGAGCTGACAGTATTTGAGAAAGATATTCCCCGGTTGAAGATCGGTCAGCCGGTACGGTTCACGCTGGCCAATGAAACGCGGCAACGTACCGCCACCGTACACCTGATCGGCCGGGAGATAAGCCAGGAGCGGACGGTAAGGGTACACTGCCACCTGGAAGAGGAAGATACGCAGCTGCTGCCAGGCACCTATCTGCAGGCCATGATAGAAGCCGGTGCGGCCAACGTACAGGCGTTACCGGAAGCGGCGGTGGTGAACTTCGAAAACAAAGCCTATGTGTTTGTGAAAGATTCCGCCGGCACCGATAGCTCTTTTCGCTTTAAGATGCTGGAAGTGCAGCAGGGGAGCAGCGAGCAGGGATATACAGAAGTTACCTTTCCGGGTGGTATGCCAGGCAAAGAGATTGTGGTTAAAGGGGCATATGACCTCCTGGCCAAAATGAAGAACAGCGGGGAAGAGCACGGGCACTAAGATACAGTTGCTTATACGATAAAAGCCCGGACGTACCGGGCTTTTATCGTATAGGCCTAACGGGTAGACGGACAAAAAAATGATCAGGTCCAATAACTGGCAAAGTGCCTTAACAGCCCTGTGAACAGCTTTAGCTGTCCAGGTTGCGTAAAGGCATGAAACTGGTCGTGTGTAGTATGGAATCCCATGTAGAACAGCCACCAGCCCACAGCGAGGTAAGGCACTATCTCCAATTCCGCTTCACGGGGCGCCCGGTGTTGCCGGTAGGCGTCCAGCAAGATATGATATTGTGCGTCTGCCGCCTCTTGTGTCAGCCTTTTGGTATACACTTCCAGCGACAGGTATTGCCAGCAGGCAGCGATATCATTTACCAGCCAGCCATATCCCATGAAATCAAAATCAAACAGGGTGATCGTATCGCCCGCGAAGTGCATATTTTTCGGCAGGAGATCGAAATGACAATAGCCTGCCGGCAATCCATTCACAGCGGATAATTTTTCGATGGCTTCTTTGGCTGCCTGCTGCAGCCACGCATAATCTTCCGGATTGCTGTCAAAGCCGGCCCTGAGCATTTCAAGCGGACGAACAAACATCGTTTCGATGTTGAACTCCCATCGGGCCGTTTCCGGTGCGAAGGAGGACGACACCTGGTGGAAACGTGCCATCTCAGTTCCCAGCAACTGTAATTGTTTATTGTCCAATAGTCTTACCGCATGCCCTGGCGCATAGCTGAACAATACCGCACACCTTTCTCCTTCCAGGGCCTCCAGCAGTTGAACTGTTTCCCCTGTAATATCGGGGAGAGGGTAGGATACTGATATGGCCCTCTCTTTCAGCGCCTGTAGCAAGGCTACCTCTTCTTTTATCTGTAAGATGTTCCGGTGAGACGAACGATACACGCGGAGTATAAAACGGTTATCCGGTGTTTCCGCCAGATAAGTATCGCCTACGCCACGCACCAGCAGTTTGCACTGAACATTTTCAAGCGCATATTTTTCGGAAAGAAATGAGGACAATGCTTTGGGGCAGAGCGTGGAATAAATAGCGGGGAAAACTGTTTTCATCCAGTGAAGATATTTATTTTTCTTTTTCCATCTTTGATAATACATGTGAGAAATAGATAATTACATATAATTATATATATTTGAAATATATAATTAGTAAGATGATGTCCTATATCAGATCAGTTGTTTGGTTATGCTTGTTTTTGATCCCTGCCGGCCTGTATGCACAGGTGCCCGTTGTAACCCTGGGACCTGCCATGGAAGAGCCGTTGGACGGATGGGACAAACTGATGCAATTAAAGAATGGTCATACCTTCTGGTTACATTTTTCCAAAAAAGAAGGGATGAGGGTGACCGTATACAACGCCAAACACGAACAGATAGCAGCAGATTCCGTGGGCGGCAGTTTGTGGAACGCGGCCGATCTGGAATCCACAGAAATAGACGGTATCTATGAAATCAACGGTCAACCGGTGATCTTTCTCCAGCAGCTCGTGAAATATGTGCCGGTGTTTTTCCGGCTGGTACTGGACCCCCAAAACGGGAAACTGCTAAGAGAGGATAAACTGGGAGAACTGTCCACAGTGCAGCATCGTAGCGTATATGTGCAGGAGAACCTGGCCTCGCACGACTGTTATGTGGAAAAAGACCCTGACAGCGACTACTATGCAGTGGCCTTTTTCAATGGTGCAGAAATACAACGCAACGATAGTATCCGCGAGCGTATCCGGGTGACGCATTTCTCCCCGTCGCATGAACTGCTTAACACCGGGCTTTATTATCTGCCGGATACAACGTATAGCTATTTCAGTTACATCAGCCTGTCGGTGCATGGTAAAGACAAGGTATATATGAGCACGGTGGGATTCAATGCCAAAAGGAAAGGCAACGAACCGTGGTCTAAAGTTATTTTCTCAGCCCTGTCGCCCGATTCCGCCACCTTTGCGCATCACGTGCTCGACTATACGGCCAATTTCGGCGATGTAAGCGGTTATCAGCAGTACCTGCCTGCCCGCGATGAAGTGAAGCTGTTATTATATGCCCCCGGCCAACGGTCAGATGGCAGCAGCGGTATCTTCCTGAACACGCTGTTGTCTTCCGGCAAGCTGCGTAAACATCAGCAGTTGTCCTTCCCCGAGCTGGGAAAGAACGTACAGCTGAACCTTGGCTACAAGGAAGATTACAAAGGCGCGCCCCAGCGCATGTTCTGGCAGCCGGATGGCAGCGGTACCCTGCTGCTGGAAACGCTTACCCGCTACAAACAAGGCAATACGCAGATCAATAAACTGCATACCAATATGGGCGACATCGGTGTGGCGCTTCTGGACTCCACAGGCCGGGAGAACGAAACACTGGCAGTTTCCAAGTACCAGTCTATCACCGGCGTATGCGAGCCTTTTTCACTGCACCGCAGAATGAAAAGCGAATGGGTTTTCCGGAACAAAATCGCAGCGTTGAATACCAACACTTACCTGTCTTATGACTATGTCAATATTCCCAATGCCACCTTTGTACTGTTCAATGATTACCTGCAATACCTCGATTCCGGCGGACAGGACAAAGTAAAGAAGCCGCTGAAATATACCACAGACGCCAACTTCGTATGTTACCGGTTCTATAATGGCAAAATGGAACGGCTTTTCCTGTTTGGAACGCCGGAAGTGACGAAAGGCTATTATTGTATGATGGGCGCTTCAAGCTACGACCAGGCGCAGCGTGTATACGCCACCGTGATGATCAGCCGCAAAGGCACGGAGAAGCAAGCCTGTGTGGCCTGGATACAATTTTAACGGTCAGACGGGCGTATAGCCTTGCGGGAGAACGCCCAGCCGGAACTGGTTGACCGCATTGTGCGCCAGCCGTGTAGGTTCCGGCAGCCGGTGTTTCCGCACGCACTGTTCCACCAGTGCCAGGCTGCCTGGCACATCGATCAGGTGCCCGGGGGAGACGAAAATGGGTTTTACCTTTTGTTTGCTGCGCAGCACGGTGCCGATCACCACGCCTTGTTTATCTGTCAGTGGCGTATGTGAGCCCCGCTCTTCGCCGGGTTCTTCATAGCTGCCGTACAGCTTTTTCTTCGCGCTGCCCACCGTCACCTGTCCGGCCAGCACCCCGAAATGAGAGGCGATGCCCATGCGCCGGGGGTGGGCAATACCATGGCCGTCCACCACCAGTACGTCCGGTTTCTGCGGCAGCTGCTGCCACGCGTCCAGTAACGCCGGCACTTCCCGGAAGGCCAGAAAGCCCGGCACATAGGGAAACGTGACTTCTTTAACCACGAGACTGTAGCCCACCGGCTCCAGGCCGGGGAACCGCATTAATACAATACCGGCATATACGGTAGTACTGAATTTATTAAAGGAGATGTCTGCCCCGGCGATCAGTTGTATCTTTCCATTGAATGGCGCCGTGATCACTTCTTTGCGCATTTCCTGCTGCAGCAGGGTTGCTTCGGGTACCGTGAGGGTGTTGTAGTCTTTCATGATTTTCCGCTGTAGCTTCAGAATAAAGATAGTTGCTCCCCGTCTTTCGGTGGAGCAGCTTTACCAAAGACTGTACGTCCGCCATATTTCCACGAATCCCGCTTTTCCCGTTCTATGACCTTTTCAAAATTAGCATTGGGCTCAAAGTCCTGCTCAATTTTTTGCGCGAGGACAGAGAGCTTGCGGATGGCCTCCTGTTTGTCGGTGTGACCTATTTTGGCTTTGTTCAGCGCATCCCGCAGCGTGTCGATGGTTTCATCATAGATCCGGACGGGCACGGGGAACGGATGTCCGTCTTTACCGCCATGAGCAAAAGAAAATCGTGCCGGGTCTTCAAAGCGGGAAGGAGTACTGTGTATCACTTCACTGACGAGGGTGAGGGACTGTAACGTCCGCGGACCTACGCCTTCCAGCATCAGGAGCGATTCAAAATTGGCAGGGTGTACATCATGCGCCAGCGCCAGCACGCTGCCCAGTCTTTTAAGATTGACATTTTCCGCCCGTACGTCGTGATGGGAAGGCATCACCAGGTTGCGTATTTCGGGCAACAGGTGTGCAGGTTTTTCCTCCAGCAATTGAAGAATGCCGTTCTTTGTGGGAGCCGCCTGCATGTCGGTGAGATTGAGGATCATGCCCTGGTTGCGGCCGTAGATAAAAGTATGCGGAGCCTCCGTGTACGAAGTGAATGCCGTGGAATGCCAGTGGTAGCGCCGTGCCATGCTGCTGGCGTCGTTCATGCCCTGCTGCACCACGGCCCAGTCGCCGTCTGTCGACAAAATGAAAGAATGCAGGTACAGCTGGAAGCCGTCCTGGATAGCGGTGTTGTCTACCTTGGCGGTGAGTTTGCTGCTGTGCACCAGCTGTTCTCCGGGCAGACCGGTTTTTTCGGCTATGCGCATCAGTTCTGCAGGTGTTTCGCGGCTGTGGCGGCCTTTGCCGCCGCAGATATAAATGCCCAGTTCCTGGGAACGGGGATTGATGGCTTTTTTCAGTGCGCCCATAACGCTGGTGGTGATGCCGGAAGAATGCCAGTCCATGCCCAGCACACATCCCAGCGCCTGAAACCAGCAGGGATCGCTCAGCCGCCTTATTACTTCACCTTTTCCGTAGTCTGTCACAATTGCCTCTACAATGGCGCCACCCAGAAGGGCCATGCGTTTGGCCAGCCAGGGCGGTACGTGACCATAGTGCAAAGGCATGTCTGCATAAGAAGGCATAATGTAGTTATAGTGGGTTTTGTTGTACCTGAAACTCTGTAACGGATTTGTTCTGTAGCAAAAAGTCATCTAATTGTTCCATTTTGCTACGATTTCCCCGGACTGTGTAACTGAGCTCTATCAGGTCCGCTTTCCGTACGATGAACATCCGTTTATATTTTAATCCAAAGTTGCGGAGAATATGTTCTATGTCCACCTCCGGAAGTTTGTCTTCATGAAAATAGATGATATAATACCGTTTGTCGTTGACCTCAGCGATACTTTTTTCGGTGAACTCCATCAGTATGAGTACGATCAAAGCGCCTGCCAGTCCGCCTACGGCCAGCACGTACTGGCTCATGCCGATGGCCATGCCAAGGGCTGCGGCTATCCAGATGGAAGCGGCGGTGGTAATGCCATCTATGGTGTAATCATTTTTAAAGATAACCCCTGCACCTATGAAACCTACGCCGGTAAGGATGTTGGAAGCCACACGGTCCGGACTGTTAGGGTAGCCCAGTTCGGCCGACAGTATAGTAAAAAGGGTACTGCTTAAGCAGATGAGCGTCATGGTACGCATACCGGCAGCTTTGCGTTTGTACTCGCGCTCAAGGCCCAGTAGAGTACCTATCAGCAGGGCAACGCATACTTTCAGTATCTGGTCTTCCTGAATAATTTGTACAACGTGTTTCATATTGTTGGGGAAATAACTTCCTGCAAATGTAAGGGTTGGCACAATTCTTTCCTGCAGGTTGTGAATTAAGACAATAAATACCTGCCATATGAAGCCTTTCGTATATAAATTTTTTATGGTAGCCTGCGTTACAGGAGTGTTGTGTATCCTTTTATTCGCCTGTAACAGCAGCAAGGAGGCATCCCGTGAAGCCGATTCCGCTGCGGTTTCAATACCGAAGGTAGACAGCACCAGCGTAATACCGGTAGACACCACCATGACCAAACCTGATACTTCGCGCCAGTAGATGTTTAACCGGGTGGAGCTTGATTATACCATGTAACTGTTTACTTCACCCTTAAACACTGGACCATGAAAGTATCTTACCTGTTGCTGGTTGCCGGCATATCGGCGGCCATGCTGACGGCCTGTGGCAACGGCGCACAACACAACAATCAGGATTCGATGAACCTGAACAACAGTGGCACCACAGACACGGCCGCTATTATTCCGGACACCGCGCCGGCGGCGCAGACACCTCCGGGAGCTATTAATCCGGGCGAAGATTCAGCCCGCTTCGGTACCGGAGCCGGAGATTCCTCCAAAAATCCGGGGCACAAATCGCAATAGTAGCCTGTTGCCCGCAACAATGCCTTACTACGGAATAAAATTATTTTATCCGAAGTAAGGCATTTCTTAATGCAATATCTTTGTGAGTAGATCGTCCCCATTAACAAAGTATATATCCTAATGCAAAATGAAACCACTGCCGTCGTCCCGGCTCCCAAACCAATTCTGAAATGGACGTCCCTTAAAAAGACCTTTCGCCTTTTCCGTTATGTAAAACCTTACTGGGCTGAATTTGCCCTCGGACTCGCCTTTTTGTTGATCTCCAGCCTGGCAGGCCTGGCATTTCCCCGTTTGTTGGGAGACCTGGTAGACCCCAAAAGCGTTGGGGAGCTGCTTCACGGCTTTAACAAGGCTGGGCTGATGCTGGTGGCGGTACTGGTGGCGCAGGCCATTTTCTCTTTTTTCCGGACCATCCTGTTTGTAAACGTCTCAGAAAAGACACTGGCCGCACTGCGGCAGCATGTGTATAGTCATATGATCAAGCTGCCGATGCGGTTTTTCCTCGAAAGAAGGGTGGGAGAGCTGAGCAGCCGTATTTCTTCAGATATTTCCCTGTTACAGGACACCTTTACCACCACGCTGGCTGAGTTTATCCGCCAGATGATCATCATCGTCGGTGGGGTGATCATTCTGCTGGTGACCTCCTGGCAGCTGACCGCCTTTATGCTGGCCATTCTGCCCATTATGATGGTGGCCGCGGTGTTCTTCGGCAAGTTTATCCGCCGTTTCTCCAAACAGGTACAGACCCAGGTGGCTGCAGCCAATACAGTGGTGGAAGAAACCCTGCAGGGGATTCTCAATGTAAAAGCATTCGCCAACGAACAGTTTGAAATAGCCCGCTACCGCCAGCGTACCAATGAGGCGGCCCGCATCGGCATGAAGAGCGGTAAATTCCGCGGGGCTTTTTCCTCTTTTATTATCCTGGGTATCTTTGGGGCACTGGTGGCGGTTATCTGGAGAGGGGTGTCTATGGGCATCAGTACGCCCCAGCTGTTGTCATTTATCCTCTATTCCGTATTCATCGGCGGTTCCATTGCCGGGCTGGCGGAAATATATACCAGCCTGCAGAAAAGCATCGGCGCCACAGAAAACCTGCTCGAAATACTCGATGAACCGGAAGAAGCTATTACCCCGGTTCCCGAGATAGCACCGGCAGACCAGCTGGGAGGACAGATTTCCTTCCGTAATATTTCTTTCCATTATCCTTCCCGGCCGGACCTGACCATCCTGAAAGATGTTTCCTTTGAAGTGGAAGAAGACCAGAAAGTAGCACTGGTAGGCCCCAGCGGCGCAGGTAAAAGCACAATCGTGTCACTGCTGCTGCGCCTTTACGACCCTACAGAAGGCCGCGTGCTGTATGATGGCAAGCCAGGAACTACTATCCCGCTGTCTGTGCTCCGTTCTCAAATGGCGGTGGTGCCACAGGACGTCTTCCTTTTTGGAGGCACTATCCGGGAGAACATTGCATATGGTAAACCTGACGCAGCAGAAGAGGAAATAGAAGCTGCTGCCCGTAAAGCCAACGCGTGGGAGTTTATCAGGCATTTTCCCCTTGGACTGGAAACCATCGTGGGTGAACGCGGTATTCAGCTGTCAGGCGGGCAACGCCAGCGTATCGCTATCGCAAGGGCGGTACTTAAAAACCCGCGTATCCTCATCCTCGACGAGGCCACATCGGCGCTGGACTCTGAGTCGGAAAGACTGGTGCAGGACGCGCTGGACAAGCTGATGGAAGGCCGTACATCTATAGTCATCGCCCACCGGCTGTCTACTATCCGGCAGGCCGACAAAATCATTGTGCTGGACAAAGGCCACATCGTGGAACAAGGTACCCATACTGAATTGATAGGTGTAGACGGAGGCCTGTACCGCATGCTGAGCGAAATGCAGTTTAGCCATTGACGTTGTCCCAGGGCAGAAGCCCCGGGCTATGTTGAATTACCTGCATATTCCCAGGACTACGTTGAATGAGCCCACATCGGCCTACATGTAGGGTTTCATTTCTTCATCGATGTCCTTACGAAGGTCCATCAGTTTTTTAGCATAACTCTCCATACTGATCTCATTAGCCGTACGCGGTGTCCATTTGGGCACCGGTATGGTTTTGCCATTATCATCTACCGCAGCAAACACCATAACACAGTGCGTGGTCTTCTGTTTGTGCTGCTGCCGGGGATTACCCGCAAAAACGTCAATGGAAATATGCATGCTGGTATTGCCGGTGTAGATGATGGTAGCGGTAATTTCCACCAGGTCGCCAATGGCAATGGGCTTAAAAAAACGAATGCCGCCCACATACACCGTTACAGCATATTGTCCGCTCCAATTGGCTGCACAGGTATATCCCGCCTGGTCAATCCATTTCATCACAGATCCGCCGTGTACTTTACCGCCAAAGTTAACGTCAGAAGGTTCGGCCAGGAAACGCAGGGTAATGGTATGGTAAATAGAGTCCATGTAGTTTGATTTGTGGCACTAATGTAAAACAGAAATAGAAAAAGCGCGCAGTGATTTTTTCGTCATGAAAGAAATCGCTGCGCGCTTTGTGTTAAGAGAGCGGGTAGAGGACTATTCGCTTTTATCGCCGCCGCCCATTTCGCCGTTATTGTCTTTTCCGGACTTGTTGTTCTTACGTTTGAACAGGTTATAGTCCATTTTTCCGAAACGCCAGGTGGCATTGAGGCGTAGCTCGCGGCTGAGGCGTTTGCGGTAGTTTTCTGTTTCGGAGAAGGCGGTAGTGGTATAACTGAGATTACGGTCTGAATTAAAGATGTCGTTCAGGGTAAGAGAAATAGACAGTGCTTTATTCTTCAGCATATCTTTTTTGACACCGGCGTCAATGGAGTATTGCGGTTTCCGTTCTCCCTGCGGCAGGATCTGGCGGGATTCATATTCGCCGGTGATCTGCAGGGTGAGGTTCCATGGTAGTTTGGTATTGCTGTTCAGCTTACCGAACCAGGTAAAGCCTGAGTTGCTGAGGTTGTCTCCCTGGGTGCCGGCATTGATTTTTGTCTGCGCCAGGTTGACGTTGGCCGTAAGGTCCCAGTCTTTGGTAAGCTGGCTTCTTACGGTAATTTCAGCGCCATAGGAATTGCGTGTGCTGGCATTGATCGGGTAAGACAACAGCACCCTTTGCGTTTGTCCGTTCAGGTTAAGGGTGGTGTCTACATAAAAATCAGTGATGGCATTATCGGTGTTGCGATAGTACAATGACACCAGTACGTTGTGCTTGTGGGCAATGTCTTTCAGGTAGGACAGCTCAAAAGAGTTGGTGAATTCCGGGCGCAGGTCGGGGTTGCCGCGACTTGCATTCTGTCCGCTGTAGTCAATGGTAGGCAGCAGATCGCGGAACCATGGCCGGCGTATACGGCGGCTGTAGTTGAGCTGCAACTCATGGTCGCCTTTGAATTTCTGTGACAGGAACACGCTTGGGAAAAGGCTGATCGGGTAGTTGATCTTGTAAGATGCTTTGTCGCCGAAGCGGGTTTCACCGTTATAGTTGGACTGCTCCGCCCGCAAGCCCGCCTGGTAGCCGAAGTTGCCCTGCGAGCCGGTATAGCTCACATATCCGGCGTTGATCTGTTCCTGGTAGTGATAGTTGTTGGACAGTGCTGAATCGATGGTGAAAGTACCACTGGGATAGTTCTGTCCGAAGGTATTGGTGTAGTTGTCGAATTTGCGGGTATTGGTGCGCAGGCCCATTTCTATTTTTGATTTATCAGAGAAGGGCCGCACATAATCTATTTGTCCGGTGATGTAGGTGGTTTTACCGTCACCGTTGCTATAGCGGTTCTGCGGTTTTACCGGGCTGTTGATCGTATCCCCTTTCAGGTTATAGTATTGCAGGGAATACGCGGAGCTGTTGTCACTGGTGGCGTAGTTGTAGGTAAAGTCGGCAGTCAGTTCTTCGCCTTCGCGTGCAAAGGTGTGTTTATAGCCCAGCTGGGTGGTATAGTTACGGAACCCGTTTTTGCTGTTGTTGATCCCTGTGCCGTAGCGGACCAGTTCCCGGTGGATGTCCATTTCGTTTTGGGTTTGGTCGTTGTAGCGGTTGAAATTACCGCCGGTAAGGCCTTCCGAGATGGTAATGGTGTTGCGGTTGTCGATGAACCAGTCGAAGCCGATGCGGCCTGTCTGGAAGTTGCGATAGAAGTCGCCGTCCTGCAGCTGGTCTGTGTAGGTAGTGGTATCTGCCAGGATATTTTTCCGGGAGATGCGGCTGGTCATGGGTGACTTACGGTTACGGGTGCCGTAGTTGACGAAGAAATTGAATTTCTCCTGCCGCAGGTTAAAATCGATGCCGGTGTTGGTGCTGCCAAGAGAGGTTACGCCTGCACTGAGCTGCCCGTTGATACCTGCCTTTTTATTTTTTTTCAGGACGATGTTTAAGATACCGCTCATTCCTTCCGCGTCGTATTTCGCCGAGGGGTTGGTGACCACTTCGATGTTGGCGATGGCGTCTGCGGGGATCTGGTCGAGGGTGAGGGTAGTAGGACGGCCGTCCACAAAAATGGTGGGGGCGCCGTTACGTACGCTCACGTTGCCGTCGATGTCCACGCTGACGGATGGTACTTGTTTCAGTACGTCCGTGGCCGTACCACCGATGCTGGCCAGGTTCTTCTCCACGTTAAACACCCTTTTGTCGATGGCCATGGTAAAGGCCGGTTTCTCGCCTACCACGTTGACAGCCGCCAGGGACTTTACATTAGGCCGAAGTTTAATATTGCCCGCATCAACACTGGTGCTTTGTGCGTTGAGCTGTACCAGTTTGAAGAAGGCTTCATAACCGATGAAATTTATCTTCAGGATATATTTACCGATAACGAGATTCTCAAAATTAAAATCACCGTTGGGTTTGGAGAGCATGCCGGTGAGCACGGAAGAGTCTGGGCGTAACACGGCCACAGAAGCATATTCCACCGGTTTGCCGGTCTGAGCGTCGAGCAGTTTTCCGTAGATCGTTCCGGTATTGGCAGCAGGAGGTTTGGTGCCGTGCTGCTGTGCCGTTAATGCCAGGTTAAACAAGAACATCCATCCTGTCAATAGCAATACAACTTTTCTCATAATTTCTTTTACTAGCGTCCAACAATTTATAGCGGCGGTAAATTTAGTTTTAATGAAGGAAGAAAATCACTTTTTTAGGATGAAAGGTGTGTCAAGATCCTCTACAGTAACATGTTTGAACTTCAGAATCGCGCAGGATTCTTTACAGGTAATGGTTTCACAAAGGGTGTGCCTGAAAATCCACGAGTGTTAATTAGTGTTAAGCCTGCTGTGTGGTGTTGAAAGGGTGATGATGATCAAACCAAAAATCATACGTTAATTTTTGGTGATAAAAAAGCGCAGATAATTGTTTTATGATTTCGATGGTAACAGATAGCTACGTATCTTTACAGCCAGCTGTTGCGTTATTTTAATTTTTTTATATGCATAAGGATTACCGACCGGACTGGGATATTTACACGTGCCATATTGAAGAAAGTCCAGCAGTAATAGGCCTTGACCTTGATCTGAGACGATTTGCACCATTGAAGGAGAAGCCGAATGCCATATATATTACGGTATACCTGAACAATCCCCGGGAAGACGGGTTTCCACAGAATGATGAATTCGCCATCATGGGCGAGATAGAAGACAGCCTGGTAGAACAGCTGACAACCAATCTGGATGCGCATTTTGTGGGACGTACCTTTTCCAATGGTGTGCGAGACTTTTATTTTTATACAGGCAATCTGTTGCTGCATGATAAATTCATTGCGGATGCAATGATCAAATTCCCGGATTACCGGTACGACTACGGTGTAAAGGAAGATAACAACTGGGAACTTTATTTCGACTTCCTGTTTCCCGACGTATATGAATTCCAGCGTATCCAGAACAGGAAAGTATTGCGGATGCTTCGTCAGCATGGCGACATGTCTGAACGGGAACGTCCCATCGAACACTGGATACACTTCCGTACAGAGGAAGACAAAACGGCCTATTGGGAACATATCCGTGAGAATGGTTTCGAGATCGCGCATGATATGAAGAACGACAATCCCGAGTTTCCGTTTAAATTATGCGTCTCGCGATCGGACAAAGCCAGTGAGGCCACTATCGACAGTGTGGTCATGACGCTCTGGGAGCTGGCACAACAGGTGAATGCAGAATATGACGGCTGGGAAACCAGCATTGTAAAATAAAAAAAGCAGGGATGACACCATCCCTGCTTTTTTGTTTATTTCCTGAGCAGTCCTGACAATAACGAAATGAGGAACAGCACCAGGAAAATAAAAAACAGTATTTTGGCAATGGATGCGGCGCCGGCAGCGATACCACCAAAACCAAAAATGGCCGCCACAATAGCCACAATAAAGAATATTAATGCCCAACGTAACATAGCAGAAGGTTTTAAGGTGAACAATATATAATAGTGGTTGCAATAAACTTTCTTATCCATTCTGCTTCATTCAATTATTATTCCTGTCCAGTACAATAATTGCATTACACGCAATCCCAAATTTTTTTAATATACTTGTCACCTTCGATAACCCTTGAGGACGGAACTAAAAATATTAACTGCTATTTCTGTTACCTGCTGGCTCCTTTGCTGGTGCCAGATCGCGTTTGCCCAGGACCAACCGGTGGCGGACACGGTGCCTAAGCGGGGCAACGGCCTCATGAAAAAGATAGGGGAATACCGCGATTCACTGCGAAATAAAGAGTACCGTCAGTCTTTTATACGCCGTATTACCAAGCAGGACGTACAGACGCCCGATGTGGACATGGACAGCGTCATTACCAAAAGTGAGGCATATTTTACCCCGTTTGTGGGAAAAGTCATCAGGAACATCTACTACCGCCAGGTAAAGGTGTTCGGTCCCCGTAGCATCAACGATACCACTTTTACCACCAGCATGAAGCTGATCCACCTGGCCAACAGGCTGCACTTCGATTCGCGGGAGTGGGTGGTCCGCCAGTCGCTGTTTTTCCGCGAAGGCACCCGGTTGGACCCCTACGAGCTGGCGGATAACGAACGTTACCTGCGTAACAGGCCGTTCTTCTCTGATGCCCGTATTCACGTCAGGAACAGTAATCCGGACTCCGATTCTGTGGATGTGGAAGTAGTTACCAAGGATGTATTTGAATACGGTGTGGACCTGTCGCAGTTCAGCGCCACTAACATTAAGACCCGGGTATCCAACAACAACCTGCTGGGAGCTGGGCAGGCACTGCAGGCAGGCTTCCAGTGGCGCAGCGACTATTCACCCACCTGGAACACAGAAGCCCGTTATACCAAATATAATGTGCTCGGTTCTTTCGTAGACCTGGGAGTAGGGTACTCGACGCTCAACATTACCACGCCGCTGGACACTAACGTGTACGAGGGAACAATATACCTGTCCCTCAACCGGCCACTGTACCGCAACGCCGCCAAATGGGTGGGGGGCCTCATGCTGGCCGAGAACTGGTCCATCAATATCCTGGGGAGGGAACAACAGACCATCGACAGCCTGCTTTACCGTGATTACCGCTACACTGTTATCGATGGCTGGGCAGGTTACAATTTCATCAATAATTACGGGCATAACGGCAGCAGCAACCAGAAGCCTAATTTTGCGGTGCTGTTCAGGCACTTTAACCTCAATTTCTCCAGGATGCCCGAGCAGGACACCTTTAAAAGGGACCCGGTGTATAACGACCATCGGTACTACCTGCTGGAGTTCCAGGTGTACCGGCTGGACTATTTTAAGGCGCACCAGTTCTTCGGCTTTGGCAGAACGGAGGATATTCCGCTGGGGTATAATCTAAAAGCCGCTACCGGCTGGGAAACATGGCGTGACCGGCGCAGGCTGTATACCGGCCTTGAAGCACAGAAATACTGGACCACCAGAAGACAGGGCCTTTTTAATACGACCGTGGGCGTTAGTACATTCTGGCAGGAAGGCGCCCTGGAAGATGCCGTTATCCATGCAAGGGCGGAGTACTATAGCCGGCTTTTCTCTATCAGGAAGTCCCGTTTCCGCCAGTTCCTTAACCTGGACTACCTGGAAAGCCCCAATCCTTTTTTCTACAAGCCGCTTAATATCAATAATGACAATGGTATCTGGGGATACCGGAATACCAAGCTGAATGGTTACCAGCGCCTGAATTTTGGCTCTGAAACCGTGTATTACAGCCCACTACGGTTCCTCGGGTTTAAATTCAACTTCTTTGCTTCGCTGCAGGCGTCCATGATCACCGCCAGAAATGACAACCTGTTCAGCAATCCTGTATACTTTGGAGTGGGAGGTGGTTTCCGGATCAAAAACGAAAACCTGTCGCTCAACACCATCAAGGTGTCGGGGTATTATTTCCCGAATGCGCCGGTGCTGCAACCCAAGAGCATGGTGGAAATTACCACCATCGTGGATTTCCGGTTTGACGTATCGGCGCTGAAAGCTCCTGCTTTCCTTAGTTTTCGCTGATGACTGTTAAATACATAAATGCCCGGACTTACTCCAATAAAGAACCAGAGCACAACGTAGCCCAGGGCTTCAGCCCCGGAACGAAAGGTCAATAAACCCGTGTAAAAATGCCCGGATAATCTTTCACAATGCCGTTTTCATCTACCGGCAACTCTGCCCGGAAGCCACTGTCGCCATTTTCGTAGAGATACAGGTGGTTGTCCATTTTGGTGTAGTACTGCTGTAGTTTCTGCAGTTCAAACTCCGGTAGTTTAATATAGAGCATATTCAGCAGCTTCCTTTCTCCATGGTCAAACTCCAGTCTCCTTATAGGCAGCGTGTTGGTGAAAGGCGTCAATGAAATATCGATGTCTGTGCAGTCATCAAATGCTTCGATGTGATTCCCGTCTTTATCAAACCAGTGGCCGTTCAGGTCTGACGTCAGTTTGAGTGCTGTGGGCTGAAGGCCGTCCCGTATGATATGAAAGGAGGATACTTTCCATTCCGGCGTGATCTCGATCTCATATTGAATAGAGAAAGGCTCCGCGTCTGTGCAGCCATTGATAATCCCTTTGACCACGCTGTTGTGTTCCTGTTTTGTCACCGTTAAAAATTCCGTTGCCGGCCATTTGGTGGCCTGCCATACTACTGGTCCCATGATTATCTTTTTATGGTGGATGATTTAATTTGAATGATGACGCTTTTGGATGCAGGTGTGTTGCTTTTGTCGGCCACGGTGTCCACCGGTACCAGCACATTGGTTTCGGGGAAGTAGGTGGCGGTGCATCCTGCCGGGATATCATAGGCGACTATGATAAACCCGGGGGCCACACGCTCCGTTTGTCCGTGATAGTTATAGAGGTCTACTACCTGGCCGGCCGCAAACCCTGCCCGGGCGATGTCTTCCGGGTTCATGAAGATGATCCGTCTTTCGTGGTGTACACCGCGATAGCGGTCGTCCAGTCCGTAGATGGTGGTGTTGAACTGATCGTGGCTGCGGACGGTCATCATCAGGTATTCCTCCGGACGAAGCGGTGTTACCGTCACGGGCGCCACATTAAAATTGGCTTTGCCGGTGTAGGTATTGAACTGCCCGACCCTGGAGCCGTTAGGCAGATAAAATCCGCCTGGGTGGCGCACACGTTTATTATAGTTATCGAAACCGGGGATCACTTTTTCTATGGCGTCCCGGATATGATCATAATGTTTGGCGTATAGTTCCCAGGGCACTTTGCTTTGTGTTCCCAGTATGGCCCGGGCCATTTCGCAGACGATCGCCGGTTCACTTCTCAGGTGCTCAGAGATGGGATGCAGATTGCCTTTCGACATCTGTACCACGCCCATGGAGTTTTCGCAGGTGACAAACTGTGGCTGTTGCTGCTGTATGTCTTTGTCGCTACGGCCAAAGCATGGCAGTATCAGTGCTTCGTGGCCGTGAACGAGGTGGCTCCTGTTTAATTTCGTAGATACGTGTACGGTAAGGCGGCAGTTGCGCAGCGCCTGGGCCGTATAGGCGGTATCCGGTGTAGCGGAGAGGAAGTTGCCGCCCATGGCGATGAACACTTTGGCGTCGCCGCGGTGCATGGCATGGATGGCATGTACTACGTCGTAGCCGTGTTTATAGGGTGGTTTGAAACCGTAGACGGTTTCCAGTTTCTGCAACAGGGCGTTGCCCGGTTTTTCGTATATGCCCATGGTCCTGTCGCCCTGTACGTTGCTATGGCCTCTCACCGGACAGGTGCCGGCGCCGGGCTTGCCGATACTGCCTTTGAGCAGTAGCAGGTTGACGACCTCCCGGATAGTGTCAACGGCATTCTTATGCTGGGTCAATCCCATGGCCCAGCAGGCGACTATCTTTTGTTTATGCATCAGCGCGGCGGCAGCCTCTCGCAGCTGTTCTTCCGAAATGCCGCAGGCGGCGGAAAGGTCGCTCAACCGATGCTGTCGCAGATGCGCTATGTATTCTTCATACCCCGACGTATTGCTGCTGATAAATGAATGATCGAATACGGTCCCGGGATTTTTGTCTTCTTCTTCCAGCAGTAGGAGGGCGAGTGCTTTCAGCAGGGCCATGTCACCATTTATTTTTACCTGTAGGAAGATATCGGTGAGATGGGTTTTTACCTGTAGGACGCCTTTTATGGTCTGCGGATTGAGGAAGTTGAGCAATCCTGTTTCCTTTAAGGGATTGACCGCAATGATGGTAGCGCCGTTGGCCTTGGCCTTTTGCAGGGCGGTAAGCATCCGGGGGTGATTGGTGCCGGGGTTCTGGCCCAGGATAACGATCACTTCTGCCTGATGTACGTCTTCAAGGGTAACCGACCCTTTGCCGATGCCTACTGCTTCGCCGAGGGCCACGCCGCTGGACTCATGGCACATATTGGAACAGTCGGGCAGGTTGTTGGTACCGAATTCTCTTACCATCAGTTGGTAAAGGAAGGCGGCTTCATTGCTGGTGCGGCCCGAAGTGTAAAACACGGCCTCATCGGGACTGTCTAGCTGATGCAGCCGCTCCGCTATCTTATGATAAGCTTTCTCCCAGGACACTGGTGTATAATGGGAGGCGCCGGGAGCGAGATACATCGGCTGCGCGATCCTTCCTTTTTTACCGATTTCATAGTCAGAGAGTTCACCGAGGGAGGTTATACTGTTGGCTGCAAAAAACGCAGGGTCCAGCTTGCGCGTAGTGGCTTCTTCTGCAATGGCCTTAGCGCCGTTTTCACAATATTCCGCAATAGGGGAGCGCTCATCGTCGGGGTCCGGCCATGCGCAGCCGGGGCAGTCAAAGCCGTCTTTCTGGTTCAGTTCCAGCAACGCTTTCATGGCCCTAAATGCATTCATCGCTTCCAGCACATGTTTCATGCTGGAGATCACCGCCGGGATACCGGCAGCTACTGTGGCCGGTTTGGTGAGTTTGAGCCCGGTGAATCTCACGGGAGTGAACTCAGTATGTATCGCCATTTAATTTCCTCATTTTTTAGCCTGGTGAAACAGTCAGCATCTCCCCGGCAATCTACGTATTTATCCTTGTTCTCCGGCGGAACAGCTGTCATCCTGTGAACCGGCATCAGGTGTATTGGTTATACCGGTCTTCTTTCAAAAATCCGATCAGGGTGATGTTCCATTCGGCGGCCATTTTTACGGCCATGCTGGAAGGGGCGCCGATAGCGGCGATCATAGGGATGCCCGCCATTGCAGCTTTCTGGACCAGTTCAAACCCGGCCCTGCCACTGAGGAGCAACAGGCTTTGTTGCAGCGGGAGTTGTTGCGTCAGTGCCGCACCAATGATTTTATCAACAGCGTTATGACGGCCTATGTCCTCACGCAACAGCTGTATCCGGCCGTTGCCGTCTACCAGGGCGGCGGCGTGAAGGCCGCCGGTATGCTGGAAAAGCGCCTGTTGCGCCCGCAGCTGTTCCGGTAGCTGTGAAATCCATTTGCCGGGGACCCGCCGCGCGGAATGGCTAACGTTAACGCCTGTATGAATATTTTCAATGGAGGATTTGCCGCACATGCCGCAGGCGGCCGTTGCCTGAAAATTACGCTGGCTTTTATCGAGAAAGGGCACGATCTGTTCCCTCAACCCAACGGTAGCCAGGCTGCCGCCGGGTGTCTCAGTCAGTGTCACCTGTTTGACAGCGGCGGCACCCGGAATGATGCCTTCGGTAAACAGAAAGCCAGTGGCCAGTTCTTCATCCTGGCCCGGCGTGCGCATGGTAACAGCAACGTTCTGTTGCCGGCGGTTATGGGTAGGACCATGTTCCAGCCTTATTTCCAATGGTTCTTCAGCTGCCAGGATATCTTCGGTATCGGTTTCTCCAGTGGCGGTGACTTTTTTTATACGGGTATGAACAACAGCATTTGTCATGCTTAAAATTACACTTTCACGATCATCTTACCGCTGTTTTGTCCGGAAAATAATCCCAGCAGGGCGGCGGGCAGCTGATCAAATCCTTCGACAACGGTTTCTGTATATTTTATTTTACCGGCCCTGATCCATTCGCCCAGCTGTTGCACCCCTTCCATGTAGCGGTTGGCGTAGTTCCCGATGGTGAAACCCTGCATCAGCACACTGAATTTGATCAGCGCAGGCTGTACGCGCGGGCCCAAGGGCACTTCAGTGGTGTTGTATAAAGCGATCTGTCCGCAAACAGGAATGCGGGCAAAAAAGTTCAGGTGTTCCATCACGGCATCGGAAATCTCCCCGCCTACATTGTCGAAGTAGATATCTACGCCATTGGGACAAGCCGCTGCCACGGCCGCGCTCATCTGTGTATTGCCCTTGTAGTTGATGGCCGCGTCGAAGTTAAAGTCACTGGTGAGCAGTTTTACTTTTTCCTCGCCGCCGGCGATGCCTACTACCCGGCAGCCCTGCAGTTTGGCGATCTGTCCTGCCACAAGTCCTACTGCGCCGGCAGCCCCGGAAATAACCACTGTTTCGCCGGGCTTGGGCTTGCCTATGTCCATAAGGCCAAAATAGGCCGTCAGCCCGGGCATGCCTAATACGCCGAGGTAATAGGTGGGAGGAATACTGCTGTCTATCTTGCGCAGATGGTCACCGGAGAAAAGCATGCCCGTGGCCCAGGGGAGGAAGTTTTTGCCGCCGCTGGGCATCACCATGTCGCCGGGGGAGAACCGGGCGTCTTTGCTTTCCACGACGGTGGCCACGCCGCCGCTTTCTATCGGCTCCTGTACTTTGAAAGGGGGGATATAGGAGCGGGCGTCGCTCATCCGGCCACGCATGTAGGGGTCTACAGAATAATAGAGCGGCTGAAGGAGCACTTCGCCCTCAGCAGGGGCGGGCAGTTCCACGTCCACTGTTTTAAAGGTATTGGAAGATGGCATGCCTTCAGGCCGTTCGTTCAAAAGGATCTGTTGTACTTTCATGAAAACGGATTTATGGTAATATCTTTTCTTAACGGGCAAAAAACAAGTTTTGTTTAATCCTGCTTTTCAATATACACCTCCTGATGGGAATTATCGGGTAATAATGTATTTTAGGGCCGTAATTAACCACTAAACCCTAACTGTCTATGCGTTTGGATGATGAAAGATTAAGTGACAATGTCGAGAAGCGTTCCGGAGGCGGAAAGCGCACCCTGATTGGCGGCGGTATCGGCGGCGTCATCGTCATTGTGCTGGCACTGTTGTTTAAACAAGACCCCAACCAGGTAAACCAGGTACTGCAACAGGTGCAGGGACCGGCTGGCACTGAGAAAGCAGAGAAGCTGAGCAAAGAGAATGCCTCTGCTATTGAATTGTTTTCTTCCAAAGTACTGGCCAGTACGGAAGATGTATGGACCGACGAATTTAAGCGCCTCAATATGCAGTATGAGCGCCCTAAAATGGTCCTGTTCGAGGACGCCACTACCTCCGGTTGCGGTTCCGCAGAATCAGCCATGGGACCGTTCTATTGCCCGGCCGACCGTATGGTGTACCTTGACGCCTCTTTCTTTAAAGAGCTGGAAGACCGTTTCGGTGTAAAAGGTGATTTTGCCAAAGCCTACGTGATCGCACATGAAGTAGGGCATCACGTACAGAACCTGCTGGGCATCAGCCGCCAGGTCCAGGCCGCCCGGAGCAGGCTGAGCGAAACGGAATACAATAAGCTTTCCGTGAAACTGGAACTGCAGGCCGATTTCCTCGCGGGACTATGGGCCAACCATGCTCAACAGATGCGCAATATCCTCGAAGCAGGGGACATTGAGTCGGGCCTGAACGCAGCCAGTGCGGTAGGTGACGATAAATTACAGGAAGCGGCCACCGGCCGTGTGGTACCCGATGCCTTCACGCATGGTACCTCCCAGCAAAGGATGTTCTGGTTCAAAAAAGGATACGATTCAGGTGATCTCTCACAGGGAGACACGGGTATCGGACTGGGACAGGCAGGAAAATAATTCAGGCAGTATTTAACATACAAAATAGCCCGGGACATAAGTCCCGGGCTATTTTATTATAACTCCAGCATTTCTTTTGCCAATGAGATCATGTGTTCATCGCCGGTATATTTGCCCTTCTCGTCCGATAGTTTGACGACCGGCGTCCAGCGGGGCGCATCTTCGGGCAGGGCTTCATACATTTTCACGACAATATTGAGCGGGGTGAGGCCCACATCATTGGTGAAATTGGTGCCGATGCCAAACGACATACCGATTTTTCCCCGGCAGTGGGCCGCTATGGTGGCCACTTTCTGATAGTCGAGACCATCCGAGAAAATAATGGTTTTGGAAAGCGGGTTGATGCCTTTGCCCAGGTAATGACGGACCGTTTCGTCTGCAAAGTGCAGCGGGTCGCCACTGTCATGACGGACGCCGTCAAACAGTTTGGCGAATTTTTTATCGAACTGTTCAAAGAAAACGGGCGTAGTATAGGTATCGGAAAGCGCGATGCCCAGGTCTCCACGATAAACCTGTACCCAGTGTTCCAGCCCCAGCATATTGGCCATTTTGAAACCGTATTTGGCGGCATGGAACATGAACCATTCATGGGCGTGGGTACCCACGGGCTTTACCCCGTTGCGCATGGCCAGGTGTACATTGCTGGTGCCGATAAAGGTGTTGCCACCATACTGGCGGAGCGTTTGCACCACCAGTTTCTGAACGGCCAGGGAATGGCGCCGCCGGGTGCCAAAGTCGGCTATGGTGATGTTCAGGTCTTTATACCGTTCTATTTTTGTGCGTGTGATCTCCACAACCTGTTCGTCCGGTACGCGCTGCTGACCGGTAGCTTCGTAGTAAAGCTCACATATCAGCGACATCAGCGGCACCTCCCACAGGATGGTACGGTACCAGTATCCGTCGGCATGTACCTCCAGCTGGTCGCCATGTTGGGCGATATGTATTTCCGCAGGGTTGTACCGGTAGCCTTGCAGGAAATCCAGGTAGGTAGGATCGAGGTAGGGACAGGTAACATTGAGGAAGTCCTTTTCCTCCTGGCTGAGTTGCAGGTACTGCATGTCATCTACCGCCTGCCGCAATAGTTTGTCGAACCCCGGAGGAAAAGCATGTTTGCCGCGATTGATGAATTTATAACGGGCACGCGCCTTCGGAAACAGTTTAATCACGCAGTGCTGCATGGTGAATTTATAGAAATCATTGTCCAGGATGGAATTCAGCTTCATAATAATCTGCGTTTTATGTGACAATTATACCATATTTTTGCGCTCATAATCATATCCATTAATAATGAAACAGATTAAAGTAAAGTTTGCACTTAACCCACAAGAAACCGTTTTATTCAAAGTAGACGGATCGTACCTCAAAACAAAATGGCAGGCAAAGCCAGGAGCCCTGTGCCTGACCAACGAAAGGATCGTCATCGAAGGTAAATCAATGACAGCGTTCTTACTGTTTGGTGTTATCGGCTGGTTGTTGACCCGGAAAAAAATTCACAAGGAATTTCCTTTATCAGACATCACCAACTTCAGCAGAGGCAAGCAGGGATTCAACAAGAAAGTGGCCGAATTTGAGCTGCTGGACGGTTCCACCGTACGGATGGCCATTACCGGCAAATGGGAAGTGTTTGAAGCAGCTTACCATAAAGCGATGATAGATGTAAAGCCTTTGTTCTCCGTTAACTAGCTTACAGCTTAGTACCACAATATTTACAGTAGTCCGCATTCGCATCGTGTCCTTCACGCATGCAGTGCGGACATATTCTGTGGTCCACGTCGTCCTTGTCTTTCAGCCGGCTCATTTCCACCGTCACAATGCCTGTCGGCACCGCAATAATCGCATAACCCATAATCATGATCAGCGCCGAGAATGCCTGTCCCAGCGGCGTAATGGGGGCAATGTCACCGTATCCTACGGTGGTGAGTGTTACCACGGCCCAGTAAACGCTGACGGGTATACTGGTGAAACCGGAATTATGCCCCGATTCTATCACATACATGACAGAGCCCAGCACCACCGTCAACAACAGGATAAAGAAAAGAAAAACAGCGATCTTACGCCGGCTGTGCTCCAGCGCCAGCGCCAGCTGTTTGCTTTCATTGAGAAAAGGCACCAGCTTAAAAATCCTGAAAATACGCATCAGGCGCAGTATCCGGATGGCCAGCAGGAAATGCGCGCCACCAAAGATAAACTCCACATAGGTAGGCAGCACACAAAGGAGGTCTATCAATCCGTAAAAACTGAAGATATAAGCCTTGGGCCGGTAGCTGCACCATATCCTGAACAGGTATTCCAGGGTAAAAAGAATAGTGAACACCCACTCCAGCAGCGTAAATATCCGGTCGAACCGTTGTTGTATGCCCGCCACGCTTTCCAGCATCACAATCATTACACTGAACAGGATCAGCAGCAGTAGCATGATATCAAATGCCCTGCCGGCAGGCGTGTCCGCTTCAAAGATGATATTGTGCCAGCGTTGTTGAAACGGGGTTAATGTTCTCTGGTCCTGTTTTGCCATGCGGTGATATTATGTTGGTTCAACAATTATCAGGGTATTTATGTTTATCCTTTCAGGTCCCCCCGCAAAAACCATGTCAGATCGTCTTTAAAACCAACGGCTTAAGGAAAAGTATATCCGTTGGCGTTAGCCATGGGGAAAATGGCCGGTCGTTTCCAATAGTTCCTTATCTTAGCTGCTATGCTTACAGAAATATTAATCAATTTATTTGAGCGGGACCTGAGCCGCCTGGAAGACGAAATTGCCGCATATGACTCGGAGGAAGCCATCTGGCGGGTGCCGGAGGGGATTAAGAACTCCGCCGGCAACCTGTGCCTGCACCTTTGCGGTAACCTGCAGCATTATATTGGCGCCAATTTGGGCCAGAGCGGTTACGTCAGGAACAGGGAACGGGAATTCAGCGATAAAAACGTGCCGCGGCAGGAACTGCTGGCACTGGTGGGCGTTACCCGCCGTGTAGTGCTGACCGTTATCGTAGGCCTTACCCCGGAAACGCTGGATAAAACTTATCCCGAGCGGGTGTTGGGGGAGATGACCACCACCAATCATTTCCTGGTGCACTTGTATGGACACCTCAACTATCACCTGGGACAGATCAACTACCACCGCAGGTTAACCCGATAGCGTATGCAACAGCCGACGTTCGCGCAGCGGTTGCTGCAGGTGTACCAGCAGCTGAAAATGCTGATATGGCCGTTTATCGGGCTGGTGACCATGGTGCTGATACTACGCAGTATTTATAGCAGGGAAGAGGTTTATTTTTATGTAAACCGTTTGCATACCAGTTGGGGCGACTGGCTGTTTCCCCGTATCACTGAACTGGGGAGCACGGCGGCCTGCGTGGTGCTGACCGTACTGTTGTTTTATTTTAATAAGCGGCAGGGTATTGTGTTGGCAGCAGCCTATCTGTTTAATTCCATGGTCAATTTTGCGCTGAAGTTTACGGTCGCTTTCCCCCGGCCACGCCGTTTTTTTGTGGAGCGGCTGCACGATATCTATTTTGTGCCGGGCGTAGAGGTACTGGATAACTTCAGGAGCTTCCCTTCGGGGCACAGCGCATGTGCGTTCACGGCAGCCACGGTGTTTTCCTATTATGTCAAAAACAAATACTGGTCGCTGGTATTTCTGTCACTGGCAGCCATGGTGGCTTATTCCAGGATGTATATGAGCCAGCATTTTCTGGAAGATGTGACCGCCGGCGCTACAGAGGCCGTGTTGCTGACCATATTGTGGATTACCCTGATAAAAGATAAAGCCCCGGCCAATTGACTTAGGTTTCCTGTAACAGTATCTGGTAAAGCAGGCCTGGTTTAAGTTCTGCGGTGTCTATTCCGCCGGTGTATGGCGAAGGGGGAGGCGTATGCCTGTAATAAGTTGGTGCGGGCGTATAACGTGCCCAGATAATTTCGTAACCGATGTAAATGGAAGTATTGCCTTCCTGCACATGATCGGTGTGCCCCAGCTGCCGCTCATCGCCGGGGGCGATATTTTCAATGATGCGTATGCTGCTGGTAGTGCCCATGGGCGTACGTACGATCTGGCGGGTGGCCACTGTCACAAACCGGTGTGAGGACATGTTGCGGATATTACGCAGGTACCTGGAAATGGAAAAGGTGCTGTTGGAGACACTGGTGATGGTCACGTCTGCAAGGGCGTCGTCTCCTGCCGGCGGTGCTGGCAGCGATGGCACAGCGGGTATGGCCAGGCGGCCGATCAAATAGACTGCGTATGCTACCACACTGACAATCATACAATAAAGGACCAGTACAAAGTACATAAGAGGGTTAAGGTTAAGTCGTACCGACCAAATATACTACGACTTGACTCTCCAAATGTAAATCTGATGTTAACGTGCTGTTATTCGATAATATTATTTTCAACATAACAGATATAGAATTAACATCACTGCTTTTTTACCGGGATTAACAATTGACTCACAAAAAAAACAGAAAGAAACCCCCAATTTTGCCTGACGTTTTTTTTTAGGGTGTTTGTAACCTTGTGCTGTCTTTAGTTTTATTAAGTTTAGTAAGTGTCTGTATTACCCCTATTTTTATGAATATTTGGTTGTTACCGCTTCCGCACAAACGGCAGTCGTGCTACATGCGTGCAGGTAATAAGCAGGTGCCGGGAGAGTATCGCTATTGCTGGCGTTGAGCCTGTATAGCCTGTAATGGCTATTGTGGTTAACGGCCAAAGAAAGCGATGCTCAGCCCGGCGCTGTGCCATTGTGTGTTGTAGTAAGGTAAAATAACCGTAGAGGCGTGCCTGTTAGTATCCCTGAATAATTTGCGTTGTATCCACGGATACACCCAGTACGCTGCTTTGGTGCTAAGGATACCGAACCCGGCACCTGCCACCACATCACTGAACCAGTGTTTATTGTTGTACATTCTTAGTGCGCCTGTTGCGGTAGCGGCAGCATAACCTGCGATGCCGTACCAGGGGGAAACATCCTTGTATTCCTGGCGGAGAAATTCGGCCGTTGCAAAAGCTGTTGCCGTATGTCCGGAGGGGAAAGAGAGATTATCGCTGCCATCCGGGCGGGTTTCGTGTGAGGCATGTTTCACCAGCTCCACAGATCCGGCGGTAAACACCGCGGAAATACCCAGGATAATGGTCCTGTCGCGGAAATTGTGTTTGCCATGCACACCGGCAGCATTGAGCACATATACGGCAGCTGCGGGCGCAAACTGCAGATAGCTGTCCACCGTGGTATGAAACCCTGAATGGTCTTCCTGTATTTCTTTATTGGTACTGTGATTGAGATCGGAGAGCGGATGCCATCGTAAGGCTGCCACGCCATAACCGATCATCACTACCGGGACCACCAGGCCGGTGGCCGTGGTGCGGAAAGCCGGCGCTGGTGCAGGCTTTATCTCCAGGTGAAAAGAGTCCTTAACGGCGGCAGCGAGGGAATCGGTCTGTAACTGGGCCTTTACAGGGCTGGTCATGGCGCCCAGGGCCAGGCCAGTGGAAAGTATCATCTTTTTCATGCATCACTCCTTGACCTTCCAAATGTAGAAGGCAATTCTGGAGGAATTCTGTACTTGTTACTCACCGCCGCGATCAGTTGTTTTGGACAGGATCATCTCAGCGGTCTGTTTCGTATAGCGGTTATGGAAAATAAAGGTGATCAACAGCCCCAGCACACAGCCGGTCAATACGGACAGCACCCTGCCCACGGCCGTGTCCCACAGATGTGCGCCCGCTTCATGCGTCATTACGATGATGGTGGCCGCCAATGCGGTGCGGGTAGCAGCTTCCAGGTTAAAAAGATTGCACAGCACCACCGTCACGCATACGGCCACGCTCATGGTGATCAGCAGGTTAGGATGACATAACAGCAGCAAAAAACCCGATATCGCGCCAATCACATTGGCCTTGATGCGTGTAACCGCCAGGGTAAGGGCGTCCGAACCGTCCGGAGATAACACCAGCATCACAGAAATCAGTACCCATACAACATCCGGATAATCGAGCAGCCAGGACAGGAACAAGACCACCAACACGCCACTTATACATTTGGCGGCATAGATCAATATCCTTTGAATGCGTGTTCTGTTCATCATTCCACAATGTTATGACTTTTGTTACATATACCGTTAAACATATATGTACAGTATTGAAAATAGATTCCCTACCTTTGCCGCTATTTCGTTAACCAATTGATAACCATGAAACTGCGGAAACTATGCTACGTCGTGGCCGTCGCTGGGTCGTTGCAATCCTGTATCAAGGATGCACCCATGAACCCCGAGGCCGACATTGAAACATTTACCCTCGATAAGAGCCAGCTGACAAGTGATGTATTTATTGACCAGGCCAATAGCACCATCAGGCTGTACCTGACACCTGAAGCCTATGCTACAGGAATTGCGCCTAAACTAAGCCTCTCCACTGGCGCTACGGTCACGCCGGCATCCGGAGACTCGATTCATTTTGATACCGGAATACACCAGTACGTGGTAACGTCTGCTAATGGTCATAATAAAAAGACCTATAAAGTGGAAGTTGTCAACGTAGGCTACTGGAAGTGGGACTTTGAAAAATGGATGATCAATGATGATTTCAAATATCAATATCCCATTGATGAGGACAGTGCTGTTACATGGTCTTCCGGTAACCCTGGTATTGCCTATTCCGGGGTAGATGAAGACCCGATGGCATATCCGCTTCGTGCCACCACAGACGCTTACCACGGTAAATATGCAGCAGAGATGGTGACGCGTGAAGGTACCGTGCTCTCTGGTTGGGTAGGCATTAAACTGTTTGCCGGATCGATGTTCCTGGGCGTATTTAATATTGAGAATGCGTTTGCCAAACCACTGGAAGCCACCGAGTTTGGACAACCCTATAAAGGGCAGCCGCTTCGTTTCACCGGTTACTATAAATACAAGCCCGGAGCACAATACCAGGACAAAGCCGGCAAGATTATTCCGGGTATGATCGATTCCTGCGCTGTTTACGCGGTATTGTACACCGGTACCACCCGGCTGAATGCGACCAACATCCACAGTTCAGACCGTATCGTGGGCACGGCCTACCTGCCTGATGGTTCCGCCCGCGAAAACTGGACCCGCTTCGACATTCCTTTTATGATGAAACGAAAGGTTGACGGCAACGAGAAACTGATGATGGCCATCGTAGCCTCTTCCAGTAAAGACGGCGATAACTACAAAGGCGCCATCGGCAGCCGCCTGGTACTTGACAGCCTCGAAATTGTTCACGAATAAAGACCCTTCATTAACCGATGAATATAAAAACAAAAGGACTGCTGGCAGCTCTGTTACTTGCAGCCGGACGGCTCTCCGCCCAACAAAGCGATAAAGAAAAACCAGATTTTCAGCCTCACCTGGAACACCGGATCATGGCCGGATTTAATTTCGGCGCCACAGCACCGGTAGGCCTGCCCAATACTATCCGGAAAATAAACAGCTACTGGCCGGAATTCAGTCCCTCGCTGGGTTATGAGCTGGGCTACTGCATTACGCCAAAATGGGGCGCTGCTGTGGGTGTAAAGCTGGACTATAAAGGCATGGGCACCAAAGATCAGGTACTGTATTTTCCTACCATCGTCACCACTGAAGATGGCGGTACCTTTGCCGGTGACTTCTCCGGTAAAAACCAGACGACTGTCCGTAATGCCTATGTGGTATTTCCGCTCAGCGCCACTTTCACGCCCAATAACAAATGGCGTTTCAACCTGGGTGGTTATGCCGCCTGGCTGTTCAGCTCCAATTTCTATGGCACTGTGTCAGACGGTTATATCCGCAACGGTGGCCCTACCGGCGGGAAGGTAGCCATCGACCATGCCACTTTTGATTTCGGAACAGATGTCCGCAAATTTGATATCGGCCTGCAAGGCGGCGCGCTACGCAAGGTAGGGAACAAGCTGGAAGTGATGGGTAATCTGAACTGGGGCCTGAGACCTGTATTCGACAGCGAATTCAAAGGCCTGGACTTCCCGTTGTATAATATCTATCTGACACTGGGAGTGGCTTATAAAATCTAACTATATAAAGAGATAACGAAAAGCGCGAAGACACCTGTCTTCGCGCTTTTCGTTTTTTAAACGATCCTGCCAGTTAGCGGGCCAGGTATTATATGTCCGTGTACGTTATTTAGCACCTACAGGTTCGCCATATGCGGCTTCTATCGCTTTCAGGTCCAGCTTTTTCATCCGGAAGACAGCGTTCATCACGCGGCTGAGGCGTTCCTGGTCTTTGTCAACGAGCATTTCCGCGATCTGCACGGGAGCTACCTGCCAGGACAGGCCGAATTTATCTTTCAGCCAGCCGCACTGGTCCGCTTTGGGATCACCGCCAGCACGCAGTTTCTCCCAGTAGTAGTCTATCTCTTCCTGTGTCTGGCAATTCACCAGAAATGAAATGGCCTCATTGAATTTAAAATGCGGGCCACCATTGAGGGCAATAAAGGTTTGTCCGTCGAGGGTGAACTCAACCGTCAGTACAGAACCGGCCGGCATGCCGTGTATTTCGTGCCCTGCCTCGGTGTAATGGGATATCCTGCCTATAGATGAATTAGGAAAGATCGATGTATAAAATTTAGCCGCTTCTTCGGCCTGGTGCTCAAACCATAAATGCGGTGAAATACGTTGTGAAATGATTTTGTTTGCCATAGTTTTTTTATTTTAACAGCTAGTGAAATGGAGATGTTTGATAACAACCTAAAGGTAAAAAGCCTTGTTGGGCCGGCAGGGGGGAGGGGGCGACTTTGTGAAGGGGTGTTTGCGACATCGGAGCAAATTCTTTATTTTCGACGGATGAACTGGCTGCCAACGAATAGGTATACCTTACTGAGCCCTCTTTCTCCCGATGAAGTGATGGCTGCATTGCAGGCGAATTTCTCCTCGTATGATCCAAAGTTTTATTGGTATACTGAGGGGATATTGAATCCGGACCTGCGTTTCACAGGCACGGTTAATGGTAATACTTTTGTTATCAGCAGGCTTAGTCAAAAACTCAAAAGAAAAGAATTAATAAGGGTAAAGGGAACCGTCAGTAAATCCTTGCACCAGACAGCCATCGACATGGAGGTGGATATCATACCGCAAGTAACCACCATGTTTATGGTATTTGTGTTGTTGACGGGAGGAGGAGCGGCTGCATTTCTGTTGTGGGCGCTGTTTGAATGGGCCACTATCGGAGACATTCGCCTGGGAAAGCTAATCTATGCGCTGGCGTTGTTGGTCATGTGTGTGGTGATATTTGGCCGGTTCAGCTATGAAGATCGCCTTGCCCGGAAATTTATTAAACATATTTGTGAGGCACAATAATCATCCATGAAATTATTACCCATAGAACGTTATACGTTGTTAACCAAACTTTCTCCGGAAGAAATAAAAAAACTGCTGGAAGCTAATGTTGAGCCCAGCAGAAAGGGGCTGAGGGCTACCATCAACTGGTCTAAGCCTGCCACCGGCAAGCCTTATGAAGGGGTGGTGAAAAACAACCGCTTTGAGATCATCCGGATCATTGATTACAGAAACTCGTTCCTGCCGGTGATTACCGGCGATATCAGCAATGAGATCGTGCATACAGCTGTGAAGATCAGAATGACATTGTCTATTGTAGTGGCCGTGTTTATGACGTTTTGGATGGGAGGGGTTGCTATCGGTTTGACGGGATGTTTGGTTGAGATAGTCAACAGCATCCGTACCGGCAGCAAGTTTGAGCCACTTTTGCTGATACCTTTCGGTATGTTGATCTTCGGGTACCTGCTGGTGACACTGGGCTTTCGAAGTGAAGCGTCCAAATCACGGAAGTTCCTGCAGGATTTGCTGCAGGGGTGGGAAGAGGGCAAATCCTGAGCGGACCACGAAAGCCCGGAGGCTTTCATGGTCAACGATATTTGTACCAGGAACCGGTGTTGAACAGCAATACCTGTTCATCTTCCTGCACCCAGTCCTTTTCAATCAGTTTTTTCAGGCCCATATAAGTTGCGCTGCCTTCCGGGGAGAGCAGGATGCCTTCTGCCTCGGCAATTTCGGAGATGCCGGCTTCCATTTCCTCTTCGGTGACGGTCAGTGCTTTGCCGTCGCTTTGCCGGATCACTTCCTGCATCATGTCTTTTGCAAAAGGCTGTGGAACAGCCAGTCCATAAGCTATGGATGGATAACCGCTGAAGTCGTCCGGTAGGTTTCCGTTTTCGATGTACTGTACCATGGGAGCACAATTTTGAGATTGAATAATGATCATTCTGGGCAGCTTGCCGGTGATCCAGCCCAGCTGCTGCATTTCGCGGAAGGCTTTCCACATGCCTATCAGGCCGGTGCCGCCGCCGGTAGGATAGATGATCACATCGGGCAGCTGCCAATGCAGCTGTTCGGCGATTTCATACCCCATCGTTTTTTTGCCTTCCAGGCGGTATGGTTCTTTTAAGGTAGACATGTCAAAGCCGCCGGTTTCCTGTACCAGCTGGCGCGCCATGCGCCCGCAACTGTCTATCAGCCCGTCGGAGAGCAGCAGTTCCGCGCCATAGAGGCGGCATTCTTCCTGTAGTGTGACAGGGGTAAGCCGCGGCATGATCACCGTGGCTTTCATGCCTGCTTTGGCGCAATAGGCGCTTAAGGCGCCGCCTGCGTTGCCGGCGGAAGGAATGATACAGTGCGTAATGCCAAATTCAAGCGCTTTGGATACCGCCACGCTGATGCCCCGGGCTTTGAAGGAGCCGGTCGGGTTCACACTTTCATCTTTTAGTAATACCTGTACGCCCGTCCGTGCGCTGAGGCTATGCAGGGTGGTCAACGGCGTGCCACCTTCACCCAGGCTAACAATATGACGGGGATCAGCTACCGGCAGCATTTCGCGGTACCGCCAGATACTGTGGTCCCTTCCCTTGAGGAAATCAGGTGCAGGCAGGTCGCAGGAGTAAACAGCTGTCAGCGGTTGCTGGCAGCAGGTGGCGTATGACTGCAATATAGTAGCGTCGTATTGTTTGCCACACCGGGGACACTGCAAAGCAGTAAGGTGCGATATGTTTTTCCGGGTAAGTGTCATTCCTTGTAAATGTAGGCATGACCTATAACAAACAGCTGGTCGATTTTGTTATAACCTATAACTATTGGTTATATATGCTTCTGGCGTAGCGAATCAGTTTTTTATTCAGTTCACTGGTCTCGCCTTTCCGCTGAATGAAATAAAAACTTCTTTCTATATGCAGTCCTTCAAATGAAATCTCGGTCAGGTCGCCCTGCTTCAACTCCTTGAACACAGAGCGTTTGGGCAGAAAGCCTATGCAGCCGGATTCTATCAGAAAATTCTTCAGCGCTTCGGTGCCGCCCAGCCGAGCTTTTACCTGTAGCGCGTCAATACCGGTCTTATGTTTCTGTAAGGCGTCTTTCAAAGCCTCCAGCGTACCACTGCCACGTTCCCGCAGCGCTACCGGCATCCGCAGCACTTCCTTCAGCGGATAATGCCGCGTTTTGGAAAAGCCGCTTTTCCTGCCACAGACGGCAATCACCTGGTCATTGATGAAAGGATGGTACACCACATTGGTCAACTTGCCCCGCCCTTCGATAATGCCCAGATTGATTTCCTGGTTCAGCAGCGCCTCCAGCACGATCTCGGCGTTACGGTTCAACAGGTTGATCTCTACCTGCGGATATTCCTGCTGAAAAGCAGAAAGCACCTTCGGGAGGATGTACAACGCCACAGTAGTACTGGCGCCCAGCTTTAACAATCCTTTGGCCTGGTGCTTGTCGCTGAACGCGGCCATCTCAAACTCTGTCTCCGCCTGTATATTGGCGACCTGCAACAAACGCTTCAGCAAAAAGCTTCCGGCATCTGTCAGCGATATCTGAATGCCTTTACGCTCAAACAACCGCGTTCTGTAATATTCTTCCAGGTACTTCACATGCTTGCTGATGGCCGGTTGAGAAATAAACAGGGTCTGGCTGGCCTTAGAGAAACTTCTCTCCCTGGCCACTTCAATAAAAACCTGATGATGGGTGGAAAGCATAACGTATATCAATTACGAATGACGAATTACAAATTGAGGGCTGTATTGTAATAACAAGTTACAGGATTAGTTGCCGCAGAAAAAAAATAAAAAAAATAAAACGTTTCCTACTTTTGTAAAACACAAAAAAATCTTCCCAACAAACTTTATGTCCACCCATCCCAGGAACGCTGTTCATGCGTTGCAGTACAAGCTGGCGTCGCTCGATCACCTGCGCGCATTCGCCATCTTCTTCGTCTTTTATTATCATTACCGCATCTTCCCGCATCCGGAATGGCTGGACACGCCGGCGCGGTTTGGATGGACTGGCGTGGACCTGTTTTTTGTGCTAAGCGGTTACCTCATTGCAGGGCAGCTGTTCAAAGAGGTGGCAGACACGGGGACGGTTAAACTGAAACCTTTTTATATCAAACGGTTTTTCCGGATCATACCGCCATACCTGCTGGTGCTGGCATTGTATGTTTTGCTCCCTGTTTTCCGGGAGAAAGAAATGCTGCCTCCCTTGTGGAAGTTTCTCACTTTCACGCAGAACTTCGGCTTAAATCTCAAAACACATGGGACGTTCTCGCATGCCTGGTCGTTGTGCGTAGAGGAACAGTTTTATATCGTGTTTCCCTGTCTGCTTGCACTGTTACTGTATGTAAAAGCCGGCCGCAGGGCTTTCTGGCTGATACCGCTGCTTTTTGCCGGCGGCTTTTATTGTCGTTGGTGGATATATACGCAGCAGGTGGCGCCGCTCAGTGACAGTCCTAACTTTTGGGTGGTATGGTACCGGGCTATTTATTATCCGGTTTACAACAGGCTGGACGGTTTGCTGGCAGGCGTGTCCATCGCAGCGCTCTTCCGGTTCAGGCCAATGGCGAAGGAGTGGGCCAACCGTTATGCCAACCTGCTTTTCCTGGCAGGGCTGGCCTTGCTGGCTGCCGCCTGGTTTATAACGGAAGATAGCCTTTCCCTGGCAGCGACCGTATATGGTTTCCCGTTAGTGTCTGTTGGCTACGGCCTGATAGTGGCCGCGGCGGTATGCCCGCGTTGCTGGCTGTACCGGATCAACTCAAGTGTCACGACGTTGATTGCCACATTATCCTATGCTATTTACTTGAGCCACAAAGGCGTAATACACGTCACCCAGGACCTGGCAGGGACGCTCGGCCTCGCCAAAAGCAGCGGCTGGATGATGTTGTTATGTACCATTACCTGTATACTGGCAGCGTGGTTGATACGTATCCTGATAGAGAAGCCGGCGCTGAAGATGCGTGACCGCGTGCTGGGAAGGGCAACCATCGCCTACAACGCGCAGGGATCACAAAAGAAGGTGGCCTGACGGGCGTCAATCGGCAATCTTGCCATCTACCAAATGAATAATTTTATCGGAACGTCGGGCAAAATCATCATCATGCGTAACGGTGAGGATGGTTTGTCCTCGTTCTGAAGACAGCTGCCGGAAGAGATCGAACACGATGGCGGCATTTTGGCTGTCCAGATTACCTGTCGGCTCATCGCCCATAATGATCAGCGGTTCATTGATCAATGCCCGGGCAATGGCCACTCTTTGCTGCTGGCCGCCGGAAAGCATGGACGCCCGTTTGGTGGCTTGCTCGTCTACCCCCAGCAGTTTTAAAAGGTCCATGGCCCGGTGTTCTATCTCATCAGGAGCATAACGGGCCAGCTTCAGCGCAGGCAGCATCACATTGCGGAGCGCACTGAATTCGGGCAACAGATAATGGAACTGGAATACAAAGCCAATATGATGGTTGCGGAAGTCTGCCAGCCACCGGTTACGTTTGCCTTGCATTTCTTCACCATTGATACGGATGCTGCCTTCAAAAGCCGTGTCCATAGTGGACAACAGATAGAGCAGCGTGGATTTGCCGCTGCCCGATTTACCGGTGATGGAAACAAAATGGCCTTTTTCTATATCCAGACTGACGTTCGTCAGCACCTGCATTTTGGAGGGCTGGTAAAAATATTTGTTGATGTTCCTTACTTCAATCAGGTTCATGGTCATCCTCTTAAAATAGTGATCGGATCTACGCCGGCGGCTTTACGCGATGGCAGGTAACCGGCAAGGGTAGTAGTGAGAATACCGAAGGTGAAACCGGTAACATAGTACACAACACTGAAGCTCACCGGCAGATGGTCTAGGGTGATCATGACATCGCTTTTATACGGCATTTTTGAAATACCATAGGCCGCCAGAAAACCGAACACCAGTCCCATTAACGCACCGGTGATACCGATGATAAGCGCCTGTACCAGGAATATCCACCGGATGTCCGTATCGGAAAAGCCCATCGCTTTCAGAATGGCAATATCTTTCATCTTCTCATAAATCATCATGGTAAGAATGTTAAAGATGCCAAAACCCGCTACCAGTAATATGGTGGTGGCTACGCCATAAACAATCATTTTCCGCAGGGCGTCGCCTTCCAGCAGCGCGGAGTTGTCCTGTTTCCAGTCCGAGCCGTGAAAGCCGTACTTGGCCTGTAATTCCTTCGACATGGCCGGCGCCAGCTCCATATCATGTAATTTAATCTTGATGTCGGTGATATAGGAAACCGGCACTTCGAGGAAACGCTGCACGGTATTGAGACTGGCGTAACTCTGCTGTTTGTCGATGTCCGTAAGGCCGGTCTTGAAAATGCCCACTACCTTAACTGAAAAGTTGTTGCCCTTTTCTGTCGTCACTTCCAGCCGGTCGCCGGTTTTTACATTGAGCCGCCGGGCCAGCCCTACGCCCACCACGATGCTGTTAGGCAGGGTAGACAGTTCTCTGAAGCTGCCATCCACCAGTTTAGCCTGCAGGTTGAACAAAGCATTCTCTTGTTCAAAACGGATACCGTTGATCGTACCATTGATACTGCTGGAGCCGAGGCGGTAGAACACCTGGGTGTTGACGGAGCCGGAAACCGCAGTTACCCGCGGGTCCTGCTGCAATGCCTGTACTATCTGCGGCCCGTCTTTCAGGTTCAGCAGGATGTCTTTTGGTTTTACATGGCTGACCATATTGATGGTGCCCGGTTCGGCGCGGTCCAGTATATTGGAAGGGGCGGTCTGTATCTCGTTGTACAGGCGCAGATGTGGTGATTGTTCAAACGCGACCGCCTGTACGAAATCATTGGAGCCTTGTATAAAGCTGACCATAAAAATGAACACCGTGATACCAAAGGTGACGCCTGCGGTGGCAATCACCGTTTGTTTTAACCGCGCACGCATGTGGGTGAAGGCAATGGTTGCTGCCAGTTTGATATTGGTGAATATTTTCATTTTCCTTCTTTTGTGGCGATCACGTCGCCTGCTTTCAGACCGGATTTTACTTCTACCCAGTCGCCATTGCGGATGCCGGTGACAATGGCAGTTTTATGTAGTTCTTTGCCTTGCTGCAGGTATACGCTGTCGCCTTTCATCAGATAATCGGAAGGTATTACCAGTGCGTTGATGCGTTCCCGTATGAGAATGTTGGCTTCCACTGATGATTGTGGATAAAAGAGGGCGGTATCCTGTACGGCCGCTTCCACCTGGAAGCTGCGGCTTTCTTTTTGCAGCAGCGGAATGATCTTGTTGACAGTGGCTTCGAACTGTTTGCCCTTGTACACGTCGGTTTCAAAGTATACTTTCTGACCGGTCCGTATCTTGCTGATATCGCGTTCATCGACCAGCAGTTCCAGTTTGAATTGCCCCGGCAGGCCCACCATCACGATGGGGGCATTGAGTTGGGCCAGTTCGCCTGTTTTCAGGTATACTTTATATACACGCCCGTTGACAGGACTTTTCAGCACTTTCCCTTCGCGGCTTTGTGTAGTGGCGGTCAGTTGTTGCCGGGCCTGCAGCAGTTTGCCGGAAAGATCGCTTTGCAATGTCTGGTACTGGTCTTGCAGCGTTTTATATTCCGTGGCGCTGGTGGCGGCCTGTACACGGGCCTGTTCGGCGTCTTTCTCGGATACAGCTTTGCTTCGTGCCAGCTCCGTATATCTGTTAGCGTTAAGCGCGTCCTGTTCCTGTTTGGTTTTGGCCAGCGCGATGCGGCTCCTGAGTTCTGTCAGTGCGGCGGACTGTTCCTGCGCATTGCTGCCGGCCAGCGCCACCTGCCGTTGCAGGATGTCTACCTGCTCCAGTTGACCGGGAGTGCCCAGTACGGCCAGCACTTCGTTTTGATGCACGGTATCGCCCTCTTGTACCATTACTTGGAGCAGCAGGTCGGCGGAATTGGCTTTCAGGAAATAGTAGGCTTCAGGCATGATTTCTCCGGAAGCATATACCGCTTCATTCAGCGTGCGGGATTGCACGGTATAGCTGGCGGTTTTAGATTTGCAGGCGGTGAACAGTAAGGCCATTCCTGCGATGGAGAGCAATGTTTTCATGCAGATCTTTATTGATGTTGCAGATAGTTGAGTTCAGTGTAATGTTTATAGAAGTCTGTACGCGCGTCGTTAAGTTTGGCCTGTGCGTCGTAGAGGTCCTGTTGTATCTGTTTCAGTTGTATCATGTCAATGATGCCCTTGTCGATCTTCTGTTTGCTGAGGGCTTCATTTTCCTGTGCCAGCGCGATATTTTCCTTTTGCAGTTGAATGTCGCCGGAAGCTTTTTCAAGCAGCAGTTTCTCCTGGCGGTATTTCTTTTCCTGCTCCGATTCGTATTGTTTAAAACGGCTGGATGCGGCCAGCCATTGTGCTTTCATGCTGCGCGGTTTAGCGGAAAAGTTGGACCATGACAATGGAAAACGCAGTTCTACGCCCGCGAAGCCTACCGTAAACCAGGGCGAACGGGTGATGAAATCCATCTTGTCGCCAAATCCCAGCTGCTGGTAAGAACCCTTAAAATGCAGGCTGGGATAGTAGTTGGCCCGGGTGTTATGATATTCCTGAGCGGCCACGGCTACTTTCAATTGCTCGGTTTCATAGTCGGGCAACTGTGAAGTATGGTAGTCGTTGATATCGAGCGGAAGTAACGGACTGGTGGCTTGGGTCGTCAACTGGCTGTCCAGCGGAAAGCCCATCCAGAATTTAAGATCGAGGTAAGCCTCCTGTAATGATACGCCGGCCTGTTGTACCGCCTGCTGCCTGTTTTTCAGCAGCGTGGCAGACTGATTGAACGCAATTTTGTCTGTCAGCCCTTTATCAAATTGTAGTTTGATCAGGTCGTGGATCTGCTGATAGTTGCTGTACAGCTGTTGCGCTACGGTGAGATAATCCTGTTGCAGTTGTGCGCTGTAATAGGCCATGCATATGTTTTTCTGTAGGGAACGCTGTAAGGACCGGTATTCGCTGGCGCCGGCCTGTTGTTGTAACCTGGCCAGTTTGATGGCCTGCCAGGTTTTTACGTCTACCAGCGGCAGATTGGCTTCAGCGCCATAGTTGCCCATCCAGGGGGTGCCCATGCGGACCGGCACAAAGGTACCGGCTGGCTGGTTGACCAGTTCACCGGGAAATACCTGCACGGGAATCTTCCAGTAATTGTTTACCGCTGCGGTGACCGAAACGTCCGGGAGAAGTTTGGCGGTGGCGGCTTTGCGGTCTTCAGCCGCGGCAACGGCGGATTGCGCTTTACTCAGCAGTTCCTGGTTGTGGGTGCCGGCATAGTCAAGGCACTGTTGCAGACTCAGGGCAGTCGTAGGTTGACCGGTGTCTTTCTCAGGCATGGTCTGTCCGTCTGCTACCCGGAAAGGGATAGCCAGCAACAGTAATAGGATACCTGTTTTCATCTTAAACGTTTATTATTCTTTTAGTTCTGAACTTAGAGAACCAAGCGCGGCAAAAAAAAGCCCCTTATGAATGGGCCTTGTTAAGTGCGATGGTACGTTTCCATCTTTCCAGGATGAGCGGCAGTTCCACCAGCATCATTTTATAGAGCAGGGAAACATCCCCTAACTCCTGGTTAAGCTCATCATCAGTTTGACGCATGGACCTGATTTCATCCAAAATCTCAAAAAACATTTTAATCCTCGCGGTGAGCGTATCTTCATTGAACATAGAAGTCACATTAGGAGAGAAATAGCGTTTTCTTTGCCCACCCACGGTTTTAGACGAAATCATCCTCGCTGATTCCAGCATTTTAATGGCGTTGGACACAGCACTTTTGCTGACCCTAAAATACTCCACGATCTGTTCAAACGTTGCTTCATGGCCTTCACACAGTAACAGGTAAATATATGTCCGTGCCGCCACCGGAGTAAGGCCAAGGCCTTCCATGGCAACACTCAGTTTCTCTATCCTGTCTCTGTATTTTTCCAATGCTGTTGTTTTTGTCAACACAAAGTTGAAAAAATAAAGTTGGTTCTCCAAATAAAGAACCAACTTTATTTCCCTGATAATGACTTTAAATCGCTTCTACACTGGTTAATCCCTTCTCTACAGCGGTTTCTTTGGTGGCAGACAAGCCGGCGCCTTCTATTCGGTAGGTAGTAATATCTGTGATGCCCACAAAACCCAATACATACCGGAGATATGGCTCGGCAAAATCATACGGGCGCATCGGGCCTTCTGAATAAATGCCATTGGAAGCAATGGCGAGGTACACCTTTTTGCCGGTCAGCTGCCCGACAAACCCTCCGTCCTGGTAGTTCACCGTTTTACCGGGCCGTACAATGTGGTCTACCCATGCTTTGAGCGGCGCAGGCAGATTAAAATTGTAAAGCGGTACGCCAATCACAATAATATCAGCCTCCTGCATTTGGGTAATGGCCGTATCGGACGCTTCCAGCAATGCCTGTTGTTCGGAAGTAAGCGCCACAGAAGGGGTACGGTAGGCATCTACCAATTCCCTATGCAACCATTGCCAGGACTGCCCGGCCACATTGTTAACCACTACTTCCTTGTCCGGATTCCGCTGTTGCAGTCTTTCAACAATGCGGTTACCCAGCAGAATGCTATTGGAGGCGTCTCCGCGTGCACTGGATATGATATGCAAGATGTTTCCCATGATTTGTTTTTTTAGATATTTTTGTTAAGTTCAACAAGAACTTTTTGCGGTACAAAAGTACCTGCCTTTAAAAGCTATACTATCAACATAACCTGTAGGTTAGTGCTAACCTGCGGGATAGTAAAACCGGATATATGGAAACAATAACATGCGCAGAAAAATGCCAGAGCATGGTCCCCGCAGCGGAAGACGCGTTGTATATTATTGCCGGCAAATGGAAAGTACGCATCATTATCGCGCTGACCGGGGGCGACAAACGGTTCAATGAACTGCAACGGACATTGTCAGGTATCTCCGCCCGGGTGTTGTCCAACGAACTGAAAGACCTGGAACTGAATGGCCTTGTCAGCAGAAAAATACTGGATGACGGCACTATCCTGTATGTCCGCAATGACTATGCAGACTCGCTGAAAAACGTGATGAAAGAATTGGTGCAATGGGGACTGGAGCACAAACAAAAAATACGGAACCGGGAAATCTGACCGGAAAAAACTAACCATGATAAGACCTGAAATTATTATCGCCGTAAAAGACGTGGAGAAAAGCTCCGCGTGGTATCAACACCTGCTGGGCTGTGTAAGCCGTCATGGCGGCAGCACCTTCGAAATCCTCGCCGACCCCGGAGATGACACCGTTGTGTTATGCCTGCACAAATGGGCCGCACACGGACATCCAACCATGACAGATCCAACCCCGACACCAGGCAACGGATTGATCCTCTTTTTCCGGGTGGCCGCTTTCGAAGAAGCATGGAAGAAAGCACAACAACTGAAAGCCATCGTAGAAGAGCCCCCGCATGTAAACAACAACTCCGGCAGAAATGAATTCTCATTGAGAGATCCGGACGGATATTACGTATCTGTCACGGATTAATATGCATTGCAAACGTCCCAGGGCTGAAGCCCTGGGCTATGATTAGTTATTTGGTTTCTTTCAATTTTGGGCTCTTTCGTTTAGAGCTCAGGCATTAAATGCCATCCAACATAAACGATTGAATTCCTAATGCTAAAGAACCTGAACAACAAATCGTAGCCCAGGGCTTCAGCCCTGGGACGTTGTTTGAATATTGCCGATACACGTTTAAATTATTTCCTGAGAAACTCTTCCAGTATACGATTGAATTCCTCCGGACGCTCCATCATCGGGGCATGGCCACATGCCGGCAATATGACCAGTTGCGCCTGTGGCAGCAGCGATGCAAATTCATGGGCCACGTCCAGCGGGGTAATACGGTCATCATCTCCCCAAATCAATAACGTCGGGGTAGTTATTTCAGGTAAAAGGGGCGCAACGTAATTACGGTTGGCGGACTTGGCGTTTTGTACAATACGCAGGCACTTGACACGGTCCCGTGTGATCTTAAACACTTCCTCCACCAGAGCGTCAGTGGCTACCGCCGGATCATGGAAGGTATAGGCTACCCGTTCCCGGATATATTCATAATTGCCCCGTTTGGGATAGCTGCCCATACTGTTGTTTTCGTACAAACCGGAACTGCCGGTCAATACCAGCTGTGATACTTTATCGGGATGCCGGTGCGTAAAAAGGACGGCCACATGGCCGCCCAGGGAATTGCCAATGATGACCGGCTTTTCCAGCTGATGTTGTTGGATATACTTTTCCAGGGAATGAACGAGGTAGCTGAGATTGTCTTCCTTGTGCTGATCAAAAATAGGCAGTAACGGGATGTGAATATCATAGCGTGATTCAAAATGCTGTATAACACCTTTCCAATTGCTAAGCCCGCCGAAAAGTCCGTGTAATAAAATCATGCTTTGCTTCATATGATTATTTTTTTGAAGCAAAATTATCAGTTCGTTCTTTCAGCGTCCGTGATCTCAATCACAAAAGTTGCGGGACTGGTCCAGCAGGTATAAACGCGCTCTGCTCAAGGCTTCGCGGCTGGTGTAGAGGTAGCGGGCGATATTAGTGAGGGATATTTTCTGGATAATGGCGGGTCGCCTTTCCAGCAGGAAACGGTACCGCTGCAGCGGCGTTTTCAGCGAAAGGATATACTGGTGCTCCGACTGCTGTTCGGACAGCTCCTGGAACAACTGCAGGTTGACATGCAGCAGGTTCATATGAAGATCGTACAGCGGCTGCAGTTTTTTGATGTTCATACGCAATATCACCGCGTCTTCCATAGCGGTGATGCTGACTGCTGACGGTGCTTTCTTATTATAGCTCTCACAGTTGGCGAGGAAGTCGTCTGCAAAACCAAAGCGCACTATTTTTTCATTGCCCTCCTCATCGAGGATAGAAAACTTAAACATGCCGGAGAGAACAAAAGCGGAGTAGCGGGCCACTTTACCATAACGCAGAAAAGATTCTCCTTTGCGGATATGTTTTACTACAGCTATAGCGTCCAGCAGCTGCCATTCTTCCGGCGTCACCACCGGGTACTTTTTCATCAGCCGCTGATACCAGGATGGAAGCTCATGAGTTGTCATGGCGTAAAAATAATGGAAAATTACGGGAATTATCAGCAGCTGCTTTTGGCCAGCCTGATGATATCTTTTCCGTTGATGATCTGCCGGGGATAGTCCAGCAGCGTAACATTCACCATCGCCTGGCCCAGCTCCCGCAGCGTACAGAAATAATTGGGCTGTATGATCCTGCCCACGGGGTACAGCCAGTTGATGAAACGGTAAAAGGTATGGGTGTTTTTGAGCCCTTTGGTGGGTCTGATGAAGCCTGGCCGGAAAGCATATACTTTCCCGAATGGCAGCTTCATCAGGTCGTTTTCAGTTTTCCCCTTTACCCGTGCCCAGGCACGACGGCCTTTCTCTGTGCTGTCTGTTCCGGCGCCCGACACATAACAGAAAACCATACCGCTGTTCTGTTCGCTCAGTACACCGGCCACCCGCATGGTAAGGGTATAGGTGAGATGATAATAGGCATCCTGACTGATGCCGATGGAGGATACGCCCAGGCAGAAATAGCAGGCGTCATAACCCCGGAGCTGCTCTGCAATAGGAGACAGCTCCAGGAAATCGTGATGAATAAGCTCTGTTAATTTGGGATGACTGACGCCACTGGGCTTGCGGCTGATCACCAGCACGCGCGCTACCTGTGGGTGATGCAGGCATTCATGAAGCACCCCTTCACCCACCATACCGCTGGCACCGGTAACAATCACTTTCAGTTGCCGGAGTTCGTTCATGGTGATGTTTTATATACAGTAAGTTAATAGCTTTTGGCCAGTTGCCCAAATCAGCGCACCAGCGGTTGTTAAAAGGGCTTTTGTGCCATGTCGCGATCAGGTTGCCCAGCGTAAAGAATATTTGTTTATACTCCTTTTTATTCCATTTTTGCAGGCATGGAAAACAAACTGAAATTTATCATAGAGCGGTTGCTGGGCAGGAAATTACAACCGGAAGACGGCGTCAGCGCAGCGGAAATAACGGAAGCGGAAAAAAAGTCAGGCAGTCCTTTGCCACCTGTGCTACAATCTTTTTACCGGCTGGCCGGCAAAGAAGAAACCGTGATGGACAGCTTCCAGCATTTTACACCGCTGGAAACGCTTTTCACAGAAGGAGACAAACTGGTTTTCCTGGAAGAAAATCAGGGTGTATGTGTATGGGGCATCGCCTTGAATGAAACGGCCAATGACCAGGCTACCGTATATCAATGCCCGTATCCGGATGATAAATGGTACGCGGAAGATGATACGTTGAACGCTTTTCTCGAAGCAGTCCTGTACTACCAGTTTGCACAGGGCGGCTACGAATGGGTGAGCGCCCTCCATACCGGTATGGATGATAAGGAAATAGCGATGGTATTAGAAGACGCGCAGCATTGGGAGAAGGTGGTCAACCAACCTGGTAATCTGATCATCTACTGGTACCAGGATACCCTGGTATGGTATTTTCCCGATAAGGAAGGAGGTGTCAGTGAAACCCTCTTTGCTTCCTGTCGCACAGAAGACGCCCTGGCGTATATGGAAGACCGTTACAGCTTTAAAGAACTATAGATTCCCCGCAATCCTGCCCAGCTGTTGAAGTTTGCGCTGCAACTGATCTGACCAGGGCATGCCTATCGCTATCCGAAGGCAATTGTCAAACTGCTGTTGTAGCGTAAACATCCGCCCCGGCGAAATACTGATCTTCTGCCGGATGGCCTGCTCATAAAGCTCTGTTGCATCAATGTCTTTGCATAGCTCCACCCAGAGCGACAGCCCCCCTTGCGGCCGCGATATACGGGTGCCTTCAGGAAAATGGGCCGCAATTGTATTCGTATAGCGGATGCAGTTAGTATGCAATGTATCCCTTAACTTACGCAGGTGCAGGTCATAACCGCCGTTTTCCAGAAACGTGGCAATAGCCTCCTGGGTAAGGGGAGAGGTGGACAACATATGTACGTATTTCATCCGGAGCAGCTGCTCCTTATAACGGCCGGGCGATACCCAGCCTACGCGGTAGCCCGGCGCCAGTGTTTTGGAAACAGAACTGCACCACAATACATTCCCCGTTTTGTCAAAAGCTTTGCAGGTGGAAGGCCTGGAGGCGCCAAAATACAGGTCGCTATACAGATCGTCTTCTATCAACGGTACCTGATGCTGGTCCAGCAGCTGCACAACGGCTTTTTTGTGCGTGTCCGGCATGCAACAGCCGAGCGGCGTACTGAAATTGGGCACCAGCAAACACAGGTTGATATCCTTAACGACAGCCTTTAGTGCTTTCAGGTCGATACCCGTTTGCGGGTCAGTAGGCAGTTCCAATACCCGCAATCCCATGCTCTGTGCCAATTGCAGGATACCGGAAAACAGCGGGCTCTCGGTGGCGATGGTATCGCCGGGTTTGGTCAGGGCCAGCATACAGAGACTAATAGCATTCATACCTCCACAGGTGGTGATGATATCATCGGGAGATAAACTGCCACCCCACATAAAACTGCGCCTGGCCACGGCCTGGCGTAATTTTTCGTTGCCCGGCAATGGCTCATAACCGGTACTGCTGTCTTTCAGTTCTCGGGACGCTTTCAATAAACATTTGTTGAGCTTGGCCACAGGCAGGAGTTCCGGGGCCGGCACACCGACGGAAAAGAACGTCACGCCTTTGCGGTCTGTTCCGCCATATATTTTACTGATCAGCTGGTCGGGGATGGAGCGGCTGTCTTTCCCGGATGGTTTGCTGGCGGCAGGTAAGGGCAACTGCCGGTGGCTCGTTTGGGCGACGAAGTAGCCGGATTGCGGTTTGGAGGTGATCAACGCTTTGCTTTCCAGATCAAGATATACCCGTTTGGCGGTGTTCATGCTGATCCCCTGTTCCTGGCAGATAATACGGATGGAAGGCAGTTTGTCGCCCGGCTTTAATACGCCGCCACGGATCAACTGTGTGATCTTCTGTGATATCTGTTGGTAGATATAGTCCTTCTTCATAATCCCCGGTTGTTAACTGTGTCTGTCAAAAATACAAAAACTGTAACTGTATCCATGTGCTGTTTTTCCTCATTTTTGTTAAAACTTCTTCAGATGGAGATAAAAACAGGTATCGCGCAAATGGACCTCGCGGCAATACATCAGTTCCTGCAAAACGATTCCTACTGGGCCAAAGGGATCGATTTTGATATAGTAAAAGCATCGCTGGAAAACTCTTTTTGTGTCGGCGTGTTCCTGGACAACAAGCAGGTTGCTTTTGCCCGCGTCATCACAGACTACCATACGTTTGGCTGGCTGGCAGATGTGTTTGTGTTGCCTGATTACCGGGGCAGGGGTATTTCCAAAAGTATGATGCGTTTTCTGACAGACCAGCCCTGGGTGGGAAAACTGCGCCGGTTCATGCTGAGCACGCGCGACGCACATGAGTTGTACCGTGGATATGGTTTCAATAGCCCGGGCAATGCGGCGTCAATAATGGAGGTACACCGGCCGGACGTCTATCTTAAACGCACGTCCGAAGAAGCGCCCCATGTGCCCGGATAAAAAAAACGGGGAAACTGGTGATGCACCAATTTCCCCGGACAGGTCATGATATTAATCAGCGGTTAATCTTTACGCAGGGGTATCAGATTACGGACACCGTTGTCCTGCAGGTATAATCCTGCCCAAGTGAGCACGCCTATAACTACAGCGAACCAAAACGGCTGCGCTACACGGATCATAATGGCCACGGCGCCGCCAAGGTAAGCCGTAATCAGAATGGCGCCGAGTACGGCTGTACGGGGAATAGCATACAGAATGGTAGCGACCAGCAGTACAAAACCAATGAATTGTACCTGTGAAGCCGGCCATCCCAGCGCCACAGAGCCTTCCATGGAATATTTATTCTGGATCACTTTCATAATCGCATCAAACAACATAAAAAGAATCACGATGATACTGATCACTTTGCCGGTGATGCGTACTGATTTGGTAGGAGCTGTTATCGTTGTCATGTGTGTAGTTTTTTTGTGTAGGTTTTAATGAATAGTAAATTTTTTGTTTGTCAATCGCCATCAAATCTTTCCGGAAATCCTTGTGGTGATTGACTGATACAAAAGTAGTGTCAATTGCGATAACGTATGTTGTGTGAATCCGACATTCTTAGGGGGTGTTTGCGGCGAAGTGTAAAATGAGACAGCAGCAGTGTACTGCTGCTGTCTCATTTTGAAAAAGATAAAAGGGGAAACGCTTAACAGTGGCTCTCTGCTAGTACTGCAGCAATGTGCTCGCTGGAAAAAGTAACTTCATCTCCCTGCTGTATTGTTTTTACATGTCGGGTGGGAGAGAGCAGAATACCTTTGTACTGATGGGCTTCCACGGCCGTGACTCTCGCCAGCAGCCGCTCTGCTTTGCGGCCGGAAGTACTGAAACCATAAACGAAAAAAAGACACACCGTGTCGCCGTGGGTCAAACGGGATAACTCTTCTGCGGCGGGTTTACTGAATACTCCGGGATTTTCTGCAAGGATCGCGGATACGTTCTCGAACTGTATTGACGCCATATGGTTAAATTGATTATTGGTTGCTGCGACGAGGAATTATTCTAAGATAGGAATAATTTAGGAATTTTCTGATGCACGATTTTTTGATTTGAAAGCGACCTGATCAACCTTAAATCAAAAACCGTACATCAGAAAAAAAGGCTCAACGATCTACCGGCGTGGAGGCGTGTATGTAAAAAAGACCGTCGAAAATCTCCGGCCAGATACCTTTCGTCGGGATAAAGTCAAACAGGGTGGCCTGTTGTTTTTGCTGCAACCAGCCCTTGGCGGTGCGGTAGTCTGTAAACGCCTGTGCATAACCGCCGGCATCAAGCTGTCCCTCCACGCTGCCCGGCACTACGGGCGGTACATTGGCGGTTTGACCGTTATTAAAATCAATGTAAGTTCCGGTAGAACCGGAGAAGCCGATAACATACGCTGCTTTGCCGAAATGTTTGCTCACCGTGGCGCCCATAGGCACATATGTTTGCAGGAAAGGTATGGGCTTGTCATTAGCGTCTGTTAGCTGACTGGTATTTTTGGAGATGTGGATGTTATGTGCCCACACGATAATTTTTTTACCAGGGAAGGCTTTCTCGGCCAGCCAGATAAAATTTTCTGCCATCTGCTTGTCGCGCACGCTTAGCTCATTGCCGGTCACAAGGCCCCAGTAGCGCAATGCCTGCGACTCGATACTTTCGGTGATTTTTAACCAGAAACCGGGAGCGGCAGTGAAGTGTGCCGGTTTGTCCGCTTCTTTGGACAACGTGGCTTTGAGCTTATTCAGTACTTTGAAAAACGTTTCTTGTTCCGCAGCGGAAGGCCTGTACTGGTTGGAGGCAAAGGTGGCCAGGGCAACGCGCTGAAACAGTTGCCAGCTGCTGTCCGGAAGGGAGATGTGTTTTTGTTGCAGAAACTGGTCAAAATCGGGGAATAGCTTCGTCTTGGCAAATTCGCCGGAATGCTGGCTCTCGAAACCGGTCACGACGAGCGGCGTACGGCTTTTCACGTTTGCCTGAATGTAATCATGCAGGGGCTGCATCTGTTTACTGGTGGCATACATGAAAAACAGGCTGCCTATGACTTCTTTGGAAAACTGTCCGCCTTTGACGGTGTTGTCCCAAATACGGGCGCAGTCGTACAGACCACTTTCAAATGCCAGCACTTCAAATCCCATCTTTTCATGCAGGAATTTAATAAGCCGTGTTTTGGCGAGAAACGTAGTGGCTTCTCCGTGTGTCTGTTCCCCGAGCAGCACTATCCTGGAACGGCCGATAGCGGCGCGGAGCAGCTCCAGGTCTGCATAGCGGTCGTCCGACGGATCTATGGAACGGACCTCGACGGCGTTGGGAATATTGGGCGCCTGTGCGGCGACTGTCTGGTTGTAGAGCGTGAAGGCCAGTAACAACGGCCGAAGGGATTTGCGTATAAGCATAACTGTTAGTGCATAAAATGATGTGCCAGGAAGTCGGCCTGTCCGTTTAAAAGTACTATCGGGCCTGCCTTCCTCCTGGTAATTTAATCATTTTCGCCTGATCAGGTATACACCCTGTAAGGGCAGCGCTTCCAATTCATCCTGTTGACCTGTCTGCCGGAAATTGTTTTCCTCAAAGTAGGGCAACAACGGGTTGCCGGCATGCTCATGCATCCACAGGGCGTCGTAGGATTGTCCTGCCTGCAGGCACTTTTTCATTAATACCGCTGCGCAGTTGCTGTGCTGGTATTGTTGCAATACGCCAAAGCCGGCCAGCCGTTTTACCTTTTTTTCAGTGAGTACGTCCGGCCGTTTCCCGGCGGAGGTGATGAGCGCATATCCGGCCGGCTCCTTGTCGGCATATACCATAAGCCATTGATTGGAGAAATTGTTGATGTCCGATGTGAGTTGTTGTGGCGTAAACCTGCTCAGGTAATCATCCAGCTGAGCGGAGGATAACAGTTGTCCGTATTTTTCCCTGGCCAGTCCGGTGATGAGGGAAAGCAGGGCCTGTATGTTGGCTTCATTGACAACCACAAATTTGGTGGTGATGTTCAGTACGGTCTCCATTGCATTATTCATTGTTTCATGGCAAAGGTAATCCCGCAGCCTGCCTTTGAGGTGGTACACATCGTATAAAAAGAAGTAGTACAGTTGCGCGTTGTGGCAGGCAACAGTCGCATTTTGCCACCATTATTGTCGTTTTTGGACGCTATCGCACGCAGGAAAACGATATAAGTTTGCATCAACATCAAACAAAAAAATCCAATTATGGCGACAGCTATCTTCGTTAATCTGCCGGTTAAAGACCTTCAGAAAAGCATTCAGTTTTTTACGCAGCTGGGATACAGCTTCAATCCTCAGTTTACAGATGATAAAGCCGCGTGTATGGTGATTTCTGATACCATCTATGCGATGCTGCTGGTTGAACCGTTCTTTAAGACCTTCACCAATAATGAGATCTGTGACACCAGTACCCATACAGAATGTCTCAATTGCCTTTCTGCCAGCAGCAGGGAGGAGGTTGATACCATTGTGGCCAAAGCCGTAGCAGCCGGCGCTACAGCGCCCAGAGCGCCGCAGGACCACGGATTTATGTATGGCCACGGTTTCCGTGACCTCGATGGTCATTTCTGGGAATATATGTTTATGGAACCAATCCCCGCGAATTAATTACGAATTACAAATTACGAATTACGAATTAAAGGCTTCCTTATGGAGAGGATACTAAGTAAACTTCCCATAAAAGAGCCCTTAATTCGTAATTCGTAATTTGTAATTCGTAATTGCTTATTCTACTTCTATTTCTTTGTTGTACCGGTTCCGGTATTGTACCGGCGACATACCGGTTATCTTTTTGAAGGTGATCCGGAAAGCCTTGGGATCTGTATAACCCACATTGTACATCACTTCGTTGACATTTTCGCGGGATGACTCAAGGCTTTTTTTGGCAGCCTCTATTTTCACCCGCTGGATGTACTCGACCACTGTATTGGAAGTGGCTTTCTTAAACCGCCGCTCCAGGTTCCTCCGGCCAAGCGTGAACATATAAGCCAGCTGGTCTACCGTGATCTTTTCCGTGAAATTTTTCTCAATGAATTCCTGCGCTTTGCGGATAGGTTCGTCTTCATGGTCTTTCTGGCCACGGAACACCATAAACGGCGATTGGCTGTCACGCTGAATGTCTATCTGGAAAGCTTTGGAGCAGAAAACAGCTATCTGCCGGTCGCAATATTTTTCTATCAGGTAGAGAATGAGATTGAGGTAGGAAAAAGCACCACCGCTGGAATATATGCCATATTCGTCGGTGAGGATTTTATCTTCCACCAGATCTACCTGCGGGTACATTCTTCTGAAATCATTGGCGGCCATCCAATGGGTGGCACACCGGCGGCCGTTGACCAGGCCGGTGGCAGCCAGGAGGAAAGCGCCTACACAAAGACTGCCCACTTCGGCGCCGCCTTTGTACTGTTGCACGATCCAGGGAAGGAACTCCCTGTTCTGCTCAATGATTTTCGGCATATCACCATCCAATGCCGGAATAATGATAAGGTCTGTTTTGGGGATGTCTTTGATAGTGGCATCCGCATAAACAGTGTACATACCCCCGCATGCGGGTACTTCTCGGGTCAGCCCTACCAGCTGTACCTTAAACATAGGGGAGTCGCCATTGTTTTTCAACATCTTGTTTACCTCGGTAAACACCTGACGGGGCCCTTCAATGCTGCCTAGTACGGCTCCCTTGGGAACCAGGATAGATATGTGTTTCATATGGTAAAGGTAAATGGGGTGTTTGTCGGGATCAACCCCTGCGTTTGGCGGAAATACACCCCCTGGGGATGATATATTAACTATTTTCTTTACGCGGACAGAACCCCCTGCCAGCAAGGATTGGATTGGTTAAATGACTGTCATGGGGTTGTATTTTACCATTTTCTGTTATATTTGCCCGATTGAAAGGTCTTTCGACCGGGCATTTCCGGGTAACAGACAAACAGGACATATGAGCTTTTTAACGGTCTCCAACATCAGTAAAAATCAACTGGGTGTTCCGGTAGTGAAGGATATCAGCTTCACAGTGGAAAAATTTCAGAAAGTGGCTATCGCCGGGGAAACAGGCTCCGGTAAGAGCACACTGCTGAAAATGATCGGCGGGTTTGCGCAGCCCGATGCCGGTAAGGTGTCTTTTGAAGACGTGAGGGTAGAAGGGCCGCTGGAAGTATTGATTCCCGGACAACCCGGTATCGCTTATCTCTCGCAGCATTTCGAATTGCGTAACAACTATCGCGTGGAGGAAATCCTGTCTTACAACAACAAGCTCACAGAAGAATCGGCTACAGAGTTATATGAGCTGTGCCAGATCTCCCATTTGCTGAAAAGGAAAACAGACCAGTTGTCCGGCGGCGAAAAACAAAGGATCGCACTGGCCAGGCTGCTGGTCACAGCGCCGCGGCTCTTACTGCTGGACGAACCGTTTTCCAACCTGGACCTTATCCATAAAAACAAACTGAAAGAAGTCATCCACGATATCTCCGAAAACCTGGACATCACCTGCATGCTCATTTCACACGATCCGCTGGACATCCTGTCCTGGGCGGACGAAGTGCTGATCATGAAAGACGGTGAAATTGTCCAGCAAGGCACGCCCCGCGAGGTATATGGCCGGCCGGTCAACGAATACGTGGCTGGTCTGCTGGGCGCCTATAATCTTTTCAGTCCTGCGAAGGCAAAGAAATTCGCGGGTTTGCCGGGTGTGGAAACCAACAACAAAAATCTGTTCCTTCGCCCTGAAAGCCTTATGCTGGTACCGGAAAGCGAACTGGCTCTGAAAGGCAAGGTCAAACAAGTGCGTTTCTATGGCAGCTTTTACGAGACGGTTGTTACACTTGCTAAAGACACGGTCCTGATTAGGACCGCCAAATCTGAGGTGAAAAAAGGAGATACGGTGTTTCTCTCCATTCACCCGGACGAAGTCTGGTATCTCTGATCCCGACAAGATAAAAGAACGTAAAAGGCTGCCGGTGTTAAATACCGGTAGCCTTGACTGTTAATTCCGAATTTTTCTTTACCTTCCCCTTTATAGCAGCTGAAAGCGCTGACCATATCCTGAATCATCCGTTTTTCTCGTATCATTTTAATCGTATTGTTTTAATCGTATCAGTAACCATCAGTACTGTAAAACCCTCCTGTACTGTATCGTCTTGTATATTCATAACCAACTATACGTTAACATGCGTCGATCACTTAAAATATTCTTCGTTGTTTTGTTCCTGGCCGCCTTTGCCATTGGCGTGCTGTTTATTTTCGGATACGATGTTCACCAGCGCAGCGCAGGGAAACTGCTGGCGTCGGCAGATACCCTGTCCCGTGATAACCCCGGCATACACCTTATGGACAATGCGTTGTTGACCCTCAGCCGCGCGGAAAATAATTTCCGCATGTTCACCATCACCTACAAAAGGAACTATCTGCAACAGTTTTCCGTTCAGTTGGGAGAAGTCTTGTCGTCGGTAGACATGGTAGCGGGCATGCTGGCCAAAGCCCCTGGCCATCAGCAGTTCGATGGACTGGTGGCTAAAAAAACCGAAGTCTCTGAACGGATAGCCCAGATGAAAAAAGCAACGGACTCCATGTTGTCTACCTCTCTTACGGACGACCGTATCGATAAGCTGCTGAGCAGTATCCCCAGTTATAAGGTCACCCAGATCAAGAAAGACGAGGTGACCATGGATACTGTCAGCAATGTGCAGGCGCAACCGGAGAAAAAGAAAGGGTTCTTTAAAAGACTGGGCAACGCTTTCTCCAACAAAAACAAGGGAGATACGGTAAAAGCGCAGATGGCCGTGCTGGTGAAAACCAAAAGCGGAAAGGTCATCGACAAAGAGACCTATGATGCCCAGCGTATGAAAGATATTATCACGGACGTCAACGGATATTATAAAAAAATCCTGCGCACACAGCTGTCCAACCGCCTCAAAATAGACGCCGACGAACAGTCGCTGGCCGGTACCAATATCTCCATGCTGGGAGAACTGGACACGCTGATTGTGGCGCTAAGGGAAAACGCCGCCACGGCCCTGGCGCAACAGAAACAACAGGCCAAACAAAGCGTGTATGCCGATGCCAGTACCATGCGCAACATCGCGGTATGGGGATTTATTTCCCTGGTGCTGGCAGTCGCCACTGCACTGGGAACATATTGGCTGCTGCGCAAAAAAGAATTGCAGCTGGAAGCCAGCGAAGAGGCAGCACGGGAGCAGGCCCGCGTGCGGACGGAATTCCTGGCTAATATGAGCCATGAAATACGGACACCACTGAACGCAGTGGTAGGCTTCAGTGAACAACTGGCATACTCCGAACTGTCCGCCAATCAGCGCGATCTGCTACGTTCCGTGGAAACATCCGCTGACATGCTGATGCAGGTGGTCAACGACGTGCTGGACTTCTCCAAGCTGGAAAAAGAATACATTTCCATCCTGCACGAGCCTTTCTCCCTGTATGATACTTTTGAGGACGTGATCAATACCACCCGTATTCTGGCGGTACAAAAGAACCTGGAGTTCACCGCTGATTTTATGGGAGAACGGCACCGCGAAGTAATGGGCGATGGCTTCCGGCTGAAACAGATCCTGCTCAACCTGATCAGCAACGCTGTTAAATACACGCCCAGCGGCAGTGTAACGGTGACGGGCACACTGGAAACACAATCCGATACCCATGGCCTGTTCACCTTTGCCGTGAAAGATACGGGTGAAGGTATTAGCAAAGAAGCACAGGCCAGTCTGTTTGAACGTTTTTATCAGGCGGCACCGGCCCGGGTGACCGTCAAAGGCACCGGCCTGGGCCTGGCTATCACTAAGAAGCTGGTGGAAATGCACGGAGGTACGATCTCCTTTACCAGCGAGCCGGGACAAGGGTCAGAATTTATCTGCCGGATACCGTATGAACTGTCCACCGGCACCAGCCATGAAGCGGTGACCACCACGGAAACGGAACAACCGGTAGGAGCGTTTATGGAAGGACGTTATGTCTTAGTGGCCGAAGACCAGGAGATGAACCTGTTATTGATGAAGATGATGCTGACCCGCTGGAAATGCCGTTTTGATATGGCGCGTGACGGAGAAACAGCTGTGCGCATGTTGAGCCAGCAGCGCTACGATCTCGTGCTGCTCGATCTGCACATGCCTAAACTCAGCGGCCTGGAAGTGGTGGAGCGGATACGGAAGGATGCAGATCCGCAGAAGGCGGCGGTGGTAGTGTTGGCGCTTACTGCGGATATCACGGAACAGGACGTACGCGATTTCAAACGTGCCGGCTTCAACGACTGGCTGATGAAACCTTTCCGGGAAATGGACATCTATCGCGTGATCCGCAGGAACCTGCGGCTTGGCGAGAAAGTATCACCGGAGCAAAACTAAATCCGCTGTACATCAGAGTCAATTCATATCTCAATAAAATAAAAATCCGTGTTGTCTGTCTGGAAGGAAACAGTTTATATTTTGCAATATCAACTGTTTCCTTCCAGACAGACAACACGGAAATATGTCAATCCCCAATTGTGGCCCAGGGCTTCAGCCCTGGGACTATTTTCGGTTAATAACGCTTTCAATCGGGCGGCCTACGCAGCCGTTCGGCATTTGCACATGCAGCATGGCAGCCAGTGTGGCGGCGATGTCTGTCATATGCGTGATTTCGTTGCTGGCGCCATGTTGAACATGCCATCCCATGAATACGAGCGGGATGTGAATGTCATACATGTTCCAGTTGCCATGGGTAGTGCCTTTCTCGAAGCCCTGGTACCATCCTGGTTCAGGGATGATCATCACGGAGCCGGTGCGTTTAGGATTATAGCCATTGGCGATCATGCTTTTGATCGGCTGTGGTATGGGGCTATCGCCCAGGTTATCGATATCTGCGGCGAACTGTATACCTGGCTGACGCTGGAGGAATTTTACGGTCTCTTTTTTGATGGCGTCGTAGTCCAGTTTATTGGCTTCTATTTTATTGACGTCGTAGTTCACATGATAGTTCATGCCGGAGCGTACGAGGCCTTTTACGCCGAAACGTGCAGCCAGCAGGCTGTCTAGGCTGGCCATCATCGGTTTGTCTTTTACAAAGCCGGCCGGCACATTGTATTCGTTCATAAAGCCTACAGAGTGGGCGGCGCCGTGGTCTGCGGTAAGGAATACGAGGTAGTTGCCTTTACCTACCTTTTTGTCGAGATAGCTGAAGAAGCCGGCCAGGTCTTTATCGAGACGGAGGTAGGTGTCTTCCACTTCAATAGAGTTAGGGCCGTATTGGTGGCCTACATAGTCAGTAGAAGCGCAGTTGATGGTGAGGAAGTCGGTGGCTTCACCGTTGCCGAGGTTGTATCCGTCAACGGCTGCCATCGCGAATTCCAGCGTGAGGGTGTTGCCGGAAGGCGTGGTGCGCAGGCTGCCCGGATTTTTTTTGTAGATCTCTTTCATGTTGTGCGGGAACACGGGTGCTTTCTCGCCGCTGAAGGTGCCTTCCCACGATACATTGTCTGTGCTGCTCTGCACGTAGCTGTTGATAGGGTACAGCGGCTCCCAGGGTTTGGACATGAGCTGCTCCGGCAGTTTGCGGGCATTGAAACGTTTTACCCATTCCGGCAGGTCTTTCATGTAGTATGTGCTGGTGATAAAGCTGCCGTTGGCATCATCAAACCAGAAAGCGCCGCTGGGTGTATGTCCGGCGGGTAGTATGGAAGCGCGGTCTTTCAGCGACGCGCCCACTACTTTGGAACGGAAGTTAGTGGCGAAACGCAGTTCATCGGTGATGGTGGATGCCAGCAGGTTGCGTGGCGACATCTGTCCGGCTTTGGAGGTGCTGCCTACGGATTGTGCCACGGTGTCTTCGGTGCAATACCATTTTCTGCCGGTCAGCTGATCGGTCCAGTCATTGCCGGTAATGCCATGGATGGCAGGTACTGACCCGGTATATACGGTGCTGTGCCCTACAGCGGTAAAGGACGGGAGATGGCTGATGGTGGTGTTCTCACAAGAGAAACCTTCATTCAGCATTCTTTTGAAGCCGCCGGATTCATAACGATCAGCATAACGGTACAGGTAATCCCAACGCATCTGGTCCACTACAATTCCCACTACTAGTTTGGGCCTTTCCGGTGCTTGTGCCATTGCCGATGGTCCCAGCCCTATGGCTAAGGAGCCCATCATCAGCAGGGCGGAGAGTTTTAGTCTGGTCATATTTTTTTAGATTTCTATATAGCTGTAAATAGTTAGCGGTCCTGGTCCCTCAGGCCAGAACCGCTAAGTTTATTCCGTTTCCGCAATTATGCTGCTTTTTTTTGTATGAACGGACAAATAGCTGGATGAATACTAGTATCCCGGATTCTGCTCCAGATTAGGGTTCAGGTCCTTTTCTCCCTGCGGGATAGGCCACCAGTAGTCACGTTTGGGGTTGAAGGTCCTTTTTTCCAGCACCTTGCCGGCGAAGTCATAGATCTCAGTGTTCAGCTCCGTCTCGGCTGTCTTCCAGCGACGGATATCGCTGTAATACAATCCTTCACCTGCAAATTCCACGCGTCTTTCATGACGTATTTCGCGGCGCATGTCATCTTTGGAAAGGCCCGGATTGAAACGCGGCATGCCCACCCGGTCGCGGAGCTGGTTCAACGCTGCGTATACGGTTGCATCGGGGCCCGCCGCTTCGTTTTGCGCTTCGGCATACATCATCAGGATGTCAGCATAACGCAGCACAATGAAGTTGATTTCTGACTGGCCGCCTTTCAGGTCTTTATCTGCCTGTGCGGGGGCCAGCGTGTCATACACGCTGAATTTTTTAACGCCATAACCGGTAATCGCAAAGCGGCTGGAGTCTACTTTCTTGCCCTGGTACATGTCGGTTGGGAAAGTGATGGTGCCCTGCAGGCGTGGATCACGGTTCAGATAAGGCTTCGTGGCATCGTAGCCGGAAGCGGGATCTGTGATCGGCAATCCATTCTTCATATAGTAAGTTTGTGCAAGGCCCAGCAGCGGCGCGTTGGAGTTATACTGTGAGCAGATCAGGTCGAAAGAGTTGCCCTGGTTAGGGAACATGTATTGCACGTCGAAAATAACTTCCTTGTTGTTTTCGTTGGCTTTGAGGAACAGGTTGCGGTAATTGGCAAACAATCCGTACCCGGTGCCGCCCAGGTCCATGACTGCTTTGGCGGCGGCAGCTGCGGCGGCCCATTTGGCTGCGTCGTTGCCCGGGTTCAGCAGAGGGCTGGCTTCGTACAATAATACCCTTGCCTTCAGCGCCATGGCAGCGCCTTTGGTAGCCCTGCCCTTATCAGTGGCGCCGTAGGTGAGTGGTAAAACAGCTGCTGCGTCGTCAAGGTCTTTGATCACCTGTGCGATCACTTCTTCGCGTTTGTTGCGTGGCAGTTTGCTTTGGGTGTTCATATCCGGAGGGTCCAGGATCAGCGGCACGCCACCATAGTAGTTTTGTATGGTGAAGTAGTAAAAACCACGCAGGAAGAGCGCCTGGCCTTTCATGATTTTTTTCTGGGCTTCGTCCATGCCGGGCACTTCGTCCACTTTCTTCAGGAAAGTATTGCAACGGCCGATGCCGCCGTAGCAGTCGGCATAACGGGAACTGATAATACCACCGCTGCTGGGCATTTGCTGGCCGGAAGCGATGGAGTTGTATGCCATTCCGTTGGTTTTATAGTATGCATTGGGTGACATTGTCTCTTCCCAGAGGGCCGTGGCGTTGTTAGAGCCTTTACCGCCGTAGATGCCGTCATTGCGTAACACGGAATAACAGCCGGTCAGCGCTGCATTGGCGGCTTCCGGAGTTCTCCAGAAAGTCTCATCTGTATATTTATCGTGCGGTTGTGTATCCAGCAGGCTTTTGTTGCAGGCTGACGCCAGCAGGCCCATGGCTACTATCGCTATATGTATCTTTTTCATTTGGATCATGATTGAATAAGATTAGAAGGTTACGTTCAGTCCACCGTTAAAAGTCTTCAGCATCGGGTAACGATACAGGTTGCTCTGGTCCAGAACAGCTTCCGGATCGAAGTCTTTGTAACGGGAGAACGTCAGCAGGTTTTCTCCATTCACAAATACATTCACTTTGCTGATTTTTACTTTAGACAACCATCTGTCAGGCAGGGAATAACCCAGCTGGAGGTTACGCATTCTTACATAAGAGTTGTTTCTCAGCCAGAAATCGGAGCCCCGGAAGTTATCTACGCCATTGGTGCCGGTAGTGACAATAGGCAGGCGCGCATTGGTATTGGTCGGCGTCCAGGCGTCTGTTAACCATTCTTTGGTGGCATTGGCGCCATTTACGAAAGGTAAGGCCAGGTTACCCACAGGGTAGGCTTTAACACCGGCAATACCCTGGAAGGAGGCGCTCAGGGAGATACCTTTATAGCCCAGGTTGAAGCCAAAACCGAATGTCCATTTGGGCACTGAAGAAGAAGCATCTAACGCTACACGGTCGTCGCCGTTGATCACGCCATCGCCATTGATATCTTTGTACTTAATGTAACCGGCTTTGGTTTTTCCGCTCTGGAAGGCGCTTTTAGCTACTTCTTCGTCGGACTGGAAGATGCCGTCAGACAATAATACATAGTAAGCGTCTATCGGGTAACCTGCCTGTGTAATGGTGTTCCCACTGTAGATTTTTTCGCCTCTCAGGTCTACCACCTCGTTTTTGTTGTACGACGCATTACCGTACACACTATAGTCGAGGTTGCCGATATTATTTTTGTATTGCAGCACCAGCTCAATACCGGTGTTGTCTACACGGCCTACGTTTCTTTTAGGCCCGGCCAGGTTGCCTACCTGTGAAGGAAGCGCCACTGCCCGCAAAATGCCATCAGTGATTTTTTTATACACATCAACGGTAACGGCTAAACGGCTTTTGAACAGGTTGACGTCCACACCGGCGTTATAGGTGGTGGTAACTTCCCATTTGATCCCCGGATCTACCGCACTGGTAACGGCAGCGCCGGAGCCCAGTACAGGGGCATTGCCGCCAAAGCTGTAATCTTCACCCATGCTCACTGAAGGCGTATAGCTGTATAACGCTACTGCCTGTGTGCCCAACTGGCCTACGGAAGCGCGCAGTTTCAATACGTCAATCAGGCGGGACTGGAAGAAGGACTCTTTATCTATGCGCCATCCTGCGGAAGCGGAAGGGTAGAAGCCCCAGCGTTTTCCGGGAGCGAAACGGGAAGAACCGTCATAACGGAAAGCGGCTTCAAACAGGTACTTGCCGTCGTAGTCATAGTTGGCACGGCCAAAGTAAGACTCCAGCACATCGCGGGTGGTATTGCCGGAAGTGGCGTTCCAGTACACGCCGGCGCTTAGTGCGTCCAGTGTGCCGTCCAGATAGCCATACATGCTGGCATCAAACTGGTCCTTGTCGAAGTTGTCATAGCTGGCGCCGAGCATCACGCTCAGGTTATGTTTGGCGGCAAAAGTTTTTTTCCAGTCCAGCGTGTTGTAGAAGTGGATGTTCATGTCATTGTAATCCGTCTTGTACGAACGTGGCGCCGTGTTGGGATTATTCCAGTTGGTAGCGACATTGGTTTTAGGATCAAATGTCTGCATACGCGGCGTGAATTGGGTCAGCTGGCCATCGTACTTATCAACGCCAAATTTGATATTGTAATTGATATCAAATGGCAACTTGTATTCAGCAAAGATGGTTGCCAGAAAACGTTGTACGATCTTGGTCTGTAAGCCATTGTAGGACAACATGCGGGGATGCTCCCAGTTGTTACGGCCGGAAGTCCTCATCCAGGAATTACCATAGCGGCCATCTTCCAGCGTATCTGTCAGGATAGGCAGTGCGCGGGCGAGGTATTCCCAGGTGGAGTTATAAAAAGGCTGCGTATAATTGCGATAGTAGCCATCCAGTGTCAAGCCTGCTCTCAGCCTTTGGGTGACTTGCATGGAGGTGTTAAGGCCTACAGAATATTTTTTCTCGTGGTTACCAGGGCCGAAAAGGATACCTTCCCTGTCGAGATAACCAAGTGACAGACGGTATTGGTATTTGTCAGTGCTACCTGCCACACTCAGGTCATGTTTCTGAATAACGCCGTTTTTGAGTGCGATGTCATACCAGTTATTCGCAGGATACAAGATAGGATTTGTGGCCATGCCCTTTTCATATTCTGCGATCTGTGCGTCTGAATAATCGACTTTGGTGGTGCCTTCATTCAGGTTGGCCTGGTTTTTCAGCTTCATATAGGCGATCGGATCGTCGATGATATCGGGCAGATAGGTAGCTTTCTGTACGCCACGATAGTAGCTGTAGTTGATTTTAGATGCTCCTTTGCCTTTTTTGGTGGTCACCAGGATAACGCCGCTGGCTGCACGCGAACCGTAGATGGCCGCAGCAGCATCTTTCAGCACGGTGATCGTCTCGATATCGTTCGGATTCAGTTCATCCATGGAATACTCAATTCCGTCAACCAATACCAGCGGTTCGTTACTGCTGAGCGTACCCACGCCACGGATGCGGATCGTGCTGCGGTCTACACCAGGCTGGCTGTTGCTTAGGTTGGTGAACACCCCGGGAACGCCCTGCAACGCATTACTGGCGTTGGTCAGCGGGCGGCCTTCCTGTTGGGCCATGGATACAGTGGTAATAGCGCCGGTGAGCGTGGCTTTTTTCTGTGTGCCATAACCTACCACTACCACGTCGTTGAGCTTTTGTACATCTTCTTCCAGCGTGATATGCAGCGGGGTGGCATTGGTTACTTTGATCTCTTTGGAGAGGTAACCGATAAATGAGATTTTTAACGTAGAACCTGTAGGAGCGTTCAGTTTGAACTGTCCGTCGGCGCTGGTGCTGGCGCCTTTGGTGGTACCTGCCACCTGGATACTAACGCCGGGCAGTGGTGTGCCGCCGGCGCCGGTTATTTTACCGGTGATGCTGACATCCTGTGCATACAGGGATGTGACAGAGATAAGGATGATTCCGAGGCATAGCAATAGCATACCAGCCGGACGGAATGCCCGGAACCGTGTTCGCAATTTCATAGCTGTTTTCTTTTTTTTGGTTGATATTATTTGATCGCTTCTTCCAGCCTGTTGGGATAATCTGTAATGATACCGTCTACGCCCATGGCTTTTAATTGTTTCATTTCTGCCGGTTCCTGTACTGTCCACGGAACAATCAGCATATGTTGGTCATGACATTTTTTGATCAGCTCCGGTGTCACCAGCGGGTAAGCCGGATTGTAGAAGGTGGGTGTAAAGCCTAGCTGTTGCATGTTCTGCTCAAACGTTACGTGTTTGTCGCCGGTGAGGAAGCCCAGTCTGATATGCGGATGCGTTTTATGCAGCACCTGCAGCGGGCGCATGTCGAAGGACTGGATCAGCAGGCGATTGCCCAATGGCTTCAGTTGTTTTACGGCCATCATGATCTTCATGTATTCTTCCGGAGAGGGTTGTTCGGTGCCATCTGTTTTTTCGGAAGACTTTACTTCCAGCAGGTAGTAAACAGGAGGCAGGTGGTGTTTGTTGGTATAGTTCTCTACGGAGTCGATCATTTCACCCAACAGCGGCGCATAAGAGCGGAGGCGTTCCTGTTCGGGGAAAGCGGGATACGGTTTCTCACCGATGATAAAACGACGGACATCGGCGTAGTTCATCTGGTAGAAAATGTATTTGCTGCGTTCTGCAGCTGCGATGTCTTTGCCATCAGGCATGGTGGTGTAAGACGGGGTGAAAGAGGCGTCGTGGTATACTACCACCTGGCCGTCTTTGGTGATGTGTACATCGAATTCGATGGTGTTGGCGCCCGTCTCGATGCCTTTGTACATGGCCGGGATGGTGTTTTCCGGCATCAGTCCCCGGGTACCGCGGTGACCTACTTTAAAGAAAGCAGGCAGGTCTTTGTGCTGTAAAGCGGTGGCGGGCTTTGATGTTTTACAGGCTGTAAAAACAGTGGCGGCAGCTGCCATGGCACAGGCCATCAGCCGGACATTCATTTGTTTTTTCATTGTTGATGAATTGTTACAGGTTGTATTCATTTTTTCAAACGTGCGTTCGCATATGCATTATGGTTACTAAACGAATTTTTTATTTCAGCAGCAGGTACAGGGCTGCGGCGAGCACGCCGCCTGCCAGCGGACCGGCAACCGGTATCCAGGCATAACCCCAGTCACTATGGCCTTTGCCGTTCATCGGCAGGATGGCGTGCATGATACGGGGGCCCAGGTCTCTGGCCGGGTTGATAGCGTAACCGGTGGTGCCGCCAAGGGAAAGGCCGATGCCCCACACCAGGAAAGCTACAGGTACGGCGCCCAGGGAACCCAGTCCCACTGGCGTTTTATCGCTGCCTAGTTCTGCACCGGTAAAGTAGAAGATGGTAAAGAGCAGTACGAACGTACCGGTCACTTCGCAGATAAAGTTGCGCAGCGGTTTACGTATAGCCGGCTCCGTGCAGAAGCAGGCGCGTTGCAGGCCGTTGTCGGGCGTGGCGTCCAGGTGGTCTTTGTAGTTGTACCAGACCAGGGAAGTGCCCAGCATGGCGCCTGCCAGTTGTGCTACAACAAACATGGGCACGTCAGCCCAGTTGAATTTGCCTGCGGCGGCCAGCGCTACGGTCACAGCGGGATTGAGATGTGCGCCGCTGTATGGGCCGGCCACCACTACACCTACATATACGGCCAGCGCCCAGCCGGTGGTGATAACGATCCATCCGCCGCTGTTGCCCTTGGTTTTGTTGAGCACCACATTGGCTACTACGCCGTTGCCCAGCAGGAGCAGTAATGCAGTGCCTATAAATTCTGCTAAAATCGGAGACATAGAGATTGGTGATTTGTTGGTTTTATATTTGGTTGATATTATTGTTGTGCCCAGTGCCTGGCTGCATCTACGGCTTTATGCCAGCCGTTGATCCATGTTTCGCGCTGTTGTTGCTGCGGGTCAGGTGCAAAGGTTTTTTCCATCTGCCACTGGCTGCGGATGTCTTCCAGGTTTTGCCAGTAACCGGTGGCCAGTCCAGCTAGGTAGGCGGCTCCCAGGGCGGTGGTTTCGGTGATGCCCGGGCGTACTACTTTCGCCTGCAGGATATCGGCCTGGAACTGCATGAGCAGGTTGTTGCCGGTGGCGCCGCCATCTACGCGCAATTCTTGTATGCTGATACCGGCATCGGCTTCCATGGCTTTGAGCACGTCCATGGTCTGGTAGGCGATGCTCTCAAGCGCGGCACGGGCGATATGTGAGGCGTTGGTGCCGCGGGTCATGCCTACGAGCGTGCCACGGGCATGCTGGTCCCAGTAAGGGGCTCCCAGTCCGGCGAAGGCCGGCACCAGGTATACGCCGTCGTTCTGTGCGGCTTTAGCTGCCAGCGCCTCTACTTCGGAAGAGGAGCGGATGATGCCCAGGCCGTCGCGCAGCCATTGCACGATGGCGCCGGCGATGAAGATGCTGCCTTCGAGGGCATAGTGTGTTTCTCCATTCACTTTCCAGGCAACGGTGGTCAGCAGGTTGTTTTTGCTGAGAATAGGTTTCGGGCCGATGTTCATCAGCATAAAACAGCCGGTGCCATAGGTGTTTTTAACCATGCCCGGCTCGGTGCACATCTGGCCGAACAAGGCGGCATGCTGATCGCCAGCGATACCGGAGATAGGTATCTGTTCAGCGAAAACACCCGGAGCGGTGAGGCCGCATACTTCACTTGATTCTTTTACTTCAGGCAGCATGGAGGCGGGAATGTCCAGCAGTGCCAGCAGTTCTTCGTCCCATGTTTGCGTGTGGATGTTGAACAACATGGTACGGGAGGCGTTGGTGATATCGGTGGCATGTACGGCGCCATGGGTGAGGTTCCACACAAGCCAGGCGTCGACGGTGCCGAAAGCCAGTTTGCCCTGGGCGGCTCTTTCACGGGCGCCACTTACGTTGTCCAGTATCCATTTTACTTTGGTGCCGGAGAAATAGGCATCTATCACCAGACCGGTTTTGGTCCTGATCAGTTCTTCTTTGCCGTCGGCTTTCAGGCTGTCGCAAAAAGCAGCGGTACGACGGTCCTGCCATACGATGGCGTTGTGTACCGGTTTGCCGGTCTCACGGTCCCATACAATGGTGGTCTCCCGCTGGTTGGTAATACCGATGGCGGCGATGTTGCCACCTTCGAGGCCAACTTTGGCCATTGCTTCGGTGGCTACGCCTATCTGGCTGCTCCATATTTCAGCGGGGTCGTGTTCTACCCATCCCGGTGCGGGAAACAGCTGCGTGAATTCTTTCTGTGCTACAGAAATAATGGCTCCTGTTTTGTCAAAGATGATGGCTCGTGAGCTGGTGGTACCCTGGTCCAGCGCCATTACGTATTTGGTCATGTTTTTCTTTTTCTGCGTGGATAATATAGTTGGCTATAGTGGAATGTCTGTTACCGGGCCTTAAGCGCCGACAGGCAATTGTTCGCGTGTACGGACATTTTTCAGCAAATAGTTTTGTGCCACGGCGGCAAAGGCTTTTACCTGTTGTTGTTGCCATGCCTCGTCTTTGCCCAGTTCTGCGGCCATCAGTGCGGCCACTTCCGGCGCCATGTCGATGGCTGCCTGTGCATCGAGGAACAGCGCCCTTGTCCTCCTGGCGAGGGTGTCTTCTACGGTGCGTGCCATTTCCTGTCTCACGGCCCATATCACCTGTGCTTTGATATAGGGCAGCCGGGGGTGGAGTGTTTGGGCGAATTCCGGGCGCATGGCCGCCAGTGCCTGTAGCTGTGCGGCATCGCTGCCGTATACGTCCAGCGGGACCTGTGCCATGGGCTGTTTCTGGTATCCGTGTATACGTAATGTTTTGGTATTGCATTTGGCCGGTGTGATGTTACCCTGACGGATAGCTTCATCCACGGTGTCTTCAGCCATTTTGCGGAAGGTGGTCCATTTGCCGCCGGTGATGGTGATCAGTCCGGAGGGCGCTACAATGATTTTGTGGCTGCGGGAAATTTCCTTGGTGCTGTTGGTATCTTTCTGTGGCGCTGCCAGTGGGCGCAAGCCCGCGAATACACTGAGTACATCGGCACGTGTAGGCGTGCGCGTGAGGTATTGCGCAGCAGTGGCGAGAATGAAATCTATTTCCTGTTCCAGGGCTACCGGCTCCATGCTGTGTGATTCCAAAGGCGTATCGGTGGTGCCCAGCAATACTTTGTTGTGCCAGGGCACGGCAAAGAGTACACGGCCGTCGGATGTTTTGGGTATCATGATGGCGCTGCTGCTTTGCAAAAAAGACGAGTCTAGCACCAAGTGTACGCCCTGGCTGGGACGTACCATCGGACGGGCACCGGGATTGTCCAGTTGCAGGATCTCATCCACAAATACGCCCGTGGCGTTAATGACGGTGCGGGCAGCCAGGTGGAAGGACTCGCCGCTTTCCAGGTCGGTAGCGGTCACACCGCTGACTTTACCGTTCTCTTTCAGCAGGCCGTCAACCTTACAGTAATTGAGCAGCACCGCGCCGTTTTCTGCGGCCGTCTGTGCAATGTTCACAGCAAGACGGGCATCGTCAAACTGACCGTCGTGATATACGATGCCGCCTTTGAGACCTTCGGCCTGTATATTGGGCAACCGCTGAGTGACTTCGTTTTTACCAATGTGTTTGGACTTGCCCAGGCTTAACCGGCCGGAGAGCAGGTCATATACTTTCATACCGATAGTATAAAAAGGGCCCTGCCACCAGGAGTAATGAGGAATGATAAACTGCTGGTTATGTGCCAGGTGAGGGGCGTTGTGGAGCAATAACCCTCTTTCATATAATGCTTCCCTCACCAGTGCCACGTCGCCTTGCGCCAGGTATCTCACGCCACCGTGTACCAGTTTGGTAGCGCGACTGGATGTTCCTTTGGCAAAGTCCGCCTGTTCCAGCAGCAGGGTTTTATACCCCCTGGAAGCGGCGTCCATGGCTATCCCCAGGCCTGTGGCTCCTCCTCCTATAATGATCATGTCCCAGGTACGGGCAGACATGGGTCGCAGGCTTTTGATTGATTCCGGTCTGTTCATATAATTACGATGTTCCTTTTAATTACTTTCAAATTGTTATATTTGAGTGTAAAATAAAAGAAAATAAAACAATTCGAAAGTAAAATAGAAAAATAAACGAGAAAGTGAAATATTTTTTGGATGAAAGGGAAAATGGCTGTGAGCAATGGCGGACTTTTCAGTTTCTTCCAAATGAAACTTTCACTGGATAAAAATGTAATAATAGAAAATAGATCGAAAATGGCGGCCTTGCTTTTTCGCTCTCTTTGAATGCTTTGCGCGCGAAAAAACTTGCCAATAGGTTTTAATACGTTATTTTTATGTGATATGTCTATGATCAATATAGCTGAACGCCACAAGTTTATACTGGATAAACTGGCAGAAAAAGGATACGTAAATGTGGTCGACCTCTGCAAAGAGCTCGATGTATCGGGCGTGACTATACGTAAAGACCTGAAACTGCTGGAAGATAAAGCACTGCTGTTCCGCTCGCATGGAGGCGCCTCCATCAATAATCCTTACACCAATGATAAACCGGTGAATGAAAAGGAGAAGTTGCGCAGCGAAGAGAAAAACAATATCGGCCTGGCGGCAGCGGCGCTCATAGCACCCAACGACGCAATCATCATCGCATCGGGCACCTCCGTGCTGGCGCTGGCTAAAAATATCCATCCCAAAGGACATCTGACAGTGATCACCGGCGCGCTGAACGTAGCGCTGGAACTGATCCGCATCCCCGATGTGGAAGTGATACAACTCGGCGGCCAGCTCCGTACCAGCTCATCCTCGGTGACAGGCCCGTATGCGGAAAAAATACTGGAAGACTTCTCCTGTAGTAAACTGTTCCTGGGGGTAGACGGTATTGACCTGGAATTTGGCCTTACCACTTCCAATATCATGGAAGCGCATCTCAATCAGAAGATGATCGCTACGGTACAGAAAATCATTGTGCTGGCAGACTCCACCAAGTTCGGGAAGAGAGGTTTTGGCCGCATCTGTGGCCTGGAAGACGTGGACGAAGTGATCACCGACACCGGCATCTCCCCACACCTCGTAAAAGCCATGGAAGATATGGGCATCAAAGTAACGATCGTATAAACACTTTCGTGTTTTTAAATATCTTTACGGCTCATCTATCTTTATTTATCAGCACATGATTCTCGACACCATCACCAATGCCCATCGCTATCATTGCCTGGGCCCCGGATTTGTCAAGGCTTTTGAATACCTCGCACAAACAGATTTCCATGCACTGGAAAAAGGAAAATATGAAATAGACGGTACCAATCTCTTCGCCATTGTGAATGAATATGATACCGTAGACCCGTCAGGTGAACAAATGGAAGCGCATAAAAAATACATCGATATACAATATATCGTGAAAGGCGCTGAACTGATCGGCCATGATTTCCTGCAACAACAAACACCTTCCAAAGCATACAGCGAAACAGAAGATTACATGCTGTTCGGGGAAAAGCCGGCTTTCTTCACCCGCCTCGATCAACAACACTTTGCTATCTTCTTTCCCACAGACCTGCATATGCCCAATCTCCGGATCGACCAGCCTGCAGCTGTGAAGAAAGTAGTGATCAAATTAGCTGTTTAGAAATTTTTCGATTTCGTAAATCAGCAGAGCGAATAAACGGGAAGAGCGATGCGGGTAATTATCCGCTTCGCTCTTCCCGTTTATTATCAAACAACATCAAAAAATCGTAGATCAGGAAATCCGAAAATAGGGAAGGCGTTCCAGCAAAAGCGCTACTCCTGCTGCTATCGCCGTTCCTACAGCATAACATACGCAATCGCTCCACAAAAAGCCATGCCCCAGTAAAATACCCAGCGGCGTATTACGCAGCTTCACGGCCCATTCTGCCTGGTACAACTGCTGCACTTCAATAGCAATACATACCAGAAAACTGATCACGGAAACTTTCGCAACAGATTTCAGCGGATACAAAAAACGGATACCGAAAAAAATGCAGGTGGCGGAAAAAACATCACCGCCATAAATGCGGACAAGGGTAGGGAAGTACTGTGGGGCCCATCTGGTGGCTAATCCAAGGGGTATGTTCAACATGATCAGTACAAAATACAGCCAGCGCTTCTTTGCTTTCATGTGCTAAAAATACAACGGCTGTTATTGCTATAAAAGTTTTATCATTACAAAATAAACGATTACCATTAATCCCAAACATATGTCCAGCTTTAAAAAAATAGCATTGTTCTCCTCATTGCCACTGGCGGCGCTTATTGGCGGTGCGCTGTATCTCACCGGAATGCCGGTAAAGAAACCTGTTCAACAACCGCCGGCCGCGAAGGCTGGAGACGTGATCTTCCAGGAATCCATGTCCGATCTGAGTACGGCCATTAAACTGGCTACACATTCGAAGTACAGCCATTGCGGCATTATTCTTCCGAAAGACGGGGAGCTATATGTCTATGAAGCGCTGCAACCAGTGCGCTATACACCGCTGCAGGCATGGATTAACCGGGGGCGCAAAGGACATTATGTTATCAAGCGGCTGAAAAATGCAGACAGCGTTATCACCCAAACGACCGTGCAGAAGATGGTGGACGCAGGTAAAAAATACAACGGGAAGAACTACGATTTTTATTTCGGCTGGTCGGATGAACGGATCTATTGTTCTGAACTGGTCTGGAAGATTTATAAGGAGTCAACTGGCCTGGAACTGGGCAAGCTGGAGCAGCTGAAAGACTTTGACCTGAATAGCCCGGCGGTAAAGGAGCAGATGAAACAGATCTACGGTAACAATATCCCGATGACGGAACAGATCATCTCTCCGGTAAGCATGTTTAATTCTCCGCTACTTAAAACTGTGGAAGAAAAATAGCCCAATGGCAAAATAATAAAACGAATCAGGTGCAGGGGCTTATTGGCCCTGCACCTGGTTTAATGCTTTCTCTTTTTCGGCCTGCTCTTTTTTCTCGCGCTTGGCCTGTTTTCTGAAATATCCTCTTAACAGGAAGTTGTGTTTCAACGCTTCCATGTTCTGGTCCAGTTTGGATGAACTGGATTCCAGGTTAGTAATGATTTTCTTCAGGGCAGCAGCTGATTCCTGGTCGTGTAACAGTACGCCGGCGGGTGACTGGTCGCTGGTCAGATTTTCGCTGACAGATTCGCTGGCTTTTTTCAGGTCGGCCACCATGCCGTTGGCTTTCTGGGCGGCGGCCTCCATTTCGGTCACGGTAGAACGCAGCCTGCTGAACACCACTGTGTCGGTAATCAGGTTATTGGTCAGCGAGCCTTTGGACTGTAACTTGGCGGCATAATCAGCCAGCCTGTCTGTCAGCCGCTGGGTATTGGCCGCGGTGGTTTTCAGGTTGCTCAGCGTTGCCTGTACATTGTTGTATACAGAATCATCTTTCACCAGTTTGCCGATGGTACCTTGTCCTTCTGCAATATGTTTGGTGATGCTTTTCAGGTTACCGGTGATTTCCACCAGGTTTTCATTGTTGACCTGCAGGGTAGCCATGATATTGTCCGGGCTTAAGGCTGCTTCAGCTACGATCACATCGTTATTGTCTATGGCCGGCATGGTTTCGGTGCCGCCGGACAGGACCACGATCTTGTTGCCTACAAGGCCATCGGAGCCAACTTTGGCCTTCACGTCTTTATGGATAAACTGACGGGAGCTTCTTTCTATGTTCATGACCACTTCAATCACGTTGTGTTGTACAAACGTGATCTTTTTAACCGTCCCTACTTTCACGCCGGAATACCAGACATTGTTGCCGGGGGCGAGGCCATTGATATCATGAAACATGGCTTTAACACGGATAGAGGATACAAAAGCCTTGCGTTGTCCGCCGAGGAAGAGTATCCCTACAGTAAAAATGACCAGTCCAACAAAAATGAAGATACCTACTGTTACTGTTCGTTTGTTGCTTTCTTTAATCATAGCTTACTGTATGAAATTGTATTGATAAAAACTTTGGATGAGATCATTTTCTTTCCGGAATACGTCATCGAAGGAACCCTGTGCCACAAACTGTCCTTCCTGCATTACCGCAATGCTGTCGCCTGTTTCCTTGGCGCAGGTCAGGTCATGGGTAATGATAATGGAGCTGGTATTGAACCGGCGTTGTACTTCGTTGATGAGGTTATTGATTTCTATGCAGGTGATAGGGTCCAGGCCGGCGGTAGGCTCATCATACAGCATGATCTGTGGTTTCAGGATGAGTGTCCGCGCAATGCCGATGCGTTTACGCTGGCCTCCGGACAGTTCTGCCGGCAACTGGTTGATAGCTTGTGACAGTCCCACGGCGTCCAGTACAATGTCTACCATACGGCGTACCTGATCGTTGCTGATTTGTTTGTTGTTACGGCGCAGCGGAAAGGCCAGGTTTTCACCAACGGTCATACTATCATAGAGGGCTGCGCTCTGAAAAGAAAAACCAACCTGCATCCGTAGTTCGCGCAGGTCAGCTTCAGTGAGCGCGCTGACGTCTTTTCCCAGCACGTTGACAGTTCCGGAGTCAGGATACAGCAAGCCTACGATGATTTTGATCAGGACTGACTTACCGGTGCCGGACCGTCCGAGCACGACCACATTCTCTCCTTTGTGAACGTCTAAATTGATACCCCGCAACACATGATTTGAACCGAAGGACTTGTAAAGGTCCCTGATCGAAATCACGACGTCGTTCATGTCTATTTCCGGGTTACGTTGTTTCATCCTACCTGATTGAATTTACTACCTGAACAATGATTACTTCTTCTATAAATATCAGGAACATGGAAATCACCACCGAAGTGTTGGCGGCTTTACCTACGCCCTGTGTGCCCTGAGAGGCGTTGTATCCCTGGTAACAGCTTACAATGCCAATCGTAAAACCGTAGGCCATGGCTTTAAAGGTGGAAGCGAACAGGTCCAGGAAGGTGATGTCACTAAAGGCCTTCAGAAAAAAGAAGGTGATGCTGGTCTGTTCGTTTACATGGACATCAAGATAAGAACCCATCAGACCTACCAGGGCGGTGTAGGCCATCAGGATCGGCAAGCATACAGTAGTGGCCAGTACGCGTGTCACTACCAGGTACTTGAACGGATTGATGGCGGATACTTCCATGGCATCTATCTGTTCTGTTACCCGCATAGACCCTAATTCCGCGCCAATACTGGAACCTACCTTGCCCGCACATATCAATGCAGTCACCAGCGGGGCCAGTGCCCTGATCACGGCAATCGCTATCAGTGACGGAAGCCAGGAGGTGGCGCCAAATTCAGACAAGGATGGCCTTGATTGTTTGGTAAATACCAACCCGGTAATAAAGCCTGTTAAGCTAATGAGCGCCAGCGATTTATAGCCAACCATGTAACATTGCCGTATAAATTCCCGGGTTTCAAAGGGGAACCTGAAAAGTTCCCGGAAAAACCGGGCTACGAAAAGAAAGGTGGTATGTACGCTGATGAAAAAGCGATCAATTCCGGGTGATATGAATGGTTTTTCTGGTTGTCCGTTGCTGGAATCCATTTGCCGATTTTTAACTACATGAAACTAAATCTGAGCCCAATAATATTACAAAAAACGGTCTTTTTTGTTATTCCGGTCACAACTTAATGTACATATTTTCAGGCCGATAGCGTCTCAGGCGGGTGAAAACGGGCATTGGAGCAGGGGGAAGGGTAACGGGCAACGTTATACGTTTGGGGATTTTTTTCCGCTATTTGCCGGAAAGAAGCAGCAGACAAAACAATGGCCCCTTGTCTGCTGCTGAAAAATTTAATGGTGGTAGTGGTAAAAGACGTCGTCTACCATCATTCTGGGGAAAGCGGCAGGTAACTGGTCAATCGTCACCTGGTCAAATCCTTTTTTCTCATAAAAGCGACGGGCTGCATGAAGGAAGTTCACCGTGCCCAGGTAAATGTCCCGGATGCCGCGGGTGGCGGCGTAACTGAGCAAAGTGTCCAGCAATGCGGTGGCAATGCCATGCTCCCGGCCTCTGTATTCCTTGCGGACAAACATTTTGCGTAGGGCACCGCCGTCAGGCGCATAAGCGATCAGCGCGATGGTACCTACCAGCCTGTCGCCGTCAAAAGCTCCCCAGAAGCCACCACCGGTCTGATGGTAATACTGCTCAATGTCCAGCAGGTCCTGCTGCTGCGACAGGTTGGTCTGTACGTTGAACTCCTGTTGCTGTATCGGCAGGATCAGATTGATTACCTCTTCCGAATAATCATTGCCAATCGGTCTGTAGGAAATTGCCATGTGATTATTTTTTTCACAAAGATATGTAGTTGACTACATAAATGAAAAAAAATATAAAAAAGCCATGGCAAAGCATTTTGAAGCAGCATATACAGTATTAAGCAGGGTTGGAGAAGGGCAGTGGGCGTCAGGGGAAGGGTTCATCATACAAACATAAACACATTGCAGCCGGGCTTCATGGAAAGGCATTATCATAAGGGTTCATCACACAAACATAAACACATCGCAGTCTGGGCTTCATGGAAAGGCATTATCATAAAAACACAAACACATCGTAGCCCAGGGCTTCAGCCCTGGGACCTGCGGCGACGAATGTCCTCCGCCCGTTCGAAAAAGCTTTTCTCCCGGAAACGGGCTTCCACTTCATTGACGGCATCCATGATATTATTGGAGGTATTGGTCAGATCGGTAAGGGCTGCGGTGATCAGGTCCCAGACAGGCTTCATCTCAGTCACCAGCTGCTGGCCTTTTTCGGTAAGGCTGATCAGGCGTTTGCGGGTGTCGGTCTTGTCTTTCCTGGACCGCACCAGCTTTTTGGCTTCCAGTTCTTTCAGCAGGCTGATGGTAGAGGGATGACTATAGCCTATTTCATGCGCAATTTCCACCACACTCAGTACTTCATTGGCATGCAGGCTGTATACCACGGGAAACCATTTAGGTTCAAAGTCGATGCCATGGGCTTTATAGATCTGCTGGCCGTCTTTGCGCAGCAACTCGCCCAGGCGCTGCAGGCGCGTGGAAATTGCCAATATGCCGGATTGATCGATCGCATTAATCATACCGCGAAAATAAGCAGTCGCTTTTAAATCGCCACAGAATCTTGCTGGGTATGGAAGCGGAATGACCGGGAGCCGTCTTTCGCAGTGACGATCGTTACCTGCAAGGATTGTCCGGGCGTGGCAGGCAAAGTCTGCATACTGTAAAATGCCTGTGCGCCGATTCGGTACCACGTGTAGTCCTGGCCGTTAATCACGCCCTGCAGCCGCTCTGTTACAACGCCCCGGATAGTGGCCCTGTGGGTAATGCTTTTAAGGTAATGCCGGTATCTCCTGATCATAAAACATAAGCCGGCGCCGACTACGAGGGCAGGCGGCGTCCATCCCAGCAGTACAGCGGGCGTGCTGAAATGCTCTGGCATGCCGATCACATAAAAGAGGACGGAGAGAATAATGGCGAAGACCAGCGCTACAAGGCAGGTGTCTTTCAGCAAAGAGGAGCGGGCGGCCGTCAGTATCGGCTGTTCCTGTGATACTTCCGGATGCGCTTCGTACAACACATCGGGCAGCAGCCAGGTATCCGCACCGCAACGCACAGTTTCCAGCCGCACCGGCTGATGTACCAGTCCGGCTGCCTGCGTCAACTGCGGTAAGGCAGCAGTGCCCTGCATGCACAACAACGGGAAGGCCTGTACGAATTGGCCGTCTTCAAAATAATAACGAAGGGTATGGTTTTCGGCGAGTTCCAGCCTCACCAGGTGCCCGCTACAGACAGTTTTTTCATACGTGCCAGGGATAATCTCCAGTTCTTTCAGCAGTTGAGCGTCGGCAGCAGACAACGGAACTTGTTTCTGTTGCATCTGTTCATTGGAAGCGTTAGGTGGACAAATAGGATTTACGCATTTCTAATAACAACAAAATACGTAAAAATATTATGATAAATGTCAGCACCCTGTGTTATTTTATTTGCACTGCTGACAGGCTGCCCTGTAATGCTTGCTGCGCTTTACGATGATCGCCACCCTCTATGATAATGTTGTCACTCCGATCTCCTTCAACCTGTAAAAATGTACGGGAGGCAGACAACAACCTGGTGGCTGTGCACAATACATCCCGGCTGTTAATGAACCGCAGCGCGGTCGCATCAGGATGTCCCTGTATGCTCAACGCGTGGACGGCTGCGTCGGAAACGTTATCCAATACCAGGGCAGGACGCAGGTCCGCTTCCCGGTAAGTAAGCCGTACATTTTGCAACGTGAGCCCCTTTACATTGCGCGCATACAGCCCATAGGCGCTGGCGCCGGCGGGAGCGCTGCCCCATACCCCGAAGTATTCAACGGAAACGGCCGGTACCTCCTTGGCCGCCATGGCAGCCGTGCCTCCACCGGCGGCGGTTATCTGTACGTCGGTAAAACTGATGTTTTCCAGATAGCTGTTGCCCACGCCGTTAAGGGTGATACAGCTGTATTGCTCTCCTTCAAAAGGTTTTACATCAAATGGAATATCCGGATGGTTCACCGGTTTAGTGACCAGCGATGCCCGGATGTTGTTGAACGAAATGTTACGGACAAACGTATCGTTGTAGTTGCCTGCATTAAAACCGATGCCTATAGGTCCGGTGACATTCTCCATTACAATGTTGCTGAAAAGCAGGTTCTCTATTTTTGATTTGCTTGCGCCAATCTTGATGGGGCATCCATAGGTATCGTAAATAATACAATTGGATACCGTGATGTTTTTTGCTTCGCCACTGCCAAAGCGGAAGACCGACCATCGGGTGCTGAACGTGCAGTTGGTGATGGTGACAAACTGGTTGCTGCCAAAGAGTGCGCAGCCATCATCCTGGCAGGCCACGTCACAGTCTGAGATATGGATATGTTGACTGCTGTTAAAATGGAACCCGTCATTGTTACGGTTAACGCGGTTGTATATACGAACACCGCGGATGTTCACTTCCCGGCATTCCAGGATGCGGAAGCAGTGATAGGCGCTACGGGTGAAGAATGCATCTTTTATGCCTATGTGGCGGCAGTGATAAAAAATCACCAGGTGCGGCCGGTCAAAATTTCCGCCTTTCTGCCCGCCCGGACCGGTACCATCTCCTCTGCCATTGTTGAAGTGAATGCCGTCTCCATCAATAGTGCCGCTGCCTTCTATACACACGTTTTCGGCATTGGCGGCAAAGAGGAATACAACATTGCCGTTGCCGGGCGGTATGGCGGCTGGCGCCTGATAGTCTTCCCTGCGGGGACTTCCCAGGATACGCCCGCCAACGGCCAGATGCAGCGTTACATTACTTTTAAGTTCCAGGGTGCCGCACAGATAATCACCCACAGGTACCAGTACCGTACCGCCCCGCTGTTGATGGCATTCGTCAACGGCACGTTGAATAGCTGCGGTGTCATTGGTCTGACCATCGCCACGGGCGCCATACCGCCTGATATCGTAGATGCCAGGCTGATTTTCTTTCGCCGGTGCTGATGCCCCAAGGACCATGGAGGGAAGGGCGCAGGCGCCGGCAGTTGCCAGGGCAGGCATGGAAATTTTTTGAAGCCAGGCACGGCGACTCAGGCCGGAGGCTTCTCCGGTAGGGTAGTTCATCATAATCGTGGTTTTATGCAAACGATTGCATTTTACACTAAAATAATCATTTTTCGAAGAGAAGAAAGAGAATATTGATGAACGTTCGGGAGAGAGGGAAATGATACAACTGACTATCCTTTCAATGCCGGTTTAAGCCGGTACAGCAATGGTGTGATCGCATCTTTGATATCCTGCATTTCGGTAGCGGTGATGCCCAGGCTCTCGGCCAGGCGGAGCGGCGTTTCGGCCGCCCGTTGCTCCAGCGCAGCGCCCTGTGGCGTCAGCTGGATATTTACTACACGCTCGTCTTCTTTGCTGCGTACACGCCTGATCAGCTTCTTGGCTTCCAGCCGTTTCAGTAACGGGGTTAACGTGCCGGAATCCAGCATCAGCGTTTCTCCAAGTGTTTTTACATTCATGGACTGATGCTCCCATAGCAGCAACATCACCAGGTATTGCGGATACGTAAGGTCCAGCTCACCCAGGAATGGCTGATAATGGGAGGTGATCAGTCGCGATAATGCGTATATCGGAAAACAAAGTTGATTGGAGAATTTGAGCTGTTTCAATGTTCGCAATTTAACAACACAAAACTACGCTAATGTTTCCAGTAAAATACGGGCTACTTCTTCGGAGGACGCCGGGTTCTGGCCGGTGATCAGCAGGCCGTCCCGCAGCGCATAGGGATGCCAGTCCTTTTCCTTGCTGTAAATGCCGCCATTCTTTTTCAGCTCCTCTTCCACAAGAAAAGGAACGATCTTGGTCAGCTGCACGGCATCTTCTTCGGTATTGCTGAACCCTGTTACCTCTTTACCTTTTACCAGCGGCTCACCGTTAGGGGCTTTGACTTTGTTTAGCACGCCCGGTGCATGACAAACGAAGGCCACCGGCTTGTTCTGCTTGTAAAATGTCTCAATCAGTGCGATAGACACAGGGTCGTTGGCGAGGTCCCACAGCGGCCCGTGGCCGCCTGGATAAAATACTGCGTCGTAATCGTCGGCGGCTACCTCATTGAGCTTCGCGGTATGCGCCAGTTTGTTTTGCAGGGCCTGGTCTTCATTGAACCGCTGTGTGGCGGGCGTCTGAAAATCCGGAAGCTCGCTTTTCGGATCAATGGGAGGCTGCCCGCCCTTCGGCGACGCGATGGTGACTTCCGCGCCTGCATCTGCCAGCGCATAGTACGGTGCTGCAAATTCTTCTATCCAGAAACCAGTCTTCTGACCGGTGTTTCCCAATTCATCATGGGAGGTAAGCACAATTAATACTTTCATAAGAAACAGTTTAAATCACTTCAAGGTCAACGGAAATATTACCCTGTGTAGCCAGTGAATAAGGACATACCTGGTGCGCTTTTTCCACCAGCTCCCGGGCCAACTGCAGGTCGGTGTCCGGAACATGTACCCGCAGCTTTACAGATAACCCATAACCGCCCGCATTGTTCTTGCCCAGGCTAACTTCTGCGGTAACGCTGGTGGTACCGGTCTGTACCCGCTGTGTCCGGATCACCAGGTTAAGCGCCCCGTCAAAACAGGCGGCGTAACCGGCGGCAAACAGTTGTTCGGGGTTGGTATGTGCGCCGCCCTGGCCACCCATGGAGGTCGGCATTCTTACTTCAAGGTCCAGTACGCCGTCAGATGTGCGGACATGGCCGCTTCTGCCGCCTGTGGCGGTGGCTTGCGCGGTATAAATTGTTTCTGTGATTGTCATAATTTGAATTTTAGCAGTGTAAAATTAAATTGTGTGCAACTTAATTCCAAATATTTTTTTCTGTGGTTACACCAGCGGTCAGTACACCAGACCATATAACCAGTGAATTAAAACCCTGACATTAACTGCTCCGCAGTGTCCGGATGGGCTGCCAGCAGTAATGAAAAGCGGGGAATGGACGGATACCACGCGGCTCGGAAGTTCTTACACAAACACGGGAATCGCCGGATATAAAGCCAAATAGATTCGCTGCTTCGTCAACAAGAGGCGCAAACGCCTGTAGGTACGGGCTATACCTGCAATCTCTCGGCACCATCCGGTAAATAGTTTGGCAACGTCAAAGACTATACGCATATTTCAGCCCCCAGCTCGGTCTGGCCGGGGCTTTCTGTATCCAGACCATCCTGAAAAGAAAAAAATGTTGCCCGTTAAAATAAATTTGTTTTACTTTGCGTCATAATGACGTAAACAAATATCAGCATAGGAAGCAGTACCCCATTTGATGCGCTTTCAATCACCTGATGTATAATTGATGACAACATGAAAAAAGAAACAAGGGCAAAGATTGCCTGGGAAACACTGGACATCCTGACCAGTGGCAGTTATGTTAATCCCCGCGGAAAAACAGTAAACATTCAGCCCGCCCTGCAAGATGCCGCCAGCAACACTGTATTATACCGACCTGATGACTTTGAAACGGTTTATCTTCAGCGCGACCAACAGCCTGTTCAGCACGAAGGCCGTATTGAAGTAACAGGTGAAAGCACTTATGCGGCCGCCTATCGGTTGGTAGTAGAAGAGAAGCAGGCGAATGTTTGCTGCCTGAACTTTGCTTCTGCTAAAAATCCGGGTGGTGGTTTCCTTAAAGGCGCCCATGCACAGGAAGAGGCACTGGCCAGGGCCAGCGGCCTGTACACCTGCCTGCAGCAGCAGCCCGAAATGTATCAGATCAACAGGAACAACGGCAGCTGTCTTTATACGGACCATATGATATATTCTCCATTGGTGCCGGTATTCCGCAACGATGCCGGTCAGCTGCTGGAAGACTATTATACGGTATCAGTTATCACGGCGCCTGCCGTAAATGCAGGAGCAGTGAACGACAATGAGCCGGAAAATATCAACCGCATCAAACCGGTCATGTTGGCCAGAATGGAGAAACTGTTGTCTGTAGCCGTGGCACAGCAACAGACCACCCTGGTACTCGGTGCCTGGGGCTGCGGCGTATTCCGTAACAATAAAGAAGATGTGGCCGGATGGTTTGCCTCCCTGCTGAACTGTGACACATTCCGCCATCGTTTCGCTAAAGTGGTATTTGCGGTATATGATAATACGGCCGGTCAGGACACGGTCCGTACTTTTAAAAACAAACTAACTAATTAATTAAGCATGTCTTATAATAATCAGTGGCTGATCGAAAAGTATCAGCGTAAAGATAAAATCAAGTACCTGTTTTTCTGGGGACATCAGGAATCACCCAATGGTACGGTTACGCAGAGTTGTTTAAGCCAGTGGTGGGTAGCACCCTTCCGGGAAAACAGTATCACTTATCCTACCGCAGAACACTGGATGATGGCCGGGAAAGCGCGCCTGTTCAACGACGAGGCGACCCTGCAGCGCATCCTGAAAGCAAAAACGCCTGCTGAAGCCAAGAAACTCGGCCGACTGGTACAATCATTCGATCCTGTGTTGTGGGATGAAAACAAATCTGCTATCGTGATCGCTGGTAACCTGTTGAAGTTTTCCCAGCATCCGGACTTAAAAACATTTTTATTAAACACGAAAGACCGCGTCCTGGTAGAAGCCAGTCCGGTCGATTCCATATGGGGCATCGGTATGAAGTCCGATCACGAACATGTGGAGAACCCCCTGCGCTGGAAAGGCCAGAACCTGCTGGGTTATGCGCTCATGGCGGTCAGGGACAAACTATTATCATAATGGACCAGAAAAGAAGAAAAAATATCAGCAAATTCATGAGCCTTGTACTGCGGCATAGCCCGGAAATTATCGGTCTGCAACTGGATGATCAGGGTTGGGCCGATGTACAGGAACTAATGGGCAAAGCCGCCCGTAAAGGCCAGCGGTTCAGCATGGAAGAGCTGCTGGCAGTGGTAGCGGAATGTGAAAAACAACGTTTCGCGATCAATGAAGACCACACGCGCATCCGGGCCAACCAGGGGCATTCTATTGATGTGTCGCTGGACCTCGAAACGGCTACACCACCGGAATACCTGTACCACGGCACTGTAGGAAAATTTATGCAGGCAATCCGGCAGGAGGGACTGCGCAAAATGAGCCGGCACCATGTACACCTTTCCGAACAAAGAGATACCGCCACCGCCGTAGGCGCACGCAGAGGCCAACCAGTGATACTCACCGTCCACAGTGGCCGCATGTACCGGGACGGCATCACCTTTTTCCGGTCGGCCAACAACGTATGGCTGACAGACAACGTACCGGCGAAGTATATTGAGTTTTAAAAGTGGCGGCGCCAGTCGCCACTTTTGATGGTTTGCAATGCTTTTGCTACCTTTATTATGAACAAAAACAGCAGCTATGTCAATTACATCAGAAGCGGAATTACAAGGAATGAAAAGGATCAGTGAAGTAGTGGCCGTTACGTTGAAGGAGATGCGCAACTACGCCAAACCGGGTATGTCCGCAAAGGAAGTAGACGAATTCGGAGGAGAAGTACTGCAACGGTATGGTGCTAAATCCGCCCCCAAACTTACCTACGGTTTTCCCGGGTGGACGTGCATCAGCATCAACAACGAAATAGCCCATGGTATTCCCCATGCTACAAAGATCCTGCAGGAAGGTGATCTGGTGAACATCGACGTATCTGCGGAACTGGATGGTTTCTGGGCAGACAACGGCGGCTCATTTGTATTGGGCAATGACCTGCACCGGCACCTGCCACTGGTCAACGCTTCCCGCAACATCCTGTATAAAGCGCTTGGCCAGATCCGTGGCGGCGTAAAAATCGCTGACATCGGAAAGCTGATAGAAAAGGAAGCAGCGAAAGCCGGTTTTACCGTCATCCGTAACCTGGCCGGTCACGGTGTAGGCAGAGGCCTGCACGAAGCGCCGGAAGATATTCTCAACTGCTACGAAAAACGCAATAAGGAACGCTTCCGTAAAAACAGCGTTGTGGCCGTGGAAACTTTTATTTCTACCCACTCCAACTACGCCAACCAGGCCAATGACGGCTGGACGCTTATCGGCAACAAAGGCGGATTTGTAGCCCAGCACGAACATACCATCGTTATCACAGATGGTGCGCCTATCATCCTCACAGCAGATAACGAGATTTAGGAATTTGGATATTTTGTTATTAAGTCACTGACAGCGTTCCTTCACAGAGACACTTTCCCGGCAACTCAATAACAAAATATCCAAATACCAAAATTTCTAAATAACCAAATGTTTACATTTGCCGGATGATGTCTTTATATACAAAGAAAGCACCGGTAACCGTCACCTGTCACAAACGGTTGACTCCTTACCTCGAACAGGAAATAAAAGAACTGGGTTTTACCGTTGAAGAAACTTTTGTAACGGGCGTACGCCTGTTAGCCTCCGTCAATGAATGTATCCGCTTAAACCTCCAACTGCGCTGCGCCAGCCAGGTATTATACAGTCTCCAACAGTTCGAAGCCTTTAATGCCGACGATATATACAGGGAGCTGAAATCGTATCCCTGGGAAACCTTGCTCCCGGCCGACGGATACTTCTCCATTACCAGTAATGTACAGAATGAGACCATCAATAACAGCATGTTTGCCAACCTGCGGGTGAAAGATGCTGTGATAGACCGTATGCGCGAAAAAACCGGCCAACGCCCGTCCACGGGGGCTGAGCTGAATGGTGCTGTGGTCCACCTGTTCTGGAAAAATGAACATGCGGAAATATTTATTGATACCTCCGGCGATTCACTGGGCCGTCACGGCTACCGCAAAATACCCGGAAAAGCACCGATGCTGGAAGGACTGGCAGCAGCCACTATTCTGGCTACGCGCTGGGACCGCCGTTCACCGTTTATCAACCCGATGTGCGGCTCCGGCACCGTTGCCATTGAAGCGGCACTGATAGCCACTAACAGCCGTCCTGGCCTGTTCCGCAACAACTATGCTTTTATGCACCTGCTGGGATATGATGAAAAGATATATCTGGAGGAACGGGGTATCCTGGAAAGCCAGATCGTAGACGTACCGGAACTGAAGATCATTGCAACGGACCTAAGCCCGCTGGCCGTGGAGAATGCCCGGAAAAACGCGCGCGCAGCGGGCGTAGCGGATATGATCACGTTCTCTGTCTGCGATTTTGCCGCCACACCGGTGCCTGAAGAAGGAGGTGGGATAGTATATATGAACCCCGAATACGGCCTGCGTCTGGGAGAAATCACGGCGCTGGAAGAAACCTATGGCCGTATCGGTGATTTTATGAAACAGCGTTGTGGTGGTTACACCGGTTACATCTTCACCGGCAACCTGGACCTGGCCAAGAAGATTGGCCTTAAAGCCAAACGCAGGATAGAGTTTTATAACAGTACGCTCGATTGCCGGCTCCTGGAATACGAACTGTACGCCGGTACCCGCGATGCCCGTAAGCTTGCGCAGGAATAGAACAGCAGGGTCGGCATGCCAGGAGGTATGCCGACCGGCCTTTTTATTCTCTTATGATTGTTCCCCTTTCTTCAGAAATGTTTTGATCAGTGCGGCCACTTCGTCGCAGTATTCCTCCAGTAAAAAGTGCCCCCCTTCAAACAAGTGCAGTTCTGCGTCCGGCAGGTCCCGGAGGTAAGCGACAGCGCCTTCTCCCGGGAAGATATTGTCATTTTTGCCCCATGTGATCAGGGTGCGTGGCTGATGCTGGCGTAACCATGCCTGCCACGCCGGGTACAGCGTAAAGTTGGTGCCGTAGTTGGCAAACAATACCCGCTGTATGGGCTTGTCGATCACAGCAGCGTCAAAAGTCCAGCTGTCCGGTGAAATGCGGGACGGGTCAGCAGCGCCTACCAGGTTGTCCGTGCGCATTCCTTCAATGCTCAGCATGCGGTCCACCGCTGCGGCCAGCGCTACCGGATCACCGGCTTCCTGTAAGCGGCCTATCTCCTGGACGAGTGGTCCCAGCCCCTCCGTATAGGCGTTGGCGTTTTGGACCAGCAGGGAGGCCACCCATTCAGGGTGACGGGCAATAATGCGAAAGCCTACAGGGCCGCCATAATCCTGCATGTACAAATGGAACCTGGTGATGCCCAGCTGTATGATAAACTGTTCCATGACGGCAGCCACGTTGTCAAAGGTGTAGGTGAATACGTCCGTCGCCGGCTTGCTGCTGTAGCCAAAACCAGGATAGTCGGGCGCTATTACGTGATAGTCTTCCGCCAGCGCCGGTATCAGGTGGCGGTACATGTGGGAGGAAGACGGGAAACCGTGCAATAGCAGTACTACCGGGGCGTTCGGGTTGCCTGCCTCGCGGTAAAAAATGTCCAGATCGTTGATAGTGACGGTGCGGTAAGATGTTGCGCTCATATATGTTTTTTAAATTGTACTATTTGGTACAAAATTGATAAAAAAAATGTCAGAAGACAGGGGAGAGGTTGAGTTCAATCAACGCGGAGAGTCCATCGGCATGAGGATACATCCGCCGGGTGATATTCAGTCCGTTCCACAGGTTCACCAGGTGCCTGGCCAGTACAGGCGCCGGCGTTTTGGTTTTTAGCCGGCCGCTTTTCTGTCCTTGCTCCATCACGGCGGTGAACAGCTGTTCCATTTCCTGGAGGCGGTGTACGGCCTTGCGTTCCAGTGCCGGTTCTGTGTGTGACAGCTCCGCGATGGTGTTGCCCATAAAGCAGCCTTTCATATGCACCGCGCGACTTTCCTGCGCAATATGCCGGAAGAAATCCAGTACAGCAGTCACCGGATCATCGCCTGTGGCAACGGCAGCTTGCAGGTCTGTAAAAGCCCGTGTGCTGAACTGCTCCATCGTCTTTTCAAAAATTTCCTGTTTACCGCCAGGGAACGCGTTATAAAAACTGCCTTTCCCGATTCCCATGGCTGTCAGCAAATCTTCGGTGGACGTAGCCTCGTAGCCCCGTTCCCAGAAGACGGCCATTGCTTTGCGGATCACTTCCTGCTCGTCAAATATGCGGTTTCTTCCTGCCATGATTTAAATTGTACTATTTGGTACAAAAATAGCAAAAAATATTAAACAACAAAATTTCCGGATGGAACAAAAGGGTTATCAGGGAGAAGAAGGAGGTCGAAAAAAAAGAATGAAGGCGGTAAGGCCTTCATTCACTGCTATGATCGTTAACTTATTTCACTCACATTGACAGGCCGCGAGAAACTTTCTTCCAGCGAAATAATCGTTTCTGTACGCTCGATGCCTTTGATATGCTGCAAATCATCCTGTAATATCTTACGCAGCTCCGCACTGTCACGGCAGATGATCTCTGCAAACATGCTGTAAGCGCCCGTTGTATAGTTTAACCGCACAATCTGCGGTATCTTCAGCAACTGCCTGGCCACATTCTCATACAGGGAACTTTTTTCCAGATAAATACCAATGAAAGCCAATACATCGTAACCGATCGCCCGAAGGTTCACCTGCAACCGGGTACCTTTGATCACGCCCATTTCGTGCAACTTCTTAATGCGCACATGGATAGTACCGCCTGATACAAACAGCTTTTTACCCAATTCGGCATATGAAATACCGGCATCTGTTGACATTTCTGAAATGATCTGTAAATCTAATTTGTCAATATTTAAAGAGTGGCTCATTTTCGCAGGGCGATTTAGATTATTTTCTAAAAATATGCATTTTATTGCAATAATCGCAAAAAAATATGAATTACAAGTTTCCCCGGGCCGTTTTTTGAGGGAATATGTTTTATATCCGTACACGAACGGCCATTTCCGAACATCCATGGATCGCCAATGACGCCTATCCTGCTGAAAACCAATAATCCGGCTATCTGGCATGTTTTTGTTTTCCCTGGTAGAAAATTTACGCCCGATGAAAACAATATCATCCCTGTTACTCACCTGTTTCCTTGCAGCAACCTGCCTCGCGCAGTCCATCAAACGACTTGACAACACGACCATTGCGCCGCAGGCGTTGACAGCTCGCATACAACAGCTCATGGACACCGCGCGTGTAACCGGCATGACGATAGCCGTTTTTAACCGCAATAAACCTGTTTATGTACGCGCCTTTGGCTTCGCAGACAAAACAACAAAAGCTCCAATGGACACCGGCACCATCTTCTGGGCCTGCTCCTACAGCAAGGCGGTATTTGCCTACTGTGTGATGAAACTGGTGGACCAGCACGTCATTGATCTGGACACACCTTTGGTGAGATATCTTCCCAAATCCTTACCGGATTATGTGTTCGATAAAAAAACGAGAGGGTACCAGGATATCCGGGAAGATCATCGTTATGAAAAAATAACGGCCCGCATGTGCCTCGACCACACTACCGGACTCCCCAACTACCGCGGGTTTGAAGAAGACGGAAAACTGAAGATCAAATCCGGTCCCGGTACTTTGTACGGTTATTCCGGTGAAGGCATCTACCTGTTGCAGTTTGTATTGGAACAAATCACCGGCAAGGACTATGAAACCATCGCGCAGGAACAGGTATTCAAACCGCTGGGAATGAGCCACAGCAGCTATATCTGGCAGAAAGCATTCGATACGCGCCACTGCCTGGGGCATGATACAGCGCAGCATGCCTATGAATTTGATGCCAGGACCCGCGCGCACGCCGCCGGTTCCCTTTATACCACTATCACCGACTGGGACCGGTTTCTGACGGCCATGCTCACCGGTGAAGGCCTTAGCCGTAAAAGCGCCGCAGCGATGCTACAGGCACAGATACCCATCCTCTCAAAAAAACAGTTCGGCCCTGAAGCCTGGGTGTATGACAAAACACCTGCCACCACCAATATTTTTTACGGACTGGGCGTTGGCCTGCTGAAAACACCTGTCGGCACGGCTTTCTTTAAAGAAGGTCACAGCGAAGGCTGGGGGCACTATACCATCGCCTTCCCGGAAAAACAGATGGCGGTTGCGATCATGACAAACAGCGATAACGGGGAAGACATCTTTAAAGCTTTGCTGGAGACGGCTATCGGAGACGTATATACGCCGTGGTACTGGGAAAACTATATTCCTTACAATTACACGACAGCGAAATATTGATAATTTCATCCTGATTATGTAAATTGTCTTTCTCCAAAAAAGACACAACCATGAAGGAATCTGCCTCGAGTAAAACCGCGCAGTATATGGCACTATTCCGTGCTATGGAAACCACCCGTTCAGAAAAAAAAAGAGTATTCAGGGATAAATATGCACACCTCTTTTTGTCACCCGGTTTGAAGGTGGCCGCATGGTTGAGCCATCTGCGCGTTTTTCGTAAGGTAGTTGAAAATATTATCCGCAAAAAAATTCCTGGCGCTTATACCTCCGGCATAGCCCGCACCCGGTTAATAGATGAGTTACTGGAGGAAGCCGTCCGTAAAGGAGTCCGGCAGGTCATGATCCTGGGGGCCGGCTTCGATACCAGGGGCCTCCGGCTGCCGTTTCTGCATGGTATGCCAGTCATCGAAATAGACCATCCCAATACGGCCAAATACAAGCTGTCAAGGCTCAGCAGGCAACATATTCCCAGGCATATCCGCTACTACCAGATAGATTTCAACCGGCAGAGCCTTGACCAGCTGGGGGCGCAGCATCAATTCGATTTTACGGTGCCCACTGCCATCATCTGGGAAGGAGTGACCAACTACCTCACCACGGAAGCTATTGACAGTACTTTTGCCTTTCTGCAACGGTTCCCGCCAGGATCTCATGTCATCTTCACCTATGTGCACCAGGAAGTGCTGGACAATCCGGCGACTTTTACAGGCGCTGAAAAACTACTGAAAGACGTTGCTAACCTGGAAGAGAAATGGACTTTCGGTTTTGAACCGTCCGCATTGGCCGCTTACCTGCAGCGTTTCGGGTTCACCCTCACAAAAGACCTCGGGGCCGATGAATACCGGGCGCTTTATCTGAATGGAAGGGAAAAAGAAAAAGGGTATGAATTTTACCGGGTGGCTTTCGCCCGCCGGACAGAAGAGGGTTAATGTAAAGAAGAAGTACCTCTGGCTAACACGATCTGCAATAACTTACACAGGTCGTCAAACCGTGCTGGTTTGGTGATATAATCCACGGCGCCCATGGAACGGGCGGTGGATATTTCCCGGGGTTCATCACTGGTGCTGTAAATAATCACCGGGATATCTTTCAGGTGTTCAATATCCTTGATCCGCTCCAGGAAAACAATCCCATTCATCAATGGCATATTCAGGTCCAGAAAAATAAGGTCGGGTTTGTAAGCGCGGGTACAAAGATTGTCCAATGCCTCCTGACCGTTGCCGGCTGTGAGGCATTTTACAGGATGATTCAGTTCCGCCAGCGCCAGTTTGAAAAGCTCCTGGTCATCTGTATCATCGTCCACCAACAGGAGGGTTTTTAGCTCTCCATGATCCTTGTATTCCATATAGCGGTCTCCAGGTTATAAATGTACGGTTTATTCTCTGAATAAAAGGTGCTCAAAATACTATATAATTCATTCACGCTCACGCCTATATGTAGCGTTTAAAGCTGAACATTTTGACGCTGTGGATGTTATCCATATAGACACAACCCCCTTTTCCGGGGATTGTTAAAAAAAATTTTATGTGTACATTATTTGCATCTTTTGGCCGCCGCTACCAGGGATATATTGCCCTGCTGGCGATAGCGCTGTTTATAGCCGCTTGCGGCACTTCTGTTCACATGACCGGTACCTGGAAAGACCCGGCAGCTGAACAAGGCGGTTACCACAATATCCTGGTGGCCGGCCTCAGCTCCAACCAGACAGCACGCGCCACCGTGGAAGGTAAACTGGTTGCACAGTTACAACAACACGGCGTGATGGCAGGGAAAAGCATCGATCTGTTTCCGCCCAACTTCGACCCTAAAAAGGAAGAATCAGTAAAAAACGCTTCCGGCAAAATCGAAGCTGCCGGCTACAAGGCGGTGCTGACCGTGACGCTGGTCAACAAGGAGTCTGAAACCCGTTATGTGCCCGGCTCCGTGATGTATGCGCCATATCCTGCCTATGGCTGGTATGGCCGGTTCTGGGGCTACTATGGCTACATGTACAATTCCGTGTATTCACCGGGATACTATACAACTGACAAGGTCTATTTCCTGGAAAGCAACTTGTACGACCTTACCCAGGACGGGAAACTGGTGTGGTCCGGCCAGTCAGAAACCTATAACCCCAACAGCCTCGAATCTTTTGCGACCGCCTATGCCAAAAAAGTGGCGGAGGCATTGCAGAACAACGGACTGCTAAAACGGTAGCCGGTCAGTTGGACGGCTGGTTGTCATAATAGGTGCGGTCCTGGATGATCTTGCCGTCTTCAACGGTAAAAACCACGCAAATGGGGAGTTGCCATTTTTTGCCGTCCCGGCCTGTGGCGCTGGAAACAAATTCAACGATGATATGGTTTTTATCGCCGTAGATTTCTTTTACCTCATCATGAACATCAGGGAACAAGTGATGGAGGCCCTGGTATTTTTTTGTCAGCTGGGAACGGGTGAGCGTCACCATTTCCGGACCGGATTCGGGGTCCAGGAACCGGGCCGAATCAGCGTAGCAGGCCGCCATCTTATGCCAGTCGTGTTCATTGAACGCAGCAAACATTTCCTTTACTACCTGAACATGAGGGTTGGACAGGCTGATTTTTCCTCCCGGCTGAACGCAAGATGCCAACAGGAAAAGAGAGAAAAATGTACAGTACATTTTCATAGCAGGGTAATTGGTTTGAGTGAAATCAAATTACGAAGAAGTACGATAAAAGCCTAACTTGCCTGTTTTATAATTGATTTTATGGAGATGACACAACCGAATCCGGAGATATTGCAACAACTGGTGACCATGAAAATGCCCTTCGGGAAATATAAGGACGTTGTGCTGTGCGATTTGCCGGTAAGTTATCTGGAATGGTTTCAGCGCAATGGTTTTCCCAAAGGGAAACTGGGCATGATGCTGGAAACGATGCTGATCATCAAAATGAACGGCCTCACACATTTGCTGACGCCACTGAAAAAACAATAATGCCTGAAAGAAAAGAGGCTGCCTCGTTTGCGGGCAGCCTCTCCAAATAACGTTTAAGTATATACGTTGTTTAGTCAGGACATGGTTAAAACCAACTGGTGGTTTGTTCTTCTTCTTCGTTGGCGGCCGACGCGGCAGGAGTTGCAGCGGCAGCAGTAACAGGAAGGGTTTCTCCCGCCACAGGAGAATGATGTGGTTCTACAGCGGATGGTGTTTCCGTTTTAGGCGTGGGAAGCACATTTTTACGGATGGCTCCCTCCACGACCGCGCCCTCTTCCAGTTCAAGGACAATGGCATTCACATCTCCCTTGACGAAGGCTTTATTGCTAATATGCGCTTTGTTGCTGATATACACGTCTCCATACACTTTTCCGTGTACAACGAGGTCGGCAGCGTAAATATGCCCTTTAATGCTGGCAGTTTCGCTCACTACCAGTTTGCCGGTCGTTTTTACATTACCCTTTACGTTTCCGTCAATCCGTCCTGAAATCGTAGCGTCGATGCTGCCGTTTACGGATACTTCTTTCGGGATACGAAATGCTCCCGGTACAATAATGTTTCGGAAAAAATGTCTCACACTTATCACACAAAGAAATTAGAGGGTTATGGGATTATTTACGACTGGTTGATGCTCGTCATCGAATGTAGAGATAATAGAACTGGAGTTGCCCAGGTCGAGGCCTACGCTCCGTTGAGGTTTATTGTCCGATATCCGAAGACTGTTATAAAGATAACCAATACTCATGAGTTTTTCAGGATCGGGCGCCACTTCTACCGGAATAAAATCACGGAACTCTTCCTGGAAGGCATCGGTCAGTTCTTTATAGTAAGCACCGCCACCCATCAGGTATATTTTTTCGCAGCTTTCAAAGTCCAGATCAGTGAAGTAGCTACGCATCAGCGGAGATACCACTTCTTTGTAATACTGTGTCAGCACGCCTTTACGCATCTCCCGCAGGTCAATGCGTTTGCGGTTGGTGAAAATGGAGCCTTTCATAAAGGCATCGTCTACCTGGTGTTCGTTTTTCATCTCCAGGTAGTGTTTCTGGTTCAGTTCACGGGTCAGGTTGTTGATAGCGTAACGGATACCGTGGGAGCTGAAGCAGGTACGGTGTACCAGCCCGTCGCCGGTGGCCATGCCGCCTTCTATAGTGCCGAAACCGAAGCTGATAGCGATGAAATTGTCCAACTGCGGTTCGTTGATGGTCTTTTTCAGGCCAATGATGCCGCCTACGATCTCAGGGATGACTTCATATTTTTCGATGTCGAACATCGCTTTTTTGAAAGACCCTTTGGTATTGTAGGTCTGCGTATCATAGTCGATGAGGAAATGCCGTTTGCTCAGGAACTGCTCAGCGGCGGTTTTGTAGACATTGTAAGTGGAAAAAGGGAAGCCCATAGTGAGCGCAATGGGTTGCTGTACTTTGTCGGCGGTATTCAGCAGCGCCGCTTTGAACAGGATTTCATAGTCTTCTTCAGTCGGAGCTGCATTGGTAATCCTTCCGGGATTGATGCCTCCTCGTTTGGCCAGGTTGCCTACCAGATACCAGGTTTCATCTTTTTTGATCTTCAAGCCGTTGAGCAAATCCTTGCTCGAGTTTTCGGTGTTCCCAAAGGCAGTCTCAAAAACGCTGGGAAAACTGGTTGTAGTTACTTTCATAGTGTTGTATTGATAATAACGGTTGTTTTCTCAATTTAGCCGGGATGAGGGTTTCATCATGATACTAAACAGGGCTTAAATATATAAAATATTAGTAAACAAGGGGATGACAATCGCTGAATGTAAGTTAAATTTAATACAGGTTCTCTGAATTACAAAATACGACATCATACTAAAAAGGCCGGATTCCCGTTTTTTAAGAGTCCCCCTTGTCCCTGCCTGCATTCACCTTTTATCTGGTTTTTCATGCGATCCATGCGATATGCCTGGCTGCTTTCAGGGCTGCTATGGGCTTGTAACTCCTCCCAAAAAATTTATACCGCCCCCGCCATCGGTGCGGAAGCGCAGTTCGACAAAGGGCTGCGTCCCGAAAAACATCCTAAATACCTGTTCGATAAAAAGACAATGAAAGACCTCGAACGGCAGGGCGTGGTGTCTGAATACAACAGCAAACGGAGAAATACCGCCCCTACGGCACCCGTGAAAAAAGCCGGTGGCGATGGCCCCGCCGCCACAGACTCCACCGCGCATACAAAAGACAGCATCGGTACCATGCTGCCTCATCCGGCAGACAGCGTGCGGCCGCAACCGGATAGTATTCCTCATGGCTAAAATGTACCTTTTTCGCTACGTTTCAGAAGCGCAGGTGTCAGGCTAAAAGAAACCGGAACACATCGTAGCCCAGGGCTTCAGCCCTGGGAGATCCGCGAAAATCCCTATTTTTGAAGAACAAGCCCTTCAGTTTGCGGCTCTTTACGAATGATGAATGATGTATGATGACAAAGCGTTTCCTTTTTTTACTGTTGCTGGCAGGCTGGCAACAGGTTACAGCACAATCCCTGTTCATGCCCCGGAATATCCGTCAGGCATATGAGAAACAAACACGGAACGAAAGTGGCGCCCCGGGCCCGCGCTATTGGCAAAATAAAGCCAGTTACGATATTCAGGTAAAGTTTGAACCTGCGACCAACCTGGTGTCTGGGTCAGAAACGATCGTGTATACCAACAACAGCCCGGACACACTACGTTTCCTGAACTTTAAGCTTTTTGCCAACCTCTTCCAGCATGGCGCCATCCGTAATATGGTGGTGACGGCGGAAGACCTGCACAAAGGTGTGGCCATTAAAAATTTTAAAGTCAATGGTACGGCCCGAAGTGTGTCGGCCGTCACCGGAACAAATATGCCGGTGAACGTGGACGACCTCGCACCGGGACAACAGGCAAAGATCTCCCTCGACTTCTCTTATGTACTGAATGAAAACACGCATATCCGCACGGGCACGGTAGACACCGGCGCTTATTTTATTGCCTACTTCTTCCCGAGAGTAGCGGTGTATGATGATATCAACGGATGGGACATGGTGCCGTACAACGGCGTGACGGAATTCTATAACGATTTCAGCGATTTTCGTGTAGCGGTCACCGTACCCGGCAACTACCAGGTATGGGCCACCGGCGACCTGAAAAACGGACAGGAAGTGTATACCGATACCTACCTGAAAAGAATTGCCCGCGCTGAAAAAAGTGATGAGGTCATCGACATTATTGACAGCACAGACATCCGGAAGGGAAATATCTCCCCCCGCAACAGCTCCAATACCTGGCGGTTTGAAGCCTCCAATGTGGTGGATTTCGCTTTCGCCACCAGTAACCACTATTGCTGGAAAGCTGCCAGCGTAGAAGTGGACCCGTCCACGAAACGCCGCACCCGGGTGGACATTGCCTTCAATCCCACACACCCGGACTATTTTGAAGTAATTGACTACGCAACAACGACCGTCGATAAAATGAGCCATCGTTTCCCGAAATGGCCGTTCCCTTATCCGCACATCACCATATTTGACGGGCTGGACCAGATGGAGTACCCCATGATGGTAAACGACAACCCGGTATCCAGCAAAGCGGGCGCCATAGAGTTGACTGATCACGAGATCTTTCATACCATGTTCCCTTTTTATATGGGCACCAACGAAACCATCTACGCCTGGATGGACGAAGGCTGGGCCACCATAGGAGAGTGGCTGATTTCTCCCATGATCGACTCCACCATCGTGGACAACTACGGCATGCCCAATTACAACGCTATTGCAGGCCGTGCCCAGGACCTTCCTATCATGACGCCTTCCAACCAGCTGACAGACGCCTACATGACCAATTCCTATCCCAAACCGGCTCTGGGCTATCTCTATGTAAAAGATATGCTGGGCGACAGCCTTTTTCTAAAAGCACTGCATCACTATATCCGCACCTGGAACGGCAAACATCCGCAGCCGTATGACTTCTTCAACTGCATCAATACCGGCTCCGGTAGGAACCTGAACTGGTTCTGGAAAAGCTGGTTCTTCGATGATGGCTACCCGGACCTGGCCATCGAAAAAGTCAACCGTAACGGGCAACGATGGGAAGTGACCGTCTTGTCAAAAGGCACCAAACCCGTACCGGTCGACGTAACAGTATTGTTCGATGACCAGACAACGTTGCAGCTGCATAAGAGCATCGAATGCTGGGAAAAAGGCAATAAAACTGTAACGCTGGGGTTCTCTTCTTCCAAAAAAATCAGTAAAGTAACATTGGGAAGCACCTGGGTGGCCGATGTAAATCCGTCAGATAACGTGAAGGTGTTGTAGGCAACATCGTTGAAATAATAGTGGAGGATGAACGCAATGAGCTTTGATTACACAGCGGTCTGTTTTTCCGATGCCGCAATTAACCATAGCCTAGGTGCGCAGCTTTGAAAAGATCTAAAACAAAACGTAGCCCAGGGCTTAAGCCCTGGGAACAAAAATGCAATCAGCCTTTCAGGCGTTTTACGAGATCGATGTATTCCTGCATGGCAGTCTCTTTGGACTTACCTTTCAGCGCAGCCCAGGCTTCATGTTTGGCTTTGGCTACAAAGTCGAACGGATTGGCCGGAGGGTCTGTGTCCACATCACCGGTGGAACCTTGTTTGTAAAGGCTGTATAATTGCAGCAGTATCTCATTAGACGGTTTCTCAGAGAGGGTTTTGCTTTCAGCAGCAGCTTGTTCAAATTGTGCGGTCAGGTCCATATCATCAGGTTTTAGATCAAATAATATCCCACAGGGGGATTTATATCTAATATATGAAAAATTGACAATCCGCATGTAGCATGTTTATCAAAACATAATCGACTGAAACCGCTGACTAATGAACTAATTTTAATACCTTTGCGGCCTGAAAAGGTTTAATGCGGCACTTTAGCCGCCACAGGCCAGTAAATCAACATATGAAGAATATTCGCAATTTTTGTATCATTGCCCATATTGACCACGGTAAGAGTACCCTGGCTGACCGATTATTGGAATTTACCAAAACGATCTCTGATCGTGACATGCAGGCGCAGGTGCTGGACGACATGGACCTGGAACGTGAGAAAGGCATCACTATCAAGAGCCACGCCATCCAAATGAACTACACCGCCAAAAACGGCGAAAAATATACCTTTAACCTGATCGATACCCCTGGTCACGTGGATTTTTCCTACGAAGTGTCCCGTGCGCTGGCTGCCTGCGAAGGCGCCCTGTTGCTGGTAGACGCTGCCCAGGGTATCCAGGCCCAAACCATCTCCAACCTGTACCTCGCACTGGAAAACGATCTGGAAATCATCCCTGTGATCAATAAAATTGATATGCCGGGCGCCATGATCGAAGAGGTGAAAGACCAGATCATTGAACTGATCGGTGTAAAAGATGAAGACATTCTGTTGGCTTCCGGTAAAACCGGTATCGGCATCGAGGAAATCCTTGAAGCGATCGTAACCCGTATCCCGGCCCCCAAAGGCAGCCTGGACACACCGCTGCAGGCGCTCATCTTCGACAGCGTGTTCAACTCTTTCCGCGGTATCATCGCCTACTTCCGTGTGTACAACGGTTCCATCAAAAAAGGAGATAAAATCAAATTCGTTAATACCGGGGAAGAATATGAAGCCGATGAAGTAGGTATCCTCAAACTGGGCCTGGAACCCCGTAAAGAGGTATTTGCCGGCGACGTGGGCTATATCATCACCGGTATCAAAAGCGCAAAAGAAGTAAAAGTAGGGGATACCATCACTCTCGCCAGCAACCCTTGCGAAGAAGGCATCAAAGGCTTCCAGGAGGTAAAACCCATGGTATTTGCCGGTATCTTCCCGGTGGTGACCGAAGACTTCGAAGAGCTGCGCGAATGTATGGACAAACTCCAGCTCAACGACGCCTCCCTGACCTACGAACTGGAAACGTCTCAGGCGCTGGGCTTCGGCTTCCGTTGCGGCTTCCTGGGCATGCTCCACATGGAGATCATCCAGGAACGTCTCGAAAGGGAGTTTAACCAGACGGTGATCACCACCGTGCCCAACGTAGGGTTCATTGCCCATACTACCAGAGATGGCGTGGTGATCGTGAACAACCCGAGCGAAATGCCGGACCCCACAAAACTGGAAAGGATCGAAGAACCTTTTATCCGCGCGCAGATCATCACCAAACCGGAATATATCGGTAACATCATGACCCTCTGCCTCGGGAAACGTGGTATCCTGCTCAACCAGAGCTACCTGACCACCACCCGTGTAGAGCTTATGTTTGAACTGCCGCTCACCGAGATCGTATTCGACTTCTATGATAAACTGAAGAGCCAGACCCGCGGGTATGCCTCTTTTGACTATACGCCAATTGGCTTCCGTGACAGCGACATCGTGAAAATGGACATCCTGCTCAACGGCGATAAGGTGGATGCCCTGAGCGCGCTGATCCACCGCAGCAGGGCACAGGACTTCGGCCGCAAGCTCTGCGAAAAGCTGAAAGACCTGTTGCCACGCCAACAGTTCCTCATCGCCATCCAGGCCGCCGTAGGCGCCAAAATCCTGGCCCGCGAAAACATCAGCGCCATGCGTAAGGACGTTACCGCAAAATGTTATGGCGGTGACATCTCCCGTAAACGTAAACTGCTGGAGAAACAGAAAGAAGGTAAAAAACGTATGCGTCAGATCGGTAACGTGGAAGTGCCGCAGGAAGCCTTCCTGGCCGTACTTAAGCTGGATGATTAATACGCTGAAAATCTATATAACGGCGAAGGTTCTACGGAATCTTCGCCGTTTTTATTTTCCGTAAAAGCGGAATTTTTCGTAAACTGTTTACGTGTTCGAATGTTATACCCTTTAAAACATCCATTACATGCGTAAATGGCTCAAAGTTGTGCTGATTGCAGGAGGAAGCCTCATCGCCCTGATCATTCTGTTGTCTGTAGGCTTGGCACTGTACATTAAAGTCAATAAAGCTGCGTTCCTGAAGCAGATTACAGACCGGCTCAATGACAACATCAATGGAAAGTTATCTGTGGAAGATATGGAGCCCTCCCTCTTCAAAAGCTTCCCCAACGTGTCTATCGCCCTGAAAAAAGTACAGGTGCAGGACAGCCTTTGGCAACAACATCATCATGCCCTGTTGGACCTGGATTATGTTTTCGTACGGGTGAACACGTTATCACTGTTACGCAAACACGTAGATGTAAAAGAAATCGCCCTGGAAAAAGGTAATATCTACCTGTATACAGACAGCACCGGTTATAGCAACACTTCAGCATTCATTGCCAGCAAAAGCGGCAGGAAGAACGGCTCCTCCAAAGACGCCGATGTCAGTAATATCGCGCTTTCCCAGATCACTTTTACAATAGACAACCGTCAGAAGTTCAAACTTTTTGAACTGGACGTCCAGGAGATGGATGGCAAGCTGAAGAGTACGGATTCCGGTATGCACCTCGACATGCGCTCTAAAATCCTGGCCCGCAATTTTTCATTCAATACCAACAAGGGCAGTTACCTGAAAGGCAGGACCCTGGGACTTGACCTGTCCCTGTTTTTTAATAAGACAACCAAACAGTTGATCATACCGGAACAACAGATAAAGATCGATAATACGCCCGTGCAGATAGCCGGTGTATTCGATTTCTCTGAGAAACCGCCACCATTCAGGCTGAAGATCAATGCTAACCAGGTATTGCTGCAGGAGGCGGGCTCGTGGCTGTCACCCAATATATCCGGTAAACTGTCGACCATCCACCTCACGGCCCCGCTGGACGCGGAGGCTAACCTGCAGGGACATATGAAATTCCGGGACACGCCACATGTGGTCGTTACCTGGAAAACCACGAAAAACACACTGGTGACCGCCGCCGGGGAATGGAGCGATTGCAGTTTCTCCGGACGCTTTAATAATGAAGTGATACCAGGAGCCGGCCATACCGATGAAAACTCCGCGGTGAACATCTTTGGCCTGAAGGCTTCCCTGGGCCAGGTGCCGCTGGAAGCTGATACCATCCGCGTGGTGAACCTCAAACAACCCCTGTTGCGTGGCCATTTTCGGTCGCAGTTCCCGCTGGCGCACCTCAATACCGCCGCCAGCGATGTGCCACTGTTGTTCAGCGAAGGCACGGCTTCGGCAGACCTGTACTACACCGGGCCGGTGCTGAAAACCGACAATACGCCTTCCGCCCTGGAAGGAACGGTGCAAATACAAAGGGGTGGGTTTACCTACCTCCCGCGTGACCTTACTTTCCACGATTGCAGCGCCACGTTGCAGTTTACCGGGCAGGACCTGCTGGTACGCAATGTCCGCATACAATCCCGGAAAAGCGCGCTCCAGATGGAAGGCACCATCCGCAATATGATGAACCTGTACTTTACCGCACCGGAGAAGATAGAGCTGGACTGGAAGATCAGAAGCGCCCTGGTGGACCTCAATGAGTTCAAAAGTTTCCTGACCACCCGTAAAGGAAAGAAAGCCGCTCACAAGCCGAAAGCCAAAGCAGCAGGCAGGGTAGGCGAACAACTGGACAAAGTGCTGGCTTCGAGCAACGTGAAAATGGACGTGGCACTGGACAAGATCGTGTTTGAACATTTCACCGCCCAGAATGTGACGGCGCTCATTGCCATGACAGAATCAGACCTGTTGCTCAACAAGATCGCCTTCCAGCACGCCGGCGGCACAGCCCAGGCGTCGGGCACCGTGCATCAGCAGGGTAACAACAATACTTTCAAAATGAACGCCAATGTCAACAATGTGCATATCGCGCAACTGTTTTATGCGTTCAATAATTTTGGGCTGGACGGCCTGCAGTCAAACAATCTCAAGGGAATTGTGTCTGCCAAAGCAGATATAAAGGGGAACGTATTGGATAATGGCGCGCTGGCAAAAAACTCCTTGTATGGTACGGTCAACTTTACCCTGCGCAACGGTGCCCTGGTGAATTTCGGGCCCATCGAAGACATCGGCCTCTTTTTGTTCCGCCGCAGGCGGCTGGACAGTATTACAATTGAAAACCTCAGTAATACCTTCCAGATACAGGGAAACAAAATCCTGATACCGCCTATGCGCATCGCATCCAGTGCAGTGAACATAGACGTGAACGGTGTATACGGTCTTACCGGTGGTACTAATATCAACCTGGACGTTCCATTGCGTAACCCCGCCAAAGACTCCGCTATCACCGATAAAGCCGAAAAACGGCGTAGAAGCAGGAAGGGTATCATCCTGCATCTCCACGCCGTTTCAGGAAGTGATGGTAAGGTTAAGATCAAGCTGGGCAAAGGCGATTAAGCGCCAAATGCCAGTCTGATATCTTCCCTGATATCGTCAATATGTTCTACGCCCAGGGATATACGCAGCAGCCCAGGTTCCACGCCGGCGGCCCGTTGTTCCTCTTCGCTGAGCTGAGAGTGAGTGGTAGTGGCTGGGTGAATGATCAGCGTTTTGCTGTCGCCTACATTGGCCAGATGGTATATTAACTGCAACGACTGTACGAACTTGTCAGCTGCTTCTTTACCGCCTTTAATTTTAAAGCTCAGTACGCCACCGAAGCCGTTTTGCAGGTATTTCTGCGCCAGGCCGTGATATTTGTTGCCTGGCAGGCCGGGGTAGTTTACGTACTCCACCTGCGGTTGTTCGGCCAGCCATTGTGCCAGCTGAAGGGCATTGTCTACCGTACGTTGTACACGCAGGGACAGGCTTTCCAGTCCCTGCAGGAACAGGAACGCATTCTGTGGCGCCAGGGCGGGGCCCCAGCTACGCAGGCCTGTCACACGGGCGCGGATGATATAGGCGATATTACCAAACGGGCTGTGGGAGCCAAATACCTCCCAGAATTTCATGCCATGGTAAGCATCATCGGGTTCGCTGAATTGTTTGAACTTTCCGTTGCCCCAGTTGTAATTGCCGCCGTCTACGATGATACCGCCGATGCTGGTGCCATGGCCGCCGATCCATTTGGTGGCTGCTTCCACTACCACGTTGGCGCCATGTTCCAACGGCCGGCACAGGTAGCCGCCGGCGCCAAAGGTATTGTCTACTATCAGCGGCAGGTCATGCTTGCGCGCGATAGCGCCGAGCTTTTCGAAATCAGGAATGGCAAAGCCTGGGTTACCGATGGTTTCCACATAAATGGCTTTGGTATTTTCGTCTATCTGTTTTTCAAAGCTCTCGGGGTTGTCAAGGTCGGCAAACCGGGCTTCTACGCCTATTCTTTTGAAGCTGACCTTAAACTGGTTGTAGGTGCCGCCATACAGATAGGAGGAGGTCACGAAGTTATCTCCCGGCAGCAGGATGTTGTGCAGCGCAATAAACTGGGCTGCCTGTCCGGATGCCACGGCCAATGCACCTACGCCGCCTTCCAGCGCCGCCACCCTTTTTTCAAATACGTCCGTAGTAGGATTCATAATGCGGGTGTATATGTTGCCGAACTGTTTCAGTTCAAACAGGTCCGCCGCATGCTCCGCACTGTCAAAGGTATAAGAGGTAGTCTGGTAAATAGGAACCGCAGCCGATTTAGTGGTGGGGTCGGGGCTATACCCGGCATGTACCTGCAGGGTCTCAAAATGTAACTTCCTGGACATAATCTTGGTGTTTTATAAAGGTAGACAAAAGAAATAGTCCACAAATATAGTAGACTAATTTAGATTTCCAAATGATCGGGGGATATAAAATAAACTGTTATCTTCGGATGATCATTTGACGATTGTTTTTAGTGAACCTATGTTATTGACGATTACAACTACGCGTTACCCCGCTACAGACCTTGGTTATCTGTTGCACAAACATCCGGCTAAGGTGCATACATTTCCTTTGACTGCCGGTGATGTACACATTTTTTATCCCGAAGCTACTGAAGAAAAATGCACAGCGGCTTTGCTGCTGGACCTTGACCCGGTGCGGCTTACCCGTAAAAACGGTCCGGGAGGCAATGATTTTGCACTGGAGCTGTATGTCAACGACCGGCCCTATGTGGCCTCTTCCTTTATGAGCGCCGCTATTTCACAGGCATATTCATCGGCCATGAACGGCCTTTGCAAAGACAAGCCCGAACTGGTGGACGTAGCCTTCCCGCTGGAAGTGACTTTGTCCGTACTGCCCGTTAACGGCGGCGAACCACTGTTACGCAGCCTCTTTGAACCACTGGGTTACGAAGTAAGCGTACAGGCTTTCCCGTTAGATACCCAATTTACGGAATGGGGCCATAGCAGGTACTACGAAGTATCCCTGAAAAACACGCTGCCGCTATGGATGCTGTTATCACAGTTATATGTGCTGATACCGGTATGTGATAACGATAAACACTATTTTATCGGTAACCATGAGATTGAAAAGCTCATGGAGAAGGGGCGCGACTGGCTGGAAGGGCATCCGGCAAAGGAACTGATTGTACGTCGTTATATGAAGCACCTTGGCCCGCTCACCCGTCAGGCGCTGGACCTGATCATGAAAGAGGAGGCTGTGCCGGAAGAAATGGAAGACACGCCGGTGCCGGCAGAAAAAATACGCCTGCACGACCTGCGCCTGCAAACGGTACGCGGCCTGTTGCTGGAACAGCAGGTAACTTCCGTTGCTGATCTGGGCTGCGGCGAAGGCAAACTGCTGCGGCTTTTGATGGAGAAACCGGCCTTTACCCGTATACTGGGCATGGACGTCAGTTACCGCTCACTGGAAATCGCCGGGGAAAAACTCAAACTGGACCGTATGCCCGAGCGGCAGCGGAAACGGCTGGAATTAATACAGGGCTCCCTGTTATATAAAGATAAACGTCTCTCTGGTTTCGATGCGGCCACCCTCGTGGAAGTGATCGAACACCTGGAACCGCCACGTCTTGCCATGCTGGAGAAAGTAGTATTTGAATACGCGCGTCCGTCTCTCGTGATTATCACGACGGTCAACGCGGAGTATAACATTAAATACGAATCCCTTACTGCCGGCACTTTCAGGCATAACGACCACCGCTTTGAATGGACCCGGCCGGAGTTTGAAGCCTGGGCCACAGTGGTGGCGGAGCGTTTCGGATACACCGTTACTTTTAAGCCGTTGGGCGAATGGGACGAGGCCGTGGGCGCGCCCAGCCAATTGGCACTGTTTACAATTGCTGATACATGATGACGTACGCTACATTAAAAGAACAAAGAGAATATCTGCTGTTGGAATGCATCAGCGGCAGCAGGGCTTATAACCTGCACGTGCCCACGTCGGACACAGACCTGAAGGGCATTTTTATAGTGCCACAGGCGGAGCTGTATGGCATGAGCTTTACCGATCAGGTGTCGAACGACAGCAATGATGAAGTATACTTTGAGATAAAACGTTTCCTCGAACTCCTGGAGAAAAACAATCCCAATATCCTGGAGCTGCTGAATACACAACAGGAGAATTGCCTGTTCCGTCATCCGCTGATGGACCTGGTAAAGCCGGAGGATTTTCTTTCGCGCCTCTGTATGGACACCTTTGCAGGATACGCTCAAACCCAGATCAAAAGGGCACGTGGCCTCAATAAAAAGATTAACCAGTCGTTCCCGGAAACAAGAAAAGATATCCTCGAATTTTGTTACGTGGTACAGGGGAGCCAGAGCATTCCCCTGAAACAGTGGCTGGAAGCGCACCAGCTGCAACAGGAGGATTGTGGCATCTCCAGGATTGATCATTTCCGGGATGCCTATGCCTTGTTTCACCGGTATCAGTTTCCCCGTCCCGTAAGCCTGAAAGGCCTGTTCTCCGGCCTACAGGCAAACGATGTGCAGTTAAGTGCCATTCCTAAAGGCGTGGAACCGGTGGCAGTAATGCATTTTAACAAGGACGGCTATACGGTGTATTGCAAGGAATTTGCGTCCTACTGGGACTGGGTGGAACATCGCAACGAAGCAAGGTATCAGCATAACCAGCAACTGGGCGCCGACTACGACAGCAAACACATGATGCATACCTTCCGGCTGTTGAGCATGGCGGAGGAGATAGCCCTTTACCGTGAAGTGCGCGTATTCCGGGAGGACCGTGATTTCCTGTTAAGTATCCGCAACGGGGAGTTTGCCTATGACACATTGATGCAGATGGCGACGGAAAAATTAACGCGTATAGAAGAACTGTATGCCAAATCAGACCTGCCGGAACGCCCCGACCCAGCCCTGACGCAGCAACTGTTAATTAAGATCAGAGAAGAATTTTATGGCAAGAAGAAATAATTTGTCCCATATATCCATTCCGGAATTGTCACTGGTACTGCTGGTAGGGCCGTCAGGCGCCGGTAAGTCCACCTTTGCCCGGAAATATTTTAAATCCACGGAAATCATCTCTTCGGATGTGTGCCGCGGATTGGTCAGTGATGATGAAAACAATCAGGCGGTATCAGCCGATGCTTTTGAGCTGGCGCGCTTTATGGCGGCCAAACGCCTCAAACATGGGCTGCTGACCGTAATAGACGCCACCAACGTACAACCGGAAAGCCGTAAAGACTGGATAAGGCTGGCCAGGGAATACCACGTGTTGCCGGTGGTTATTGTGCTGAACCTTCCGGAAGAAGTGTGCCGTAAGCGAAACCAGTCCCGTTCGGACCGCAATTTCGGCGGCCATGTGATCCCGCAACAGATAAGCCAGTTGAAGCGCAACCTCCGACACCTGAAGGAAGAAGGCTTCCGCCAGGTATATGAACTGCGCTCCGAAGAAGATGTGGCCATGCTGGAAACCATTACCCGCACGCCGTTATACAACAATAAAAAAGATGAACACGGGCCGTTTGATATTATCGGCGACGTACACGGCTGTTATGATGAACTGTGTACGCTGCTGCAGCAGTTGGGTTACGGCATAGACCGTGAACATGCAGAGCTGATAAGTGCACCGCAGACGACTAACGAAGACGGCTATACGCGTACCCGCAAGCCTGTGTTTGTAGGCGACCTGGTGGACAGGGGGCCGGCTTCTCCACAAGTGCTGCGCCTGGTGATGAATATGGTCGGCAACGGCTCCGCGCTGTGTGTACCGGGCAATCACGACGCCAAGCTCCTCAAATGGCTCAACGGCAGGCAGGTGCAGCTGAAACACGGCCTGGAAAAGACGGTGGAGCAACTGGGCTCCGAAACACCGGAATTCCTGGAAGCAGTAAAAACATTCATTGATGGGTTAATCAGCCATTATGTACTGGACGATGGCAAGCTGGTGGTAGCACACGCCGGCCTGAAGGAAAATATGCAGGGCCGCGGCTCCGGTGCTGTAAGGGAGTTCTGTATGTATGGCGAAACCACCGGAGAAATAGACGAATTCGGTCTGCCGGTCCGCTATAACTGGGCGCTGGAATATAAAGGCAAAGCCATGGTGGTGTACGGGCATACGCCTGTGCCGCAGGCCCAGTGGCTGAACCGCACCATCGATATAGACACCGGTTGCGTTTTCGGAGGCAGCCTCACCGCGCTCCGTTACCCTGAGAAAGAGCTGGTGTCCGTACAGGCGCTGCAACAGTACGCTGTGCCCGCCCGGCCGATAGGCTATAACGCTGACAGCAGCCTGAGTGTGCAACAGCAATATGATGGCGTGCTGGACATTGCAGACTTCATCGGCAAAAAAATTGTAGACACCCGCTACAGCCGTAATATCACTATCCGGGAGGAAAACAGCATCGCGGCACTGGAAGTGATGAGCCGTTTTGCCATCAATCCCAAATGGATGATTTACCTGCCACCGACTATGTCTCCGGTGGAAACATCCAATCTGCCGGGACTGCTGGAGCATCCGGAAGGCGGACTGCAATACTTCCGGGAGACCGGCGTGCAGAAGGTGGTGTGTGAAGAAAAACACATGGGTTCCCGCGCTATTGTGGTGGTATGCCGTAACGGGGATGTAGCCCGCGACCGTTTTGGGGTAGATGGGGAAGGCATTGGTGTGGTATATACCCGTACAGGGCGCAGTTTCTTTACAGACAAAGCGCTGGAACAGGCGTTTCTGGCCCGGGTCAATACAGCGCTGGAAACGTCCGGTTTCTATCACGATCACGAAACAGACTGGGTATGCCTGGACTGTGAACTAATGCCCTGGAGCGCCAAAGCACAGGCGTTGCTGCAGCAACAGTATGCTGCCGTGGGGACCGCTGCCAGTCAGGCGTTGCCGGCGGTGACAGCTGCGCTGGAGCAGGCTGTCCGCAACAATGTGCCTGCTCAATTGTTATTGGAGAAGTACCGCGGCCGTCAGCAACAGGTAACAGAATATGTGGCCGCCTATCGTCAATACTGCTGGCCGGTGAACAAACTGGAAGATTATAAACTGGCGCCTTTTCATATCATGGCCACAGAGGGTAAAACCTATTTCGACAAAGATCATGAATGGCATATGACCAATATCCGCAAATTCTGCGAGACAGACGCGGAGCTGCTGCTGGCCACCGCTTACCAGGTGGTCACCATCGGAGACCCGGAAAGCGAGCAGGCGGCGATCACGTGGTGGGAAAAGCTCACAGCCGCAGGAGGCGAAGGAATGGTGATGAAACCTCACCAGTTCCTGACCACCGATACAAAGGGGATCATCCAACCGGCCGTGAAAGTACGGGGCAAAAATTATCTTCGTATTATTTATGGACCGGAATATGATGCGCCGGAGAACCTGTCGAGACTGCGTTCCAGAGGGCTGGGAGCCAAACGCTCACTGGCTTTGCGGGAATTCGCCCTAGGACTGGAAGGACTGGAAAGATTTGTTGGTAAGGAGCCACTGCAAATGGTGCATCAGTGCGTTTTCGGTATCTTAGCGCTCGAAAGCGAACCGGTAGACCCCCGGTTGTAACCTGTTACTATTAATCAAACAAAGAAGCATATGAAAGCCATAGCCGTATCTGAATTTAAAGGTATCCCGACTTTGATGGACTTGCCCAAACCCGCCATCAGACCCGGTACCGTACTGATAAAAGTACAGGCCGCCGGTATGAACCCGTTCGACTGGAAAATGACTGACGGGATTATGAATAATGGAAAAACACCACACCAGTTTCCGCTGATCATGGGAGTGGACGGCGCCGGCGTGATTGAAGAAGTAGGAGAAGGCGTGACACGTTTTAAAAAAGGAGACCTGGTATATGGACAGTTCATCCATATGCCTATTGGCGAAGGCTCTTATGCCGAATATGCCATTGTGCCCGAGAAGTCAGGCCTTACCATAGCGCCGATGAGAATACAGCCGGAAGAAGCAGCTGCAGTGCCTACTTCAGGCATGACAGCACTGCAAATGGTGGAGAAACTCAAATTGCAAAAAGGAGACGCTGTGCTGATCAACGGTGCTACCGGCGGTGTAGGTTCTTTTGCTACGCAGATCGCTGCCGCCAAAGGACTGAAGGTGATTGCCACGGTGGGTGATGAGGACGATGCTAAACGCATGCATCGTTTGGGCGCAGCAGTGACCATCAACTATAAAAAAGCGCCGCTGGCAGACCAGGTAAAAGCAAAATTCCCGCATGGCGTAGACGGTTTGCTTGACCTGATAGGCAATAAAGAAAGATTCGAGCAGAACCTCGATCTGGTAAAAGAAGGAGGCGGCGCACTGACCACGCAGTTTGTGGCGGACGATGAAGTGCTGAAGGCGAAGAAGCTGCACGGCGGAAATTTTGAAACAGAAGGAAGCCCCGCGGCGCTGGACCAGCTTTCCCGTCTGATAGACCAGGGACAGATCAAGGTTCCGGTGGAGAACAAAATCAGACTGGAAGATGCACCGGCCGCCATCGCTGCCAGCCGTGAAGGAAAAGCCACCGGCAAGACGGTGATTGTTATGTAATTTCTGACTGGTTACCATAAATGAGAAAAGCAGTGCAGGGTGGTCCTGCACTGCTTTTCTTTTCTGTATAAAGGGTAATTATTTTACCGGCACAGTAGCCTTGAATATTTCTACGTTGTCAGTGGTGGTGATTTCATAGCTTTCGCCGTAGGCAGCCATTACACATTGGCCTTTATGAAGAGCTAGCGTGTCAGAGCCTTTCACGGTAGCAGTACCGCTCATGACGATCATGATTTCAGCCGCTTTTGCAGTATATTGATATACCTGTCCGGCGCTGAGGTTGATTTTGCTGACCACAAAATCAGGAGCAGGCGTAGGATAGATTTTTTCCAGTCCGCCTGAAATGCTGTCACCGGCAAGCACGTTCGGATGCACGGCTTCAAAGCGGGTATGCTTCAGCAGTTCCGGCACATCAATATGTTTGGGCGTAAGGCCGCCACGCAGCACATTGTCTGAATTGGCCATCAGTTCCACGTTCTGGCCTTCCAGGTAAGCGTGCGGGATACCTGCGTCCTGAAACACGGCCTGTCCGGGCTGTACATGAACGATGTTGAAGAAATAAATGGAGAAGATGCCCCTGTCGAGGTTGTCGGCACCGTTTGGATCATTGAGTACTGCGCGTGCCGCCCAGAATGCCGGATCTGATTTAGAGAGTTTGCCGGCTTTGTAGTCCGGGATGAGGCGGTCTGTCAGCGGGCGCAGGATGATGTTGACCAGTGCCTGTGGCATTTCCATCACACTTTTATACAAGCCAAAATAACCTTCATTTTCGTATATACCTACCAGTGAGGTAAACTCGGCGGTGTCCTGCAATACCTGCCGCAGCTTATCTTCCGGCAGGAAGCCGTGCAGCAGCCAGAATTCGCTGAGCGCCACCATGATTTCGGGTTTGTGGTTGGCGTCTTTATAGTTGCGGTTAGGTGCGTTGAGCGGTATCCCTGCTGCATTTTCCCGGGCAAATCCTTTTTCGGCTTCTTCCTTGGTAGGGTGTACCTGAATAGACAGCATGTCTTTCACGTCCAGTATCTTGAGGAGATAAGGCAGTTCCCGGAACTGTTGCCATACCTGTGGCCCTACGATGCCTGCCGGATCTTGTTGTATCAGTTCATTCATGGGCACCGGACCATTGCTGGTGGTAATGGTGGACGGTGCGCTCGGATGTGCGCCCATCCAGTATTCTGCACTGGGTTTTTCCGATGGGGCTATTCCCAGCAAAGCGGGGATGTAAGTAGAACCGCCCCAGGCATAATGCTGAATCTTTCCATCCAGTCTGAATAATTTCATAAAAACGATTTACGGTTTATGGTTTTAACGGTTTGTCGTCAGGCAGCCCCGTCGCAGCAAGGCCGGACCAGCGTGCATTGATAACTATCTGCAAATTACTGTCAAATTATTCAGATTTTTAAGCCCCCGGATGCTAAATAGTTGAAAAGCAAGCGGCTGCCGCCGGAAAAGTGTACCTTAGCGATCATTGTTTGTTAAACCATTGCCCCGATGGACCCACAGCACACAGGCCGTGAAGGCGAAAAGATCGCACAGGAATATGTACGCCGCTTCTGTACAATCCGCCATACTAACTGGAAATACCACCGAAAGGAAATTGATATCATTGCGGAAAATAACGGCACCATTTATTTTATTGAAGTCAAAGCCAGAAATGGCAGCCGTTTCGGCTGGCCGGAAGAAGCGGTGGACCATAAAAAGCAGGAACATATACAGGTAGTGGCGGCTGCTTACCTGGAGTATTTTCAACTCTGTCCGCCGGCTATCCGGTTCGATATCATTGCGGTGACCTTTGAGATGGGAGGCCACGAACTGCTGCACCTGCGGGATGTGTTCTGATGCTGCATGTTCGCAGCGGCAGTGAAACAGGAAAAGGTTTACATCGATTGCAGAAGTTAAAGCGCGCTGTCAGGCTTATTGGACGCGTTTTAGCAACGTATTACGTTAACCAATACTTAACAAAATAAACACTTATAATCTATGTTTAATAAAAAGATATTTTATATCTTTGCCGTGCAAAAAAAATGACCCCTGTGAGTTATCACAAACCCGCTTAAAAACCGGGTCAGCTATCATAATCATCTCCCTGGAAAAACTCCGTACAACACCTTTAATGGTATTGTTCATCATATAAAATCATTATTATGAACTTATGGAGCTTGATGGTATTTATTCAACAGACAATGGGAGCGATAGCGATCAACAGCAATAGTTTACCATGCAGGATCATTCAGGAGCAACAATATAGTGGTCGTCTCTTTGTGCAGATGGAATCAGTGGGAGCGGAGGATAACCCAATATTGACAATATCAGACAATCATCACTCACCCGTGCGCATGATCCCTATTGCGCCAAACAGCATATCAGCGGGGCAACTGGTATGTTTGACCGGATTATCAGCCGGAGAATATATAGCCCGTGTAACCGTGGCCGGAAGGGTCGCAGAAAAAAACATCGAAATAAGACAGTAAAGCTGTCTTAATGCTTTCGGGAGTCATATTAGATTTAGGGATTTTCTGATTGAACATCAAATCAGAAAATCCCTAAATTATTTTACCACAGGCCGGTATAGTTATGCGGCGTAATGGCTTTCAGTTCCTTCTTCAGCGCAGCGCTGATTTTCAGGCCATCAATGAATTTATGCATGCTCTTCTGGGTGATGTGCTCTCCGCCACGGGTCAGCTCTTTCAGCGCTTCGTACGGTTGCGGGTAGTTCTCACGGCGTAACACGGTCTGGATAGCTTCCGCTACTACTGCCCAGTTGTTTTCCAGGTCTTCCTTCAGTTTTGCCTCGTTGAGGATCAGTTTATCCAGGCCTTTCTGAATAGACTTGGTGGCGAGCAGTGTATGACCGAAGGGCACGCCCACATTACGGAGCACAGTAGAATCGGTCAGATCGCGCTGCAGACGGGAAATCGGCAGTTTGGCGCTCAGGTGTTCAAACACGGCGTTAGCAATACCAAGGTTGCCTTCTGCATTTTCAAAGTCGATCGGGTTTACTTTATGCGGCATCGCGGAAGAACCAACTTCATTCTTTTTGATCTTCTGTTTAAAGTAATCCATGGAGATGTAAGTCCACACGTCGCGGCAGAAGTCGATCAGGATATTGTTCACCCGTTTGAGGGCATCAAACTGGGCGGCGATGTTATCGTAGTGTTCAATCTGGGTGGTGTACTTCATCCTTTGGAGGCCGAGGGTGTTGTTCACGAACTTCTCACCGAACTTCTCCCAGTTGATTTTAGGGAAAGCCACGTTGTGGGCGTTGAAGTTACCGGTAGCACCGCCAAACTTGGCAGCGAAAGGAATTTCACCCAGCAGTTTAATCTGTCCTTCAAGGCGTTCTACAAACACCAGTATTTCCTTGCCCAGGATGGTAGGAGATGCCGGTTGACCGTGGGTACGCGCCAGCATAGGCACTTTCATCCAGGATTCTCCAAGCTTTTTAAGTGCCAGGACCAGGTTGGCCAGGGTAGGCATGTACACGTGTTCTACGGCGTCTTTCCATAACAGGGGGGTAGCCGTGTTGTTCACGTCCTGGGAGGTGAGGCCAAAATGTACCCATTCCAGCTTGTCTTCCAGGCCGAGGTTCTTCAGCTCATTTTTCAGGAAGTACTCCACTGCCTTCACGTCGTGGTTGGTAATTTTTTCGGTGTCTTTGATCAGCTGCGCGTTCTCAATCGTAAACTCCTGGTAGATTTTGCGCAGGGCAGGAACTTTGGCCTTGGGCAAGGTAAACAGCTTCTGGTCGGCCAGCGCAATAAAATATTCCACCTCTACCATCACACGGTAACGGATCAACGCAAATTCGGAAAAATAGCCCGCAAGTTCGTCCAGTTGCTTGCGATAGCGCCCATCCAGCGGGGAAATGGCAGTTAATGGTTGTAGTTGCATAATATATATGTATTCCAGTTTTTACAAAAAAAGCCTGCAGGAAAAACAAGTCCTTCTTTACCACCTGTTTTCAGGGGGGATGCAGGATTTGAACTTGTTATCCGGGATTTAGTTACTTTTGCAGCTTCAAAATTACTGAAATTGGAACGGAAAGTAAAAGTTGCGGCTGTAAGTTATTTGAATACGAAGCCTTTGTTATACGGATTCAGGAATCATCCGGTAATGGAACAGATGGAATTGTCAGTGGATTATCCTGCTAAAATCGCCCAGCAGCTGATAGACGGAGAGGTAGATGTGGCCCTGGTGCCGGTGGCTATTATCCCAAAACTGAAAGAACATCATATTATAGCAGACTATGGTATTGGCGCGGAAGGCCCGGTGGCATCCGTATGCCTGTACAGCGATGTGCCCCTGAACGAAATCAAACGGATTTACCTGGACTACCAGAGCCGTACTTCCGTTGCCCTGCTGAAAATACTGGTCAAAGAATACTGGAAACTGAATGTGGAGCTGGTACCTACCACCGGCGACTATGAAGATAAAATCAAAGGCACAGACGCTGGTCTTGTTATCGGCGACCGTGCCCTGGCACAACGGAAAGTGTCTCCCTTCATCTTCGATCTTGCGGAGCACTGGATGCGCTTTACCAGCCTGCCTTTCCTCTTCGCGGCCTGGATCAGCAACAAACAACTGCCGGAGACATTTATCCAGCAGTTCAATGATGCCACCAGCATCGGCATTAAAAACATACCCGCCGTGGTAGCGGAAAACCCGTACGATCTGTACGATCTCACCACCTACTACGTACACAACCTCAGTTATCCCATCACACCGGCCAAGCGCCAGGGCATGCAGAAGTTCCTGACCTACATCAGGGATCTGGGCATTTAGTCATTTTTTATTTGATTATTTAAAAGGCAGTGAAGATCCCGTATGATCTCCACTGCCTTTTAAATAATCAAATGGCTAAATAAAAAAATGGCTAAATTCATAGTTCAACAAACGCGCCCGCGGTCATGAGAATCGGTATCCTTGGTAGTGGTCCTGTTGGACTGACGCTAGGCAAAGGCCTTATTCAAACCGGCCATCATATTACGATTGGAACCCGTAACCCCGCCAGGGAAGGGTTGCAGCAATGGGCCAAACAACAGGGGCAGCAGGCTGCCGTTGGTACTTTCCGCCAGGCCTCCGAATTCGGGGAGCTGATCATTATCTGCACCAGTTGGGTAGGCACCAAAAAAGCCATCGAAGCCGCCGGCATCTGGAACTTCAAAGGAAAGACAGTGGTGGATGTGACCAACCCGGTAGATGACAAAGGCCCGGATGAGAAAGGCCGCCTTAACCTGCTCATAGGACATACCAACTCCGCCGGCGAACAGATCCAGGCCTGGCTGCCGCCGGACGCTAAAGTGGTCAAAGCCCTCAGTTGCATCGGATACAAACATATGCTCGCACCCAACTTCGAGGAAGGTTCTCCTACTATGTTTATCGCCGGCAATAATCCCGAAGCCAAACAAACAGTGATAGATCTCCTGAATGAATTCGGCTGGAACGATGTGGCTGATGTAGGCAGCATAGAGATGAGCCGCAGCATAGAACCACTGGCTGTTTTATGGACGGCCTATGGTTATTTAAACAACAGCAGCGGACATGCATTTAAATTGCTGAAGAAATAGCCTGCACATCAAACAATAAAATAAAAGCGGGTAGCATTGTATGCTACCCGCTTTTATTTATATGAAGACCACCTGCATTACTTGTTATCAGTAGCCTCTTTTCTTTTTATGTTGATGTAAAACCCTTTGTCCACCTCGAACTTATTTGGGTCGGGCAGGCTGATACTGGCTGTACGCCAGGTGGTGGCAGGATAGATCAGTTTAAATCCGTTTTCGTTCAGCTTCACCCGCACAGGCATATTAAAATCCTTTATGCAATTCACCCAGCGGTATTGTACCTGCTGTCCAATGATGCGATACTCCAAAGTAGGAATAACGGTGTCCCGCAGATACTGGTCAAACACGCGGCCGAGGTCCATGCCCGCGGCATTGCTCATATACCGTTCTATGTCCTGCGTGGTCACGGTCTGATGATAGAAGGTTTTGTTCATGCCACGCAGCATCTGGCGGAAAGCCTCGTCGTTGTTCATGATCAGCCGGATGTTGTTGATCATGTTGGCGCCTTTATAGTACATATCGCCGCTGCCTTCTGTATTTACGCCGTATGGCCCGATGATAGGGACATCATTTTTAATATTATGGCGGATGCCGGCCACGTATTCCTCACCGGCCTTAAGTCCGTACTGGCATTGTGTGAACAGCGTTTCGGAGTAGTTGGTGAAAGATTCATGTATCCACATGTCCGCAATGTCTTTGCTGGTGATGCTGTTGCCAAACCATTCATGGCCGCTCTCATGGATAATGAGGAAGTCCCATTTGAGGCCCCAGCCGGTGCCTGATAAGTCACGGCCCATATAACCCATCTTGAATTTATTGCCATAGGCTACGGCACTCTGGTGTTCCATGCCAAGGAACGGCGATTCCACCAGTTTATAGGAATCTTTATAGAAAGGGTATTTGCCAAACCAGTACTCAAAGCATTTGAGCATGGGCTTTACTATTTTGAAATGTTCTGTCGCTTTGTCCACGTTATAGTCCAGCACCCAGTAGCTGAGGTCCAGTTTGCCGCCTTCCCCGGAGTAACTGTCTTTTATTTCAGCGTAATGGCCTACGTTGAGTGCCACATCATAGTTGTTGATGGGATTGCTGACGTACCAGGTATAAGTGGCGGTACCGTCGGGGTTGTCTGTCTTTTTCTTCAGCCGTCCGTTGGACACGTCCGTCATCTCAGCGGGCACGGTCACATTGATCGTCATGTTCTCCGGCTCATCGCTCTGATGGTCTTTATTGGGCCACCATGCGCTGGCGCCGAAATGCTGTACTGCGGTAGACACCCATGGGCGTTGTTTTTCATCCCGCGCCCATATCACGCCGCCATCCCAGGGGGCATTTTTTGCCTTATGCGGCTTGCCGTTATAGAATACCGTGATGCGTTTGGTTTTGTCTTTAGCCTGCGGCGCCTTTATTTTCACCAGCCAGGCATTGCCTTCGCGGGTAAAGGTCAGCGATTGTTTGTCCTGTAGCACACTGTCGATCACCATGGGCTCCTGCAGGTCTATCTGCATGATGGAGTCGGGTTTAAGCACCTTATAGGTGATGGTGTTGAATCCGCTGAAGGTGCTGTCTTCCAGGTGTACCTGTACATGGAGATCATAGGAGGTCACGTCCCACCAGGCTCTTTCTTTGGTGATAGAACCCCGCAGGGTGTCTGCTTTGGTGAAGTGCTGCTGGGCGCTGAGGGAGCCCGCCGTCAGCAGGGCCATACATAATATGGTGATGCCACGCATAATTAATGATATATTTTATGCGGAAAGATATTAATTTACCGGCAAATGAAAAGTAGTTATTGTCAGGTGGTTATATCCGTTCTTTGCCTTGGAGGACTGTGCAGCTTGCTGCTCGGTTCCTGTGGACATACGGAAAGCCATGATCAGCAGGTATTTCGATATAACCAGACAGAAGGGATCAGCAGCCTGGACCCGGCCTTTGCCAAAAGTCAGGCCGTTATCTGGGCGGTAAGCCAGTTGTATAATACACTGGTGGCGCCGGACACCAACCTGACCATTCAGCCTTCCCTGGCCCGGCAATGGCAGGTGTCCGCCGATCACCGCACGTATACTTTCGAACTGCGGACAGACGTCTATTTTCATGACAACGATATTTTCCCTGGAGGGAAAGGGCGGCGTATGACAGCGCAGGACGTGGCCTACAGCCTGCAACGGATCATCGACCCTGCCACTGCTTCCCCGGGCGCCTGGATATTCAACGGCCGTATTGCGGCGGACAGCGGCTTCCGCGCACTGAACGATTCCACCTTTCAGCTGACGCTGGTAAGACCTTTCCATCCTATACTGGGCATCCTGAGCATGCAGTACTGTTCGATAGTGCCGCATGAAGCCGTGGAGAAATATGGGAAAGACTTCCGTAATCATCCCTGTGGCACAGGGCCGTTTAAGTTCTTCTTCTGGGACGAAGGCCAGGGACTGGTCTTCCATCGCAACCCGAACTATTTTGAGCGCGACGCCCAGGGGAGGCGGTTGCCTTACCTCGACGCTGTGCAGATCAGCTTTTTGGATAGTAAAGCATCGGAGTTCCTGATGTTCCGTCAGGGACAGCTGGACTTTATTAATGACATCGATGCTTCCTTTAAAGACGAAATCCTCAGCAAACAGGGCGCACTGAAGCAGGAGTGGAGAGATAAAATGGTGCTGGACAAAAAGCCTTTCCTGAATACCGAATACCTGGGCTTCCTGGCAGACAGTAACAACGCCCTGGTGAAAAATGCACCTACGCGGATAAAGAAGATACGGCAGGCCATCAACTACGGGTTCGACCGTACGAAGATGATCACCTACCTGCGCAACGGAAAAGGTACGCCCGCATCGTCGGGTTTTGTGCCGGCGGGACTGCCGTCGTTTGATACTGCAAAAGTAAAAGGATATACCTACGACCCCGGAAAGGCGCGACAGTTGTTGGCAGAGGCCGGGTTCCCCGGCGGAAAAGGTCTGCCGGTCATTAAGCTGCTGTCTATTCCTATCTATGCCGACATGGCGGATTATGTAGCCAACCAGTTGCAGGAAATTGGTGTCCGAATACAGGTGGAGGTGGTGCAGAAAAGCCTGCTGCTGGAGCAAACGGCCAAGTCACAGGCGCTCTTTTTCCGCGGCAGCTGGATAGCCGATTATCCCGACGCAGAGAGTTACCTGGCCATGTTCTACAGCCGTAATCCCGCGCCGCCCAATTACACCCGCTACGCTAATCCGGCTTTTGACAAGTTATATGAACAGGCGCTGGAGGAAAACAATGACAGCCTGCGGTATGAACTGTACCAGCAGATGGACCGTCAGATCATTGCCGACGCGCCGGTGGTGCCGCTGTTCTACGACCAGGTGGTGCGGCTGGTCCAGCCTCATGTGACCGGTCTTTATAATAACGGGATGAACCTGTTGGAACTCAGGTATGTTCGTAAGAAATAGTTTTTTAACATTTCATTAGCTATACGAATTTGTAAAAAGGCGTGAAAGCCCGGTATTTAAGTATACCTTTGGAGATTATTTGTCAAATTTTAAAGTATTCTAATGACGGCGATCCTGATATTCTTCTGTGTGCACTGGTTCTTGTCACTGTTCTTCCACACGTTTTATCTGCACCGTTATGCATCTCATCAGATGTATACCACCAATAAATTCTGGGAACGTTTCTTTTATTTCTGTACATGGTTTTTCCAGGGGTCTTCCTATCTCATCCCGCGTGCTTACGGGGTGATGCACCGGATGCACCACGAATACAGCGATACTGAACACGATCCGCATTCTCCGCATTTCTTTAAGGACGTGTGGACCATGATGGTGCAGACCCGTAAGATCTACAATGGCTTCGTAACCCGTACCAACACAGTTGACGCTAAATTTATGGAGGAGCCACTTCCGGAATGGGAAGCAATGGACAGGTTTGGTGACAGCAATATCACCCGCATAGCCTGGATGGCTATTTATGTTGCTTTCTACGTGGCTTTTGTGCCTGCCGGCATGTGGTATCTTTACCTGTTGCTGCCGATCCACTTCCTGATGGGCCCTGTACAGGGAGCTATCGTGAACTGGTGTGGCCACAAATACGGTTACAGCAACTTTGATAACGGCGACAAGTCTAAAAACACTTCTCCCTGGGGCATCATCCTGCTGGGCGAACTGTTCCAGAATAATCACCACAAATTCAAAGACAGTCCTAACTTTGCCAAAAAATGGTACGAACTGGACCCAAGCTACCAGGTAATGAAACTGCTGAACGTAGTAGGCATCATTAAACTCAAACCGGCGCTGGTAACACCGGCCCGCATGAAAAAAGCGGCTTAATCAACACCGTACAATCAATCTGTTACAATAGAAAAATGTCTCACCGCAAGGGTGGGACATTTTTTTTTATGTTCGGGAAGACGATGGGTAAAAGAATAAAATTGTAATTTGGCGCGTCAACTTTACCCTGATTCCCCATCATGAAGTACATCAAATTACTCCGGCCTGCACACTGGGCAAAGAATGTCTTCCTGTTCATCCCGCTGTTTTTCGCCGGAGAAATCTTCAATGTGGCCAAGATGCTGGACCTGCTGCTTGCTTTTATCGCCTTTAGTATTACCGCCAGCAGCATTTATATCATCAATGACTATCAGGATATTGAGGCCGACCGGAAACACCCGGTGAAGTGTAAGCGGCCGCTGGCGTCGGGAGAAATATCAAAGCCGGCAGGACTTGCCATGTTCCTGTTGTGCGTGGCCCTTGGTGGCGGTCTGGCGTGGTTAGTAAGCTCCAAGTTCGCTTTTGTAGTGGGAATTTACTTTGTGATGAACTTGTTATATAGTTTCGGGTTGAAACACATCTCTATTCTGGACATTATCATTCTGGCCATCGGTTTTGTACTAAGGGTAAAGGCCGGGGGCATCGCCGGAGGCATCGCTATCTCTGAATGGCTGATGGTCATGATTTTCCTGCTGGCGCTGTTCATGGCTATTGCCAAACGCCGTGATGATGTGCTGATCCGCCTGGAGTCGGGACAGGAAATGCGCAAAGCAGCCAAAGGTTATAATCCCGATTTCCTCAATGTGATGCTTTCGCTGGTTTCCGCGGTGATCATCGTCTGTTACCTGATGTACACCATGGCGCCTGAAACACAGGTGCGGTTTCATACCTACCGCCTCTATTACACGACGCTTTTTGTAATTGGCGGATTATTACGATATTTGCAAATAACCTACGTGGAGAACAACACTGGTTCTCCCACCAAGATCCTATATAAAGACCGTTTTATTCAATTAACCATACTCCTGTGGGTGCTGAGTTTTTATGTGCTGATTTATTGGCCCACTAATAAAGTTTTTTTTGAATAATGCAGAAGCGGTTAGCTAACTGGGGTAATTACCCCGCTATTACATCTGAAGAAAGTGCGTATACGCAGGAAGAGCAGCTACGGTCGTTCGTAGTGGCCAATCATGGGTTTATTGCCCGTGGCAATGGCCGTTGTTACGGAGATGCCTCCCTGGGAAGGCACAGCCTGTCGATGCTCCGGTACGACAAGGTCCTCTCTTTCGATACCACTGCCGGTGTGCTGGAGACCCAGGCAGGTGTTACACTTGACCAGATACTGGACATCATTGTCCCCAAAGGATGGTTCCTGCCGGTAACGCCAGGGACCAAGTTCATTACGGTAGGCGGTGCGGTAGCGTCCGACGTGCATGGCAAAAACCATCACGTGGAAGGCGCGTTCTCCGGCCACATTACTGAAATGGACGTGATCATCGGCGACGGCACTACGGTCACCTGTTCACCTGACCGGCATACTGACCTGTACTGGGCTACCTGCGGCGGGATGGGACTTACCGGAGTGATCACCCGTGTAAAATTCGGCCTGAAAAAAATAGAGACGGCCTACATCAAACAAAAACAAATCAAAGCCCGTAACCTCGAAGAGGTGATTCGGCTGTTTGACGAGTATAAACATTATACCTATTCCATGGCATGGATTGACTGCCTGCAAAAGGGGGATTCCTTTGGGCGCAGCATCCTGATCGTGGGAGAACACGCTACCAAAGCGGAACTGAACGGGAAACAGGCGCAGGCTCCGTTGCAACTGCCATCTAAACCACGGCTGACCGTACCGTTTAACCTGCCTTCTTTCATCCTGAACACATTTACCGTTAAGGCCTTCAACTGGTTGTACTACGGCAAGAACTTCAAAAAGGAGATCAACAACGTGGTGCCTTATGAACCGTTCTTCTATCCGCTGGACGCCATCCTGCACTGGAACCGCGGTTACGGTAAGGCAGGCTTCATACAATATCAGTTTGTATTGTCACTGGAACAGAAGGATGGACTGATTGCGATCCTGCGGCGTATCAGTGAAAAAGGATGGGGATCTTTTCTCGCTGTACTGAAAGTCTTTGGCCGGCAGGACTCCCTGATCTCTTTCCCGATGGAAGGTTATACGTTGGCACTGGATTTCCCGGTACGGAAAGGGCTTTTCGAATTTCTCGATGAGCTGGACGAAATAGTGTTGCAGTACGGCGGCCGTTTGTACCTGTCCAAAGATGCCCGTATGAAACAGGACGTGTTCTGGAAAAGTTACCCCAACGCGGAACGTTTTGCAGAGATCGTGAAGGCATACAACCCTGGTAAACGGTTTGAATCACTGCAATCAGAAAGATTATTGCTGACAAAATAGTTCCCCTTATTAACCAAACACCTTCAATGCCCACAGTACTTCTTTTAGGCGCAGGCTCGGACATGGCTGTGGCCATAGCGCGCCGGTTTGCTGCCGCTCAATATGATATACAACTGGCTGGCCGTCAGGCTGCAGCCCTGCAACCTTTGCAGCAGGACCTTCAGATAAGGTACGGCATTACCGCTACCGTGCATCCTTTCGATGCCACTGCTTACGATACGCATACCGATTTTTTTGCCACCCTGTCCGTAACACCGGACATTACCGTATGTGCCTTCGGTTACCTGGGAGACCAGGAGAGGGCGGAACACGACTGGCAGGAGGCATCCCGCATCCTGCACGCCAATTTCACCGGTGCTGTGTCTGTACTAAATGTGATCGCCAATGTTTACGAAGCAAAGAAAGCCGGCATGATCGTCGGCATCAGTTCCGTGGCAGGCGAAAGGGGAAGGCAAAGCAATTATATATATGGTAGTGCGAAGGCCGGTTTTACCGCCTACCTCAGCGGATTGCGCAACCGCCTTTTTCGTAGTGGCGTTCACGTAATGAGCGTGCAGCCGGGGTTCGTCAATACCCGGATGACCCAGCATCTGACCCTGCCGCCGTTACTGACGGCGCAACCGGAACAGGTGGCCCGGGTGGTGTTCAGAGCGGTGCAACGGAAGAAAAATGTATTGTTCGTAAAATGGCCATGGAGATATATCATGCTGATTATTAAGTTGATACCTGAGCCCATCTTTAAAAAATTAAAACTGTGACGGGCATCGCCTTTTTCGATTTCGACGGCACCATCACCCATAAGGACACGATGTGGGAGATCATCCGTTTCCAGAAGGGAAGTGCTGCCCTGTACCGGGGTATCGCCCGGCTGGCACCCGGACTGGTCCGTTTTAAACTGGGCAGGCAAACAGCACAGGAAAGCAAGGAGCAGGTGCTGCGCCATTTTTTCGGCGGGATGCCGGAAGAGCAGTTTACCGAAAACTGCCGGCGTTTTTGCAGGGAACGGCTGCCGTTGTTGGTACGTGAGCCTGCGCTGGCAGCTATCCGTAAGCATCAACAGGAGGGCCGTCAGGTGGTAGTGGTAACCGCTTCTGCCCATAATTGGGTAGAACCCTGGTGCGTGGCACAGGGCATCGACTGTATTGCCAGTACCCTGGAAGTGCAGGACGGGCGGATCACAGGGCGGCTCTCCGGCATGAATTGCAATGGTGAGGAGAAAGTAGTGCGTATACAGCAGCGGTTTAACCTGCACGACTATACGGATATCTACGCTTACGGCGACACCAGCGGCGACCGGCCTATGCTGGCGCTGGCACAATACCCAACCTACAAACCTTTCAGAAAATAAAGGATAATATATCCTTATAACAGATACAGTATGTCTAATTCGTTTCCCAATGCCCGCAGATGGGCGGTTATAGAAATCATGGTCATCGTGCTGCTGGCATTGGTACCATTGTTTACTACCTTTCCCTATCGCGTGAACATCTTCCTGTCATGGGAAGGGGCTTACAGGCTGTCTTCCGGGCAGGTTCCCTTTAAAGACTATGGCAGCCCGCTGGGCTATGGTTTCTGGATCATCCCTGCACTGTTCTTTAAAATCTTCGGTCCGCAAATGATCACACTTGTGAAGGCACAGGTGTTCATCAATATTATAGCCGGGCTTTCCTTCCGGTCTATCCTCAAAAGCCTGAACGTGACGCCCGGCGTGCGGCTGCTGTCGGTACTGGTGTTCGTGATGTCTTATTCCTTCTTTAACTTCTGGCCGTGGTACAATCATACCGTAATTGTGTACGAACTGGTGGGCCTTAGTTTCCTGATGCGTTCCTTTTTTGCGGAAGGCAACGGGCGCCGGTACCTGCTGATGACGCTGGCGGCTTTGTTTATCTTCTTATCGCTCTTCACCAAACAGGATGGTGGCGGGATGGCGCTGATGCTGTGCCTGGCGCTGTTGGCCTACAATTCATTGGAAACCCGCCGCTGGCTGGACCTACCGGTGTTCCTCGGGCTGTTCGCGGTGATTGCCGTGGCTTTCATCGTTCCCCTGATGCCGGGATTCGCTTACTGGTTTAATCACGGACAGGCGCCGCACAGCTCACGGTTAGCCCTAAACGATTTTACAGACGAGATCATGGGCGGTTCCAATTGGATCAAGATCTATGTGTTGCTGGTAGCGCTTTGCCTGGCTGCGGGCGTAAAACAATGGGGCAGCTGGATACACGAACGCCGGGAGGTACTGTTTGCGCTGCTGACGCTGGGTATCTTAGGCGAAGCGGCCATTTTCCAGGTCACCAGCTACACGCCGCCGGACAACAACATTTTCTTCCATAGTTTTGCTTTCGCCTTCATTGCCAGCTGGTTATGCCGCTTGCTGTCAATACCCCTCAACTCGGGCAGGTCTTTAATTGCGGCTACCGCACTGATTTTGTTCTGGTGGTCCGGTACCTGGTGGAAATACATTGGCCGATACACAGACAGGTTGTTCCCCGTGAAGGAAGTGGCTTATGCACCCAATGACAGTACCCATGAAAATGTGGTGTCCCGCCGGAACTTTATGGTCAATACCGACACCACGGATGTACCGGTGTCTGAGTGGACTTTCTCCAGGCTGCCGGTATTTCGCAGGATTTATATGCCGCAGCAGACAGTGGCCGGTATTGATCGCGTACTGGCGTTACCGGTAGTACAGCAGAAAAAAGAAGGTATCCGGGTATTGAATATGACAGAGCTGACGCCCCTGGCGGAAGCCATGCCTTTCAAACTGGAAACCGGGCAGGACTATCCACTGTGGTACCACCTTGGCGTGGGCATGTTTAACCGCCAGCTGTCGGCGTTTAAGGGGAAAATACGGGGTCGTCATTATGATCTTGTCCTCTACGAGTATGCGCCAACGTTAAACAACTTCTTCCCGTTTGCCTTAAGAAGTGAACTGCGGCAGCATTATCAGCTGGTAGACTCTTTCCTGGCGCCACGCCGGCCTACCAATGCGATGATCGAAGTGTATGTGGCAGCAGGCGCGCAACGTCCGTATACGGACGCGCTGCTTCCCAAAGCGGACACTTTAAAATAGTATGATATGTTTTATGGATTGTATTAAATGGATATAGAAAGCGGCACCTTCCTTGGTGCCGCTTTTATTTTATCTTTTCGCTATCCGTAACCATCTCACCATGTTTATCAACTACCTGACAGTAGCCTGGCGTAACCTGTTGAAACACCGGCTTTTTACCCTGCTTAATTTAGCCGGTTTGTCTACCGGCCTCGCCTGTACGTTATTAATTTGTCTCTGGATAACAGATGAGTGGCGCATGGACCGCTTTCATGAAAACGGCCCGCGGCTGTACACTGTCATGGAAAGCAAACCCCACGCAAAGGGATTGTTGACAACGATGGAATCGCCTGCACAGCTGGCAGATGTGTTGAAACAGGAAATGCCGGAAGTGGAGGCGTCGGTGGTCAGTACCCCCCGGGGCTGGTTCCCGGGCTTTACCGTGACGGCAGCGGGCAAGCACCTGAAAAGCGAAGGGCTTTTTGCAGGTAAAGACTTCTTTGACATCTTCAGTTATCCTATGCTCATGGGAGATAAAAAGCAGGTGTTGGTTGATAATAATGGTATAGTGATCTCTGAAAGCATGGCCCTGCGTTTATTCGGTACCGTTAATAATATAACAGGTCGCCAGCTGGACTGGCAGATTGACGTGTTCAAAAGGCCGGCCGTGGTGGCGGGCGTCTTTAAAGACGTGCCGGGTGTCTCTTCTTTACAGTTCGATTTTATTCTTCCCTTCAGTGCTTTTAAATCGTTGATGCGTATTGGTGACAATCTGGAACCCGGAGGGCCGTTTGTCACCTGGTTACTGTTGAAGAAAGGTACAGCGGTACCCGCCTTCAACGCCAAACTGACCCGCTTCATGCAGGACCGCACCGGTAATAAAGCGCGTACTTCCTTCGTGGCGCCTTATGCCGACAACTATCTGTATGGCACTTACGAAAACGGGCATCAGGCAGGCGGCAGGATTACCTATGTGAAACTGTTTGGCCTGATAGGATTATTTATTGTTTTTATTGCAACGGTCAATTTCATGAACCTTGCTACTGCCCGGGCGAATATCCGGATGAAGGAGGTGGGCGTACGCAAAACGCTGGGTGCCAGCCGTTGGGCGCTGATGAAACAGTTTCTGGGTGAGTCACTGTTGCTATCGGTACTGTCATTGTTGCTGGCCATACTGATGGTATGGCTGTTACTGGGCCCTTTCAACCTCATTACCGGAAAGCAACTGCAACTGGAGTTCAGCTGGTCGCTGGCAGCGTTATTTACCGGTATTACCTTATTTACAGGACTGCTGGCCGGCAGTTATCCTGCCTTTTTCCTGTCGGCGTTTAAGCCGGTGCTGGTATTGAAAGGGAAAATGGTGAACAGCGTCAGTGGGCTATGGGCCAGGAAGGGACTGGTGGTTTTCCAGTTCAGCCTTTCTGTGGTATTGATTGTGGCAGTAATGGTGGTGGAGCATCAGCTGACGTATATCCGGGACCGTAATCTTGGTTACCAGAAAGACCATGTGGTATATTTTAATGCAGAAGGAAAAGTGCCGGAGCATATGGATGCCTTTCTGGCGGCTGTCCGGGAAATACCCGGCGTAGTGACGGCCTCCAGTATGGTGGGCCATGTATTTGGGGAAGCCAGTCAGCCAATAAACTGGGAAAGGCAGGGCCGTACAGAGAATATCCTCTTTAGACCGTTCCAGACGGGAGAAGGGATGCTGGAGACGCTGGGTATCCAACTGAAAGAAGGGACAGGCTTTTCCGGTAACTATGCCGCAGACACCTCCCGCATTATTTTCAATGAGGCAGCCATAGCCGCCATGGGACTGGAACAACCAGTGGGTAAAACCATCCTGTTTGGAAACGCCAGGCGCGAGATCGTGGGCGTAGTTAAAGATTTTAATTTCCAATCGTTGCATAGCCGTGTACAGCCGCTTTTTTTCATCATAGAGCCAAGGGGTGGCACCGTTATGCTGAAGATCAGTGCAGGAATGGAGCAGGACGTGCTGAAGCGGCTGGATGGTTTTTACCGTGCCTATAACCCGGGGTATGTGTTGGAAAGCCATTTCCTGGATGAAGACTATCAGGCGCTGTACACTGCTGAAAAGCGGGTAGGCACACTGGCAGGTTACGCCGCAGCACTTGCCATCGTAATATCCTGCCTGGGTGTTTTCGGTCTCGCAGCGTTTACCGCCGAAACCCGCCGGCGTGAAATAGGCATCCGCAAAGTGCTGGGAGCAAAGACCGCTCAACTTACCTTGTTGCTGTCAAAGGATTTGTTACGGGCCGTAAGTCTGGCTATTGGTATCGGGCTACCGCTTGCCTGGTTGATGATGCATCGCTGGCTCGACCAGTTTGCCTATCGATCGCATTTTGGCTGGGAGATATTAGCCATGGCAGGGGGAGCTACTTTTGTAGTGACTTTCCTCACCGTAGGCGTGCAAACTGTCCGCGCCTCCCTGCGCAATCCGGTGGATGCCCTGAAAGCGGAGTAACACCATCAGCATGCAGGACGTTGATATTTTGTACTTTACAGCCGGAAACCTAAAGTAGCTTATCAAGATGCCATCAAAAGCAGAAAAAGAACGGCGGAAGCAACTTCTGGCCCCCTTGCAGCAACAGGCAGCGGCAGCATTTGAAGAGAGCCTGCCGATGCCACGTGAACAATTTCAGCAACTGTTCGACTACCTGGACGAAGCGCTGGGAAGGTATGGTTGTGACCATTCTCCCCGGCTGACATTACGTTGTCTGGAAGCAGCCGGAATGGAGGAGCCAGAACCTGTTTTGATCTGGCTGCGGAAACATGGCGGTCATTGTGACTGTGAGATACTGGCCAATGTAGAGGACTTATTCGAATAGCGGATTATTATCTCCCGCATAATCAAACATAAAATTATTTAATGTATGAAAATCCTGATGATCGGTACTACCGGAGCCATTGGCATGAAAGTAAGGGAAGCATTGTTGGAAAGGCATGAAGTCATAGCAGCGGGCCGCAGTAGCGGGGATGTACGTGTAGACATTACTGATGAGGCTTCTATTGACCAGCTGTATAAAACAGTGGGTAATATTGATGCAGTCGTGGTCACGGCCGGATCTTCCGGCATGGAAAGTTTTCAGCGGCTACAGGCGGCGGATGTAATGGAGGCTATCCATTCCAAGTTAATGGGCCAGGTAAATGTGGTCTTAAAGGGGCAGCATTATCTGAACAACAATGGCTCTTTTACGCTGACGTCCGGGATACTGGCAGACGAGGCCGCCCGCGATACGGTGGCCGGGGCTATCGTAAGCGGCGCTGTAAACAGCTTTGTGATGGCTGCTGCTACCGAATTGCAGCGGGGCATTCGTATCAATGCTGTTAGTCCCGGGCTTGCAGAAGACTCAGCAGGGGCCATTGGGCATTTGTTCCCCGGGTTTAATCCGGTGCCGATGCAGCGCTTGGTGAATGCCTACCTGAGAAGTATCGAAGGGGTGGTGACCGGACAGGTACTTCGGGTCCATGAGTAGTAAATGGCCGCCAAAAACGGTGTACAGTTTAAACCAAAATACAGCTGGCTGTTTTCTTTTTTGTCGTTTGGCTGCGACAAATGTCGTCCATAAAAAGTGGCTCGTTTCCTGGCGAACCGGTCATTATGACACTTCTTAATATATCTCTAAAGCATCTCAGACCGCGTCAGAAAGTTCTCACAAGGTTATATTTATTATATGTAAATAGTATTTGTATATTTGATAATATAAAATTATTTTGTATTCGTAAATTTATACAGATAGTTCGTTTTTTTAGTGTAATATTGCCCCCGCCCGTTATTCCTGGAGGCAGGAGATGAGCAGCTCAAAAAATTCGACTTTCCTTTAGCGATATCTGCCTTAAAATACTATTATACTTACCAGGGAAGAGCCACCAAAAGTGGCTCTTCTTGTTGTTGTAAGTTGATGATTTTAAGTTGATTATTTTGCTTTTGTTGTTGTAATGATTTAAGATGTGAAATTCCTTGCCAAAGCCTCAATTTTTATTAACCACCAAAATTAATTTTACTGGTTAATATAATGCCTTACATTTGTGCAGAGGACTATCTTAAACACTGAATTATGTCAGTAGAAAAAAGCATCGCCACCTTACGTTTTGATGGCGGAATACTTTGTCTGGATTTCGTGAACACGGTCAGTAACCGGATGAAGCCAGCCTCACATGATTACCTTTCCGGTTTTAGGGAACTACTGGAATGGTATGGTCGTACGGGAGTGATTACTGTCAAAGTGTCTCATACATTGGAACGGCTGGCGAAAGGATATCCGCAAAAAGCAGCCGTCGTTTTTGACAAAAGCATCGGGCTGCGGGAGTTATTATTACGGCTTTTTACAGCTGCTATCCATCGGAAAGCACCTGACCCTTCGGACCTGCATTTGTTTAACACTTATGTCGCCGAGGCATATGCCAATATTGAAGTGGCCTGGAAACCTGCGCGAAGTCAGGGAGAATTATTGTTTAACGCACCGGCACTGGAGCAGTTGATCTGGTGGCTGGTAAAGTCCGCACTGGAGCTTTATACCGGAAATGGTTTACAGCAGGTGCGGCAATGTCCTTCCTGCGGGTGGCTGTTTCTCGACAAAAGTCGTAATGGCTCCCGTAAATGGTGTAGCATGAGCAGCTGTGGGGATATCAATAAAGTGCAGCAATTTAATCAGCGTAATAAAAAGAAAGCAAAATGACCGCGTCCGTAAAACCTGCCAGCTCAGGGTCAAAGACCTTCCTGTATCTGCTGGCGGTATATATCATCTGGGGATCTACCTATCTGGGTATGAAGATCGCTACGGAAACCGTGCCGCCCTTTTTATTGTCGGCCCTCCGCTTTTTTGCCGCCGGAGGTATCCTGTTGATCATTGGTTATCTTAAAGAAAGGAGTATTCCCACTAAAGGGCAGCTGTTGTCCGCCATTTTCGTAGGGGTATTGCTGATAGGTATCGGGAATACTACCGTAGCGCTGGCCGTTCACTATATGCCTTCCGGGCTGGTGGCCCTGATCGTGGCAGCCATGCCTGCCTGGTTTATGGGACTGGACTGGGCCTTCTTTAGCCGGAAACGTCCGTCGTTGCTAACTACAATAGGGATTGTCCTGGGGTTCCTGGGGCTGTTCCTGTTGTTTAACCCGTTCTCGGCAGCACATGCCAGCCGCAGTTTTCCTTTGTGGCCCATTCTCGTGGTAGTAGCGGGCAATATCTGCTGGGCAACCGGTTCACTGTTCGTACAACGGCTACCGATGCCTACCCAGATGACCAGTACCGCTGTTCAGATGCTGGCAGGTGGAGTGTTTTCATTACTGGCCAGCGGATTATTGGAGCCCGGGGCATGGGACACACTACCGGAAATGTCCCAACGTAGCTGGCTGGCTTATATTTATCTTGTTATGATCGGATCACTGGTTGGCTATACCTCTTACAGCTGGCTTACCAGGAATGCGCCGCCCCGTCTCACCGCCACCTACGCTTATGTGAACCCGGTCGTAGCGATGTTCCTGGGCTGGGCCATCGGCAACGAAGTGATCGACAGCATGGTGGGCGTATCAGCTGCCGTTGTCATTGCAGGGGTAGTGCTGATGACGTTAAAGAAGTAATTTGTATTTTGTCTGCTTAATCAGGAAACTATGGACAGGATCAACTGGGGCATCATTGGCTGCGGTAATGTAACTGAAGTAAAGAGCGGCCCCGGCTTCCGGCTGGCTGCCAACAGTGACGTAACCGCCGTTATGCGCCGCAACCGGGAGCTGGCGCAGGACTATGCGCGGCGTCACCAGGTAGACCGTTACTATGACGATGCCAATGAGCTGTTGCAGGACCCGGATGTGAACGCGGTTTATATCGCTACGCCGCCAGGCAGCCATGAAGCATATGCCCTCGCCGCCATAGCGCGGGGCCTGCCGGTATATATTGAAAAGCCGGTCGGCGTTGACCTGTCAGCAGCCCGCCGTATAGCTGCAGCTGTCAATGCGGGTGGTGTTCGTGCCTGTGTGGCGCATTACCGTCGTCGGCTGCCCGCATTTGTGGCAGTGAAGCAGTGGCTGGCGGAAGGGCGTATCGGCCGGGTGCTGCATGTGGACCTGCGCCTGTGGAAAGCGGCCCCCAGGGAGAACGCCGGATGGCGCCTGGACCCTGCCTTGTCAGGCGGCGGCCACTTTCACGACCTCGCCCCGCATCAGCTGGATATCCTCCTGTATTATTTCGGGCAGCCGTTAAAGATCAGCGGTATCAGTGTCGGAACCGATCCACGTATAGCCGACCAGGTTAGCGGGCAGATACTGTTTCCCGGGGAAGTGCTTTTTAACGGCAGCTGGAATTTCGCAGCGCCTGATGGTCGGGAGGAGGACAATTGTACTATTACCGGAGATGCCGGGACCATCCGCTTTCATTTCTTCCGGAATTTCGACGTGGCCACGCTGGAAACGGCGGCAGGGACCGAATCTTTTCGTTTCGACACGCCTGCCCATGTCCAGGCGCCGCTGATAGCCGAAGTAGTGCAGTATTTCCGCGGCCAGGGCGCCAATCCCTCTTCCGTGGAAGATGCCGTCATTGGAATGGAGATGATGGAGCAACTGCTCGGCCAATAAATACCCTTTATTTTTATATGTGTTGAAAGCCCTGCGTAGCAAGTATTTCGCAGGAAGGGGAGATATTTCCCTTCCTTTTGCCCTTGAAAACCATTATATTGCGAAGATCACCCTTTGCAGGAAAACCCGCTATCCCACTCCGGATATGCCCTGTTGATGAACCACAGCCGCTTTAGCAGCATTATATTTATTTAAATGTATCGGTTCCGCTCTTTTGGGTGTGCTATTTGTTTTGTTGCTGCACACAGATCACGTAATTGATAATTAGAGATATAAACTGACTATGCGAAAGACTATTATTGTATCGAACAGGCTACCGGTAAAAATTACAGAGAAAGACGGTGAATTTACACTGCAGGCCAGTGAAGGTGGGTTGGCTACCGGTTTGGGATCTATTTACAGGGAAGGGAACAACATCTGGCTGGGATGGCCCGGACAGGAAATCAGTGATCCGAAACAACAGGAGAAGATCACCAAACAGCTCAGGCAAATGAACCTGATGCCCGTTTTTCTCACACAGGAAGAAATCAATTATTTCTACGAAGGGTTCTCCAATGAGACGTTATGGCCGGTATTCCATTACATGGCCGTGTATGCCCGCTATGACCAGGCCTACTGGGACGCCTATTACCAGGTGAACAAAAAATTCCGCGATATCGTGCTGCAGGTGGCCGAACAAGGCGATATCATCTGGATACATGATTATCAGCTGCTGCTGCTGCCAGGCATGCTACGGGCGGAAATGCCGGAAATGTCCATCGGCTTTTTCAACCATATTCCTTTCCCTTCCTACGAGCTGTTCCGCCTGATCCCGTGGCGTGCGGAGCTGTTAGAAGGGATGCTGGGCGCCGACCTGATGGGATTTCACACGTTTGATGACACCCGTCACTTCCTCAATGCCGCCAGCCGTATCCTGCCGGTCAATACCAGCGCTAACGTTGTCTCCAACAATGATCGTGTTACCGTAGTGGAAACATTTCCGATGGGGATCGATTTCAATAAATTTTCCAACCTCGGACAGGACCCGGAGGTAAAACATCAGCTGCAAAAACTGGAAGAGAATTTCCAGCAGGAGAGAATGGTACTTTCTATCGACCGGCTGGACTATAGTAAGGGCATCCTGCAGCGCCTGCAGGCTTTTGAGTTATTGCTACAGCTGCACCCGGAGTATGTAGGTAAAGTTGTCTTGTATATGATTGTAGTACCCTCCAGGGACACCGTTCCGCAATACAAAGAGTTGCGGGACGAAATCGATAAACTGGTAGGGAATATTAACGCCAGGTTCCGTACCCTCAGCTGGCACCCGGTACAATACTTTTATCGTTCCTTCCCGGTAGAGGTGTTATCGGCCCTCTATAATTATGCAGATATCTGTCTGGTAACGCCAATGCGGGACGGGATGAACCTCGTCAGCAAGGAGTATGTGGCCAGCAGGAACAATAATGACGGTGTACTGATCCTCAGTGAAATGGCCGGTGCATCTAAAGAGCTGATTGACGCCATCATCGTCAACCCCAATAACATCGGGGCTATTACACGGGCTATTGTGGACGCGTTGAATATGCCTTTGCCGGAACAACAGCGGCGCATGAAACAAATGCGGCAGCTGGTGTCCAAATTCAACATTAACCACTGGGTGAAATTGTTTATGACCCGTCTGGAGGAAGTGAACCAGATGCAGCAGAATATGCTGGCCCGCCGGGTAAACCAGGAAACCGCCATGATGATACGGCAGCAGTACAGGCAGTCCAAAAGGCGCATTATTTTCCTGGATTATGACGGCACCCTTGTAGGGTTCCAGAGCAATATAGACATGGCGGCGCCAGACCCGGACCTGTATCAGCTGTTGCGGGAACTGGCAAGTTTCCCGGGCAATGATATTGTTATGATCAGCGGCAGAAAACACGAAACACTGGGAGAGTGGTTTGGCCACTTACCGCTTGACCTGATCGCTGAACACGGCGCCTGGCAGAAGACAAAGGAAGGGGAGTGGTACCAGCTGCCAGGGCTTACCGATAAATGGAAACAAGAGATAATACCGATGCTGGAACTGGCCACAGACCGTACCCCCGGGTCTTTTATAGAAGAAAAAAGTTATTCGTTGGTGTGGCATTACCGCAAAGTGGAATCCGGTCTGGGAGAATTGCGTGCCAATGAACTCATGAACACCCTACGATACTATACCGTGGAAAAGGGGTTGCAGGTATTGCCCGGTGACAAGGTGATTGAAGTAAAGAACGTTGAGATCAATAAAGGTAAGGCGGCGCTGAGCTGGTTGAACCACAAGAAGTATGATTTTATTATGGCGATGGGAGACGACGTAACTGATGAGGATATTTTTAAAGCCCTGCCGCCGAAGGCGATCACCATTAAAGTGGGAAGTCAGGTATCAGCCGCACAGTATTATCTCCGCAGCCATCATGAAGTAAGGCATTTGCTGCGTACGTTGAAGACCGTACATTCGGATATTTAGGGATTTAGGTATTTAGATATTCTATTGGTGTTATAACAAAACACCAATAGAATATCTAAATACCTAAATACTTAAATGAAGATGGGCCTATCCAGTTTCATGGCGATACGATAGGCGGCATTCATCAGGCCTACGTGGCTATAAGCCTGCGGGAAATTACCCCATTGGCTGCCGGTAGCCGACTCCACGTCCTCGCTAAAGAGCAGGAGATGGTTGGAATATTGGAGCAGCTTACTGAATTCACGTTGCGCATCGTCGAGCCGTCCCACGCAGGCGAGCGCTTCCACATACCAGAATGCACACACGAGGAAAGTGGTCTTTGGCAACCCGAAATCGTCAGAATGCCGGTAACGGTAAAACAGTCCTTCCGGTGTTTTCAATTCCTTTTCCAGTCCGGCCAGGTGATCACGCGCCTTTTCAGACGCAGGGTCCAGGTAGTTCATCATGATCAGCTGTAAGGTACTGGCATCCAGGTGTTGGCTGCCTGCTGCGTTGGTATATACTTTCCGCACGGGATCGTAGCAGCTTTCGATATGGGCTGCAGCCCGGTTTTTCAGCGCAATGGCGCGGTCGATCAGTTCTTCATTGCCAATGGTACGGGCCATTTTTTCAGCGGCATTACAACCTGCCCACTGGAACAGGTTCGTATAGCAGTGTACGTTAGCCATGTTCCGGAATTCCCAGATACCTGCATCTTTTTCATCGATGGTCCGTTCTATCTTCTTCAGCAGCAGATTGATCCACCGGTCAGAGTCTTTTCTTTCAGAGAAAATAAAACGGTGGTCGGTATACAGGGGCAACATGGAGATCAGCACCTGTCCATATATATCATTCTGAATATGTTCGTATGCCTGGTTGCCTATCCTTACTGGCTGATTGCCCATATAACCGTCCAGATGGGGGAGAATGGTCTCTGTCAAATCCTTCTTACCAGTAATACCATATAGTGGCTGATATCGGAAATCACCTGAGAAAGAGATGTCTGTGATATAGCTGAAATACTTTTCCATCTCCTCAAAATGTCCGATATGGTTCAGTGCGGTGATCACATAATAGGTATCACGCATCCAGCAGTAGCGATAGTCCCAGTTGCGGCCGCTGTCCGGGAACTCGGGGAGGCTGGTGGTACTGGCGGCTATAATGGCGCCGGTATCTTCGTTCTGGTGTATTTTGAGCGCCAGCGCGGCACGGATCACGTATGGCTGGTGGTAGTTGGCGATGGAAGAGTGTTTGATCCAGGTGCGCCAATAGGCGATCGTTTCACGAAAAAACTGCTCCGCGGTGCTGGTCAATGGTGCTTCCAGCGGCTGGCCGTAGGTCAGTATCAGGTACTTGGTATCATTCAACACAAAATATTCTTCTTCAAAAACATAGCTGACAGCGATATTGGTGGTCAACCTTATTTTATCTTCACATCCTGCAAACTCAATATGGTTGCTGCCCCGGACAGGATGCAGGAGTGCCGTGCCGTAATCGCAGGTGGGCGTGCATTTCACGCGCACACGGGGAGAACCTTCCAGTGGTTCTACTTTCCTGATCAGCATCAACGGCTTAAAAAACCGTTCGTATTGCAGAAAGCGGGGAGCGAAGTCAGTCACCCGGTAGCTCCCTTCATGCGTCGTGATTTCCGTACAGAGAATATTGGTGTTCTCCATATAATATTGGTGGGAATCAAAATCACCATTGGGCAAAATGGAAAAGGTACCGCCTTTTTTACGGTCGAGCAGCCCGCCGAAAATAAAGGAGCTGTCCATCCGCGGCCAGCAGAGCCAGTCTACATTAGTATCTTTGTTAATATGCGCCAGGAATGCGCAATTGCCGATAAGTCCAGTCTGATAGGTATGTCTTTCCATTAAAATCAATTTATTGGGTTTACATTTTTTTCAGAAAATTGTTCAACGAGGGGCAAATGCTGTTCCAATTTGACTATTTTTAGGAGATAAGTTCACGATGTTATGCAGACGATCAAAAAGCAGCATTATTTGCCCAGGTTTGTAGCGCCCGTATATGAGCAGGGGAAGGACCTGTATTTGCTGGCGGGCGACCTGGGTGGCACCAAGACCAACCTGGCGCTGTTCCGATTGACCGATGGAGAGCTGGACCTGGTGCGTGAAGACAAATACGCTTCCCGCGACTACGCCAGTTTCTCAGAGATTATCCAGCATTTTATCAGTCAGGGAGGGCAGGAGCCGCAGCGTATATGCATTGGCGTGGCAGGGCCCGTGGTAAAGGGAAAAGTGGAGCTGACCAACCTGGCCCGTGAACTAAGTGAAGATGAGATCCGGCAGGCGACGGGCATCCGTGCAGTAGCCCTTATCAACGACCTGGAAGCTACCGCCTATGGCCTGGCCACCTTATCGCCCGGACAACTGACCACGCTGCACCGTGGCGCAGCCGACAACAGTGGGAATATGGCTATCATCGCTCCGGGCACGGGGCTGGGGATGGCCGGACTATATTGGGATGGCCAATATCATCATCCATTCCCGACAGAAGGCGGTCATGGCGACTTTGCGCCGCGAACAGAACTGGACATTGCGTTGTTGCGTTATCTGCAGGAAAAATATGAGGTCGCCAGCTGGGAACGGGTGATTTCGGGCCCTGGTATTGTGACCATCTTCCAGTTCCTGCGGGATGTGAAAGGCATGGAAGTACCGTCAGCACTGGCAGCTGAAATGGCCACCGGCGATGATGCCGCCGCCATCAGCAAGGCAGCCATGGAAGGGAAAGTTCCTATTTGCGTGAAGACCATGGAGCTGTTTGTGCGTTATCTGGGCCGTGAATCGTGCAACCTTGTATTGAAGATGAAGTCCACCGGAGGGCTGTTCCTTGGAGGGGGCATTCCACCGAAGATAGCGCGGCTACTGGAAACGGGCGAATTCTACCACCATTATATGCAGGGCGACCGGATGGCCGAATTGCTGGGCAGTGTTCCCATTCATATTGTCAATAATGATAAGTCAGCCCTTTGGGGCGCAGCATATTATGCTGGATTATTAGCAGATTAGTTTTATTTTTGCGGCACAGGAAATGGTGTCTTCCTGCTCAGAACCGTTTCGGGTCCTCCGAAACTGATGGCGCCTACAAAACGAACCTGGCGATGCAGAAGTATCGTCGTAAACTGCTGTTTGTAGGACATGAAACAACACACGAATAAACCGGAACAAGTAACAGTGGCGTATCAGCTGCTGAGATGGACAGTATTGGTATTACCCGTCGCCCTTATCGTGGGCAGTCTGGTAGCCCTCTTTTTATGGTTGCTGGACAAGGCAACAAAAATACGCTTCGAGCATGGCTGGCTACTATACCTGTTGCCCGTGGCGGGCGTCTTGATTTATTGGTTGTACCGTCTGGGTGGCAGGAATGCAGAGAAAGGCAATAACCTGATCATGGACGAAATACACCAGCCAGGTGGCGGTGTTCCTGCGAGAATGGCGCCATTGGTGCTGTTGACGACCGTTATCACCCATCTGTTTGGCGGTTCCGCCGGGCGGGAAGGCACAGCGGTACAAATAGGCGGCAGCATGGCAGCATGGACCGGTAAAACGTTGGGGCTAACCCACAGGGATATACGTATATTATTGATGACCGGTATTGCGGCGGGTTTTGGCGCCGTATTCGGTACCCCGATCGCGGGTACTGTATTCGCCCTGGAAGTGCTGGCCATCGGCGCGATGCGCTACGACGCCCTGGTGCCTTGCCTGATTGCCGCCGTGTTGGCTGATGTGGTGTGTTCAGCCTGGGGTATTTCCCATACGCACTATCAAATATTATATACCAGTACACACCTGACGCCTTATGTGCCTTTTGTGAAAGCGGATTTACTGCTCTTATTGAAAGTAATTGTGGTGGGCGTAGCTTTCGGGCTGACCAGTTTCTTGTTCTCCTGGCTGATACATGCTATTAAATATAACGCCAACACCTATATTAAAATACCCTGGTTGATTCCGGTGGTGGGTGGAGTAATGATCATCGCCATGACATTCATCGCCGGTACCCGTGATTATCTGGGACTGGGCGTTTATAGTCAGTCGCCGGATGGTGTCAGCATTGTCAACGCTTTCCGGGACACTGGAAATATTTCCGATTGGAGTTGGCTGTGGAAGCTCGTTTTCACAGCTGTAACGCTGGGAATGGGATTTAAAGGAGGGGAGGTGACCCCCCTGTTTTTTATGGGCGCCACGCTGGGCCATACGCTGGCGCTGCTGCTTGGCGCACCGGTAGACCTATTCGCAGGACTGGGCTTCATTGCTGTATTTGCCGGAGCCACCAATACCCCGTTAGCCTGCACCTTGATGGGCGTTGAGCTTTTTGGCGCCGACCATGTTCTTTATTTTGCTGTGGCATGTTTCACCGCTTATTATTTCAGCGGGCACTCCGGTATTTATGCTTCGCAGAAGCTGATGGTATCGAAATTTTATTCCAACCCTGAATCTGATCGCTGACGTTTGGAAAATGATCAGACTACTGTTTATCGATAACAAAATGGCCACAGTGGCTTATTTGAGCGCTAACAATTTTGTTAGTCCGATGGTGTGTTCTTATCATGTAGTATGTTTGCAGCATGAAGAAGACGAATATCACGGGCATCCATCATTTGGCTATTCAGGCGAATGATTTCTTTGCCACCTGCAGATTTTATGAGGCGCTGGGTCTTATACCGTTTCATTCCTGGACGCTACCAGCATTCAATATTACACATGCCGCGCTGCTGCAAATTCCGGGCACAGGATCATTTATAGAGGTCTTCGATAAAGACGCCCATATCGCCACGCAAGGCCGTCGGAGAACACCCGGAGAAGACGTTGTGGCAGGCGCATTGCTACACCTGGCGCTCACTGTGGATGATGTGGACGCAGCGTATGCGCATGCAATATCTCTCGGCGCTACGAGCTGCGTTGAGCCTGGGGTGTTATCGTTGGGACAGCCGCCGTTGAAAGTCCGGAACGCACTGGTGTACGGGCTGGATGGCGAAGTGATCGAATTCATAGCCGTTATTGCATAATATTTTTTGCTACATTTTTTGCCGCCAGCGCGTGGGCTTTGTCAAGCTTTGTGCATGCCGGCGGCATTTTTATTTCTTTGATGGTTAGGGCCTATGGTCACCGTTCCATATATACAGTTTCACACCAGCAAATGATCCAGGCCAACAAAGCCTGCACCAGCACAAAGAATACTATAAAGATATTCTACCTCGCCGTTGGGGTATAGGTCAGGTTATACTGAGGCATCAACGACATTTTACCCCAAAAACGAAGACATTTTACCCCAAAAACGAAGGCGCTGAGAATTCCACATCCGTACATCAGCTCAGCATAAATTCGTATAAACCAGCCACAGCGGCTTCATTTCGTGCAATTTCCGCCCATTTTGGTAGAGACTTTTTCGCTGAGGGAGAATCAAAATTCAGAGCCTCCAAATATTCTTATAATAAACATTATGTTAAATAAAAAACGACCATAAGAAGTATTAGAAAAGTTCATAACCAAAATCGGATTAAAACGTTTTGAGGAAGCTGCCCAGAGTACCCTATGTTCAGCCGTTATACAGCCGATTCCCGGGGCTTTTAAAGCGTAAGATCATATGAATGTGTGATGATGACTAATACTGAATGCTTCTCTACTCCCATAAACACGCTTCTCATATAGAGACATGGTCGTCGTGAAGTCACGCGATAAACTAACTATCAAAGAACCCGAGACGCGAACAACGCATCATACAACGGAAATGTATAACGCGTACGCCCTATCCAGTTTAAAAGCAAAGGTTAGAAAATGAAAATGCCAGCAGGAAACGCTGGTAAGATGAAGGGTTAGCACTGACGCAAGGAAATGATTTCCTGCAAAGATTTCGTCGAAGATACTAATTCCCGCTAAACTTTCCAAGCCAGGATGCTGGCTGATTCTATGAGACGAACTAACTGTTACCTATATACGAAATACGCGATTCTCAGCGCTTTCGATGAAGGCCCTGAGAATCGCGTAAAACAAATGAACCTTAAGCTCCGTCCGGATTACAGCGTTCTCAGCGCGCCGCCATCGGCCCGGATAGACGCTCCATTGATGGCTGCTGACAACGGACTGGCGAGGTAAACGGCCAGGCTGGCAATTTCCGCAGGCGCTATAAAACGTTCCAGTAATGAATGCGGATTCGCCTGTTGCATGATCTGTTGTTTGATCACGTCCACAGGAGCCTGATGTGCGGCGGCAATCTGTTCTACAGCTGCTGCTACGCCTTCTGAATAAGTGGGTCCGCCGAGAATCGTATTGACTGTTACCTGTTTCCCTTTGGTTAATTTCGATAACCCATTACCTAAGGCCATCATGGCGGCTTTGGAGGTGCCATAGTGAATCATGTTGCCCGGAATGTTGACACCAGACTCGCTACTAATGAAAATAATCCGGCCGTCGTTCCTCGAAAGCATCCCCGGTAACACATGCCTGGAAAGCCTTACGGCGCTCAGGACGTTGACATTATACATATGGAGCCATTCTGTGTCGGTTATGTCCATAAAGTCTTTTACCTCGAATATGCCTGCGTTGTTGATAAGAATATCTATTTCAGGCAGCTGCTGTAGCAAGGTCTCCATTTCTTCTGCGTGTGCCAGATCTGCCGCAATGCCTGATACGACCACCTTAGGGCGGCATGTACGGATCTGTTGTACAGCCAGGTCTACTTTCGCCTGCGTTCTGCCATGGACCACCACTTCGGCGCCTTCCTGTGCCATTTGTTGCGCTATTGCAAATCCGATCCCCTGAGTGGAACCACTGATAAAAACACGCTTTGATGCTAACTGTAAATCCATATTATAATTGGTCTATGTTTTTGTAATGATCATTACAAAAATGGGTAAAAAATTTTAAGTCAATACACTCAGCTGTATGTCGATCAGTTCTTTCAGCCTTTCCTTATTCGGATGCATCCTCCTGGTCACGTTAAGGCCGTTCCAACAAGTGATCAGATATCTCCCTAAAACAGCAGCATCCGCAGGATTGGCAATAGCGCCGGACCGCTGCGCCTCTCTGATAGTGTCGGTAAACATCCGCTCCACATCTTTCAGGATGCCCACCGCTTCCGCCTCCAGGTCACTGTCCACAAAAGCCAGGGCTGTCACAGTATTGGCAACAATACATCCTTTCATATGGGTATGCTCATCTGCTTCTGCCAGACTTCTGAAAAAATCCTTGATCAGCTCAATAGGCGCCTCGTGTTGTTTCATCTCTTTCTTAAATGCCATAAAGGCTTCGCGCCGCTGCTGCAGCGCTTTTGAAAAGAGTTCTTTCTTCCCGCCCCGGAACGTATTGTACAAACTGCCGCTTCCCATTTGGGTAGCTGTCTGCAGGTCCTGCAAAGACGCTGCACTGTAGCCCTTTTCCCAGAATACCTGCTGGGCCTTTAAGACAACAGCGTCGTTGTCATGTGTTGTTGGTCTTCCTCTCATTTTTGTAACGATCAATACAAAAATAAAAAACATAACCGTTCCGCCAAAATTATTTCTGCTTCTTCCCTGTTATCCGCCGTCTACATATTGCCCGACAAGATAATAACCGGAAAATTTCTATCTTTAGCCTCGCTGATGGACACTAATGGACAACGGAATATCAACGTTATATTTAATGCTCCGGATTCCGCAGAGGCGGCAGCCGCTTATAAGGATTATTACAGGCAGCTGTACAACTACGGCAGGAAACTGACGGACAATAATAGTCTGATAGAAGACGCCATTCATGACGTGTTTATATCCATGTGGCAGGCTTACAGCCGCAATCCCGCCATGGACGCCAGCAAAAGTTATGTGTACAGTAGCTTTCGCCGTAAACTGTTCCGCTACCACGAGGATGCCATCAAGCGGATGCAGCGCGAAGAACGCGCCAGCCAGGCCGCCACTCCCGAATTCGGCGCTGATCATTTTCTGATTCACCGGGAACAGGACCAGCAGCTGAAAGCAGCCATACTACAGGCTTTGCAACAACTTACGCCACGGCAGCGGGAAGCCGTTTACCTCCGCTTCTATGAAAACATGCAGTACGATGAAATTGCCAGGGTAATGGATATCTCTGTTAAAGCTACCTACAAGCTCATGGCCCGTGCTTTGGATGAGCTGAAACAACTGGTCAACATCCCCTTCTACCTGCTGCTGCCTATGCTTCGGTTACTGTTTATCCGGCAGTAACGAAATCTTTTTAAAAAACTTTTGTTTCCATGGGGTAATATCTCCCTGTGCTGACTTATATATATCAGTAAACAGCTAAAACAGGATGCAGCGCAATAAACAGGACAATGAAACATATAGTGTGACCGACCTCGTGGGTAATCCTTCCTTTGTGAGATGGGTACTGCAGCACGATCCAACAGCAGCGACAACATGGGAACCATGGGTAGCTGCTGCCCCGGAGCACGCCGCCATGGCGGAAACTGCGAGGCAACTGCTTTTACAGGTACGATTTACAACGCATGAGCCATCACCGGCAGCACTAACAGCATCCTATACCAGGTATACGCATACCATCTCGCAGTTACAACAGGCACCTGTCAAACGCAGACGCCTATACGCTGTGCTGACGTGGCGCAACGCCGCCATCTGGGCCGGACTGCTGGCCTGTGTGGGAACAACCGCCTGGTATATCTGGCAACAAAAAAGGACCCTGGCGGTAGCTACCACTTTTGGAGAAACCAGACAGGTGGTACTTCCGGACAGTTCCCTCGTTACCCTGCGGGCCAACTCCAGGCTGACCTTCCGCCGTTCCCTGAACGGACAGCTACGCGAAGCCTGGCTCCATGGTGAAGCATATTTCATGGTGAACCAGGATAAAAAAGCAGCGGGATTCGTTGTACATACGCCGGATGCCGATGTGACCGTATTGGGCACCGCTTTTGATCTGAAACAAAGACATCACCGGACAACCGTGTTCCTGCAATCGGGAAAAGTACGCGTCGATTTTCATGATCCGCGGCAAACAAGCAGAATCCTCTCCCCTGGCGATCTCATGGAATATGATGCACAGGACAAACAGGTTTCCGCTTCCAGGACGGACAGCAGCTACAGTAGCTGGGTGCAAGGCAAACTCACGCTGGTAGACGCTCCCCTGTCAGAAATCATAGACATTCTGGAGAACAACTACGGGGAAAAAGTAGTGGTGAACGATGAAAAAATCAAACAAAGGAAAATAGAGGGTATTATATATCTGGAGAGCAAAGCAGACATTCTCTTTATCATCTCCAATGTCCTCGACATAGAAATCAGCCGCAGAAACGATACCATGTATTTCAGTAACCGAAAATAAAAATTATAACAAAAGCCAATCATTCAGTCCGGAGCACATCCACCATAAGCGCTGACTGTATGCAGAACAAGGACTAGCGACAGCTAACCAAAATCACATAAACCAACTAACGATGAGGAAAGTCTTATTCTTCCCTATGGGAATGGTATTGCTTTGCCTGAATGCCACTACCCTCCCGCAAAGGGCCATGGCGCAGCAAACCGTACCAACCGGTAAACAACGGCAGGAAAAAATGACCGTGGATGCGGCATTAAAAAAGCTGGAAAAAAAATACGGCGTCACCTTTGTCTATGACAAAACACTCGCTTCTGAAAAGTACACTTCCGTTAATCCGGAACATGCCGGCAACCAAAGCGTGGAAGATCAGCTGAAAGCGATCCTCTACCCTAACGGTCTGCTGTTCCTGTATATTAAAAAGGACTACTATGCTATTACTGTCAATAAAGACAAAGGCAACAACATCCTTACGACTGACAACGCCCCGAAAGAAGAAGATCCATCACAGCCACTTCCGACGGTTGCCGCAGCTCCCGCAAGAGGACGCGTAACGGATGATAAAGGCATGCCTATTGAACGGATCAGCGTACAGGTGGCCGGCACTACCACCGGCGCCTATACGGATGCCAATGGCTCATTTAACATACCTAATGCCGCCAATAAAAAACTGATGATCAGTGGCGTAGGGTACGCGCCCCGGGAGGTGCAAACCCTCGGTGCGACACCTGTAAACGTAACCCTCCTCAGCTCTTCCAAAGAGCTGACGGAAGTCGTGGTGGTAGGTTATGGTGAACAAAAAAGAGTAAAGGTGCTCGGGGCTATCAGCACTGTTAACAGTAAAGAAATCGCAGAAGCGCCCGTAGCAAGGGTTACCGACGCCCTGGCCGGTCGTGCCCCCGGTTTGTTTGTATCCAAAGGTAGCGGCGCCCCAGGCAGAGGCTCTACATTTTATGTCCGTGGTATCAGCACTACCAACAACTCCGAACCGCTGGTGGTGATTGACGGTATTCCCAACCGAAGCCTGGACGACCTCGCACCTACCGAGGTGGAGACTATTTCCGTATTGAAAGATGCATCCGCCATTGCGGTGTACGGCGCCAGGGCGGCCAACGGTGTTATTCTCGTTACCACCAAAGGCGGTCGGTCCGGTAAACCCGTTATCAGTTTCAGCGGAAACCTCACTGTTCAGCAACAGACACGCCCGCTCAAACCGCTGGGTTCCTACGAATATGCCAAACTATACAACCAGGCACTCAAAAATGAAAACAGCTTCAATCCCGCGCTGGGAAAGGGCTACACCGATGATGTCCTGGAAAAATTCAGGACCGGCAACGACCCCGACCGTTATCCGAACACGGACTGGTACGGCGATATCCTCGCTCCCACTTCCATACAGCAACGGTACGATCTGTCTGTCAGCGGCGGCAATGAAAAAACACGCTACTTTGTATCTGCCGGCTATAACAATGAAGGTGGTTTTTACCCCGTAGTCAATTACAAACGGTACAATGTGCGCTCCAACCTCCAGACAGAAATCACCAAAGGCCTGTTGTTCGACGTTAAAATAGCAGGCATCATGTCTGACAGCAAGGACACGCGCGGTGGCGGAGGACAAGTGGTGAAAATGGCGATTTCCAGTCCCCCCTATTATGTTAACCAATTCAGCAACGGTCTGTATGGCTTCGTTCCTGCAGCCAGAGGCAATGCTTATCAGCAGTCCAGAGGCGAAGACGGTTACATACAGAACAATAACAACACCTTCACCGGCACCCTCTCCCTGCAATACAAACTGCCGTTCGTAGAGGGTCTGTCCTTCAAAGGAACCTTCGCTTACGACAGGCTGGTGCTTAACTCCAGGAGCTTTTCCAAACCTTATGTATTGTACACGATGGACAATGCAGGCGTGATGAAGAAAGCCAACAACCTGCCGGCCGCGCCTGAACTGTCAGAGAGCACCAGGCAGAACAATTTTGCTACCAGTGAGTTTTCCGTTAACTATGACCGGTCGTTTAAAGACCATCATGTAGGTGGCATGTTGCTGTTTACACAGACCTCTTATAACGAACGTTCTTTTGGCGCCACCGGCAGAAATTTTGTGTCGCCGGCGCTGGAAATACTCAATGCCGCCGATCCCACCAACGTGGCAGTGTCAGGAACCGCCAGCCGTCAGAACAGACAGGGGGTTGTTGGCCGCTTTACCTACGACTACCAACAGAAATACCTGTTCGAAATGAACTTCCGGTATGATGGTTCAGACATCTTCCCGCAGGGCGGCCGCTTCGGTTTCTTCCCTTCTGTGGGCGCCGGCTGGGTGATATCCAAAGAGCATTTCTTCCCGCAAAAAAGCCTGGTCGACTATCTCAAATTACGTGGCTCCTGGGGCCAGCTGGGCAACGACCGTGTAGATCCTTACCAGTTCCTCGCGAGCTATAGCCTCGTGGGTGCTGACAGATATGGCGTCAGCCATGGTTACTCCTTCGGTGGCACCAGCCCCGTGTACTACCAGGGCCTGGAGCTGAACGTATTGCCTAACCCTAATTTCACCTGGGAAAAAGCTGTGATGAGCAACATCGGCTTCGACATGCAATTGTGGGACAACCGGATCACTGTTGCCGGCGACTATTTCTATAAAAGAACCAAAGATATCCTTGCTCCCAGGGCACAGGCCGTACCGGACGTGATTGGAATAAAGCTGCCCGTAGAAAATGCAGGCATCGTAGACAACCGCGGCTTCGAGATCAGCATCGGTTACAATGGCAAGACGGACAAGTTCACCTATTATGTAAAACCTAATCTCACCTTCGCCCGCAACAAAGTGGTATACTATCCTGAAGCCAGCTCTATTCCTGAATGGCAGCGCCTAACCGGCAAGCCTATTATCATGAAGCCGGCAGGTAATGTCTATAACCCGAAGTTCGTGTCCAATGGGCTGTACCAGTCACAGGACGAAGTAGAGAAAGGACCTAAGCCCCTGTACCCGACAGTATCCGCAGGCGATATCAGGTATGTTGATATTGATGGTGATGGAAAAATCACCAACAACGACAGGATAGTTGCCGACAATGGCGGTTATCCGGAAATACAATACGGCATCGCTATGGGAGGCCGCTACAAAGGGTTTGAACTGAACCTCCTCTGGCAGGGCAATGGTAACGTGAAAGCCTATGTGTACGGTTCCTACTCTTTCCCCTTCACCGCCGACGGACATCCGCAGGAGATACACAAAGACTACTGGACACCGGAAAATCCAACTGCCGCATTTCCCAGGTTGTCTGTTGCCTATGTTAATAATACTGAACACTCAGATTACTGGTTGCACAACGCTTCCTTTATCCGCCTTAAGAACGCCGAACTGGCCTACAATTTACCGGAGTATATGCTGCGCCCTGCGGGCATCAAAGGAGTAAGAGTATATGTAAATGGAAATAACCTGCTCACATTCAGTCGTTTGAAACAAATTGACCCCGAGGCTGCTGCCAACAATACGGTTGCCTATCCGATCATTCGGAGCTACAATGCGGGTATTAATGTTCAACTGTAAACAACCAATAACAGTCATCATGAAAAAATATGCATATCTCCTTTTGCTCACCGCCTACTGCCTGACGGCCTGCCAGAAGGACTTTCTGAACAAAGGTCCATTAGACAGGTTTACCGATGAGCTTATATGGAAAGACAGTAGCCTGGTAAATCTCTATATCGCTAACATCTACTCCGGTATTATCTCCGAGTACGACCGAGGCGGCAGTGACCTGATGATGAGCTATACCGACGAAGGTGAATCGAACCGTCCCTACCTGGACGGCCAGCTGGTAAACTTTGCCCAGTATAATTCCGCTACCGGTGTGTTCAGCGACAACTGGACCAGCAACTACGCCAGTATCCGTAAATGCAACACGCTGCTGGAGCAGTTGCAATCAGCTCCTTTCAGTGCGGCGCTGCAACAAAGGATGCGCGGCGAAGCCTACTTCCTGCGCGCTTTCTTTTACATGGACATCTACGCGTATTTCGGTGCATTCCCTATTGTTGACAAATCACTGGGGCTGAACGACGAACTGGCTATCCCACGCGCCACCAATAAAGAATGTGTCAACTTCATCCTGAAAGATCTTGAAGCGGCAGCCGCTCTCCTTCCCGCCACTTATACAGACAAGGCACAGACAGGCCGTGCCACCAAAGGCGCCTGCTACGCCATGAAATGCCGGCTGCTGCTTAACGAACAGGATTACCAGGGTGCTGCTGCCGCGGCCAAACAGGTGATGGACCTCAACCAGTACAAGCTGTTCCCGGATTTTAAGGCGATGTTCCAACCTGCGAATGACAACAATGTAGAGGTTATTTTCGATAAACAGTTTGGCAGCCTGCAAAGCAAACAAAAACATGACCTGAACGATTACGAGTACCCGCGTAACTTTACCGGCTTCGCCAGCGGTGTGAACGATCCTACGCAAAACATCGTGGACGCATTTCAGATGAAAGACGGCAAGTCATGGAATGAATCGGCGCTGTACAATCCTGACCGCCCCTACGAAAACCGCGATCCCCGTCTTTACAGCAGTGTACTGTATGACGGTATGATGTTCCGCGGAGAGATACTCGACCTGCAGAAAGGCAGCGCCGCCAATCCGGCGGAACGTGGCACTGCCACCGGCTATTATCTCAAAAAATTCCTGGACACGACCTACGATCTGAAGGGGATTTCCAATCCCAACCTGAACAACTGCGTCATTATGCGGTTGGGAGAAGTATATCTCAACTACGCCGAGTGCCAGCTGAAACTGGGTAATGCAGAAGAAGCACGCACGTACGTCAACCTTATCCGCGCACGTGCAGGCATGCCCGTTATTCCCGCTGGTGAAATGACCTGGGAAAAATACGAACAGGAAAGAACGGTGGAACTGGCCTTCGAGGGACAACGCTGGTTTGATGTGCGCCGCTGGAAAAAAGGGCCGGAACTCCTTGGCCGCCCGGTATATGGCATGGTGATCACCGTTGCCAACGGCAAACGCACCTATACCCGTTCAAAGATCGAAGACCGGGTATTTGTGGCGCCTAAAATGTACATGTTCCCTATTCCCCTGGATGTGATGAACAAATATCCGGCAGGAAAAGAATTGAAACAAAACCCGGAATGGGATTAACTTAGAGTGCCAACCATTTAATCAGTCAATATGAAAAAAATTACAACCAGCGCCCGTATCCTGTTGCTGTTCACCGCTTTAAGCACAGGAGCCTATGCACAACAAAAGACTGTTGTCATTAAAGGTACCGTGGTAGGCGATACCCGTGGCTATGACCGCATAGACATGTACTCCCGTAACCCGGACCGCTACGACTCTATGACGGTCACCAATAAAACTTTCTCCGGTGAAGTCCCTTTTGAAGCGCCCTACCGACAGTTATTCGCATCGCTGTACGATTCAAGAGTACGTGGCGGCTACGCGCCTCAGGCCATCCTGATCGACAAACCCGGCACCTATCGCGTAGTGGCCCGCATAGACAGTACCGGTACCCATTACTCTTCTCCCGACGGCGCCGCGCAACAGGTGTATGCCGCTTTCAATGAGGAAATGGACAAAACCTGGGACGGCATCGAAAAAAAGATGAAGGACAAGTATGGTGCTGATGTCATGAAAAGCCTCTATGGCAAAAACGCCAATGCCGCAGCTGGCGCCGAAATGGAGGCCATGGAAAAAGCCGCGATCAACAAACTGGTGCAACATTATGTAAGCAAGAACCCGGGCTCTTATGCATCAGCGGTGATCCTGCAACGTAACAGCGGCTCCCTGGACGATAAAACGCTGACTGCTTTATATACCCAGCTCACCCCGGCCATAAAGGCGCTGCGTGAAGGAGAAGCCGTTAAAACAGAGATCGCTGCCCGCAAACTCAGCGTCAACGGTGCTACGCCGGCGGATTTTACGCTGAAGAACGAAGTGGAAAAAGCCGTTAAGCTGTCTGATTACAAAGGCAAATACGTGCTCATTGATTTCTGGGCCAGCTGGTGTGGCCCCTGCCGCGCCGCTTTCCCGCACATGCGTGAACTGTACGCACAGTATAAAGACAAAAATTTTGAAATACTCAGCATCTCCACCGATCGCGACAAAGCCGCCTGGCTTAAAGCCGTAAAGGATGAAAACAATCCATGGCCACAAGCCCATGATGACAAAGGCGAAGTATCTAAAAACACGTTCAATGTACAGGTGCTGCCCACCCTGTTCCTGTTGGACCCGAAAGGCAAAATCATCGCCCAAAAACTCGAAGGAGAAGCACTCGACAAAAAACTGAAAGAGCTTTTGCCATAGTAGAAACCAATACCAACCATTCAAAAAAAGAAAAGACGCAGTTCATGCGTCTTTTCTTTTAATAGCTATATAACAATCAAAATCAGTTCGTTATATTTTTTCACTTCAAACAAAGCTAGAACGTGGCCGCAGCTGGCTGTTTAGCTTTCACGTCAATGATCGTACGATTAATGAACGGCGCCATAATGATCAACAACATTAATCCAAGGATCAATATCACGACCATCTCATTATAATCCATCGCATATTTCAGAAAAGCCTGTTTCTGTATCGCCTTGTTCAACAGCCCTGTGGCAGCACGGCCGGCCATGTCCGGCTCCATGCCTCGCGCATGCAATGCAGACTCGTACAGATGAAGCCTTTCCTGCAAACCACTGTCGGCCCGGGAAACATGATCACTCAGGCGCATGGCATGTGTGCCTGAATAGAACAACGAGAAATAATTGATCAACGCCGTACTGATGCCGAAGAAAGCGAAGCGGATAAATACGCCCACTGCTGCGGCCGACTGGCTAAGCTCTGTCGGCACCGAAGAAATAGTGAACAGCAGTATCGGCGTAAATACCATACCCGCTCCCATTCCCTGTAGCAGTAACGGCAGTATGAAAGTATTCATATCTGCTTCGGACGCAAAGAGAAAGTACATCCCCCCGTGAAATAATAATAACAGGAAAAAACCGGCCAGCCAGATAAACTGCAGCGGGCGTTTCTTAACGATCAACCTGCCGGAGATAACGGCCCCGATGATAATCCCCGCAATATTATAAATGAGCAGTTCGTACAGATTGATCGGGTCCATGCCCAGCACCGTGGAGAAATAGCTGGTGGTAATAGAGAACGCACCTCTGATCAGGTACAACATGCCAATCAGAAAAATACCAAACAGAAATGCCCTCGACTGAAATACTTCCTGGTGTATAAAAGGCCGTTTACGTGTGAGTTGTCTTGTTACAAATACAATCGCCAGTAAAACGATGGCAATGAGGCTCCAGACGATGGAGCCATCCTGCAGCCAATAGTACTGCTGTCCGTAGGTGACCACATACCCGATGAGAATAAGCATAGGGCTGTAGAGGAAGAAGCTGGCCCAGTCCAGCTGGTACAGTGGTGTTTTCCTCACCAGGTGTACTTTGTTCATCAGCAGGAGTAGCAATATTCCGCCAGGCACAAATGTGTAGATGATCATCTTATAGAGCACATTGTATTCGAAGTTGTCTACCAGCGGAGCGGTCACCAGGGAAGTCAGGGACGCCGAGCACAGGATCATGGTGTAAAAAATGGCATACCCGGTTTCCCGCGCGTGCTCTGATTTTAGCCGTCCGAAGAGTAATGTCAGACAGATACTGGTCACGCCGCAATTCACCATCCCTTGCAGAAAGCGGCCTGCAAAGAGTACGGTCAGTGAACGGGTATTGTAACACGCATAACTTATCAGTACCTGTAATACCAGGCATATCAGAAAATATTCCTTGGTTGACACGCGGCTGAAAAAGCGGCGTTCCAGCGGTGTAAAGCTGGCGAGGGCGGCGTAATACAACAGCATGGAAAACTGTATGTCGGCCGGTTCCACCCCGTAGAACCCTGTTGCCGCGCTGATGTTGGCAGTTGACAGCGCAAACAGCATGACCGTAGGAAACATCACGAGGAAGATGGTGAGCCTGGTCAGCCATTCCGGCGCCCATGACCTGAATATGGAATTACCTTTGCTCATGATCAGTGACGGGCTTTAGATACAGATACATTGACGCTCATACCGGCCGACAGCGCTTTCAGTTCTTCCGGCGTACCGTTTAGGCGTATCCGTACGGGGATACGTTGTGCTATCTTCACGAAGTTGCCCGTAGCATTGTCTGGCGGCAGCAATGAAAACCGGCTGCCGGTAGCGCCTGACAGGGATTCTATTTTGCCGGTGAAAGTTTTTCCCGGGAAGGCATCTACGACGATGTTGGTCGTTTCTCCGATAAACATATGACGGATCTGTGTTTCCTTGAAATTGGCCACTACCCATTTACCGGCTTCCCAGTCCACGATGTAGGCGAGTGTCTGGCCTGCCTGGATCAGCTGTCCCGGCTGGATAGTACGGCGGCCCATTTTACCGTTATACGGCGCTGTGATGACAGTATAGGAAACAGTGAGGGCCCTGTTTTTTACGACGGCCTCTCTCCTTTTGATTTCCGCTTCCAGCGCGCTCTGCTGCACGCGGGCGTCATTGATTTTGGCAAGGGACGCATTGTAGGCGTCTATGGCAGTATTATAGTCAGAGCGGGCCACGGCCAGGGCAGCTTCCACTTTTTCCAGTTGCTGTTTGGTCGCAGACTCCGCATCGTAGAGTTTTTTGTAGCGGTCGTATTCCTGTTCCTGGTTATGCAGCTTTGCTTTGGCTGCGGCGATCTGTGATTGGTATACTTTGGCCGATTCGGCAGAAGTGGACACATTGCTCTGGATAACGCCGACCTGTGCTTTGGCGTTTAACAGCGCCGCATCCGCTTCCTGTTGCTGCGCGGCATATTCGCTGTTATCTATGATCACCAGCGTGTCTCCTTTCTTTACTTCCTGGTTTTCCTCATAACGGATAGACGCTACGTAGCCGGTAACTTTAGCGACTACGGGGTTGATATATTCATCGACCTGCGCGTCGTTGGTTTCTTCGTATTTCCATTGATGCAACAGCGTTCTTATGCCCCATATGGCGAGGCATATCACCACAATGGAGGCAACCACGGTCGTGATCCTCGATATAATCCTGTCTGTTTTGTTCGTGTTCGTGTTGGTGTGTGTGTTGCTCATATATTAAAGGTTGCCTGTTGCTTTCAATAATTGATAGTATTGTAATTGCGCCGTTACTTCCGCATTGGTGAGATCAAAGCGGGACTGGAGCAGCTGTGTTTCCGCGTCCAGCAGGTCGGTCAGCAGGGAGAGCTGATTAAAATAGGTATTGTTGACGATCCGGAAATTTTCCTGTGCCTGCAGGATGTTCTCCTGTGCCACGCGGATACGTTCCAGTGCTTCTGTATAACGGAGATAACCGGCCCGCACTTCTTCACGGACCTTATCTTTCGTATCGGCGTGCTCTATCTCCTGTTGTTCCAGCGCTATCCTGGCAGCTTGTTTTTTGTGTTTGTTCTGATATAAAGCCGATATAGGCAGTCCTGCTTTTACGCCTACCTGTCCGAGGCCGTACAGGCTAATGGCGTATGGATAAAACAGGATCTGCGGGTAGGCGTAGGAGTATTCTGCAAACAACCCGACTTTAGGCAGGATGTTCGATTTTACTTCTTTGAGCCTGAGCTCACTCAAGGCTGTTTCCTTCTCTGAAATTTTAAAGGAGAAAGCGTGTTCATAGGCCTCTGCGAGGTAACCGTCGTAGTCTTTTTCCGGAACGGCGGCCAGTGCCAGTGTGTCCAGTGCCAGGCGGTTATCGATACTGTCCGGCTGGCCGATCATAATATTGAGCCGTTGATTGGCGATGAGAAGACTGTTCCTGATTTCCAGCAGTGTCATTTTTTGTCTGGAGAGTTTCAGTTCCGCGCGCAACACATCGCTTTTCAGCACTACGCCGTTCTTCAGCAGCTGCCTTATCTCTTCCAGCTCTTTCTCACGGTCACGGATATCCTGTAACAACACTTTTTCGTACATGCGGTACCGGTATATGTCCAGATAAAAGGCCGCTGCCTTGTATTTAATTTCAGCGTTGGTCATATTGCGCTGTTCTGCTGCCAGCTCGCTTTCTGTCTGCCTGACGGTGATTTCGCGGGATGTTTTGCCGCCATTGTATACATTGAGATAGGCATCCGCGCCAACGGAGTAAGCCTGATGTACGACCGGAAACTGTGTAGGAGCATTAAAAATCCCTTTTTCATACATCGGCAGATTGGATACCCGGGAATAGGAGCCGCTGGCTTTTATCTCCGGCAGCCGCTCGTCCATGGCAGCTTTGACCTGTTGTTGGGCGCCGGCCACCCGCAGCTGTTGCATCTGTAATTGTTTGTTGTACACGGCAGCCTTATTCCATACATCCGTTAAGGTTAAGGGGCTCTGCTCAGGGTTCTGACAAACGGCTGTTTTGCCGGCCAATAATGCAGAGAGCATTATTCCCGCAAGCCATTTATTGCTAATTGAAGACATATTGATTCTGATGAAGTTGCAAAGTTCAATTCATCCCGGTTAAATTATTTGTTATAAATTGCCATTAATTTGCTAAATCCGGCCAAATGGAAGAATTTAAACCCGAACTGATCATCGAGCAAGTGGACAGGATACCAGAATCCGCCTACATATGGCACTGGAAAACGGAGCATCACTTTCCCTTCCATAAACATAACAAAGGACAACTCACCTATGTTGAGGGGGGCGTCGCTTTTTTATATACCAGAGACAAGACCTATTTCCTGCCGGCAAGACATTACATGTGGGTGCCTGCAGGCGTAGAGCACTATTTTGCGCACCGCTATCCGGCCAACTTTGTCCGCACGATCTACTTCTTTAAGGATGAAGATGACGAGCAGGTGCCGTTTTACCGTCAGACGGGCATCTATCCGGTGAATACGTTGCTGCTGGAGATGATACTGTACACGGCCAAATGGGACAAAGACGTGTTGCCCGGTTCCAACGGTTATCGTTTTGTAAAGGCTATTAAGAACATCCTGCCGGACATCAGTACTTCTCCGTTGCCGATCAACCTGCCGACTACTGATAACAAGCGGCTGCAGCCTGTATTGCGGCATATCAACGAGAACCTGGGCGAGCCGCTGACGCTTGAATCCATCAGCACTGAGTTTAACATCAGCGAACGTACGCTGACTCGGCTTTTCCGGTCTACCATGGACATCTCTTTTTTTCAGTACCTGAAACTGGCCAGGATGATCAAGGCTATGGGTTACCTGCTGGAGACAGAAAAGACCATCAGTGAAATAGCCTGGGATACCGGCTACAACAGCGTGTCCGCTTTCAGCAATACTTTCTTTAAACTGGTGGGCAAACGTCCGTCCGACTTTCAGCTAAAGGAAACAGGAAAGGGATGACCGGTTTGGATTTCCCGATATTTGGTTATAAATAGCAGCCTACAACAGCTTATCACCAAATATCTGATCTAATTATGAGCGTATTCAACAAGGCCTGGATGCCTTTATTTGTGGCTGGACTCACCAGTCTGTCATCCGCAGTACAGGCCCAGCAGGCGCCGCCCTCCGGCAAACCGGCGCCTAAAGCAGACATCACCGGCGCCAACCCGACATTATCCCTCAGTGCGGACACTGCTGTCACCAGTTATCATGATGTTACCGTTAAAGGACAGAAGATCCCCTATAAAGCCATTGCCGGCACACAGCCGGTATGGGACCAGGACGGCAAAACCGTCGCCGGGCTTTTTTACACCTATTATGAAAGGACCGATGTAAAAGACCGGGCTTCCCGTCCACTGGTCATCTCCTTCAATGGTGGCCCCGGCACACCCTCTGTATGGATGCAGATCGCGTATACCGGTCCCCGTCTGTTGAATATTGATGATGAAGGATATCCCGTACAGCCTTACGGCATACGTGAAAACCCACAGTCTATTCTCGACATTGCGGACATCGTTTACATCGATCCTGCCAACACCGGCTATTCCCGGATTAATAAAGACGCGCCCCGCGACAAATTTTTCGGCACCAACGCCGACATAAAATACCTCGCAGAATGGATCAACACGTTCGTTTCCCGCCACAACCGCTGGGCATCGCCGAAGTACCTCATCGGGGAAAGTTATGGCACCACCCGTGTGTCCGGTCTGGCGCTGGAACTGCAAAACGCGCAATGGATGTACCTCAACGGCGTCATCCTAGTATCGCCAACTGATCTGGGCATAGCACGCAGCGGGCCGGTAGATGCCGCATTGTCACTGCCTTACTTTGCCGCCACCGCCTGGTACCACAAGGCACTGGGCACTGACCTTCAACAGAAAGACCTGACAGCCGTACTGCCGGAAGTGGAGAACTTCACGATCCAGGAACTGATACCTGCCATCAGCCAGGGGGGCTTCCTCGATGACCAAAAGAGAAAAGACATCGCCGCCCACATGGCCCGTTATTCCGGCCTCTCCGAAAAAGTGATCCTGCAGCACAACCTCAACATACCGGTAGATTTCTTCTGGAAAGAACTGCTCCGTGACCGCGGTTATACCGTAGGCCGCCTGGATTCACGCTACCTGGGCCAGGATAAAGAAGATGCCGGCGCTTCCCCTGACTACAATGCAGAACTGACTTCCTGGCTCCATGCCTTTACACCGGCAATGAACATCTACCTGCGCGAGGAGCTGAAGTTCAGCACAGATCTCAAATACATGATGTTTGGCCCGGTACATCCGTGGGACCGCAGCAACGACCGCACCGGCGAAAACCTTCGTCAGGCGATGGCAGCGAACCCCTATCTCCATGTGATGATACAGTCAGGGTATTATGACGGCGCGTGTGATTATTTCAATGCGAAATACAGCATGTGGCAACTTGATCCGGGCGGAAGGCTGAAGAACCGGTTGTCCTGGAAAGGCTACCGCAGCGGACATATGATGTATCTCCGTAAAGATGATCTGGCAACGGGCAACGAAGATATCCGGGAATTTATCCGGAAGTCGCTGCCGAAAGCCGGACAGCCGGCAAAATACTAGTGCCCGCAAAGCGACATATAAAATAAAGGCCTGCCAGTATGCTAGTACTGGCAGGCCTTTATTATTATAACAGTTTTTATGATTTGATGATCTTTCTAAACACGATTTCTCCGCGGGTAACGAAGCCCATATGCTCATAGAGACGAATCGCCCTTTCGTTGGCCAGCGACACATGCAGCATAGAAGTGATGCCCTCCTCCGCATGTTGCCGACACAGGCGGGTGATCAACTGCTGCGCATATCCTCTGCCGGTATATGCCGGATCGGTAACAATAGCGCTCAGCTCCGAAAAACCCGCCATGCGCATCCGTTCCCCACTCATGGCCACCAGGCGGCCTTCCTGCCGGATACCGTAATAAGAACCCAGCGACGGCGTGTCCAGATTATAGTAGCCCGGCTGCACCCGGTTGACCAGTTCATACATTTCCGGCCTGTCGGCGGCGGTCAGCAGGCAGATTTCCACTGGTGTTTTAACCGGTAGCTCCACCATTTCCCGCAGCACCATCTGTGCGCAGGGCAGCTCCAGCACTACCTGCCAGTTGGCCGGCAGCACAGGTAATTTTCCTACCAGGAAACAGTACTCCCCTTCGTTTAGCCATGGCTGTAAGTCCTCCGGCTGATGCGCCGATGCGTGATCGTAGCCGATGAAGGAAAGAATGTTCCGGCGATATCTTTTTACGTGACGCGTACCTTCCGACATTGCGGCCTGCACGGTTGTCAGCGCATTCCAGACGGGGTTGTCCAGTACTTGTTCATCTGTTGCTTCCAATGTTAGCGGTATTGATTCCTTACAAAGATTCTAAAAAGCCGGGAGTTTAGCAAGGCCAAAATAAAACAGCCCGGGGTGCTTTCCCCGGGCTGTTTTATCTTTTTTCAGGATGACATCAGAAGCCGTACCTGATACCCAGCTGTATCTGCCACGGGTTACCGGAGGGCACTACTACACCAGAGTTGACGTTTACGTCGTACTTGTAGGTGGATGAAGCAGGATCGAAGCCGCCCAATGAGTAAAGGTTCTGTTTGCCCAGCACCTTGCTGGCGCCCCATGCTTTGTTGAACATATTGGCTACGTTAAAGAAATCACCGGAAAGCTCTACGAACTGTGATTTACCGAAATTAAATTTCTTTGCAATACGCACGTCCCACACACCGTAAAAACTATTGATACCACCGTTTCTTTCCGCTACCTTGCCGCTGCTTTTACGCAGATAATCCTTGATACTGTTATCTACGTTGGGGTTATCGAGGATGGATTTGAGGCCGTTGCGGATAGCGGCCGGTACACCAGGATCATTCACGTCGAACACATAGGCGAGATCGTTAGAGCTTACAAAGTCCCCGTTCACATTTCCATTTACTGCGAGAGAGTAACGTGTACCGCCTATACCGGAATAGCGTACGCCCACGTTGATACCCCAGAAGCTGGGCGCAGTGCCGTAGAACACCACTTTGTGGCGGAACTGGTTGTCGGAATAGGACATGACGCTGAGGTTGCGCGGATCATCTTTCACCATCAGGGACAGTGTAGCGGTATTGGCCACGTCACCATTATAAGAGGTATTGTCCTTTGAATCGTTCCAGGTGTAGCTGAAAGAAATTTCACCATCTCTGAAATAACGGTAGGTACCGTCCACCACAAAGGCGAACTGGTTTACCTTGCCTTCGCTGTTCAATTCCAGCACACGGCCCACTTTGGTGCTTTTGCGCCCGTTCTGCCAGTCCGCATAACCATTGCCCGGGTTAATGGTATTGGCTGGCACGTATACGCCCCGGTCACCTTCGTTTGCCAGACGGAAATAGGGCTGGTCCACCATGTTGCGGTCCACGTACATATAGTTGTGGCGCGCCAGCGTGGCGAAGAATGTCAGTCCCATTTTGAAACGGTCAGTAAAGAAGTGGTTATAGGAGAGGTTGGTTTTATATACCACTGGTATGCGGGCATCTTTGCCGTTCATGTTAATAGTACCAATGCGGGGCAGGCCGAGTTTATCGAACAGTTCCTTACCTGGCGCAGTAGAAGGGTTTTTCCGGTATTCCACGAAATTAGGGGCAGGCACCTGGGCGCCCTGCACGTCTACGGTCAGCACCTTGGTACCGTCGAACAACATGTTGTTGATCATTGCATAGTTGTTGATATCGGAGCCAAAGATGGCCGCGCCAAAACGGAGGTAGTCACGATGCTGCTCATTGATGTCCCAGTTGAATTGCAGGCGGGGCTGCAGCTGGAAAGTACGCAGGGAATTGTCGGTGCGCAGGCCCAGTTCCTGGTATACGGTTTCGTTGAAATTGGGCTTATTGAGATAAGTGGTATAGTCAGCACGCAGCCCGGCGATCATTTCAAAACCTTTAAACAATTCTGTCTGCATCTGAGCGTACAGCGCCGCGCTAACGATGTTTTGTTTCACGCTGGGATCATCTGCCAGGGCTACTTCGCGGGCATAACGGTACGGCGTCATGTTATTGAAGTTGTCCATACCGGTAAAATAGAAGCGGCCATTCATTTCGCTGCCATACAGGGAGTTCATGTGGCTGTACATGACATCTGCACCGAAAGTAAAGTTGGCTTTGTTGGTATTGTAATACAGGTTATTGACCAGTTGAAACACATTGTTGTAGAAGTGCTCGGGAGAATACCGCTGCCCGCCGAGCTGTATGCTGGTGAACACATCTTTGCCATTCACATTAGACTTCACCCTTTCCACAATGCCGCGTGGAATGTTCTGTGCAGGCAGTTGAGCGCCGGGGGAGCTTTCTTCAAAAGTGTACAGGTGCTGTACTTTCAGCTCGTTGGTCATTTTAGGGCTGATAGTGGTACGCAGGGTGGCCAGCAGGCTGTTGTTGACTGCCTTCGCATTGGCGTACACCTCATACAGGTTGATAGCGGTGTTATCATCGCGGCCCAGCGGAGCGCGGTCATTGACATAGTTGTCGCGAATAGTCAGGAGGTTGCGTTCATTCAGCTGCCAGTCGATGCGGGCAAAGGCGGCGTCGGTACCTCTCTTTTTGTTGAAGGAGCCGAACTGCGGCGTTTCTGCCACGCCGTATTTGCCACGGGCGATCTCCAGGAAATTATCCAGTGTGGATTGTGTGACGTTCAGCCGTTTTTCGTCTTCCGGTGTTTTAATGTCAGCCAGCTGCAGCGGGCGGGCGTCAGCCTGATGGTCCCATGCAATGAAGAAATGAGCTTTATTGCGGATGATAGGGCCGCCGAGAGAAAAACCGTACTGGTAGGTGGAGAAGTCGTTCTGCCGTTTATTACCACGGATATCATTAGGGCTTGATAATTTATCGTGCCGCATGAAGGCGAAAGCGCTTCCTGAGAATGTGTTGGTACCGGATTTGGTCACCGTGCTGATGGTGCCTCCGCCGCTGCGGCCATAGGTCACATCATACTGGTTGGTCACCACTTTAAATTCCCGGATCGCTTCCATGGATATGGCGTAAGGGCCGCCTATCCTGGTGTTGGTGCCACTGCTGGAAGTCGGGTTCTTGGCAGAAGTACCGTCGATTGTAATGTTTGTTGACGACCCTAACTGACCAGCGAGGTTGTTGCCGCTGCTGAGGGGCGACAGATCGATCAGCGAGGTGAAGTTACGGCCGTTTACCGGCAGCCGCGCGATGTCCTTTGCAGAGACCGTAGTGGCGGCGCCGAAGTTCTCCGTTTTGTTTTTGAGGCCGGAGCCTACCACTTTTATTTCCTGCATGCTTACCGCGGCCGATTGCAGCGCGATATTGACCCTTACCACGTCGCCCTGGTTAAGCGCGTAGCCGGTGCGTTTCTGTTCCTGGAAGCCCAGCGAGGTCACGTTGACCGTGTAGGGGCCACCCAGCGGCATTTCCCGGAAGGTAAACTCTCCCTTGGCATTGGTAATGGTACGGCTGGTAAAACCGGTGGATTCATTGCGGACCGCTACCGAAGCGCCGGGCACCGGTTGTTTGTTTTCGTCCGTGATCATCCCCAGTATAGACGCCTGTGTGGTCTGTGCTACCGATGGCTGCAGGAAAAGGCATGTCAGTAAAGACAAAAGAAAAAGAAAGTGACAGATAGGTTTCATATGGTTTTGAACTTTTCAAGTGGGCGAAAATATAGCTGGTATTATGAAAATCAAATTCCGGGGCCGATTCATAACGTAAAATTCACATTGACCCACTGCGGCCCGCTTTCTATTTTGGTTGAATACAGAACAGAAAAATAATAAATAAAAACTAAAAAAGAAAACAAAATAAAACAATTCGAAATCATTTAGTCATTTAACCTTTAATTATTTAAAATGATTAAATGACTAAATAATTTGCTGCCTGCTGTTTTACCTCTCTTCTGCTTTCCTATTTTTAAGGTGATTTTTAACACATTGCGTTTTACAACAGATCATTGAACCAAAGCCCGACAGAACATGCTTATGAAGCGCTGATAGCGCATAATAACAACGAACATGAAAACACCTCAAATGACTATTGAAAATCTTATTTAATGCTGTCACATGTACACATCAACCCAACCCCGCCTCCTAAAGTCCTTAAGAGCGCCGCTGTTCGCCGGTACGGCAAGCCTTACCAGTCCGGAAGAAAGAAGACCCGTCATCCTAGCCAATGCGTTGGCCCTTATTGTTACGATAATGGTGCTGGTTATCGGTTCTTACTTTTATGTACTGCATCCTACGCCTTTTATCCTGGCGCCTGTGGTAATGGAAGCTACCGGATTCATGTCGGTGGTGCTGCTTAATCACTTCCGGCAATACTTCAGGGCCAGCCTGGTGATGTTGCTGATACATGGCATTTTTGCGGTATACTGGAGCTGTTTACTGGAAGACGCCATTCCGACGGACCTGGTGATCGCTTTCCTTGCGGTGATCGTTTTCCATCTTTGCAATACTTTCTTCCTGAACAGGGAACGGAAAGTACTGGTGTCTACGTTGGCCATCACGCTTTCATTAATGGCACTGGTGCATATTAATCACCGTCATCCGGTGATTGTGCCGCTGGAGCTGACTGAAAAAGCGATGTATATGATGCATGTGCTGACAGCGGCCGGTTTTGTGACCATGATGGTGCTGGTAATGTCGTTTTACATTGGTAAAATACATGCCCTGCTGCAATCAGAAAGAAAACTGAAAGAAGCTTCCATGGCCAAAAGCACGTTCCTGCGGGAAACCTATCATGAACTACGGACACCCCTCAACGCTATTTATGGTATCGCCCAGCTGTTACAATTGCGCAAGAGCGATGAAGACAGTGAAGAGCATAAAGAAATAGACGACCTTTATTCCGCCTGTTATATTGCGCGCAATATCATCAACAATGTGCTGGACATGTCGCGCATTGATGCCGGCAGGTTTAACACGGTTACCCGGGAATCGCTGGACCTCCGGGAGTGCGTGGGGCATTGCGCGGCTATCAGCCGGTATATTGCGCATTCAAGGGGCATCACTATCCGCGAGAGCTTCGACAAACAACTCCCGGCCATCATCTACAGTGATAAAATCATTCTCACCAAAATCATCAACAACCTGTTGTCCAATGCGGTGAAATTCGCCACCGGCAACAGTACAGTGTCTGTCACAGGAGAACGTTACGGGCAACAGATCATTTTCCGGGTGATCAATGAAGGCATCATTCATCCTGAGAAAGCCAGGCATATCTTCGAAGCGTTTGTGTCCGAGCGAAACCAGATCACAGAAGCCACCGGCCTGGGCCTGTCTATCACCAAACACCTGGTCACCTTATTGGGTGGCAGGATCTATATGGAACCGGACGAGATGAGCACCCATACCATCATCACCTTCACCTTGCCGCTGGAGACGGCCAGGGAGAACAACACCACTTCCATCCGGCAGCATTATCGCCGGGACGTGTTTCCCGGTGCTACTGCGCTGATCATTGAAGACGATCTGGTAAGCAGTGCATTGCTCAGCAAAATACTGGCCCATATGGGCATCGCGCCTATCCTCTGCCACGACGGGGCCGCAGCCCTACAGCGTATACAGTTGGAGAAACCGGACATCGTTATCACCGATCTGCACATGTCTGGCATGGGCGGCAAAGAACTGCTACGGTTGTTACGCAGTGACAGCTTTCTGAAAGACATCCCTGTACTGGTTGTTTCGGGAGACGCTTTCGTTTCCGTAAAAGAAGAGCTGTTACAGGCAGGCGCCAGCGCCTATATTTCAAAGCCTGTGCATTTCAATGAACTCTACCAGGCGCTGGCCGCGCACCTGCCCCGTTTCCAGACGCCGGTCTGATAATTAATACAGTCATTTGTTTATTTGATCATTTGCTCACTGAGTGCCTCTCCGTGCGTCATATTTTTTTCAGCATCTTCCATTATTTTCGTACTTTTTATGGCCTTCAACGGTCACGGACATCCGAAAGTCCATTATTTTGCACTAAACACAATACTATGAAAACAGGATTATGGCCTATCCGGTCAGACAAGCGGGTTTTCAGGACAATGGCCCTGAGCCTTTTAATGCCGTCTGCCATGCTGGTACTGCACAGCTGCAATAACAATCCCGGTACGGAAGCACCTAAAGGCCCCGCTGCCGACAATGGTAACGTTGGCCTGGAGCTGCCGCAGGGATTTGGCGCGCTTCGTTTTGCCGACAGCACCGGTAATGCCCGTCACCTGACTGTGAATAAAAACGGCGTGGTGTATGTTAAACTGGAAAACCCGGTCAACGGCAACGCCATTGTGGTGCTGAAAGATAAAAACGGCGACGGTCGTGCAGATGAGCGTTCCGCGTTTGCTCCCTACGGCGGCACCGGTATCGCCATTAAAGACGGTTACCTGTATGCTTCCTCCAACACCAGCGTGTTCCGTTACAAACTGAACGACCAGCAGGAAGTGGCAGACCCGCAACATCCGGACACCATCGTCAGTGGGCTGATAGACCGCGGGCAACACAATTCAAAATCCATTGCCCTGGACAATAACGGTAACCTATATGTGAATATCGGGGCACCTTCCAATATATGCCAGGAAAAAGACCGTACCAAAGGTTCCCCGGGCATGCAGCCATGCCCCCTGCTGGATTCTGCCGGCGGTATCTGGGTGTTCAAAGCCAATGAACTGAACCAGGGATATCATAACGGCAAACGGTACGCTACCGGCCTTCGCAATGTGGTGGGCCTCGACTGGAACAACCAGGCCAATGCGCTTTTTGTAATGCAGCACGGCCGCGACAACCTGCACGACTTTTTCCCTGAACTGTACGACGCCAAACAATCAGCTGAGCTGCCCGCAGAAACCATGTACAAACTGCATGACGGCTCCAACTGCGGCTGGCCGTACATTTACTACGACCATATACAGCAGAAAAAAATCGTTTGTCCCGAATATGGTGGCGATGGTAAAAAAGCTGTCACTGACAAATATGACGACCCGGTAGCCACTTTCCCGGGCCACCTCGCTCCCAACGCGCTGCTGTTCTATACCGGCAACATGTTCCCTGAGCGTTATAAAAACGGAGCGTTCATCGCGTTCCACGGTTCCTGGAACAGGGCCCCTGAACCGCAACAGGGCTTCTTTGTGGCTTTTGTGCCGTTTAAAGACGGAGCGCCTTCCGGTAAATGGGAAGTATTCGCCAAAGGTTTCGCCGGCAAAGAAAACATTGCCGCGCCCGGTGATGCGCTCCACCGCCCCTGTGGCCTCGCGCAAGGTCCCGATGGCTCCCTGTACGTGTCTGACGACAAGATGGGCACCATCTACCGCATTGTCTACAAACAATAACAGTGTATTTAGCCACAATAAGAAAAGCAGCTCCGTGGAGCTGCTTTTCTTATTGATATAATTCAATCACTATCGTCAACGGGTCAGTAAAGCTACTTTCCGGTCTTTCGTGATGACAGCCACGGCTTTCGTTTCCCTGTTATACGAAATCTGTGGCGCTTCTATATGATGAATGATAGAAGATACCTGAGGGTTGACAAGAAATTCCTCCAGCTGGTCCACCACCTCACCGGTGCGGTAATTGATAATACGGGGACAGCCGGCCAGGTCCCAGGTGTACGTATCATCTATGGGGAAGATATTACCGAAGATCCCTTTAACGGTGACAGGTGCAGACAGAGCATCTGTTTCCAGGTCCCAGACCACCAGTTGGCCTGGTTGCAGCGCCTCCGCATTTTCAGCTTCTTCGTCCATCAGTTCTCCATCTCCGATGGCGCCGATCAGTACCTCATGGTTACTGATGAAGCCTGCCACGCCCACTTCTGCATCAACATCCGGACTTTTTTTAACCTGGTCCAGCAGCTTAGGGTCCTGCAGGCATGCTTCGATATTAAAAGCCACCACCATGTCCCAGGGGTGCCATACCCAGCCTTTACTGATGAGCCATTTGTTATCTGCGCTTACTTCGAGGCGGGAGTAAAAATAGTCCTGCGGCTCGCGACCTTCCACGCGGGTGATCACCTCTCCTGTTTCCACGTCTTCAAAGTCCAGCTGGCAGTAGGCTTGCGGGCAATGGGCCAGGTAGGTCCTGCCGTTGGGCGCTACAAAAAACGCTGCCGGATATTCGTACACCTCCGCCTGATAGTATGACCGGTTAACTTCCCGAAGCATTTTACCGTTTTTCAGCAGCAACCCTTTGGTGCCCTGCTTAGTAAAAATCAGTGCATATTGTCCGTCCGTTGAAGTGATGGCAGCATCGAAATTATAAGCGTAATGTATTTGTTGGGCAGGCCATGCGCCGTCGCCATGTATTTTTGTGCTTGTGGCCCAGTCTACGAGATCATTTCCCCGCCAGGATATCGTTTTGGTGTGAACGTCTGTTATTTGGAGTTGCATAGGTAGTTACTTTTTTGTAGCCGGTAAAGATATTAAAAAACGCGCAGGGCTACACTACATTATGCCTTTACGCTGAAGATAAATACCGGCAGACTCACTCATGGTGACCAGCGCCCCTCCCATGATCATCACATCTTTGATCACCAGCCTGCCACGGCCGGAGAGATAGGGGAATCCCCAATGATGGTCTGTCAGGTGCGGCACCCAGGATTCAGGCGTGGTGACCAGGAAAGATAAAGTGCCCAATGCCATGACAAACACCAGCAGGCTGCCCACTACACTGGCCAGCGGCGCCATGCGGTATATGGCCACCAGTGCGGCCAACGTGATCAGGAAAACGCCGAGGCCGCGGGAGAAGCCATATGTATTGTTGTTTTCATGCCAGGTATGGTTCGCTTCAATCAGTTCCCCTTCCTTGTTCATGTGTGTCTTATACTCGCCCGGGGTATTGTAAAAGAAGGACATAAAAGGACTGTTGGCCACAAAGGGAACGATGCCGTCTGCCTCGTAGGAAAAGAATTTTAAGGCGCCTATCCAGACAAACACGATGACGATTCCCCAGCGTACGACTTTTTTTCCCAATTGATCAAGGTTGGCAATGGCCTGCAGGACTCTGTTCATGGCTTTCATTTGTTCGTTTTTTATGGATGAATAACGATACAAATGTAGAACGGGCATCAGCGCCGGGCCATGGAGGGAAAAGGCTATTGCATGGACAAATCTGCCACGATAGATATGCCTGTCCGCTGGCGGAACGTCTGCGGCGATACGCCGGTATTTTTCTTAAAGAAGCGACTGAAATAGAACTCATCATCAAACCGCAGCGCGTAGGCGATTTCCTTGATGCTCTTACGGGTCAGGTGCAGTTGTTTCTTGGCTTCCAGTACCAGGCGGTCCTGGATCAGGCGGGAAGGTGATTTACCAAAATAGCGATTGCATTTTTTGGTGAAGTGGTTCGGGGAAATTGCCAGTAGTTCAGCATAGTCAGCCGGTTTGTGCAAGGTAAGGTAATGTTGGTCCAGCAACACGCGGAAACGTTCCATCTGATCGTCCGGCTGCGGTCCGTCCGGCTTTATTACCTGCGTTTTCTGCCGGATAGCGCTGGACTTGGCCAGCAGCAGCTGGAGATACGCTTTGAGCACCATATCAGAAGGCGCCTGTTGTTTGAACTCTGCTTCCAGTTGGGTGATCAATTGAAAAAAGCCCAGGGAGTCATCTTTGGACAACTGTATAAAAGGCTGCTGATAGATATTATTAAATAGCGATCCATTGCAGGCTACTTCCGCACGGTGATGTTCAATACAATAAAAGTCACCGTGGAAACGCAGCTGGAAATAAGGCAGGTCCGTGTCTGCCTCGAGGCGCAACAGCTGAAACGGGGTGGCAAACAACAGTACCGGCCCGTTGAAGGCCGTCACGGAAAAATCGGCATGAAATATCCCGCTGCCTGCGGGAACAAATAAAACAACATATTCCGCAAATTGTACCGGCTGCGACCATGCGGCTGACGCCTCCTGTTGCAGACCGAAAAGCAACTCCTGTGTATCCGTGTGTACCGCTTTCATTTACTGGTTTTAATCACTCGCCAAAATCCATCTAACAAATTTAAAAACAATCTATTTTAAATAAAATTAAAAAATATTTAAAAATGATGTCCTAAATGGAAATATCGGGTTGTCATCTTATCAAAACAAATATTAATCAAAATTAAAACGATACAAAATGGAAGCAAGAATTTCTTTCGGAGATGTTAAAAAAGGATTTGCAGACGGACTGTTTAAAACAGGCGCTTATCTCCGTCAGGGGCTGGACCAGAAGCTGCATGAACTGATCAACACCCGTATGTCCCAGATCAATGGTTGCGCTTATTGCCTGGACATGCACTTTAAAGATGCTACTCACATTGGGGAAACTGCACAAAGGTTATATTCCCTGCCGGCATGGCGTGAGACGCCTTATTACAGTGAAGCAGAAAGAGCTGCATTAGCCTTTGCAGAAGCGCTGAACGCCAATCATATGGATGATGAAACTTATGATGAACTGGCCAAACATTTCAGTAAAGAAGAAATTGCCGATATCGCGTTATCAGTAGCGATGATTGGCACCTGGAACAAATTAAACATTGCATTCAGGACGGTGCCTGGCGGCTACTCCGTGGGCCAACACGGTTAATTCATTGATCACGCAGTTCCTTGTTTCTACGGGCAGCGGCAAGGAACTGCGATCATTACCTATATCCTTCACCGTTAGTGCCATGCAACGCCACAGGCCAGTGCTGCCAGCCATAGTACCCTGCGGCGCCGGCGAAATACGCCGCTACGTCCAGCCAGTCGCCCGTATAACGGGGCGAATAATGGGGCATTATCCATTCAAACACCACAGCCACATAACACGCAATAAACAGCACATATGCGAGCGGCAGCAGATAATCGCTGCGCTTCACTATCCAACGTTGTACCACTACCAGGCATACCTGCGCTATCAGCGGCACCACGACGAGGTCTGTCAGGTGACCGTTCAGCCAAGGTAACGGGTGACCGCTCCATCGGGCGATATGGACCATCAGCCATGACAAACCGCTGATACCGGATATGTAAAACAGCCGTTTCATGTTACAGCGCAAATGACACCGCAATGGCCAGCAGGGCTGTTACCACGCCTGCTACTCCCAAAAAAGCCGCAAAACCGACCTGTTTCATTGCTTTTTTTATACCGGAATCTTCCGGTTTGATCGGCAATACACTGTCTCTCAACCGTTGAATAAAAGACTTTTTGTCTTCTTCCTCTTCGTTGTTCGTGGTGGTATATTCGGTCATAACTTTAAATTTAGGCCAAATGTACTATTTTTTAAGATAACCACCATGATATTCGTGTCCATTCTTTTCCGCTGGATTTTCATGCTATTATTTTTCAGGGACATTTCGTAGGGCATACCGGGATTTTTCCCGTTGTTCAAAAATGTTATTCATTTTCCATTGCCATCCCCTGAAAATACCTTTATTTTAAGTTTTCGTCCCTTTAACTGTCGCGGCAAAATTTCTATCTGTGAACTACAACCCAAAATATGAAGGGACTACTCATTATTGCCATTACATTAACCATTACATCCGGGCGTTTATTTGCCTACAACTACGGAGAGCACAAACTGATCGGCGACGCGGCGTTTTTGCGTTTTTTAAAGTCATTACCGGAGAATAACAAAGCACAACTGCTGCGTTACCTGGACATCCGGTCTGACGATCAGGGCCGTTATTATTTCGGCACTTTTTCCGGTCCTGACCAAAGCCGCATCTCTTACGGCGTTCTGAACGGCCTCAGCGGCGACCATGAACGCAACCCCATGTTGCTGGAAGAGCAGCTGCATTACCAGCATTCCGTTATGGAACGGATCATCAAGCTGCATGATCAATACATTGCTATGGGCTACACCGCTGCCCCTGATGGTAAACTGTCCAAGCAGGACTTCAGTTATGCCCTCAAAGCCGCCCTCAACCTTTCACACTTTTATGAATATCGTAAAGGGTTCCGGGAACAGTTGCGGTACTTCAGCAAAGCCTCTGTCCGCCTCTGTGAAAAACCGGTGCTGGTGGACAGTATTTTTAAAAGGCTGGGACGCACCAACGCCATCAATATGTATGTGACACTCCATGTACTGGCGATAGACCTGGCAGAACAAAGCGGACAGCTGTCCGGGAAAAATGACGACGCCTCCAGGCAAATGTTCTTTTATGCCATGCTCTTTAACGCATTCGCCGACCACTTCCTGGAAGATGCGTTCTCCTCCGGCCACCTGGTAGTGAACCGTACCATCTTTGAATCTGTCACCAACAACAAATCGTTGCATGACTTCTATTCCGCCAATGGCTGCACCGTGGTAAACCGTAAAGGCCAGATATGGTACGCCTATGGTGACGGGCAGTTCAACAACCCACATCACAGCTGGCAGAAGAACACCACGCTCGGGGCCATACACTACGAAACCTTTACGCCGGAAGCCGAACGGATCATTCACGCCGTCACCCTGTCTCTACAAGACCTCAGTGATGCTTTTCAAAGAGGCTCGGCAGACAAAGGCTTCACCGCTTTTCTGGATAAGATCCCTGACAACCGCGCCGATCAACCGCTTTATCTCATCTTTCATATCCCCAGCCTGGCCTGGGTCCCCATTCCTTACCGTTCCGATATGGACGCGCTGTTTGAAAACCGCGGCACTATTACCGCCGCCATGCGGCAAGCCAATGCACCGTTACGTTACCGCGACTTCGTACGCGCCCGCGTAGGCAACTCCCTTTCCATAGGACTTGTCAGCGGCACAGCCTCCGCAGACCATTATATGCTGGGGCCGGAAATACGGATCAACGCAGGCAACTTCCTTAAACATTTTGATTATAACAGTGACGGTGGTAAAAAAGGTCTGATGGACTACTGGCTCGGCTATACGGTTTCCGGCAGTTTCGCCAACCTGAAGGACAAGGATGCAGAGCAGCCCACCAGGTCTGCACAACAGGTCAGGGTTGGTATTAAGGGCAACTTTGACTACTGGGTAAGCAACAAACGGTTCATCGGGCTGTACACTTATGCAGAAACCGGCGCACAGTTCACCCGCAGCCGTACCACCTTTATTTTCGTGCCTTCCATCGGCATACAGTTATCGTCTTTGTTGAACATCAATGTGGAAAATATGAAAAGCTGGGCACGTATCCCGCTTCAGTACCTGCTGCCATTGAAGCTGCGATATGGCGCCGTTTATTCAGGACATGAAGTGCCCCGGTACTTTACGTCCGCAGACATCGATATCCTGCTATAAATCACCGGGGCACCCTGCGGGCCAGCAAACGCCTGCAGGTGGCTGCTTCTTTAGGCCATACCTTTTCAGGGTCGAGTGTATCATCCTCAAAACGGTTATGCCCCAACGTTGTATTATCAATCATTTTTTTACGGAAAAAATAATACCTTCCCTCAAAATTCCGTTCAAGGGAGTCCGTTCTAAGGGCTCCCTTTTTTTCATCATAATAGAAAACATCCGACTGTTCATACACAAATATCAGCTCGTTATTTTTGAAATAGAACTCCACCACTTCCACACCGCTAGAGTATCCTATCCAACGGACGGCCTTCATCAACAGTTTATTTTTATAGTACCCTGTCAGGCTGCTGCCACCGTCGCTCATCTCCTTCATCCAGTCCTCGTTCATCAGCGAAACCTGTTTCAGGGTACTGTCACGGTTGATCTGCCGGACGGCCTCTCTGATGGAGGCTTTGTTCTGAGCTGCTACGGTCGTGGCAGTCAGTAAGATGCAGACTAACAGGCACATGGTTTTATTCATCAGATGAAGTATTTTACCGGAAGATAAATATTAATTAGGATAACTTGCAGTGATGAAAACCACGAATGACCTGACAACAACGGCGTTGATGCAGTTACATGCCGACGTTCTTTTCACTTATGATTCCCATGGCAGGATGCAACAGGCCAACGAGCCATGGCCTGACCGCGGCCCTGCTCCCCTGTTTTTCCTGGGCATCCCTGTAACGGGGACGCCTATATGCAAATACCGGCATGATGTGCCCGACGAGCTGGCACAGGCCCTGACAGCACAGGCCCTCCTCTCCTCATCCGCCGGCATGCCGGCAGGCCCTCCACCGGATATGGCACAATACCAGCATTTGTTACAGGCTGACAAATGGGAAGCGGGTCCCTCCTTTCTTGTGCCGGAAAACTTTAGCACCGTTATATCCGGTATACAGCTGACACCGGAGCACACCTCCCTGTTAGGAACTGGTTTTGCCAGGCTTGGACCGGAGCTGGATTACGTACAGCCCTGTGCCGCCGTGGTGGCAGACGGGCAGGTGGCGGCTGTTTGCCGCAGCGTGCGTATCACAGCGGCTGCACATGAAGCAGGCATTGAAACACTGGCGCCTTTCAGAGGAAAAGGATATGCCGCCGCGGCACTCGCCTGCTGGGCAGCCCTGGTCCGCAAGGCCGGCGCATTGCCATTGTACAGCACCTCCTGGAGCAATCATGCCTCCCGCAGCGTGGCGCGTAAAGCAGGTCTCCTTTGTTACGGCAGCACGCTCTCTGTTGGCTGAGCTGTATTTTTCGTAGCTTTGCCGCTTATTTGTTTGTTCAACGATGAGACTAGCCATATTCGCCGATGTTCACGGCAAACTGTTGTTACCCTTTAAACTGGTGGACCTTTACCAGCAACAAACCGGCAAAAAGATTGATTTTATCCTGCAATGCGGCGACATGGGCGCCTATCCGGATATCCATAACCTTGACAAGGCCACCTTGAAACATGCGCGGCAAAACCGTGATGAGTTAGGTTTTCATGATGATTTTATCAGGGAGCAACCTGCTGTCCGGCAGTTGCTGGACCGCCTTAATATAGATATGATCTGTGTACGCGGCAATCACGAAGACCATGATTTTCTGGACAACCTGGAGCAAGCCAACGCTGCACTTCCCCGCTTTCCGATAGATATATATCACCGCGTGTTTGTGTGCCGGTCCGGTGTAAAACAGGAACTGCGCAAAGAACAGGAAGTTATCTACCTGGCAGGCATCGGTCGTATCGGCGATGCCAAAGGCAGAACGGATAAACGTTTCATCCAGGAATATGAGCAACGGGAAGTAAAAAGGCTGCTCAAAAGCAGCGGGCATCTGGATATTCTCCTTACCCATGACAAAGACGACAGCAGCCAGCGGGGTTACGGCATGAGAGCCATCCGCGAGGTACTGGACCATGTACCGGTACTTTATCACTTCTATGGCCACACAGGAGAACCCTTCCGGCAGGAAGCGGATACCAACGGCATTACGCAGTCCGTGAAAGTCAGTGAACTGGAGTTTGGCCCCAGCGGGATTCTGCCGGAAGGATGTATGTTGATCTTAGAGCATCAATCAGATGGGTTCAGCGCGCCAGAAGTTGCCAGTCAGCGGCTTACCAACCAGTTGACACAATACAACTGGAAAGACTGATCAGAGATGGAACCGCAGACCGGCAGACAAGCTGAGATGCGACAGGTTTTCCCGCTGGTCGTCTTTCAGCTCTCTTGTTTCGGTCATGCCAGCCCGTTCAATAGTGACCCGGCCTACTGTTCCGGCCAGATAGGAAAACTGTGCCCCTGCGTACAGTTTACGGGCAATCCGGATATCGTACCCCACATCAAGGCCGGAGCCCAAAGCGCCACCTTTGATCGTTACCGGATACGCGGCCACCTGGCCGTTATCACGGTAACGCATATAGCCGAGTGAAGCACCAATCAGGAAAGCCTGGCTATAGTCACTTTTTGTGTATACGCGGCCGCAAAAGGTAGCGCCATAAAAAGTAATCCCGATATTGTCAGCCACATTGGTGCGCATATAACCGTCCGAAGGGCTTTCGGCGACCACCACGCCACTTCCGGAAGCCTGGAACCGCAGGTATTTCACCCCTACGCCCCATTCATCATTGAAATAATACTGCACGTCCGCGCCCACATTAAAACCGGATTTCAGTTTTTTCATATAGTCACGGGCGTCACCGGAAAAGGAAGAAGGAACCTTACCTATGCGGTAGCTGTAGCCGCCATTTACCGCGATCCGGAAACGGGGCACGTCTTTGTCTTGCGCCTTTACCCCAAAAGCGAGGGCGCTCATCATAAATAACAGGGATAATTTTTTCATCGATAACAGTATATAGCGGGTTTAAGTTGACAGGTTGCAGGTATTCGATATAGGTTTACATATTACGGTTGACAAGCCGTAATATTAAACATAATAACCCACATTTTCTGTTTTTTAACTTTCAGGATAAGCCCTATAACTGTTATCGCTATACGTTGTGCCTCAGCGGGGAGCGTAATGCATCAGCACAATGCCGCAATTATAGCGGGTACTGTTTTTCAGCGTCAGTTGGCGGAAATCGGACAGCCCGTTGAAAACAGGATCGCCATGCCCCAATGCTACCGGGTTTACGAAGAAGTAGTATTCATCTACCAGGTCCTCTTTCAACAGATCAGACACAAAAGAAGTACCGCCATACACGATCAGGTCTTTGCCAGGCTGCTGTTTAAGCCGGTCCACTTCCGTTGCCAGTTCACCATTTGCCACAGTGGTATTTTCCCAGACGGAACGGTCCAGCGTTTTGCTAAACACCACTTTTTGCATGGCCATAATACGCTGCGCCACTTCATGCATTGTATCTTCCGGGCGGGTAAATACCTCCTGCCAATAAGGAATATAGTCCACCGCCAGTTTACGTCCGATCAGGACCGTATCACAACTGTCGGCTAATTCCAATACCTGCGGCCGTATTTCTTCCCAGGCCCAGGTAACCCAATGCTGCTCATCATTAGGGCCTGCGGCAACAAAACCGTCCATCGAGATCTGCATCTGTAATTTCAGTTTTCTCATATGTTGTTGATTTTACGGAGATAAATGACCAGTTGACCGAAGGTGCCGCCGAAACCTTTCTGCATGCTGCCGTTGATAGACAGAAAAGACGCCGTTTCCTCCGTGTTGGCAGCCAGTGGCTGGCCGACCAGGGACAGTACCGTTTCCTCTCCTTCTTCATGCAGCGTGATCCGGTAAAGGATTTCCAGCGGGAAAGGCATATCAAACGGCGCTTTCACCACCTGTGCCTGTTCATCTGCAAAAGCATTGGTAAACTCCAGCAGGTGAGGCGGCTGGATGTCCCGGAACAGAAAACGGCCATAGCTCACCTGTCCCGCTCCTTCCATCTTGAAGTGGAAAATGCCGCCAGGCCTGAAATCCAGGCTGACCACGCTGTTATGTGTTTCTACTGGTCCCCACCACTCGTTCAGCGCTTCCGCTGTGGAAAAAGCCTTAAATACCAGGTCACGGGGTGCTTTGAACCGGTATTCCATCTTAAAATCTACGGGTGTGTTATTGCTCATTTGTCTGATTTTTTTCCGCTTTGAACTTTTTGCAGATAGCTGTCGAGCGACTTGAATTGTGTGGCCCAGAACTGCTGGCAATGGTCCACCCAGGTCGTCACTTCTTTCAACTGCTCCAGCCGGGCTTCACAATACCGTTCCCTTCCCTGTTTTTTGATCACGATCAAACCACACTCCGTGAGAATTTTGACATGCAGTGAAACCGCCTGGCGGCTTACCTCAAAGTTCTCTGCGATCGTGTTCACGTTGAGCGGCTGACGGGCCACCATTTCAATAATCTGACGCCGCGTAGGGTCAGCTATCGCCTGAAAAACGTCTCTTCTGATTTCCAATATGCAAGTATTTGATTGCGAATATACGCGCAAGCATTTACTTGCACAAATTTTTATTTTTTGCATAAATAAGGCCCCGGGGAACGTTCCCCGGGGCCATAATATTTACGCAGCCTGCCCGCCTGCAACGCTTGTGATGTTATTGTCAGGTGCTGTTCTGCAACGTATGGTTTAGTTGACAGTTCTCACTGCGGGTGTTTTTCTTCGTAGGCTTTAATCAGTTTGATCGTGTAGTCGCAGGCGTTACGACGGTCATCGAGCGGGCCATGGCCCGGCACCGTAGCTACCGGGTGCGGGTAACGGGCTTTCAGCCGCAGCATGGATTTTTCCCATTCGTATGGTTTGGCGTCCGACAGGTTGCCGAGGTCACGGGAATCGGTGCTTTTAACGAAGCAGCCGCCATACAGCACCTTGTCTTCCGGCACGTATACCACTATGTTGTCCGGACTATGTCCTGCGCCCGGGAAAAATACTTCCACACGCCGGTCACCGAAGCGGAAGGTGGTATCTTCCGGAATGATATACTGCGCCTGGTCGTTATGTTCTTTCTTGCACAGCGCCAATGTCTGCGCGGTGGAATAAGTTTTAATTCCTTTTGCCGCCAGTGCGGCCAATCCGAGCGTACGGTCGTCATGGAAATGCGTGGCGATGCAGGCAATCACCTTTTTACCATGCCGTTGCCGGATAGCATTCAACAGCGGGCCGAGCTGTGTTGTGTCCCATGGCACGTCTATCATTACTGCGCCCTGGCGGGTAACGATGTACATACTGTTGGACGGGACACGGGTGCCGTCGTCCAATGTGCCACTTGTCGTATATACGTAACAGTTACCAGCCAGATGGTTGATCTTCAGCGGTTCTTCTTTTGTCTGAGTTTTAGCCACCGAAGGCAGCAAAGCAGCCATGAGGGCAATGCCCGATATATATTTAAGTCGCTTCATAATTGACAGGATTTGATGAGTGGTGTTGGCTGCTGCAATGTTAGGCAAGTTTACGCATATCACAAAACAGCTTTTGCCAATGAGAAACGAAAAGTACCACGATAGTGATAATTATTACCATTTCAGGAAGAAAGGCCGGCTTAATTTTGATGCAGCATAAACACTTCCCGCATGCGAAGCTGTCACTTTATTTTATCACTGATACTTTCAATGACGATTGCCATGACCGGATGTACACAGGACAAACAAACTCCCGCTCCTTCCGGAGGCAACAGCAGTCTTTTACTGAAAGCTGCCGCCGTCAATGACACTGCTGTCATCAGGCAGCTGTTGGAGGGCAAAGCAGACATCGCTGCGCGGGACAACAAACAGCGTACCGCCCTGATGCTGGCCACCTATAACCATCACACCGCGGCAGCGGCCCTGCTGATTGCAGCCGGGGCCGACGTGAACGCACAGGACGACATCCTTAACAGCCCGTTTCTGTATGCCGGTGCGGAAGGTTACTCCGACATTTTACGACTGTGCCTGAAAGCAGGCGCCAATTACAAAAGATACAACCGCTACGGCGGCACAGCGCTGATACCGGCCTGCGAACGCGGACATGTGGAAGTGGTGCGTACCCTGTTACAGGACAAGACCTTCCCCATTGACCATGTGAACCGCCTTGGCTGGACCGGCCTGCTGGAAGCCATTATCCTCAGCAACGGCGGCCCGGCACATATACAGATCGTTCAAATGCTGGTGGATGCCGGATGCAACGTGAACCTGGCAGACAAAGACGGGGTGACACCGCTGGCACATGCACGGCAACGCGGATTTAAAGAAATTGCCGGTATTCTGGAAAGAGCCGGCGCGAAATAATTATATGCCACACCTGGAAAAACCGAAGAACAAACCAATGACGAATCAGCATGGATAGATAAGGGTTAACCGATGACTTGTTACAACAAAGAAAGCATAGCTGTCTGCTATGCTTTTCTTTTTACCATACTGTATTGATTTGCGCCTACAAACCATCTTTATTGGAAGGGTTCCCATTTTATCATCTGAGGACTACAAAAATATAGGTAACTGCTTAGTTCAACAATCGCGGGCAGGCAGTAATATTTCACCATGGTAAACCAGTACGCTTGTTTACTTTCCTGCCTTCACTGCATACATGCTGCCGGAACGATATACCGACGGCCGCTCGCCAAGAAAAGAAATATCCGGAAACCCTTCGTCTGCCAGCAGCTGCTGCAGCGCATTCCGCCGGACAGGATAAGGCACCCAGGTATTGGCTGCATCAGTATCATATTCCACGATCACCCATTGCGCGCGGGGAGCCAGCTGTTTGGCCAGGCGGCGCAATAATGCCGGTTTGTCTTTCACATAATGCAGGGAATTGGCCATCAGTACCCCTTGCAACGCTGCTACGGGTAGCCGTTCCCGTATAAAGTCGAGTTGCAGCGGGACGATTTTCTGCGCCGCCGGATTGGCCCTGGCCGTAAGCCGCACCGGCTCCTGATCGATGGCATATATCGTGCTGCCGGCAGGCAGCAGGTTAGCCAGCGCATAGGTAAACAATCCGCTGCCGCAGCCCAGGTCCACCCAGGTACCGGCCGTATAATCCGCTTTGATCAGTTGTATTGCATCCTGTAATTCCATGACATTATTTTTATTTCAGCAGCCGGAAATCGCTGGGCCGCATGTTGAGCATTTGCTGGAAAGTATTGCTGAACGCTGTTATCCCGGAGTAGCCCACCTCGTAGGCCACCTCGCTCACATTCATTTCTGTTTGCAGCAACAGCTCCATAGCTTTTATCATCTTCAGCATTTTCACGTATTGCAGGAAAGACGTGTTCAGTGTTTGTTTGAAGAGCCGCGTCAGGTTACGCACGCTGTAACCGAAGCGGGCAGCCACTTCCGGTAGCATCAGCGGCTCACTGACATTATTATGCAAATACCGCAGGATGTCCTGTATCCTGCTGTCTTCCGTAGTAGGCAGCAGGATGGAAAACGGCCGGCCGCTGGTATGTGGCAGTATATGCTTCAACGTTGTCAACAGCTCATGTTGCCAGTTGCCAGGCAGGATGTGCTCCTTCCAGGAGGCTGACAGCTGCAGTATTTCATTCACCACGCCTGTTACGGGATAGATGCTCAGCTTACCATAAAAAGGATGACAGGCATCTTCCTCATCCATAAAATAAATATTATGGATCACCAGCGAAGAACTGTTGAACTTAATGTTATGGTCCACCCGCGGCGGTATCCAGACATAATGCCGCGCAGGAATGTAGTATTGTTTGTCGTGCGTGTTCAGGTAAGCAATGCCTCCTTCCACCAGCAGTATCTGGCTTTTATCATGACAGTGCATCGGGAAGCGGTTTTCAAGCGGTTCATTCAAAACATAAATGGCGTCCGGATGGCTGTCAATTTCATTCCTGAATTTTTTAAACATGTCCATACATGGCCAAAATTAGTAAATATTTGGCCTGTTATATCAAATAAGACTTCCCGCTGGTGATGAATTTTGCATCAACCATTTTTTTGCAGATGATGAAATACTGTTTTTTACGTTTATCCCTGCTGCTGGCAACGGTTTTTCCATGGCCCGCCAGCGGTCAGCAACCACATGCCGGCGGCATGACACTGGCAGCGATATGGGAGCAGGCCGAAGCCGGCAACCGGCAGATCAGCCTGCAACAGCAGGAGTTGGCGGGCAACGCTGAAAAAGTGCAGGCGGCCCGTGATACAAGACTGCCTGCTGTAAATACAGACGCCGCCTACTCCCGCCTGAGCAACATGCCACTTTACACCGATGGCATCCTGCACGCCCCTACGCAGTTTCCTGTCTCCCACGAGCACTATACCATCGGCGGCAATCTCTACCTCAATCTGTACGACGGCGGAAAGACAACCCGGGAAATAGCCATGGCCAGGGCGGAACAGTCCATCTCCGCGACGAAGCTGCAACGTTCGGTGGCAGATATCCGTTATCAGTCGGCCGTATATTTTCTGGACCTGTACCGTTATCAGCAGTTCAGCATTTTGCTGGAACAGGATATCCGTTCCAGTGAGTTGCAACTCTCGGAGATAAAGCAACTGTATAAAAACGGGCTGGTGCTAAAAAGCGATGTGTTACGGGAAGAAGTGAAGATATCCAATCAGCGGTTGTCGTTGACGGAGATCAATAACAACATCGCTATCAATACGCAGCGGCTCAATTACCTGATGGGCCGGCCGGACACGTGCGCCATCTATCCTATCGTGGACCTGCCTGATGTAGCGGGCCCGGCTCCAGACACCAGCAGCCATGAAGCCATCGAATATAAGCTGGCATTGAAGCATACCAGTCTCGGCGCTTTGCGGCTGGAGCAGGTAAAAGCAGCACCACTGCCTAAATTGGGCTTCTTTGCCGACTATCGTTATACCTATCCGCAAACCGCCTATTATCCGTATTCCCGCGTGCCCTGGTCTGGCGGACAGGCAGGCTTCAGCGTCAGTGTTCCTGTTTCCTCCTTTTACCAGAACAGGCATAAAACACGCGAGGCGCGCATAGCGTGGCAACAGCAGCTGACGATGGCCGCCAGCATACAGGACAACCTCAGGCAAGACATACACGCTGCTTTCCTGCATTACCAGGAAGCTGTACAACAAACCACTGTGGCCCGCAACAACATGCTACAGGCTTCTGAAAGCCTCCGCATCCTGCGCAGCTCTTATTTTAATCAGCAGTCCCTGTTGAGCGACCTGCTCGATGCAGAGACACAGCTACTGCAATCCAAATTCAATCTTACCACCGCTATGGTAAAAGTGCGGGTACAACATTATCAATTACTCAGATTAACAGGAAAAATATGAACAAACAACTGACTGCTACTGACCGGTTTATCATTTATACCACACGTGCATTCGCACTGCTTTTAGCCACCGGCCTTTGCTGCTGGGGCGTCTGGTACTGCCTTCGCCTGGTACGTTATGAAGAAACCAATGACGCTCAGGTGGAAGCCTATATCAATCCCGTGAGCGCCAGGGTATCAGGCTATATCCATGAGATACGTTTTGAAGAAAACCAGTCCGTCAAAGCCGGCGATACGCTGGTAGTGATCGACAACCGCGACTACCTGGCGCAGGCCGCAGAGGCGGAAGCTGCGCTGGAAAATGCTCGGGCGCAGACCACCCTGCTAGAAAGCAGGATCAGCACCTTAAAAAACGAAGCAGCTGTGTCTGCCGCCAGGATTGACGCGGCCAAAGCGCGTATGCAGCATCAGCAGCAGGAATACAAGCGGTTTGCCAACCTGCTGGCGGAAGAATCCACCACTCCGCAACGTTTTGACAATGTGAAAGCCGCGCTGGACATCGCCACGTCAGAATACCAGGCGGCGCTGCGTGACCATGCCTCCGCGGAGGCCCGTATTACAGAAGCCTCCCATCAGTCGGCCGCCGTGACCGCGGAAATCAAACGCCGGCAGGCGGTGGCCGAACAGCATCAGCTCAGTGTAGGCTATACCGTTATCCGTGCCCCCTACAACGGGCGTGTAGGCCGTAAGAACATCCAGGTAGGGCAACTGATACAGGCCGGGCAACCGCTCACTTTCATCTCCAATGATGAAACGCCCAAGTGGGTGGTGGCCAATTTTAAAGAAACACAGGTACAGCAGTTCCGGGCCGGCCAACCAGTGAGCATTACCGTGGATGCCTTTCCCGGAGAGACTTTCCGCGGAGAGATCGCCTCCTTCTCTCCTGCTACAGGTTCCCGCTATTCGTTGTTGCCGCCAGACAATGCCACCGGTAATTTTGTGAAGATCATCCAGCGGATACCGGTGCGTATCAGGCTGGTAGAAAGTCCCACTGTACTGGCGCGCCTGGTGGCCGGTATGAATGCCAATGTATCTGTCAGTAAATAACTACTTATGTCATCTGTCAACTTACCTCTTTTTAAGCCATGGGCGCCGGAATGGCTGATCCGCACCACCATCTTCCTGATGTTGCTGCCTGCGTTGGGCGTGTTCGCTTTGTATTTCAGCAACGGCGCTGAAACAACCGGTTACTACGGCATGGAGCCGGCAGACATGCAGTATTCCGTGGTGTTGATGTATGCCTCGCTCGTCACTTTCCTGCCGATAGACGACCGGCTGGTAAAGTATGTGAAGCCGCGGCCGTACTTTCTGATAGCGGTAGCCCTCAATACGCTGACCTGCATTATCTGCGCCAACAGCCGTAACCTGGCTGTTTTTATGGCCTGCCGTTTTGTGCAGGGGGCGGTATGTGCGTTATTTTGCAGTATTTGCCTGCATATGATCTTCTCCCGGCTGCGTTCGGACAGGATGCGGGTGATCGGCTATACGGTGTTTTACGGAACGTTACAGGTATCTATCCCTATCTGCGCGTTCTTTTGCAGCCGGATATTACACTTCTTTGAATTCAACAACCTGTTTTATTTCGTGATACTGGCTGAGATACCTGGCCTGGTATTAATGCTGACGATCACCAACAATGTGCGTTTCCGAAAGAAGTTCCCGTTGTACCAGCTGGACTGGTCCAGTTATATTTTATATACGGTGCTGTTATGTATTGTGGGTTATATCTTCGTATATGGCCAGCAGCTCAACTGGTTTTCCAGTCCGCAGTTACGCTGGTTGCTGCTTACCGGGCTTGCCAGCGGCCTGCTTTTCGGCGTACGGCAACTGGCGTTAAAACGCCCGCTGCTACAGCTGCGGCTGTTCCGGTTTGCCGGTTTCAGGAACGGGTTATTGCTGCTAATGGCGTACTATACCTTCAAAGGCACTACCGGCAATGTTTATGCGTATTTACAGGGGGTGCTGATGGTAGACCCGCTCAACCTTACACCTGTGTGGACGGCTAATATAGCCGGCATTATCACAGGGATGCTGGTAGCCTCCCGGCTGGTACTAAACCAAACGGATACACGCTGGATACTGGGCAGCGGATTTTTGTCGCTGTTGCTGTTTCATGTCTGTATGTATTTTCTGTTTTCCAGCCAGGCCAATACCAGCCAGTTTTTGCTGCCCATGTGGATACAGGGTTATGGTACCGGCGCCCTGTTTGTGCCTATTGTGATGTACGTGGTATCGTCCGTTCCTGCCGCCATGGCCGGCACTGTGTCTTTCATCGGCATCGCCGCCCGTTATACCGGTTTTTGCGGCAGTATTGCCTTTGCCAACTATTTCCAGTTATACGGGAAGAGTGTTCACTATAATAAATTCAGGGAGCAGTTCACCGGTGTCAATCCTATACGGGAAGAGGTGTTGGGGCAGTTCCAGCAACATTTCCTGGCCGGCGGCAAGGATATGGCCACCGCGCAGCAGCTGGCGGAAGGTGCCGTCCGGCGTATGTTGCAGGAGCAGACAGGCTTACGCACGTCGATGGATTATTACGCGTGGATGATCGTCGGTTTAAGTGTATTGATTACCGTTATCATGGCAGGCCCGTGGATAAAGCAGCAGCTGTTGCGGCCGCGGCGGGCGTTTACCCCGTATTGAAGTGAACCGGAGACCTATTGCCCCGGGCAACAAACCGGGGCAATATTTTATTTTCTCCATTCGAAATAAAAACAGCTTCCTTCCCCTTTCACCGATTCCACCCACACTTTACCGCCCTGCGTTTCCACCAGCAGCTTCAGGATATTGAGTCCGATGCCCGTGCCTTTGCCGTTATCATCGTCATTATCTATTTTTTCGAAGAGGCGGAAAATGCGCTCGTTGTCTTTTTCTGCTATACCAGGCCCGTTATCTTTCACAAAAAACTGGTAGTAATCGCCCAGGTCTTCGCCTCCGACAGCGATTTCCACCTGTGGCTTGTCTACATATTTAATAGCATTGCTGATCAGGTTCTGGAATACCTGTTGCAATTTCTGGCGGCTGGTATACAGGACAGGCAGATTGTCTGCCACACGGATGTGTACGTTCGCCGGCGGAAACAGCAGCTGTACCAGTTGTTCCAGCAGCACTTTCACCTCTACCATTTCTTCCGGCTGATTATCCTGGTGTTCGCGGCTATAGTCCAGGATGGCCGAGATCATATCAGCCAGTTTATGGGAAGCGCCCACGGCCATGTCCACAAAAGACAGCAGCTCTTCGGACTGCTGCAATGCTTCTTCCTCCCGTAAAATCAGCAACAGGCTGGTGATACCGGAGAGCGGGGATTTGAGGTCGTGCGCCACTACGTGCATAAAACGCTCCAGTTGGCCGTTGACCTGCTCTTTGGCCTTCAGGGCCATTTTCAGTTCCTGCTGATAATAATACAGTCTTTCGAAGACGTCCACTTTAGCACGGGTCAGATGTTTATGCAGCGGTTTGGGGAGGTAATCTACCGCTCCCTTCTCGAAACCTTTCAGCATATCCTCTTCGTCCTTGTTGGTGGCCGTAACAAAAATGACGGAGATATCTTTGGTCTGCGGATTGGCTTTCAGCTGGCGGGCCACTTCGTAGCCGTCCATGTCCGGCATCTGCACATCGAGCATCACCAGGCCGATATCATCCTGTTCCCGGGCTATGTCCAGAGCTTCATGGCCGGAGGTGGCCAGTACGAAAGTCCGCCCCTCTGCCTCGAGCATACGCTGCAATACTAAAAGGTTGGCTTTGTGGTCGTCTACCAATAATATCTTGAACTTCGCCGTCATAACAATATACTTCCATCGCAAATATAGGGCATAAAAAAGCAGACATTTACATATAATTCCTATCTTTATTGAAAGAGTCAACAGGGACCATAACCGCCATGAGTAACCGCTAATCTCGTATATGCATAAAATACTTGTTATCGAAGACGATGAAGTAATGCCGAAAATCATCCAACGGATACTTCATAAGGAAGCCTATCAACTGGACCACGTTGTGAATGGGAAAGAGGCCATTCAAAAGCTGGAAGAGACCAACTATGGCTATGATCTGATCATTACCGACATCATGATGCCATATGCCAATGGTTTTGAAATCCTCAGCCGGGTAAAGAGCAGGAAGGAAGGCAAGCCCATTGCGGTGATAATTGTTTCCAATGCCGGCAATGAAGATATGATCCTGGAAGGCTTTAAACTGGGGGCTGACGACTTCCTTAAGAAACCGGTCATTCCCGGTGAACTGCTTATCCGTGTGAAACGATTACTGATGCAATACCAGTAATTATTTCCTTGTCCACACGTTATTTTACTGACCATTTCCTGCGACCATGAAAACCATTCCGGCATTTATTTCGGCTACTATAGACCAGTTCCGGTATGCCCCGCTCGTGATACAGATTGCGGTCGTCTTCACTGCCGTAGCGGTGTCGATGACGGCCATCGCCTATATTTCCATCCTGCTGAACCGCTACCGGAGCTACCGGCGGGAGAAAAAACTGGCCGCCCTCCATCCGATGATCGATGATCTGCTCACCGAACATATCCTGATGAACGAGGCGCTGTACACTGATGAAGCGGTGGAGACAGCTGTGCCGATAGAGGTTTTTGACAAACCCGTTTTTGAAAAAAAATGGGCGCGGCAGGTGTTGATCCAGCGGCTCATGCAATACCGCGACAACGTGCAGGGCGCCATGGGCAACCAGCTGCGCAGCCTGTACATACAACTGGGACTGGACAAAGACTCCCTGAAAAAGCTGAAATCCAGTCACTGGAACCACAAAATCCAGGCACTGGGCGAACTGACCAACATGGACATCCCCATTGCCGATGTGATCATTCTACCGCTAACTAATAGCCGTAACCGTGAGTTACGCGCCACCGCCCGGCATGCCTACATCAAACTGAGCAAAAACGAGCCTTTCAAGTTTTTCGACGTAGCCACGGAACCGTTGCTGCTATGGGACCAGGTGGAGCTGTTCCGTATTATCTCCACCACCGACCGGATATCGATTCCCAATTTCGCCCAATGGATCACCTACTCCTCCAATAAAAGCATTATTTCTTTCTGTCTTAAGCTGGTAGAGCATTACCAGCAGCTGAGCGCCGTACCTGCCGTCGTAAAACTGCTGGACACCCGCGACCATTACCTGCGGGCCAATGCCATCAACTGTCTTGGTAAACTGAGAATTGAAAGTGTGGAAGACAAACTGATGAGCATGTACGACAGCCAGCCTCATCACTGCCGTGTTGAAATACTGAAAGCCTTCGGACGTATCAGCAGCGGCAGACAGGTAGAATTCCTACGGCAGGAGTTTCTGCATTCTTCTGATTTCGAAATCCGTAAACATGCGGCCAAATCGCTGATCAATAACCAATGGGCTGCCGGCAGCCTTATCCAGGAACTGGTGGATACCGCCACCAGGGAGAATAAACTCATCCTGAAACATTGCATGAACCCATTAATCAAATTTTAGTCGTTGATGGACAGTACATTCTGGGAAATGCTTAGGGACATATTTGAGACCGGCACCTTTATTTACGGAGCAGTGCTGCTGGGCACCTATGCCCTGCTGGCGCTGTTTTCCATCATCGCCGTCCGCGCCTATGCCAAAAAGGGGGAATCGCAACAGGTGGACATATTGCTCAAATCGCCGCTGGCGCCGGGCATCACCGTGCTGGCACCCGCTTATAACGAGGGATTGACCATTATATACAATGTCCGCTCCCTGATGACGTTGGTCTATCCCCGTTATGAAATCATCGTTATCAATGATGGCAGTACCGACAACAGCCTGGAGCAACTGATCGAAGCCTTTGAGCTGGTGGCGGTGGATTTCGCCTATAACGTCAAGATCCCTACGCAGCCGGTGCGCAAAATTTATAAATCCACTAATCCGGCTTATGCCCTGCTGACCATTATCGACAAGGTAAACGGTAAAAGCAAGGCCGATGCTGTTAACGCCGGCATCAATGCCGCTTCCTACGATTATTTTGTGTGTACCGATGTAGACTGTATCCTGCACGAACATACATTAATGGAGCTGATCAAGCCGGTGATGCAGGAACCACATAAGCGGGTGATCGCCACCGGCGCCACCTTGCGTATTGCCAACTCCTGCGAATTTGACCAGGGCGTAATGACCAGGATGCGGCCGCCGCGGCAGCTGCTGCCCCGCTTCCAGGAAGTGGAATATATCCGCGCCTTTGTGTTGGGCAAAATGGGCTGGAGCCTGGTCAACTGCGTCCCTAACGTCTCCGGCGGCCTCGGGCTGTTTGACAAGGAGGTGGCCATCCGCAGCGGCGGGTACGACTTCAGTTCTTTCGGGGAAGACATGGAGCTGATGACCCGCATGTGCCGCTACGCCAGTGACAACAAGATCGACTACGCCATCCGGTATGTGCCCCGTACGCTCTGCTGGACGGAAGCGCCGGTGACCGTCCGCATTTTCGGGAGGCAGCGTACCCGTTGGGCCAGAGGGCTTGCCCAGCTGATGCATGCTCACTTCAGCATGTTCCTTAACCCGCGTTACGGCCGTATGGGCATGGTCATCTTCCCCTACAACTTCTTTTTTGAATTGCTGGCGCCTTTAGTAGAAGCTGTTGGTATCGTGTTTTATCTCACCGGCGCCATACTGGGGCTTATCAACTGGCCCACAGCGCTGTTGCTGCTGTTATTTATATATACTTATTCCGTAATGATCACCACGCTCGCCATCCTGTGGGACCAGCTTACCTTCCGGTACTACAAGAGCTGGCGGGAAGTGATATATCTCTGTGCCACACCGCTGATGGAAATGTTTATCTATCATCCGCTGATCGTGTTTTTTTCTTTACGGGGATATTTCTATTTCCTTACCGGGAAAAAGAGCAGCTGGGGCAATATGCAGCGTCGTGGTTTCAAGCAGCAGGCAGCTGCCCAATGATCAGATTTTAAATTATCGATATAGTGGAATGGTTCAAAAATTTCTATGAAGGCTTCGTATTTGTTTTCGGCTGCGTGATGCTGCTGATGTATGCCTTGCTCGCCTTGCTGTCGTTGCGGGGCATCCGGCGTTTCCAGCGTACGACCAGCTATGTCGACTATACGAAAATGCTGGACTCCCCGCTGGCGCCCGGCATCTCCGTTATTGCGCCGGCCTACAACGAAGGCGTGACCATCATCTCCAACGTACGCTCGCTGCTCACGCTGGTGTATCCCAAATATGAAGTGATCATCATCAATGATGGCAGTACTGATGACACATTGGAGAAACTGATCAGCGAATTTGAGTTACAGGAAGTGGACTTCGCCTATAACGAGCGGATCAAGTCCCAGCCTGTCAAACGTGTCTTTAAGTCGGTCAATAATGTTTACGACAAGCTGCTTGTCATCGATAAAGTAAATGGTAAAAGCAAGGCGGATGCGTCCAATGCCGGTATCAATGCCGCCGCCTATAATTATTTTCTCTGTACCGATGTAGACAGTATCCTGGAGAAAGATACCCTGTTACGTTTGATCAAACCTTTTATGGACGAAGAGCACCAGCGGGTCAAGGCCATAGGCGAGCCCTGTCCCGAATGTGGTTACGTGCATTTCGAGGAAGACAGCGTGCGGGTAATTGCCACCGGCGCCACGCTGCGGCTGGCCAATTCCTGCGAGGTGGACGAAGGCGTGATCACCCGGGTAAGGCCGCCACGTCAATGGCTGCCGCGCTTCCAGGAGATGGAGTATATCCGCGCCTACGTACTCGGCAAAATGGGCTGGAGCCTTATCAACTGCGTACCCAACGTGTCCGGCGGCCTCGGGCTGTTTGACAAGGAAATAGCCATCAAAGCCGGTGGCTATGACAGCCAGTCGTTCGCAGAAGATATGGACATCGTTACCCGTATGTGTACGTACATGATCGACAACAAGCTGAAATACGCCATCCGTTATATACCCACCTCGCAATGCTGGACAGAAGGGCCTCCCACCCTGAAAGTCTTCAGCCGGCAGCGTACCCGCTGGGGCCGCGGCCTTGCCGAGATCATCACTATGCACCGCAGGGTGCTGTTTCATCCGCGGTACAAACAACTGGGGCTGGTGGTGCTTCCCTATAACCTCCTTTTCGAATTCTTAGCGCCCATCATTGAGTTCACTGGTATCCTGTTTTATATCTACCTGATCATTACCGGCCAGATCAACTGGCATTATGCCCTGGTATTATTGTCTTTTGTATACCTGTATTCTGTGATGATCACTACGCTGGCCATCTGGTGGGACCATATGACCTATCATTATTATAAAACCTGGCGGGAAGTGATAGGACTGGCCCTGATGGCTTTCCTGGAGCCTTTGTTTTATCACCCGCTGATCGTCTTTTTCGCCCTGAGAGGATATTATTATTTCCTGACCGGCAAAAAACACTCCTGGGGCAATATGCAGCGACAGGGCTTTGGCAAAAAGAAAACCGCAAACGCTTAGTACAAATTTTTTCTATAGATGAGGACATCCGTGTTGAAATATGTTTTACTGATAACCGCTACCGCAGCTGTTCTGCCGGGCATGGCACAAAACAAAAACAAAGGCCGGGCCGCCGAGCCGGTTTATGACGACGCCGTAAAAGCCATGCGGGCCAGGCAGTATCCGGAAGCCATCCGTCTTTCCCGGCAGGCGCTGGACCTGCAGCCCGATTTTGTGGACCAGCAGCTGCTGCTGGGCAGGCTCTATCAACTCACCGGGCAAAATGACAGCGCCCGCAAATATATCCGGCAGGTGCTGACCACCGCGCCCCGCTACCGCGATGCCTACCTCTATGCCATCAATATTGAACTGGCCCAAAAACAATACGAGGAAGCCGAATGTTATGCAGATATGGCGCTGGGTTATTTCAACGGCGACCGGGAATTTATGCTGAAAAAACTAGGTGTCATGGACGAAGCCCGCAAATTCTACCAGGGCAGCAATTACGCCAATACCCTGCTGGACAGGTATGGCGCCGACACCACCGTGCAGAAGGCCGTGACAGGCCATTTCCTGCTGGCAGGCAGCTACTTCCGTAAAAATAATTACAACAACCTCGCCCGTGACAACTACGAAAAGGCACTGATGACCGACCCATCCAACCAGGAAGCCAGGCAGGCACTAACGGGCATGGACATACGCAACAATAACTACAGCGCCGCCCTGGAACGGATAGAAGCCGAACTGGCCACCCATCCCAACTCCTATGATCTGCTGATGGCCAAACTGGAGATGCTGCACGAGTTGCACCGTTATCCTGAAGCTATCAGTCTCCTTGAAAATATCATCAAACGTTTTCCGGGAGACACCAAGGCCCGCAGCCAGCAGGTGCCTTTACGCATGGAAGCTGCCGCCTATTATACCAACACCGACCCATACGCGCTGTATGCCAGCATACTCGAAAAAAATCCCGGCAACCAGGACGCCCTGCAGAAGCTGATCGGCCTGAGCGTGTCCCGCGGCTCCTACCGCGAAGCGCTCAACTGGATCAACCTTGGCCTGAAAAGCCATCCTGATGACGCCCGGCTGCTGGGCCTGAAGGCAGACATGCTGGAGAGCGACCGCAAGTACACAGAGGCCGCCATGATCTCTGAAAAGCTGCTACAGCGGCAACCTGGCAACGCCGCCGAACGTGAACGCCTCGGCCGGCTCTATCTTGCCAGCGGCCGCGAATACCTCGTACAACAACAATACCCGGAAGCGCTCACGGCATTCGAAAATGCCCTCCGCACCACGCCTGCCGATACCGCCGCGCCGGACCTGCTGGCCAATACCTACCTGCTGCAGAAAAAACCCGCGCAGGCGGTAACAGTCCTGGACCAAGCCTTACAACAGCATCCCGGCAATGCACGTTTCCTGTTGAAAAAAGCCAACATACTGGCCGATATGGGCCAGTACGACCAGGCCACCGCTATTATGGAATCCCTGTTGCAGCAGTATCCGGTCAACGCGCAATACTCATCCCTGCTACAGGACATCCATCTCAGCGCCGGCAGAATACTGATGCAGAACGAAGAATATGAACAAGCCAAAAGGCAGTTCCAGGCGGTACTGGCCTTACAGCCCGGCCAGCCCGAGGCGCTGCAATACCTGATCAACGCAGAAAGCGCCATGCAACAGCCGGACAGCGCACTGGCACGGCTGGACCAGGCATTGCAACAAGATCCGCATAACCGGGAGCTGTTATTTAAGAAAGCCGGCATCCTTAGCACGCAACATCAGTACGCAGCTGCCGGCGCCATCCTCGACAGCCTGCGGCAGCAATACCCTTTTACCGTAAAATACCGTAACGCCTATACGGACAATCTGCTTGCCGCCGGCACCACCGCACAGCGCCGTCAACAGCCCGACAGCGCGCTGCAAACTTTCCGCCAGGTGCTGGCCATCAACCGGAAAGACTCTGCTGCATTGCTGTATACCATCAACCTGTACAACGGGAAAGGCGACTATGACAGCGCACTGGTATACGCAGACCAGGGGCTCCGCTATTATCCGGACAACGCGGCGTTCCTTGAAAAACGGGTCGTTACCCTGGAGAATAAAAAAGACTATAGCGCCGCTTCGCTGGCAGCAGATTCCCTGTTACGGTACAGCAACACCACGGCACATACGGATTACGCCGACTACCTGCGCAGCAAAACGCTCAAAAACCAATTCGGGCTCTTCTTCCTGCGCTCCAGTTATGACTATGGCACCAGTCGCTGGTACAACATTGCCACCGCGGAATACCGCCATTTTATGAAGCGCGGCAGCTATGCCGCGAGGCTGAACTACGGCGGACGGGCAGAAGGCACCGGCGTGATGGGCGAAGCAGAATTGTACTACACCCATAACCGTCGCAATTATTCGTATGCCCTTGCCAGTTATGCCAATTCAGACGTGTTCCCTACCGCCCGGCTGGCGTACTCACTCTTCCATACTTTTGGAAAAAGCATAGAAGCGGAGCTGGGCGGACGTTACCTGAAGGCAGACACTTCCAACGTATACTCCGGCGTGGTATCGGTGGCTAACCGGTTCAACGATTTCTATGTGAACCTTCGCGCCTACTTCATCAGTGACCAGCCGCATTTTTATACCTCCTTCAATCTTACCACCCGGTACTATATGAACCGTGATCAGGATTATCTGCTGCTGGTGGCAGGTTTGGGCACCTCTCCTGATGACCGCAGCCGGCTGGTGCAGTTCCCGCAACTGGCAGGGCTGCTTACCCGCAGCGTAGGCGCCGGTTACCAGAAAACCATCCGGTACCGCACTACACTGGGGTTGTACGGCACCTGGATCAACCAAAAGATCAGCCCCACCATTTTTCAGAACCAGTATGATATCTTTGTAACGGTACAACGAAAATTCTAACCAAATTTATGCGCAGGAAGATGACATACCTACTTTACATTATGACGTTGTTCGGTTACGGCTGCCAATCCCTTACCGGCGGCGATATCGCGTTGGTATCGGGCGGTAAAAGCAACTACGTGATCGTATTGCCCGCTGATGCGGGCAAGAACGACCAGCATGCCGCTGACGTGCTGAAAGACTATGTAAAAAGGATGTCCGGCGCCAGCCTGAACATCGTCAAAGAAAATACCTTAAAAGACAAAAACCAGCCTGCTATATTTATCGGCCACACCGATCATGCGGCTAATATCAATACCGGGAAAATAAAGCCCGAAGGGTTTATGCTGGCCACCGATTCACGCGATGTGTATGTGATCGGCGGCAGCGGCAAAGGCGTGGTCTATGGCGTATATACACTGCTGGAACAATACTTCGGCTGCCGCAAATACAGTCAGGCTCCCGCCACCGTGCCCAAAGTTAAAGACGTACGCGTGCCGGCACAATTACATGACCTGCAGGAGCCGGCTTTCATCTACCGTGAAACCTACTACCCTGCTGCGTTTGACAATGAATACCTCGAATGGCACAAGCTGCACCGCTTTGAAGACCTCTGGGGCCTGTGGGGCCACTCTTTCTTTAAGCTGGTGCCGCCCCGCGCCTGGTTCTCCTCCCATCCGGAATACTTCGCCCTGGTGAAAGGCATCCGGCAGCCTACACAGCTGTGCCTCAGCAACGAAAACGTATTACGTTTGGTGGTGGATTCATTGCGGCAGGCCATTAAAGAAAACCCGGACGCCATGTACTGGTCCGTTTCACAGGAAGATGGGGGCGGCTACTGCACCTGCGACCTTTGCCGCAAAGCAGACGACGAAGAAGGCGGTCCCTCCGGGTCGCTGATACGTTTCGTGAACAAGGTGGCAGCGCAGTTCCCGGAGCGGCAATTCACCACGCTGTCGTATCTGTATTCCTCTAAGCCGCCGCAACGTACCAAGCCGGCCGCCAATGTGATCATCATGCTCAGCTCCATAGATGCGCTGCGACAGGAGCCACTAAGCACCATTCCTTCAGCTGCTGCTTTCCGCAAAAACCTGGATGCCTGGGGCACGGTCACATCACGTCTCTTTGTCTGGGATTATACCACCCAGTTCACCAACTACCTGGCGCCTTTCCCGGACTACGCCAACCTGCAGCCCAACCTGCAATACCTGTCGGGCCACAAAGTAAGCGGCGTATTCTCACAAGGTAGCGGCGACACGCACAGCGACATGGCGGAATTCAACGCCTACGTACAAGCCAAATACCTCTGGGACCCCAAGACAGCTGTTGATAAATTACAGGATGATTTTTTACAGGGGTACTATGGCAAAGCCGGCAAAAACATGCGGCACTACCTGGACGCGCTGGAGAACACGCTCAAACAAACCAAAGCCCCGCTTGATATTTACGGCAACCCGGTCAACCACCACCGCGACTACCTTTCGCCGCTGGCTATTGACACTTACAGCAAACTGCTCGACAAGGCCGAAGCGGCCGTGGAAACACAGCCTGAATTGTTAAAACGAGTGTATACGGCACGGTTACCACTGGAATATACTGTTCTGCAACAGTCTCGTTTTTTCGGCACCGAACCGCACGGCTACCTCGAAGCCAAGGGCAAAGAATATGCGGTTAATCCGCGCTGGCCGGAAAGAGTACGGAAATTTACCGCCGCCTGTAAAGCAGCAGGTGTTACTACATTGGCCGAAGGCGGCGTGAGCCCCGACGGCTACCAACAGGAATGGGATAGTCTCCTGGCCCGCAAATGGATCAGCAGCCTGGCTTTCAGGGCACCGGTATCGCTGGTGAACCCGCCGGCCCCGGAGTTCCCCGGCAAAGGCGCACAAACGCTCACCGACGGACTGGAAGGCGGCAGGGACTTCAGCCTCAACTGGCTGTACCTGTATGGTAAAGACCTTGTTGCCGTGATAGACCTTGGCACCGCCAAACCGGTCAATACGGTGTTTATGCATTTTCTCCAGGACGCCCGTCATTATATTTTTAATCCGTCCCGCGTAAGTATTGCTGTATCAGAAGATAACACCCATTTCACGGACGTAGGGGAACAGGCCGTTACACCATTGCAGGGCGAAGATTATGATATCAAAAACACACCGGTGTCCTTCAAACTAACGGGGAAGGCTGTACGCTACATCCGGATCACCGGTGTTTGTCCAACGAATATTCCCGTGTGGCGGGAAGCACCTGAAAGCAAGCGCCCCGCCATCTGCTGTGATGAAATTTATGTACAATAATATCAGGGTAACTTGTTCAGTGCCAGCTGAACTGCTATAATGGCTTTATCCAGTTCTGTTGCCAGTACCTGCAACTGCTCCGCTGCAGGGCCGTTATTTTCGGTGTCCCGGATAGCTTTTTCCAGTCCGCTCAAACCGGCGTAGGTAGTTACGCTTCGCATACTGTGGCATATCTCTCCTATCCTTTTCGGATGCTGCGTCATGTCTTTTTCGGCCAGTTCCTGTCTGACCGATTTACAGTCGTCCAGCAACAGAGAGAGCGTTTCGCGGAGCAGCGGGTCCTGATCGTTGTCACTGCCGAGGTAGCCCATCAGTACGGAGAGGTCTAACGGATGGATGTCCGCCGGTTGCGGCGTGGCATTGTCGTCACTGCTCACCCATTTATTGACCAGCTCCAGGATTTCGTCTTCCACAAAAGGTTTCGACAGAAAGTCGTCCATGCCGGCGGCGTGGCATCGTTCGCGTTCACCTTTGGTATTGCCGGCGGTCAGTGCTATCACCGGCGTATGTTTTTCCGGAAACAGCTCCCGGATACGGCGGGTGGCATCGTATCCGTTCATCTCCGGCATTTGAATATCCATAAATATGAGGTCGGGCTGTTCACCGGCGTAGAGCGATACCGCTTCCTGGCCGGTCCTGGCTTCTATGATGGTGGAAGTGGGTATCGAACGGGAGATAATGGTTTTAATCAGGAGCATATTGACATTATTGTCTTCCGCCAGCAATACCTTTAAAGAAGCGCGGTCCGGCTTCCGCTTTTGCTGCACGGATTCTCCGGAGCCGTCCTGGTCCGTGTTCTTCATGGACAGATGCGCCAACGCATTGTACAGGTCCTGCATTTTGACCGGCTTCACCAGCCGTTGTTCCACTTTCAGTTCTTCACAAACCCGTTGTACCGTTTCATCATCTGAAGAACTGTACAACAGTACCACGGGGGTCCAGGTGCCCAGCTGGTCGGCCATCTTCCGCATTTTACGAAGCGTTTCCAGTCCATCCATGACCGGCATGTGGTAGTCCATCAATACAGCGTCGTAAGTGCGGCCTTCCATCAGCAGCTGCAAGGCTTCAAAGCCGCTTTTGGCCATGTCTGTCTCAATACCTTTCAGCAGCAGCATCTGTTGCAGGATAGTGCGGTTATGTTCATTATCATCTGTCACCAGTACTTTTTTCACCGCTTCAATATGCTGCCATGTCATGGGCGGGCCATCGGCTGTTTCCGCCGTTATTTCGAAAAAGAAAGTGCTTCCCTTTCCCGGTTCGCTCTGTAGTTGCAACCGGCTGTTCATCAATGCCAGCAGTTTGTTGGAGATGGTGAGGCCAAGGCCCGTACCACCATATCTTTTGGTGATGGAGATATCTTCCTGGGAGAATGCTTCAAAGATTTTTTCCTGGCGCTCCTTCCGGATACCGATACCAGTGTCGGACACCTCGAACCGGATGGTGCGGCGGTAGGCCGTATCAGCCGGCGAAACGGGATATACCTTCAGGCCTACTTCGCCTTTTTCCGTAAACTTGACCGCGTTGGAGAGCAGGTTGACCAATATCTGTTTCAGCCGCAGCTGGTCGGTCCAGATGAACCGGGGCAGCTCAGCGGATATATCATAAATCATTTCGAGGCCTTTGCTTTGCGCCTGGAACTTCACCATATCGCTTACCTGGCCGCTCACTTCGAAGATGTCGAGCTTCTGCACGTCCAGTTCCAGTTTACCGGCTTCTATCTTCGAAAAATCCAGGATATCGTTGATAATGTTCAGCAGGGTGCCGGCACTTTGGTTTACAATAGACAGGTACTGGTGTTGTACATCATTGAGCTGTGTTTTCAGTACGAGATCGGTAAAGCCGATGATACCATTCAACGGGGTCCTGATTTCGTGGCTCATATTGGCCAGGAACTCAGATTTGGCCACACTCGCCTGTTCCGCCAGCAGTTTGGCCTGCCGCAGCTCTTCCTGGTGCAGCGCGATGGCGGTCACATCTTCCGTCAGAATGGTAATCCCTCCTACGCCGCCATCATGATTAAACCATGGTCTTATCTCCCAGCGCAGATGCTGGTCATGTTTCCATTCCGGCGGCCGCCAGATGAATTCCCCGTTTTTGTGTGTTTTGCCGGCAACCGTATCACGGTAGATCTGTTTGAAACCTTCCGGTATGTTGGGCAACAGTTCATAGACGGTTTTCCCGTAAAGCGCCTGGCCTTTCAGCTGGTTGTCTTCTTCCCATGCGTTGCTACAGGCGATGATCCGCAGTCTTTTGTCCAGCATTACCACCGCCGCAGGGGTATGTTCCACAAAAGCAGAGAGCTTTGATTTTTCATCGAGCAGCAGTTGTTCCGCTTTCTTGCGGTCGGTAATATCGGTGGCGATGTGCAGATACCCTGTCAGTTCGTTGTCCATGTTATAGATGGCCGATATGACGAGGGACACGTTTACAGCAGAACCATCTTTCCGTATGTAAGTCCATTCCTGCTGAGCTGTTTGCCGATGCCGGGCAGCCGCCACTGCAAATATTTCCATGGGGGCGACGCGCTGCGCCGCGGCCCTTTCGGACAATTCAGCCGGTTCGTGAAACGTGGCCGGTGTTTGTTTACCGACAATCTCCCGGGCAGTATAGCCCAGGAGATTTTCCGCGCCTTTATTGAACAGGGTGATAGTGCCATCCAGCGCCGTAGCAATGATACTGACATCGATGGCGGACTGCAGAACGTCTTCCAACAGTTTGCGTGACCGCTGTATTTCTTCTTCCAGCCGCTTCTGCCGGTCGATGTCCTGGAATGTGCCGTACAGGCGGATGCATTTGCCATCTCTGATTTCAGGGCTGCCGATAGAGCGTACCCAGATATTTCTGCCTTTAGCCGTAACGATCTCCAGTTCAATGTCCCACGGCTCATGAAATTCTATTCCTCTGTTTACCACCTCCTCCATTGCGGTACGGTTGGCGCCTTTATAGAAGTGGAGGGCGCCTTCCAGCGTTGGCACAAAATCGTCATCTACTTCATGAATATGGCGGGTCACATCCGACCAGTAAGGCAGTTGTTTCATGACATCAAACTGCCAGAAGCCGATCCTGGCCACGCTATTGGTCTGTTCCAGCATCTGGGTGGTCAGCTTCAGGTCTTTTTCCAGTGCATGCCTCAACGTTATATCCAGCGCGTTAGCTATCACGTAAGGGTTTCCGTCGATAGAGTATTCAAGCACGTTGTTGTACAGCCAAATGCGTATGCTGCCATCGCGATGGCGTGTATGCATGATACCGCTGACCTGTTTTTCTTTTTTGATGGCCTCGAGATATTCATACACGCCTTCCGCAAATGCAGCGGGGACGATATCCCAGAGCGTACCGCCGATGATTTCTTCCGGCTGGTAACCCAGGCTTTCAGCGCTCGCGCGGTTTACCGCCAGCAGTTTTCCTTCGAGGTTATGCATACACATCATACCCCTGGAGTTATTAAAAAACACCCTGAACTGGTGTTCGCTTTCCTGCAACTGGCGTTCCCGCTGGATCTCCTGTGTGATGTCCCTGCCTACGGCGAAGATATTGCCGTTCGCCATTTCGGGAGAAGCCATCCACTGCAGCCATACATATTCACCGTTTGTCTTACGCATACGGTTGACAAAGTTGACCGTATTGATGCCTTCGTTCAGGCCTTTCAGTTGTTCCGCTGAACTGTCGGCATCTTCCGGATGAATGATATCAAACACCGGGCGGCCCAGTATTTCCTCTGGTTTCCAGCCCAGCACCTTTGAGAAGGCGGGGTTCACCAAATCAAAGGTGCCGCCGCTGCCTACCAGACAGAACAGATCATTGGACAATAGAAAAAACTTGCGGAAATATTCCATTTCCTCCGTGCGCGCAGAAGCCGACTGGTTTAACATAGCATGTGGTTAATAGTGCTGTCAATTTACGAAAACTAAACACATTCACCACTTCCTTTTCTGTTCAATCAACTGTTTTTCAACACAATCCGGTAGCGTGCCTTGCCTGCTTCCAGGTGGCGGATGGCTTCGTTCACCTGTTCCATAGGATACTCCTCTACTATGGGATAGATGTTGTGGCGCACGCAGAAATCGAGCATTTTCCGGATCGTTGCCGGTCCGCCGCCAGGGCTTCCTGCAACAGATTTCTGTCCGGCGATCATATCAAAAACAGGAACGGCGATGGGCTCCTGTGTGATGCCCACCATATGCAGTTTTCCTTTGGGTGCGAGGCAACTCAGGAATACATTCCATTCCAGCGGCACGTTCACGGTGCTCAATATAAAATCCAGTTGTCCCTGCACACTTTTCAGTGCGGCAGCATCTGTGGAATCGATCACGCGGGTGGCGCCCATGCTGCGGATTTCGTCGTACTTGGAGGGATTAGAACTAAAGGCAACCACCTCGCAGCCCCAATGTTGCAGGATGCGCAACGCCAGGTGCCCGAGACCACCGATACCGATCACGCCTACCCTGTCTGTGGGTTTCACGCCTTCCAACAGCAACGGGTTAAAGACAGTGAGCCCCGCACAGAGCAGCGGACCGGCTTTGGCCATATCAATATCTTTAGGCAACGGGATCACCCATGACCGGTGGCCCCGCACGATATCCGCAAATCCTCCGGGGCGGTCTATCAACATCTGTTCTGCCTCGGCGCACAATTGCTGATTACCTTCCTGACAATGATGGCAATGCATGCACGATTCCGAGAACCAGCTAAGGCCCACTTTATCGCCTACCCGTAAGCCTTTCACATGGCTGCCGGTGCGAATTACTTCTCCCACCACTTCATGCCCCGGCACCAGCGGATAACGTGAAACACCCCAGTCATTATTGATCATGCTCAGGTCTGAGTGACAGAGCCCGCAATAAGCCACTTTGATATCCACCTGTTCAGCACCGATCTCAGGCAGTTCATATTCATATCTTTCCAGCCTTCCGTGAGGCGCTTTGGCTGCGTAGCCGCTAACTTTCGTCATACAATAAGAATTTTTCAGACCGTAAAATTATCGGGCAGACGGGCATGAAAGTTCATCTTATCAATGGAAAAAGTATAAAAATCAAAGGGCGTGCGCACGCACGTGCCTGGGAGCGTGACCTGTTTGTTTTTTAAAGAAACCAGAGAAGTAGTTAGGGGATTCAAATCCAAGACAGTTGGCGATAGTGGCCACCGGCCAATCGGTATGGCGTAACAGCGCTTTCGCTTCCTGTAATATCCGGTCAGCAATATGCGTGGACGTTGATTTGCCGGTCACTTCCCGCACCGCGTGGTTCAGATGATTGACATGTACCGCCAGGGCCTGGGCATAGTCGCCGGCAGCGCGTAGCGCCAGTTGCCGCCCTGGGGAATCTATCGGGAACTCACGCTCCATGCGCTCGAAAAAATTGGCCGTAATGCGTTCCGCTGCATTCTGCTGACGGATACTGATGGTATGGGGTGTTATCTTCAATGCTTCATGTACCAGCAGCTGGAGATAGTTGCGCAACAGGTCATATTTATAAAGATAGTCTGACTGCATTTCTTCCAGCATGTGCTGAAAGATGCCCGTGATGCGTTTTTCCTGCACTGCATCCAGGAAAAACACCGGACTGCTGCCGGGTTTGAAGAGCGGCGCCTGCTGCATACTTTCATTCCGTTCCCCGTTTTGCAGGAATGCTTGCTGAAACATACAGAAAAAGCCGGGTTGTTCAATGGACACCGGTTCCCAGCCAAAGGGCGTATGCGGATTAAAAAATACCAGGGCCGGGCGGTCGATCAATGTCTCCCGGTCATGCCAGCTCAGGCGGGACTGCCCCTGCAGAAGGGAAACTTTATAATAATCGCGCCGGTTGTAGATATGAGGTACAGTACAGTGGTCGCCGTTTTCAAATACATTAAACAAGCGGCTTCCCTCTCCTATGATGCCTCTGTCGTCATAAAATGCCGCTATCGTTTCCTTTCTTCCCATGACTTCAAAATTAAGAAAATCAAAGAATAAAAACGTACCTTAAATGCACAACTCTTCCATATGAAAACGTATCTCTTAGCGTTGTTCTCTTGTTTTTTCCTGGCTGCCCATGCGCAGTCTGATCTGGCCGTTGTAGGCGCCCGCGTATATCCGTCACCGGGAGCGCCGCCTATTGAACATGGTGTGGTGCTCATCAAAAACGGAAAGATCGTCGCCGTGGGTGACCAGCAGCGGGTGAAAGTACCGGCCAACTTGCGTGTCGTAGACGGCAAAGGGCTGGTGTTACTGGCAGGCTTCTGGAATTCGCATGTGCATTTTATGAGCCCGGTGTGGGAACATGCCGACAGTCTGCCTGCGGCGCAGCTCACCGCGCAGCTGACTGAAATGCTGACCAGTCATGGGTTTACCCATGCATTTGACCTGGCCACGCTCAACTTCCGTAATCTGCGTGCCTTGCGGGACCGGGTACGGTCTGGCGAAGTGGACGGGCCTGCTATTCTAAGTGCCGGCGAACCGTTTGTGCCACCTAATGGCAGTCCTTTTTATGTACGCCCTATCAAGCTGCCCGAAATCAGTACGCCCGAGGACGCTGTGGCTTACGTTAAAAAGCAGCTCGATGCCGGCGCTGATGCTATTAAAATATGGTCTGCCTCCCCAATAGGCGACAACAAGATAGTGGCGATGCCGGTTGATATCATAAAAGCAGCCACTACTACCGCGCACCAGTACCACAAGCCGGTATTCGCGCACCCTACCTCTGATACCGGAATGCGTGTAGCCGTCGCCGGTGGCGTGGACATATTGGCCCATGTGTCGCCGGATGGCTATGTAGCGTGGAAACAGGCGGACGTGGATATGTTACGGCAGCATCATGTGGCCGTTATCCCCACCCTGAAACTGTACAAATGGGAACTGGAAAGGAACAAAGTACCCAACCCGGAAGAACACAAACTCGTGAAAACTGCGATAGAACAGATTGGCGTGTTTGCCAAAGGGGGCGGCGAGATCCTGTTCGGTACGGACGTAGGTTATATATCAGATTTCAGCACAGAAGATGAATTTCGTTTTCTCGGCGCTGCAGGCCTCACTTTCGACCAGATACTGACCTCGCTGACCACCGCCCCGGCCAAACGCTTTGGCATGGCGGAACAGTCCGGGCGCATAGCCAAAGGGCTGGATGCGGACCTGGTACTGCTGAAAGCCGATCCTCATGCGGACGTCAGGAACTTCGCGGCGATAGCCTATACCATCCGAAAAGGAAAGGTGATCTATGATGCAAAGGCATCTGACCAAAAATAAAAAGCAATGGCTGTCTCTCAGAAAAGACAGCCATTGCTTTTTTATCATGATATTGGCCTGCCTCTGAAGCGCGTAGGCTGCATCCCGTAGGCGGCTTTAAACGCCCGGCTGAATGCCGCTGCATTTTCAAATCCGCATCTCCAGGCAATGTCCTGTACCTGCTCATTTGAATGTTGCAGCAGGCTGGCAGCCTGCTGAAGCCTGATAGTTGTCAGGTACTGATAAGGCGTGGTATGAAATACCGCCTTGAACTGTCTGACCAGTTGCGGCACAGACAGTCCTGCCAGCGCGCCGATACCGCCCAGGTCGATAGGCTCCCCGTGAGAGGAATGCAGTACATCCCTGGCAACGCATAAACGTCTGTATACTTCCTTCCGCGTGCTGGCTTTCACGGCGCTGACGCGTACGGTGTCCCTTATGTCCCGCTGATGTGCCCCTATCAGGTAACGCAGCAGGAAAACAAGGTACTCATCGGTCATAGCCTCGTTATAGCCGTTTGTTTCGAGCTGGCCGACAAGACCAGCCAACTGCCTGGCCATATCCGGGGTGATGGGACGAAGCGTCTGGAAAAATTCGGGCACACAGCCACCGCCTGAGGCGGGACAATCCAGCGATAGCTCGTCGCTGTGAAGCGTATCAAATAACACCGATGCTGCAAAATCATTTTTAAAGAAGATAGACAGGCTCCGTACTTTCTCGTTACTGCTAATGCGACAGGAATAACGCTGTTCATTGTTCAGCAGCAGAAACTGGCCCGGACGGATAATTATCTGCCGGCCATCAACACCATAGGTCTCTTCCCCGCTCAGCACGGTTTTAATGGAGAGGCAGCCCACATGGTCGTCGCAATGGCTTTGTTTACTCTCCGCATGGAAAATAATATTGTGCTTCTTGAATTTATTAAAATGCAGGGCCTCATCAAACCCAGGCTGCGTATGATCTGGTAAACGGGTGAAATACATGTGACCTGTACAAAAATCGTCATGATGAAGTTAGCACTTTAAGTTAAACTTTTACAGCAACGGAAAATTGAGCATTTTGGCATAGACGCGTCGCCGGGCAGCGTATATTTTCGCGCTCTATGAAACGATTCACGATATTGATATTGATGTTGACAGCCTGTCTGCCGTTAACGACTGTGTTTGCGCAGCAGGAAACCTGGATTACCAACGCGAGCCTGGTTGACCCGGCCAGGAAGACCATCCAACACGGCATGACCGTGGTTTTTAAAGAAAACCTGATCACCGCCGTCCATAAAAGGAAAGCTCCTGAAAATGCAGTGGTCATTGATGCGGGCGGAAAATACCTCATGCCCGGCCTAACGGATGCGCATGTACATTTTTTTCAGAGCGGCGGACTGTATACCCGGCCGGATTTTATCGACCTGCGCAAAATCCGGCCCTATGAAGAGGAAATAAAAGAAGTGCATAAGGGACTTGAACAGCAGTTGCGTCGTTATGTGCAAAATGGCATTACCACGGTCTTTGACGTAGGTACCACCTATCACCTGCTCAACCGGAGAAAAGAAATGGGAGAATGGGCCGTAGCGCCACAGGTATACATGGCCGGCCCCATTATCACGACGGCGGCCAATCCCGCATATGACAGCCTGAAAGACGACGCACCGTTTGCAAGGGCCACTACCGCGACAGAAGGCCGCAGGCTGGTGGAGGAGCAATTACCTTACAAACCGGACCTTATCAAGCTGGTGTTCAGGCCCAGAGGCAAAGCAGCCGATTACCTGCCCGTTGTGCAGGCAGTCATTGACCAGGCGCATCTTCATGGCCTCAGGGTGGCCGTGCATGCCACCGAGCGGACCGCCGCACAGCTGGCGGCGGAAGCAGGTGCAGATTTTCTCGTACACAGTGTGGGAGATGAAGTATTGGATGACGCCTTTGTGGCACTGATCAAAAAGAAAAAGATAGTGATTTGCCCTACCCTGTTAATGGAAGATGGCTACCTGCACACGTTTGACCAGTCGCGCGTGTTTACAGCCCGCGAGCTGACATACGCTGAACCGTTTGCCCTTGGCAGCCTCTATGACCTGAAACAGCTGCCGGATACCGCCATCGCGCGCCTCTACCAAATAAAAGCAGCAGAACATACGCCCCAGACAGCAGCCATCAACCGTATCAGTCAACTGAACCTCAAAAAACTCAGTGATGCGGGGGTGACGATCGTCAGCGGAACAGACGCCGGCAATATCGGTACGCTGCATGCTGTCAGCCTGTTGCCGGAGCTGTTGCAAATGCAGCAAAGCGGGATGAGCAGCTGGCAGGTGCTGCAGTCGGCGACTGTCAATACTGCCGCCATCCTGAAACGTGCCAGTTATACCGGCAATATCACGGCCGGACAACCGGCCAACATGCTGCTGCTGGATGGTGATCCGATCGCCGACCTTCATCAGCTGGAGCATATTCACCGCGTTATCCGGAACGGACAGGTGATTGACCCGGACACGGTGATACATCATACGTCTGCATCGCTGGTGCAGCGGCAGCTCAACGCCTATAACAGCCGCAATATGGAGGCTTTCCTCTCGACGTATGCCGAAGACGCGGAACTGCTCAATTTCCCTGACAAACTGCTTCGCAAGGGAAAGGAAGACTTACGCAAGGCATATTTCTTTTTCGACATCGCCCGTTTGTTGCACTGCCGTATTGTGAAACGAATTACAGAAGGCAACTACGTTATCGACGAAGAGCATATTGTAGACGACCACGGCACACGTGGTGGCACCGCTATTTACCAGGTGGAAAAAGAGAAAATAAAAAAAGTATATTTTGTTAAATAACCAAATAAAAAAATAAAAGGCCGGGTCCACATTTTTCTTTATTTTTTCAGCTGAAAAACCAGTAAAAGAAAATGAGAAAGCGTGTTGTGACCCTCGGCCTGTTATGTGCAACGATAACTGTTTGTGCCCAGAATAAACTGTATTACTTCCCGACGGCCGACAGCGCCCGTGTTGGCGTAAAAAATGATCAGGGAAAGATTATCATCCCGGCTAAGTTTTCCGGCATTATCAACTACGACTTTGACCAGGCCATTACCGGCCCTACGGTAGAGTTCTATGATGTGTCCACGCCTGTAAAAACCCCGAAGCTGTCGCCCGCAGTGCCATGCGGAGAAGTGTTTGACCGAAAAGGGAAATTCCTTTATTACCCGCTGATGTACGACAATGGCCCGGATTACTGGGAAGAAGGGCTGCGCCGCTATGTGGAGAATGGGAAGGTTGGATTTGCAGACAGAAGCGGCCACAAGATAATTCCGGCAAAATGGGATTTCGTGTCGCCATTCAACTATGGTTATGCTACGGTATATGAAGGCGGATGGCAGAAAAAATATGAGCAAGGCGGTGAGCATTGGTATATATCAGCAACATCCAACAAAGCTGTCAGCTATCTGATCAACAAAAAAGGAGAACGGGTAAACCCGGGCGCACAGCGGCACCCAAAGGATTACAAAGATGCAGACCGGTACTACCCGTACCCGTTCCAATACAATGCCCTGGAGCAGAAAATCATCGACAGCCTGCAACAGCTGGATGTCATCAACGATATCAACCTCGTTAACCACTATGAAGACGGTCCCCGCAAAGACCGCCTACTTCAATTCGAAATAACGGAAAAGCCTGCACCGGGCTTTCCGTATTATACCGTGCAAGGCTATACGCAGCAACGTAAAGAAGACAACATGCAGTTTATTGTCAGCCAGGACGGGAAACAGTACCAATACCGGCCCTGGTCAGCTGAGGTGCCGGTGCCTATGCGGCAATGGATCATTGACCAACTCCATGAATGCAAGGCCTTCATGAAAGAACATACAGATGCTCCTTTTAAATTTGATGCAGACGCACGGTTAAAGGAATGGGCGCAACGCTAACGTTGACAGCGGAATTTAAATGGATTCCACCGTGATACCTTTTTCCGCCAGTTGCACCTGTATTTCCGCAAGGTTATCGGCATAAAAAAGATTCATCCGCTTCAGGTTGGGGAAATGTCTGACATCTTCAAAATCCCGGATATTGAAGGTATCATCTTCCCCATCCCAGAACCGCAACAGGTGAAGGTATATATCATCTCCGCCGTCCTGCGAGATCTCGGTGATCTCTGGTGCATATTTTTTATCGATCTCCAGGGCTTCAAAATAAGCGGTGACCTCCGGTATAAATTCGTAGCCTTCTTCTTCAACATCTATTTCCCGGCCGGCGTAGTTCTTCACAAAATCATACAGGTCGAATGCAGGCTTCAGGAGTTCTTTATTATACATCAGCTCCTGTATCACGGCCAGTTTGAAGTTAAAGTCCTTAAACTCTATTTTTTCTCCTGCAATGGGCTGGTATTTATATTTGTCTGAGTAGACTTTGGGCGCCGGCGGTTCGTGCTGGCTGATAACAATGCTCTTCAGCTGCTTGTCTTCCATATCTATCCATACATCCAAATCACCAATGGTCAGCGTTCCGCCTTCATCCCATTTGTTGACCTTCCTCGCTGATTGTATGTTTTTATCAATGTAAGCGCGATAGTCCATCCCGTTGATCGTAAAGGTGCCGAGAAAAACTGATGCGGGAGAAAAATCCAGGAAACCGGATATATAGTCGATGGAGAGCCCTTCTACCTTACGGCCGTCTTTAGCATAGGCCAAGGCTCCCAGCGTATCCCAGGTATAGATATGGTTATATTTTTTGGACACATGCCGGGCTTCTCCCAACAAGGATTTCAACTGTTCTATATCCAGTGGAAAGCGCAGGTCCGTACCGTTCAGTGCGAAGCGGTCGTCAGTGATTGTAATTTGCATAGATGATATTTGTTCCTGTTAACAAACGGGAACAAATATCGCAATTTTAACGCATCTGCCAATACCAGTCTTTCTTATAGGGTTGTCCTTTGCGGTGATCAGGCTTTGCAGGCTGTACCCTGCATTGGGCCCTATCGTTGTCTGAAATATTTAATCTGCTCCAGCCTGATAAGGGCCTGTTCTTCTGTGAACTCTTGCCGGGGAAGGCTTTCCACCTGGTGGAAACCGTTGAGGCGCAGTTCTTTCACATCCGGCCCAATGCTGTACAGGTTGTATTCCCGGCAGGAATTGCATTGGATGATCCACCAGTCTGTATCTGGTATGCCGCGCTTTTTCTCCAGCACCAGCGCTTCCAGCGATTGCCCACAGCCAGTGCATGTCTGTGAACGGATTTCCACGACCTGTTCCTTTTTCTTTCCTCTTATAAAATTTACCACTTTCATCAGGTTGAAAAAAAAGCTGCCGTAGAGCCATTTACTCAACTCATCTTTAAGGTCCACCCTTACAATGCCTGCCAGCTCATAAAAAGTGTCGCAGATAAATTCGCGGTCTTCTGTATCAAAAACATTTTTGTTCAACATGTTTAGCGCATCCATCAACAGCTTCTTGTAATCTTTCTCTGTGGCGCCTTGCCGGGCTGCCGTCATCAGCTTGTCAGCGAAATGGTTAAAGAACCTTTCAAGTCCGTCACGGGTTTCATCATCAGAAGGGTTGAGCCCTCTGTCCATGTATGCGGAATAGGAAAATTTGCCACGCTCTTTAAAATTAGACAGGGCGGTAATAAGGAATGGTTGCGTGTTCATGCCTGCAGTTTGTTCCGCCAAGATAACCTATTACCACCAATTTTAAGATTTAATGTGATGAAAAAAACGGCGGCTCACTGTCACCCCTATACGCTCCCGGCCGCTGCATGCCCGGCGCATTCAAAAGAGGTTAACTGACGGTTATTCCGCTTTCAGCGATTTAACCGGGTTCATTAAAGCTGCTTTCACAGACTGATAGCTTACTGTCAGCAAGGCGATGATCAAAGCCAGCAGGCCTGCCAGCGCCAGCATCCACCATTGTATCTGTATGCGGTACACAAAATCTTCCAGCCATTTGTCCATGATGTACCAGGCGGCCGGCACTGCGATAATAAAACCGAAGAATACCAGTTTGATATAGTCTTTGCTCAGCAGTCCGACGATATTGGTGACGGTAGCTCCCAGCACCTTCCGCACTCCTATTTCCTTGCGGCGCTGTTCCGTGGTATACGCTGCCAGTCCGAATAAGCCGAGGGAAGCGATCAGGATGGCCAGTATGGTGAACCCGCCGAACATTTTACCCAACCGGGTCTCTTTTTTATAGAGTTGATCGAAATGATCATCGACAAACTGGTATTCGAAGGGATAGGGCGTGTACCGTTTGATGGCCTGCTCAAAGAGCGCGATGGTGCGGGGAAGGTCTTCCGGGCGCACCCTGGCGGAGATGTACCCTGTAGGCGCCTGGTCGAGCGTAAGTACCAGCGGACCGGCTATATGATGAATGGAATTAAAATGAAAATCGCGCACTACGCCGATAACCGTTCTTCTTCCGTGTCCATCGGAATAATCGAACCCTTTTCCGATGGCTTCTTCCGGTGTCCAGCCAAGGGCTTTAGCTGCCGTTTCGTTGATCAGGGCTATCGGTGCGCCAAGCGTGTCTGTACCAAAATCGCGTGAAAAACCACGGCCGGCGACGGTGCTCAGCCCATATACGTTCATGAAATCATAATCGACGCCGGTCGTACGGCTGTTCACTCTTTCCCCGTTGCTGCCGGGCCAGTTCAGTATGCTCTGGTTGGTATTAAACCCGGTGGGCAGGTACAGCGAATAACTCATGGACAGGATACCGGGGTGACTGAGCAGTTCTTTACGGAGTGTGTTGTAGTTGCGGGTCACCACCTCGTCGTTTACCCTGATGGCCAGCACATGTTCCCTGTTATATCCCAGTTGCTGGTGTTGTACCAGTTGCATTTGCCGGTAGATGATAAAGCTGCCCGCCACCAATACGATAGACACCGCATACTGGCCGACGATCAGGACCCGTTGCAGGGAAAAGCTGCCGGCGCGGACACCTTGCTTGCCTTTGAGCACCTGCGCCGGGCGCAGGGCCGTCATCAGGAAAGCAGGATAACTGCCGGACAACAGGCTTACCAGCAGCACCAGCAGCAGCAGTCCCGGCACCAGGAAAGGATTGCTCCGGTAATCCAGGTGAAGGGAGCGGTCCATCAGCTGACTGAAAAACGGCAGCAAAAGATGCACCAGTCCCAATGCCAGCACCAGTGCCAGCGCTGTCATGATCAGGGATTCGCCGAGAAACTGCATCATCAGCTGGCCGCGCAGGGCGCCAGCCACCTTGCGCATCCCTATTTCCTGCGCGCGGCGCGCAGAGCGGGCCACCGCCAGATTGGTATAGTTTACACAGGCCAGCAGCAGGATCACAAAGCCGATGGCCAGAAAAAGATATACATATTTATCGCTGCCACTTTGTTCAAACTCAAGGGTATCGAGGTGCTGCGATTGCAGGTGAATGGTTTTCAGCGGCTGTAGCTGAAAGCGGAGGCGGTCTTCCGGGCGCCAGCGTGACAGATGTTCATCGATATAGGTATGCAGTTTCTGCTCCAGCTTCGGCGCATCAGCGGGATTGGCCAGCACGGCGTAAGTGTATATGCCGTTGTTCATCCACGGATCTTTCACCGAGCAGTCCATATAGTGGGGATCGGCAGTAACGGGGAGAATAAACCGGAACTGTAAATGCGAAGCTGCCGGTATATCAGCCAGGATGCCGGTCACGATATGCGGCTGGTCGTGCTGGTACAGCAGTGCTTTGCCCATGGGGTCCTGTTCCCCGAATATCCGGCGTGCCAGGGATGCTGTCAGTACAATGCCGTTGGGCGTTTTCAGCGCTGTAGCCGGGTCGCCCTGCAGGAAGGGGAAAGTGAATATCCGCAGGAATGCCGTATCTGCGAAGATTCCCTGTTCCCTGAAATGGTGATCGCCCACGGTGAGCAGCGGGTTATTGGCCTGCTCTATGGTAGTGGCAGCCTTCACTTCCGGGAACTCGCGCAACAATGCGCCTGCCAGCGCCGGTGAAGTGGTGGCCCAGTAGTCCTGACCTTTGGAAACAGGGCGTTGCTGTACCACGCGGAAAATCCCGTCTGCATTGGCATGGAAACGGTCAAACGACCACTCATGCTGAACAAACAGCAGTATAAGGATAAAGCAGGCCAGCCCTGTGGCCAGGCCGAAGATATTGATAAAGGAATACCCCGGGTTGCGTAACAGGTTACGCCAGGCGATCTTGAAATAATTCCCTAACATGGCGGTGACTATTTGACTTACCGGCAACAAGAATGCTGCCGCTTCCTGAAGATACGCTGTTACCGCCGCTTTCCGGCATTTGAGGAGATTAATGCCTGTCCACATCTGGACGGTGATTGTCCGGTTCCGGACAACGATAAAACATTCTCCGGACTACTATGCTTCTCTGCATCGGACTACTGCTGCCGGTAGATTTATCCGTATACTTGCGCTGAATCAGTTTTGAAACCATGAAACCATTAGACCCGACCGCATACTCCGCGCTGGCAGCAGCATTGAAAACCGCCCCTATCAATACCCTTTTCGCACAGGCAGTAGTGGACGGAAAGGTTAACGGCAAAGTATATACGAACAATTCCGCAGATCCCCGCACTTTTTACATTGTACACCCCTATGGCATGTCGCTATTGTGGGGAGACAGCAGCCATGAGGACTTTCACCGGCAGCTCAAAGACTACGTCGCCAATGTGCAGGGCGTACGGCGGGGCGAAGAATGGCTACAGGCGTTCCCCGACAGCTGGGACGCGGTGCTGGACAACCTTTTCAGGGACGAACAGCAACAGCCCGTGGCCCACGTGGAACGGGATACCCGCCTTAATTTCAAATTTAATGCGGACAAATACCGCCAACAACGCAAACAACTGCCGGCAGATGCGCCTGTTCAGATCGTAACAGCTACCCGTAATGATTATGAGCAGATGACAGGGACCGTCATCCCGGTGCATTTCTGGGCTGATGCCGACGAGTTTGTGAGCCAGAGTGTTGGTTACAGCGTGTATTACGATAATACCCTTGCGTCCCTCGCCTTCGCCGCATTTGTCAATGATGAAGTACTGGAGATAGCCATTGAAACCTGCACACCCTTCCGCGGGAAAGGTTTGGCTTACCACTCCTGTGCCGCACTGATCGACTACTGCCTGGAACGAGGGCTCGAGCCGATATGGGCCTGCCGGGGCAATAACACCGGTTCACGCAGGCTGGCGCAGCAACTGGGCTTCGATATCTCCCGGGAACTGCCTTATTATAAATTGTTGGTATAATAACAAAAGAGGATGGTCTTTCCGCAGAACCTTTCACATCAGGTGATTGTTTTAATTGCTGAACATCATTCTTTTAAATGAAATACTCCCTTCTCACCCTCTTGCTTTCGTTCCATGTGGCAGCGCATGCGCAATCATCACTTGATTACTATGATACGCTCCGGATCGGAGGCATACGGCAGGTCATCTCAGTAAAGGGAAATGCGGATGGTCCTCTGTTGCTGTTCCTGCATGGAGGGCCAGGCGAATCGCGTATGCCGCAGGCAGAAACGATCTCCCGCGAACTCCAGCCACATGCCCTCATTGTCATGTGGGACCAGCGGGAAACCGGTAAAACCCTGGCGTTAAATCGTGCTCCCCTGCCCGTTACCCTGCAACAGGCGGAACAAGACACTTATGAACTGGTACAGGCCCTGCTGCAGCGGTTCAAACGGCAAAAGCTCTTTCTCATGGGCGAATCGTGGGGCACAGTGCTTGGTTTCCATGTGGCAGCCACCCATCCTGAATTGTTACAGGGCTTACTGGTGGTGTGCCCGGTGATCAACCAGGAACCCAGCGAAAAAATGGCGCTGGAAAAAATGAAAACATGGGCGAAGGAAAATAAAAATACCCTGGCCCTGCGCGAGTTAAGTGTCGTCAGAATTCCTTTCGCCAATAGCGACCAGCTGTATTATTCCCGGAAATGGATGCATGCCATGGACGGGCAACCTTATTCCGATACAACGATGGTACGGTCATACTTTGCCACGTGGTCACAAACGTGGTTGCCTCCCTGGAACGAAGCGGCTGCACAGAACCTGCTGACATCGTTGCCCCGCCTCCGTTGTCCCGTCTACTTCTTCCTGGGCGGGAAGGATTATCAGACCAATGCCCAAATTGCCAAAAGCTATTATCAAAAGCTGATCGCTCCCCGCAAACAGTTATACTGGTTTAAAGACGCCACGCATATGGTGATGATCACGGAAGCCGATTCCATACAAAAGATCATCCGTGATAAAATACTTCAACCAGACTGATAGATAATATTTCCTTTAAAGCCTTTTTCGAAGAAAATTCAATCCCGTTGCATGGTTTTCGAAAAAATTAGTACATTTGACCTAAATTAGTGTTTTATGAAAGCAATTATCATCGGGGGCGGCATAGGCGGCCTCACGACTGCCATTGCCTTGCAGCAACGGGGCTGGCATTACGAGGTATATGAAGCTGCGCCGGAATACAAAGCGGTGGGGGCCGGTATCCTGTTGGGAGCCAATGCCATGAAGGTGTATCGACAGCTGGGCATAGCAGACGCATTGATAGCACAGGGCGGACATTTGGAGCAACTGTACATAAAAGACTACAAGGGAAAAGTGCTGCAGCAGATTGACAACAACCTGTTACAACAACAATATGGTTCCCGCAGCGTTCCCATACACCGGGCCACCCTTCAGGCCGCATTGCTGGGGTATCTTAATACACCTGTCAGAACAGGAAAAAAATGTGTCGCCGTTGATGACACGCCGAACGGCGTCATCGCCCGTTTTGAAGACGGCAGCGAAACCAAAGGCGACATCCTCATTGCTGCTGACGGTATCCGTTCCGCCGTACGTGAGCAATACATCGGTAGCCATGGCTATCGTTATTCAGGACAAACCTGCTGGCGTACTACTGTCACCATGAACCTCCCCATGGCAGAGCGTACCGTCACCTCCGAAGTGTGGGGCGGCAAGGGCAACGGCGTCAGGGCGTCATTTATGCATGTGGGTGGGAACCAGGTGTATTTCTGGTTTACCAGAAGGCTGCCCGAAGGCACTCCCCTGACCAACGACGAGGCATTGGCGCTGATACAACGGGAACTGTCGGGCTTCAGCGGACATATGAAGGAAGTCGTGGCACACATCGACCCGTCAAAACTGATCCGTTCAGACCTTTATGACCTTGCGCCCACCCAAAACTGGCACAAAGGTCACGTAGTATTACTGGGTGATGCTGCACATGCCACCACGCCTAACCTGGGCCAGGGCGCCAGTCAGGCCATCGAAGACGCATATGCACTAGCTGAGAGTCTCTTCCTCCATTACGCCCCTGATACGGCTTTCAGCCACTATGTAGCGAAACGGATGAAACGTGCCCATAAAATTGTGCGCATGTCGTGGCAGCTGGCGTTGCTGACCAACTGGCAAGGGAGCATTGCAGCAGGGCTGAGGAATTTCCTGGTACGCAACATGCCGGCCAACGCGACTAAACGTCAACTGGATTTTTTGTATAATATTGAACTGTAAATGCATGACCGAAAGTGCCGCCTCCCTCAACAACGTACGCCTATAAACGGAAAAAACATGTGATGGAGGCAAGGTGGATAAGGATTATTTCGCACATGAGAACTTCGTGTTCTGTTTCATTTTGGTAACTTGTCTGTTCACAACCTTTACTATATGAAAAGCACATTCTTCATAGCAATACTGGTCATGGGACATCTTTCTGTGACCGCCCAGTCCACCAAATTATTCGATATTGTACATATCAATATCAAGGATACCACTCTTAGAAAGACTGAAAAGGATTTTATCCGTAAAACGCTCCATTTCTTTGAGGATGAAAATTATACAGTAAGAAAGACCTGTAGCGGAGAATGGGGCGGCACTATCGTTTTTAAAAGCAAAAAAACAGGAGTTGAATATGCATGTGGAGCCACATGTCCAGTTGTTGTCAATAAAATAGACGGGAGATATGTTGTTTCCAGCTCCCTTAATCACCTTTCTGGTATCTGCAGGGTTGTTCAAATCGACCATCCGGATTCCATGCAAATTTATGAACCTTTTAAGCCCAAACAAAAAACCCGAAAAGGCCAAGTCATTATAAGATCTGCTGGTGATGATGAGTCCAGGTCATCCAAAGGTACCATAGCTCTTGCAGGTACGCTAGGTATGACCATCATCGTCAGCTTTCCCTATGAAGGGCAGCTCTATCATGTTACTTCGGATTACCGGCAGACCTATCTTTCAAAAATTGAAAACGGTAAATTTGTACATCTTGACACTATCTGTGACAAAAGCCTCTGGACATACGACGACACCGTTATTCAGACCGTTGACGGCCATTACATTGTCTTCTTTCATAATCATGTAACCCAAGGCTATCTGAACATATCTGGTGCTAAAATTGAAGTGAACACTTATCTGTGACCTTGCCTGTCAGTTATCTTACTTATATTAGCCCCGTTCCAAATATTCAGTTATGCGCCAGTGTGTTTTTGGTCATTTTCCATTTAGCAGCATTCTAGTACTTTTTGCAAGCGTGATGTACAGCCTTAGCAGCTGTGAAATCAAACCAGCAAACAACTCATCGTCGGCAAAACAAGACACGCTGCCAGCAAACCAACACATTGATCACGATACCCTGCTGACCACTATCAACCGCGATACGCTTCGTCTTACAAAAGAAGTATACAATACCGTTGCCGACTGTTTTCCTTCTTTGTTGTCCCCTTCCTATGCTACACATCCGGATGTATTGTATCTCTCCAGGAGTGGCAATACTGATGTATTTGAAAGCGAAGCAGGGCGCGATTATTTCTGTGAAGTGTATTATTTTTTTATGATGCAGCAACCCAAAGCCATCGCGCAGAATGCTGTCAGCCTGCAATTGCAGCAGCTATTTTCGGCCATCAATGACGTGGAAGGCAGGTTACATTGTGGCGGCACCTATTTTGGCCACCGTCACGAAAGGCTGCCTGCCTACGCAGTCTATGCGGCCTACTACTATCCTGAATACCAGACTGAGAAGACATACGATATTGCGCCTCAGAAACGTCACTACATGGCCATGCTACGGCAAATGGCCACAGACGAGATGAGCATCGAAGATGATTGCGCCAGCGGCCAGCAACGGGCTATACAGGAACAGCTGACCAACATCGACAAACTGATCACCGGTAAATTCTACCTGCAGCAATGCCTGACATTCCAACATCAAGGTTACGATTTTGAATAACCTGCTATTTCCCGCATTCAAACGTTTTCCATAGCTGGTCCATCTGCTGCCATACCGCGTGGCCGGCCGGGCGGGGCGACAGTTCCACAAACAGTGCTTTCCGCCGGGCCGCCGCGCAGTCTTTCACATGCAGGGCAACGTGTAGCCGTATGGGTTGTACGCCCATATAGTCCAGCATATCTATTTCACCGTTGAATGTTTGTGCATCGCCGGGAAGGCTTTTTACGGGCGTCAGCTGTACTTTCACCGGCACAACCTTATCTGCCGGTATTTTCCGGGGAACAATATTACGGCCCACCAGTCCTTCGTAATATGCTTTCAAATAAGATTCAAGCGTGGCTTTGTCCAGCTGCGGTTTTCCTTCCAGCCACCACAGAAAGCAGTAGCTCCAGTATTCTTCGCTTTTCTGATCTCCCCAGCCAGGTAAAAAGCGCAGGTCTTCATATCCCTGGTAACTGATGACAGGTGCAAATTCTATGGGAAACTTCATCCTTTCCACCGCCCATCCGGCGGGTATGCCCAGCTGATAGTTGCCCGGTACGTTTTCCGGAAGGAAATGCAGTTTACGCCGCATCCACTGCACCAGTTCCGTTTCATCCACGATGGACCAGGAATGGGGATTACGCTCGCCATTGGCATTGTAACCAGGGGATTTGGCCTGTATCAGTTCAGCGTCTTCGTTGCCCTGTTGCCGCAGGCGGCTGATCATTTCAGAGGCGGCAGCGGCATTGATATCATAGAGACTGTTGCGTCTTTCTTTCATTTGCCAGCCCATATCTATATCATGGTAGCTCCTGACTGCCACGTGTTGCAGGAAACGTTCGTTGCCCGGCGCTTCACTGTCCATATAAAACGGGGAAACGGCCACGTAACGCGGGAGATTGGCGGGCAGTTCCCCCAACTGTTCTGCCAGCATTTTTTTTATCATCTTTCCTTCATTAGTGCTTCTTGCGCTGTAGTTCCTTTTGATGAATTTATCGTATCGCTGTAGCAGGTCCGGTACATCTACCGGACCGTCTGCTGAAAATACCGCCTGTGGCTGTACCGGGAAAACAGCCGGCTTCTCTTTACACAGTTCCGTGTACCGCAATGCCAGCGATCCTCCGGCAGAGAACCCACCGATCACGAACCGGTCAGGCGCTACCTTGTACCGTTGCACTACGTCCCTCAGCACGGCGTTGAGCCTTTGCTGTAACTCGTCCGAGAGTATCAGGTTGGGGCCTCCGCCGACCGCGATGGTCAGTATGTCATTAGTCCAGGCGATGTTCTGCAACTTGCTGGCGGCGAATACCGCTTCCGGAGGATCATTGAAGCCCGGCATCAGCACCATAACGCCCTGAATCTGGCCAGATGCGGGCCGCAAGGCGATATAATAACCGGTGGAAGAAGCGGTGGAATCCACCACTACCCGCTCAAACTGCTGGGAGAAGGCGGGAAGGGCCAGACAACAAAACAGGACTACACAACGGATAGTACGTGCAAGCATAAACGAGGATTTACCCTCAAATTAAAAACCGCTCTTCTAAAAGAATGTTAAATCCTGTAGCGCTGGATAATTTCGTTTGTCTATTTTACATGAAACTTCCTGGGATAGCCTTTTATAAAGTGTTCCAGGGTGAAGAAGTCATCAAAAGAAGCCGGTGGGGTTTCTTCATAGTATTGATTAACGACCTGGAAAAAGCCTTCCAGATCAGGAGCGATCACGTTGCGGTCGTTATCCCTGTGCCAGAACTCCACCAGTTGCCCTTTCGTGCCTGTGAAAACGCCGGCCATATCGTAACAGATATAATCGCCGCCGCCGTTGTGGAAAATGGGAATCCAGGCGGCATTCCACCAGTTTTCCACCTCAAAATCATAGCCGATCATGCCGGTCATTTCTTTTGCCACCTCCAGTGCTTCCTGCAGGGGCAGGAAACTGGAATTATTGACAAACGCCTCGTAGCAATCATCCCTTTGCCCGTTCTTCCACTGATAAAGCGCTTTGAGGTCTTCCGGCAGGGTGATGGCATATGTCTTTTCCAGGGCGGCTATTGCGTCTGCCGTCAGCGGAGCATTCAGATGCGTATAAAGCTCCGGCCTTAATTGTGACAGGTGTTGGTCCAGCGTAGCTAACTGTTTCTGCATGATGTTATAGGATAACGGTTTTTCAAAATTACAGATAAGCGCTCACAGATAGTCTACAATATCATTTCTTTTTTTGTTCCAGTTCCTTTATCAAATCTATAAATGGCTTTGTTCCCGGCATCAACGCATCACACCGTTTCGCCCAGAGCAAGGCATCCGCCAGTGCTTTATTTTCCGAAGGCGGCAACTGGGCGAAGGCTTGTGCAGCTGTATACAGCTGTTCACTGATTTCCCTTGAATAAACTTTGGCGATGATTTGTTTTTCCTCAGCAAAGCCTGGTATTTTAGTACTGTCCCGGACGCCGGTTAAGAAAGGCTGCATGATTTCATTATAGCGCCGTTTGTCTTCCGAACGGATGGAATCAATGGCAACAGCAAAGGGCCGCGCAGCCATAATGTAGCCGGCTTTCTTCAACAGGTCATAATCTCTGGTGAGACTGCTGTAAAGAAGATCGAGGCGGTTCAGGAAGGCCTGTTGACCAGCATTGAGGCCGGCCAACTGCCGTCCGAATGCCGCCAGGGCATTGTATTCCAGCAGCCGTTTCTCTTTTAACGCCAGGCCGGCGCCGTTTCTCACCAGTTTTTCAAAGAGACGGCCACTCACCTTTGCTTTGGCAGTATCACTTAGTTGCGGGTAGTGGCCCATCAGGTATATGGCAACTGCGGAGCGTGTTCCATTCAGGTGCCGGGCCAAAAACAATAAAGTACTGTCATCATTCAATACATTTAAAGGAATGGTTTTAAAGTACGCATCCAGCACTTCGCTATTGTCCAGGTCGGCTTCTGCGAGGCGTTGGAGATAATGCCGCAGGAACCGGGGACTGCGGTCACCGTCTGCGAACAGCTTTTCCAGGTTCCCCGGATTATTTTTATCGGCGCCCGCCTGTACTGCCGCGTCTGCGAGCGCGATGAAAGGGTTTTTCTCTCTTTCGCCAGTCACCTTATGAACGACATATCCGCCGCTGTTCAGGAACAGAAACGTCGGATAGGCGCCAACGTTATACTTCCGTGATAACTCCACGCCCTCACCTTTTTCCGCGTCCAGTTTATAGGCGATAAAATGCGTGGCATATTTCCGCACCACCGCCGCATCGGTAAAGATCTCCCTGTCCATGTATTTGCAGGGCCCGCACCATTCCGTATATACATCCACAAATATCATCTTCTGCTGTTGGCGGGCTGCTTCCTGTACTTCTCTCCAGGAGCCTTTAAAAAACTGTATACCGCTTTGCGCCGATAAAGTCGGGGCGGCGAAAATCAGGAAACAAAAGAGGAGCAACTTTTTCATCGTCGGGAAGGTATTATGGTGGAATCGCGGGTAAATATAGAAAAAACACCGGGAGCAAGTCAACAAAAAAAGCGGATCTTGCAACGATAAAACGTAGCACGATGGGGCGTAAGAAGACGGTCATACCCATACATACACTGGAAACGGCCCATGGGGAAGGCATTGCCATACGACGGCTGCAAGCCGCCGGTGCGGGGGACATTTATCAACCGGAAGCCCATCGGGACGATCACTATCTTTTCCTGTTGGTGGAAAGCGGCAGTTGCCGCTTTATGATCGACTTTGAGCAGTATGAGATCAGGCAGGGAGAAATTATCTACGTATATCCGGGACAGGTACATGCCTGTGTTCATGCCGATCACGTACAGGCGACAGCGTTATCCCTGGCACCGGAGCAGATACCGGCTGTCTACAGCAGTGCCCTGGAGGCGGTCAATGGTATGCAGCAGCCGCTTCTCCCCGATATATCTTCTATTGGCATACTGACGCAGGGGTTGCAGCTGCTGGAACAATTGCTGGAACAACCGGCTGACCGGCCTTTCCGCCAGCAGATGCTGAACGGCGGCATCGATATCTGTACCGGTATTTTTACCGGCGCCTACAAAAATGCCCGGCAGATAAATAATCCCGGCAGCAGGCCGGAAGCTATCATGCGCCAGTTCAAGGCTTTGCTGGTAAATAACTACCTGACTTTAAGGACCCCGTCGGCCTATGCCGCAGCGCTGCATATCTCCGCCACTTATCTCAGTGAAATCGTCACCGCGCAATCCGGCTTTACGGTCAACCATTGGATACATGAGCAACTGATGCTGGAAGCCAGGCGCCGTTTGTACCATACCGATGATACCATCAAAGAAATAGCCCACGGGCTGGGGTATGAAGACCATGCTTACTTCTCCCGCCTGTTCCGGAAAAAAACGGGCATCACCCCACAGCAGTTCCGCGCCCAATCCCGAAAATAGTACCAGCCATCCCCGTGTTTGTCCATTTTTTGCCATCGGTTTGTACCGGAGCTTTGCAGGCAAATACATATAACCATGGCAATGAAAGTAATAATTGCAGGCGCCGGCCTCGGTGGCCTTTGTCTGGCACAGGGCCTGAAAAAAGCCGGAATAGATTTTACCGTATTCGAAAAAGACGCTTCCTTCAACAGCAGGACACAAGGCTACCGTATCCGGATTGATTATGCCGGTCAGCAGTCGCTGGCAGCATGTCTCCCTGCAGACCTGTATGCCGCATTTGAAAACAGCGCTGCGCTGCCGGCACCGGTGTATACAATGGACACGCGGATGCAGGCGCTGGAGAACAAATGGGTAGACCAGTGGATAAAAGATGAAAGAGAAATACCTGCCGATCTGAAAGCGGACCGTCATACCCTGCGGCGGGTGCTTATCACCGGCATTGAAGATCAGGTGGTGTTTGACAAAGACCTTACCAGCTACCGTGTGCAACCTGACCAACGCATACAATGTTTTTTTGCAGATGGGGAAACCATTACCGCAGATCTGTTGGTGATCGCCAATGGCGCCGCTTCTGCGCTTACGGGCAGCTGTTTTCCCGGCACCGGGTTGCATGACACCGGCAATGTGTGCATCTATGGAAAAGTGCAGTGGGACGAGCAGCGCCGGCAGCTGCTCTCTCCCGGCACCAGCGTTATTTTCGGGGAGAATATAGCGGGTATTATTGATGTGATGACATTTAACCGGGACCATCATACCATTGTGACGCCACCGGAAGATTATCTCTATTGGGCGCTGATTGGGCAGCGCAGCAGTTTCGGGATGCAGCGCGATCAGTCACTGAGGCTGTCTGTCGCGGAGCTGCAGGAAGCGATTACGCAGGCCACCAGTACTTTCCCTACTGCCTTGGACCCGTTGTTCAGCGGTGCCGCCGTGACTGCCAGCGCTATTGTTCCCGTGCGGCATTCCGTACAGGGGCGGCGGGCAGGCCAGGCACCGGTGACCGTGATGGGCGACGCCATTCATACCATGAGCCCTGCCGCCGGACTGGGCGCCAATACGGCGCTGCGTGATGCCGCCGCGCTGACAGCACACCTGAAAAAATCCATTGACAGTGGACTGTCGCTAATGAACACATTATTAAATTATGAAGACCAGATGCTGACTTACAGTGCTGAAGCCATAGCCGCATCAAAAAAGGGCAGCGCATTGCTTTACAACAGCGGGGAATAAATTGAAATTTAGTATATTTAGAAGTAGCACTCTGGAAACCGTGGCGTATTCTGTGTTATATAGATGGACCACAACCGGCGGCTTGTCCTACGAATAGGTTTTAACTATTAGATTATAGAACTAATTGATTTTTCCTATATCCCTGTTACCCGTACTTTTACCGACCACACCTTCACCGGTGTAAGCACATTATTCCTTCCATACCCAAAATTGAAACAAATGGAAAATGAAGTAAAAGACATCAGTAAATGCCCATTTCATAATGGCACGATGAAGCACAATGTTGGCGGTGGCGGCACCAGAAACCCCGACTGGTGGCCCAATCAGTTAAAAGTAAGTATCCTCCGTCAAAATTCGGCCTTGTCCAATCCGATGGAGAAAGATTTCGACTATGCCGAAGCCTTCAAAAGTCTTGACCTGGAAGCCGTAAAGAAAGACCTTCATGCGCTGATGACCGATTCTCAGGATTGGTGGCCGGCCGACTTCGGTCACTATGGTCCATTATTCATTCGTATGGCATGGCATAGTGCCGGCACCTATCGTGTGAGTGATGGCCGTGGTGGTGCGGGTGCAGGGCTGCAACGGTTTGCGCCGCTGAACAGCTGGCCCGACAATGTGAGCCTCGACAAGGCACGCAGGCTGCTGTGGCCTGTGAAACAAAAATATGGCAATAAACTTTCCTGGGCCGACCTGCTGATCCTTACCGGCAACGTAGCGCTGGAATCCATGGGCTTCAAAACATTTGGTTTTGCAGGCGGTCGTGAAGACGCATGGGAACCGGACGAATCAGTATACTGGGGCTCAGAAAGGACCTGGCTCGGCGGCGATATCCGTTACGCCCACGGTTCCCCCGGCGTGGTGGAGAACCACGGCGTGACTGTAACGGATGAAGATGCAGATGGCGATGTGCATGCTCGTAATCTCGAAAAACCACTGGCAGCCGTTCAGATGGGGCTCATCTATGTAAACCCTGAAGGCCCGGATGGCAACCCTGACCCGATAGCTGCCGCCAAAGATATCCGCGACACCTTCGGCCGCATGGCGATGAACGATGAAGAAACCGTTGCCCTGATTGCCGGTGGCCACAGTTTCGGTAAAACCCACGGCGCCGCTCCTGCCACCAACGTAGGCAAGGAACCCGAAGCCGCAGATATGGAATTACAGGGCCTTGGTTGGGCCAACAGCCATGGTACTGGTAAAGGTGCCGATACCATCACCAGCGGCCTGGAAGTAATATGGACCAAAACGCCCACACAGTGGAGCAATAACTTCTTTGAGAACCTGTTCAACTTCGAATGGCAACTCACCAAAAGCCCGGCCGGGGCGCACCAGTGGGTAGCAAAAAATGCCGACAGCATCATCCCCGACGCTTACGACGGCAACAAAAAGCACCTGCCTACCATGCTTACCACCGATCTTTCCCTTCGGTTTGACCCGGTGTACGAGAAGATCTCCCGGCGTTTTCTGGAAAACCCGGACCAGTTTGCAGATGCTTTTGCAAGAGCATGGTTTAAACTGACCCATCGTGATATGGGGCCGCGCAGCCGCTACCTCGGCGCCGACGTGCCGGCAGAAGTACTGCTCTGGCAAGATCCTATTCCTGAAGTGGACCATCCGCTGATCAATGAGCAGGACATCGCAGCGCTGAAAACAAAAATCCTCGCTTCCGGCCTCACTGTATCTGAACTGGTGTCCACTGCATGGGCCTCCGCCTCTACCTTCCGCGGTTCCGACAAACGCGGCGGCGCCAACGGCGCCCGTATCCGCCTGGCACCACAGAAATACTGGCAGGTCAACAATCCACCTCAACTGGATAAAGTACTGGGCCAACTGGAAACCATCCAGAAAGAATTCAACGGCACCGGTAAAAAAGTATCGCTGGCTGATCTGATCGTATTGGCTGGCTGCGCAGGGATTGAAAAAGCCGCCAAAGACGCCGGCCTGGCAGTCACCGTACCATTTACGCCCGGCCGCATGGACGCTTCACAAGAACAGACAGACGTTGAATCAGCAGGCTTCCTGGAACCGCTGGCAGATGGATTCCGCAACTACCGCAAAGCAAAAATCCCGGTGTCCACCGAAGAACTGCTGATCGACAAAGCGCAGCTGCTCACCCTCACGGCCCCTGAGCTGACCGTGCTGCTGGGCGGTCTGCGGGTGCTGAACATCAACTATGATGGCTCCAAACACGGTGTCTTCACCGACCGTCCGGGCCAGCTGACAAACGATTTCTTCGTCAACCTCCTCGATATGAGAACCGCATGGAAAGCCACCGGTCCGGACAAGGAAGTGTACGAAGGCAGCGACCGCAGCACCGGAAAAGTAAAATGGACTGGCACCCGTGCAGACCTGGTATTCGGCGCCAATGCTGAACTGAGGGCTGTTGCAGAAGTATATGGCAGCGCAGACGGACAACCTAAATTTGTCAAAGACTTCGTGGCCGCATGGGATAAAGTGATGAATCTCGACCGGTTCGATTTACACAGATAATCTTTCTCATAAGAGCTAAAACAAAACAGCCTCCATCAGGAGGCTGTTTTGTTTTAGTCGTTCAATCCTTTCCCTGCAAGGATATGATCGATATATTTTTCGATCCTGGATATTCTTGTTTTGGACTGTTTGGCGGCTGAAAAATACAACAGATAACCTCTTTGTCGCCCTGGCGTCAGGGCTTCAAAAGCTTTTTTCAGCGCCGGCTTTTTATCCAGCAGCTGCTGAAACTCTTCCGGCATGTTAAACTCTTCTGTCTTTTTGTACTCCACCCTATAGCCGGCCTTTTCTATTTCTATGGCTTCATAGACGTATGCTTTCAGGGCACGCGTCAACTTCACGATCTCACGCACATTGGTAAAACGGACCTGGCGGGTAGCCTGTACGTTTTCTGTCTGTATCACCAGGATACCTTCCGGGTCGGCCATCAGCGCACCTTTAAAGAACAATATGGCACAATACTCTTTGAAACCGTGCATCAAAACGATATTATTACCGTTGTATGTATAACAGGGTACGCCCCATTTTAATTCTTCCGTTAATTGACAATCAAGCAGGATTTCTCTCAGTTTCTCAAACTCTTCACGCCACTTGTCGGATCTCTCCATGAATGCATCGACTTTTTCTGCGCCGGTTTTTGCCATAGAAGTAGGTTTACGCTGGATTTTATGATTTGATTTCTGAACTGGTTTTCCTTCGCAATATAATCTGTATCCGGAAAATATGCAATTACAGGCATGTTCCGGAAAGCGTTTGTTAGTTTTCTGGCAATCCTTATCTTTATTTCATGGTCATGCAAACCAGGTATTATCACCCTCGTCAAACATATCTTTGTTAAACTCATGCTATGGAAAAAATAACTCCTGAGGATATACGTTATTCCGATCTCGCGGACAAACGATTCAACAAACGTTTTGCAGGAAAGCCCGAATATATTGTTTTGCCAACCAGTACAGCAGACGTGACAGCAGCGGTACAGGAAGCGGTGAACAGTAAACGACGGCTGGTAGTACGCAGCGGCGGGCATTGTCTTGAAGGCTTTGTGACAGACCCGGCCGTTCAGGTACTGCTCGATATGTCGATGATGACCAACATCAGTTATGATACCGGTCGGGCTGCTTTTATGGTAGAAGCCGGTGCCACTGTTGGCGAAACGTACCGGAGGCTGTTTCTTGGCTGGGGCGTGGTATTGCCTGCCGGAGAACATCCGGGCATAGGCATGGGCGGGCACGTTGTGGGCGGCGCCTTTGGTTTTCTCTGCCGGGAATATGGCCTCGCAGCGGATTATCTTTACGGCGTGGAAGTGGTGACTGTAGATGCTTCAGGGAAAGCGCATGCCGTGATAGCCACCAGGGAAACCAATGACCCTAACCGTGAGCTTTGGTGGGCGCATACCGGCGCCGGCGGCGGCAACCTCGGTATCGTCACCCGCTACTGGTTACGCTCACCGGATGCCACAGGCAATGATCCTTATACCGCGTTGCCTAAAGCACCGGCCGCCGTGACCACCTTCAGGGTATCGTGGGACTGGAAACAGGTTGATGAAGGAGCTTTTAACCGCCTGGCAAAAAATTTCGGCACCTGGTGTCAGCAGAACAGTGGGGCCCACTCTCCCAGCCTTCCCTTGTTCAGTATACTTTTTTTGAACCACCGGAACATTGGTAAGCTGGAGATAAAAGGACTGGTTACCGGAGCCAATGCCCGTCAGCTTATAGATGATCACCTGGCAGATATAGCCGTACCCGTTGGTGTCCCGTATGCCTTACAGACAGAAGAAAGCCCATGGCTGCGTTTTGCGCTCAATCCGTTCCCGGAACTGTTTCAGCCGGGTATGGACAGTGTGGCCGCTAAAGTGAAGGATGCCTACTTCCGTCAACCACTGACAGACAGCCAGATGGCAACAGCTTACCGGTATCTGACCGTAGAAGCGCCTATCGGCGGAGGTTTGGGCATGGCAACCTATGGAGGCAAAGTAAACGCCGTTGCACCCGATGCCACGGCCACGGCTCAACGAAGCTGCATCATGGACGTGGCCTGCAATACCGGCTGGGTGGACCCAAAGGGCGCCGAGCCCAGTCTTGCCTGGGTACGTAATTTTTATAAAGACCTTTTCACCGGCTCCGGCGGTGTGCCGGTCCCCAATGAACAAACTGACGGCGCCATGATCAATCACCCTGACACAGACCTTGCCGACCCGGCATTGAACCAGTCAGGCACGCCGTGGTATACACTTTACTACAAAGACAACTACCCAAGGTTGCAACAGGTGAAAGCCAAATGGGACCCGTTGAATATATTTCATCATGCATTGTCAATCCAACCGGCATAAAACAGATAAGCGGTGTACCGACGTACACCGCTTGACTTATCTGCGATTATAAAGATCAGCTGACACCGCTGAAAATTATCTATTGCCCTTTGTAGGTGAAATCTTTGATGTACGAGCCCGCACCTGCTACGATCGTGGCGGTTTCATTTGTCTGCACCTGACCGTTTATTTCGGCCTTATAGGTTAATACAATCGGCTCTCCGTCCATGTTCGTGCATACCACCCTCAATGAACCAAAATCAAAGGCTTTAACTGTTTCTAAAACATAGGTTTTGGTGCTTCCCAAAAACTTTTTATCGTCTACAACAACATGGTCCTGATTTCCCTGGCCGTCGCCATTGATTTTCCATACGGGTGCACCATATTGGCTGGCGTCGTGATTGGCCGCCTGTGCAGAAAATGACAGGTCGTCCATGTCAGAGACACCAGTAGCGGCAACGGTATATTTGATCGTTATCTTGTTAGCTGAAGGAGCCGGATCATCTTTTTTACTGCAACCAGTGAAGGTAAAAGTGGCAACGGCAGCCAGGCACAGTCCCCAAACAATGTTTTTCGCTTTTTTAGTTCCCATTTATGTGTATTGAAGGTTAGAATGAATGTAGCAAAGGTAGGCTGGTGCTACACCCGTGACAATACCGGGAAACCAGCATTTTCCTTTACTGGTTTGGGGACTGGTGTCTGACTACTAACGGGGCGCTGTAAAGAACAGGTTAAACCACAAAACCTGGTATTTAGCGGCTTTCGACCAATAGGCATGATCATGCGCTCCTTCCGTTTCCATATAGGTATGCGCCACGTGATGTTTGTCCAGGTATTCGTGCAGCCGGCGGTTGTAAGCCAGGAAAGGATCTGCGGTGCCGCACGTGATCATCAGCTGTTGCTGGCTGAATACAAAATACCGCGCATTGTCCAGCACATTATAATACTTCCATTTAGTACTGTCGGCCCCCACCAGTTTATCAATACCGAAATCCATCACAAACGGCTTGAAGTCCACCGCGCCGCACATACTTCCCAGCGCACCAAAACTACCGGCGTGTTTCAGTCCCACATACAGCGCACCGTGGCCTCCCATGCTCCAGCCCATCAGGCCTCGCTGGTCGCGCGTGGCGATGGTAGGATAATGCTGGTCCACATAATTCACCAGCTCTCCGCCCACAAACGATTCATATTGACTGTCCTTTTTAACCGGGCTATTGATATACCAGCTGTCAAATCCGCCGTCGGGAATAACGAACAATATGCCATATTGATCTGCCATCTGGGGCAAAGACGGGATATCAGCTTTTAAAGTACGGTCCGGGTTACCGCTATACCCGTGCAATACATATACCGCAGGGAAACGTTGGCCGGTCTTTGATGCCACCGGGACTACCACCAGCGTCCGTACCGGTTTTCCCATAGCATTGCTGAAAACAGCAAGGGTATCCACAGTGGCAGCCTTCACGTACACTACAGGCATTAGTACCAGCGCCAGCCACAGGGCGATGATTGATTGTTTCATATATTCTGTTTTAAAAGATGACAAAAACAACCGTTCAATAACCTCCGAAACCCTTGGCCTCCGGAGGTTTTCAACAGTATGGGGCAAAACTAGAATGGTTGTCTGTCATAAACATTTACATATGTTGATGTCTGTAGATTTTTTTTAGCGTTCATTACGAACATGAGGAGTAAGACAAAGTAGCTGTTATTTCTTTATGAGCAGCCGGTGAGTGCGGAGCACCTGTTCTTCAAACCCGGCCAGCGCCGCGTCCAGACGTTGCAGCTGTTGCTTTTTAACCGCTGCGGGCCGTATAAAACTGTACTGAATACTGTTTCTGATCATCTGTTTAATATCCGCATAACGCAACGAAGGATAGCGGGCAGCCAACAATACGTACTGCCGGGTAAGGTCTGTGCGGAGCACGCCGGCATCATCGGTACTGATAACAACAGGTACCTGGCGGGTATGGTACAGCAGAACGGGGTGCTGCTCATCCTTGATCTTCAAAATAAATTCATTGCTGCTGAGGTTGATTTCCACCGGAATTTTTCTCCGGGCCATGGTGTCTAGCAACGCATTGCAGGCGGTTTCATAGGCAACAGACACACCGTGGCCAATTCTCCTGGCGCCGGCGGTCATCACGGCATCCGTAATATGTGTACGCAGTTGCTCCGGCCTTACCATTCCCATGGCCAGCTCTCCGGCGTGCAGTGAATATGGCACGCCGGGATAGAGACGGGACAATTGGGCAAACATCAACATATGAAGACTATAATCTCTCATAGACACCTCTCCGTCTTCAGGTTTCAGCAGGTTCACTCCCACCACCAGCGAGCCCCGGTCCACTGCCTCAAAAGCCAGCAGCAGCCGCCGGTACACATCCAACGGGGCATCCGACCTGGACGCTGCCAGTTGATAACGCAACATAAACGTTGAATCATCTAAGTTAGCCTGATAATGCAACCGTTCCAACCGATGCAGGAAGTTGTCCACCGCTCCGCTAACTCCACGCTCCAGCAGTGCGGCACGGGCTTTATCCAGTATCTCAAATACCGCCAGGCTGTCTTTCAGCGAGGCTGCGGTCAGTATTTTTTCCCAACCGGTATTTTCCGGCAGCCTGATCGCCGTGTCCAGTTGTCCCACCTGCGTTTCTATATACTGCACATGTTCGCTGACAGCTCTTTCTTTTAGCTCCCTCAGGCCATGCGCCATGCCGAACGACGCTACGAACGACATTTTCGCGAACGTGGCAAAAAAATGTTCATCGGATGGACGCAGCGATTCCTCATAATCCTTTACAGAAGCCATCCGCAGAAACGCCTGTTTAAGCGAATCAAAACGCGCATTGCGGGGCAGTTCCCCGAAACGCTTCCATGGCGCCAGATGCTCCGTTCCCGGCGTGTCCACTTCCGCCGTGGCAGTGTTAACCCAGCCGTTACTGTCCGACAGTACCTGCCAATACGTTTCTCCATAAACAGATCCTGAAAAATGATGATGGAGATCGCCCCCTTTCGGCATGGCGGAGAAGAATACCGTCAGCAAAAGCGGATCATGGCGTATCTGCTCGAAATAATCGCTGACCCGGCGGGAGGTGTCTTTTTCTTCAGGCGAGGGGGTTAACGCCATCAGGCCGGCCAGTATGACCGTTACAGCAATTGTTGTTATGATTCGTTTCGATATTATTCGAATACTGCCTCCAGATGCTTTTATAATGCACCCTGCAACATCAGCCATACCAGTATTAGTCCGCGACATGAGAACAGGACGGTTTACCATATACGTTTTAATGCAATGGAAAATACGTAATTCCACGCAATTAAGAACAATCCCCCAATTGTATTCACTACCCAAGATCCCTTCCAATGCCGTGATCGAGGCAGGGCTATCAAACTATGGTCAAAAGCTAACCGGATTGACGGGCATTACTGCGCGTGCATCATTTTCGCCAGCACATCGACCATCGTGCCAACGAAGACAACTACGAGGTAAAAGGAGAACATACCGAGCATATAGGCCACAAAAGCCAGTAAATAGCCAAGCGGCTTTTTGCCGGCAAAAAACTGGCCGATGGCCCAGGCACAGTAAATGAATGGCAGAATGCTGCCTGCCGTCATCAGGCTGACGTGCAGTACTCCCTGCGCCAGCGCGAACACGGCCATGATCAGCATACCCGTTCCCATGGTAAAACAGAGCAGGACCACTATCTCAAAGAAATTATAATGGTACTTTCTGAATATCAGCTTCAGCCACAAGGCGATGAATAGGCCTATTATGATATTGGCATAGCCGTAATGATGCTCCACCCACCGGAAAATACCGATAGTGGCTGATGTCGCTGTGCCGGCGATTTCTTTTTCAATATGAAAGAAGTGGGCTATGGCAGAGTACACCAAAGACGTGATGATGATATAGACAACGGGCTTCACCAGCTTGTCCCGCTTCTTCGTAAGATACTCCCTGACATTACGGCCAGGCCTGAGCAGCAATTCCTTAATGGTATATAACAGTCCTTTTTCCACGTGCAACAGGTGCTGGACCTCATGCAACACATAGTGGCTATCGATACGTTTTAATGCGGCAGGTTGCCCGCAATGGCCACAGAATTTTTCATTAACAGGGGTTTCACAGTTGGTACAGGTTGATATCGACAGCTCACTCATGAAAAAAAATCTTTACATCAAAAATCAAAACAAAAATATTATGAATGCCTACACTTTAGTGTAAATTTGTCTTGTTCAGTTATACACATGAAAAACAACCTATACTCCGGTCTGCTGACAAAAAACAAGCTGGGCAATACTCCCGGCGCCGATCAACCAAAAGATTACCTCGAAGTCGTGAAAGCATTTGCACGACTGACGTATCAAAGCCTTTACGTGATCGACTATACGGACATGTCTTTCGACTATGTCTCGGACAACCCGCTGTTTTTATGCGGCTATTCCGCAGCGGAAGTACTTCAGGCAGGATATGACTTCTACTTTAAGCATGTTCCGCCGGAAGACCTGCAACTGCTGACCACCCTCAATGAAGCGGGATTTAACTTCTACCGGCAGCTCCCGGCGGAAGAACGGCTGTTGTACAGCATCACCTACGACTTTCACCTGATTGACCGGAACGGCAAGCAGGAATTAATCAATCATAAGCTGACGCCTCTTTTCCTTAACAGCGAAGGGAAAATATGGAAGGCCCTGTGTATTGTCTCCATTTCACACCACCAGACGGCAGGCAACGTCCGCATCTATAAACAAGGGTCGGATGAAGTATGGGACCTGGGGTTAACGAACAACACCTGGCGGAAGTCAGACAAACCAACACTGACGGAAAGAGAAACGGAGGTATTACGATTGCATGCGCAGGGGTTAACCATCAGCGAAATCGCCCAACGGCTGCATGTGGTGCCCGATACCGTCAAATACTACCGCCGGCGCATCTTTGAGCGGCTGAACGTTGACAACATGACAGAAGCGCTGTCCTACGCCATTAACAGCAAAATCATCTGACGGCGGAATAGATCACTTCATTGACCTTTACCAGGCTTGCAGCGTCATTATTACGGTTCCTTTCCGAGTGGTTCCGGCTGGTCACCAGCCCGATACCCGTTTTGTATTCAAATACATTGCTTTCCTCGTCCGGGAAAATAAGGTGGCGCGTCAGAAAGTTTGTGAGCATACGCCGCTGTTCATCTTGCAGGTCCAGCGCGGTAGCTTTCAGGTGTTCGCCGATAGCTGCGGCTATGGCAGATTGCTCTGATTCCTTTCCAACCGCCAGCGGCAGCAGCAGCCAAAACAACAATGAAGGGTCTGTCCTGTCATTATTTACGATAGCCTGCAATTCCTCCCAACTCAACAGGGAAAGGTGAAAATGCCCGCCGGTATTACCTAAGTAAGTATCGTTTAAAAAATAAACGGTTTCATGGGGATGAAACTCCGCGTAAAATGTGACCGTCTCATTGAGGCGGTGCATGTACGTATATCCTTTCCAGTCGCCTTCTGCCGGACCTGTCAATTCATCCAGCCACTCCCCTGCCGGCATATCGAAGATTTCCGGTAAATAGTCCGTCAACGTCATCTCCAACTCATCATCGGAAGCAAAGGGGAATTGCGCTAATAAAAACAGGCAGAAATTTTTATCTGATAACTGAAGTTCCATGCTATTAAATTTATTTACAGAAAGGCAACCGGTATACTTCACCGGCCGGCCTGTAACAGCTTCCGCAGCTGATAAAAGAAACGCTCTGTCAGCAGCAGGTCACGGGTCACGGTTTCGGTATTGCCTTTTAATTCCTTGTCAAAGGTAAGCGTTTTGTGAAAAGATGTATGTAGCCGGTATATTTGCGACGGGCAATGGTCAGAAAATGGAACGTCCTGCGTTCAATATTTAACTGAACGCAGGACGTGATACAATTTTGAGTGATTACAGTGAGTGAGAGATGATCACCACCTTGCTCTGTTTTTCTTTTCCGTTCGTTATCTGCAGGATATAAGTTCCTTCTTTTACGTTCTGTACGTCCATCACCGCCCTGGTAGCCCCGTGGGACAGCTTCATTCTTTTGATTTCCTTATAATACATATCATACAGGATGATATCACTGGCGTCTTGTACACCCGCGGTTTTTTCCATGGTGGCGGTAGTACCGGACATTTCTATATTGAGGTAGTTGTTGGCCGGATTAGGACTGGCCATGAAAGTGTTGCCGCCACCGGAGCTGAGCCTGCCTGTCCTGTTTAAAGCCGTACTCCACCCACATTCGTTCTTCCACTTTACGTACATAGAGACCGATCCTGGGAAAGTAGGATTGGAAACATTGTTCATCCGCACATAAATCATACGCTTATTATTGTAATAGTCCTCTATAGTTCCCCCGATCACGTCCCATTCAATATCCAGTATTGTTCCATTGTTTGCAGGCGGTGCTACAGAAAACTCATAGCTCGCCCCTCCATTAAAGATTATACCGTTACGGGCAAACCCTGAAATAAAGTCAATGGGTGGTGTACCGGTACCTACAGTTTTAGCAGTTGTATTGCTGTTACCGCATTCGCCCGAAGCAGTTACACTAATGCTGGCCTGATAAATGCCTCCAACAGACGATATTTGAACACTGTTACCACCGGCTCCTGTAGTTGTAACAGGAGGAGCCTGACCGTTAATCCTGACATTGGCATTATCTGCATTCCATGTATAGGACACAGCGGAGGGAAAGGGCGGCACAGTGAATGTCTGCGAACTATTATCACAAACAACATTAGGGCCCGTAATAGCGCCCAATAAAGGCTTAGGCCTGGCTATCCTGACCGTCTCACTGCGCGTCCTGTTACAACTGTCTTTCCGCGCACTGAGCGTTACCGTACCTTCGGCGCCACTATTGATGTCCATGGTAAATTGATTGGCGCTGACACGGGTCATAGGCCAGCCGGCATCATTGGTCACATCGTAAAAGTCTCCTCTTGGAACACCGTTAATGGTAATGGTGGTGGCCCCCCGGAAAGAGCAGGGAAACGACTTTGTCATGGTCGTATAGGCTATGGGGTTACCGATGGCTAATACAGTAATTACTCCGGAAGTATCATACGATGTTGTTCCATCGGCCCACGATATTCTGGTGAGGATACGCGGTTTTTTGGGTTGATCATTCGGAAACCTGATATAACAGGTAGTACCTGTCGGCTGGACATTACCATAGCCATCGATCACCGTGTAGCTCATCGTCCAATACGGCCTGGTGGTTGCATAAAAATAGGGATACTGCGTATCCGGACATACCGTGGTCTCCCCTATCAGCTGCGCATGTGCCAGCAGGGAGAAGAAGAAAGCAAAACAAAAAAGGATGGTAGATTTCATGGCATTTCTGAGGGTTTTATGAACAATAATGATTAACGAGCCAGCGTCATTTTCATGACAGGAACAATGTGGGTAACATAATATCAGGCGTACAGGATACTGCCGCACAGGTTAACGGTTATATGAGATCAGTGTTGATATTTGGATAGTTGGGCTACAGGTTTAGAAATTTAACAACTAAAGAGTTCCATCTCTAAGCTAGTCAATAAATCAAAATTGATAAAAAATTTCTGCCACTTGATATTTTTGTAGTCCCCCGTTTTAGGTCAAAATACGCGTACAATTCATCAATAACCGCTAACAACGGAACCTTACGATCCCTATATTTACGCGCTACACACGATAGATATTATGAAATACAGCTTATTTTGGGGAGCACTGGCCACCTGTTGCCTCTCCTACGCCGCCCTGTTGGCACAACAACCTTATCTGCCCGATCATGCGGAAATGATGCAGCGCTACAGGAAAGTGCAGTTGCTGGACAGCCTTACCCGCAAAAAGATAGTACGGCATAACGTGGAGGCCAGCTGGTTTCCCGGAGGAGAACAGTGTTGGTATGCCGTGAATAATAACAGTCAGGACTCTACGAAAATCTATTACCTGGTCAATGCCCTCACCGGCCGTAAGGAAGTCATCAGAGACACGGCCAGGATCAACCGGCTGACAGCCGGCAGCACGCCGCAGTCACCGGTTGCACAGCGTGCGCCCTCCCGGTGGCAGGACTTTGAAACGGATTCTGTATCCGCGGACAAACAATGGATAGCGCGTATCATTAACGGCAACGTCTTCATTCAATCCACCAAAGACAGTACACTGACACAGCTCACCACCAATGGGGCTGACAGCGGACAGGCAGCCCGCTATGAAGCGCTCGCGTGGTCGCCGGACAGCAAATATCTTGTCGGTTATCTCACCCGTCCTGTCATAGATTCGCCGGTGTACCACATTCTGACAGATGTAGCCGGCACTACCCGCGGACAGCTGCGTTCCCAGTCCTACAAACAACCCGGCGATCCTTTTCCGGTCTATCAGCTATACATTTTTTCCGTTGCCGGTAAAAAGGTGATCAGGGCAGATGCCGAACCGCTGGACTTCTTCGGTCCGCCGGTGTTACACTGGCGGCACAACCAGCCTCGCTATTTTTTATATGAAAAAGTGGACCGGGGCCATCAGCGTTTTCGTGTCATTGAAGCAGATGCACTTACTGGTAATACCCGTACCGTACTGGACGAACAATCGCCTACTTTTATTTATGAGTCCCGTCTCTATACACATTATCTGCCAGAGACCAATGAAATGTTGTGGACCTCTGAAAAAGACGGCTGGCGGCACATCTACCTCGTCAACACCCTCACCGGCGCTATTAAAAGGCAGGTCACCCGGGGCGAATGGGTGGTACGCGGCATCGATAGCGTAGACACTAAAAAACGGGAGATATGGTTCCGCGCCGGCGGCATGGAGCAGGCAGAAGACCCTTACTTCGTTCATTATTATCGTATAGGCATAGACGATGGCAAGCTGGCAAAACTGACGCCCGCGGCAGGAAATCACCAGGTGTATTTTTCTCCCGACAGGAAATACTATATCGATAAATATTCCCAGGTAAATGTTCCGCCGGTAAATGAACTGCGCCGTACCGCCGACGGAAAGCTCATCACTGTGCTCGAACGGGCCGACGTCAGTGGCTGGCAGGCCACCGGCGTACCTTTCCCGGTGCCGTTTCATGCCAAAGGCAGGGACGGCAAAACAGACATCTGGGGTATAATGTGCCGGCCCACAGACTATGACAGTACGCGGTTGTACCCTGTTATCGAGAACATCTACGCCGGGCCGCACGACGCTTTTGTGCCTAAAAGCTTTATGAGTTACTATATCGACATGCAGCGCCTGGCCGACCTGGGCTTTATCGTTGTACAGATAGACGGTATGGGCACCGCCAACCGTTCCAAGGCATTTCACGACGTATGCTGGAAAAACCTCGCCGATGCCGGTTTTCCCGACCGTATCCGCTGGATAAAAGCCCTGGCTGAAAAATACCCTTTTGTGGACACCTCCAGAGTGGGACTGTACGGCACTTCAGCCGGCGGCCAAAATGCGCTCGGCGGCCTGCTCCATCATCCGGAATTTTATAAGGCGGCAGTGTCCTCCTGTGGCTGCCATGACAACCGCGTGGATAAACAGTGGTGGAATGAGCAATGGATGGGCTACCCTGTTGGCAAACATTACGAAGAACAGTCCAACGTTACCAATGCCGGTAAACTGAAAGGCGATCTCCTGCTGATAGTGGGAGAAGCAGATACCAACGTACCGCCAGAATCCACTTACCGCGTGATCAACGCGCTCATCAAAAGCAACAAGACCTTTGACTTCCTTCCCATACCCGGCATGGGACACAGTGATGGCGGCCCTTATGGCCGGAGCAGGCGCAATGACTTCTTTGTGCAGCACCTGTTGAAAGTTACGCCGCCGGACAGGAATACTAACGAGTGAGTATAACTGCCAGCTTATTCACTATATTTAGACCTGACTTAACGCGACTTCATGAAAAGAGACAAACCTCAGGGGCCTCAGCTGCCTGTTCTCTCCCAGGCAGTGCTCGAACAGGAAAGAAAGATGTTGCTTGATCTGGGTAATGATATCACCAGGGTCAGAGATAAAAACGATCTGCTGTTCCTTTTCTCCAGGCGCCTCAAACGTTATTTTTATTTCACCCATACCATCATCACCCTTATTGATGAAAAGGCCGGAACTTATACGCCTTTTCTGCTGGACAATGAATCCTCTCCCATCCGGAAACATCCCATGTACCCTGAATTAATTCAGGCCCACTTCCGCCTGAATGAGCCCTTTATACAGGCTGTATTACAGGCCGAAGGCCCTGTCTCATTCCTGTTGGAAGACATCATGGACCAACCGGGAAGCCCTGTTTTTCTGAAGGTCAATTATGAAAAAGGGGTAAGAGAAATCCTCATGACCAAAATCATGATGGAAGACAAACCCATGGGCTTTATTCATATGTACACCGACAAACCGGGGAGCTTCACCCATGAGTTCAAAAGTGTTATCAATGGTATTGTTCCCCAGTTATCTGGTGCGGTGTCCAATATCATCAAAAATGAAGAGATCCACAAAACGGAGAGGGAGAAGTCTTTTCTGCTGGATTTCAGCAATGAGATCGCGCTCGTAAGGTCCCAGACTGACCTGCAGGCCGCCATCTTCAAAGTGCTGGATAAGACCATGGGCACCAAACTGGCTATGATCAGGCTGATTGACGATGATAATATCCATTTGTCTACGTTCATGTGTGATCCGACGTTATTTGGCGGCACTAAAGCCACGTTTGACCAGATGTCGAGTAAGAAGATCACTATAGAAGAACCCTATACGTCGAAGGTATTGGCCAGCAGAGAAGGACTGATATTCAATGTAGCAGAAGAAATCAGCAGTGGTAATGACTATGCCAGACTATGGGCAACTACCGGCTTAAAAAACATGTACAGCTTCCCGTTGCGGGTGGGTGACCGAAATATTGGCACTATCTGGTTATTGGCCAATAAGCTTAGTAAATTATTACTGAAAGGTATCTGCGCGCAGATATCCATCGCCATCGCCAATATACAGGCCAATGAAAAACTGTTGGCCTACAAAAAACAGCTGGAAGACGAAAACGATTATCTGAAAGAACAGATCAGGACCTTCTATAATTTTTCTGAAATCGTGGGCAACGGAGCCGCCATGCAGGAGGTCTACCGCCTGGTATCGCTTGTGGCCACATCCAGCACCACAGTGCTGGTACTGGGCGAAACCGGCACCGGCAAAGAGCTGATTGCCCGTGCAATTCATAACGCCTCCACGCGTAAGGACAAACTGATGGTGAAGGTCAACTGTGCCGCGCTGCCCGCCAATCTGATAGAAAGCGAGTTGTTTGGACATGAACGGGGCGCCTTTACCGGAGCTACAGACAGGCATATCGGCAAGTTTGAATTGGCGAACCATAGCACATTGTTTCTTGACGAGATCGGAGAACTGCCACTGGAAGCGCAGGCTAAGTTATTGCGCGTTATCCAGGAGCGGGAGCTGGAAAGGGTCGGCGGTAAACAAACCATCAGGGTGGATGTCCGGCTGATTGCCGCCACCAACCGCCACCTTGAAGAGGCTGTCCGGAAAGGTCAGTTCCGGGAGGACCTCTACTACCGGTTGAATGTCTTTCCTGTCACGCTGCCGCCCTTGCGTGACCGGCCCGAAGACATTGCACCGCTTGCCAATTTTTTCGTTCAAAAATATGCACGCAATGCCGGCCGGAAAATCAGTCAGATTGCCCCGGGGGCCATACAACAATTAAGCAGTTACAGCTGGCCCGGTAATGTACGCGAGTTGGAGCACCTGATAGAACGCAGCGTGCTGCTATCACCCGATGGCATCTTGAAGGACATTGATATTCCCCGGAAAAGCATCGCAGTACAACAAAGTCCGGCTTATCCCACGAACCGCTCACTGGAAGAGGTGGAACGCAGCTATATCATCGAAGTGCTGAAACGCTGCGGCGGCAAGATTTCCGGCGTCGGGGGCGCTGCGGAGATCTTACAGGTCCCAGGTAACACGCTGCACTCCAAAATAAAAAAGCTGGGCATCACGAAGGCTGATTATTTCGCCCGTAACTGACGGAGCGGACGTCTCACTAAATATCGTGAACAATATCGTGCTTTCACGAAATACAGGGAAAAAAGAATGGTCTGAAATTCTGCACAAAACTGATTATCAACGTTTTGTACTTATGGCATTTAACTGGACTTCCTGACTGCAAACGAAAAACATCAACTTATGAAAATTGTAGTCATCGGAGGCTCAGGCCTCATCGGGAGCAAAGTAGTCGCCAAACTTAATCAGGCAGGCCACGAGGTCATCGCCGCTTCACCGGCAACAGGCATTAATACCATTACCGGAGAGGGACTGGACCAGGCATTGGCAGGTACGGATGTTGTAGTGGACCTGGCCAACTCCCCTTCTTTTGAAGACAACGCAGTGATGGCGTTCTTTCGCACTGCCGGCAACAACCTGCTGCCAGCAGAAATCAAAGCAGGTGTAAAACACCATTTGGCGCTTTCCATCGTAGGCGTAGACCTCATGCAGGAAAGCGGTTATATGCGCGCAAAAAAGGTACAGGAAGACCTGATCAAACAATCCGGCGTGCCATATACCGTTATCCGCAGTACGCAGTTCTTTGAGTTCATTGGCGGTATTGCGAATCAGGCCACAGAAGGCAACGTGGTACATGTCTCTGATCTGCAGTTTCAGCCTATTGCAGCAGAAGACGTGGCTACTTTTGTGGCAGAAGCCGCGCTGGCAGCGCCCGTCAACGGCATTCAGGAAATTGCGGGGCCCGGCCGCTTTACCATGCCAGAACTGATTACCCGTTACCTCAAAGCAGGCAGCGATCCCCGTAAAGTCGAGCCCAACCAAAACCTGCAATACTATGGGGCCAGGATCAGCTATGCAGCATTGGTGCCTGCCGGCCAGGCGAAATTGGGCGCCATCGATTTTGAAAACTGGTTGAGCAGCCAGCTGGCCAATGCCTGACACTCATCACGACATGTTTCACCTCTAAACTGAACAGTCATGCATTTCACTTTTCTGCATCCGTTCAAACTAAAGTTACACGACGATCATTCGCTGGTACCGCTTCATACAGCCCCGCACAATACCGGCGAAGGCGGTGAATTTCTGGATGACGCCCTGCGTATGGAAGACCTCTTCCTGCCGGCGGATGACAACAGTACTGCCCAGATGAACAACGCCTGACGATCTTCCCCGGGGCCGCTCCTGATACGGAGCGGCCTCTATAGCCCGCCCGGACCGGCACCAGCGCTTTCAATCCGGTTTTGGTAAATAACGTACCACCACGGACGGTGATAAATCGCTTGGCACGGATCTCAGGAAGTATCATGTTGTTTCTTTTCAGTGCGAAGACGACGGCAGCAATGCCATGATGGGGCCCAGTATCCCTTCTTCAAATTCAGCTACCATAATAGCGGAAGCTTTTCCCCCGCCAAAAGTGGGACTGATCTTATAGTTTTTTACCAGCTGTTGCTTTTTGATCCCTATCGCATAGTGCCAGTCGCCAGATTCTGAACTGGTAATGATTGCCATTTCGTCCAGCTGCATGAGCTGTTTTTTCCCGAATGGCGGGTTCTCCCTGTATACAGCATTGGTGGCCTTGTCAAACTCATAGCGGACATTATACCGGAAGAAATAATCTATCAAACCTTGAATAACGAGGTAGATAATCAGGGCGCAGCACAGTACTATGGGCGTGTCTCCCAGCCTGGAGTAAAAGACAGCCAGGAAAAGGCCCGTCACGGTAGCGATGATCGCGTACCATTTCAGGCTGGATGCCAACCGGCGGTTAGGCTGCAAGGAAATCATGCCAGGCGTTACCCTTACATTCAACTTATCTTGAAGACTCATGCGCACCAATTATTTCCTCAATATCATTTAAAATATTCTGCATGGCCCTTTTGGTGATACCCTGCGCCAGCGACGCTGATTTTTCCTTTCCATCCTTCAGGAAATATACGTTCAGGGTGGTATTGGTGGTAATGAAATTCCTTCTGATAGAATACAACTCAAAATGTTGAATATCCTCAATAGGTATGGTATAGGCCGGTCTCAACAGGGCCATTTTCACGTCAATCACTTTTCTGTCCATGTCGATTACCAGCGACTTGGTGAAGGCGCTTAATATAAACATCACCGCTGCGGCCAGGAACAGCCACATTACAGCAGCGGATTTGACATGAAAGCCAAAATAGGCAAAGCCCAGCGTCAGCGTGATGACTATAATACTAAATCCGTATTGGGGCTTCATTTTGTACACATTACCTTCTCTGGTAAATCCTTTGGGTTGTTCCATTTTTTAATATTCGGGTTATATAATCAGATTTTTCAATTCATCCGGGCTATGGGCGCTACAGCACTGTAAAAAGTACAGCCGTACCCGTTGGGCGGGCGCAATTTACATAAAATCGCTTTCATTTCTGATTTTCAGCGGTTATATTTGTCTACCTGACATGTACGCCATGAACAAAGTAAAAAATTCCACGATAGTCCTGCTGTTAACCTGCCTTTTCCAATACACCGGATCATTTGCGCAGTCGGGGGGCTCCTTCCGGAACCCGCTGCCGGTGAAGTTTGGTGATCCTTACGTGTTACAAACGAAAGCGGGCACCTACTATATGTACGGCACCGGAGGTGTGGCCAAAAATGGATTTGCCGCTTATTCGTCCACCGACCTTGTGCATTGGAAAGACGAGGGCCAGGTGTTTCATGCAAGTAACCGCAACGGCTGGAGCGATTCCACTGCCGCCTGGAAGGGCGCCTATTGGGCTCCTGAAGTATATGAACATCAGGGGCGGTTTTATCTTTTCTATAGCGCGCAGTGGAAATACAATCCTGGCAAAGAACTGGAAAATTTTCGTATAGGAGTGGCCGTATCAGACAGCCCTACCGGGCCTTTCACCGACCTGTCCGACAAACCTGTTTTTGATCCGGGTTATCCGGTGATTGATGCCAATGTGTTGTTTGACCCCGGCGGTAAGATTTATCTCTATTACTCCCGCTGTTGCTACAAACATCCGGTGCAAAGCGAGGTGGCTGACTGGGCGAGAAAAAAAGGTTGGTTTGATACGATAGAAGAAAGCTGGGTATATGGTGTTGAACTTAAACCGGATTTCAGCGGGGTTATCGGAGAACCGGTATTGTTGCTTCGTCCGCCGGTGAAGATGGACGATAAACAAGCGGAATGGGAGAGCCGCTCCGTTACGTCCAAAGAAGTCAATCGCCGCTGGACAGAAGGTTCTGTCATCTTTAAAAAAGCGGGCACCTACTACATGATGTATTCCGCCAATTATTTCGGCGGCAAGAACTACGCCGTGGGATATGCCATCTCCAAAAGCCCGCTCGGCCCGTTTGTCAAAGCAGCCAACAATCCTGTATTGCAGAAAAATACAGATAAAGGTGGCGTAGTGACAGGAACAGGCCACAACAGCATTACGTATTCACCTGACGGTAAGGAGATGTTCTGTGTGTATCATGCCCGAACGCTGGCCACCGGTGAAGAACGGGTGGTATTTATAGACCGGATGAAAGTCTTGCCGGACGGCAGGCTGGTGGTGGAAGGACCCACAACCGGGCCTCAGCCAGTACCTAAACATAAATGAAACGAACGCACGAAGAAAGTCAAATCACCATTACATCATATATAAGGTAACATTATCTTTCCACCTGCTTCGCGGAAGTATTTTTTTTGTTTAAATTCGATCTTGGTTGTCATTGGCATTCAACTATTTTTTCAATTCTCAAAGTAACCACAGTAAAATATCTCATATAATCCTCCTCTTTAACAATACAGTTGAGATCATCTCACACTCATAACCATTTCCTAACAATTTAAATCTATCACTATGACAGGAAAAGCACAGCCCGTTGAAGCCATAGGCTCCGAGCTATCAAACGACCCTAATTGTACCATCACCATCACTCCGCAAGGTGGTATATCCTACTATCCGGATAACGTTGCAGACAATAACATCAGCGATGCGCAAAGCGCAATAGACCAGCTGACATTTTTTGATTTATGGAAACTTCCTCCTTTCCGGATCGACTGCGGCTCTGTGCGGCTGGCAGTAATGGGCGCTATTGCGGGCGGTGGCCGCACCTGGCAGGTACAAATCATTAAAGGGGAAGAAGGCTTCCCGATTTCCTCTGTCCTTGTTCAGGGCAATCTGGTGACAGCTTCCACTGATGAAAGGCGGGATTATGTACAAAAAATGGCGCGCAACGCACTGAACCAAAGCCTCTCGTCCAGAAATACCATGGACATGACCGGCCCCTGCAAATAATAATAGTTGCCGTGCTATATAAAAAGATAAGCCTTCAGGCGATGGTGCCTGAAGGCTTATCTTTTATGGGCGCAGGTTAAATAACCGGACACATAAAGGAACCAGCCCTATGGACACTGCCATAAAAATGGCCACACGAATATAGTTCAGCAGCTGCCAGCGTGCTGTTCTCGCTGCCAGGTCTTTTACCACAGCCTGTGTTTCAGCTATCTGCTGAAAATTGATAATGTTGGGCGCAAAAAATGCAAGTGTCCATGCCCTGACCGCAAAGTGGATGGCAAACAATACCAGCAACCAGTTTCTTGCGAAGTCAATTTTCCAGCAAAATATAATCGCCAGTATAAAGGTGACCTCATGCAGTGAATGGAATACTATCCAGAAATTTTTCAGGCTCGCCCCTCTCCCGTCCAGTAATAGTTTGAAGTTGTCCGGCGGCGCCACGGCCCATTTGGGCACAAATACCAGTGTCTCAAATATCTGCGCCCCGTTCATCAGAAAATATACCAGCGTGGTGATATACAGCCATAGTTCCGCCCTTGTAAGGTAGCTTGTCGTGATATTCATCTTTTTTATCGTCTTTTTAAAACGAAAGACAACTGAACAATTCAATCGTTTTCGTCCCATTTTAATTTAAAATACATCTATTTCGATACAAATATCATCATAAAATCGGTTCTAGCAAATTATTTTGCTATTTTTACCTCGAATTCGATATAAATTATGGGAGAACTCACGAAACTCATCAGTGCCTGGGAAGAATACACGCAGAAAAACGGTACTGCCTCAGCCACCGCATTTTGCATGTATTATTTAGCGCAGGAAAGCAATAATGACCTGTTCGGCGGACTGACGCCTCCTGATATAGACACCACCTTTGCGAAACTGATCGGAAGGCTGGCAAATATGCAGACGGCCTATTCCAAAATGGCGCTGCAAGAGCTGCCGGGGTTTGAGCTGGAATGGTTTTATTTTCTGAATACCATCTATCACCTGAGAGAAGTCAGGAAAACACAAGTCATACAATACAATTTCACGGAACAGACTACCGGCATCGATATACTCAACAAACTGAAAAACCTGGGATATATTGCCGAGAGAACTGACCCGGAAGACAAGCGGGCCAAGCTGGTCAGCGTCACCAAAACAGGAGAAAAAATCCTTTTCAAAGTGTACCAGCTGCTGCACAAACCCACCTTGCTGATGTACAATGACATTGATCACAAAGACAAACAAGTGGTCGTCAATATCCTGAAGGACACCGAAACCAAACACCAGGAAATACTGTCTGCCGTCAAACAAAAGTCAATAGATGACCTTCTCTCAGAAACATTAGGGGAAGAAAAAATGGCGGCTATCATGCAGGAGCGGGAAAAAATGTTCAGGCACTGGAATGCCAAACGCCTCAAAGAGAAATAGCAACTTCCTGTCTTGACTACCCGGCAATCAACTCCATGGTCAATTCCATAGACTTATCCACCCCGCTGATGATATCATTTATTGTCATTTTCACGGGATAGTCTGGCATTGTTCCCCTGCCGAAATTTATTTTGGGATCGACAGCGGTAAAATATCCCTGCAAAGGGACGGTGAGCACCATTTTCGTAGGGCGCAGGTTCACGCCCGGCATAAGACCGCTATTATTGCCCTGGTATCCGCCACCTGTCTCTTCACCGACGAAAACAGCTCTTTTATGGCTGCTCAGCACACTGGCCACATCCGCACAGGACGACATACAAAAGCCGTTGATCAACACATACACCTTCCCTTTATAAGCGTAGGGAGATGGCTGTTGTACTTCAAAAAAATCAAAGTCCTTCACCGTCTTACCCTTCTGCCACAGCCAGACTGAATCTTTCAGGACAGGTTTCCTGTACCAGATGCCCGCTATCCCTTTGATTTTTTTTGCGATTTTATCCGTCACTTCAATCCGGTCCCAATACCGGTAAGGTTTATCGAAGAAAAAACCGGAAAAATAAGCGGCATTTACATCTGAGCCTCCAGTATTATACCGTAAATCAACCACCAGATTGGGAATACCTTTTTGATGCAACTCCTCAAATGTTTTGTCCATAAATTCCTTAAACCGCTGGTCTCCCCGTTTTATCGCCGAGTTGGCAAAAGAATGTACCGTCAGAATTGCGGTGTTGCCTGTCACCTGAAAAGCAAGTTGCTTCGAATAGCTGAATTCCTTCAGAAACCCGTTCTGTGCGATATCCTTCTTCATTACTGCCGGGACGGTGATTAGCACCTCGCGGTCATGTTGTTTCACAGCAAGCGCAAAAGTATCTGTCACCTCTATGACGGACCGGTACCAGGATGGAAACATATGATACAGCGCCCGATATTTCATGGTTTGATTATAGCCGTCCGCCGGAATGGCCGGCAGCAGCAATTTCAGCACTTCCGGTATGCTTTTGCCGTTGATGGCCAGCAGCTCATCTCCGGGAACAATGGTTTTGTCAGTACTATAGTTCTTTACCACAAATGCCCGGTTACCATCGCAGTATAATTGTAAAGGCAACAGGTTGGGAGATTTGTCCAACCAGCCTTTATAGTTTGCGCCGGTGATAAGATCGGTATGCAGGCAGCCGATGCGTGCCACCATTGGTTTCAGCTTGCGGTATAGCTCCAGTTCCGTCATAGGTGCATTGACGGTAGTCTTCAGAGAGTCAAGGTATCGTTTAAATTCCGTCCTGGAATGGTAACGGTAAACTCCGGGCTGAGATGTTGCCAACGCTTCAGCTGCGTTGTCAATAACGCGAAGGCATATATCACGGGGATATCTTTTTGTGAGCGCTTTCTGGGCAAACAGCGTGTGGACAGCCAGGATAAAAGAAAGGGACAATAATATTTTGGGCATTCTTCTTTTCTTTCAAAAATAACCGTGGAAGGGTTAAAAAGGTGTTAAGACCGGACAGGACTGGATAAGCTGGTTAAAATGAAAGTATATTCTGCTAATTACTGCGAAGCCATATCTGTCAGGAAACAGCATATTTATATCCTGGACCACGTACTGAAAAAAATAACGCTATGCCTGAAACTTCCGGACCGGTATCTCACCCTAAAGGTCTTTATATCCTGTTTGTCACTGAAATGTGGGAGCGGTTCAATTACTACGGGATGCGTGCAGTGCTGATCCTGTTTATGACCAAGGCATTGCTGTTCAGCAAGGTATTTGCCGCCAACCTGTATGGCAGTTATACCGGCCTCATTTACCTGACGCCCCTGCTCGGCGGCTATATCGCCGACCGCTACTGGGGCAACAAACGTTCTATCATTATCGGAGGTGTTGTGATGGCAGTGGGGGAAATCATCCTCTTTGCCAGTGCTTCGCTGTTTCATAGCTACCCTTCCCTGTCGTTGCTGTTGTTTTTCTCCGGCCTGGGCTGCATGATTGCCGGCAATGGATTTTTTAAACCGAATATTTCATCGCTTGTAGGTCAGCTGTATCCCGACGGAGATAACAGGAAAGATACCGCCTATACCATCTTTTACATGGGCATTAATACCGGCGGGGCGCTGGGGCCTATTATCTGCGGGCTGGCAGGCGATACCGGTAATCCTGCTGATTTTAAATGGGCTTTTTTAGCCGGCGGCATCAGTATGATCATCAGTGTAGCCGTACAGGTGGTTTTCCATCACCGGTATGTGACGGCTCCCGATGGCAAGGTGCTGGGGCTTACGCCCGAACGCGTACCGGTAAAACTGCTGCAGCCTGCCGCTATTATCGCCGGGCTGGCGCTTTTCGCGTTATTGATGATCGGGCTGCTATACCTGGACGCCACCGTTATCAATTATCTCTCTTACCTGATGCTGGCCGCGGTGGTGCTGATAGCAGTGATTATCTTCAGGGACAGGTCGCTCACCCATGCGGAAAAACAGCGCATCAAAGTGATTTTTATCGTTTCCTTTTTTGTGATATTCTTCTGGGCGGCGTTCGAGCAGGCCGGCGCTTCGCTGACATTTTTCACAGATGAACAAACTGACAGGCAGCTGAACTGGCGCATCCCCATATGGTGTATTCAGCTGGTATCGGCTTTGCTGCTGTACACATTGTATGCCCTGTTCCGTAAAGCACAACAGCGGCTGTCGTCACCGGCAGACCGGCCGTTGCGCCTGACCGTATACGGACTGCTATTGTTTTTCCTGGCGGGCATAACGGGAACGGACATATATTTATTGATAAGACAGGAAGACAGCCTTTTAATAAGAGAAATACCACCCAGCCTCTTCCTTTCTCTCGGCTCCATTTACATTGTTTTGTTTGCGCCTTTCTTTGCCTGGTTATGGCCCAGGCTGGGAAAATATGAACCTTCCGCTCCCGTTAAAATGGCCATTGGCCTGTTATTACTGGCATGCGGCTATTTGTGGATCGCTGTTGGTGTAAAGGACATTGCGCCCGGCACCAAAGTGAGCATTATCTGGATCACCGGGATGTACGCCCTGCACGCGTTTGGAGAGTTCTGCCTCTCACCGATAGGCCTCTCCCTTGTCAACAGGTTATCGCCGCTTAAATTTTCTTCCTTAATGATGGCTGTCTGGTTCCTGGCTACGGCCGCTGCCAACAAATTTGCCGGCGTGCTGAGCACCCTGTACCCTGAACATGGCAGGACGGTTATTTTCCTGGGATATGCCATCCGCAATGCTTATGATTTCTTCCTGCTGTTTGTGGCCATGGGTGGCGTATCTGCGATCGTGTTACTGATGATGTCAAAATGGTTATCGGCCCTGATGGCTGCCCGTAAATAAAATCTTATCTTCACCCGGTATACACAGAACATAAAATTCAGTTATTCTCATGATGATGGAAGAAAAGATCGCTCATAAACTTCTACTTAAAAACTATTGTGAGCAGATTATCCTTCAACGCATCGCTATCACACAGCAGGCCATGGACGAGGCCCAGGCTGCCGCCAACCAGGAAGGGAAAAGTTCTGCCGGCGATAAATATGAAACAGCGAGGGCTATGAGCCACCTGGAAAAAGATATGCATGCCAGACAACTGCTGGCCCACCAGGAAAGCCTGCATACACTTCGTATGATCAATGTACAGGTAATCTATAACGCTCCGGCAGCGGGCGCATTCATACGGTCTACCACCACCTGCTTCTTTATTGGCGGCGGCCTCGGTAAACAAATCGTCAACGGGGAAACTGTTGTGTTCCTCTCTCCTGCCTCCCCGCTGGCATTGCAACTACTACAGAAAAAAACAGGAGATGAATTTACCTTTAAGGGAAAAGAGAAGATCATAACCATCTATTAAACACCCACCCATCCAATGGACCGTCAGATATACGAACCGCATACCGACCTGTCGGCGCTTGTTGAATGTTATTGGACATTGGAAAGCCCGAAAGAAACAACGCCCTTGAAAAATACCATCGTTCCCGATGGCAGAATGAAAATGATCTTCCACTATGGCGATCCGTACAAACGGTACACCGACAACGGCGATAGCATCGTTTTGCCAAAATGTTTTGTCATCGGGCAACTGACGCGGCCGCTGGAAGTAGCGCCCACCGGAGAAACCGGTACTTTTTTCGTATGCTTTCACCCTTACGGCTTTTTACCTTTCAGTTCCTCGCCGATAAAGGAAATGGAAAATACGGCCGTTCCGCTGGACCAACTGTTTGGAGAAGCCGGTGAGGCCATCGGCCAGAAGATATTACACGCGCGTTCCACCAGTGAAAGAATACAATTTATTGAAACGTTCCTGGCAGACCGGTTAACGGACGCCCACACCATCGACAACATTGTAAAGTCCACGGTAGACACTATTCTGACCGCCAACGGGCAACTTTCCGTTGACACACTTTCCCAACAAAATAACATCCACCGCAGACAGCTGGTACGCAAATTTTCATCTGCCATCGGTTTAAGCCCGAAACAACTTTCAAAAACCATCAGGTTGCAGGCCATGCTCAAAACCTTGCTACATCAGAAGAGTACCCGCCTTATTGCCTTAGCTTATGAAGGTGAATATTACGACCAGGCGCATTTCATCAAAGATTTTAAAGCGTTCACCGGGCTTACCCCTAAAGAATTTTACGGAGACCATCTGAAGATGTCCTTGATTTTTGACAGCCAGAATTAACGATGTCCCATTTTTACAATTTTATGTTTAGGCCGGGCGATAATTTTGCTGCCGATACACATACCAACCGCCAGGCGGGCCCATCGGCATGTTCATAGGCGCCGAAGGAAACAAAATGGCGGTACACTCCATCAATTAAAGCAAATGAAAATATCTGTACTGCATTTCCTGAAAGACCTGGAAAAGAACAACAACCGGGAATGGTTTACCGCGAATAAAAACAGCTATACCAGCGCCCGTGAAGACTGTGCCTCGTTCGTGGAGGAGCTGATAAAGGAAATGTCCGGATTCGATCCCTCAATCGGTAACGTGGACGCCCAAAAATCACTTTTCAGGATATATCGCGACACCAGGTTCTCTGCTAATAAAGATCCTTACAAAACCAATTTCGGCGCCAGCATTGGCTCCGGCCATGCAGGTTACTATCTCCACATCCAGCCCGGGCAGTCCTTTCTGGCCGGCGGCATTTATATGCTTGACAATACGCAACTCAAAGAGCTCCGGAAAGAAATTTCATATAATGCTGACGCATTCAAAAAGATTATACTTGGAAAAAATTTCCGTGACCATTTCGGAGGTTTGAGTGAAGATGATAAACTCAAACGTGTTCCTTTGGGCTTTGACAAAGATGATCCCATGGCGGAATACCTGAAGCTGAAACACTTTGTGGCCGTGCGCCCTGTTACTGATAAGGAGCTGCTGGAAAACGATGCTCCTAAAAAGTTTGCTGCCATATACAAATGCCTGAAACCGCTAAATGATTTTCTGAACGCTCCCTTTTTGTAAAATTTAGCAGGTTGCCAAAAAAAGTTTCATTTTTGCAAGTGATATTGATTTATGGCAAAAGCACCCGAATCGCTCGAACAGTTTTACAGAGATAAGTTTGGCAGCTTATCGGAGGACCTCCAAAAGAACATCGGACAGTTCAATGTTTTCAGGATTGAAGACAGGGTCCGTAAGGGCGTTACTTCGCCCAGTTTTATCCGCCGGGACTTCTTTAAGATCATGCTTTTTCAGGGGGACAATGTGTTCCACTATGGCGACGAAAGTATTCCGGTAAGCGGGAACACCTTATTTTTTTTCAATCCGCTGGTGCCGTACACCCACGATCCTTTGCATCCTGATACCGGCGGCTATTTCTGCGTGTTCAGGGATGAATTTTTCAAGGAATACGCGCGCCTGAACGTAAGCAGATTGCCTTTGTTTACCATGGCATCGAAGCCCGTATTTGGCCTGGACGATGAAACCACGAAAGAAGTAAAAAGTATTTTTGAAAAAATGATCCGGGAGCTGGACTCGGACTACGTCTTTAAGTACGAGCTGATCAGGAGCTACGTCAGCGAACTAATTTATTTCGCGATGAAGCTCCAGCCGGCGAATAATTTATATGAGCATCCTGATGCAGCCTCCCGGATCACCGCGGTATTTACAGAACTGCTGGAACGTCAGTTCCCTATTGAGTCCGCATCGCAACGGTTTGAACTGCGCTCCCCGAAAGCCTTTGCAGAAAGACTTTCCATTCATGTCAATTATCTCAACCGGGCCATCAGGAAAACCACGGGGCGCACCACTACCGAGCTTATCTTCGAGCGCCTTACCGCAGAAGCCAAAGCCCTGCTAAGGCATACCAATTGGAACATTGCCGAAATCAGCTACGTGCTGGGTTTCGAAGACCAGGCACACTTCAACAACTTTTTCAAAAAACAGACCTCCATGAATCCCTCCGGCTTCAGACAGGTTTGAATTTAACAAATAATGGTTTGTATCCCACAAAAACCATGGCTATCGACGCGGTAACTTTGCTCTTAAAAGAAACTTATGAGCGACACAAAAGTCTGGTACATCACCGGCGCATCCAAAGGAATGGGACTGTCCCTGGTGAAAGATCTGTTAGCACAAGGCCATAGCGTGGCTGCCACCTCAAGGTCCACCACGGCACTGGAAGCATTTAAATCGTATGGCGACAGTTTTTTGCCGTTACATGTTGACCTGAAAAACGAGCAGTCAGTGGCCAGTTCACTTCAGCAAACCGTAGAAAAATTCGGCCGGCTGGACGTAGTTGTCAACAATGCCGGCTATGGATTGGGCGGCGCGCTGGAAGAACTTACCTCCGCAGAAATCGAGGAAAATTTTCAGGTCAACTTTTTCGCCGTGGTACGGGTGATACAGCAGGCGTTGCCTTACATGAGAAAACAGCGGTCAGGGCATATTATCAATATCTCTTCCATTGCAGGCTTTGCGCCGGGCATCGGATGGACCGTGTATTGCGCCGCTAAGTTTGCGGTGAGCGGCCTTAGCAACGCCCTGGTAACGGACCTGAAGCCGTTGGGAATTCATGTGACCAATGTAATGCCGGGCGCCTTCAGAACGAATTTTGCCGAAGCAGATTCTATCGCGTACCGCCAGCGTCACATAGAGGACTATGCCCATTTAAGGGAATACCATGATAAGATCAGCAACATGAGCGGCGCCCAGCCGGGCGATCCGGATAAGATGGCAGCTGTCTTCCTGAAACTGGTGGCTAGTCCCAATCCCCCCATGGACCTGTTTCTGGGCAGTGATGCATTCAATCGCGCCACCACCAGGATCACGCAATTGCAGGCACAAATGGAAAGCCGGAAGGAAGATACATTTTCAACTGATTTTACAGCCTAGCGTATTCATTGCATCTCCCTGCCACAGGCCCGTTCTAATGCCAGTCATGAAAACAATAGCGGCATTGACGGGCCTGTGGCGTCCTGGCAATTTTGTGGCACTTCGGACAGAGATTTAAGGGCAACTCATGCCGGTGTTCATTCCATACACGTTTTATAATACTGTCTTTCAATGCCTGATTACCATCTGCTATCATGGTCAATATTCTTGGATCGTCACTGATCCATCCTTTTTGCCGCATGATGGCAAGAATTGATTCAGACTGCGTGTTGAAACCATAACTGATGGCCTTCTTCGAGTCTAACTCATCTTCCGTCATAAATTTCTCACAGTACCGATAAATATAGTCTTCCAGTTCGGGGTATAGGGTATCCATTTATTGTTTGTATTGAGTAAATGTAACGTTAGTTTTTTATTTTTGTCACCAACTAATTATAACCTATACAACATGATAAACTTAAGTAAGTTAGCCCTATCGGTAGCTACACTCCCATTACGTTTTTTTTCGCAAAACCCGGCTATCCGTTGCAAGGTAAAAAGCAGCCTGTTACTGGTATTTATTTTTCCCTTGTGTCTTGCAGGCTTCCGGGCCGGCGCGCAAAACCCTACCATAGTAGGTCATATGTATAACGCCAACACCGCTAATTACGCATGGATCAAACTTGGCACACTGACGATGCCACAGGAAGGTTCAACTGCTACTATCCGTTTCCATGGAGGCACCGGTTATAACGCAGGGATAACCCAGATGGGACAGACAGAGCTGTACATCCGTACCAGTAACGGATCTTCTATGGTCAACGGCTTTCCTTTCAGCGCGTATGCTACACGCACCGGTTATATAGCACCTGTATCTCTGATAAAGATCATCCCCAATGTAGCCGGGGCGGCACCTACCTCCTATGATATTTATATTTATCATGGTGGTTATGTTGGTTACTCTATTTATGAAGTAGTAACGATTAGCGGCGCCTATCAGCGATTGGAGCAAATAACTGCCGCTCCCACGCAGGGATATGACGTTCCGTTTAACCTCACGGTGCAAAATGATGTCAACCTCTCCAATGCACTGCGTACCAACTATACCACCGGTAATGTCACGATTGGCTATCCCACAAAAAAATCACAGCTGATGGTTAATGGTGATGTTTTTGCGAACAAGGTAAAGGTGAGCACCGACAACTGGCCGGACTATGTATTTAGTCCTGAGTTTGAGTTACGCCCTATTTCCGACTTGGCACGCTATATCACGGAAAACAAACACCTGCCGGATTTACCAGCCGCAAAGGAAGTAGAAACACAGGGACAGGATGTTGGAGAAATCAATAAAATCCTGGTAAAGAAGATGGAGGAAATGAGCCTGTATATTATTCAGCTGGACAACCGGATGAAGGAACTGGAAGGAAAACTGAATCAGAAAAAATAACCGGGGAAGTTTGTTTAAAAAAGGATGTCCCGCCATCATATGGCGGGACATCCTTTTTATCGCTGATACACCTATTTAACCATCCATTCCTGAATGCCGGAGGAGTTCTCCGATGACAACTGCACTTCTATTTTTAACGCGGTGGTTCTTACCGGGTCAAATCGCACCACGTTATACTGGTCTTTCGCGGTGCCGTAACTACCGGCATTTTGCACCGGTATCCATTCATTACCCTTTTTGTAGTATAGCTTCCAGGAAGCGGGCACACGGCAACCACCGAATGGACCATCATCGTACCAGTACACACTGGAAGAAGAGATAGTGTACTCCTGGTCAAAATCATACTGTACCCATTCTGCTGTACCTTGTTTGGGCCACCAGTGAAAATACAGGGTGCTGTTATCTTTTGAATCCCTGGGTTCAAACTGGTCGTTCAGAGCCATGTACATTTTTTTGTTAGGCGCAGAAGCGCTGACTTTACTTTTAGAAGCGATGGTGGGCGCAGGTTTGGGACGGGCGGCGGCTTCTTCAAAGGGAATCCACACGGTCATCTCCCCCGGGCCACGGTTGGCCCAGGCATAATATGGTATAGCCGTTACCGTTTGGGCCGACTTTACCAGCTCCTGGCTGTTCAGCTGCCGGCTGGCGGACATTCCTTTCATTTCCAGCACCGTGACGCCATTCAGTAGCGAAGGCTTATAGACAGCATGCACCGCCGCATTTTTATCGACGATGATGTTCTGCACCGTGGCATCCTTGTTGTCAGGCGCTTCCAGGCAATACATCAGCGGGCCGCGTTGCAGTGCGAAACGGCTTTTATCTGCTTCCACGAGGCTGTCGGCCATCACTTTCTGCACTGCTATCGGAAAATCAAGGCTCACCTTATCGTTCGTTTTCCAGGTGCGGTCCAGTACGGCGTAACCTTTTTCCATGCGGTATTGCGCCGGCCGACCGTTCAGCAGGATGCTGATCTTTTTTTGCGGCGTTCCGGGCGCGTCGAAATAGAGCTCTCCCGGTACCGGCTTGTTCTGCGCCCATCCCGGAATACGGACGTGCAGCGCGAAAGCAGTGGCTTTGTCCGGGGCTACCGTGATGTCCGTTCTGCCATCCCATGGATAGTTGGTACGCTGCGTAACTTTTACTTTTCCGGCAGGCAGGGTTATCTCGGCTGTATTGCCAACAAAGAGGTTCACATACAGATGGTTGGCATTTTGTCCATAGATATAACCCGGCATGGAAGGCAGGAAGCGTGTCATATTGGAAATACAACAGGCGCACCCAAACCATGCGCTGCGTTGGTGCTGCCCCATGGAAGCCAGCGGATTAGGATAAAAGAAGTGGTCCCCGCTGAGCGATACGCCGCTCAGCAGGCCGTTGTACAGGGTACGTTCCATCACGTCAATATATTTGGCATCGCCGTGCAGCAGGAACATGCGACTGTTCCAGTACACATTGGCAATGGCCGCACAGGTTTCCGCGTAGGCGGACATATTGGGCAGCTCATAGGCGTGGCCGAACGCTTCGCCGTTACCGGTAGCGCCAATACCACCGGTAATATATAATTTCCGGTCCACCACATCATGCCAGATATCGTCAATGGCCGACAGGTACTGCTGATTGCCGGTCAGCGCCGCCACATCGGCCATACCGGTGTACATATACGCTGCCCTTACAGCATGTCCTACAGCTTCGTGCTGCTCGGTCACTTTTTTATAGGACTGGTTATACTCGCCACTGTTGGGTTTGCCCGGACCCCGTACATCGAGGAAAAATTTAGCCAGGTCGAGATACTCCTTTTTGCCGGTCACCCGGTACATCCTGGTGAGCCCTGTTTCAACGATCTGATGCCCGGGAAAACGCTCTTCTTTGCCAAATCCGAATACGCTCACCAGCAGATCTGCGTTTTTGATGGCGATGTCCAGCAGCGACCTTTTGCCGGTAGCCTGATAATGTGCTACAGCGGCTTCAAACAGGTGACCGGAGTTATATAGTTCATGGCTCAGGTCTTCTTCTTTTTCCCAGCGTTTGGCACCCATCCATTCATGCGGATGCGTTGTTTTCATGGTCCTGAAAGTATACAGGTACCCGTCTTTTTCCTGTGCGGCGCCAATAATGGCGATCAGGGTATCCAGGTACTTGTCGAGCTCCGGGTTTTTCTTCACCTGCAGGCTGTAGGAGGCACCTTCAATCACTTTATACAGGTCTGTATCATCAAAGGTGTACTCGGTCATTTTATCATCCTGAAGTTTACCGGCGGCCCGCAGGAAATTGTCGATACGACCTGTTTTCCGGCATTGCTCCAGGGTGTAGGGGATAGACACCTCGGCATTTACTTTTATTTTCGGCGCCCAGAAATTATCAGACACATGTACCTGCGTGAACGGTACCGGCTGAATGGGATAATCCTGCTTCAACTGCCCTCCGGCGGAGGTGTGCCTGATCATTCTTACCGGACCGTATACAGGGCCGGCGCTGTTATTGGGACGGGCCTGCAGTTTAACCGTTACCGTTTGTTTACCACGGGTAACGGCTACCGGCAACGGGTATATGATTTCATAGAATTTGCTGGCTTTGTATTGATTGAGGTCTTCGGTGGCGACCTTTACGTCATCGATAAAGATATCGAACGTACGGTAACGGTTGTCCATTCCCCAATAGTTGCAGAGGAGACTGTTCTCCATACTGCTGTCCACCTTCATGGTGAACGTGAGCGCTCCCCCGTCTTCGGCTATACGCCATTTACGGCCGTGGTCTTCGCCGGTGCTGCTTTTATCTGCTGTCAGATGGTGGTCCCTCTCCGGCTGCATTTCGCCCAGGCGCAGGATGTCGACGGTGCTGGCCTCTATCTGCTGCTGCCGTCTTTTCTCTGCGGCATATCTTTCCTGTTGAACGGCCCACTCCTGTGGCGTAAAGATGTCCCAGTACACACTGTAATGTTCCTGCTGCACGGTGCTGAAAGGCACCAATTGCAGTTCATTGGGCTGCCCTGCCTGGCGGGTATGGAATACCAGCGGTTGTTGCGGACCACGGATTACCCATTTCGCCGGATTGCGTTCCGGTGTAACCAGTACAGGAATACCGGTAACCGGGTCGGGCTCCTTGTCTCCCAGCACGCCTGCCAGTACCACGGGGCCATACAGCAGTGCTATACGACCGGGATTGTCAGGCATGGCTTCACTGTAAATGCCCATCGGAAGCGTGAGTGTTACCTGGTCGCCATCGTTCCATTTACGCTGCAGGGAAATATAACCATCGGCACCGGCAGTAATGTTCGTTTGTACCTTGCCGTTAACAGATACCTGCATGCCGTCCTTTGCCCACCGCGGCTGGCGGATGCGCAAAGGAAACGAAGCGGATTTGCGTGTATGAATGGTAAACAATACCTTATTGTCTGCCGGCAGTTGGGTGGTTTGTTCTATGGTAACGTTCCGGTCACGCCAGTGCAGGCGGGAAGGGATGAACAGGTTCACATACAAACTACCGTCTGCTCCTTCAAAATAAATGCTTTCACCATACTTCACGTGATTCTCCATGCCAGAGCCTACGCAACAGGTAAACGTATGGAACGAATCACTGAACTCTTTGCGGGCGCCCATTCGCAGCGGAACAAAATAACACATCATGCCATTCTGATGATTTTGTGAAGCGAGGATATGATTGTACAGTCCGCGTTCATAATAATCCATCAGGTTGGCTGCCGGGCGCAGGGCAAACAGGTGCCGCGTGAGCTTCAGCATGTTATAGGTGTTGCAGGTCTCCATGGTGTTGTCCGTCAGTTGGTCGTTCAGTTTGTCCGCCGGCCCCAGGTACTCATAATTGCTGTTGCCGCCAGGCGCATAGGAATGGTGCCCTGTCACCGTGTTCCAGAAGAAAGCCGCGATGGTGCTGTCTTTCCTGTTGCCGGTAAGCTCATAGCGACGGATACAGCCTACCACTTTGGGGATCTGCGTATTGGAATGTTTGCCGGGCAATACGTCCAGTTGTGCAGCGAGGGAATCAAGGATACGCCGGTCATGAAACCGGAAAGACATGTCCAGGTACTTCTTTTCGGCGGTCAGCGCGTAAGTGTTTACCAACACATCGTTCATGCCGCCATATTCGCACAACAACATTTTTTGCACCAGTGAATCCGGGAGATGATCAACGATTGTCCCTGTCCAGTCGGCCATGCCTTTCTCTACCGTCAGCGCTTTTTTATTGCCGCAATAGAAATAGGCGTCCAGCAGGCCGGCCATTATTTTGTGTACAGTGTACCAGGGCGACCAGCCGCCGTTCAGGTCAAATCCACGGGAGCGGATATTACCTGCCGCCACTTGTGCCCATAAAGTATCTTCACCCGGGATAGCGCCCAGGTAGCCGGTCTTGCGGTGCTCCTGGCATACCGCCAGTTCATCCACCATGTAGTTCACCCGGTCGAGAAATCGTTTGTCACCGGTGGCAGCGTATTGCATGGAGCAGGCTGACAGGTAATGGCCGAGGGTGTGACCGGCCAGCCCGGTGGATTCCCAGCCTCCATAACGTGCTGCTTTTTCCTTTAAACCCGCATGATTGCGGAAATCGGCCAGCAGCCTGTCAGGTTCCACTATCAGCAGATAGCCGGCATCGGCTTCCATGGCTTTTTTAAACGGGCCGTCCAATACCTCTACGTCCCGAAGGGAAAAGGTATATGCCTGCAAAGGCACCACCGGCTTCACTTTCACGACAGCATCATGCAGGCCGGGCACATAAGATTGCGCAGCGATATCGGTCAGTCCTGCATGTAACGCCAGCAAAACAAGAAACAACTTCTTCATAACAACACTTACTTGTTTATTTTAACCCTGATCACATAAAAAGACCATGGCGCGATTTCAGTACGGACCGTTTTTCCTTTGACGGTGATGTTCTTTTCCTCGGGAGCAATGCCCACTGGTTGTTCCAGCGAATTCACCGCCTGGAGGCTGTTGCTTCGCAGGATAGTCAGCCGCCCGCTGGCCGCCAGGCTTTTTACGCCTTCCACCGCCACTGCTACCGGCTGGGCCGTGCCCGCCGCATTGACCAGCTTGATCACCAGTTCACCGCTTTTTTCATCTACTACCGTAGAAGCATATACGCTGTCCTGTCCGCTGATCACTTTGTTATCTTTTAATATGGGCACTACCACGGTGCCTTTATTATTGGCGTAGAGTTTTTGCACGTAGTAGTTGGGAGTGCCGTACGCGCGCAGGTTATCGAACCAGATAAGGTCCGGTGCCCACTGCCATCCGTCCACATGTGCCAGCAGCGGTGCATAAGACGCCATCGTCACTACATCGGCATTGCGTTCCAGGCCCGTCATGAACGCTGCTTCCGCCAGGGCGCTCTGCCAGTTATTGCGCTGGAGGCCCTCGGTGCCCCTGCTATGCGCAGCGTATTCGCCGGCGAAGATCTTAGGTCCTTTACGGTCGTAGGCATCATACCGGGCCGCATTGCCGAGGAACCATTCCGGCGGACTATAATAATGTTCATCGAGGATATCCGCCTGTAATTTGCGGAGAGTATCGTTCAGGAAATTGAACTTGTCGCCTGACGGACTGGGGCCAAGACTGTTGACCAGCCTGATGTCCGGGTATTTGTCCTTAATCGCTTTTGCAAACAAGGTATATCTTTCCACGTATTGTGGCCCCCATTGTTCATTGCCCACGCCCAGCATTTTCAGGTTAAACGGAGCCGGATGTCCCATTTTGGCCCTCAGCGCGCCCCATTTGGTAGTAACACCGCCATTGGCAAACTCGATGAGGTCCAGCGCGTCCTGGATGTACGGGTCCAGTTCGTTGACAGCCACCACTTCCCCGCTGTTATACTGGCAGGCCATGCCGCAGTTAAGGATCGGTAACGGTGACGCCCCTATGTCTTCTGCCAGCAGGAAGTATTCAAAGAACCCGAGGCCAAAAGACTGAAAATAGTCCGGCGCCGCGCGGTGCGCAAATTCGGTGTTCCAGCGGTTGATGATCAGTTCACGTTCGCTCACATCGCCCACCGTTTTTTTCCACTGGTAGCGGTTCGCCAGGTCACGGCCCTCCACGATACAGCCGCCGGGAAAGCGGAGGAAGCCCGGATGCAGGTCGGCCAGCAATTGTACCAGGTCGGCCCGGAGACCGTTGCCGCGTTCTTTCCAGGTGTGTTGCGGGAACAGGGATATCATGTCAGCATCTATCCCGCCGCTGCCTGTGAAAGTCAGTTGCAGCTTGCCTTTTGCGGCGGTAGCTGCTGCCGTAAAACTGGCTTTGTATAACTGCCAGCTGTCACCGGCCGGCGATATGGTAGTTGTTCCGATGGTCTTGCCGGCATCGTCCAGCAGGTTTACCGTGAGCTTTACAGCGCTGCCGGGCTGCAGGCGGGCGTACAGCGAGAAGTTATACTGCTCCCCTGCCTTAATGCCCATGCCACGGAAACCTTCATTGACCATGGTAAAACTGCGTGCGGCCGGCAGGGTTATCTTTGCAAAACGAGGGTTGGAGCTGTTGTCCTCCCGGCGATTGACCACCAGTATCTGCCCGTCGGACACGGCGCCTTCCGGGACGGTCCAGCCCATCAGCGGAACACTGAATTCAAAAGATCGGTTCTTTACCAGTTCAGCATAAATGCCGCCGTCGGCGCTGAAGTTGATGTCTTCGAAGAAGATGCCCCACATGTTGGGGGACACCGATGCCTTCACCTCCCCTGCCTTTACCGTGAAATTCAGCGGCTGCTGGGCAGTTGAGGGAAGCGCATAAGCGCCTGTCATAAGTGCCAGTGAGGTAATGATATGTCGTATTTTCATATGCGGTTGTGCCTGTTTTTTTATAGTATACGATATAATACGGTATATCGATGGCTATACTTTAATTGTCATTTAAACAATTATATTATTCCGCAAAAAAAGTGTTCCCCTGGGATGGGGAACACTTTTTTTACACACATTTTTATAATGTACCGTTCCGCTGTAATACATGCGGGTCGGGAACGAAGTTCAGGAAAGCATGGAAGTTGGCATTATATTTTTTCCGGTCGATCTTGTAATACCAGGCGCCTTTCTTTGAGCTTAGCTTGTCTTTGTCTGCCAGCTTTACCAGCAGTTTGGTAGAAAGGACCTTGCGGCTGAAGTTACCTTTATCGAACGTGGTATTGTATACTGATTCGTACAATTGCTGCAATTGAGGAATGGTAAACTTCGCCGGCAGCAGTTCCAGCAACAGCGGATGCAAGGCTGCCTTATAGCGGAGCTTTTCCTTGGCCAGGTCCACCATCTCCTTATGGTCAAAGATCAGGTCAGGATGATGGTTAATAGGGAACCATACGGCATGAAAGTCCTCGTTGAGCTGCTGTTTGTACTTCTGTATGTCAATCAGTGCGGTATAGGCGACAGACACAGTACGCTCCACGGTATCACGGGACGGAGAGCTGAAAGTATGCAGTTGTTCCATATAGATACCATCCAGTCCGGTGAGATTTTTCAGGACCCTGCTGGCTGCCTCTTCCGCACTTTCATGTTCCTGTATAAAACCGCCCACCAGGCTCCATTTGCCTTTACATGGCTCAAACCCCCTTTGTATCAGCAACAGTTTCAGCTCCTGGCCATCGAACCCAAAAATGATACAGTCAACGGCAAATAACAACCTGGTCTGCTGCGAGTATCTCTTCATAAAAACAAATTAGGAGATGAAAGTACAATATATTGACGGGAATTCCCACATCCTTACCAGAACCGGATATACAAAGCAGACAACAGCAATAATATAACGACGATCAGCACAGTGGTAGCCGGTGTGACCCTGAACATGGCCTTGTCCAGCACAAAGGCTTTCGGATTGACTTTCGGTCCTGCGAAACTGATCAGTACCATGACGATCATGGTAAACATAAAGGCCAGTCCCATACAGATGAGGAAAGGTATTTCATAGCCGCCTTTCCCGTTAGGGTAAGCAGTATAGAAAATGGTTTCATGCCCCAATACCGCCGGTGCAAACTGGTTAAAGAACACACACAGCGTAAACCCGGTGATGATACCGGCTACGGCAGCCGCGCCGGTAGTACGTTTCCAGAACATGCCCAGTATAAACATGGCAAATACGCCCGGACTGATAAAACCGGTATATTTCTGGATGAACGTAAATCCGCCTTCGCCGCCTATGCCCAGCAGATCGTTCCAGGTGAAGAGGATTCCCAGCAGCATCGCCGTGATAACGGTGATACGTCCGGTCCACACCAGCTTCGCCTCGGAAGCGTCTTTTTTGATGTATTTACGGTAAATGTCCAGGGTAAAAATGGTGGAGATACTGTTGGCCTTACCTGCCAGGGAAGCCACGATTGCGGCAGTCAGCGCCGCTATGGATAGACCTTTCAGGCCCGAAGGCAGGAAACCCAGGATGGCCGCGTAGGCGCCGTCTTTGCTGGCCAGACCAGGCAGGTGGCCATTTTTCTGCAATACGTAGGCAGCAATACCGGGCAGCATCACGATAACAGGCATCATGATCTTCAACAGCCCTGCAAAGAGGATGCCGTGGCGGGCCGTTTGCAGATCAGCGCCCAGCGCGCGTTGTGTGATGTACTGGTTACAGCCCCAGTAGTTCAGGTTCACGATCCATTGTCCTGCTGCGTACATCAGGATACCCGGCAGCACCAGGTATTTGTTGATATATTCCTGTGAAGAAGCGGTGGTCGGTTTGGCCAGTATCATATGAAAATGATCGGGCGCATCTTTCATCAGCGCATTAAAACCCGCCAGGGCATCGTGCCCCAGGCCAAATTTCTCACTGACAAGCGTCAGCGCCATATAGGTGGTGGCCAGCCCCCCGATGATCAATACCCCTACCTGGATCACATCCGTGTAACCTATCACCTTCATACCTCCCAGGGTAATGATGATGGCAAACACAGAGAGGGCAATCATCACCACATGCAGGTACTCACCGCCCAGTAGTCCGTTGATGGCCAGCGCGCCGAGGTATAAAATAGAAGTAAGGTTAACGAACACATAGAGAAACAGCCAGAAAACAGCCATGATCAGCGCCACGGTTTCGTTGTAGCGCGTCTTCAAAAACTGTGGCATGGTATAAATTTTATTCTTCAGGTAGATAGGTATAAACCAAACCGCGATAATGATCAATGCGATGGCAGCGATCCATTCATAGGCCGCTACGGCAATGCCGACAAAATAACCATCGCCGCTCATGCCGATAAACTGCTCAGCGGAAATATTGGAAGCAATGAGCGAGGCGCCGATGGCCCACCAGGTGAGGGAACCTTCGGCCAGGAAAAAGTCTTTGGTATCGGAATCAGTTTTCTTTTTCCGTCTGTATATCCAGTAACCATATACAGCAACAACAATGAAGTAGATAATAAAGACGATTATATCGCCAGTGGAAAGAATGTTTTGCATAACGGGCTGTTTGTTGGAAGTTGGCATGTGATACCGCAGCATGCATTCCCGGTGTTTTACCGGGAACGCCCGCCGCAAATGGGATTATCGATAACAGACATCGTTCCAGCGAAGCTCATTCCTGAACTCCCGCAGGTCTGTATTTTTGCCGATGAGGGCCAGTTCAATACCTGCCATGTCTGCGAAGTCCTGCATCTGTGCGGCGGTAAGGTTCTGGCTGTAGCAGGTATGATGTGCGCCGCCGGCCAGTATCCAGGCGGTGCAGCCTTGCTTCATGTCCGGGTATGGCTTCCACAATACGCGGGCCACCGGTAACTTCGGCAGGTCCTGTGGCGGCGCCACGGCCTCCACTTCATTGACCAGCAGGCGGAAACGGTTGCCCATGTCCACGATGGAAGCATTGATAGCAGGACCAGCAGCGGAGTTAAATACCAGCCGCACCGGGTCTGCCTTTCCTCCTATTCCCAACGGATGTTTTTCACAGGAGGGTTTACCGTCTGCAATGGACTCACAGATTTCCAGCATGTGGGAGCCAAGCACCATAGGATTGGCCGGATCAAAGTGATAGGTATAATCTTCCATGAAAGAGTTGCCACCGGGCAAACCGCTGCCCATTACTTTCATCGCCCTTACCAGCGCGGCTGTTTTCCAGTCGCCTTCGCCGGCAAAACCGTACCCCGCTTTCATGAGCCGCTGTACGGCAATACCTGGCAGCTGTATCATGCCGTGCAGGTCTTCGAAAGTATCAGAGAACCCTTTAAAATTTCCTTCTTCCAGGAATGTTTTCAGCCCCAGTTCTATCCTGGCCGCGTCTTTCAGTGCCTGGTCCTGCAGCAGTGCGGCAGAAACCGTATAGGCTTCCCCGTATTCCTTCACCAGCGCCGTCACGGCGGCATCAGAGATACCGTTGATGACCTGCACCAGGTCGCCGATGCCATGTGTGTTACAGGAGAATCCCAGCTTCGATTCCGCTTCCACTTTATCGCCATCTGTTACTGCCACGTAGCGCATGTTGTCGCCGAAACGAACGAAGCGTGCGCCCTGCCAGTCGTGCCATCCTGCGGCCACCCTGGCCCAGGCGCCCAGTTCTGTCAGCACTTCAGGGTCCTGCCAGTGGCCGGTGATCACTTTCCGGTTGATACGCATGCGGCTCATCATAAACCCAAACTCTCTGTCGCCATGGGCGCTTTGATTGAGGTTCATAAAGTCCATGTCTATTTCGCTCCATGGGATATCGCGGTTGAACTGCGTATGCAGGTGGCAAATGGGCCTGGACAATGCTTTCAGCCCTCGTATCCACATTTTGGCGGGCGAGAACGTATGCATCCAGGTGATGACGCCTATACAATTGGGCGTGCTGTTGGCTTCCATGCATACCGCGTAAATTTCATCCGCTGTTTTAACAGTGGGCTTATAAACCACGGTAACGGGTATACGGGCATCCTGGTGAAGCGAAGCCGCAATTTCCCGGCTGTGGGCAGCCACTTGTTTTAATGTTTCTTCGCCGTATAAGTGCTGGCTACCCGTTACAAACCAGACCTCGTAGTTTTTCAGATCAATCATGTTCGCTTGTTTTACTGCCCGTAATAGGAATTGGGGCCATGTTTACGTTCAAAGTGTTTTTTGATCAGCGCATCTTTCAGCCGGGGAGCATTCTCGTTGATGGATTCTGTGAGATAGGCCATTTGTGCGACCGACTCCAATACTGCGCTGTTATATACTGCTTTGGCAGGTGTAGCGCCCCAGGTGAAGGGAGCATGGTTTCCCACCAGGACCATTTCTATTTCTTTATAGGACAATCCACGTTCCGCCAGGGTGTTGATAATTTGGAAACCGGTCTGGTATTCATAATCGCCGGCAATCATATCATCGTGCATGGGCGGGGCGCAGGGGATGTCGATGGTGTTATGGTCGGCGTGGGTGGTGCCGTAGATGGGGATATCGCGCTGGCTCTGCGCCCATGCCGTGGCATAGGTGGAGTGTGTATGCACGATACCGCCAATATCTTCCCAGTGCTTATACAATACTGCATGGGTAAGGGTATCAGAAGAAGGGCGCAGTTGTCCTTCCACTGTTTTCCCGTCGAAGTCCACTATCACCATTTTTTCGGGAGATAGTTCCGCATAGGGAACGCCGCTGGGTTTGATGGCAAACACGCCCAGTCCGCGGTCTGCCGCGCTGACGTTGCCGAAGGTGAAGATGACCAGTCCCAGCGCAGGCAGCTGCATATTGGCTTCATAGGCCGCCTGCCGGATATGTTGATACTGTTGCATACAAATTAATCAGTGTTGACGGTGGCGGTGAAAGCCCCTAATGATTTATATTTCCGGTACCTGTTTTCGTATATGCCTGCATAGCGGGCGTTGGGCTGATAGGTGACTTCAAACCCCTGCCCCATGGCTTCCATGGCGTCTTCCACTTTGGGGAAGATGCCTGCAGCCGTAGCAGCGAACATGGCGGCGCCCAGTGCGCAAGTTTGTTCCGAGCGGTGTATCCGTATGGGCATGTTCATAATGTCGGCCATCATCTGCATGATGAAAGGTGATTTTTTGGCCACGCCGCCGATGCCGATCAGTCCTTTCACAGGCACGCCTTCCCTTTCAAAGCGCTCTACGATGGCTTTGGCGCCAAAGCAGGTGGATTCCGCCACGGCGCGGAAAATGCGTGGCGTATCGGAAGCCAGGTTAAGGCCGGTGAGCGTGCCTTTGAGCGACTGGTCCGCGTCGGGCGTACGGCGGCCGTTCAGCCAGTCGATGCCCAGCTCGTCGTGTTCCTGTGGCGGGATCAGCGCCGCCTGTGTGGCCAGCTCGGCGATCATCCTGGCGGAGGCCTCCTGTGCCAGCTTTGCGGCGATCTCCGGAGTGATAAGGGTGGACGACGGCAGCAGGTGCTGTAACGGCCATGCCAGTACATTGCTGAACCAGGCGTAGGCGTCGCCGAAGGCGGACTGCCCCGCTTCCATGCCCATCATGCCTGGTATCACGGAGCCAGGCACCTGCCCGCAGATACCTTTTACCAGCTTGTGTTCCATTTCTTCCATAGGCGCCACCAGCATATCGCAAGTAGAAGTGCCCATTACCTTGCTGAGATGATATGGTTCTATTTGTCCGCCTACGGCGCCCATATGTGCGTCGAAAGCGCCGATGCCGATCACCACATCAGTGGAAAGCCCCAGCCTTTCCGCCCATTCAGGGCAAAGGTGGCCGGCAGCTTCGCCGGCGGTATAGGTCCGGGTAAAAAGCTTTTTGGTAAATCCTGACAGCAGCGGGTCTATGGCCGCGAAGAACGCGTCCGGCGGCAGACCGCAAAATTCCGTAGCAAACAACGCTTTGTGGCCCGCGCTGCAAATGCCACGTTTCATCTGCCGGATATGTTTCCCGCCGGACAACAGAAACGGTATCCAGTCGCAGTGTTCCACCCACGAGTAAGTGGCCTGCCGTACCGCTTCGTCTGCCCGGAGAATATGCAGCAGCTTGGCCCAGAACCATTCCGAGGAATAAATCCCTCCTACATAACGCAGGTAGTTCTGTTGAAAGGTGGCGGCGGTAGCGTTGATGGCCGCAGCCTCTTTCAGTGCTGTATGGTCTTTCCAAAGCACGAACATGGCATTGGGATTATCCTGGAAAGCCGGTGTGAGCGCCAGCGGCGTACCCGTTTCATCTACCGCTACCGGCGTGGAACCGGTAGTGTCCACCGAGATGGCTTTAATGTTTGCGGCAGCTCCCGGGCCTGCCTGCTGCAGGCATTGCCGGATGGTGGCTTCCAGTCCTTCTATATAATCCAGGGGATGCTGGCGGAACCGGCTTTCTGCTGCGTTGCAGTACAGTCCGTCCTTCCAGCGCGGGTAATAAAATACAGCTGAGGCAATTTCATTTCCACTGTGTACATCCACTATGATCGCGCGTACCGAGTCGGTACCGTAGTCTACTCCTATTACCCAGGATGAGCTCATATTAATTATTTGATTGACATTTATTTAAAAAGGCAGCAATAATTGGCAGGTATTATCTCCCGTGGAAAACATCAGGCCGAGGTATGACTGTGCATACATAACGGCGGCGTCTTTTCATAACATGGATCTAAAAACCGGTACAGCATCTATTCTTTTGCTGTGACAATTCAAAAAAACAAAATAATTGTCACATTTACAATTAAAACATCAAAAAAAACTTTTAAAAAAGATAAAACATTGAGCTGCAAAGCATTTCCGGTAGCATTTTGTATCCCCACGGTACATAATACCCAAAATAAGAAGCGCCCCAAAAGAGGCGCCTCTGTTAACAGCTAAAGTTTAAAACATAGGGATTGTCAGCGTATTCATCTTTCGCATCTAATCTGAACACCTGGCAATCAGGACTTTTTTCCGGCTTTATTGTCTGGTTACGGCAGCTTCAGCTGCTGCACGGTACTGTATATCCTTTCCGCCACCCCGGAGGTTTTTACGCCGATCCGTGCGTAACAGTATTTTTTGTTATACAAACTGAGCAGGTTCAACTGCTTTACCCTGTCGGCACTGCTGCTATATTTGGACGCCTTTAAACTGACTTTGGCGGTCAGCTGTGTTCCGGTGGCCAGGGGCGATACATCGGTCAGTTCTATCTGGTTGATGGCGTCCACAAATTGTGTGGCTCCCACATACAGCGTGGCAGATTCCAGTGTTTTACCACTGACCACCTGGCTGATAGTAAACGTGGCGGTAACACTGCTGTCTGCCGGCTGATAACTGAATGTAGTCCCTCCTACGGTGAAAAACGGGGTCACCGCCAGGTCAATCTCCGTACTGCCGTTCACGTTCACATCAATGGAATCGGTATTGTCCTGCCATGGACCGTTGCCCCGCAGTAATGTCAGCTTGTACTGCCCGTTAAACAACACGGCCTGGAAACGGCCGTCCTGGTCGATGTACACGGGTATCTTATTAAACAGCTGGTACCCGTGCTGCCACAGCTCCACCTGTACCCCGTTGGAACGAAGGCCCAGGGCTTCCTTGTTATACACTACACGGCCTTTGAGGATGGAGGAAGGAGGATCATAATTGTCTTTTTTGCAGCCGGCCAGTATGGCTAACAGGGCCAGCAGCGTGACTATATTTCTCAGTAACATGATCATAAGATTAGTGATTGGGATTGGGTACCAGTTTAGGATTGTTGTTGATCCACGATTGATCTATCTGTGAATAGTAGTTGCCGATGCGGAAGAAACGCGGCGCCCGGAAACGGGGCGGCAGCACTTTATCGAAAACGTACTTACCGTCTCTGGCCGGGTCTCCGGGCTTCACCACGCGATAGGGATACAGGCCGTACACCATATCGTTGGGGTTACCGGCATCGCCATTCCAGAGTTTGTCTGCTATGCGCCAGCGTTTCAGGTCCCAAACGCGGTGGTCTTCAAATGCCAGTTCTACCCGGCGTTCGTTCCTCAGTTTGTCGATCGTCAGCATCGCCAGGCTGTTGGCCGGGAAACCCGCCCTCTCCCGCAGCTCATTGACATAAGTGAGCGCTTCAGACATCTGTCCCAGTTCCAGCGCGGCTTCTGCGGCATTGAGATATATTTCTCCCAACCGGAAACGTACCCACCAAACCGTACTTTGAATACCGCGTGTACTCGTGCCCGTGCCGGCATCAATGAACTTACGGAGATAAAAACCCGTGGTGCTTACTTCCTGGATGTCGCGGTGGGGACCGGCGCTTCCTACCAGCAGTTTGCCGTCCGTCCAGTTCGAACTTAAGTCCGCCCCTTCGATGGTATTAAACCGGTTGGCAGCGGCATCCCAGGCTTTTACACCAGCCTGCATTTCAATGGTCTGCCCCTTGAAGCCGGCGCCGGGATAGATCACTGTGCCATACAGGCGCGCATCTTTATTGGCAAAAATGTCTTGCGGCTTATCGTAATAAATGTAGTCGGAATTGTCCGCTGTCCGCGTTTTTAAGGTGCCGGGCGTACCATCGAGATACTCAAAACTCTCTACCAGTCCCAAAGACGGCGTAATACCGGAAGAGGACAGGTTATCTTCCCGGATATTGCGAACAATATTGTCGTAAGAGAACAAGTGTCTTTTGGTAGGATTTAAAAAGTCCTGCACAAAAATGGCTTCCCGGTTGGCGATTTTATTGACCACCGCCTCATAGAAATTCTCGCCCTTATTGGGATTGTTACGGTACAGCGAATAAAAACCGCTGCTGATAATTTCTTTGGAAGCGCTCAGCGACTGCTGGTAGTAAGCATCCGCCTTCGATGCCGGGATGCCCACCTCGCCATTGGGCAACGTGATATTGACATTGCCGGCGATGTTATTGTATTTGGCGAGCGAACCGGCGTATAACATCGCCCGGCTTTTCAGGGCCAGCGCGGTATATTTGTTGGCGCGGGTATTGCTGGCCGACTTGTTGGAGCCTGTGTTACTAATAATATTGCCCAGGTCGCCCTGGATGGCGTCCATCTCGGCGGCAATAAAATCATACACTTCACTTTCTTTGGCACGGGGCATCTGCAGCGGCGTAGGATCGCCGCTATAGTCATATATCAGCTGTTTGGTGATCAGCGGCACGCCGCCCATTCTTTTGACCATTTCGAAATAAACATACGCCCGCAGGAACCGCAGCTCCGCCGAAAATTGTTTTTTCTGGTCAGCAGGCAGACTGACACTGTAGCGGTCAATACCTTCAAGGGCCAGGTTAATGTCCCTGATCAGTTCATATTCCCACAGCGCCCAGCGGTTATACGGATAGGTGGTGATATTGTTGCGGCCATCGTTGCCGGAATAGCCGGACCACATGGCATCGTCATAATCGGCCATATTGGCCCAGTTGCCGGTCATGCCCATATCGGTAGGGAGACGGTCATAATAATTCGCCAGCAATGCCAGTATCTGTTTAGGATCGTTCCACACCTGTTCTTCCAGCAGGATGGTCTTGGGTTTCCGTTCCAACCAGTCTTTTTTACAGGCCGCCCCGAACAGCAACAACAGGAGCATCATCATGTAATAGGCAGTATTTTTCATCAGCGGACTGTTTTATAGTGAGAGATTAAAACCAAAAAGATAAAGCTTCTGCTGTGGGTAAATCAGTCCGTTGGAGCTGGCCACCTCGGGGTCTATCTGATAGGCGCTGAGATTGTCTATCGAAAAAAGATTAGACGCAGAGGCATATACACGCAGTTTTGAAATACCGGTACGTTTCAACAGCTTTTGCGGGAAGCTGTACCCCAGCTCCAGTGTTTTCAGCCGCAGGTACCGTACGTTCGTGACCCAGAAATCGTTGCGCCGCGTATTATTGTTACCACCTTTACGGGTAGCGGGGAACTTGCCGGGAATCCATTCACTGAAAGGATTGTACGGGTCTGCCCGGTGCCAGCGGTCGCTCAGCATATAGGCGGGAGAGTTACCATTGTTCTGGAAAGGATAACGCAGCTCCCAATCGCGAAAATAGGACTGCATGCCTGCTCCTGCGAAATCAAACGCCAGGTTAAAACCTTTCCATTGCAGATTGCCATTGATGCCGTAGGTAAAATACGGGAGTGCGCCCTCCGCATAGCCGATTGGCCTTTCATCCAAATAGTTGATGATGCCGTCGCCGTTCACGTCTTTGTAAATGAAGTCACCGGGCAGCTGTGTCCTGTTGCCTTGTTCATCGTTATTCACCTTGTAATTGTCGATTTCCTGCTGGGACTGGAACCGGCCGATCACTTCGTATCCCCAGTTGATATTGCCCCAGCGGTTTTCGTAGGAATTGCGGTATTCATCCCAGGAACTGCCAAAACGCGGTTTGTAGCTGCTGATGTCCCTGCGACGGGCGATGGTACCGTTGATGCCGATGGAATAATTAAGATCGCCGGCTTTGTCCTGGTAGGTGATCATACCGTCCATACCGCGGGTAGCATCTTTATTGAGATTTTCCAGGGGCAGCCCGTACCCTACTTCATTAGGCAGCAGCACATCGTACCGGGCGGCAGGCAGACCGGTGCGCAGCCGCTCAAACACGTCAAACTGACCGGTGATCCTGCCCCGCAGCAGTGTAACGTCAATGCCTATATTTTTTGAATGGTTCACCACCCATGACAGGTTAGTGATGGGCAGGCCGCGCGGACGGATACCGTTGACATAACTACCGTTGAACACTGCGCTGCCCTGGTTGAAGTTATATCCGCTCAGGTAGGTGAACATGGTAGGTGGCGTGCCCAGTCCCAGTTCGCTGCCCGTTTGCCCGTAGGAGGCCCTTATCTTGAGGTCTGTCACCACAGAATTCAGTCTGCTGTTCTGGAAGAAAGGTTCCTGGGAAATACGCCATCCCAGGGACACGCCGGGAAAAAATCCCCATCGTTTGTCCGGTGCATAGAGGAAAGAGCCGTCATAGCGGCCCAGCATCTCCAGCAGGTATTTCTGTTTGTAGTTGTAGTTGATACGGCCTACATAACCGGCACGCGCCTCCGTAGCCCATGAATCGTCGAGATAGTCCAGGTTGGCCAGCTGCATTACCGGAATATAATCATTCGGCGGAACGGTATGCAGGGCGAGGTAATCGTTCTCCATGTCCGAACGTTCATAGGCTGCCACGGCGGAAACAGCATGCGCTCCCAGCTGCTTGTTGTAGCTCAGCTGTAATTGTGCAAAGCGGGATACGATATTCCGCTTGTGCTTTTCGCGCCAGGGATTCTGGTTGCCGCCGGTAATACGATAACTGTCGGTGGCAGGGTCATATGTATAGGAATTGTACGTGTATTCGAAGCCATCAAAGTCTTCATTGGTAAAATTGTAGGAATACAGGCCTTTGAGCACCATGCCCCATTTGAAAGTATATTGCGCATTGACATTCACATTCACCGCACGGAACAGTTCATCGATGTAGCCGGTTATATTGTCTTTGTACGTGGCCGGATTGATATTGACGCTATGGCCGGTATTGATGTAGTTGGGATTGTCGTTGGCATAGAGCGGTTCTGTGGGCCACATACTGGAAATACTCAGCAGCGGGTTGAAATAATCATCCAGTCCGGGCACGCCGACGTTATGTCTTTTTTCAATGCGGGCGCTGATTTCCGTGCCTACTTCCAGCCCTTTGGCCACGCTGCCGTTGAGATTGGCCTGGAGATTGGTGCGTTGGAAGTTAAAGTCTTTGATGATGGCGTCCTGCCGCATGTGGCTCAGTGACAGGTAGTAGTTGGAACGTTGCGACCCTCCGGAAGCGTTCATGCTCATATAATACTGTGGCACGTTAGGCCGTGTCACGGATTTAAAGTGATCATAACTTTTATATCCTTTTTCGGTACCGGCCTCCCATTTGGCCAGTTGCTCCGGCGTATAGATCAATGCTATGTCTGAAGGCGCGGCATTGCCGGCGTTCTGAGCGGCTTCGAGCTGTCCGCGCACATACTGCCCTGCATTGGCCGGACGCGGATAACGTGTAAAATTCTGCAGCCCGTAATAACTGGAGAAATTGATGGACGTTTGTTCCCGCCGTTTGCCTTTTTTTGTGGTCACGAGCACTACGCCATTGGATGCACGTAAACCATATATAGAGGCAGATGCGTCTTTCAGCACGGTGATGCTCTCAATATCTTCTATGGTGAGGTTGTTAAAGAGGTTCTGCCCGGAGATGCCTGTGTTAAAGCCGAAGGCAGTGCTGCCGTTGTTGGTGCTGTAAGGCACGCCGTCTATCACATACAGCGGATCACCGAGGTTCCTGATCTGCAGCGAGGTACCATTGCCCGGCCTGGAATCAGTAGCGCGGAAAGTAACGCCCGCCACTTTGCCTACCAGCGCGCTGGTAGCGGCTACTGCCGGCGTTCTCACCAGGTCAACCGAATTGATGCTGCTGGTAGCGCCGGTAACCGTGGCTTTCTTTTGCGACGTATAGCCTACCACGATCACATCGTTGAGCGTGGAAAACTCATCGGACAATACCAGGTTTATCGCCGAGCCTTCGGCCGGCACCGGTCTTTCCTGTGGCTTGAAGCCGATGGAGGAAAAAATGAGCACGTTGCCAGCGGCGGCAGAGAGGCTGTACCGGCCGTTGGCATCAGTGTGAGTGGAGGCTGTGCCGTCTTTCACACGTACGGTCACGCCGGCCAGCGGCTCACCTTTTTCACTGCGGACAGTGCCTGTAATAGTTTTCGTGGATGCCGGCTGCTGTCCAAAGCCCAGACCAGGCAGGAAAAACAGGGCGCAGGATATCATCACCAGCCACAAAAGGGCAGGCGGAATTTTTTTCATCATGGAATTTGAATTTTGAATAGGTCAATAGTTCATATCAGTCTGGTTGACAATTAATGGCATAGCTACATGGCTCTCTGACGGGACAGAGATGATGCCCATTGATTTTTTTCATACACGTGGTTGCTTTGATTATCGATTTTTCAGTTCATATTCTGTGGAATCAGTCATCACAGTATAGCCTTCGTGGAACAGGCTACTTTATCAATTTTGGCTTTGATCGCTACGGCACATTAATGAAGTGTTCAAAAACAGGGTGTGGTAGTAGAAGCAATAAAAAAAATCCGGTACAGTGTATTTATGCGTTCAGCTTCAGGTGTAGATATTTCAGTGCGTTGTTTATTTGCTTCTTTACCGTTTTATCGGAGATATTTAATTTGTGGCTTATTTCCCGGTGGGACAGTTCTTCTTTCCTGCTGAGAATAAATACCTGCCGCATTTTCAGGGGGAGTTTGTCTACCTCCCGGTTCAGTATTCTCGATAGTTCGTCAGCGGCCAGCTGCTGCTCAAACAGGTCGTCTTCCTCCCCGAAGAGCAGGCGCCAGGAGGCCCTGAAATGATGCTTCCTTGCTTCGTTACGCATATACCTGAAACCGCCATACCGCACGCAGGAAAAAAGATAGGTATACAGGGATTCAATATGATGCAGGTCGCCGCGGCGTTTCCACAGGGAAACAAATACCTCCTGGAGGATATCTTCTGCCTCTGCGGTGTCTTTAATGACCTTCACCAGATAGCCGTAGAGCCGTTCCCGGTACCTTGCATAAATCACATTAAATGCCTCGCTGTTATCTTCCCTCAGTAAATTTAACAGCATACCGTCTGCAAATTGTTGAAGATGCACATCACTCATATATGGGGAATTAGTATCAACGTGAAACCCGTCACCAGCCCGGTCCAGGCGTGACTTATAACAAATTGCATAGGCCAGATTGCAAACCTATATTAATAATTGTCTAATATACAAATAAAAATAACTGACACACTTCTCTGAGATACTATTGTTGTGATATTATTCCAGTATCATTAAAAATCCGCCGGAGGGTTTCATTTCAACTGTTTGACCGGATGTTGCATTTGTTATATTAAAAGAAAACGCATCGTTTCCCTCTGTGATGAGCTGCCCTTTCGTTTTACCGAAAGCCGCAAGGTCCACCTGGACCTGTTGCGGGCCCGATTGTGCATTGATACCGGCGACATACCATTTTGGACCTGCTCTTCTGGCCAATACCACGTACTTCCCGGGATAGCCCGCCAGGAATTTCACATCGTCCCAGGCGGAGGGCAGTTCACGCAGCACCGTTTTTACCTGTGGGTCCACTTTTGCCATTCCTTCCGGGGATTCAGCATAGTGTTGTATCCCGGAGAGGAACAGCACTGACAGTGCCAGTTGAAACGCGTTGCTGGTCTTCCGTTGCGTATAGGACTGTACTTTATATAAGTTCATCGGAGTGTAGTCCATAGGATCAAATGCATTCCTGGTAAAAGGCAGCATGGTACAGATTTCCGCTTCCCTGTCGGCGTCGCCCTGGCCAAAGGTCACGTTTTCGAAACCTCTCACCGCCTCTGCCGTCACCAGATGGGGATAGGTACGTGCCCAACCTCTCGGCAGCGTGGCGCCGTGAAAATTCACCATCAGCCCGTTGGCTGCCGCGTCTTTCAGGATATCGATGTAGTATTGAATGACGGACTGGCCGTCGCCGGCAAAGAAATCTATTTTTACACCTTTGATGCCCATTTTACTGATCCGCGCAAACTCTTTCATGCGGCCTTCATGTGTGAGCAACAGGTTTTTAGGCGTATACTTTACCGTGTTCCAGTCGCCCGCAGAATTGTACCACAGCAACAGGGACACGTTTTTTTTCTTCGCATAGTCTGCCAGCTGCTGCATCCGCTCGTAGCCGATCTTACGGTCCCAGTCAACATCAATCAGGCAATACTGCCAATGCATGTCCGCAGCAAAATCGATGTACCGCAGCTGTTCTTCATAGGTAATGAAATCGTCTTTGGAGTTGATCCAGCTCCAGGAAGCCTTTCCTGGTTTAACAAACGATGTGTTTTGTATAACAGCAGGCCTGGCCACGTCAGTGCCTGCGGTAGAGGTAATGATCGTTTCCAGCGACCCGATGGTGATGACCCGCCATGGTGATGCAAATGGCAAGGTCGCCTGCGGCAGATAACCTTTGCCGGTGATGACCTCCTTCGGATCGGGGAACCCAACCGTAAAGCTGCCGGGCGTACCGGAAGACAACAACCGGGTAGCGCAGTAGTTGCCGTCCATTGCGGCTTCTGTCAACAGTACCCAACTGTCTTTTACTTTAAACAATGCCGGGTATACCCAGCCGGTTTTATTCGCTTCCACATTTTCTACGGGAACGGCTGTACGATAATGTTCCTCATAGGCCGGGTTTACGCTTTCCCAGCCAGACCTGGCCACCTGCATGGGCTGCAGCCAGGTAGTAGTGCCTGCGGGGAAATTAAAGGCGGTATTTTCTTTCAGTACCTGTTTCATTCCGGCGGACTTGCCTGTCAGCAAATACTTAAACGCCACAGCATCATTGGACACCTGAAATACGATGTCTATCCCGGCTTTCTTCGCATTCACATAATGCAGCACCCGCTGGTTCGCCTGATAGCTGACCGCAGATTTTTTATAATAGATCATCCGGTAGTTGTCATTCACCTGACGGTTGTCGGAGGCGGCTACAAAGCGGAGCTGATGCGACATATCAGCATCTGCCAGTTCCATTCCCAGCATGGAAGAATCTATCACTATTGTTTCATGATGCTTCACCTGGTAACGGATTTCCCCTTCCCTCCCGCTCCATACAGCTACCTGTATGTGGTGATCAGGGCTAAAGATCAGGACTTCCTTTGACTGCGCCCGTGCGTGCGTTAGCGATAAGAATAAGATGGCCAGGATGATGTTTGCGCTTTTCATAACTATAAATATATAAGCCGTTTTTGAAACGGTCCGAAACGTGGTGTTCTCAAAAATAATAAATAAATGTCATTTTGACTATTATAATTTTTTTCAGAAGGCATAACAAAAAATCCGGAAGCCGTACCTTCGGATTTTTTTTCGGGACCAAAAACCTTCCCGTTTTCCGTTGTGGAACTGCTGATCGCCCGCTAGGAATTTCCACATTTATTTATTTAAATTGCTGTGATAAATGACCGCGTTTTGAATATTATAGCTGCTTTGAAACAAGGTAACCTTTTGGCTTTTAACGAAGTCTATTATTCCTGGCACAAAAGGGTATATTATTTTATTCTCCAGAAAACCAAGTCATCCTTCATTGCAGAAGAGGTGACGCAGCTTACATTCATCAAATGCTGGAACTACCGGGAAAGCCTTGCTGACGATCTGCAGATAGAGTCACAGCTGTTCCGCATTGCCCGTACCACGCTGATCGACTTCCTCCGGAAGGAAACTGTTTACCAGGAAAAGGTGGTCCACGTTATAGATAGGTACACCCTGCCGGTAGACGACCTTTGGGGCAAGCTGGCGGAAAAGGAACTACAGGCAAAGCTGGCCAACATATTAAAGGAAATGCCTCCCATGCGGCGTAAAGTATTCGAAATGAGCCGCTTTAATGGTATGAGCTACCAGCAGATCGCACACGAACTTTCCTTGTCGCCCCGAACAGTGGAAACACATATTTTCCAGGCCATCAAACAGATAAAACACGCCCTTGGGGTGCTCATCTCCCTCCTGGCATGGCTTAGCCGGTTTTAATTTTTTTTGACGGGACTACGTAGTTTGCCTGTCACAAACGTATTACTTACTATCAGCCAAATATCATATGATCAATGATGAATTACTGATACGGTTTTTCAGCAATCAATGCACACCGGAAGAAGCCCGCAGCGTAGCCAATTACCTGCAGGAGCATCCTGATATGCTGGAGAAATACCTGCCGGAAGAGGAATTCCTGCAACTGCAGGAAGGCAGCCACTTTCCGGAAGCCGTTTCCCGGCAGTGGCTGAAGAATATTCATCAGCAAACGGTGCCAGGCAATAATCGCAGGAAATGGGCTGCACGACTGGCCATCGCGGCAGTAACGGCCGGCGTGCTGGCCGGCGGGACATTGCTTCTCTTCCGCCAGGACCCCCCCAAAATAACGGCCATTAATCCAGGCATAACGGTAACGGTACCGCCTGAACGACAACAACAGACTATCAACACGGGCCATAAAACCATGGCCATTACATTGCCGGACGGCTCGGTCGTACAGTTGCTTCCGGCAGCTTCCATCGTGTACGACAAACAATTCACAGACAACAGGAACATCTACCTGGCCGGAGAAGCCGGATTCACGGTGGCGGCCGATAAACTACACCCCTTCGTCGTGTATAGCGGTGAACTATATACGACCGCACTGGGCACCTTTTTTCATGTTAAAGCCATCCCCGGGGAAGACATCATCAGCATCAGGCTCAACAGCGGGAAAGTAATGGTGCAGGGGGCCGTCAACAACAAAAAAATCATCAGTGACGTAGTACTGACCCCTGGCAAAGCGCTTAACTACTACCGTAAAACAGGCAAAGCGCTGGTGACAGACTTCAACACCAGGAGCGCGGACCTGCCGGTAAAAGCCGGCAACAACGGCGCCGGGTACACGAAACCGGACTGGTATAAATTTAATAATCAACCAATGTCGCAGGTATTGGACCAGTTGAGTAATTATTATGGCGTAGCTATCTACTATTATCCTTCAGACGTGATATCGATTTATTTCGATGGTAAATTTGAAAAAACAGATTCCCTGGAGAAAATACTGACTGATTTAACGCTGCCCAATAACCTGACGCTGATCCGGAATGATAGCGGATTTATAATCAAGAGGAAATAATTCACCCATATAGTTCTGTCCACAAGCGGGCGCCTTTAGCGCTCCGGGCCTGCTATGCCCTGTATTTAAAAACACGTTCCAGTTATGAAGATGTTCTATCAACCAAAATGGTTTCTGTTTCTGCTGCCAGTCATGCTGATATCAGGCCTTTCAACGACCACCTGGGCCCAGGGCCGCATGCAGGTGACCGGCACCGTGCGCACCGACCTGGGTGATCTTCTTCCCAATGCCTCGGTGGTAGCGCTTAATGAAAAAACAAAGTATACCGCAGGTGTCATGACGGACAGCAACGGAGTGTTCCGTTTCTCCGGACTGCCTCCCGAAGGAAAATATTCCTTCAGCATTTCCTACATGGGCTTTGAAACGCAGCGGCTCGACAACATATCCCTGAAACCGGGCGCCACGCTCACTTTGTCGGTACGCCTCGTCAAAACAATAGCGGCCCTGAGCGACATTGTGGTGATCGGCTACGGCACCGCCAAAAAGAAGAACGTAGTAGGCGCGTTCAACGTAGTAACGGTGAAAGAAGCCGGTGCCGTCAACGCCACCAACCCTTCACAGTTGCTCATTGGTAAAGCTGCCGGCGTACAGGTGTTGCAAAGCAGCGGCAGCGCCGGCGCAGATGCCCAGATCATCATCAGAGGGACCGGCAGCTTCACCGACATCAATCCACTGTATGTAGTGGACGGCATCCAGGGCACCAAAAACCTTTTTAACACGCTCAATCCACAAGACATAGAAAGCATCACCATCCTCAAAGATGCGGCTTCCACCGCCATCTACGGCTCTGCAGCTGCCAACGGCGTGGTGATCATCACCACCAAAAAAGGGAAGACCGGTCCGCCCCGCGTCAGTTTCACTTCCCAATGGGGCACAGCCAAAGCCTGGAAACAACTTCACCTGCTCAATGCGGCACAATATGTGGACGCGCTGAAAGACCTCGCTGCGACTAAAAACACCGTGCTACCGGCCAAATTCGGCACCGCGGCGGTATTGCAAGACAGCACCGACTGGCAGGACGCTGTTTTTCGCAACGCCCTGGTATCCGAAAATGACCTCAATATCAGCGGCGGCGGTGAAAAGGTAAACTATAGCGTATCTGCTTCCTATATAGATCAACAGGCTATCCTGACCGACGCCACCAACAAAAGGTTCCAGGCACGCGTAGGCCTGGAGGAAACGCTGGGCCGCTTCCGGTTCACACAAAATATCATCGTCCGGCAGTATGTCAGCAAAGGCAACTATGCCAATATCATCAACGCCATACAATACGCTCCCTATAAGCCCATTCTGGACCCATCCATCCAGGGCGGATATTCTATCCTCTCCAACATCGATGATTTCAGCAATGCCGTTAACCCCCTGCAGGAGATAGCCATGAAAAGTCAAACGACTAAATCCATGGCTTTTTTCCCGCAGCTGTCAGGTGAGGTAAGGCTCCTTGACGGATTAAAACTCCGCTCACAGTTCGCGGCAGAAGTCAACTCCAGCCGCAGCAACAGTTATCAGCAACAGTACCAGTCGTCCAATTTCCTGAACCAGGCGCGCCAATCCATGCTGACTTTTACGGAGAATTCCTACTACATGCTGGAAAACTATCTCTCGTACGACAAGCTGCTGGGCAAACACCAGTTTTCCGCAATCGCCGGACAGAGCTACATAGACCCGGGCATCACCAACGGTTCATCTGTCAGGGGTACCGGGCAACCTAACGACAATATCCCCAATGTAGGCGTAGCCTCTTCCCAGTCTGTCACCAACAGTTATTCCAACTATGCGCGCCCTTCCGTGATCTCCTATTATGGCCGGTTGAACTATACCTATGACGATAAATACATACTGACTTCCAGCTACCGCCGGGATGGCGCATCCAACTTCGGCCCCAACAACCGTTACGGTAATTTCTTCGGCGGCGGCGTGTCATGGCGTTTTTCGGAAGAAACATTCATTAAAAATTCCATCCCGGTGCTGTCGGACGGCAAGCTGAGTGTCAACTGGGGACAGACCGGCAACAACAATATTCCCAACTTCCTCAATACCGCCAAAACCTACCAGGGCACGCCTGGTGGCGCGTTGGTATATTCCCTGGGCAGTACGGAAACATTTGTGTCCGGCACCACGCTCACCACGCTCAGCAACCCGGACTTAAAATGGGAGCAAACCAACCAGATCGACATAGGCATGGCACTGGCATTCTTCAATAACCGCCTCACCATTGAAGCCGACTGGTACGACCGCAAAAGCAGCGGCCTGCTGGTCACCACCCTGCTGCCTGCCAGCATTGGTGTGAGCCCAACGGGCACGCAGCCACGAAAAACAGTAAACGCAGCGGACGCACGTAACAGCGGGTTTGAGTTAACGATCGGTTACAGGGAAAAGATCAACAAAAACCTAAGCTTCAATATAAGCGTCAATGGTTCTCTTAACCACAACGAAGTATTGTCATTAGGCGATCAGTTTTCCGCACCTATCCAGGCCGGCGCCTTTACGCCCGTACCTGCCACCACCTATACCGCCGCCGGCAGCGCCATTGGCGCCTTCTACGGCTACCGGCTGGACCATGTGGCCAGGGATGCCGACGAAATAAATACGCTCAACCTTGAAGCAGCCAAAAGAACAGGCAAACCGGACGCAAAGTACCAGGACGGTCTGCTGCCCGGTGATTTTATTTACAAAGACATCGACGGCGATGGCGTAGTCACCGCCAAAGACCAGGAGATATTGGGCAGCGCCATCCCCAAATATATCTACGGTATCAATGCAGGCGTCACCTATAAAAACTTCGACCTGAACCTGGTATTATCAGGCGTCAGCGGATCAAAACTCCTGAACGGCTTAAAACTATACACCAGCTTCATGTCTACCGGGCATAACGCCGGCACCGACATCCTCGACAGGTGGCGCAAGCCCGGCGACGTGGCCGCGCTGCCCAGGATAGGTCAGAACGTGACCGGCAACGGCAACCTGCGCCCGTCCGACTGGTGGCTGGAAAACGGCAGCTACCTTCGTTTAAGGAACATCACTGTTGGATATAACGTTCCCGCATCAACGTTAACCAGCACCACCAAAGGCACGCTTAAATCACTGCGCGTTTATATCGCAGCCCAGAACCTGATCACCATCACCAGGTATTCCGGTTATGATCCGGAGGTGGCGGGGGATTATCTGTTTGCACGCGGTATAGACCAGGGCCAGGTGCCGCAGCCAAGAACGTTCCTCGCAGGTGTTCAATTAGGGTTTTAATTTTTAAATGTGATTTTATGAAGAAGTATATATACCAATTACTGCTGATAACCGGGCTGACGATGGTTTCCTCCGGATGTAAAAAATCGCGCCTCGACCTGGTAGACCAGAGCGCCTACGCTTACGATACCTATTTCACCAACATCGGCGCGATGAACCAGGCCACCATCGCCAGTTACGCCACGTTATTACACCCGGGACTATGGGCCAGGGAGTATTATTACATCTTTGACCTGATGGGCAATGAAGCCAAGCGCGCCAGCTTTTTGCTGGGCGCTGAACAGGAACTGGGCGATTACAGCTTCGGTACCAACAACGCCGACCAGAGCGCTTTATGGAGCTCTCTCTACCGGATGATCTTCCGCACCAACCTGGTGCTGGACAGGGCCGCCGCCTGGAACCCCACCGCCACCGCAGACCGCGCCAAACTGAATCAATACCTCGCAGAAGTTAAATTCCTGCGGGCCTACGCCTATTTTCATTTAGTGACCTTATGGGGTGATGTACCTCTCTACACCGACTATCAAACCACGCTGCACAATAACTATTTATCCCGAAGCCCTGCCGCCGAAGTGTGGAAGCAGGTAGAAAAAGATCTGACAGAAGCTGAGGCCACCGCAGAACTGCCCACCGTATATCCCGCCGCAGAATTAGGGAGGGTGACCAAAGGCGCCGTGATAGCCCTTCTTGGGAAAGTGTACCTGTACCAGAAAAAATGGGCGCAGGCGCAAACATCTTTCGAAAAACTGATGGGCGCACCATATACCTACAAACTCGATCCTTCGTTCGATAATGTTTTCAGCACCACCAACCAGAACACGCCGGAAAACATTTTTCAAATCATGGACCAACAGTGGACCGACTGGGGCGTTGGTTCTCCCTACTATATGTTTGGCAACGGCGCCGAGCAGGTAGGTAAACAAACACATACCGGCCGCGCCATGGAATACGGCTGGAACGACTGGAAAAACGTGTACATCAGTAATGCCGCCGTGAAAGCGTTCACGTATCCCCATCCCACCACCGGTGACCCGTATACCGATCCCCGTGCCAAATCCACCTTCTATGGCACCGCCGCTTCAGGCGGAGAAACTATGTATTGCCAGCAATGTGCCACCGGCGCCAAACCATTCCCTTTTGACGCCACCGATCCGCAGGGCGACTATCGCTGGAAAAAATATGAGTATTACAACCTCGTGGAAAAGTACGGTGATCCGAAAAGTCCTATCAACGGGCAGGTGATCCGCCTGGCAGATGTAATGCTAATGCTGGCGGAAGCGTATATCCAGCAAGGCAATACCGGCAACGCGCCGCTGGCACTGATAGACAGCGTTCGTTCCCGTTCTCAGGCCGTACTGTACGCCACGCTGGGCGACAGGGACAACGCCATGAAAATACTGATGCGCGAACGCCAGCTGGAATTATGCGGAGAGCAGTGCCGGTATTTCGATCTGCTGAGATGGGGCATTATCAAACAAACGATCAACGCGGAAAAAGCCGCAGAGCCGGGAAGCGGCATGCAGCCTTTCCAGGACAAACACCTGCTGTTCCCTATTCCGGACGTGGAGAAAAACTATAATGCCAATGTGGCCAAAGACATTCGCAATGGCTGGAATTAATGCCCTCCTTCATATAAAGCGGATAGGCTTCATCGCTTTGTTGCCACTGGCCGTTTTCTCTTCCGCACAGGATTACCCTTCTGCTAAAGTACCGGGAGTGGTCATTCAGCACATTTCTGCAAGGGAGAAACTATACATAGGTTCTCCCAGCATCTGCATACTGCCCGATGGACACTACCTCGCCAGTCATGAATATTTTGGTCCGGGCCGCACAGGCAAGAGCAGGGCACAGATATTCAGTTCCGCGGACAAAGGAAAATCCTGGCAAAAAATAGCAGAGATAGACGGCCAGGAATGGTCGCAGTTATTTGTCTATAACGGGGAAGCCTATATTATAGGGCCTGAAACTGCCGGTGGTGACGTCGTTATACGGAAATCATCCGATGGTGGCCATACCTGGACACAGCCGGACACCAGGCAACATGGAAGGCTGCTGGAAGGAAAATTCCATGCCGCTGCAACGCCGGTGCTTATCTACAAAAAACGTATCTGGAAAGCGCTGGAAGATCTTAACGGCCCCGGTGGCCAGTGGGGCCGCGGCTTTCACTCCTTTATCATCTCCGCGCCGGCAGGCGCGGACCTCCTCGATGCCGGCAACTGGACCGTCTCCAACGCGCTCGGATACGACTCCACCTATCTCGGCGGCCACTTCGGCGGATGGCTGGAAGGCAATGCCGTAGCAGCACCGGATGGGCACGTGGTAACAATGTTACGGACCGACTATCGTGTGAACGGCGATGAGAAAGCAGCCATCATCGACGTGGACAGCACCGGCAAACAGATATCATTCACACCGGCCACCGGGTTCATTGACTTCCCTGGTGGCTGCAAAAAATTTACCGTCAGGTATGATCCGGTAAGCAGGCAGTACTGGACCATCAGCAATTATGTGCCTACCGCCTTCAAAGGCGGAAACCCTGAAAGAACAAGGAACACCGCCGCCCTGATGTCGTCGTCCGACCTGAAAAACTGGCGGGTACGCGGTATTGTGCTGCATCATCCGGATGTGGCCAAACACGGGTTTCAATACCTCGATTTTCAGTTCGACGACAAAGACATTATTGCGGTATCACGAACAGCCTTTGACGATGCCGATGGCGGAGCGGACAACCAGCATAACGCCAACTACCTTACGTTCCACCGTATCAGGAACTTCAGACATTATAAGACACCCGGACCCTTAAAAATTCCACTATGAACATGAAAAAGATTTACCACCTCCTATTGTTAACGATGGTCTGTCTGACCGCACCGCGGCACACACAGGCACAAACGTACATCTGGAACCCCGTGCGGATAGGCGGTTCCGGCGCCCTTCCTAACTTTGTGCCGCATCCTAAAGTCCCGGACCTTTATTTCATCACCACTGATGTGGGCACTCCTTACCGGTGGAATAAAGACCTGCAAAAATGGGAATATTTAATGCTGTTCAAAAAGATGCCTGTCGAATACTGGAGCTGGGAATTCAGTCAACGTTGCGGCAGTATCGGCGTGGATCCGAACGATGCCACCGGCAACATTCTGTATGCCACTGTAGAACACGTGGCCGGCCCCTCGCCCGGCAGAGGGACCAGCGCAGGCACCGTAATGAAGAGTACCGACAGAGGAGATACCTGGACCGATTTACATGTGCCCATCCTGGTAGATCCCAACGGCTCACAGACTTACGGGGACCGTATACAGGTAGACCCTTCCAACAGCAACCGGGTATGGGTGATAACAGATAAGACCGGCGCCTGGAAATCAGAAGATGCCGGCGCCAGCTGGTCGCAGGTAAGCGCCATCCCTACCGCCGGCACCTCTTCTTTCCTGCTTTTCGACAAAAGCGCCGGCACCATCAACATCAACGGCGTCAATGTCACTAAGCGGATTTATATCGGCCGCTCACCCGGCGTATACGTATCTGAAGACGGCGGCGGTTCGTTCACCCTGATGCCCAACAGCCCCGTGTATGGCACACGAGCTACGCTTCATGCAGACGGAACGCTGTACGTTTCTGCCGGCAGGTTCAACGGTATTAAAAAAGGCGTATTCAAATATAAAGGCGGCGGATGGCAGGACATCTCCCCTATTTATTTAGATCCTGATTCCACGAAAGAGAAAAGATCTTTTGCCAAAGTAGCGGTCAACCCCGCCAACTCAGAAGACATCATTGTAAGCACCCGCGGCAGCTGGCAAAAAGATCCCTATTTTATTTCCCATAAAGGCGGTGCCCCGGGCTACTATACACAGGGAAAAATCAACACCCGTGATAATTCAGAAGCCCCGCATTCCGCCAATGACGGTTTATCGTACAATGCGCCCGGCCATAACCCATATACCTTCACCTGGGACCCTTTTCATCCCGACAGAGTATGGATCAATGACCTTTTGGACATACTGTCGACTGATAACATTTCCGCTTCCGCCAATGACTGGAAGATCCGTGTGGTCGGACTGGAAGAGATCATGGTAACAGGCCCTATGGTGGCGCCTCCCAGCGGCAAGAGCGTACTGCTCACGGCCACGGCGGACGTGGGCGGCGGCCATCACCGTTCCCTGTCGGAGCCTTTATTCGAGGGTGCGGTGTCCAATACCGCGCTGCATAACAACGTCTTCAGCGCTTTCAATATGAATGGGGTGGCCTTCCAGTACACCGATCCTAATTTCATTGTGCGCGTAGGTTCCGACGGCGCCGGCACTTCCAACATCAGCGACTCGCGCTCAGGTTATTCCATCGATGGCGGCGATACCTATACGCTCTTCCCTAAATCACCGGGCTTACGTGGACGCATATCCGTATCTGCTAACCGCAGAAACATCGTCTGGCTCACGCAAATGGACGGCAACAACCTGGGCAACGTTTACTGGTCGTCCGACCTGGGCAGCAGCTGGACAAAATCCACCGGCCTTTCAGCAGGAATATTGCCTGCAGGCGGACAGTGGATGGTATACCCCGGGGAAAACCACCTGGCGTCGGATAAAGTAAACGGCGACTATTTCTACATATGGGACCGCGGTTCGTTTTTCGTTAGCTCCGATGGTGGGAAGTCGTTCGTGAAAACAGCCGCCGCCGGCCTTACCGCCAATGGCGGCAACAACTCCAATGGTTCCGCTTATGCCACCACCTCCAATGTGGAAACAACGCCCGGCAAAACAGGCGACGTATGGATCGCCTACCACAACGAGGCTTATCCGCAAAACAGCGGTCTTTATCACACTACAGATACCGGCAAAACATTCGTGAAGGTAGGCGGAGACACCTTTAAGCCTAAATGGGTGGCCGTGGCCCTGTCTGATACGACACCCAATGCGCACCTGGCGCTGTATGTTACCAGCCAGGCCATTCCCATTAACGGCATTGCCTACGGCGCCTTCCGTTCAGATGACACCGGCCGCACCTGGTCCACCATCCTGGACCGCCTGCCGGGCGTAGCACCCAGTATTACTGCCGATAACAGGGGCCGGATGGTCGTTTCCGTGCACGGAAATGGCATGTACTTCGGTACGCCGGTAGCAGGACCGGTGCAGGCCGTGGAAATTATCAATGCCGCCTCAGACACGGTTGTAAAAGGATATTCCATTAAACTGACAGCAAAGCTGACACCTGCCTACCCTACCAATCCGGCCGTCACCTGGCGTTCTTCCGACACCAGCATAGCCAAAGTGGACGCCTTCGGCAACCTCAGTGCCATCAATACAGGCGTCGTCACAATTACGCTGACATCGGTCGATGGCGGGAAAACCAACAGCCGGCAGATCACCATCATTCCGCCCGTGATATCCACAGGCGTTACCATAGACAGCATTGTTTATGGCACCATGAATACGCCGCGGCAGATAGCCGTTGCCGTTATACCGGCCAACACTACCAATAAAATGCTGAACTGGTCGGTGGCAGACAGCACTGTTGCCAGCGTGGATGCCAACGGCACCCTGACAGGCCTGAAACAAGGCAGTACCACCCTCACTATTTCAGCCGCAGACGGAGGTTTCACCAAAACCGTACAGCTGGTCGTAAACACCACGGTGATAGCCATTAATGCAGGCAGTACCGGCAACCCCGCCACACCCTACCAGACTACGGCAATCGGCCAGTATGTGCCCGAAGGCCCGGCCGGCACAGACAAACTATGGCATGCAGGTTATACCGGAAACGTCAAAATCACGGCCACCGTGGACCTCAGCCAGGTAACATCGCCGGCGTCACGCCAGGTATATGAGTACATGCGCATCTCCAGGTACAACCAAACACCGATGCGTTATTATTTCCGTAACCTGATCGCCAACGCCAACTACTCACTGCGCCTGCATTTTGTTGAGCCTGTCGATGCCGACAAAGCCAACCGGACATTCAGCGTGAAGACCAGCGGCGACAGCCTCATCAACTTCAACGTATACCAGGCCGCCGGCAATAAGCTGAACACTGTGATCACGCGCACCCTGGAAGCAAAATCCGACAATGATGGCACCATCGTCGTATACTTCTTTCCCAATGGTACCCTTAACGGCCCTTATACTGCGTCTATAGCGGCCCTCGAGGCGCGTATCATCCTGCTTCAGGGAATCAGTATCACCTCAGACAGCAGCAACCTCTATGTGAACTATAAAGACACGCTGAAGCTGACCACCACCCCGGCCAACGCCACCAACCGGAACGTAGTGTACAAGTCGTCCAACGACGCCATAGCCACCGTAGACATGAACGGCATCGTTACCGGAAAAGCTGCCGGCACCGTGACTATCACCGCCAAATCCGTGGAAAGCGGTTTCACCGCCAGCAAAACCTATACGGTCATCTATATTCCCGTAGCAGCGTTAACGTTAGACACCACCGTCGCCACCGTATCTGTGGGCGCCACCTTGCAGCTGAACGCGACTATCAGTCCGTCCAAAGCCAGCAACAAAGGCGTGACCTGGACCACGTCCGACAGCACCATTGCTACTGTCAGCAACAACGGGACCATCACCGGCATCAAACAGGGTGATGTTGTCATCAGGGCCATAGCAGCAGACAACGCGGCCATAGTGGCGCAAGCCAATGTCCACATTGCGAATGTGCTGGCCACCGGCTTAACATTCCAGCCGTCGCCGGTCACCATCGGAGAAAAAGACACCATCCGGGTAAATATTACCTATATACCGGCCAACACTTCCATAAAAAAAGTAACCTGGAGCAGCTCCAATCCCGCATTGGCCACCATCGACAGCACCGGCCTGATCTCCGCCGTCAGACAGGGTACGCTGACCATTACCGCCAATACCCACGATGGCTCAGGCATTTCCGCGACGCTGCCGGTAACGGTAGTACCGTTTGATTCCTGCGGCGGAATACCCAACTACGGCTTTGAGAGCGGCATGGTGAACTGGCTGTCCTATAAAGATACCGCGCTTACCCCGGGCGCTGTATATGCCGTCAGCGGCAAGGGCCATTCCGGCGACAAAGCCGCCACACTGGGATATGGTCCCGTAAAGACCGCGTTGAACATGCAAAATGCCATCCCCGTAAGAGGCGGCAGTATTATCGTATTCACCAAATGGATCAAGGTAGAAAAAGACGCCAATGGTTATCCGTGGTGGGCAGGATATGGCGTTGGTTTCATAGACAGTACAGGCGCCGCCATCGGCAACGCCTCTTATGCAAAAGACGTGTACAATGTGCCCGCTTACCTCGACAACTGGGCGCAGATAAGAGATACCATCAATGTGCCTGACAGCGCAACAGGACTGACGTACTGGATCGCTAAAACTGGCCCCGGCACCGTATGGGTGGACGATTATTGCATAGAAGTTTTAAAGACAAATAAATCGGCCGTACTGGGCATCAACGCAGGCACCACCAACACGCCTGCCGGGCCATATGCCAATACCACCTTCGCGCAATATGTTCCGGAAGGCCCTACCGGCACGGATAAACTGTGGCATGCCGGTTATACCTGGGTGCAAAAAGTGGACGGCCCTGTGGACGTATCGAAGGTGACCGATCCCGCTCCGCCACAAGTCTACGAGTATATCCGCATATTCAAAGACAATGTGACCCAGATGCGGTATTACCTGCGCAACCTCACGCCCAACAATGTGTATGCTGTCCGTATGCACTTTGTGGAACCACAGGACGCACAAAAAAACAACCGCGTGTTCAGCGTCAAAGCCACCAATGGACTGGACAGTCTCACCGACTTCAATGTATACCAGGCCGCAGGCAACAAACTGAACACCGCCATTACCAGGACCATCCGCGCAAAAGCAGATGCCAGCGGTTTGATCATGGTTTTCTTCTACCCTAAAAAAGGCTTGTATGATCCTTATAGTGGCGCCATTGCGGCCATTGAAGTACGGACCACCTCACCCGGGGACACCCTGCAAAGCCTGACCGCCAATACCACCATGGTGGCGCCTGGCGGCGGAAAGTTAAATCCACACAGTGAGCTGGACTTCACAACCGAAGTATATCCCAATCCTTCAAGCAGTGTGTTTAATGTAAGAATGACTTCTTCCGCGAAAACACCAGCACTGCTGACGATTGTCAATAATGCCGGCAACATCATCTATACCACGAGGATAAACACCGGTGAGTATTATCAGGTAGGTCAACAGCTCGACCCCGGGATTTATTACATCAATATCAGACAAGGCACCAAAACCAAAATGATAAAAGTGGTGAAACACTAGAAATCAAACTAACATAAAAAAGCTGTCTCATTTTAATATGAGACAGCTTTTTTTATTCAATATGTTTAATGCCTATACCTCTTTCCTCTCAATCCCATCAAAGGGAACCCCGAACTGTTTTGCGTAGACTTCCATTTGTTCCGGTATCAACTCGCTGTTCTCCAGCCAATCCAGTTGAATCTCCAGAGGTTCTCTGCCGTCAGTAAAAAATAATATCAGGTAGACGAACAAACTGCCTTCACCCACCTCTTTCCTGATGGCATAGCTGCGCAAGGAACGCCAGTCATATGTATGCTCTTTATACCAGACCCCTTCCTGGTTCAGTTCCAGCACCAGGGAATGTCGAATAGCCGTCCAGGTGCAGCCGACACAGGCGACGATGCCAATGATCAAAAACAGCCATCCGAAAAATGCAAGGGCGCTACCCGTCGCCAGCCAGTAATAGCCCTGCCATGCAGCCAAAAAGCCAATTATTGCTGACACCGAATAGCCGACGCGATGTCTTCTGTATTGTGCGGTGGGTATTTCCATGTGGTGCGCTTTCCATAAAATTAGGTTATTCCTGTAAACTGCTACCCGCTTCATGCTCCGTTATTACTCATTATTAAAGAATCATACATGAATTAATTTCATTAATAACTACATATTAATCTACTATCTTCATGTAAATCTTATACGCATCAGATAACCATTCATCAACAGTCAACCACCTTAAATCACATGAAACGCTATTTCCTGACACTTGCCGCCTTACTTGCATTCAACTGCCTTTTTGCACAGGAGCTGCCTGCCCGCTGGGACGAACTTGTAGCCAGTGATTTCCCCGCAGCACTGCAAAAGTCTTCAAAGACCTGTATCCTCCCTATCGGCATACTCGAAAAACACGGTCTGCATTCACCGCTTGGCACCGACTTGATCCATGTACGCGAATGGGCTGCCCGTGCCGTGAAATCAGAATACGCCGTTGTGTTCCCGGATTATTTTTATGGGCAGATCAACGAAGCCAGGCATCAGCCAGGCACATTCTCGCTTCCCAACAAACTGATACTGGAACTACTGGAAGCCACCTGCGACGAGATAGCGCGGAACGGCTTCGATAAGATCATCATTTTGAACGGGCATGGCGGCAACCCTGAATTCCTGGAATTCTTTATGCAGGGCTTGCTGAACAAGCGCCACAACTATGCTGTTTACCTGTACCGGCCGGAAAGCGACCCGGAATTCGTCAAAGCGTACCAAAAAAAACACGTCACCGATGTAACCACCGATCTGCATGGTGGCGAAAGCGAAACATCTCTTTTACTGCACTATCGCCCTGATTTAATGCGCATGTCCCGTGCCTCCGGCGAAAGCGGCGTAAACCAGCAACGGTCACAATTACCGGGCCTATACACGCCTATCTGGTGGTATTCCTCCTACCCTAACCATTACGCCGGCGATGCTTCAAAATCCGGCGCTGAACTGGGGAAGTTCATCAGCGATCATGAAATAGCGCAGTTCATTAAGGCACTGAAAGCAGTAAAGGCCGATACTAAAACCATCGAACTGCAAAATGAGTTTTTTGACAGGGTCGATCAATTGAAGTGACCTCCCGGTTTTCATAAGTTCATTTCGGGCCGGCAGTACACGGTTTATGCAACTTTTTCACGGCAGCGGTGTCTTTATCTATGAATTCACTTAAACCCTGGCCCGAATCTATTACACATGTCACTATCATCGCTAAAACCAATTTGCATATTTGCCTTATGCATGCTTTTTTGTAAGTGCCTGTCCGCCCACAACGGGAGTGTTGCTTACGCATATCCGCTTGGTAAGATCGTAGTGGACGGAGACCTGTCTGACTGGCCCAAAGATGCTGTCAGGTATAAGATCGCCATAAGCCCGTCGGACACCAGGCCCCGGGACGACTCCGATTTTTCCGGCTATTTCCAACTGGGTTACGACCTTGGCAATCAGTCACTGTATGTCGCTTTTACCATTACAGATGACGACTTCGTGGAAGACACCTCCAAAAATGTGCGGTGGAACAGCCAGGACGGGCTGGAGGTGAGCATTGATGCCCGTCATCTGCTTTCCGGCTCCGGAGTGGCGTCGTTTATGTACAGCAGAACGCTTCATACCATCAACAATGCCTTCTACGATCCTTTTGCCAGCAAAGCCGGCTGGGACATGATGGAGGTGGCGATGACCCGCAGGGGCAATACCCGTATCTATGAATGGCGTATGCACCTGGGAAATGAGCTGGCCGTAGGCAAATCTATAGGCTTCGATTTTCATGTGTACGACAAAGACAGCGATGGCAGCATCTCCTGGTCTGCCTGGGGAAAGGGAAAATCCAAATACATGAACGCCAACAGTCTCGGTGACATTATTTTCCTGCCTGCCGGCAAAGAACTGTCCACTGTTTCCGGACAACTCAGCTGGAGCCAACCACAAGCCGTAAAGCTACCGGACGTAATTCGGTTCATCTCCCTGGACAATCCCCCGTTTTGGACGACCGCCGCAGTAGACAGCCTTGGAAATTATACCATAGCGGTGCCACCAGGAAAATACCAGCTCGCGCTGCCTGATCCCTACTATAAGTTCAACGGCCAGGTGTACGCTACCGGGCAGAAAGTTCCCATTACTATTATTGCGCGGTCGGGAAGGAAAACTGTGGCGCCTGCATTTCGTATATCATCTGCCCCGGTCCCTGACCTGATTCCCGACAAAGGTGTATTATTCAACTTTTCCGCGTCCAGTGCCAGCCAGATAGATCATTTTATCGAAACCTATCAAGCGTATTATGGCATACCCGGCGTGTCGCTGGCCTTAATTAATGACGGCCGGTTGATTTACCACAAAACCTATGGTGTCAGTAACACGATGACGGGAGAAAAAGTAAATGACAATACGCTGTTCGAGGCAGCCTCCATCACAAAGCCCGTATTTGCCTTTGCGGTTGAACGGCTGGCAGACCGCGGGGTGATAGATCTCGACAAACCACTATATGAATATCTTCCTTACAAAGACATCGAATATGACGAGCGTTATAAGCTGATTACCGCCAGACACGTGCTGACACACAGAACGGGCTTTCCCAACTGGCGCTGGATGAATAATGACGGAAAACTGGACCTGAAATTTACTCCCGGAACAGCGTATAACTATTCAGGTGAGGGTTTTGAATACTTAAAGATGGTGGTGGAAAAAATTACCGGCAAGAAAGTGGAACAGGTACTGCACGAAGAAGTAATTGAACCAATAGGGCTCTACCATACATTCTTTTCAAAAAATGACTCCTTACAGTGGATGGCAGCATATGGCCACTACGATAAGATTCCAAGTAAAAATGAGCTGCCGGAAACCCCTGGCATGGCTTATTCCATGTATACAGAAGCAAAAGTATTCACGCGGTTCATGTTATATTTGCTGGAACGGAAAGGCCTTAAACCGGAAACGTATGACGCCATTATGTCGAAACATTCAGACTTCCCCCCGGAAGACAGGCCCCACAATCCGAAAGATATTGCATACATGGGCATGAGCCTTCAGATCAGGGAAACTCCTTTTGGCAAGACCTTCAGCCATGGTGGCAACAATGGCGATTTCACCTGCAGGTTTGAAGTGTACAAAGACCTCAAAATGGGATATGCTATTTTTACCAACTCCAATACTTCAGATGTTTTACTGGAAAACCTCCACAAGTTCCTCGTAGAAGGCAAAGATGTGAAGCCATAACATGACATAAATAACAAAGGCTTCAAAACAAGTAGTTTTGAAGCCTTTGTTATTTATGTCATTAGTCAATCAAATGTTGGTCTTTTAAAAAATCAAAAATCAATTTATCAACTTCTGAAATTTTATCTTTGTCGGCATACTTTAACCACCTGAGTTCCTCTATCTCTGCGGATTCTTTTAATGTTCCGGTATAATCTGCGGTGTAACAGGTCATCTTCACCAAAACACCGTCCGGATGGCTGTCTGCCTGCGCTTCAAACGTTCCGACGAATTTCAGCGTTTCCGTTTTAAGTTCCACTGTAAGTTCCTCCAATACCTCGCGGCACAACGCCTGCTCATCATTTTCCCCCTGCTCTCTTTTACCCCCGGGGATATAATACTTTTGTTTTCCGAAAGACTTTGTAGATAATATAGATTTATTTTTAATTTCTATCCAGGCCAGCTTGTCAATTATTTTCATATTCTTTTGAGATGTAATGTTGCGTCAAATATAACGTGCTGCAAGTTAAAGATTATTAATACACACCAACCTATTTCATCCCGCTAAAAAACAAGACCTGCGACTTGCGCAGGCCTTGTAATATTCCATCTCGTCACGCTGAACGCATCAGTAATCTCTCAAAGAAGCCATTTTCTTGCGAACAGGCTCAAAGAAACCAACTTCCACAGCATACTGAATCATCAGGTGTACTTTTTCCTCATCGAAGCGCGCCCATCTGAATTTCATTTTCTTCAGGATGGCATTTGTGGCTTCATAACATACCTGGTACGGATGCCCGATATCCTGCCTGTCATCGCCAAAGAGGTCAGCCTGCAGGAACAAACGGTCTATCAGGTCTTTTTTGGTATTGTACGATTGCAGCATTTTCTCCAGGTAAGTATAGGTGTTGGCCAATTCCAGATCGTACCCGTAACTGTTCAGATAAGCCACAAACTCAGCAGCAGAGAGCAGGTGCGGATTACGGACATGGTAATTCCTGTTCAGCAATGCGGGCTTGTCAAAAATCTGCAGTATCGCCGCAGACACCTGGTCGATGTTAGACAATTCCACCTCATTGAATTCTTCCGGCATCACCTGGAAGGAAATAAACCCTTTGATCTGGTTATAGAAGGCATTGTTATCGATATTCTCCTGGAACTTGCCCGTGGCAGAATGAAATGACAGGTGGCCCACGCGATAGATGTTCACATCAATTCCCTCTTCCCTGGCCTTGTCCAGCAAGCGTTCCGCTTCGAGTTTGCTCTTGGCATAGAAGTTAGGCACTTCCTGTCCCTTGAACAAATCGGCTTCGGTGTAGAGGTAGTCGGTACTGTCTTTCGCAGCCATACCTGCCACACTGGTAGTGGAGATATGATGGATGACCTTTTTCTTTCCTGTTTTGCAAAAATCCAATATCGTCTGTACTGAGCGCGTGTTCACCGCTTCAAACTCGCTGTAGCTGCCATAGTGTTTTACGTTGGCGGCCGTATTCAGGATACAGTCCGTTTCGGACATCAGCGTCTCAAACACGGCAGCGTCCATGCCCAGCTGCGGTAAAGCGATATCTCCTTTCCATACCCGCAGGTTTGCCTGGTCTTTGGGCAATGGCTTACCAAAGTAAAAAGCATACTTCTCCGACAACCGGCTGAAGGCCGCTTCATCGCTTTCTGCGCGCACCAGCACGCATACCGGCGTATCGCGCTGTAGCAGGTCATATAACAAATGAATGCCCAGGTAGCCCGTTGCGCCCAACAGTAAGATCTGCTGATAAGTGGTGGTGCTGCTGACGTCCAGCTGTTGCCATGCTTTCACTTCTTCCAGGTATGGCCGTTGCTGTTCTGCCAGCATATGCTGCATTTGCGCTGCCTGTGCCTGCATGGCTTCGTGGTCCGTCTGCGCCGGATCGAACCTGGCCATCAATGCCGCCAGTTTATTTTTAAAGTGATTCTTTTCATAAATCACATATTTAGAGATACCGGCAATGGTGGGATGTTGGAACAGGTCATTGATGGAAACCTGGAAATCCACCTTCATCTTGGCGATCAACCGGATCGCGGTGATAGAGTTACCACCGGCAGCAAAGAAATTGTCGTGTATGCTTAACCGTGGTAAGTTCAGCACCTCTTTCCATATTTCCAGCAGCCGTTCTTCTATTTCGTTGGCTGGACCAGTATCCTGCTGTTGCCCGGTGAGCATCTGGGACGTTGGCGACGGTAATCCTTTCCTGTCAATCTTGCCGTTAGGCGTGAGCGGGAACGACTCCATCGGAATGATCACCGGCGGCACCATAAAGTCGGGCAGCTTGCGCTTCAGATAGGCAACAATAGCGTCTTTATTGAATTCTTCCTGTGGTATCACATAAGCCACGAGCAGTTTATTGTCATGCTCTCCTCCTTTCACTACTACCACCGCTTCATTCACCTGCTCACATTCCTGCAGCACGTTTTCTATTTCACCCAGTTCAATACGGTATCCGCGTACTTTCACCTGCTCATCGATCCGCCCCATGTATTCGATATTTCCGTCCGGCAGCCAGCGGCCCAGATCGCCGGTACGGTACATCCGGGTTTCGCCGTCACCGGCAAAGGGATTGATAACAAATTTTTCCAGGGTAAGCTCCGGACGGTTGAGATAACCGCGGGCCAGACCGGCGCCACTCACACAAATCTCACCTGCCACACCTACCGGGCATAGTCCGCCATGCGCGTCCTGGATATATACCTGCATGTTAGCCACCGGCTTTCCGATCACTACTACGCCGTCTTCCCGGATAGGGTCATCGGACAAGGTGGTGCAGATACTGTTTTCCGTAGGCCCGTAGGCGTTAAGAAACCGTACGCCCCGGGCTTGCAGGAACCTGCCGTCTTCCCGGTTTAACGGCTCACCACAGGACACAATGGTTTTCACCCTGCCCAACAGGTCTTTCATGCTATGCAGGTAGGACGGCGGTAAAAACAACACCTCCACTTTTCGTTTGTTGATCAGCGTTGCAAATCCGGCGGAAGACATCAGGTCTTCTTTACGCGGCAGCACCAGTACGGCGCCATGAGACAATGCGCTGAATATTTCCATGCAGGAGGCATCGAAACCGATAGACGCGAACTGTAACACACGGGAGCCTGTTTGTATCTGCAGCACCTCCTGCTGACAAACCAGGTTCACTACGCCGCCATGTTCCACCAATACGCCTTTGGGTTTGCCTGTAGAGCCGGAAGTGTATATCACATAGGCCAGATCACCGGCTGCCGGACTGTCCGGCAGTGCTGTTACCGGATAATTGGCAAACAAATCCGTGTCTGCGGCCATCACGAGGGTAACACCTGCTGTTGCAGCGCCCAGTCTGTCGCTGGCAGCAGGGCTGCTGACCATAATGCCCGCGGCGGTATCCTCCAGGATGTACTGTATCCTTTCAGCCGGATATTCCGGGTCTACAGGCACATATGCACCACCTGCCTTCATAATACCATATATACTGATAATCATCTCCGGTGAGCGCTCCATACACAAAGGCACCAGCGTGTCCCTGACCACCCCTTTGCTCCGCAGGTAGTGGGCCATCTGGTTAGAGCGTTCGTCCAGTTCTTTATAAGTCAATGTACCATCCTTAAACATCAACGCCACTGCGTCAGGCACAGCCGCTGCCGTATCCGAGAACAAACTCACCAGGGAAGCGCCCTGCGGCACGTCGGTGATATTGCTGTTAAAGCCTTCCAGCAACTGTTGCTCTTCTGCTTCGTCCAATAACGGCAACGCACATATGCGTGTGGCGGGTTGAAGGGTAATGGACCGCAACAAATGCTCAAAATGTTTACCCATCCTTCTCACGGTATCCCCGTAGAACAGGTCCGTACTGTATTGAATGATCAGGGAAAGCCCTTCTGCCGTCTCTTTCAGGCAGAAGTTAAGGTCAAAGACAGACGTGATATGGTCCAGCGGTTCTTCCAACAACTGCACGGCCCCCAATGTCAGCTCGGGGATGTCCGGCGTATTCTGCAACACCAGCATCACCTGGAACAACGGGCTGCGGCTCATATCGCGCTCCGTCACTACAGCGTCCACTATCTTTTCCAGGGGCACTTCCTGGTATTCATAGGCGCTCAACGTCGTTTGTTTTACCTGTTGCAGCAGGGAAAGGAATTCCGGGTTACCGGCGAGATTGCTGCGCAAGGCCAACGTGTTAATGAAGAAGCCGGCGAGGCCTTCCACCTCCTGGCGGATACGGCCGGAAATAGGCGTGCCCACGCAGATGTCATCCTGCCCGCTGTAACGGTACAATAACACATTGAGGGCTGTCAGCAACGTCATGAAAAGCGTCACCCCTTCCTGTTGGGACAGGGCCAGCAACTGTTCCGACAGTTCACGGTCGAAATGCAGGTGTTCCACAGCGCCGTTTTTGCCTTTTATCGCCGGCCTTGTTTTGTCTGTCGGCAGTTGCAGCGCCGGTACGCCTTTCAGGTTTTCTTTCCAGTAAAGCAGCTGCGTCGCCAGTACCTCGTCCGACATATACGTCCGCTGCCAGATGGCGTAGTCCGCATATTGTATGTCGAGTGCGGGCAACTTCACTTTTTCGCCGGCAGCATACCCCTTGTAAAGGGCAATCAATTCCCTGAACAGAATACCGATAGACCAACCATCTGAGGCAATATGGTGCATGTTCATCACCAGGATATGCGTATTGGCGTCCAGTGCGATCAGGTGCACCCGTAACATATGCTCCCTGGTAAGGTCAAAAGGTTTCCTTATCAAACTATGCACAAGGGAACGATAATCCGCTATTGCCTGCGGACGGCCGCACAGATCAATTTGTTGCAGCTGCCATTGCTGCACAGGCAATACCTGTTGACCGGAATGCCCGTCCACCTGTACAATGACAGTCCGCAGCACCTCGTGCCGGTCCACCAGGTCACGGAACGCGTTTGCCAGCGCCGCTTTATCCAGGACGCCTTCCATCCGCAACACTACCGGCATATGGTATTGCACGCTGCCTTCCATCTGATCGATGAACCACAAACGTTCCTGGCTATACGATAACGGAATCAGTTCCGGCCGTTGCTGTGGCGTTACCGCCGGCAGCAGCAAGCCCTTGCCGTGCTGGCGGATAAACGCCGCCAGCCTCGCGATGGTAGGATTGGCAAAGATGGATTTCACCGCCATTTCCACTTCCATTTGCTTACGCAGGGCAGACTGCAGGCGCATGGCCAACAACGAATGGCCTCCCAGCTCAAAGAAGTTATCGTGCACACTTATTTTTTCCACCTGTAACAGCGCACTCCAGATACCAGCCAGCTGTTGTTCCGTTAGGTTACGTGGCGCCACGTACCCTGCGCCGCCGAGCGCGCTCAGGTCAGCTTCGGGCAGTGCGCGTTTGTTGACCTTGCCGTTATTGGTCAACGGCAGTTCCGGTAAAGTGATGAAAAGAGATGGGACCATATACTCCGGCAGCCTGGACTGCATCCATGTGCGCAGTTCCTCTTTGCCGAAGTGCTGCTGTGGCACCACATAGGCTACCAGCCGTTTATTGCCGTATTGATCATTTTTTACAAGCACCACACATTGCGCCACCAGGTCACACTGACCCAGTACGCTTTCCACCTCGCCTATTTCTACCCTGTTACCGCGGATCTTCACCTGGTCGTCCTTACGCGCCAGGTAGTTGATATTGCCGTCGGGCAACCAGCAGCAGACATCGCCGGTTTTGTACAAGCGTCCTGCCCCGGTCACATCAAACGGATCGGCCATAAAACGTTCGGCCGTCAGCTCCGGCAGATGCAGGTACCCTTTGGCCACCTGTACACCGCCGATGAACAGCTCCCCTGGCACTCCAACCGGACAGGGATTACCGTTGGCATCCAGGATATATAGTTTAGTATTGGCAATCGGCTTACCGATAGGCGGCAATACCCGGTGGGCATAGTCTTCCGGCTGTATCGTGTAGGCACTCACCACGTGCGCTTCCGTAGGCCCGTACTGGTTATGCAGTCGGGTATTGCCTTTTTCCAGGAACAACCGGAGGTCATTGCTCAGTTTGAGCTGTTCACCGGCTGTAACCACCTCCTGCAGGTATTGCGGGTAGATACCGCTTTCCTGTGCGTATTCCACCAGGTTTTTTAATACCACATAAGGCAGGAAGAGGCAATTGATTTTTTCTGAGTTGATCTGTTCCATCAGGACGGCCATGTCTTTCCGGCGTTGTTCGTCCACCAGGTGAAGACTGCCGCCAAAACTGAGCGTGAAGAATATCTCCTGGAAGCTCACGTCGAAATTGATACTGGCGAACTGCAATATACATTTAGGCGTCCGGGTATCGATCTCCTGTTGTTGCCAGCAAAGCAGGTTAAACAAGGCCTTGTCAGGCATTTCCACGCCTTTCGGTTGCCCGGTGGAACCAGAAGTATAGATCAGGTAAGTCAGCTTGTCCGGAGAAGTATACCGGTCGGGGTCCGTCACCGGCTGGCCCGATAGTACCGCTTCGCCGGCTGTTGCTGATAATGTCAGTATCCGTTCCGTTGCGATGTCTGCGGGTAAAACCGTCTGGCTGCGCGCATCTGTGATCATCAGGGTGAAGTCGGTGTCGGCCAGGATATAACGGATACGCACTTCCGGATAAGCCGGATCTACCGGCACATAAGTGGCGCCGGCCTTCAGGATGCCGACAATGGCGGTGATCATCTCCGGAGAGCGGGACATACAAACGGGTATCAGTGTATTTTCCACCACCCCTTTTTTCCGGAGATAATGGGCCAGTTGATTGGCCCTTTCATTCAGCTGCCGGTAAGTATACTGTTCCGTTCCAAAAACAACGGCCACTGCGTCCGGCGTTTGCCGCGCCTGCGCTTCGAACAGGTCTATCACCGCCATGCCGGCTGGATAGGTACTGGCCGTATCATTAAAGGTCTGTACTAATTGTTTTTCTTCAGCCGCCGTAAGCATCGGCAATGTTCCTATATGTCTGGAAGGCGCTGTCACCACCGCTTCCAGGAGTACCAGGTAATGTTCCATCATCCTGGCGATGGTAGCCTCCTCATAAAGATCGCTGCAATACTCCACCCGGAAACGCAGCCCGGTAGCGGTAGTGGTAACATCCACCGTCAGATCGAATTTGGAAGTGGTGTTAGGCACCGGCTGTATCGTTACCTGCACATCGTCCAACTGCAAATCCGGCACCTCCGGCAGGTTCTGCATAATAAACATCACCTGGAACAAGGGCGTACGGCTTATATCACGGTCGCTCACCACGGCTTCCACGATTTTCTCAAACGGGGCGTCCTGGTATTGGTACGCCTCCAGCAAAGTGGCCTTTACCTGCCGGAGCAGCGACAGGAAGTCCGGGTTACCGGACAGGTTACTGCGCAGCGCAATGGTATTGACAAAGAAACCGATAAGCGGTTCTATCGTTTGCTGGGTACGGTTGGCAATAGGGCTGCCCACACAGATGTCTTCCTGTCCGCTGTAGCGGTACAGCAACACTTTAAAAGCGGCCAGCATCGTCATAAACAACGTGGCCCCCTGCTGCCTGGACAGCTGGTTTAACCCGGCTGTCAGCGTGCCGTCCACCTCATAGTACAAGGTGTTGCCGCGGGTGCTTACCGTGGCAGGGCGCGGGAAATCGGTGGGCAGCTGCAGTGTTGTGATATCATCCAGCTTTTCTTTCCAGTACGACAACTGCTGATCGAGCAGGGCGCCCTGCAGGTGATGCCGGTGCCACAACGCATAGTCTGCATACTGCACCTGCAAAGGCTCCAGCTGGTGCGGCTGATGCCGATGCTCCGCTTCGTACAGCCGTATCAGTTCCTTGAGCAATATTGACACAGACCAGCCATCAGATGCGATATGGTGCTGCACCACTACAAGGAAGTGTTCACGGGCAGCCAGTTGCACCAGCTGTACCCGCAACATATAATCCGTTGCCAGGTTGAATGGCTGGTTACAATACCTTTCAATTTCTTCCAATACCTTCTCCCGGTCAGCTTCCCCGGTCCTGTCCATCACCTGCAGCTGCCATCCGTCGGCAGGCAGGATATGCTGGCTTAGCTCTCCGTCTTCTTCCAGGAAAACGGTACGCAGCGCTTCTTGTCTGTCTATAATTGTTTTCAGGGCGTTTTCCAGTGCTGTCACGTCCAGATCGCCATCCAGTTTTAACACCATTGGCATATGGTAAGCAATGCTGCCTTCCATGCGGTCTATAAACCACAACCTTTCCTGCGCGGAAGAAAGCGGCAGCTTTCCTTCCCGCGGAGATGCGGTCACGGCCGGCAATACGGCGCCTGGTTGCTGACCACGGATATGCTCAGCCAATGTAGCTACTGTCGGATGAGTAAAGAGGTCACGTATGGGGACCTCAACATTCAGCTCACGCCGTACGGCAGATACCACACGGGTCACCAATAGTGAATGGCCGCCCAGTTCAAAGAAGTTATCATATATGCCTACCCGTGACACCTTCAGCAATTGTTGCCAGATACCTGTCAACGCCAGCTCCGTGGCATTACGCGGAGGCATATACGCTGCTGCGGGCATCAGGGACTGGTCCGGTTCAGGCAAGGCACGCTTATTTACCTTCCCGTTGCTGGTAAGCGGCAGTTTTTCCAGTGGCACCAGGGCTGCGGGCACCATATAGTCCGGCAGCAGCTGTTTGAGATAAGTCTGTATTTTCTCTCTTTCAAAGGCACCTGCCGGCACGATATAACCAGCAAGGTATTTACTGCCCTGCGCATTCGTACGCGCCATCACTACCGCTTGTTCCACCCATTCACACTGTTGCAGCACCCTTTCCGTTTCACCCGGTTCAATACGGTAGCCCCGTATCTTCACCTGGTCGTCTGTACGGCCCAGGCAAAGCACGTTGCCGTCTGCCTGCCAGCATCCCAGGTCCCCGGTCTTATATAACCGTTCGACGCGGCCGTTATCAAACTGATGGGAGATGAACCGTTCTGCTGTCAGCTCCGGTAAGTTGAGGTAACCTATGGCAAGACCGGCACCACCGACATAGATTTCGCCGGTAACGCCCACCGGAACTATCTGGCGGCGGCTGTCCAGGATATATACTTTCCGGTTGCTCAACGGCCGGCCGACCGGCACCGGTACCTTCACTTCACCTGTTTCTACTGTATAGGTAATAGAGAAGGTCGTGTTCTCCGTAGGACCGTAACCGTTAATAACGGTGAGGGCGGGATACCGTTGTTTTAATTTGCTGATATGTTCTTCCGATAGTTTCTCCCCACCGGCCAGCACTACCGATAAGGGTTCAAAAATACTGATGTCGGTATCGATCAGCTGATTGAACCAGCTGGCGGTAAACCACATCATATTTACGTGGTGAGCGCTAATTTCCCGTTTCAGTACCTCGTTGTCCAGCAACTGCTGTTCCGGGCAGAGAATAAGGCGGCCGCCGTTAAGCAACATGCCCCAATACTCAAATGTAGCGGCATCGAAAGAAGGCGCGCCGGTGGACAATAAACTATCCGCCGCGCTGAAGGACACATAGTCCACTCCTTTCACAAGGCTCACCACATTCTGATGGCTTACCATCACCCCTTTGGGCTTACCGGTAGAACCGGAGGTATAAATGACATAAGCCAGGTCCTGCGGAAGCGCCACTGGCAATGGCGTTGACATCGTCATGGACGCCAGCGTTTCAGCCAGCTGGTCCAGGCAGACAAGCTTCATGCCCTTACCTGTCTGCTCCAGCGCTGCTACATGCGTGGTGGTAGTGAGTAGCAGCGTACTGTCGCTTTCGGCCAACATGTAGCTGATACGTTCTGCCGGATAATGCGGATCTACCGGCACATAAGCGCCTCCTGCCTTTAATATCGCCAGGATAGCGGTGATCAGCCATTCTGACCGCTCCATGCAAACGGGCACCCGCATGCCGGATGTTACACCTGCCTCCACGAGGTATTGCGCCAGTTGTGTGGAAGCGGTATCCAGCGCCAGGTAGGTTATTTCCCTACCGTCAAATACCAGGGCTGTGGCATCCGGTGTCAGCGCTACCTGTTCCGTGAAGAGCGCTGTGATGTTTTTATCAGCTGGATAGCTGCTGTCTGTCTGGTTAAAGCCTTTCAGCAACTGCGTTTCTTCCTCCGCCGACAACATCGGCAAAAAGCCTACTGCTGTGGAAGGGCTCCCAACGATGGCCGCCAGCAGTTGTTTGAAGTGCCTGATCATTTGCAGCACCGTCTCTTCCCTAAAGAGGTCCGTGCAGTATTCCACGCTGCCTGTCAGTCCTCCGGCAGTTTCTTCTACGGTGAAATTAAGGTCTACCTGCGCCGTGGTATACGCGATCCTTTCCGGTTGCAAATACGCGGCGCCCAAGGCGAGATCAGTGGCCACCGGCATGTTCTGCAATGTAAAGATCACCTGGAACAGCGGGCTGTAACTCAGATCACGTTCCTTCACGACTGCCTCCACCACTTTTTCAAACGGCACATCCTGGTGCTCATAGGCATCCAGCGTCATATTTTTCACCTGTTGCAACAAAGTGGCAAAGGTTGGGTTATCATGCAGCTGCGTGCGCAGTGCCAGCGTATTGACAAAACAACCGATCAGGCTCTCCGTTTCCTGCCGGGTACGGCCTGAAACAGGACTGCCTATGGTGATATCTTCCTGGCCGCTGTAGCGGTAAAGCAACACATTAAAAGCCGCCAGCAATGTCATGAACAGGGTAGTTCCCTCCTGCTGCGACAATGCCTGTAACTGTTGTCGCAGGGTATCGTCGATATGGAACTGTATAATGGCGCCCCTGTTGGAAAATACTGCGGGACGGGTATAGTCGAGCGGCAATTGTAACGTGGGCGCATCCGCCAGCTGGCGCTCCCAATAGGCTTGTTGCCGCTCCAGCACTGTTGCTGACATATAAGCACGTTGCCAGCGGGCATAGTCCGTATACTGGATGTCCGGTGGAAGTAAAGCCGGTACTTGTTGCTGGTCCAATGCCGCGTACAGCTCCATCAGCTCTTTGACAAAGATGCTGACGGACCATCCGTCGCCGGCAATGTGATGCAGCGTCAGGGCGAGGATATGCTCCTCCGCTGCCAATGTGATCAGTTGTCCGCGTAACATATGGTCGGCAGACAAATTGAAAGGCTTATCAATCAAGGCTTTCACAAAGGCATGCAAATCGGTAATATCTCCCACGAGCTCCTGGCGGCTGATTATTTCCAGTTGCCAGCCATCGCGGTCCATTATCCGCTGATGCGGCTGTTCGTCAATAACGGTAATGACAGTACGTAGTACAGTATGCCGGTTGACGATCTCCCGGATGGCCCTTTCCAGCGCCTGTTCGTTGACCGCTCCCGTCAGCCGGAATACCATTGGGATATGATATTGAATACTGCCGCTCAGCCGGTCGATAAACCAAAGCCTTTCCTGTGCAAAGGACAATGGTTGCGGGCCGGTATATGCTTCCGCCGTAATTCCCTGTTGCACTGGCCCTGTCTGTTGCATGATACAGGCGGCCAGGCCTGCTATGGTAGGATAATTGAAGATGGTCTTCACCGGTATCTCGGCCTTCAACTGCTTTCTGATGGCGGATTGCAGGCGCATGGCCAAAAGGGAATGCCCGCCAGACTCAAAGAAATGGTCATGTATGCCAATGCGCTCCCGGCCAAGCAATTGCTGCCAGATGGCTGTCAGCATGATCTCCGGTTCATTACGGGGAGCCATATACGCTGCATCTGAGAGCGCGGCGTCATCCGGCGCCGGCAGGGCCTTTTTATCCACTTTCCCATTAGGAGTAAGTGGCAATGCTTCCACGGCTATCAGGAAAGAAGGTACCATATAATCCGGTAACCTTTCTTTGAGATAGGCCTGTATGGCTTCTTTATCAAAGTTGTTTTCCGGGACCACATAGCCGGTCAGGTATTTATTTTGTTGTTTATCTGTCCAGACGGTCACCACGGCCTGTTTAACGGCAGGGCAGCCTTCGAGCACGCGTTCTGTTTCACCGGGTTCAATGCGGAACCCGCGGATCTTCACCTGTTCATCCACACGGCCCATATAAACGATGTTACCGTCAGGCATCCAGCGGGCCAGGTCGCCGGTGCGGTACATTCTGGCGGCCGGGTCATCCGTGAAAGGATCCGGTATAAACCGGGCAGCGGTCAGTTCCGGGTCCAGGTATCCTTTGGCTACACCATCGCCGCCCACATAAAGTTCTCCTGTTACGCCAACCGGCACCGGTTGCCCTGCACTGTCAAGGATATACGCTGTCCGGTTGTTCAACGGACGGCCGATAGGCACGTTGCCGTTAACTGTCGCTTCATGGATACGGTAGTAAAGGGAGAAAGTCGTGTTCTCCGTAGGGCCGTATATGTTAGTCAGCGCGATATGCGGACAGGCACGTCTGAATTTGTCCGCATGTTTTTCCGATATTTTCTCCCCTCCTGTCAGCACTTCCTGCAACCCCGCAAATACCGTGATGTCCATATCTATCAACTGATTGAACCAGCTGGTGGTAAAGAACATTTTGGTAACGCGGCGCTGATAAAGCTCCTGCCGTAGTAATTCGATGTCCAGCAGACTGCTTTCCGTGCTCAATACCACACAACCGCCGTTCAACAGGGCGCCCCAATATTCAAAAGTGGTAGCGTCAAAGGAAAGAGAGCCGGCGGAAAGAATGACATCGTCTTTGGTGAGCGTCATATACTCCTGCGACTTCACCAGGCTCACCACATTTTTATGTGTAACTGCCACGCCTTTGGGCTTACCGGTAGAACCGGAGGTATACATGACATAAGCCACTGTCTCCGGCGAGGGCTGTTCTGCCAATGCATGCGCCGGATATTGCAACAGGGCAGGATTATCATCTATATACAGTATCTCTTTATCAGCAACGATTTTCAGGGTGTCCTTCCAATTCATGTCGCTTATCACCAGCGGGCTGTCGCAATCACCCAGTAACTGCAAGGTCCTTTCTGCAGGGTATTCCGGATTTACGGGAACATAGGCGCCCCCGGCTTTCAGAATCCCCAGCACCGTTACCATCAGGCCGGCAGAGCGTTTCATGCATAAGGGCACATATGTGCCTGCACTCAATCCTTTACTGCGCAACTGGTGTGCAAGGCGGTTAGCCGCTTCATCCAGCGCTTTATACGTAAATGACGTTGTATCATATACCACGGCAATAGCATCCGGCGTTTGGGCCGCCTGTTCCTCAAAAAGCGTGGTGATGCTCCTATCCGCAGGATAAGGGATGGTTGTCTGATTAAAATCATACAACAGCTGTGTTTTCTCCGCCGCTGTCAATAAGGTAATATCCGCGATGGTATTGACAGGCCGGGTAGCTATCTGTATCAGCACCTGTTCAAAATGAGCGGCTATCATCCGGACATAAGCGCCGTCCAGCAGCGTTTCGTTATATACCAGGCCGATATCAATCCCTTCAGCCATCATCACACGAAGCGTTAGCGGATAGTTGGCCTGTTCCTGTACCTGGAAGTGTTGCAGTTGCAGTTTCCAGTCGGGAGATTGTAAAGCAGGGTTCACCGGATAGTTTTCAAAAACCAGGAGACTGTCAAACAACTCTTCGCGGATGCCTGTCCAGCGTTGGATGTCATTCAAGGCCGCATACTGGTGTTCACGGCTTTGCAGCTGCGCCGCCTGTATTTCCTGCAGCCAGCCGGCGATTGTTTGCTCATTGGCCAACGCGGTGTACAGTGGCAGCGTGTTGATATACAAGCCGATTTTTTTATCTGCACCAGGCAGTTCATCCGGCCGGCCGGCGACCGTCACGCCGAACATGGCGGCAGGCTTGCCGGTATAGCGGGACAACAGGTACGCCCACACGCCCTGCACCAGCGTGTTGAGGGTAATACGTTGCTGTTGTGTATACGTTTCCAGTTGCTGACGGGCCACAGCGTCCAGATGCAAACCGGTTTCCCGGAAGCGCCCTTCCCCTTTTGTACGGGAAGCCGTGGTAGTAACAAACGGTAAGAAACATCCTTCGGTCACCGCATTCAGATAGCCGCGCCAGTAGGTTTCCTCAGCAGAAAGGTCCCTGTCTGCCAGGAAATGGACGTAGTCCGCGAATTCATCTGTCTTCAGTGATGGCAGGGGCTTATTGGTAACGATAGCTTCGTAAGTTTCCACCAGTTCGCCAAGCAGCACCGGCAATGACCAGCCGTCCAGCAGCAGGTGATGGTAAGTCCATTGCATACGATATTTGTCATCTTGCAGGCGGAATAACGTGATACGCATCAGAGGCGCTTTTTCAAAGTCCAGCCCCAGTTTCCGGTCTGCCGCCATCCAGGCGTCAAGTGCTTCCTGCTGTGCCGCTTCCGTCATGTGGCGGTAGTCCAGCACTGTGAAAGGCAATGTAACCTGATGGTACACGCATTGCACCGGGATACTGCAAATCTTTGCGTAGAACGCGCTGCGGAAAATAGTATGATGCTGTAACAGGTATTCCCAGCTTTGTTGAAATGCCGCTACCTGCAAATGGGGAAGCTCGCATCCAAACTGTTCGATGTAGGCACCGCCCTTTTCATCATACAGTCCGTGGAACAACATCCCCTCCTGCAATCCGGTGAGCCGGTACAATCCGGCTACCTGAGATCTCCTGGAAAGGCCTGCTTCCGTAGCATCGAGGAACAGGTCCAGCTCATCGTTGGTCATCACATCACCCAGTCCGTAATCAGAAGGCGAAGCGACCGGCGCTTGCTGGCTGCGGTCTGCACAATGTGTGATGAGTGTTTCCAGGTGATGACGGTAGTCTGCCGCGATGGCTGCCACTGTGGCCGCATGGAAGTGCAGCCGGCTATAGCTCCATTCCATAACGAGCTCGCCGTCACGAATCATGCTGTTGACAGCCAGTTTTTCCGGCACGATACGTTGCGGCTCTCCGCCGGCTTCCAGGGAAGACAATGACGTTTTAACTGCCCCTTGTCCCGCAGGCATGTTGTCTGCCTGGCCGAGGTAGTTAAAGCCTGTTTCCCAGGGCACAGCGCCTTGCAGGGTTGCCTGTTTGCCGATATATTTGCTGATGCCGTAGCCGATGCCCTTGTCAGGCACCTGCCGCAACTGCTCTTTTATGTCTCTGATCAGCCGGCCGGCAGGCGTGCCGGCAGCGGCTTCCAGCCATACCGGATATTGGCTGGTGAACCAACCGATGGTGCGGTTAACCGCCACGCCCGGCGCGATCTCCTCCCTGCCGTGCCCTTCCAGTCCTACCAGTACGCCTGCGCCTTTGTTCCAGGCCGTCAGGGTCAGGGCCAGCGCGGCCAACAGGATGTCATTGATTTCCGTTTTATAGGCCGCAGGCACTTCCTGTAACAGGCGGCGTGTAGCCGTTGCCTCAAGGCGCACTGTTTCCCTGCGTATATCCGATACAGTTACCTTTCCGGTATGTGTCAGATCGGTATGTAATGGTGCGCATTTAGCCACCACCGTTTCCCAATAACGTTGCTGCCGCTGACCATGGCTACTTTGTGCATAGGCTGTCAGCGCATCGTGCCACTGACGGCAGGAACTGCCCTTGGCGCCCAGTACGGCATCTGCCGTCATGGTGGGTTGCTCCAGCAGGCGGTTAAGATCTTCCAGAAGGATACGCCACGATACGCCGTCGATGGCCAGGTGATGTACTACCAGCAATAACCGGTTGTTGGCCTCGTTGGCCGGCGTTTGGATCAGGGAGGCCTGCAACAGCACACCATTGAAGATGTCCAGGCGTGCCTGGCTTTCAGCTACGCAAACGGGGACATGCTGCTGCCAGTTGTCCGGCATGCCGCGCAAGTCCTCAATACGCAAGACCGCCTCCGCTGCGCCATAGGACTGTTGCCAGCCATCAGCATCCTGATGATAGGTAAAACGAAGTGCATCATGGTATTGCACCAGTTGCCGGAGGGCGGCTTCCAGTGTTACAGGTGACAGCTGCTTATCTGTTTCCAGCAGCAGCTGTTGCGTAAATGAGGCCGGTTGGCTGTTGCCTTCTTCTTCGAAGTACCAGTACTGGATAGGCAGCAGCCCGCATGTACCTGTCAGTTGCCCTTGTTCGCCGATGGCGTGTTCCGTTTTTTTCACGGACAGCAACTGCGCCAGCGCGGCTACTGTCTGGTGTTTGAACAGGTCTTTTGCTTTCAGCTCATGTCCCAGTCTCCTGGCACGGCTCACCACCTGCATGGATACGATGGAGTCGCCTCCCAGCTCAATGAAGTTATCGTATATCCCTACCCGTTGCAGTCCCAGCAGTTCCTGCCAGATTGCCGCCAGCTGCCGCTCCGCTTCATTACGCGGCGCCACGTATTCCTGCAGCTGAAGGTCGCCTGCTTCGGGCGCCGGCAGCGCTTTTTTATCCACCTTGCCGTTGACCGACAGCGGTAGCTGTGCCAGTTCAATGAGTACCGATGGCACCATATATTCCGGCAGTTTTTCTTTCAGCCGGTTTAATACGGCCATCTTATTATAACCCGCGCTGGTGGTCACATATCCCACGAGGCGCTTGTTGTTCCGTTCGTCTGTCCATGCGACTGCCACAGCGTGTTTAACACCTTCGCATTCCTGCAAAGCATGGCCGATTTCGCCTAATTCAATACGGTAGCCGCGGATCTTTACCTGGTCATCTATGCGGCCCAGGTATTCGATATTGCCATCTGGTAGCCAGCGGCCGGTATCTCCGGTTTTATAGAGCCGGTTGCCTGCAGCATCGGTAATAAATTTTTCTGCCGTCATTGCCGGCAGGTGCAGGTAACCATTTGCCACCTGCGGGCCACTTATATACAATTCTCCGGTCACGCCCACTGGCAGTACCCGCTGATGAGCATCCAGTATATGTATCCGCATATTGGCCACGGGTTTCCCGATGGTGATCAGTTTATCCTCCGGTTGTATTTGTGCCACAGACGACCATACAGTACATTCCGTAGGCCCGTATTCGTTATACAGCGCCGCTTTTTTCACCTCTCTGAAGTGACGCTGTGCCAGGGAGACTTCCAGCGCTTCGCCTGCCAGGATAACGGTGGACAGGGCGGCATGCTGCAACAGTCCTTCTTCCAGGAGAAACCGGTAATAGGAAGGCACACACAGCACCATATCGGTATGGGTGAGTATTTCCCTGACGGTCTCCGCGTCTTTTAACGTCTCCTCCCGGCATACGATCAGTCTGCCACCGGTACACAACGTACCGAATATGACCGCTACCGAGGAATCGAATGAGAAAGAGGGCACCAGCAATGCTGTGCCGGTGCTGCCATAATAGGCTATTCTCGCCTGCGTGGAAGCCACCAATTGCTGGTGTGCTATGGTGACACCTTTCGGATTGCCGGTAGAACCGGACGTATAAATCACATAGGCAGCGTGTTGCGGTTGCAGGGCCGTTTCTACCGGTGTTACAGGGTACTGTGACAGTACATCCGCCAGTTGGCGGACATCAATAATTTCCGCGGTGGTGTATTGTTCCAGTGGCAGATTGCCAGTCACATTGCTGACCACTACTGCCGCCCGGGTGTCCTGTAGCATGAAAGTGATCCGGTGTTGCGGATAGGCAGGATCTACCGGCACATAGGCTCCGCCGGCTTTCAGCACCGCCAATATTCCGATGATCATTTCTGCGGAACGGTCCATACATACCGGGACAAAAGTATTTTCCCGCACGCCTTTTTCACGGAGGTAATGCGCCAGCTGGTTGGCCTTGTCATCCAGCTGCCGGTACGTGAGCGTTTGGTTTTCAAACACCAGTGCTTCGGCTGTTGGACGGAGCCGCACCTGCTCTTCTATGAGCGCATGGATAGAATGATAAGGCGCAACAGCTATATTGTTATCGTTAAAGGCAGCCAGCAGCGCTTGCTCCTCTTCCGGTAGGATACTTATCTCATCCAGTTTCCGCTCCTGTGTGCCGCCTAATTGCTGCATGATATATAACAAGCGCTTCACCAATAAACGTATATCCGTTTCTGTGAAATGCGACGGGTAATAATCCGCTTTCAGTTGCAGTGGCTGTCCTTTCCCGTAATCGCGCCAGAGCAGCTCCAGCGGGTAACGGGTGATCTCACTTGTCAGCTCCCGGGTAACAGCCTGAACATCTTCCCCGAAATCCAGGTGGAGGTCGAGGTTAGCATGGTTGACAAGGATGTCTACCAATTGTTCCGTTGTACCGTTAAGTTTCAGCCAACGGCTCAGGTCAGCTATCTGGTAATGCTGATGTTGGTTGTCGTTTTTTCTGGCAACGGCAATATTCTCCAGCAGCGCAGCTACGGTATCTTCCTGTTGGTAAATGCCCTGAAACGGCGTGATACCGGAAAACATACCGGCGATTTGCTGCAATGCTTTATCCTTTCTGCGATGTACCGGTGTGCCGAATACAAATGCAGCGTGTTCAGTTGTTTTCGCGAAATAAATGGTGAGCGCCGCCAGCGTCAGCCGGAGCAGATTGGCCTGAGTGACCTGTTGCACGTTTTCCAGCGCGGCTTTTTCCTCAGCCGTAAATTCCAGGACGAAGGTCCGGCATTGGCGTGGATGCCCATCTGCGCGGTGGTACCTGTGTTCCAGCAGTTGGACCGGCTTCTTACCGATCATCTTTTTCCAGTAGGCGGCGTCTTCCTGGTATGCCGGCGATTGTTGGTAAGCGAGAGCGTCGCCCGCTGCTGACACATAGGAAACCGGCGACCAGTCAAGCTTCGTTCCCTGGAGTAAGGAGCGGTATTGGCTGGCTACGTACTGGTAGCTCGCGGCCAGTCCGTAACCATCGATGATCAGGTGATGATATTTACAGAAATACCAATGTTCATCCGGCGCTATGGACAACAGGTATTGTTCGCAGAGCGCATTTTCTTTTTGAAGGATGAAAGGTGTTTCGAGGCGTTCCCGTATCCATTTTTCTACGGCATCCGGCTGTGTACCCGTGAAATCCATACATACGACTTCCTGTCTGATGAAGCTGTCGTCCACATAGGCTTGTGGCGTATGGTCATTAACGTCAAAACGCATCCGGTATACATCAAATACGGCTGGCAACGTTTCGGCGGCGGCGATGAATTTTTCTTTGTGGAGAGGCCCGGTGATCCGGGTTACACCTCCAACGTTGTAGGTCGAGTTTTCTGCATTGATCAGTAAATCCATCAGGATATCCCGCTGGGCAGGATGAATGTGCGTTGCGTGTAGTGGCATGGTCTAACGGTCATTAATTGATGAGGAAATAAATCAGGCGTGTACCTGAAAACGCTGTCCTTCTCTGTTATGACAAGCAATGACAATGCTTGTCCAACAGGCTACAGCAGCTGGCAACAGGTTAAAAAGCGTCAGTATGTTTGTGCAGATAATCGTATTACATGATCAATGAATATCGTTATTGATGTGGTAATCGTTGTACTGCCGGCACCCTCAGAGAAACGGGTGCGATAAACAATTTCTGGATAGTAATTTTGAGTTCATGTCTGTAGGGTATTTTATAATAGGAAAAATTTTTACCTGCTTATAGTCATGACTATAAACATGGAAACACACGTCATGACACATCGTGTCTGGCAATCTGGTGTATGATATCATAAAATCATTGCATGAAGGTCCTGATATTGCATTTGCAATACGGCAAAAACCTCAGCCAGCCTGATATTTTTTTGTTAAACACACATGACTTCTTAAGTCAAACAATAACAGGTCACTATTAAAAAATCATGTCAAAGTGGTAGAGTTTCTCATAAGCCCAGGGCTTTTAAACAAGGTTCCGCAGTTTTTTAATACGATTTTAATCGGGTTTCGGAATTGGCACGAACAAGGCATTTAGTCTATCACTAAAATTGCGGCATGAAGGTAAATAAATTTCATAACTAGACAAAAAAAATTGGATTAACGATTGCGATATAATTTGCGCAGCACTGAAATTATTTCGCAGTAAAATAAGCAGGCCGGCCGGTTTCACAGCGTGGCATCCGGTTTTACTTCGTACATTATCTCTGCGTCTATGCCGCAAAAAAGTCAAAAAAAATGTGGTTTCTTTTTTGTAAATTCCAATACTCAAATATTCCGTCAACAACGCTCAAAATAACCTTTCAAAATGTAACCGGCATGATGACAGACCCACTGCATTCCGATCACACCCATATCTTCCCTTCACAGAGAAGCCCGCGCCTGTTTTCCTAACCCGTAAAACGATTTGTAATGAAGCCAGCACAATTTAACCCAAGGGACTATTTACCTTTAAATTTCTATCCATGGCCCAACCTGGTCAACCCACATCTTGAACAAATGGGCAGGGATATGGAATCCTGGATCGATAATGACTATACTTTCCTGACACCTGAACAGGTATTGAAGTACAAAAAAATGCGGCTACATGCCTGCACAGCCTGCATGTGGCCTGATTTAACGTACGAGCAAACCATTCCCTGTAACAGGTTTATGCTCCAGTATGTTGTGCTCGACGATCAGCTGGAAGATTTATCGCTTGAAGAAAAGCAACAACAGCGTATCCGTTGCATGGAAATTCTGAACGGCGCCGCCCTGTTGCCGGAGGAAAATGCAATTTACCAGCACCTGGCGCTTATCCGGGACGAGTTCCGTGCGTTTATGCCTGAAACATGGATGCAGCGTTTCATTCGATACTTCTATCTGACATTCAGGTATGGAATTGAAGTCGAACATTCCTATAAAGCAGCCAATCAGCCCCCACCCTCTTTCGTTGTTTACAAAGCAATCCGCGAATATGCCGTGCTGATGTACCCTTACCTGGTCCTCGGGGAGATTGAATCGGGCTTGGTTTTACCCGATCATATCATTGACCATTGCGTCTTTCAGCGAATGATGACCCTGATGGTGAGAATTATAATATGGCAAAATGATATTCACTCCTTACCCAAAGAGTTGGCCAAAGGAACAGAGGTTTTTAATGTAATTTTTGTACTTCAAAGGCAGTATGGCCTTTCCCTGGAAGATGCCTGCAAAGAGACCTTGCGGATTCATAATGCGGACCTTGACGAGCTGCTTACTTTACACAAAGAGTATCGGGAATTCGGAGAGTACCAGGAACATGTGGACAAATTCGTCTACTATTTTGGGCTTGGCGTTCAGGGGGTGAATACATTTTATGTACAGGAAACAGAAAGATATTTACCCGGAGGAAAAGGATTTGCATGGCCGGAGAAAAACACTGCTATATAAGACAACTTAGGCATTGCCTGCCGTTATGTTATTTCCAATTATAACGTGAACGACCCAACGCCCTGCCGGTCTTAAACAGCCCTGCATATCCCGGTGGGGTTATCTGTTCTTTTTTGATCGATGTTGATTCTTTTTTTACACAGTATAAATATTAACTATATTTATATCTATGTAATATAAGTATTAAAGATTATTTTCTGTCTATTAAATAAAGTTGAGCGAAAAATTTCCATCGATTGCAAAACCTTTTTTATATTTTGGGGCCAGCATTTAACAAATCACGCTATGAATCACAATAACTCAAGACGGAGTTTCCTGAAGCAAGCTGCGCTGGCCACCCTGGCCACCGCTACACCAGGTCTGCTGATGGCTGCAGCGAAGCCGCATGTACGCAAAATAGGACCTAATGAAAAAGTCAACCTTGCCTTCATTGGCATCGGCAACAGAGGCGGAGAGATAGCCCAGGCGCTCTACAAGACCGGACTGGCAAACATTGTGGCGCTTTGTGACGTAGACATGGGCGCGCCGCATACCCTGGAGGTCATGAAGATGTTCCCTAATGTGCCTCGCTTCCAGGACTTCCGTCAGATGTTCGACAAGATGGGCAACCAGATTGATGCAGTGTCCATCGGTGTGCCTGACTTCTCACATTTCCCGATCACGATGATGGCGATAGGCCTGGGCAAACACGTGTATGTAGAAAAACCAATGGCACGCACCTTCAACGAAGTGGAACTGATGATGAAGGCCGCCCGCAAGCATCCGAAAGTAGTGACACAAATGGGCAACCAGGGGCATTCGGAAGCCAATTACTTCCAGTTTAAAGCCTGGACAGAAGCCGGTATCATCAAAGATGTAACAGCCATTACCGCCCATATGAACTCCCCACGGCGCTGGCATGGCTGGAACCCTAATATCACTTCGTTCCCGGCCGCAGAGCAGGCGCCTGCTACCCTCGACTGGAACATCTGGCAGATGGCGACACAGGGTCACTCCTATAATAAAGATTTCGTAAACGGTCAATGGCGCTGCTGGTTCGACTTCGGCATGGGCGCACTGGGCGACTGGGGCGCGCATATCATCGATACCGCCCATCAATTCCTCGATCTGGGCCTGCCCTACGAAATTGACCCGGTCAAACTCACTGGTCACAATAACTTCTTCTACCCGATGTCCTCCACACTGGCCTTCAAATTCCCGAAAAGAGGAAATATGCCCGCACTGGACATCACCTGGTATGACGGCGTGGACAACCTGCCGCCCATTCCCGCCGGATACGGCGTTTCAGGGCTCGATCCCAATATCCCACCTCCAAGCAACGGGGCTATTGCACCTGCCAAACTCAATCCCGGTAAGATCATCTACAGTAAGGAACTTACCTTTAAAGGAGGCTCTCATGGCAGTACGCTCTCCATCATTCCTGAAGAAAAAGCAAAAGCAATGGCGGACAAACTGCCGGTAGTACCCGCAAGCCCGTCCAACCACTTTAAGAACTTCCTGCTGGCATGTAAAGGTGAAGAGCAGACACGTTCGCCATTCGCCATTGCCGGTCCGCTCAGCCAGGTGTTCTGCCTCGGCGTACTGGCGCAGTGGACAGGTGAGAAACTACAGTTCGACCGGGAAAAGAAAATCATTACCAATAACAAACACGCCAACGAACTGCTGGTAGGCCCTCCACCAAGGAAAGGCTGGGAACAGTACTATAAAGTTTAAAAAGAGAGAGGACTACGGTCCTCTTTTTTTGTGCCTGGTACAAAGCAATTCACCGGAAGAGACTGGATATTAGTCAATTGAAATTTTTGTAGAAAGTGGCGGCATTTTGTATTTTTTTGTAAATTCATAACGTTAGTCCTATATCAACAGGCCTGTAAGCCCGGACGGTGGCCAAAATAACCAGCGCTGCTACTTGCCGGCAGGCTGTTTAAAAGTTAACTCTGGTGCCTGATATGCATCACTAATTGTCCCTGAATAAAACGCAAACGAAACGTAAAAGACCGGCAGTTGACCTTCAGTTTTAAAAGGATACTATCAGCATGGCAATGATATTAAGCATATCATCAATCCTCCTCAAAGTAACCCGAATTTGTATGAACACAGCGATTTCCTCGATCCTCTCCCGGTTCCACTATCCTTTTCCCATGCTCAAAAATCCATTTGCCAAAGTCATGCAGGAAATCACTGAACAGCACTGGATAGATGGAGAGTATCTGGGAATTTATCAAAACGCCCCCTCTACCAGGAAAAAGTACAAAATGACCAAGACGGCGCACATCGCCTCCCAGTGGTTTCCGACAGCCAGTGCCGAGCGGCTGAAGCCCGTGTGCAGGCTTATGTTATGGACACTTTACAATGACGACAGATGTGAGGAATGCGATCTTCAGGAATTGTACCACGTCCGTGACCAGACCCTGGAAATACTGAAAGGTACACGCAGCAGCCATGATGCAGCGATTCCTCTTGCCGGATTATTATCCATGCTGAGAGAAGAACTGGTCCGGTTTCTCCCCGAAACATCCATGGACCGGTTCATCCATGGCATTCAGCTGTACTTTGATGGTCTTCAACAGGAGCTTTATTACAAAGCCCGGAGAGAATTTCCTTCCGAAGAGCAATGTCTGGCCATCCGGGAAGATTCGCTTTGCCTGTACCCGTTCCTGGAACTGCTGGACCTTGAAACGGAAGTCGTTCTTCCTGAATTCATACATCAGCACAGTAGCATAAAACGCCTGAAAGCACTGGCCGTCCGCATGATGACCTGCTTTAACGAGGTCCAGTCCGTGCTTAAAGATGAAGCCACCGGTGCTATTTACTACAATGTTGTAAAAGCCATTCAACACAACCGCAACATCTCACTGGAAGACGCATGTCTGGAGGCGCTGCACATTCATAATGAATATCTGAGGGAATTTCAATACCTGCAGGATTTTCTACCTGACTTCGGGAGCTGGCAGGATGCGGTAGTAAACAGGATCCATTATGTCAGCATAACCTTAAACGGGTGGAAGTCTATTTCATCCCAACTCGACAGATACAACTCCCTACATGGATTTCCTGACGTCCAAACAGTAAAACAGGCTTTAGGATAATGCTATTCAGTATGCCTCAGGAACTATGTGATTAACCTGAATTTTTCCTCATTTTAAACCAATATTATTTATGAACAAGGAATTCAAAGTGCCCAAACCAGTATATCCCTGGGCAACCCTTCAAAGCCCCTTTGCCGGAACTTTTCATGAAGAAGAAAACGAGTGGTATGACAACGACTACCAATTCCTGTCAAAAGAGGCGATGGCAAGATATAGAAAGATGCGGTTATTTGATGTTGGGCCTTTTATGATACCAGCTGCCACCGAAAGAGACAGAATCCGCCATGCAACACGCTTCGCGATTTATATGACGATGACTGATGATTATGTAGAACTTTTGCCGGTAAAAGAAATTGCGGCGTTCAGGGACCGGATTTTTGAAGTCATGATGGGAGACGAGCCGCGGCCGGAAGAAAAAGGAATATTACGGCAGATGCAAACCAACAGAAAAGAGTGGATTGCGCTTGGCATGCCCGACTTCTGGCTGGAGCGGATGGCAAAGAATTATAAGTACCGCTTTGTTAACGACGGAATCATGGAAGAATCGCCCTACAAGATCAGTAAGAACATCCCTCCTATCCCTCTCTTTCATTTAATCCGTGCCAATTCAATTGGCATGATCCCATTTGCGGACCTGATCTGTCCCACAACGGGCTTTGCTTTACCAGACTTTATTTATAAGCATACCGTCATTCAGCGCATTCTTCTGATACAGGCCATTATTGTAGCGCTTCAGAATGACTTTGCCACTATCGGCAAGGAGCTTGCGATAGAATCAGAGATTTTCAACATCATCACCTTACTGCAGCACCACCATAAAATATCTTTTGATGAAGCCTGCACCGAAGGCATGAAGATCCACGATGAATTTGTAGATGAATTGGTAACGTTATCAAACCATCTGCCGGATTTCAGTCCGTATCAAAAAGAAACAGAAGAGTTTATTTACTACATCAAACAAATGATCAGTGGTTTAAATAACTGGTACTATCAAAGCGGCACGAAAAGGTATGAACCTGATGGTTTTGCTGTTCCGCCCAATGGAAAGGGCGAAACGATGGACAGAATAGAGATCAAACATTTTTAGCAGATGAAGGACTGCTTCGGTCTTTGTATGATATTAAGACACTATCTCAGGAACTGCGTAAATATGAAATTATTTTCATGATAAAGCCCGCGTCGTTGCGGGCTTTATCATGAAATATAATGGTCCTTTTATCAAGGGTTGATTTTATAAGCAGGGAACGCCAGGAAATCAGCATAAAACATACCCAGGCGCAACTTGATTCCTTCCGGAGTAATAATGTAAGGAGGCCGCCAGTTTTTATTGTTTTCATCAGGGAAGTACATAGCAAAGAAAGTACGATCTATATTGGGATCAGCATGGAAAACATGAACAGCACCCTTTACTTCTTTCGGAGGGGTTGGCACATCCCGTATCCGTGAAGGGTATGCATAAAAAGCAGTACCTGTTTTGTCCCAGATGGTTTCATCCTGCGGATATATAGAAAAAAGCACGGCAGTTCTGTTTGCCTTTTTCACGTACCTGTATACAGGGACCGTTCCTGCCTGCTGTTGGGCGAAAGCAAAAAATTCTTTTCTAAGCCCATAATATCCGGCGGTTACCTGCTTATCATACAAAGGCATGCCGGGAGCACGCGTTTGGTCAACATACAAATCATATGCCCCGCCATCTTCAGTGATGGTTAGATACACGGGAGCCAATGAAGTATTTTCAAAACCGGCCGGCGGATCAATAAGTGAAATATTCTTGCTACTGGGCAGAATAGACTGCCGGTACTCGTTCATTTTCCGTTTTAATAGTTCCTCTGGTGATACTATGGCATTTTCAACGCCATAACTGTTCGTGCTATAAATAGTCATAGGCTGCGGTGAAGACGACCTTATCCTTAGGGATATCCTTCCGGTCATTTTGTTTGCCGGTAATGTAGCGTCTATATTATCAGCAATCCCGGCAGAGGAGGTCGCGGTGTATGTTTTTGCCGGGCCAATCACCAGTGTTTCTGCAGAACTAATATATACCACATCTACAACAATCGTATTAAACATGTTATCTGGTACGTAGCTCAGATTGTATGCTGCCCTAAAATTGGTAGCCTTTGAAGGATCAACAACCAGGTTCCTATTTTGATTAGCGGGTATACTGAAGACTTGTATAAAGAACGAGGCTTTTACCTGTAAAGCCGTCACGCAGATTGCTGCAAACATTAGAAGTTTCTTCATGGCTTATTTTTTATTTTCTTCGTAATCAGTTAAAGCATCGTCGTAACTAACCACATTGATTTGGTAGATGGAAAAGAAACCATTTTTCTTATCGTAGCCTACGTCACCGTCGTTTAGCTGGTACTTGTTAACGATGAACGACCGGATAGCTTCCGCTTCAGCGTTAATTTGCGGCTTTTCAGCAGGCGGCGGCACCGGCACTTCCGTGGAGGATTTTTTACAGCCGAGCGCGCATAGCAATGCCATGGCACCGGCTATCACCGGATTCAACATTTTTGAGTGTTTCATGATGATCTCGTTTTGTTCTACATATTTAAATGCCGGAGGTAGGATGGGTTATACATGGGTTCCTGTACTACAGCGGGTAAAAAAATATCTGATAAGGCAAAAGTACCGCATGCCTGTTTTCCCGGATAGTATAAAAACGACATTTTCCTATGGCTGGCGTCTGGCACTCTGGTTTAGTTGAAAAAAAACCAAAGTATTCGTATATTAGTAAAGGTCGTTATTATTTATTGTAAATAACTATTAATCCCGTTTATGAAAGTCATTCTCCCTATTATCCTTTTTTTCCTGTTTACATCAACCGCTTATTCACAAAGCAATGTCAACAACAACAAACCTCCCGCCGAAAAAGGAAAACTAACGATATCACAACTCTGGGAAAATCGTATTAAACCGTTTATCGGCAAGGATTATTTCAAATTAACCAATGCCGATTCCATATTTAAGAATGCCGGCATAGAAATGCCCGAAGGCGTTTGTTTGATTAACCTCTGGTTCGCGAATTGTCGTCCTTGTATAACTGAATTTCCTGATCTTGTCAAACTAAGTGAAAAATACGCAGGTAAAAATTTCAGGATCGTATCGCTGACATTTGAAAATGATTCAATTATCGATACGTTCAGAAAGAAATACAATCTTCCATTTATGCCCAGACATATATCCAGGGAGGCATGTTACGAGCTCAACTTAAAAAATGGATTTCCGACTAATATTATTTTGAACACTTCCGGCATCATTGCTTATATTAGCATGGGAGGCAGCTCAAATCCTGAGACAAGTTCCCTAATTTTCGAAGAAAAATTAGTCCCTGTAATTGATAGTATCCTGAGCCATTTGTAGATATTTTTTATTCCTATTCTATTTCCGCATATGTTTTTTGATAACATAGGCACGTGCTGTAGCTCCGGATTTTCAACAACTTCTTCATCACCACTCGTCACTAACCTTACTTTTATAAAAAAATAATTCCTGTAAACAACAAAACATAAGTCTTTGCTGTTATATAGCCTATGCTACAGACGATGATAAAGAATCAATACAATCCTTATAACAATTAAATCAGATAAGTAATATATGGTTTTAGAATTGACTGATAGCAGCTTCTATGATGAAGTGCTGTTCTCTGACAAATTCTGTGTTATTGACTTCTGGTCAGAATGGTGTGGCCCTTGTGCCGCAATGCGCCCGGTCATCGAAGAGCTGGCCAATGAGTATGCCGGTAAGGTAAAGATGGGTAAAATAAATGTGGACCAGAATTTCTATCGTACTAAAGAATACAATATCACCAGCCTCCCTGTGATCATGTTCTTCAGACATGGCAAACCTGTTTACAAACACGTCGGCATAATTCCTAAAGACAAACTCGACACGGAAATCCAGGAATACCTCAAATCACCTAATAAAATCCAGGAACATCTCGAACCTCCGCGTGAACCAAGAGAATGGAGACCTCCACCACTCTTACCAGGCTGATTTTTGAACAGGAACAATTTGTTCTTAGGTCTATGTGCCTTTGCTGGTGCGTACCTTCTTAGTAATACCAGAATAAAAAAGGAAAGGAGGTAATAGCTGTTACCAGGACACGGCGATCCAATGCCAGATCAGAATTTCTGAGAAAGTTCTGACATCCCTGACCTCCCCCGAAATTTCCAATTTGCCACGCTTCATTTTTTCGGGAGGAGATCACTACTTAGTTAATCTTAACAACTCTTGATATGTCTTTTCTCCCGTCTTGATCCAACTGAAGAATGTATACACCTGCCGGATAATGACCTGTATTTATCTGTAGATGGTAGATGCCTTTTGTAGCTGTTTCGTTTTTCAGTATTATGGATTGGCCTGAAGCGACATTGATTAATTTCAATGCGATCCTTCCTGTTTTCATGGCCTCATAACGACAGTTAAGTGTTTGAGAAAAGGGGTTAGGTGAAACTGTCAGTATGATATCATTTCCCGTTAAATTGAGGTTTCCTGCGGGTACGTTCTCTTTAACAAATAATGCCTTGGCGTCCTGAGGCAGTAACTGAAGATTACCTGGCAAACAGGATGGTGGATCTACCTTGGCCAAAATCGCTTTTCCTGACGCGCCGGTTGTGGCACCGACCATCAACGCTCCCCCGTCAGATGTTCTAACTGCGCTTTGCGGAATAAAAAAGTGAGATGTGTCCTGTTGCCAGGCAACAATTTTGCCAGTACTGTCTAATTCCATAAGGTTGAGTACATCATTGCTTATGGCAGGTATTCCCAGTGCTTTGGCATATTGGTCACCCAGGAAGTCTGTGGGAACCGCAAATACCGTATTTTCCTTCCTTGGCTGAAATACAGGTTCCGTTGGGCGATCAAACAATAATAAAAGATTTCTCGTATTGGCATTTGTAGCGCTGTCTTTCCTATTCCCTGAAGTTACATTCATACCGGCAGATGAAAACGGTCCGAAAACCTTGGAAAATTGCACTGTTCCATTGGGAGTAAGTTGTATGACTCTCGCTTGAGTCTGCTGCCCGGTGTTATTCCTGGTTATACTGGTTAGCGCATAGTATTTATCACTTGTGCGGCGAATGCCTACTTTTATATCATCCCCTTCAGCTAAAAATACCTGCTCCCACTGTCGGTTCAGATTGCTATCAATTCTGGTAACAAAGGCATCTCTTCCATATATGGAACCGGAGAAAGTACTTCCGGCAATTAATAATCCTTTATCGTCCGTTTGTGCGAACTGGATTTGATCAGTTGAATAATTGCCAGTGTAATTAGCTGTTTTTAATACGTTACCTGCGCTGTTTAGCAATGTAAGCTGTAAATTGTTTACAGATGTTCCAATGACGATACAATTACTTCCATCTGATAAATTGTCTACAAATTGATTGAGTAAGTTGGTTGCCTTATTCCATAAGATATCACCGGCGCTATTAATACATATAATTTGTCCGGAAGCTGCTGCCGTTCCGAGATTATAGTTGCCGCATATGATATATTTCAGGTCTTTAGTCGCTGCTATCCCTGTGAGACTGTCTCGCCCTGAAGTTCCTATTGTTTTAACCCACTTTTTATTATTGACTGAATCGAGTTTTACTAACCAGAAGTCTAATAGCCCATGATTCTGTCCATTAATATCACCATCATTGGAAGAAGTACTTCCGGCTGCCAAAAATCCTCCATCCACTCCTTTGACAATAGCAGAGAGCCGGTCTCCTCCAGTGCCACCCAATGTTTGGGCGCCGCTCATGGAAACACCTGGCCCTGGCGGCAGCATATTAACGGCAACGGAGGTACGATTTGGGCTGACGCAACCCATTGTGTCTATGGTCTCTGCATAGAAGTTGGTGTTGGCCGTTAGTATCGTTGTGGTAAAGGTATCTTGTTCGGCTAAAGCAATCCCTGCCGTTGGTTGGTTAAACCATCGATGTATCAAGCCTTTCCTTGATGCTGTGATGAAAGTGGCCTGCGTTCCGCTACATATATCAGCAACAGGTGGTTTAACTTCTGGTGCCAGGGGAAGAGGTGCAGGACTAACACGGATCAGTGTTCTTGACAAATTAGGGCAGCTATTACGTGTTGCTTGTACATAATAGAGACTATCTCCTGTTACAGGCCCGGAGTTATAATTGATACCTGTAAATATCGGATTTCCACCTGTTGGCTGTTTATACCAGTCATATGTAACGCCATCCAGACTTTTTACTCCCAGGGCCGCTGTCGTTCCGGTACATACTTTCACCTCTGACAATAAAGCTAATGGTTGCGGAGATATCCGGTAGGCATAGTTAATGTTGATTGCATTTAATAGTTGTAACACGCCTGAATTGAGCCTCACTTCAACCTTATCAAATGGACGTGTTGGCGCCCATGTTAATAATATCTGATAGCCATTTATCAAGCGGGCCTGTAGCAATCCACTGTTAACAGGCATCCTATCCTGATTGTAAACTTCGCCGTTATAGGTAGCAACTGATATACTTCCTAACAAAGTAAGGTCCAGTAACCCAACCGGAGCGGTAAGAAATATTTTTACGCTATCACCGGTGCCGCTTTTTGTCGGGAAAATGAGCTGCTGTTGTATATAACCATCCAGCAAACCTAGTATCACATGCAATGTTGAGAATGTCGCCTGGTTATTATCGACGGCGAACTCCGGATTGTCTGCATAACACCCAACACACAGTCCACTTGTTTCTACAGTTTGATTTTTTGCAGCATCGCAGGGAACGCTCTGACCCCTGCCGGGCATGGGAAAAGATAGCAACGTTAACGCTAAAGACAGATAAATCTTGAACGGAAAACTCATAAAAGGTTATTCATAGGGGTTTAAGGTTAGAATCGCAGTTATTAACGCCTCGACTTAAAAATATTCTATTTTAGCTATAGAATATGAAGCTAAGCTGTATCGGCAGAAAGCAGATTGCAGTGATCAATTATGTTTCCTGAACTCAAGACAGGCGTACTGTACCCCCTATCGGAATGGAAGATCATATTTTTATCTACCGATCTGGTTCTAATAGCCATTTCCAGGCAGAAACAATTGTTTCACTGGCTGTCATACCTGCTATCATAAATTTAAACAGGAAGTCGTCTCTTTATTTTCGAAACGACTTCCTGTTTTTAACTACATCCATATTATTGTTGTAGCGATACCTTCCCTGAATAAACTTCTTTTCCGACGGTAATAACTTGAACAAAATACAAACCTGTAACTATTTGCTTCGAAAAACTAAAGCTATTTTTCCTTAAAGTTTCCCGTTGTATTTCTCTGCCATTTATATCTCTTACGATTACCAGGCTGCCGGTAAGATCCTTATCACCAGTGGACAGCCAGATGTTTCCATGGCTTGGGTTCGGGAATATTTGTATCTGTTTAAAAGTCATGTCTGGTGAAATGCCGTTCTTTTTTGAAAGTAACAGGACTGGTGCCGGGCAATTTTTCACGATTACTTCCACGAGTTTTCGCTGTGGATAATCACATACGTAAGCGGAAGTAACATAATATGCCGTAGTAACAGCTGGGCTCACTTTGTAGTAACTTCCGGTAAATAATAAATTGCCGGCACTGGGAGCATTATACCATCGTATTAAAGGTACATTTGTATCTGGAACATAAGCATGTAACGTAACGCTGTCGCCCTTACAGATACTGACACTGTCGGCATCAACACTAGGTAATACAGATGAAGCCCCAATAATAAATACCTGATGTACAGTATCTGATTTGCAGTTATTCAGCGGGTTTACTGCCTGTACATAGATATCTCCTTGCATAAGATACCTCTGAGGTTGCATCATTGAAGTTATTGTATCCTTGTTAATAACAACAAAGGAAGTATCCAGAAGATTAGGATTTACAGAACTTGTATATTTCACCCGTACATTATAATTAAAGCCTGCCTGATGATTTAACACGGGAAATTTGTGTACAGCGCCACACATATATCCTCCCGGAACAACATAGTTCGGATTAGGCAATTTTGTTACGATCACCTTTACCGCTTTGCGTTGTGGATATTCACAAGTAACGGCTGCTGCAGCATAATATGTGGTAGTTATAGCTGGTTTCACTGTAAAGTAGCTCCCGCTGTGTAGCAGATTGCCACCTGTAGGTGCATCATACCACCTAATGGCAGGGACGTCCGTCAGGGGTATATAGGCATGCAACGTAGCACTTTGATCATAGCAAATGACCAGACTATCAGCATCCACTGCTGGCAGTTGAGCAGCTGCGCCGAAAATAAGTGTTTTATGAATACTATCTGACTTACAACCTGTCAGAGAATTGACAGCCTGAATATATACCTCCACCTGTCGGGAGGAGTATGTATTATAGTTTGTTACAACAACGGTGTTTGAATTATTTACTACATAGGAGGTATCTTGTGTTGCACCGATAAAATCTATATATTTAACTTCTACATTATAATTAATGCCAGGTTGATAATTAGTTACCTGTATTATTTCATTACTACAAACAACTCCCTGCGAAACCGTATAAACCGGATTGGCCGGTCTTGGATTTACCTTAACCTGCACCGCTTTACGTGCGCTTATGCATCCGTTTATATTAGCTTCTGCATAATAAGTAGTAGTAGCCGCAGGTTCAACCCTGTAACTATTGCCGGTAGCTAACAAAGTTCCTCCACTGATGGCATCATACCATTTGATAGTTGCATTACTTACTCCGGTAGCGGTTAGTGTTACAAAATCTCCGGCACAGACGGCAAAGTTATCTGCGGCAACAGGTATAGGAACACTTGGTTTATGATAGGCATAATAAATCCGAAACGCATTCAGCAATCCTAGTAAATTACTACTCAGTGTTATCTTAACACGATCAAAAGCATAAGCTGGCTTAAGCATAATTTCCGCCTTTGTGTTACTTTGCAGCAGACGCAAATTACTGCTGTCTACTACCTGTATATCATTATTTGCAATAGCACCATTAAATGTTTGTACAGTAACTCCTCCGAAAAGGTTAAGTGAAAGTAAAGCATTACCGCTGCCAACGCCTATGATCAATGAGTCGCAACCCATTGTGCTTACCGCAGGGAAAATAAGTGTCTGATAAACAGTTGTCTCCAGCAAGCCAACTGTAATATTAAAGGTGGAATAATCATTAAGATTAGTATTGTTTACGGGGTTATCAGGATTAGTAACACCGCAGATTAAACAGAGCCCGGTAGTACCATTTGTTTGGCTATTGGCATAAATTTGTGCATGTAACCCGCCGGATGAGGAGTAGACAAGGGCTATAATAAGCAATACTGTCATTTTGAAGGGGTAAAATTTCGTTTTCATTATTTATGTTTTTAGTGAAAGATTAAAATACCGGCTAATTGTTGGAAGGAATGGAGATAACATTGTTGATTGATTATTATTGTCCGACTAAAATTGGGTTAAAATATACTGTATCGCTTTGCTGTCAAGTCTTACAAGTTAAAAATTGACTATTTCAGAATCATGGGGAGCTCACCTACGATCTATTACGTAGAAAAATCAAAGGATGCATTATGTGTTTTCCCCCATGCTTCACAGGTGTCTTTAATGAGCTCCAGCAGTTCCACATAACTCATCAAATGTAACCGGATCACCGTGATCATATTCGCAAATGATTTTTTAGTAGCTGCTTATAGTAGCGGTTAGCCTTGTGTTTGGGGTTAGCTACATGTATTAATGAATTAGGTATTACATCTAATATTTGTGATAGAACCGGCTGTCCGGAAAATTTTTCAACTTCGCCCATCAGGAATGTTTTTGTGAGGTAACTCTAACATAACTAATCTGGGTGGTTCTTCGGGACTGCCCTTTTTTATCTTTTTTTAAAGTACTTTGGTCGGACAATACTAATTGATTATCAAATTTAAATTTAAATACTGCAGAAAGAAAGCATATGAATGGAATCAGAAATTTATGAAATATTTTATCTGTTTGGATTTGGAAAATATTCAATGCTCTTTAGGTGTATTTGATCTAGTTATAAACAAATTATAACACTGCAGGAACATTTCAAATGTAGTTCTGTTAATTAAAAATCTAACTGCTTAATCAGTGAGATTCGGTTTATATCATGTGGAACAAACATTATTTTCGGAAGCCATCTGAATATAAACAAGACACATTCTCCTATGAAAATATTGGTCCATCCCCAAGGAATAAATTTATAATAGCGGGATTGAATATCCTTAAGTAACGAAGTTCCTCTTGATGGTCAATTTACAGCTCAAGTAAAGGGTCGATAGGATCAATCTTATTCCCTCGCAATTTATTTTATTGAGTTTATAGCCGCATGTATTTTACCCGCAGTAAAAGCAACTAATTTGTATCTGAATGAAACTGTTTATTACCATGCTCTTTTTGCAGGATATACATTTTGATCTGTAGCTATACCCATATTTACTCAGACCATAACTATGTTTAAACATCTCTTCAAATGCGGCAATAGGTTACAAGGTATTTTGTCTGTATTAGTATGCATGCTATGGCAGGCATACTCAGTTCAGGGACAAACAGTACCGTGCAATGCAGCTACTTCGCAGGCCACCAGTGTGAGCGGTTTATGTGTGGGATGTTACGTTGAGAATCCGACCTTGGCGGTAGATACAGATACTGCTACTTTTTCTACCTTAAGGGTAACGCTTGGTTTACTAGGTGGATATGTGGAACAAAAGCTAACCTTTACGACAATCAGCCAACCGGGAGACAGTGTCAGATTATTTTTGAACTTTCCGGTGGGTTTGTTAGATCTATCTTTATTAGGAAGTATCCAGGTAGCTACTTACAATGGTGATGTATATAATAATGATCGTCAGGTTATTAATGGAGAATTACTCACTATCCGGCTAATTACACAGCAGCAGGCACTGATTTCGTGGGTGCCGGTAAATCTTTTCAACAAGGTGGAAGTAAGGCTTAATAGTGGTTTGCTGCAATTGTTAAATACCGTAAATATTAATTATATCCATAAAGTAGTACCAGCTCCCACAATTACCACTACTACAAACAGCATATGTAGCGGAGAGACCATCCAGTTAAATGCTACGGTGCCACCTGGGGCCACTGTGCATTGGTACAATCAACCCAGCGGTGGCTCGGCATTGGCGACAGGCAATAATTTCAATGTTCTGGCTGTCCCTGGCAATAGTTTCTACTATGCACAAGCAGAAAGAAGTGGATGCATAAACCCACAAAGAGCTGTCGCGACTGTTTCTGGCAGAATATTACCTGCGGAACCAGTTATATTAAATCCGTCAGATAGTATTTGTAATAATACCATAGCCAGTTTCTCTGCGAGTCAATCTCCAGGTAACGTAACCAAATGGTACAACCAGACTGTTGGTGGCAACCTGCTTTTCTCCGGTCCTACTTTTACTACACCGATCCTGAATACAACAACTACCTATTATGCGGCCACACAGGATAGCACTGGCTGTATAAGTCAGCTAAGAACAAAAGTCACTGCACATGTTTTGCCACCGGGACCAGGCATATCACTGGCTGGAACCAAATCATTTGGGGGGACTGGTAAAGATATATTTAACGCAATCGTTTATACAACTGATAAAGGCTATTTTGCTGGTGGAAGTTCTACTTCCAAGGATGGAGATCTGCCCCTCAATAATAATGGAATGGATTTCTGGGCGGTGAAATTCGATAGTACCGGAAATAAAGTATGGAGTAAAACATATGGCTCCAGTACAACGGATTCTCTCACATCTGTGGCAAGTACGAGTGATGGAAAATTAATCCTCTGCGGAAATTATAATACAGGTACTGCTGCTGTTAGTGGGAAAATACTGGGGCTGGATACTAATGGGAATCAGCTTTGGAGCCAGTCAACAAAATACTATAATCAATATGCAAAAGCTTCTAACCGGGAAAAGGCGATAATCGTGATTGGGAGTGATGGAACAAAACTACAACTAACAGAATGGAGTAGTACCGGTATCTTATTGCGAAGTGCAGTATATAACGGTAGCTATACACCGGATCAACTCTCCTTTATCCGTATACCCGGTAAACATATACTGATAGCTGGCAGCGTAAACAATGGTAATTCTTATGGGAAAGACCTTTTTATATTGAATATAGACAGTAATCTTAACCGGGTATGGGAAAAGGTATTTCTGGGGCTGGGCAATGACGTGGGAGTAGATGTTACCGCTGCTCCGGATGGAAAATTTAGTATTACACACGTTACCATTACAAGTGATTCGCTACCAGCTACGATTAAAGTACTTAAGCTGAATACACAAGGAGAATTAATATTCATCAAAGAAATCAGTCCGACCAATCCGGTCCCGAAAGCTACCGGCACAGTAAAATGGTTTAGCGATGCTAAAGGATTTGGATTTATAACTCCTGATGAAGGTGGGCAGGATATGTCTGTTCACCGTTCGGAAGCAAGATTATCCGGAACCAGGCTGTCGGCATGGGAAGGCAATAGTAATCCCACGGCAAGAAGCAATACAGTACTGACAACTACCCTTTCTATAATATTGGAACTGGATGACCAGGGCAATATAGTTGCACAACAAACGATAACACCAATGATTCCTAAGGGAAGTGCACCAACCATAGACGGGGGCGTATTTGTAGCTGGTTCATCTCCGGATACAAATGGAGATGCCATTATAGCCAAGGTGGCGTCACCTTCCTGTTTGCCAGCCAGCCCACCACTGACAATAACAGATAAAACAGCTGGCACACAGTATAAGGAGATAGCTCCCAACTCTACCAAACAACCGAACGAGAAACCTGTTTTTCAGGTATTCCCCAACCCTTTCAACCAAACATTTGTCTGCCGGTTTGAAATTCTACATAAGGAATCAATACAATTACGACTAATTTCTATCAATGGGTCGAGTAATGATCTACTTAAAAACGAAGTAACATCACCTGGTATTTATAATATACAGATTGATGCCCGTGCTTATAGTAGTGGTGCTTATATCTTGCAGTTACTACAAGGGAGTAAGAAGCGGTCAATAAAACTGATTAAGTTATAATCAACTGCGGCCCGTTCGATCGTCGCGGGCCGGAGTATCATATGCCGGGGCACGTACCGGCTGCCTTTCCAGTTGGCTGACTTCCTCACGCACTAATACACGCAGCATTTGCCAAAACTGTTCCGGTTCAATCGGGAACAGCATTGGCGCAGCTGCCTTCACATTTCTTTCTCTCTTATCCATATTATACCGATTTAGAAAGCAAATATGGTTGTTCAGGAAAAAGAAAACAGACTAAGTATACTTGTTTGGCGGAAAAAGGAAGGGGTTAGCCGTATGTTTTCGTTATGGTCTTTGAAACTGCTGTTCCAACAGCTTTAGCTTACACTTTTCTTGCCATGCCCGTTCACGGCCTTCATATATTGCTATTACCGTTTCAGGTTTTGGCAAGAACTCAATGGTAAAGATGGGTCGGTAAAGCAAGAAGTACAATGGTATATATGCGCCCATCCCCAACATTACTTCAGCAGGCACATGTCCTACATTCCATTGACCACCGTAAAGTAAAACAACAACATCGGCTAAAACAAACAAAAGGGAATAATGACATAGCGCATTACACCAATACTCATTAGTCAACTGGCGACGTGTTGCCTGTGCCGGCCAACTGGCGTAAATATCACGCTGTTCTTTACGGGTTTTACTAAAGCGGGAATAAATGTAGCTGTAATTAATGTACTCCACGAAGAATGTTTATTAACTAAGAACACGTCCGGTGTGGTGTCTGTTTTATCAGAATGCTATTGGAAACGAAGGCAAGTAGTTTATATGAAATTAATTGCTGATTCGCAGGATTGTTTCTTCATTCGATAGCCGGACTGTGCTTATACTTCCATCGTGCGCCCATAATTTTGGTTGAAGATTGTATTAGCCCGACTACGCGATTGGACGGACTAGTTTGGAATTTTTTAACCCTTCAACCTAACCACATGAAAACTACCTGTATTCCAAGCGTCAGGATCAGCCTGTATTGGTGTGCTTTATGCCTGGTCTTTTTTCCCTCCGTTTGCTATGGTCAGCAGGTGCCTTGTGAGGCCGTAGTGTCTCAAACTACCGAGACCAACGGCATCTGTATCGGTTGTTATACCGATAATCCCGGACTGTCTTCGGATAATGACATCCAGACGTATGCTACGCTGCATGTGATACTAGGACTATTAGGAGGATATACTCAGCAGCAACTGGTTTTTCCGTCGGTGAGCAAGCCGGGGGATTCTATCAGAGTGATGCTCACTTACCCCGTTGGCTTGCTGGACATTTCGCTGCTGGGGGGGTGTACAGGTGGCTACTTATAATGGCAATGTTGACAACAACGACCTACAATCCGTTATTGCTGCGCCTGTTCAACTGCGTTTGCTCAACAGCAACCAAGTGATGGTAACCTGGGCGCCGCAGCGATTGTTTGATCGTGTTATTGTGCGGCTTAATTCGGGGCTGTTGCAGGCCCTGAATGCCATTGGGATAAACTATGCCTACCGTGTTGTACCGCAACCGCATCTATCAAATACAAATGTTAATGTATGTAAGGGGAAAACGACGACGCTTAGAGCAGATAGTCTTCCGGGCGTGTCTTACTCCTGGTATAAACAGCCATCCGGTGGGACGCCGATATATATCGGTTCTTCGTATACAACGGGTGGTATACTTTCAGACAGCATTTATTACGTGCAAGCTGTTCGCAATGGCTGCGCAAATCCCCAAAGATCGGCAGTAACAATCAGATCATTACCGCTACCGGATGTACCTGTTGTAATGCCAGATAGCCTGGGTGTATGCAGGAATGAGTCAGGGATATTTACTGCCGTAAAGTTAGCCGGGATTACACACAGATGGTATAGTCAATCTGTTGGTGGTACATTGTTATCTGCAGGTGATACTTTCACCACTCAGTCATTGACCCTTCCTCAAAATTATTATGCAGCATCTGTTGATACAAATGGCTGTGTGAGTGCAGACCGTGCGCAGGCGTCTGTGGTGATCCTGCCACCGGGGCCGGGAGTTTCCATGGGAAGCCGCGCCACCCTGGGCGGTACAGGCGGAGATGCATTTGTTGCTGTGATCAATACGCCTGACCGGGGGTATTTTGCGGTAGGCAACAGTGCTTCGAACGACGGCGACCTGGCTGGCCAGAATCATGGCTCTACAGACTTCTGGGCATTGAGACTGGATAGTAACAATAATAAGCTATGGAGCAAAGCGATAGGTACCAGTGGAAAGGATAGTGTAACCGGAGTAGTGGGCATCAAAGAGGGTAAGTTTATTATTTCCGGTGTGTATAACACGCAGTCGCCATCAGCTTCAGGTCAGTTAGTATGTATTGACAAGTCGGGCAATACGCTCTGGACCAAACAAATAACAGTACAGAACCCGGCACTGGGACTTTTTCCGAAAGACAGCAATGTGATTGTTGCCGGAACGGTAGGGGGCGCGTTGCAACTGATGATTGTGAATGCATCAGGTATTGTACAAAAGACAGTGACGTATAATGGAAATTACGCTGTTGACAGAATTTCCATTGTCCCCGCAGCAGATAAAGGATTGCTGATAGCTGGAACTACAGTTTCGGGTGGTACTTACAAGAGAGATATGTTTGTAGATAAAATAGATAGTAACCTGAACCGGCAGTGGGAAAAAGTATTTCTGGGAACAGGTGATGATGTGAAGGCCGGCATATTCACCGCCGGCGCGGATCATTTTATGCTTAACTGTATTACTCTCGCGGACACTACGAGCGGTACTACTGTTAAGATACTACGGATTAATGCTGATGGCGTTCCTGATTACATAAAGGTACTCGGACCGTTGACTCTTCCTTTAAGCAGAAGCGCAAGGGCGGCAGCAACAGGAAGCAGTAAAGTGGCGGTGGCGGGTAAAGTAATATGCCCACCTGTATGCCGGATATCTTGTCCATTTGGAAATACCAGAGATGATAACGGCTGTGACTTATGTATGTGTGAACCACCTCCTGGAAATAACATGGCTAAATCAAAAAATGTTGCAGATATACATTCAGACAGTAATGATCTTTTATGGGTGCTTGATGTGGACGCGGTTAACACGTCAGGAAGAGGGGCTAATGATGTACTGTATCTGATGAGATTCGACAGCACCGGTAATATTGTTGCGCTGCAAACTGACAGCACTAACGCCATCATTCCGGCGGCGATCACCAACGGCAGAAACGGAGGTGCACTGATGTTGGGTGCTTCAAGTGACTCCCTGTCAAAGGCTACTATTGTAAAAATAGATCCGCCATCATGTCCACCATTGGTGCCGCCGGTATTGCCGGTCGTCGCAGCGTCGCTGGTACATGATCAGCAATTAATAGCTTACAAAGAGATGGCGGGGGATGCTGCATATCAAACGCAAACACCATTACTGGAAGCATTCCCCAACCCTTTTTCTGAAACGTTCACCTGCCGTTATATAGTGCAGCATGCGGGTAGGATCGTGCTGAGATTAACGCATGCGGACGCCCGGCGCGATGTGATATTGAAAGATGAACAGGCAACTCCGGGGGTGTATAGTGTCAGAATTAATACCAGTGGTTATCAAGCGGGTATATATATTCTCACGTTAAGGCAGGGAAAAAACAAGCAGATACAGAAGATAATAAAGTTATGAGGTTAACGGCCAGTTATCATGCTGTACATTTTCAATTCCTTCGAATGGTACTGCGCGTTTTTTAATTGTATCGTCCGTTAATTAATCGCGGATCGTTTATGCGGGGGCTGCATAAACAATTTTTGAGGGCAATAAATAAAAGCATTACTTCAAGTAAATGCTCCTTTCATTGACTTCCCTCCCTAAACTAAATTTATGCCTAGCTATATACCAGCTATTGAACGTGTAAATTCTAATCCGTATATTAGGTATCTTAGTAAAAGCTGATTAACCTGTATAAAGTACGGGAAAGAAATCGGGGTTATATAGAAGGAATTCGACTAAACACTCAACTAAAAAACAAAACCCCACGCCATGCGCGGGGTTTATAACTTTGGTATCCTTTTAGTATCCTTCACCCATCCTTTACACATCCCTCATTCAGCGATGTATCAGCACCCTTATAAACCAGTACTATCTTCACATTTCCATAATTCTCCAACGCGGAACATTTTTTCTCCGGCTTCGTATATGGATTGGCGAATGAATTCGTCAACTTTGAACTGTTAACCGCTGAATATTACGGGAGCGTACGGCCCGAAGCTGTTCAGCCATTTTTTCAACTTAAATACCACCGTAAAAGAGCTGGTACTATAGCGGCCTCTTAGACGATCCCCGGGACATTTACTATGTTCCCGGGGATTTTTATTTGTTATAGTTGGCAGGTGTGGAACCTGTGAAACTTTTAAATGCGCGGATAAAACCAGATACTGTATCATATCCTACTTCGTAGGCCACATCGCGAATATTGACCTGCTGCAACAACAGACATTTCGCGCGCTCCATCCTGGCCTGCAACAGCCATTCATGCATACTAACGCCAAAATACAATCGAAAACCTTCCGTCAATTTCCGGGGATGCAGATGGACTAGTCTTGCCACCTCTTCCAACGATATCTGTTGATGTAGGTTATTGGCCAACTTGTCACTCACTTCCTGTAATGATTGTAAATCATCCGGTGAGAAATGAAACTTGGTGGTGACCAATTTCTGTGTATCACTGAGGGTGTCCAGGTACAACAGCAATAAGTCATATATCCGGGCGCGCAGGAAAATATCCCTCTTTGCATCGTCCAGCTTACAGGCGTGTATGCTTTCCAGTACGGCTTTCACTTTTGGTGTGATAGCTGCTGCATTTTGCTGCAGCCCTCTCCTGCTGTTTCGTAGCACATTGCTCAACACTTGTTGCACCGGTTCATCGTTCGCACCTTCAATGTGTTCAGTCTGCAGATTTACCTGAAAGATGATGGTTTCACCGGCAGGAATATCTGCCAGGTAGGTACCGGCCGGAATATAATAAAGGTGATACAGTCCTCCCTGTATCTGCGTTTTACCGACACCGTTCAACACAAAGCTCAGCTCTCCCCGTAGGGCGTAGCTTAAGGTAATCATCGGCTCGTGGATGACGACCTGCAAACGGATAGGTTGGACCATCCTGAAGATGTGCCGGTAAATGGTGTACGTGGTTGCTTCTGCGTGTTGCTGGTGTATTACTCCGAAAGGCCCCTGAATGGTTGTTGTTTCTGCAAATGGTAAAAGATCTGGTTTTTCATCTGATGGTGTACAGGTAGCAACAGTAGTATGCTTTTGTAGGTTTTTCGGCAATATGAACTCCATGATTTCGGGTTATCAACGTGATCGAGAGGGCAATTCATATGACAGCTACAATACTAATCTACGTATTTTTTGTGAAACTCACTGCGGCATATATGCATCCTATCTGAAATTATTTATTTAACTTCCACATCCTAAAAATTTTAATCCATGGGAAAATTTGTTGTCACCTAAAGTACCAACGGAGAATTCCGTTTTAAACTGAAAGCTGCTAATGGCGAAGTTATTCTCGTCAGCGAAGGTTACACTACAAAAGCTAATTGCGAAAACGGTATTGCATCTGTCATTACCAATTCCCAACACGACGAACGGTTTGAGAGGAAGAATTCTTCCAACGGCAAACACTATTTTAACCTGAAGGCCGCCAATGGCCAGATCATTGGCACCAGTGAGATGTATGAAAGTACATCCGGCCGCGACAATGGCATTGAACCTGTAAAGAAAAACGCAGCTGTGGCTTCTACGGAAGATCAGACTGCGTAAGCGGAGTTTTTGCTCATGGCCGGATGAAGGTCCGGTCATGGGTTTTACCCCCCAATTTATTGAAGAGAGTTTTTTATCTGTAGCTTTTCTTTAGCATCAAATGCTTCTATAACCGCGATTACATGTTCTCTATGGGCAGGAGAAAGTCCTTCTAATTTTGATATCTGGCTTATCACATGAGGGCTTACTTCTAGTTTTTCTAACGGGTTGATATCCCTTACGAGATAATCAAGAGAGGTACCCAGGAGATGTTCTCCGGTGCTAAAAACAAATCTATCGACGACCTGCTCACAGAAATACCGGGCGCGGAAAAGGTGGAGCAAATGACGCGGGAATAGCAAAACAGGGGGGCGAAGTTTGCGGAGGGGAAAAAGAATACGCCATAAAGAGCAGACAAAAATGGAAGCGACCGGCGCTAATCTTTGTATGTCCTTTATGGCGGTTTAACGTAGCGTATTATATCCCGGTTATTCGGACCGCAGGCTCTTTAAGGGATTGGTTAGGGCAGCTTTAACAGACTGGAAGCTGACGGTTATCAGCGCGATCATCATGGCGATGACACCTGCCAGCACGAAGAGCCACCAGCTGAGTGAAATGCGGTAGGCAAAGCTCTGCAGCCATTTATTCATGATCCACCAGCCAAGGGGTGCTGCGATCAGAAAGGCGATAAGCACCAGCCTCAGAAAATCCTTTGACAGCAGTGCCACAATGCTTTCCACGCTTGCGCCCAGCACCTTCCGGACCCCTATCTCCTTGATGCGTTGTTCCGCAATGTACGCCGCCAGTCCAAATATACCCAGGCAGGCTATAAATATGGCAAGTCCTGAGAAAAGCAGTGCAATCCTGCCTACTCTCCTTTCCGCGTCGTACATTGCATTAAAAGATTCATCCAGGAACCGGTAACTGAAAGGCACTTCCGGTGCAATGCTCTTCCATAGTTCCCTGACTTCGTTCACCAGGTCGTTCAGCCGGGTGGTATTTACACGGAAAGCCGCCAACCCCGTACTTCTGTCAAGGAAGAAACACAGCGGGCCCACCTTCTCACGCAGGCTTTCGTAATTGAAATTCTTAACCACCCCGATAATAGTACGCGGAATTGTTTTGGTATCCTGCCACTGATAGATCGTTTTGCCTACCGGATCGTCCAGCCCCCATAACTTGGCAGCTGTTTCATTGATAATCACCGCGGAGGAGTCGCTGCCAAAATCGCGTGAAAAGTTACGGCCTTTCATTATTTTCATTCCCAGCGTTCCTATATAGTCATAGTCAATCCGCCATGTCTGTATATTGATACTGCTCTTCGCCGTCACCACCGCTTCCGTGGAAATGACGGTATTACTGCGGTCAGTATTGGATACCGGCAGCGAAGAGCTCAGCGTTCCGCTGCTGACGCCCGACAGTTTCACTACGCGGTCTTTAAAAGCATCTGCTTTATTGCCCAGCGCCCAGGTGCCGTTAATGATCAGCACCTGGTCTTTGTTAAAGCCGATGTTCTTGCTTTGTATGTAGTGCAGCTGGCGATACACCACCAGCGTTCCGATGATCAGCACAATGGAAGTAAAAAACTGAAACACGACCAACACATTCCGCAGTCCGCCGGACTTGCTGTTCAGTTTAAACTTCCCTTTCAGCGTTTCAATGGGTCTAAAAGCTGAAAGGAAGAAAGCCGGGTAACTGCCCGCCAGTAGTCCAACCACAAAAGGCAATATAATCAGTACCGGCAGGATGTAGGGTGAAAGAAAGGCTTTGACGCCAATTAGTTTTCCTGTCAACTCATTAAACATAGGCAGCACCACGGCAGCCAGCGCTACGGCCAGCAGCATGGATAACAATACAATCAGGATAGACTCGGTCAGAAACTGAAAGATCAGGTCTTTTCTCTCGGTGCCCAGTACTTTCCTGATAGCCACTTCTCTGGCCCTGTTTGCAGAACGGGCCGTTGTCAGGTTCATGAAGTTTACACAGGCTATCAGCAATATAAACAGTGCCACCGCAGAGAAAATGTACACATACTGAATACTTCCCGGCGGCCGCAGCTCCTCCTCAAGGTTAGAGTACAGGTGTATCCTGGTAAGCGGCATCAGCCAGTAGTTGACCTTGTTGCCGGCATTGATAAACTCTTCCATGGTGGTTACGTGCATCCGTTCCTGTATATGCGGCAGCAGGTACTTACGAACGTATTCGGGAAATTTCTTCTCCACAGTGGCCGGCCTCACGTGTTTGCCCAGTACCAGGTAGGTATAAAAATTATGGCTTCCTACCTGTCCCCAGTCATAATGAAGGCTGCTCATGGAGAACAAAAGGTCGTAACGGAAATGCGAATTTTCCGGCATATCCTCTATGACGGCTGTGACCCTGTAGGGTACAACCCCATCGCCCTCCTGTACTTCCAGTGTTTTGCCAACCGCCTGGAGCATACCAAAATATTTCTTTGCCAACGAAGCGGAAATGACAACCGTATTGGGCTCTGCAAGAGCTGTGTTTCCGTTTCCTTCTATCACATGGAAACTGAATACGTCAAAAAAAGTGGAGTCTGCGTTAGCCGCGCGGGTTTCTGTAATAAACTCATTCCCTTTCTTTACCAGCCGGCTGCCATTATGCGTATAAATGCGTGTATACTGTTCTATTTCAGGATAATCTTTTTTCAGTAATCCTCCCATAGCGTCTGGTGAGTTGGGCATGGTACGGTCTACACCGCCCATCCGCATGTCCAGGTGAATACGGTAGATACGGTCCGCTTTTTTATGAAAGCGGTCATAACTCAGCTCATCGATAACATACAGGGAGATCAGCAGGAAACAGCAAAGGCCCGTAGCCAGGCCGGCGATGTTGATAGCAGTGAATCCCCGCTTACGTAATAGGTTTCTGCGGGCAATAGCAAGATAATTCCGAATCATAGTTTTAAGAGTATAAAGGGCGTGCCAATACCTTAGCGCATTGGAAAACAGTACACTGTATTTGCCAATAATCATGTAACTGTCCGGATTCGGACAGGGCGATGTCCGTTTTCTAAAATATTGGGTTCGTCCGGTAATAACGATATCACGTAAACGGATACCCTGAAATAGCTATACAAAATAACTTTTTTGATCAACGCGGCAAACGCTGCGGTCCGGGGGGACCGGCTCAGGCATCTTTCACAACACATACGTTCCCTTCGCAATACAATCCACTGCAGCAATTGAGGGCGCTTTCCGTATCACAGTGAGCAGCATGTACCTGGCAATCAGGAATGCCGGCCATGATCTTTTTCATTTCCTCAGGTGTCAGTGCCTGCTTCATTTGCCGGAAATTTAGTTTCTTCAGTTCTGTCGTATTTGGTTCCATCAGGAGAAATTAATGTGGTTATCATAAAAATATTCCCGTACATGATCAATAAATACGGGCAGGGCTAATACGAAACGTATCTTTTACCTTTTCAGGCCGGTGTTTGGGCTGATAGACTTTTTTAAACTCCAGCAGGTGATACAGCAAAACTTCAAACTGGTTCTTATAGATCAGTTGCCCTTTGCTCCAGATCATTCTCCCCGGCCTTCCTTCAATGGCATGCATATCAAAATAGGCCCGTACCGCCCCCTGCTCCTGGAGTCTTTTAACCAGGTGCGTCATGCTTTCCACCTCGCTGGGGATCTGCTGATAAGGAACAGAATGCGCAAATTCAAAGAAGGTAAGGTTCGTTTCATCGAAATTAAAATACCGTTCTGTGGTGAATACTTTTTTATAGTCGCTGCTTTCCTTGAAAAGGTGGTTCATCTGCTCATTATTACGGTACAACGTAAACCAGCTGGAAATATAATCGTGCCGGAGGCAGATCATATCATAATTGTCCAGTATGGTATCGTCCAGGAATTTCCGGATATTACCAAAGAGGATGTCGGTATCCGCCTGGCCCCAGAAATCGTATTCCTGCACGTATTCGTGAAACAGCAGGCCGAATGCCGGCCTTAAGTCACAGATCTTATAAGGCTGTGGCGTCGTCACCACGTCAAAGCCCAATACTGATGTGGCTTTCCGACGGAATGCCTCCAGGGTCATTTCTATAAAACGGACATTAGGAGGCAACTCCAGGCCGGTTTCATGATCAGCAAACAACAAAAAATCGACACCGGGATTATACCGGCAGGATAACACAAAATAGGGGAAATACCAGGGCGTGGGGCCGAAGTAGGTACTCAGGAGCACAATCCGGTGTTCTTTTTTTACTAGCGTCATATCGTGTTATTTAATGTTTTTCCTCGCTTGCCTGCGTTGCAGCGCGCCGTTTTTCGGTACCACAGACGGCATCCACGCAATACAGGCCGCTGCAGCAATTCAGCTGTTGCTCGGTATTGCAGGCTTCTCCATACCGCTGGCAATCCGCCACCGCAGCGCGGATCTTTTTCATGGCTTCCCGGTCCATAGCCTGTTGCGTTATTGATAAAGTCCGGTTTTTCATTTTTTCTGTTAATTTTTTGATGATGAAAGAGAGTTACTTTCCGGCATGTCAGCGGAGCAACTGTTTCAGCTCCGCCAGCTGATATAGCCGTGGCAACCGATGGCCATTTACGAAGTAGGCAGGCGTTGTAGTTATCTCTTCCCGCCTGCACCAGGCGTTCATTTGCGCGATGGCGTGCTCAGCTGCGGGCGATTCGCTGGCCGGGTACCTGGCTGCAAATGTCCCGTAGTGTTTGCGGGGCGATAAGTACCAGTCATCCAAAGCCTGCCGCATCAACTGTTCGTCATGCTTCAGATAAACAGCAAGGAAATGACGTACAACCCTTGTTGCCGGATCATCGGCTTTTCCTGATGCTGCAAAAATGATCTGTATCCTGACGTTGTCATTTTCGTTCAGCAATTCATTGATAGCGGGGTGCGCCCGTGCACAATGGCTGCAATAGGGGTTACATATTTTGACAATCGTATGTTCCGCATCAGCATTGCCCAATATGATACCCAACTGCCTGGGATCGGCTATTATACGCGGCTGTTTAGCCAACTGGCCTTCAAATACCTCTTCATTGTATTTGAGGCTGAACAGTTCTCTTTTCAGTACTGTATTCAGCTGGGCTTTTACCAGCAGCGGTTTCGCCCAAAACCACACCGTTACCGGAATGAAAAAAAGCAGGCCCGCCATTACCAGCAGCTGCGGCTGCACGTTCCACAAGGGTGAGGCGCCATTCAGCGCAGGTTTCCAATAGGCCGGCCAGCTTACCGCCAGTTCAGCAGCCAGCAGCACCTGCACGCAGAGGCATAACAGGCACCACTGCCGGACCACCCGCCATTGATAAAACACGGAAAACAGGATATATGGCAATGCCAGGGCATTCAGCCAGGCCAGCAAGGGCCATGTACCCTCGTGCCCCGACGCTAATACCGCCAACAGAAACCCACCTGCAAAATAAAAGTACCCTGCTTCGCTCCAGCTCAGCCCTCCCGGCAGCCTCGACGCGGGTGACTGCAGCACGGCATCGCAATTGATTTTTTTGCCGGCCGCACACACCTGCTGTAAAGCTAAACCGGACTTGTCTGTCCCGTACCACAATAACAGGCAGGTGATAAAACTGCCGATGCTTTTTATCAGCGCCAACACGACCAACAGCAGCAGATACGGTGGCGTAGCTACGAAAATGCAGCCGCAGGCCATCAGCAACAACAACAGCAGCAGCAACGGCCTGATGGCGCTTCGCGGCAACAGCCGCTGCCTTTCTGTTACGCTGCCTGTGCCTACCGGCTTTTCTGCCAGTAGCACCACTCCACCCCATTCCCGCAGAAATATGTCGCGTTTCTGGGTGATCTCCCTGCTTTTACCTGCCGGGCGCATATACGTAACCTTGTCTTCCGAAACAGCTGTTAAAACAGCAAAAGAGCCACCGTTACTATTCATATAAGCCAACGCTGGAAACGGCAACATGGATAACTCCTCTGCAGCCGGCCGCAACGCCGCATTCCTGATCTTCCATCGGCCCAGCACATCGCTGATGGCCAGCAGGCTGGGATAATCCGGGTGCAGCAACACCGCGTCGGCAACAGCCGCGGTATCCACCCTCATCCTCAGCTGACGCATTAACAGCAGTGTGGCAGCCACAGGGTTTTCGCGTAAGCGGGTGTGTAAGAAGGCATTGATCATCATACATCATATGTTAAATCAGACTGTCAGCGGAGCTTCGTCTGCCATATCGTAACTGCTTACCGGCAATTCCGCCATCCTCCATTTCTCCCGGGTGATCACGTACACCGCTTTGTTCAGCAAGGCACGGTCGTCTTCTGTGAGAACGCCCACCTGCCTGACAAAAATGCCGCCCCGGTGGTGATTAAGCGCATCTGCCCCGATGCCGGAAGAAATCAGCTCCATCAGCAGCCTTTGCAGGAAGGTGCGATAACAGCTCTGGTCTTCGTTCCAGATGACTAATGTCAGGTACAATCCATGCAGGCGCCAGAAGGCGTGCATTTGTATTACCCGGGACACCATTTCAATATGGGCGGTATCGTGCACCCGCAGCAATATGACCTGCCTGGCATGCAACGGTCCGTTCACCCTGGCGGTATCAGGCTGGTACGATGTGCGCCCGGGAAAAATCGCGGCGCCTGCCATTCTGCGAAACAGCTGAATGTCCTCTTCTGTGGCGTTCAGGTATTTTAGCACAGACCTGCCGTGTTCTTTGACTGCACTTACGAGCTGCTGTGCCGGTTGAGGACGGGTAGCCCGTTCCAGCAGCGCCTTACAGGCTTCGCGGCTGTCGGCGACTCCCATTAAAATATCCACGGTGATGGTTTCTCCCGGCTCCAGCAACAGGTCTCCGTGCTGCGCAATCCCCGAATAAGGGCTTACCCCGGAAAGGTCTGCCGGCCGACCGCCTATTCCGTCAGGTCCGTCTGTTTCATAGCGGAGCGCCTGTACTTTGCCTCCGTGTATTCTCATGCTGTAAAACAGCCATGGAGAACGGCCGAAAGCAGTGCTGGTTTTCCGTGTGCAGAAGACCGCCTGTTTATCGGATGCCACTTCCGTTATCACAGGAGGCAACGGCGTACCCCGGGCCGCAACAGGCATCAGTGCCACCTCAGCATATCCTGTCAGCTTCAGGCTCCGTTTTCTGTCTGTAAGGTTATGGACAGACCATCGTCTTATTTCCACATCATCTTCTGGAGAAACCATGACACGGACATGCAGTTCCAGATCCCGGTGCCGGCAATTGAAATCAGCATATCCAAGGGAGAACACAGTTTTATAATCGGAATGCGGTGCAGAAAGCGGATGGCAGGAGGCCGACACGCAGGTTTGCTCCCCTTGTTCACTGACAAAGAAAAACAAGCCACAACGGTCTGGTCCGCCGCCTTCCCAGTGGGTTACAGCCACATCTCCCCAGCGGCTGTAACCTGTACCGGCGTTGGTCATCATCACACGATACCTGCCATTACCCAATAACTGTACCTCGGGCGCCATGGTAACCGTATGTTGCATTCGCGGGGTACCTTCACCAGGCTGTGAAAATATTTCAGGCGCCTGTTCCGGATGTTCCGGGGCTGCCGCTTTTCGCAACAGCAACGCCGTGCTGCCAGGCACGCGCTCCTGTAAAAGCAGCAGCGTGGACTCCAGCTGCGGATCTGCAACAAAGCGACGCTGCATACACCAGTCCGACAACACGTTGGCAAAGGAAAGGAAACTCATTCCCTGATGATGTACCATGTATGTACGCACCGGCGAAAAACGTTGTCCCCTGGAAACACGGGACGGCGTATAGTCCACTGCTTCATATAAGCCATATCTTCCCACCATGCCAAGAGATGCCAGCAGCTGCAGGTTCCCGCAGGCTTCTGCCGGCTGCACCATTAAAGCAAGCGCAGTAGCATAAGGCGCCACCACCTGGTCTTCCTCTGCATGATCGCGTTTCAGGCTGAGCTCCGGGATACCGAATACTTTGTAACCATAATGCGTGCCGTCCGTGAAAGTATTGTAAGCCGATTCTGAAACGCCCCAGGGTATTCCCTGTCTTTTTCCATATGCCATCTGCTGTTGTACGGCGCCCTTACAGGCAACATCCAGCAACGTATTGTCGAAATTAGGCATAACCAGCAGCGGCATGAGGTATTCGAACATGGTACCGTTTGCGGACAACAGCGACAGGACATCATTTTCCCGGACAACAGCCCTTCCGCTTGCAAACCAGGCTTTGACCGGCAGCTTGTCCTGACAAATGGCTACAAACGTGGCAAGCCGCGACTCCGATGCCAGTACATCGTAATTATCAGTATCCAGCGTGTTCGCTTCCACATGATACCCGATTGATAACAGCTGTTCCTGTTTCTTAAACAGGAAATCATACTCCATGTCTGCAAACGAAGCACATTTCGCCACCATATCTTTTAACAATGCAATCCGTTCGCCGGCATACTGTCCGGCACGGGCCATACATTCCCTCAGACCTTCCGGTTCTGCTTCGGCCATGCTACCGGCGTCCGTTGCAAGTGACCATCCTGCCAGCTCATACAGCGAAGGGATATGCCGCGGCAGCAGGTGGCTATACGAAACCGGTATAGCAGGCAGCCATAACCAGGGCGCCAGTGCATTCAACTCGTGCATAATGGCGTTACACTGCTGTTGCAGCGCCGACAGCCAGTAGGCCGCACCTGTTTTCCCCTCTGTGATGATGTTCTCTGCGAGCCGCGATACACAGGACACAAGATGCTCCATGGCCGTTTTAAAATCCCTGAGCGTAACGGGATCTGCTTTAACGCACTGATAAAACTCTGTCTTCAGCGGTTCCGGTATGTTTCCAGCGCCGGCTTCTTCTTTCAACAGCTCGAAGGTATCACGCAGCCCTTTAAACAGCTCTGCGCTGAAAACGGGTTGCGAAGGCATGGAAAGACAGCCCTGGCGCAGTGTCAGCAGGTGGCCGGCCAGATTGCCTGAATCTACCGTGGAGATGAAGTCCAGGGTAGGCTGCATCGTCTTGTTATCATACCAGTTGTAAAAATGTCCTTTATAGCGTTGCAGCCGCCCCATCGCCTCCAATATACCGGAGGTACAGGTGATGAAACGTCCCTGCGTAGAATAGCCGAGATCCACCGCCGCCAGGTTCGACAGCAGGGCAAGTCCCATGTTCGTTGGCGAAGTATAGGTGGCCAGGTGTGGTGTAGGATACTCCTGATAGTGATCGGGTGGCAGCCAGTTGCCTTCACTGTTAACAAACTCTTCAAAGTAGGCCCATGTCCGGCGGGCCAGTTTCCGCAGAAACAACAGCTGTGCAGAGGTGAACTTCGTTTCCTGTACCGTCCAGGAATGTACGAGAAACCACCCCGCCAGCGGAGAAAGCAACCAAAGCAACAGAACGGGCGACAACCACCATATGATGTCCGCCCTGCTGATTACCAGGTAAGCTGTCAGCATAACAGCCATGAAAGGGCCGGCCCACATCACGCGGCATAACGCCCAGATGCTACGCAGCCCCACATACTTCAGGCTTCCGGAAGGTTCCCATTCAAGCAACCTTTTTCCTGAAACAAAGAGGCGCCAATGTACCCGTACAATGGCATCGAGAGCGTTATATGCGTTGAAAGGCAAAGCGATGATATCATAGAGGTTGAGCGCCAAACGGTTGGCCGCCTCCTCAGCCGCGCCTTTCCAGTGCCTGGCGGTCAGCATCCGTCGGGGTGCCTTCAGCAGCTTTCCTGTAAAAAGCACTACGGCAGGTGACATCAATATCAGCAGGGATATCAGCGTCCAGGGTAAAGGATCAGGCATCATGGTCCATCCAAGTATCAGCAGCAGCAGGCAGGCCGGCTGCACCAGGCTGCTGCGCAGGTTGTCGGCCACTTTCCAGCGGGACAATATGCTCAGTGGGTTCCTCACTGCTTTTCCGTGAAACCCGGGCACGCGGGGACCTGTCCACGCCGCAATCTGCCAATCGCCCCGCATCCAGCGGTTACGCCGCTTTACGTCTGTGAGATAGTTAAACGACGGCTCATACAGTTTTACGTCGCTCAGCAAGCCAGATCGCAGATAGGTACCTTCAAGCAGATCATGACTTAATATCCTGTTTTCGGGCAACCGGTCCTGCAAGCATTCAAGCACTATGTCCACATCATAAATTCCTTTGCCGATAAACGATCCTTCTCCGAAGAGATCCTGATAAAGGTCCATCGCAGCAACGGTGTATGGGTCCAGGTCAGGTCCGCTGCCTGTCAGGTACTGGTAAAGAGAATTATCCATGCCCCTGATGTCAGTGGCTATAACGGGTTGCAGGATACCGTAACCGGCTATTACCCGTCCTTTTTCCGGGCTGAATACCGGCTGGTTCAGCGGGTGGGCCATGGCGCCAATCATCTTCCAGGCAGCATCTCTTGGCAGCTGCGTATCTGCGTCCAGTGTAATCACGTACTTTACTGCGGGAACGTTTCCGTTGTTGCCGGCAATAACGGAAAAATTTTCCTGCCGCTGCCCGCGCAGCAGGGCATTCAGCTCCATCAATTTTCCTCGTTTACGCTCATATCCCATCCACCTGGCTTCACCGGCATTCCATTTACGCGGCCTATGGAAAAGGAAAAAAATATCCCCGTTTTCTCCACGATACCTGTTGTTCAGCAATGCTATCTTTTGTTCCACCTGTTGTAGCAATTCCTCGTCCCCCGGCATAGTTTGGTGTATGCTGTCGGTAAAATCCGTCAGTAGTCCGAAGTACAGATGCTGGTACCTGTTGGCGAGATACCGTACCTCCAGCGAGTGCACCAGCTCTTCAATTTCCGATTCGTTTGTGAGCATAGCGGGAACAACAACAAGCGTGCTATATTTCTCCGGGATGCCCTGCGAGAAATCCAACCGCGGCACTAATACCTGTCTGACTGCGGCCGCTGTCAGTCCGTCCACCATATTTTTTGCCGCCTGGCTCCAGCCAACGGCGAGCGCCAGGATGGCCAGTACCATCCATGCGGGATGCAGCTGTGATATGGGTACTATTGCCATGAAACCGGCTATTCCGGCCAGCGTGACGCCCAGTATCGCACCGGGATAAATCAGTAAAGGTACCGCGGCATGTAGCCGCCGCCATATCCGGTGGTTAACGATGCGGATGCCCAGGAATGCTTCCAGTTGCCGCCGTCCTTTTCCGGCGAGGTAATAACCGATATGCCCCTCAGGACCGACCACCGGTTGTCCGGTGCATTCGCCGCAACTGCTTTTTGCCAGTAAAACAGCTGTTTCCGCCACCTTCAGTTCAGACACCTTCGCTTTACCGGCAATAATGCCTACCTGTTTGCGGTAAAACTCGCGGGTAAAGGCGTCCATACGGGTATAGGCGCCCGCTGCGTCGGCACCGAGCACCGGCTCCACAACGCTGCAGGTATCTGCAAACCGGTTCCAGTCCACCGTATCCATGATACGCAGACTGCTCAAGCTGTTGCGGAACGACAGCCGGTCCTGCAATTGTTCTTCTTCTGTGCGCTGTATCAGCCGGTCTGCCGCCGTTCCTTTTTCCATGAGCTTTTGTTCCAGCATTACTAACGGCAGCCCCGCTCCGGGCGCATACGTCCTGAGCCGCCTTATCAGCTCGGCCATCACCATATCGCTTTCGCTGTATGCTGTATGAAAGAAGCCTGCCAACACTTCGTATATGCTTTCCTGGTCATCAGCAGCCCATATCTTACCGGTCCAGCAATTGGCATGATGCTGATCTATCTTTACTACGGCAAATCGCAGGGCAAGGCTGCACAGGTTTTCTATCAGCGCCAGTTTCAATATGGCAGGGATATATTTCAGCTCGCCCGCCCGCAGTACAGATATCGACTGATAAGCGCTGATATAGGAGGCCAGATCTTTCGGTTCTATCTGGGCATTGGTATGAGCAATGATCCCTGCAATGAGATCATAAATCCTCGGAAGCCCGCGGGAGGGCCCGTCTTCCAGGCAGGGTATTTCCCCGGGGTATTTACGGATCAGATTTCTGGCACTATTGATCTGGTCTGCCAGAAAATAAAAACTCGCTTTCCACCCTCTGTTCTGTACCGCCTGCCTGCCTGTCTGGCTCACCCTGGGCAGCAGCTGCTGTACTTCCAGCAACTTTTTCTCGCAGGTGGCCAACCGTTTTAGCAGCCCGGCTATCCTACACCCAGAACCCAAACGGTGGCGGTGCGCAATCTCCCTGCAATGCGCCTCCATCTGTTCTGCATAGAAAAGGGCCGCCCTGAACGGCGGGCGGTGGTCTGCCAGCTTTTTCAGTTTCCGCCGTTTACCGGCATAGAACAACTCTTTACGCCGCAATGATTTTCGCATATCAGATCTTTTGAAATATCGTTTTGATGTAACTGCCCCTTGCCAGGCTGTATTTCAGCCCTGGAGCCTTTCTTTGATATATCCCGCGGTAACGAATACGTTATCTCCCCATAACATATTATGGTGGTTGGCATGCACCTGGCGCACGTCTACATCGTGCGCGTATGTTGCCCATCCGCGGGTATCCCCGCTACCTTCGCTGTTATCGGTGTTCATAGCCGCTTTTATCAACAGAACTTTAGTATTAATGCGGCCCTGGGGAATATAGGCGATGCGGGCATTATATATCCTTACATTAATGAGTCTTGCACAGTATGCAATGCTGTTGGCACGGTGTGGAATTTTCGAGCAAATGAAGTCCGCTACGCAGGACACCATGTCCTTCTCGGGAGTGCCGGCAAGCATCTCCCATAGTTCCGCGCTCCAGTCGGGATAGGGCGGGACCAGTATGCGGAAACCTTCCAGGTAGTCCCTTGTCAGCTCAAGTACCGAAGCGGCGAGGGAGGTTTCCGGAGTAATACCATGCCGGTGGCTGATACCCTGGTCCAGTGCCGCCACGAAATCCAGGCACTCCCCTGCCGCCTCCAGCTGCCGGGCCATTTCGTACATGATATATACGCCGAAAGAATGAGACATGAGCCGGTAAGGCCCTTGCGGCTGCACCGCTTTCATCCAGCGGATATTCTGCGAGGCAATGTCCTGCATACTTTCCAGCGGTGTTTCACCCGGGGAGATGCCCATCATATCAATTCCATACACAGGGCATACTTTCCGGAAGATGTTCCCATACAGCCGGAACCTGTCCGACTTGCCTCCTATCCCGGGTATAATGAACAGCGGCCTGCCTTCATGGTTGAAGTTGAGGTGATGTACGTGTTTATTCCTGCGGCAGTGGTCCGTTAGTGCCGGAACCTGTATGCCCGTTACTGTTACATGTGTTTTTGACATCGTAATAGAATTTGCAATGTTCCTGAGCTGTGGCTGCCTGGTTACGGGCTTCTTTTACAAGCGCCGTTGCCAGTATTTCAGCGGGATCGATGATTCTCATATTTCTCACCGTCCCTGCGGTGAGTATCAGCGGTAACTCGGTACAACCCAGAATAACGGCGTCGGCCCTGTTTTCCTCAAAAAAGCCAACCGCTTCCTCCATCAGTTCCCTCGCCGGAGCTTTAATATTTCCGGAGTTTGACTTAACACCAAATACCGGATCATATATCATGCGATGGATAACGTTTTCCTGGAAGGCCGGAGCTGGCACTATGGGCTCGTATCCATGTTTTTGCAACAGCTCCTGGTAAATACCGGACCGGTATGTTCCGGTTGTTGCCATCAGACCTATCCGGCGGATATGCGGGTGATATGCTTTCAGGTAGCGGCAGGTTTCCAGCGGCATGTGAACGAGCGTAGCGCGGCTTCCTGCCTTCCGCAGTTCTTCCCTGATGACATCATAAATGCGGGGAGCGTGCGCGGTGTTGCATGCAAGCCCTATCACCATGGCGCCGGCATTCTCCAGCTTCTGCACCACCTCCGCGATGCTGTAAGCCGGATTGATCTTCACCTGACCGGCGAGAAAAGCACTTCTGTCCCCAATGTCCCCGGGGAAAGACATGAGGATAACCGGTAAATGCTCCTGATCTTTGCCTGCTGAAGTACAGCGGAGAACATGGCTGAACAGTGCGCATCCCGCCTGCGGCCCCATACCCCCTACAATACCAATAACCTTACTGATACGTACCATCGTGCTGTTCATTCAGTATATGCTATACCGTTAGTAACTGTTCGGTTAACTTCTTCGAAAATGGCCAGCGCATTATCGATCAGTTCCCGGTTCACGATTAACGGAGGAAGAAAACGCACCACGTTGTTGTAATGTCCTCCTATTTCAAAAACCAATCCTTTGGCGAAACACATCTTCCTGATCGTTCTCACGATGGCCGGATCGGGGGCTTTGGATTTTTTGTCCTTCACGTATTCCACCCCAATGAATAATCCTTTGCCCCTGATATCTCCCACGGCAGGCGAAAAAGCCAGCAGTTCGTGCAGCCGGGACAGCATGTAGGCTCCCATTTCCCGAGTATGCTCTGCCACATTGTATTCCCTCACAAAATCAAATGCGCCGTTGCCCGCTGCGATGCTGACCTGGTTTCCCCTGAAGGTCCCGATATGATCACCGGCTCCCCAGGATTCGACCTGTTTGTTGTAGATAATGGCAGAAATCGGAAACCCGATACCACCCAAACCTTTGGACATGGTGATGATGTCGGGGAATACATTGCTCTCGCGGAACGCCCAGAAATCTCCTGTTCTGAAAAATCCGCATTGTATTTCGTCGAAAATCACCACGATATCATTTTCCCTGGCTATGTTCACTATCTTTTCCAGGAACCCCTCCTTGGGGATAACGGTTCCGCCTTCGCCCTGAATGGGCTCCAGCAGGATCGCTGCCGGCTTTGCCATGCCAGAATGAGGATTTTCCAGCACATACCTCAGGTACTCTGCGCAATCCAGCTGGCAGTTGTCGGCCGTTTTTTTGAACGGACACCTGTAGCAATAACTGTATGGAACGAAACTCACATTGGGCATATTGGAGCGCAGCTTCTCGCGCAGCTTTACAAGGCTGGTTGCCGACAAAGCCCCGGAAGTCATCCCGTGATAAGAGCCATGGAAGGCGATTACGCCTTCTCTTCCCGTTTTATGTTTGGCCAGTTTGATAGCTGCTTCAACAGCATCGGACCCGGTGGGGCCGCAAAAACTGACTTTAAATTCACTGCGGAGTTCAGCCGGCAGCTGGTGCAGAATTTTCTGAATCAGTTCAATTTTGTTCACCGTCGGGAAGTCCAGCATGTGTATCAGGTCTTCCTGCTGACGCCTTACATATTTCAGCACATAGTCGTTACAATGGCCTACATTCAATACACCGGCGCCGCTGAAAAAATCGATGAAGCGGTTTCCGTCGACATCTTCAACTATCGCTCCCCTGGCGCGTTTTACAGCCATTGGCATTTCCCTGGGATAGGAGACAATACTGCCTTCAAGAGAACGCTGTATGTCCAGCAGCTCTTTAGAGCGTTCACCGGGAATAGTTTCAGACACGATCCTTGCGCCGGGCCCCAGGTGAAAATCCTGAAACCTGGCCGCAGGTCTGTCCTGCAATACTTCAGCGGGAGACAATGGGGTATCGAATGAGTCAGGCTCATGAGGGTTTTTCTTTTCCATCTTTCTGAGGGTTTTAATGTGATCGATTCATTTAACGGCGGGCTCCTTTTTTTGAAGCTCCTCGCGGCATAATTTCAGATAGGGCTCAACAGGTTCAAGATCGAAGCCCAGCTCCTTTGAATGTTCCAGGTTATTAAAGGCGGGCGCATATTTCTGCAGCGCCATCTGGGCGTGGCCCAGCAGGTAGTAGGCCAGTGAAGACGAAGGCGAAAGCCGGATATTGTCCAACAGGATTTTTTCCGCCACTTCACTATTTCCTTCCACGAAAATGTATCCCAGCTCATTCAGCGTTTTGCACCGGGTAATGCTGTCGGCCGTGGCTTTCAGTTGCCCTATGCCTTTGAACATTTCGGCAACACCGCGTTTCCTGTATAGTTGCAGTAGCCTGATGGTGTGACTGGGATATTGCCCCACCACGTATTCCGAGCGGAAAAAAGCACTCAGGTCCAGCCCTGTGGTGAGCTCATTTATCCTCCGGGCCATCACGGTACCACGGTCGCTGTTGGTCAGCATTACAAAACCGCATTTCTTTTTTACGGAATAGAACATGAGGTTTTTGAAGCCCGGGGTAATACCTCCATGAGACAAGATGGTATCGCCCGGCGTAATGATCAGCTCAAAGCCCGGCCCATAGCAATATGCGGGGTTATGCGGGTCTAGCCCTATCCGGGGTGTCTGTATCTCCCGTACCCTGTCGGCAGAAATATTCTTCCCGTCAAACAAGGCGATGACCAGCTTCGCATAATCGGCGGCCGTAAGATGCATCCCGCCGGCAGGAACCGGACCTTCGTTTTTCCATTTTTTATAGGCTACCCCCAGGCTGTTGTGGCCCACGGCATAGTTAAGCGGTTGGGTTTTGTAGGACGTGTATGTATGTTTCAAATGCAGTGGGGAGATAATCATCTTCGATATGTACTCGTCGTACGATTGGCCCAGCAGTTTTTTTACCACTTCCGCGAGGTACTGGTATCCTTCGCCGGAATAGACAAATTTGGTTCCCGGGTCGGCCATGATTTCCAGCGTATCCGGGTTATTGTCAGGCTTCCAGTTTTCTATTCCTGAACAGTGACTCAACACCATGCGGGCGGTGATCAACCGGTACCGATTGTCGTGTTTGAGCATATCATATTCGAGATAGCGGCAAAGCGGCGTATCGGATTGCAGAACACCTTTATCTATCAGCCTGTTGACCACAAATACCAGGAAACTTTTACTCAGGGAACCGGCCTCGAAGATGGTTTCGTCATTGATCCGCCTGTTGCCGTTCAGCGGACGGCATTCAAAATTTTTATAAAAAGCGAGGCGACCATCACGGATAACGGCCAGTGAAAGGGCAGGCACCCCTGCTTCCCACATCATCCGGTGGACCTGCCGGTCGAAACCCTTTGAAGACGCCGATTGCGACCTGGCCACTACCGACAGGCAGAGACCACACGCCAGCAGGAGACTACAGTGTTTGAGGATATTGATTTTCATGCGGTTAAATTGAGCGTGTAGTAAGGGCTATCTGGCCAGTTCCTCCAGGCTTTCGCGGTAATGGTCCATAAAGGTTTTGATAGTCAGCGGCGCGTACTGCTCCGTGCTATAGGTGAGGCTTAACTCCAGCCGTCTGTTGATCAGCATTCCTGATATGGTCCAGTCGTACTCCCTGGTCCGCTTCGGTGAAATTTCCCGTCCCGTGGGTTCTGCTGCTATTCGGTAGGCGCGGCCGGCCAGGTCGGCATCAAACTGGCCGAGGTAATTGAAGTTGATCTGCGGCCGGGCCTCCTGTCCGGTGGGAGGCGCGCCGGGTGCGAGATATTTACGCACCAGATAGTCGACGCCGTTATTCGGTATACGGCGAAGAAGGCCCCGTACGTCTTTTACTATGGCTGGCAGGTAGTCTTCCGCGCTTTCGAGCAGCACCGGGTATATAGCCGTGAACCACCCCAGCGTGCGGCTGACGTTAACACCCTGCGTCAACTCTTCTCTACCGTGAGCTTCCAGGTCGACCAGTATATTTTGTTTTCCGTATTGTTTTCTTACCGCTGCCAGCAGCGCACCCAGCAACATTTCGTCTACGCGGGCATTATACCATGCCTGGCCGTTTCCAAGGAGATCGGCAGTGGCGCGGCTGTTCAGTGTAAAAGAAACCGTGCGGCTATCGCCTGTCAAACCGGGAGGTCTGTTAAAATCCCGCCGCAGAGGGTCCACCGGCTTACGGGATATCTCGTCCCAGTATCTGGCGGCTTTCCGGAACTTTTTACTCCGCGCATACTCCCGCAGGTGCAGGGCCCATGTTTTTAACGAGTCGGTCTTCAGCGGGAAGTCCGGTGGTTTTCCATTTATTGATTGTTTATACAGACGGTCAATGTCTTCGAACAGTATACGCCATGATATTCCGTCTATCGCCAGATGATGGACCACGATCAACAGCCTGCTGCCATCTTTCAGATGAAACAGCCCCGGCTTTATCAGCGGTCCGTTTTCCAGATCTATCCCTGCCTGTAGCTTATTACATTCCTCCAGTAGCAGCGCCTCAGGCGTCGCTATGTTACGCAGGTCTGTTTCCGGTACAAGCAACGGCTGTCCAGGGGGCCTGCACTCCTGTACCACTGTCCCGTCTTTATAACGGAACACCATCCGCAGCGCGTCATGGTGGTCGGCTATCCTGCTCAAAATTTCACGGGCCATGTCAACAGACAAACCGTCAGGGAAATGCAGCATGACCGACTGGTTAAAGTGTTGCTTTTCAGCGGTGGCGTCTGCAAAAAAATGCAGCTGTACCGGTAACAGAGGAACGATGCCGGTTTCAGCTTCCTGCGGTGAAACAAGCGACCTCTTTATCAGCCGCCTGGCGAGCTCGCGGATGGTCTCGCAGGCCATGATATCCTTTACGCCGATTTCATATCCGGCGCTGCGCACCCTTGCGCTGATTTGCAGTGCCTTTATCGAATCAGCACCCAGCATAAAAAGGTTGTCTTCCACTCCTATCTGCGTTTCCTCCAATACCTCTTCCCAAATACCTGCCAGCAATGTTTCTTCAGGGGTAACAGGAGCAATGTAGTCACCGGTCAGCCGGGAAGCCGGCCCGGGAAGCGCGGCCACGTCCAGCTTACCGTTGGGTGTCAGTGGAAAGTACTCCAGCGCGATATAATGCATCGGCAACATATAGGCCGGCAGTCGTTCTGCGAGAAAATCCCGTAGTGCCGTTGACGTTGTTTTCTCTGCAGGCACGTAGTAGGCGGCCAGGTGTTTTCCTTTATTATCTTCCCGTGCGATGACTGCCGCATCGCGAACAGCGTAGTGTTGCAGCAGATGATGCTTTACCTCCGCCGGCTCAACGCGAAAACCCCGGATCTTCAGCTGTGTGTCTATTCTTCCCAAAAATTCGATAATACCTCCGGGCAACCACCGGGCAAGATCACCGGTCCGGTATAGCCGGTCACCGTTTACAAACAGGTTGTCCATAAACTTAGCTCTGGTCTGGTTTTCATCGTTGAGATAGCCTTTTGCCACGCCATCGCCGCCAACATACAGTTCGCCCGGCACCCCCACGGCCTGAAGATTACCATCCATATCGAGTATATAAGCCGTGGAATTGCTGACCGGTTTCCCCACAGGAATATTGTACAGGTAATCTTTCTGAATAAGATGACAAGCAGAAAAAGTAGTATTCTCCGTAGGTCCGTACCCGTTAATTACCTGTAGGCCCGGATGCTGCTGGCGCACCTGGTTGATATAACGCGGTGTCAGTACATCGCCGCCAACGAGGAGATAGCGCAACGGTTTAAATATGGAAGCATCTATGCCTGTATGCTGATCGAATAACGATGCAGTCAGCCACAGCGTGTTAATGTTGTATTCTGCCAATGCTTTCCCCAGCTTCGCCGTATCCATCAGCACTTCTTTACCAGGGAGGAAAAGCCGCCCGCCGTTGAGCAACGCGCCCCATATCTCGAAAGTGGTAGCGTCAAAAGCGGGTGCGCCTGTCTGCAAAATATGTGTCTGCCGGTTAAGTGTCACATAGTTCGTGTTTTTCACCAGCCGTATCACATTCCGGTGAGTGACCGCTACCCCTTTGGGGATACCGGTCGACCCTGAAGTGAACATTACATAAGCGGTATCATCCGGGCCTGCCGGCAAACTTTCGTTGTCGGGGTCATTTTCCGCTTTGAGCGTTTCGATGATGCATACAGCAACATCTTCCGGAAGCCATCCGGCGTAATGTTGCTGTGCGAGAACAGTCTTCACCTTTGCTTCTTTCAGCATGAGCTCATGCCTGCCGGCGGGGTGCTCTGGATCCAGCGGCAGGTAAGCTGCGCCTGCTCTTAGAATACCAATTATGGCAGCTACTGCCTCAATGGACCGGTCGGCCAGCACGGCCACACAGGTCCCTCGCCCGCCGCCCTGCCGGCGTACCTCCCCGGATATGACAGTTGCCATTTCATGCAATCGCCGATAGCTGACGCTTATTTCTCCGGCGGTAATGGCCGTATTTTCGGGGGCGAGTCGCACCTGTTCTTCAAACAATGCCGTAATCGTGTTATCCGAAGGATAACTGGTCCTCGTGTCGTTAAATTCGCAGCGTATCTGGTATATCTCACTTGCGGTGGTCATTTCCGCCTCACTGACTTTTGCTTTTGCCGCGCCCAGGCAGTTCGCCAGCAGGATAAAATAGCGGTCTGCCAGCTGCTGAATAAACCCCGCATCCATGCGGGCCGCATTATACTGTACCTCCAGCTCCAGTTCCTGCTGTACGCGGAAACAGAAAAGCAGGTCCGGAGTATGGGCACCGAATGATTCGGGGGAGTGTATCCCCCTGACCATCATGCCCGTTGTTGCCACCTCATTCAAGATGTCCCTTTTTCGTTCCAGTATGCGCTCAACAGGGTATCCGCTATGCTGAAGATCGGCTGCCAGCATATCTTTCAGCTTCAGCAGAAAATCCTGGAATGAAACATCCCCGAAATCATTCATGCGGACTGGCACAATACGTTCATCGTCTCCAGCCAATACAGCATCGCTGTACACGGGGCAGAGGATCATCACGTCGCCGGACATGGAGTATTTTCTGGCCAGTATACCTAATACAGCCAGCAGTACAATATACCGCGCCTTGTCCGACACAGCGATACGCTGAAGCCTGCCTGTTACCTCTGTCGGTGCAGTAACAGTACAGGTGGCTGTCTGGCGGGCGACATGGCTATCGTGGAGTTTTCCATAGTCAATAAAATAAGCGGCAGGTTGAAATCCGGCAAAACGTTGTTGCCAGTAACTTCTTGCCCTGGCCCTTGCGTTTGTTTCAAGGGACTTGTAATCGAGTGTGGGTCCGGTAGACATGTATATAAGTGCTGGGAGTTAAAAAATCAGAAGTTAAAAGAGATTTCTTCACCGGCAGTGGCAGGCGCAATGCTGCTGTCATCTATAACATCGGCGATGGCGCCTGCGGAGTGACGCGCTAGTTTTTGCGTCAGCTCAACAAACCGGGATGCCAGCAACCGGGCATCTTCGGGGGTAAAGTACTGCCTTGAAAATTCCAGGCGGAAGTAAAAGGCTGTATCATCTTCAAACGCGATGAGCGTCAGCGGGTATGCAGGGGAAGCGTGCTCCACTTCATATAGCCGGAAAGGTGATCCGGTTGCCTCCAAATGTCCGCGTTCAAAATTTTGAAAAACAAACATGGTCCTGAACAGCTCGCGTTCCTGTTGACCACCCCTCCTGTTCAGAACATGCTGAATATCCGAAAGATCATACACCTGGCGGTCGCCTGCCTGCACCAGGTGGCGATGCAGGTCATAGATAAAATCCGTTACCTTTTGGTCCGGACGAACCAGGCTCCTCACCGGCAACGTTTTCACAAACATTCCCACCACATTTTCCAGCTCATACTGCGTTCTTCCCGAAGCTGCAACCCCTACTACAATATCTTCCTGGCCGGTGATCTGCGAAAGAAAGAGGAAATACACAGACAATAATACAGGGGCAATAGTGACATCCTTTTCACTCAAATCTTTTATCAGCGGCGCCAGCAACTGTTTGCTGACTGCGACCGTCACCTGTCCGGCCTGGTCCGGCAGCTCACCCGTTCCGCGGGAAACGGGCAGATGTAGTACGGGCACTTCCCTTTCCAGTATTTTCAGCCAGAACTCGCGGTTGGCAAGGTATTCTTCCGTCATCCTGAAATTCCATTCCCATTCTGCGTAATCCTTATATTGTATGGCCAGCGGGGGCAGCATCTTTCCCTGGTAGAGCTTTATAAAATCGGCATACAGTACCTGCTGTGAAATGCCATCGCAGATAATATGATGTATGTCCATCACAAGTATGCTGCGGCCATCGTTTACAGTAATCAGCATACATCGGAGCAACGGGGCACATTCGAGGTCAAAAGACCTCACAAAAGAAGCGATAGCTCCCGTTATTGCATGAGGGTCACAATTTATTGCTTCCAGGGAGAAGTTGATATCTTCCTGTATTACCTGCATCAACCGGTCGTCAACAAACCGGAAAGCTGTTCTCAGGCTTTCATGACGGCGTAACAGCGCTTGGACGGCGGTCTCAATCTTGTCCCGGTGTACCTCACCGGCTATCTCCCAGGCCACCGGCATGTTGTACGCAGTACTGTTGCGGTCCGTAGCATAATCGTAGTACATTCGCTCCTGGACGGCAGTAACATGATAGGCGGCTTTCGGCACAGCGGGAGTGATGGTATAAAACGTTTCACGGGCCGACTGCCGGATAAGCGCCGCCTGCTTTTTGATGGTCAGGTTATCGAACAGCGCCTGCAGGGAAAATCTCACCTGGAATTCGTTGTATATCCTGCCGATCAGCTTCATCACCGCGAGCGAATTGCCGCCGGCATGGTGAAAACTGTCGTCTGTTGAAATGGGTCTGTCTCCGAGAATTTCTTTCCAGATACCCAGCAATGAGACCTCTGTATGGTCCGTCGGGGCAACGATCGGACGCTGGCGGTTCCCAACCTGGCTCTTTAGTTTGTTGTAGTCAATTTTTCCGTTGCTCAGCAGGGGGAACCTATCTACCTTCTCTACCACCGGGGGAATCATATAAGCTGGCAGGTTGGCATGAAGATGCTCCAAAATGCGTGTTAGAGCATCGGGGTGGTTTTTGTATGTTTCCTGTAACACTACGAAGGCCATCAGGGAGGTGTTGCCGTTTTCCCCGCGGTCGGTGACCAACGCGCTTTTTACTATGCCGGAGGCTATCAGCTGCTGCTCTATCTCATCCGGTTCTATCCGGATACCGTTGACCTTCATCTGCCGGTCTGCCCTGCCTATCAGGTCTACTTTTTTATTTACCAGGAAGCGCGCAATATCCCCTGTCCGGAATGCGATGGTATCCCCCAATACTTCGTCATGTATTCTTACAAACCGTTCCCTGGTCATCTCCGTATCATTCAGGTAGCCTTTGGTTGCATAGTTGGTGATGATATACAGCTCCCCCGGGATCATAGGCCCACAGGGTTGTCCGGCATCATCACAGATCATCAGCCTCGTATCCGCGATCGGCTCCCCTATTGGTATCCTGGCTTTGCTGATATCAGCAGGTGTGATGCGGTGAAAGACGCGGACCATTGTACATTCTGTGGGCCCGTACAGATTCACCAGCTGTATCCTTTCCCCGAAAACAGCGTACCACGGGGCCAGCTCAGAAGGAATCACTTTCTCGCCGGATAGCAGCACATGTTTCAGCTTACTGAAATGCTGCGTGGTAAGCCTGTCGTTGTTGATGAGCTGGAATAAAGACGGTACGCAGTGGACAAGGGTGATCCCCTCCCGGTCTATCCATTCGGTAATGCGGTCAGGCGCCAGGAAAGTTTCATCATCGGGCGGCACGCAGATCGTCCCGCCCTGCAGCAACGGTGCAAAGATGTCCCGCAGAAAAGCATCGAAATAGGGGCTGATGAACTGACTGCATCTGCAGCCTGTATCAATGCAGAACGTTTCGGTTTCCCATTTCAGGAACTGCAACAGGCTGCCATTTCTGCCGATAATCCCTTTGGGCCTGCCGGTTGACCCGGAGGTAAAATAAATATAAAGGCTGTCCTGTTCGTCCCACGGAGGATAGATACCTGCTACCACATCTGCCTGTTGCGGGCTGGCAGCCGCATCTTCCACATAGCAAATGGATACATGCGCATCGTGCAGCTTATTGATATGGGGCGAGCAACGGGATGTCAGGAAAACGGCGGGGGCCAGTTCTTCCAGGATGGTCGCCAGCCGGTTGGCCGGCAGCGAAAGGTCTACCGGCACAAAAACACATCCTGCATTGGCAATACCGATAATAGCAGTGATGAGATCTGCGCGATCGCTGAAATAGACAGCTATCCTTGCTTCTTTTCCAAGCTCCATGCCCGTTAAAAAGGAGGTAATGCTGTTGGCGCCGGTCAGCAGCTCTGCGTAGCTGACATGCCTGCTGCCGCACTCCACGGCGGTCTTATCAGCATGGCCACGCAGGCTGCTGATCAGTTCAGACTGAAAGGTCATAACATAGATTTAATTGGCGAGATTTGCGTATGATCGGTCCCTGTAAGGGAAACAGGCGGGCTATCGGAAGTATTCGTCCAGCAATATGCCCAGTGTCAGTACAATCATCAGCTGGTCTGTTTCAAAAGGCAGATCAAGAGTGAATGTTTCCTGACTGTACATTTTTTTCAGGTGTTCTACCTGTCCCGGATTAAAAATCCCCTGTCTCTTTATCTGCTCATATGACAGCAGGTCATTGATATATTCCACATTGCGGCGGAGAAGGTAAGGACTGCCGGGCGCCACGAACCCGTATTTTTCTCTTTCAACCACATTTTTGGGAACAAAGCGTCCGGCCATTTTTTTCAGGATGTATTTTTCGGTAAACCCATTCAGTTTAAGATCCGAGGGGACGGTTGCAGAAAACTCCACCAGCTCCCTGTCCAGGAAAGGATACCTGACTTCCACGGAATTGGCAAGCGCCATCCTGTCTCCATGATCAGACACGAGGTGATCCACCAGCCGGAGCTTATAATCGATATACGCTCTTTTATTCACCATATCCCGGTTCCTAAGCCTGTCCCTGTTGACCACAAAATGCCGGAGGCAGTTGAAGTCGTGGTAAACCGCATTTACCGCGTCGCCATAAAGGCTTCTTTTGTCTGCCTCCGTCTCCACAAAATTACGCTCGTAAAAAAAGTCCCCGTCGCCCCATACTTTTTCGCGGAGCGCCTGCTCGCGCGGGGTAATGGCATGTTGCATCACCTGCATGGCCCTCATTTTATCGAACCTGAAACCTACATACCCGGCAAACAACTCATCGGCGCCTTCGCCGGACAATACGACTTTAATGCCTTTTGAACGGACCGACTCTGACAGGGAAAGCGAGGCGGTATTGTAGGATTCCTTCAAAGGACATTCACAATGATAGATCACTTGCCGCAGCCTTTCGCTGATATCATCATAAAAGAAGATCTTCCGGTTAAGCGCGGCCTTGCTTTCTCTTGCCACGAGTTGCTGATATGCTGATTCGGAAAACTGCGATTCCACAAAATCTATCGAGAAAGCCTCTTTCACATTCCCCGCTGCCAACAGACAAACCTTCATGGCAATGGCAGATGAGTCCAGCCCTCCGCTCAGATAAAATCCCAACGGCACATCACTCCTCAGCCGGAGGTTTACCGATGCGCAAAACAGCTCCTCCAGTCTGTCTACAAAATATTTCTCGGGTTTTCCGCCGTCTCCTATCTGCCCTTCGGGATAAATGAGATCCCAGTATTCCACCTTGCTGATCTTTCCTTTGTTATCAATATGCAGATAGTGACCGTTTTCGAGGCTGGAAATATTTTTAAACATTGTGACAGGACTGATCAGCCCTGCAAACGTCAATATCTGGTCCAGCCCTGTGAGGTTCAACTCCCGGGTTACCAGGGGATGCTCCAGTATCGCTTTGATCTCTGAACCAAAAATAAAGGCATTGCCGGCAATTGTATAGAAGAATGGCACGATGCCCATCTGGTCACGTACACCGTAAGCGCATTGTTTTTTGCGGTCATACAGCAAAAAGGCAAACTGGCCGTTCAGCTTGTTCAGGAAGTCCATCCCGTGTTCTTCATACAAGTGCACGATGACCTCTACATCTGAATCCGTCCGGAACGCGTGTCCTTTTTTCTTCAGTTGCTGCCTGAGCTCTATATAGTTAAATATCTCCCCGTTGCAGATCACGACAACAGACCTGTCTTCATTATACAGGGGCTGCATTCCGTTTTCCAGGCCGATGATGCTGAGCCGGGAAAAGCCCAGCGCCACATTATCAAGCAGTACTGTTTCCTGGGCATCCGGTCCGCGGTGGCGTAGCTTGCTGTTCATTTGCGCTACGATCTTTTTGTCATATTCCGACAGCGGTCCGTCATATTTAATATATCCGCAAATTCCACACATAAAATAGCGTTAAATATCAGGTTAAGTTTGTGTAAACCGGCGTGCTGTTCATGATATGGCCACTTCCGGCTTTATGCCGTTAATATGTATACTTCCGTTTTCCAGCACAGCTTCGGTAATGTTTTTATAATAGGCCGCCAGCAACCCGATCTCTTCTGCCTCATAGAGTGCTTTGTTGTAGATGAAATACAAATTCCAGCAGTCTCCCTCTTCTGCGATTTGTAAACTGAGCGGATGATCTGTTGTAGCAATCCACAGGTCTTCGCAGGGCACAAAATCAAGATCATCCGGTTCTATCGTGGCCGGTCTTGCGGTGATAAGTGAAAAATGTGCGTCAATGAGCGCGGGAACGGTATTACCATCTGCCCGAAGCATAGACACCATGTCGTCATATTGATAATCCTGGTGTTCAAAAGCTTCCAATACAACACTCCGGACCATCTGCAACAGTTCCGCGTAAGGTGTATTTTCATCAAATTGCAATCGTAGGGGCAGCAGGTTCACAAACGTCCCCACCACGTCGAGCAGTCGCTCCTGCGGCCTTCCTATGCTTTCAGTACCGATCGTGATGTCAGTGCCTCCGGACACTTTTGACAGGAGTATATAGTAGACAGAAAGCAGGAGCATAAAATCTGACACCCCCGAAGCCCTGGCGAGCCTGGAAGCTGCCGTCCGCAGATGGCTGCCCAGCTCCATCCGGTAGCAGCCGGCCACCTGCATATCGGGCACGCCGCCGTTGCGGGCGATCAGCCACGAAGCGCCCTCCGGCTTATTGGCCAGCTTTTTCCGCCAGAACTCCTGCTGTTGTTTCAGACTTCCGTGCCGCTGCCGTTGCCAGCAGGCATAATCCGTGTACCTCAACGCCAGCGGCGCCGGTGTGGCTCCTTTATAAAACGCCTTAAAGTCGTTCATCAGAATATCGCGGGAAATCCCGTCACATACGATATGATGTATATCAACAAACAGGAAGTTCTCCTCATCGTTTAACTGCAGCACGCCACAACGGACCAGATTACCGGCCTGCAAATCAAAGGGCCTGACAAACCCTCTGAAGGCGTCGTCCACTGTTTGATAGCCGGCGCTCAGGTCTACGATCTCCACGTCCGCTGTATCGTTTACCCGTTGAACCAACCCACCGGGCGTAAGCAAAAAGGCGGTGCGCAGCCCTTCGTGGCGGCTGACCAGCAGCCGGATGGACTGTTGCAGCCTTTCCAGGTCCGGCTTGCCGCTCATGCGATAGACTTTACAGTTATTATAAGTGAGATTATCTTTTACCAGTGTATGCTCATAAAATATTCTTTCCTGTGCAGAAGATGCCGGGTAGTAGTCCATTTTCTCCCGGCGCCGGATCATTATTGCCTCTTCTTTACGCAGCGTATCCACAATGCGCGCCAGCTGTTCAATAGTCGGCGTATGGAAGATTTGCTGTATACCCGGCCTGACGGCAAATAATCCCTGTATGCGGTAATTTAGCCTTACAGCGGTGACGGAATGGCCGCCCAGTTCAAAGAAGTCATCCTTTACACTAATGGTTACAGCATCTATCTGTAGCAGTCCTGCCCATATTCCGGCCAGTGTTTGCTCCGTCCGTGTGCGTGGAGCCACGTAACTTCCTTCCGGCCTTACCCCGGGGTCAGGCAGCACTTTGCGGTCTATCTTTCCGCTTCCCGTAAGGGGCAGCTTATCAATCCGTACGTAAGCAACAGGCACCATGTGGTCCGGGAGGCGGGCTGCCAGATAGTCTTTCAGCCGCCAATGCTCAATTTCGTTATCCGCTACATACCACGCCACGAGCTGTTTGCTGCCCCCCTTTTCCAACAGCCCGACAACAGCCTGCTTTATTTCCTGAAAACCGGTTAATCGATTTTCTATTTCTCCTGTTTCCACCCTGAACCCTCTGATCTTAACCTGATGATCGATCCGCCCCAGCAACTCGATATTACCATCGGGGAGTATCGTGGCCAGGTCTCCGGTACGGTATACTTTGCCTGTCGTCAGTGAATGAATCGAAACAAACTTTTCTTCTGTCAGCGCCTCCTGATGCAGGTAGCCTTCGCCCACGCTGTCTCCCGCCACGCATAGTTCTCCCGGAATGCCGGGCGGCTGTATTTTCAGCTGCCTGTCGACGATAAATATTTTTGTGTTACCTGCCGGCCTGCCAATTGTCGGACGCCGGAAGAACGATGGGTCGGTTATCCGTTGTGCCACAACGCCGATGGTCGTTTCTGTTGGTCCATAGTGATTGATGTATTGAATATGCCCGTAGTACTTCATGGCTTTTTCGATATCGGCCGGCACTATAGGTTCCCCTCCGAGCAGAATATGCCTGAGCGCAGGCAACGGACATCGTCCGAAGGCCGGTGCTTCCACTATGGCGCTGAACAGGGTGGGCGTGAGTTTCAGATAGGTAATATGGTTATCCGCCACATACTGCAACAACTCTTCGGGCGAACGGTAACAGGAAGGCGATACCAGGTGCAATGTGCCCCCACCGGCCAGCACCGGGAATATAGAAGAATAACCGAGGTCAAAAGCGTACGAGGAGGTAAGCACTGATTGATCGCCCGGCGTCAATGGCAGCATTTGCGTGAACCACCGTACATAGTTGGCAAGATTGCGGTGCCTGATTTTTACACCTTTGGGGCGGCCAGTGCTGCCGGAGGTATAGATAACGTATGCCGGGCATTCCGGTCCGGCCGGAAGACAATCCTCATTTGTAGTGCCTGCGGGCAGCTGCCGGTGTATCATCAGCTTTTCTCCATCGAAATGCAGGTCGTGCTGCAGGTCCTCAGTCGTTAACAGCAAGCCTGCGCGGCTTTCCAGAAGTACCTCCGCCTGGCGCCCGGTATGCTGCCCCGGGTCCAGCGGCAGAAACGCTTTGCCTGCCTTGAGGACGCCCAACAATGCAATCATCATTTCCACAGAAGGAGACACATAAACGGCCACCAGTTCGCCTGCATACGGCCGTTGGCGTATCCGCCCGGCCATTTCGGTGCTTCTTTCACTCAGTTCCCGGTAAGTGATCCTGTCATCTCCATACACCACGGCATCGTGCAGGGGCCTCTGCGCAACCTGTTCTTCAAACATATGAATAAAAGTTTTTTCGTTGCTGTAACGAAGTACCGCTTCATTCAGCTGTACCAGCCATGCTTTTTCTGCTTCCGTTATCATTTCCAGATCTGCTGCCGGCCGCGCCCAGTCGTTCGCGAGGCCGGTGATGATCTGCTCCAGGTGAGCAGCCAGGCGGCCAACGGCCGCGGTGTCATATATCTGTGGATTGTATTTGAAATTGATACAGATCGTATCTCCCGGCATAATAACAACAGCCAGGTCATAGTTTGTCTGCACGTCAACAGTTACACCGGTAATGGCCAGCCCGCCTGCCTGAAGGCCGCCGCCCTGTATCGCGCTACTGATGGGGTAGTTCTCAAAAACGAGGATATGATCGAGCAATTCCCTTCCGGGCTCACTGAGCGCCTGTATCTCCGCCAGGGAATGGAAGTGATGTACTTCCCCGTTCAGCGCGGTTTCCTGTAGCTTTCTTAAAAGGCCGGGCACCGTATCTTCTGCAGTCCAGGTTACCCTCACCGGGATGGTGTTAATAAAAAGTCCTACCATAGACTCGATTCCTGCTACCTCCGCAGGGCGGCCGGATACAACGGCACCAAACACTACATCGGAAGTATTGTTATATCGTCCCAGCATAAGAGCCCATGCCAACTGCAGGATGGTATTGATAGTCACGCCATACTTGATGGACATATTCTTCAACTGTCCCGTCACGCCGGGAGCAATGAGCAGTTCCTGTACCAGCATACCGGGAGGCGCGGCTGTTGCAGCGGGTGAAACCTTTGCGGCAGCACGCAGGGTAACAGGGCTGTTATACCCGGATAAATACTGCCGCCAGTACCCAACCGACGCAGAGGTGTTCCTGCTGACGAGCCATGAGATGTATTCGCTGTAAGGTTTAACCGGTGGCAGCGCTGCTTTCCCGCCACTGCTGCAAGCGTGGTACAGTTTCCGGAAATCATCGATAATGAGGCTCATGCACCAGCCGTCCATCAGGATATGATGATAGCTCCATATAAACGCACAGGCTTCGTCTGACAGCTGCAAAATGGTCAGGCGCATTAATACATCCTTCTCCAGATTGAATTTGCGCGACTTGTCCTGTAACTGATAAGACCGGATGACCGCCTCCATTCCTTTCTCCCTGCATTCCGTTGAGACATCGATATATGCGAAATCTACTTTCCTGGCCTGTAGCACCACCTGCAACGGGCGGTCCAGCCCTTCGTGCACGAAAGCCGTACGTAATACGCTGTAGCGGTCTATGATAACGTTCATGGCTTGTTCAACTGCCTCTATATTTAAAGTGCCCTCCACGCGGCAGGTGAGCTGCTCAAAATAATAACGGCCATGTTCATCGTAGAGCGTATGGAAGAAGATACCTTCCTGCATGGGCAACAGGGGATATACGTCCGCCACGGCATAGTGCTTCTGCAAAGCATCCAGCTGTTCTACCGTCAGCGCTTTATAAGTAAGATCGGAAGGTGTAAGCTCCCTGATATTTTCCGCGCAGCAACAGGCGGTAATCTGTTCGAGATAGTCTTTGCAGGCATGCATCAGGGAGCGGATGGTTTCGGGGTAATATTGTTCCCGGCTGAAACGCAGGTTCAGCTCAAGCGTTCCATTGGCGATATGCCCCGATATTTCCAGTTCATATTCAAGTATTTCTTCCCCGTGCTGCTCGTCACCGCTGCTTTCGGGTGCCATTGCATACAGTGGGCCACCGTTGTCTTCATCGAACTGACCGAGATAATTGAAAATGATCTGTGGGCGCGTCTCATGTTCCGGCGGCACATGTGCTTCGGGGTCCATAAACCTCCATATGCCGTAATCGATGCCGTTATTGGGTATGGCCCGCAGTGTTTCCTTGACAGCCTTAATTGTTGTGCCCAGGTCTTCTCCCCCAACTTCCAGTGTCACGGGGAAAATACTGGTAAACCATCCTACTGTTCGGCTGATGTCTGTTCCAGGCACGAGCTCTTCGCGCCCGTGACCTTCCAGGTCCAGTCGCAGGATATTATTTCCATATTGCCTGCGTACCGCCAGCAGCAACGCAGTCAGCAGCAGGTCATTGATGCGGGTACCAAAACGATGATGCGCCGTTGTTATCAATGCCGCTGTAGTAGCATGATCCAGCCGTATGGTTTCTATAGCCGCATGCGCCAGCGTTCCCTGTTCGGTATTATGGTCGCGCCTGATGGGCACTGTTTTACCCGGCGCTGGTAATGCCCAGTAACACTTCGCTTTTTGATAAGATTCCGTACGTATATATTCCGACAGGCGTGATGGCCAGGTTAAAAAGGCATCCGTTTTGGGAGGCAGCCCAGGCACTTCATTTTTCTGCAGCCTGTCATACAGCGAAGCTATATCTTCCAGCAGGATACGCCACGAAATACCATCCACCACCAGGTGATGGATGACGATCAGTAATCGGCTGCCATCGGGCATATGTGACAGGGCAAGCCGCATCAACGGGCCGGATTGCAGATCGATCCCTGCCTGTACGCTATTGCAGGCAGCCAGGAGTGCTGCCGCCGGGTCCGGCGTACCCCGGAAGTCATACTCCCTGCACCAGAGCTCCATATCAACGCCCCGGTTCTCCATCATTATGTCACCGTCGCCGTTGTGCCTCAACACCATCCGGAGCGCATCATGGTGTTCCTGTATGCGGATAAAGATCTTTTTGACAACATCGACAGATATTCCTGCGGGAAAATTGAGCAATACTGACTGGTTATAGTGATGTTTCCGGGTGACAGGCCCTTCAAAGAAAAGCCGCTGTACCGGTGTGAGTATAGCCGTACCTGTTACCGGCGACTGGTCCCTGACGCTGACAACCGGCCGTACCCGGTTTGCCAGTTCGCGGATATTCTGGCAGATGAAAATATCTTTCACAGAGATCTCATAACCGGCCGACCTCAGGCGGGAAACAATCTGCGTTGATTTGATGGAATCTCCGCCGATGGCGAAAAAGTTGTCCGTTACACTAACTGTCTGTATTTCCAGTACTTTGCACCAGATGTCTGCCAGTAGTTGTTCGCTGGAAGTGACGGGCATCTCCTGCATTTCTGTCCGGCTTACCTCCGGCGCCGGAAGTGCTTTCCTGTCCAATTTGCCATTCACAGTACGCGGCATCTTCTCCATCCAGACAAAAAATGAGGGCACCATATACTCTGGAAGGCGGCTCATGAGGTAAGTCCGAAGGTCGTCTGCTGATAACGCCTGGCCGGCCACATAATAGGCCGCCAGGAACCGGCTGCCGTTTTTCTCGCGGTCCAGCACCGCCACTTCTTTCAGCTGACCATGTTGCAGGAGATGATTTTCCACTTCGCTCAACTCAATACGATGACCACGGATTTTTACCTGGTGGTCGCGGCGCCCGTTGAACACAATATTTCCATCGGGCAGGTAATATCCCATGTCACCGGTGCAATACAGCACGCTGTAGTCTGCTGACCAGGGGTTGGCGTCCGTAATAAAAGGATTCGGTATAAATGCGCGGGCGGTTTTCTCGTTGTCCTGCCAGTATCCCTTGCCCACCCCCACGCCGGCAATACAAATTTCTCCGACAACTCCCACCGGGCAAAGGTTACGGTATCTATCCAGAATGTATATCCTTATATTCCCAACGGGCTTACCGATGGGGATGACCGGCCTGTCATCATCCGGCCGGATAAGGTATAGCGTCACATCATCCGACGCTTCTGCGGGGCCGTAAGCATTAATAAGCCTAACATCCGGATAGGCGCCGTACCATCTGGCGGCTAGCGCCGGTGTGATCAGTTCGGCGGTAGGTATCACCCATCGTAGCGGTAGCCGCTGCGGCGCGCCTGACAGCAACGCTTCGTCCAGCAACGAGCCGAGCAACGAAGGTACCATCTCCGCGATGGTGACTTGTTTTTCCCGGATTTCCTTCAGCAACCTGGCCGGGTCCTGCACGATATCCTTGTCTATAATGCAGGTCCTGCCGCCTGTCAGCAGCGCGCATAAAAACTGCCAGACAGATATATCAAAACTGCAGGAAGCCATTTGTGCAATAACATCGCCTTCGCCCAGCTGCAGTGCCTCTATCATCGCATAGATATGGTTAAGCATCCCCAGCTGGTGCACCATTACGCCTTTAGGGCGGCCGGTAGTGCCGGAGGTATAGATGATATAGGCAATATCGTCGGCTTTTGCAGGTTCCGGTATAGCCGTTCCCTGGTCGGTCTGAACAACATCCTCTACATTACAGATTTCTGCTGATAGCCCCGGGTCATCAGCCAACGAAAGCGACTGCCTGTTCACAAGCACGACCGCAGCATTACTGTCTGTAATGATTTCCAGTACGCGTTGTGACGGATAGTCTGTTTCCACCGGCACATACGCCGCACCGGCGCGGAAAGTACCCAGGATGGCCGTCAGCATATCAATACCTCTTGGCATGTACAACGCCACCCTGCTCCCTGCCTTTATGCCTTTTGCCGCAAGATATTGACCCAGCCTGGCTGCACGGCCATACAGCTCGTGGTAGTTTAACGAAAGATGGCGATGTTCTACCGCAATATGCTCCGGCGTGCGCAACATCTGCTCCATGAAAAGGGCAAAAAAAGTTTTCTCCCTTTCTATGTGCTTAACCGTGTCGTTAAAGGTGTTCAGCAACAGCTCTCTTTCCGCTCCCTGCACCAGAGCGATGGAGGCAATCCTGTCATCTGCGTTGGCACAGACAGCGTTTACGATCCTACGCAGATAAGTGATAAAACGTTCGATGGTATTGCGGCTGAAAAGCTCTGTAGAGTATTCAAAATTCAAATGCAGCCGTCCGTTCAGTTCTCCGGCAGTCAGCGACAGGTCAAACTGGGAGATAGCGCTTCCCGCAGGATACGGTGACAGGCGCAGGTCAGGCAGCTCCAGCAGCGTATCGTTAAAGTTTTGATACACAAACCACACATCAAACAACGGGTTACGGCTGGTATCGCGCGCCAGCTTAAGCTCGTCGATCAGCGATTCGTAGGGATATGCCTGCCTGTCGAATACATTCAGTGCCTTTGAACGTACCTCGCGCAGTAAAGTACGGAAGGACATTTCTTCACGTGGGAAGGTGCGTATCGCCATTGTGTTGACAAACATTCCCATGATGCTTTCCAGATCGGCATGATCGCGTCCTGAGGTAGGGGTACCGATCACAACATCTTCCTGGCCGGACAATTTTCCCAGCAACACGCTGTATACCGCCAGCAACACCATGAATAATGTTGCGCCTTCCGCTTCTGCTATCTCCCGGAGCTGTTGTGTTTCCTGTTCACCGAGATCAAACTCTATGGTGGCGCCTTTGTAATTTCGTACCAAAGGTCTACTGTAGTCCAATGGGAGGTCCAGTGCAGCCGCCTCCTCCGCGAATTCCTCCAGCCACCAATGGCGATGCTGTTCCAACAACTGCCTCCGGGCTTCGGTACGCTGCCACACTGCATAATCCCTGTATTGCAGTTTTACTTCGGCGAGCTCCTGCCCGTTGTAGAGCGTCATAAATTCTTTCAGGAATATATTGAATGATACGCCATCCGAAATAAAGTGATGCATATCAATCATCAGGAGAAATTCGTCTGTGCTTATCTCCACCAGAGCTATACGAAGCAGCGGACCACTGTGCAGATCAAATGGCCTGACAAACCCTTTTATTACCTCCGGAAGTTCATCTTCTGTTGCCATTATGTGGTCCAGCGGGATATGTACGGCATCTGTTATCTTCTGTACCGCCGTGCCCTCTTCAAACCCGACATAGGTCCTTAATATCTCGTGCCGTGCCACGATCCTGTTTATGACACGGTTAAACTTCTCTTTGTCGACCGGTCCTTTTATCCGAATCATCTGAGAAAGGTTGTAGGCGAGCGACGACCGGTCGAATTCATACAGGAAATGCTGTCTTTGCTGTACTGCGCTCAGCGGATACCAGTCTTTCCGCGGAGATGGCGCAATCGGGGCATATGTAGACGCTTCATCGTTGTGAACAGCGGCGGTGGCGGCAATCAACGCAGCCATTTTTTCGACGGTTGAATGATGGAAGAAGTCGCGCACCGATATTTCAACATGAAAAGCGCTACGTAGTCTGCCGATCATCGTCAGGGCCTTCAGCGAGTCTCCGCCGATTTCGAAGAAGTCGTCTTCAGCGGTAATCTCGCGGTCAAAGAACTGTTGCCATAATGCGGTCAGCGCCTGCGTTGCCACACCTGGCGCCGCTGCTGTTACGGGCAATGACGCCTCATATGCCGGCAGCGCCGGCTGCAAAGCCGGCTGTTGATTTTCCGGCCTGTTACCGTAAATCCACCGGTCCAGCCTTGCATACAGGTCCGATGCGGACACCAGTACGCCCGGCAGTTCCTTCATGGCGGGTATACGTTCCAGCACAGCCATCACCTCCTCTTTACCGATCAGGTCTGCCGTGGCGCTTTCCAGCTCAAGGCCGTCCAGGCTGACGTTTATCCAGTTCTCCAGTTTCTCCTGTGCTTTGTGGCTGCTGATGAAGTGGTCCATGAAGGCATTGGCCGGCGCATAAGCGCCAAAGCCTATACCTCCGAGTACAGCCGACAGCGACGAGATGATGAGGCAAAAATCTACCTGCTTTCCTTCCAGCACTTCTTTCAGTGCCTGCACGCCCTTTATCTTTGGTTCGAACTGCGCGTCAAAATCCGCTGCGGTTAGTTCCGATGCGGGGCTAACGGAGCTGCCGCCGGTGATGCCTGCCGCATGAATAACGCCATGCAGCGCGCCGAAACGTGCTTCGCATTCCTTTACCGCTGCAGCCAGCCGGGCGGGGTCTGCCACGTTGCAGGACAGGTATGCCACCTTACCGGCCGTATGTTTTTCCAGCCTGCGAAGCCTTTGCAGCTTTTCCACCTGTGCCGGACGGAGGTCGTCTGATGTTGCTGTCAGCAACCCGGTGCGGCCAAGTAACATTACCCTGGCGTTGTGTGTACGGAGAAGATAATCCGCGATCACAAAACCCAGGTTCCCCAGTCCGCCGGTAATAAGGTATACGCCTTCCTGCCGGAATGCATGGGCATTGGGAAGGGTTATCCGCTCAAATGTTTGCCGCCACCGCTTCCCGTGGCGAAAGCAGGTTACCGCGCCCCGTTCCGCAGTTTGTATTTCCCGTTGGAGGAACGTGGCGAAATCGGCCCGCAGCAAATCTTCCAGGTCTATATCAATGTGACTGGCGCGCATTCCGGGCGTTTCCTGCGACAATACTTTCAGCAGGGCCGGCGCCAGCACCTGAAGACCGGCAGGTCCGGCAGCGTCAAGGATATAATACATTTTATGGGTAATCACCACAAACTGCGGGGCACGTTCTCCATATGCCTGACAGCTTTTGGCCAGCTCCAGCAGGCCATAACAGCACCGGCTCAACACGGCTGCCGAAACAGTCTGTGAAACAGGTTCCTGTATTCCCCAGCAATAAACGATGCAGTGAGGCAGCCGATGACTTTTAGCCAGAGCTGTCAGTAACTGATCGAAATGTGCCCTGCACGAAGGATCGATGGTATAGGCATCGTCTGTATGCTGATAAAAAGCGTCGCCGGCAGTTACGCAGATGATCTTTTCTCCAGCTGCTTTGTAGCCGGAAGCCAGCGCTTCCCCCACACCGCACTCATCTGCCAGCAGCAACGTGTAGCCGGTCTCCTTCACGGGCCGCGGGCACTGTACGGGCGGAGCAATCGTCCAGGAAGGTGTATAGAACCAACGGGACATATCAGCATTCTTCTGCAGAGCCCTGTCAACCGTCATCTCCGACAGCATGCGGGAAGCGTCCACATACACCGGGAATTTGGTTTTCTCAAATGAATAGGTTGGCAGGGATATTTTACGGCGTACCTGTCCCTGATAAAATTGTTGCCAGTCGGGCACAATTCCCCATTGCCACAGCTGTCCTATGCCAACCAGCAACCGGTGCAGGTCTCCCGTATCTTCCCGGGGATGCCGGGTAAGCTGGCAGACTTTATGTGTAGCGTTCCGCGCTTTACCTGACTGCACAAAGGATCCCAGGGTTTTACCCGGCCCTGCCTCTATCAGCACCGTGTGTTCCTGTTGCAGAATTGTTGCGATGCCGTCTGCAAACAAAACCGTGTGCCTGAGATGATTTACCCAGTACCCGGGCGTACAGATCATGGCGTCGGCCGCCGGAAGGCCGGTAAGGTTTGAAATAAAAGGGATTTGCTGCGGATGCATCTGCACCCGGGCCACCACCTGATGAAATTCATCCAGCACGCTGTCCATCAGGTAGGAATGAAAGGCATGGGAGGTACGCAGTAGCCTACTGGCATATCCTTTCGCATTCAATACTGCGCCAAACTCACTGATGGCGGCCTCTGTTCCTGCTACCACACAGAGAGAACTGCTGTTTACAGCCGCCAGCGAAATGTTTTTATAATGGGGCAGCAGGTTTTCGAGCGCTTTCCTCCCCATGGAGACAGCGAGCATCTTTCCTCTTGGCGCCTTCTGCATCAGTTCTCCTCTTTTCACCACCAGCCACAGGGCATCTTCCAGCGAGAACACGCCACTGATGCAGGCAGCCACATATTCTCCCACACTGTGGCCAATCATCAGGTCGGGAAGAATCCCCCATGTGATCAGCAGGCGGGCCAGCGCATACTCCACGATAAACAACAGGGGCTGCGTGCAGGCTGTTTCATCAATCGCAGTAGTATCTGCCCCGTCTTCAGGAAACACAACAGGGTACAGTTGCCTGCCGGATATTTTTTCAACGATGGCGAATGCTTTGTCTGTCTCTTCCCGGAATACCGGTTCAGAGGTATATAGTTCCCTGCACATGTTGATATATTGCGATCCCTGCCCGGGGAACATAAAAACTTTCCGGTAGTGCTGCGTGCGGGTGGATGATTCGCTGTCTTCCACCGGCGCCTTCGCCAGTTGAGCGATCGCTTCGTTGAAAGTTTCGCTGACCACATATTTCCGGTAGCGGAACCATTTTCTGCCTGTCTGGAGCGTATATGCCAGGTCAGCAAGGCTGGCGTCACTGTTTTGTTCAAGAAAGGCTTTTAGGTTAGCAGCAGCTCTTTCCAGCGCCGGCTTTGTCTTCGCCGACAGCATGAGCAGATGACTTTTCCGGCCATCTGCCGCATCGGGCGCCTGCGGCGCTTCTTCGAGTATGAGATGTGCATTGGTGCCGCCAATACCGAAGGAGCTGACGCCGGCCCGCAACGGGTACTGATCGTTGCGCCATTCCCGGAGGGCGGTATTTACATAAAAAGGCGTACCTGTAAAACCGATCTCCCGGTTAGCTGTCTGAAAATGCAGGCTGGGCGGGAGCTGCCGGTACCGAAGCGACAATACAACTTTGATCAGCCCTGCGATACCCGCTGCCGTGTCCAGATGTCCTATGTTGGTTTTCACCGATCCGACCGCACAATATTTCGCCTCGCTTTTTCCAAACACGGCATTGAGCGCCTCCATCTCCACGGGATCTCCCAGTTTGGTGGCGGTACCATGCGCCTCGATATAGCTGATGGTCTCCGGCGCTGTCTTCGCCCATTTCTGCGCCATCATGATAGCTTCTATCTGCCCTTTGACAGATGGCGCCGTATATCCCACCTTGCCGGCCCCGTCGTTGTTTATGCCGCTGCCTTTGATAACAGCCCAGATATTATCTCCATCTTTCAGCGCATTCTTCAGTGTTTTCAGCACCACCACGCCGGCGCCTTCGCCGGCAACAGTTCCGCTGGCAGCGTCGTCGAACGTGCGGCAATGCCCGTCTTTCGAATAAATCATACCTTCCTGGTACAGGTATCCCCTGCGCGGCCTGTTGGTGACTGTTACTCCGCCGGCTACCGCCATTCCGCATTCTCCCAGCAATAAACTCTTACACGCCATATGCACTGCCACCAGCGATGTTGAACAGGCTGTATCCAGAAAAACCGACGGACCTTTCAGATTGAGGTCATAAGATAATTTGGTGGCAATGAATTTGGGGTTGGACAATAGGGAAAGCGTGAAGTCATCCACTTTTCCGTCCCTGTTCATGAGCTGTGCATACAGCTCCCAGTTGATATCCGGCGAAGCTCCGGCAAACATCCCGATTTTATAGGGCGTTTCATCCGGGTTGCAACCGGCATCCTCCAGCGCCGCCCAGACGCACTCATGAAATACCCTCATCTGCGGTGTCATGATCCCCGCTTCATCCGGCCGGTAATTAAAAAAGGCAGCATCAAAGCAATCCTTGTCTTCCAGTAGCCCATTCGCCTTTACATAGCCCGGGGTGTTGATCAAACGCTCGTCTTCCCCGTCTTCCCGCAACTCTTCATCCGTGAAAAAGCGGACAGATTCTACACCGGCAGCCAGGTTGTTCCAGAAGGCATGGACGTCAGCAGCGCCCGGAAACCGTCCGGCCATACCGATGATCGCGATTTCTAATCCCGTATATGTACTCATCTTTTTGCAATTGAGATAGTTTATTCAGACTTTAATAGCAGTAGATTATTCGTTGGCGCCGGATGGCCCGTCCTGCAACAGGTCCAGCACAGCGCCGGCTTCGTTAAGGTCCTGCTCAAGGCGGTTTTCCAGTGCAGACAAATCCGCGTCTCCATTCATAAGGTGTTGTTCCTGGCTGCTGATGGTGGGCAACCGGAACATGCCCGCTACTGAGAGATTACAACCGAAAGCATCGTTAATGCGGCTATTCAGGGCCATTAAGCTGATGGAATGGCCACCCAGATCAAAAAAGTTGGTATTGATGCCTATTTTGTCTCTATCCAGGTGTAATACTTCCGACCAGATCTCCACGAGCTTCGTGCCGATAGGTGTAGACGCCGCCTCATACTGTGCTGACGCCGTTATCCCGGGGTCGGGCAATCGTTTCCTGTCGGCCTTGCCGTTGGGAGTGAGCGGTATGGAGGGTAAGTGAACAAAATAAGCCGGCACCATGTAGGCGGGAAGGCGCGCCAGCAAATAGTCTTTCAGTGCATCGGCGGCTATCGCCTCTGCAGCGGTGTAGTACGCGGCAAGGTATTTATGGTCGCCTCTTTCCAGCACCGCCACCACCACATCCTGGACAGGGGCATATGCGGCCAGTGTATTCTCTATCTCGCCGGGTTCAATCCGGAACCCTCTTATCTTCACCTGGTTGTCTTTCCTTCCGATAAAGCAGATATTTCCGTCGGGCAACCAGCACGCCATGTCGCCCGTTTTGTACATTCTTTCTCCATCGAAAAACGGGTCCGCCACAAAACGCTCTTTTGTAAGCGCGTCGCTGTTTACATATCCGCGGGCTAACCCGGCGCCGGAGATACAGAGTTCTCCTGGTACGCCAACAGGTTGCAGCTGGTGATCAGCATTCAGGATATAAACTCTTTTATTCGCTATGGGCCGCCCTATGCTGTATACGGTATTCGCTTTGTCGTACCGCAGCGCCGCATAGGAGGTCCATATAGCATCCTCCGTAGGGCCATAGAGGTTATACAGCTCAAATGGCAGCTCGCCGGCCGGGTGATACTTCAACCTGTCGCCCGCCACATTTACCACCCGCAGGGAGGGGGGCGCGCCTGGCCATTCATTTTGCAGCAGATATTCGGCCAGTGCGGTTGGCAGGAATGTGATCTCCACCCTGTTTTCCATCAGCCATGACTGCATCAGGGCTGCGTCTGTACGCAGGTATTCCGGCGCCATGCAAAGACAGCCCCCGCTTGTCAAAGCAGGCCATATTTCAAAAGCGGCCGCATCAAAAGTGATGCTGGCGATCTGGCTAAACACCATCCCGGGGGATATTTGATAGATGTGCTGATAATTGCACAGCATATTCGATATTCCGCGTTGCGTCACGGCTACGCCTTTGGGCTTGCCTGTTGTTCCCGAGGTATAGATGATGTAGATAATATCTTCTGGCAGTATTGCAGCAGGTTGATAGGCTATGTTATCATCCCAGCCGTCTTCCCCTGTAATGACAAGGCTTTCTGTTGCCTCCCCGGCAGGCATGCCGTGCTGCAGGGCTGCCTGAACCACCAGTAGCGCAGCACCGCAATCTCCCAGCATATACGTGTTCCGTTCGCGGGAAGCGTCGGGAGATAACGGTACGTATGTGCAGCCTGCCAGCAGGATGCCCAGCATACCGGCTACCATTTCGGGAGATATGGCGCACAGCAAGCCTACTGCGGCTTTACACCTGCCACCCAGCTTTTCGTCGATCTGGCGGGCAATGCAGCAGGCTTTGTTGTGCAACTGCCGGTAGCTGATATTTCTGCCTTCAAACCGAATGGCGGTGCTGTCGGGATCTGTGGCCGCCCTTTTTGTAAACAGAGCCACAACCGTATCCTGGTGTTCAAACGGAAGCCGCATGTCGTTAAATGCATACAGCAGCTGCTGTTTTTCCTGCGGCGAAACAATCTCCAGGTCTGCCACGCGCTGTTTCACCGTTGTGACCACCTGCGTGACGACACGGCCCAGGTGAAGCATCAGCTTCTCTATCTGCTCGTCCGTATACACGGTAGCATCATAGTAGAACTTCAAGGTCATCTCCCGTGCGGGGATAATGACCACCGAAAGGCTGTAATTTGCCTGCTCAAATATCTCTGCGTCCGTTATACTGTAGCCCGCACCGTTTTCCGTCGCTGTTGCATCTACCATACCTGCACTTTCGGGGTAATTCTCGAAGACCATAATGTGATCAAACAGCTCCTGCCCTGTTGTAGTGAGCGACTGGATGTCCGGTAGCGGATGATAATGATAGGGTTCGCTTTGCAGTGCCCGTGCCTGTATACCTTTCAGCAGGTCGAGGACCGTATCTGTTTCCTCATATTTCACCCGCACAGGGACGGTATTGATAAACAGGCCCACCATCTCCTCCACCCCGGCTATCTCTGCCGGACGGCCAGATACCACGCAGCCAAATACCACATCCCGCACATTATTATACTTCGCAAGTAAAATACTCCAGCTGGCCTGCAAAAGCGTGTTGACCGTTATGTGATGGTCTGCTGCAATTTGCTGCAATGCGCATACCTGCTCTGCACTGAGCACCAGTTGCCGGATGCGTTGCTGATATGGTGTTGTTATTTGTTGCCGGGATGTTTTATCTCTGAAGCTCGTCAGCGTATCATAAGACGCGAGATAGTTTTTCCAGTAGTCTGCCGCCAGTGCCTTATCCCTGCTTTCCAGCCAGGCGATATAGCGGGAATATTCCCGCACGGCAGGAAGGGCAACAGTTCTGCCGGTTTCATAAGCTGCATATATCTCCCTGAATTCATTTAAAATAATACCGATGCACCAGCCATCCATCAGGATATGATGGAAGCTCCATATCAAGCGGTACTCCTCATCTGCAATGCGGATAATGGAAAGGCGCATCAGCATATCTGCTTCGAGGTTAAATTTTTTCTGCCGGTCGCGCAAGCGGTACTGTTCCACCAGCCCGGCCGCTGGTGTTATCAGGCATTCTTTACGGGCATCTGTAAAGGTGATGGTCATCTTCCTTTCTTTCAGGACTGCCTGCAGAGGGCGCTGTTGTCCTTTCTGCAGGAACACCGTACGCAGGATGGCATAGCGGTGGATAATAGCGTTCATAGCCTTTTCTACCAGGGCGATATCCAGCGGCCCCGTTATGCTGCAAACCAGCTGATCAAAATAGTGTTCAGCCTCTGGCTCCATCAGCGCATGAAACAGCATTCCTTCCTGCATAGGCGCCATCGGGTAAATATCTTCCAACTCGTATTGCTGTTGCAGCGATTCAAGCTGCGGAAGCGTGAGATCTTTGAAGGTGAGATCAGACGGGGTCAGCTCCACATTAGCGCCGCTGCAGCAATAGCCGGTTATTTCTTCGAGCGCATTGCGGTACGATTCCATCAATGCCGTGATAGTTTCTCTGTTATAGCGGCAAGTGCTGTACACCAGTTGCATGGTCAGCCGGCCCTCCACTACTCTTCCGGATATTTCCCAGTCATATGCTCCTTCTTCCAACAGGGAAGTCTCGCGGCTTCTGGTATCGTCCGATACACTAAACGTCTTGCCGGTAATATCGGTATCGAACTGGCCGAGGTAGTTAAAGCTGATGCGGGAACGTACATCTCCCGGAATAGTGTTGCCTTTTTGGTATCTCCATATCGTATAGTCGATACCGTTATTGGGTATATGGCGGAGCAGCTCTTTTACTTCCCTGATCACACGGGAAAGGCTATCCGCATCGCTGGCCAGCAATACCGGATAGATACTGGTGAACCAGCCTACGGTACGACTAATGTTCGCACCAGGCACTTCCTCCCGTCCGTGCCCTTCCAGGTCCAGCAATATGCCGTGCTGCTGATAGCAACGGCGGATGCCCAACAGCAATCCCGCCAGCAGCAGATCATTGATGCGTGTGCCAAAGCGCCGGTGGGCATCGCCCAGCAACTGGCGGGTCAGCTCGGGGGCCAATACGAACGTTTCCACTTCCTGTTCATCTGCTCTGTTTGTCCCTTCCGGAAAGTCGCGTTTCAACGGAGGATAAGCCTGTGCATCGAAAGAAGCCCAGTAAACGCATGCCTTCGTATAGGCTTTGCCGGCAGTATAGTCCGACAGCCTTGACGGCCACGACAGGAATGCATCGGTCTTCTCCGGCAACAGCAGCGGTTCTCCCCGCAAGAGCTGACCATGCAGTGTGCCGATATCTTCGAGCAGGATACGCCAGCTCACACCATCCACCACCAGGTGGTGAACCACTATCAACAGCCGGCTGCCTTCCGCCACATGAAACAAACCGGCCCGGAGCAACGGCCCGGCCGAAAGATCGATACCTGCCTGTATTTCATTACAGCGGGCAGACAATAGCGCAGCTTCATCCGCAGCATTGCTGAAGTCATCTTCCGTTATCCATTCCTGCATTTCCAGCCCTTGGTTATACATGCAGATGCCTTCCTCTTCTTCGCGGAACACCATTCGCAGCGCATCATGATGCGCCATCAAGGCAGACAGAATCTTCCGCGCGTTGCCAACCGACAGCCCCTCGCTGAACAACAACATCACCGATTGGTTATAATGATGCCGGTGTACCAGCGGCATTTCAAAAAACATTCGTTGCACCGGCGTTAATACAGACTTGCCGGTTACCACCGACTGATCGGCGACAGTGATCTTTTTCTTCAATACCACTGCCAGCTCCCGTATCGTCTGATGAACAAATACATCATTGACAGACAGCTCGTATCCCTCCGCACGTACCCGCGACACCACCTGTATAGATTTTATGGAGTCGCCACCCAGTGCGAAGAAGTTACTATCAACACCCGCCCGGGCGCAGCCCAGTACAGCAGACCATATGCGTGCGAGGCATTCCTCTTCCGCCGATACGGGCATAACATATGCCACGTCGCCCTCCGTCATCACGTCCGGCAATGCTTTTTTATCCAGCTTCCCGTTTACATTAAGCGGAAACTTTGCCAATGCCATAAAGTGCGCGGGCACCATATAATCCGGCAGTCTGGCCGACAGGAAACGTTTTAAGGAAGATGGAGCTATTTCTTCATCTGCAACATAATACGCTGCCAGGCGCCGGCCATTTTCCCCTTCCTGGGCCAGTACAGCCACTTCCCGGATGCCTTCGTACCGCGCCAGCTGCATTTCAATCTCACCCAATTCAATCCGGAAACCCCGCACTTTCACCTGGTCGTCTATCCTGCCAAGGAACGCTATATTTCCGTCCGGCAGCCAGCGGGCCAGATCTCCCGACCGGTAAATACGTTCACCCGTATAAGGGTTAGCGACGAATTTCTGACTGGTCAACGCTTCATTATTCAGATAACAGAGGGAAAGCCCCGCGCCCGATATACACAGCTCGCCGGCCACGCCTTCGGGCACCAGCTGCTGCCGACTGTCCAGTATATAGACGCCGGTATTGGTGATAGGACGGCCGATGGGGACAGTGTCCAGGCTTCCGACCTCGTTGACAGGATAGAAGGTTGAGAAAACGGTGGCTTCCGTTGGCCCGTAGACATGAATGAGCCTTCCTTTTCCCAACAACTCAAATGCCTTCCTTACATGCTGGACAGACACCCTTTCCCCGCCAAACAATATCCTGCGCACATGTGTAAGGCATGTGCCCTGCTCTTCTATGAGTATGTTAAATAAAGCGGTCGTTATAAAGAATACCGAAATCTGTTTCTCTTGTATCAGCCGGGCCAGCGCCGAAAGATCATCGATCATCTGCCGCCGGATCATAAACAACGTTGCACCATTCAACAATGCACCGAAAATGTCGAATACAGAACCATCAAATGCAAAACTGGAAAGTTGCAGTATTCTGTCCCTACCGGTGATGCGGATATAGTTGGCTTCCCGCGTCAGCCGTATCACGCCCGACTGGCTGATGACCGTTCCTTTGGGGCGGCCGGTGGAACCGGATGTGTAGATGATGTAGGCTGCATCATTCAGGGTGGTAACAGGCGGCAACGCAGAGGCTTCACCACCTTCGAGGTTTAGCACGTGCATCGCAATGGTCCGGATGCCAAAGTCTGCCATCGTATATCCCTGGTCGGTTAATATTATCGAAGCGCCGGAATCGGCCAGTATATAACCGATCCTGTCTTCGGGGCTTCCGGGATCAACCGGCAGATACACCGCGCCAACCTTCAATACAGCCATCAGACTGATAATCATTTCCGGCGAGCGGTCGCATATGATAGCGACGATGTCGCCTTTCCCTGCGCCGGCCGTTTTTAATATATGAGCCAGCCGGTTGCACTTTCTGTCGAGCTCCGAATAAGTCAGTGATATGTCTTCAAAAACAAGCGCTGTATGTTCCGGTACCTGTGCCGCCTGCCTTTCGAATAATGACACAATAGTATCTGTGTCAGCATAGTCTTTCCCGGTATCGTTATACAGATATAACAGCCGTTGCTGCTCTTCGGCTGACAATATGCTGATCTCCGGCACGTTTATTTCGCCACCTCCAGCGAGCTGCCGGATGATTTCATCCATATGCCCCACTACCCGCCGTATCTGACGGTCTTCATACCGGCGCTTATTATATTCAAAACGGATGGAAATATTTTCCCCGGGCGTAACCACGAGGGCCAGGTCATAATTGGCCCGTTCAAACACCGCTATGCTTTCTATCCTGTAGTCGTTATCTGCATCGGTACCTGCCAGCAAGGCCGTCAGCGGGTAATTGTCAAATACCATGATATGGTCCAGCAACAACCTGCCCGGTGCGCTGCTGGCCTGTATTTCCGACAACGGATGATAATGATGTGGCTCGGCCGATAATGCCGCTTCCTGCACCCGGCGCAGCAATGATGAGAACTTTTCTTCCGGCCCGTAGCTGATGCGTACCGGCACTGTATTGATAAAGAGTCCCACCATCGACTCCACATCGGCCAGCTCCGCAGGGCGGCCGGACACTACCGCACCGAAGACCACATCGTCTGCCTGGTTGTATTTACTCAACAGTATTCCCCATGCTACCTGTAAAACGGTGTTTATCGTTACGCCATTATCTATGGCTAACCGATGCAATTGGCCGGTCCTTTCTTCGCCCAATAACATCGCCTCTTTTGCCAGTTCATAACCACCCCCCTCTGCTTTGCCGTGTTCGGGGATTATACCCGTCAGGTTTTCAAAACCAGACAGGTATTCTTTCCAGTATTGCGCCGACAAGGCGGCGTCTCGCTCTTCCA
>NZ_JBQEOP010000006.1:0-607539 GCF_052045305.1 Chitinophaga sp. 22308 | reverse complement strand
TGGGTCTGGGAGGTGATTTGAGCCGGTCACCGCTGTCAGATGTGGTGGTGATATTACAGAACATCCGCTTAAACGATGAGCAGCAGTTAGAGATGCAGGGGCTGGAAGTGACGCCGGAAGCGGCATCCCTGGACATCAGCAAGGGAGACTTACGTTTTCAGTTTTATCACGATGAACAAAGTGGTGTGCTTCATGGCAACATCGAATACAACAGTGATATTTTCAACCGGGAGCGTATAGAACGGATGGCGGCCCATCTCGGCCGTCTGATGGAGGCTGTTCATGCTAATCCGGCTATGCCGGTTGATGAGCTGGAGTATCTCGCTGAATCCGAGAAACAGCATTCCATGAAACGAGCGCTTTCTTTCAATGCCAATGTAGACGAGGACTGATGCAATAGTCCAGATTGAAGCATTAAACGCCATTAATATGACAAATAAACTTATTCACACTTTAATAGAGGAACAGGCCAGGCAATATCCTGACCGGGTGGCTGTAGAAGGTTATGGGCTTCGTATGAGCTACCATGATCTGAACGGTTACGCCAACCAGCTGGCCCATGGCTTGTTGTCATTGGGTTACCGTGACGAAAAACATGTAGGTGTTTATGCCGGTGGTGGTCCCTTACAGGTGGTTGCGCTGCTGGCCTGTTTTAAGGCAGGGGCCGTGTATGTTCCAATGTCGGCAGACCAGGCTGTTCATCATCTGTTACAGGTGATAACGGAGACAGGGATGCAGGCAATCGTTACCACTACGGCATATGCGGCCACGCTAAAGCAATTGTTGGCTGCCCATGCCGTTAAGATCGATACAATAATTATTATAGATCTTCCGGCGTCCGCCGTGTTGCCATTGTCGTTTGAGCATCATCTTTCAATAGAAAATATTGTATGCAGCGCAGTCAACCCTGATCTGGACTATGATGCGTCCGCTAGCGCTTATGTGTTTTACACTTCGGGTTCTACCGGCAGGAGCAAAGGCATCATCGGTTCCCACGTGTCGCTGAGCCATTACATCCATTGGCATCAGCGGGAATGGGGCATAGACGGTAGTTTCCGTATCAGCCAGCTGGCGCCGATGACTTTTGACGCTTCGCTGAAGGATATCCTGACAGGCCTCATCGGCGGTGCTACTGTTTGTATGCCCGACAGCCATGTCAAAAATAATCCGGCGCTGTTGGTGGAGTGGTTAAGAAACGAGTGCATCACGCTGTTGCAAACAGTGCCGTCTGTTTTCCGGTTGATCACCGGTAGCCTGAAGGAAGCTGGCAGCTCCCTTCCCTGCCTGCGTTATGTGGTACTGGCGGGTGAACGGTTGTACGGACGTGATGTGTTGAACTGGAAGGCTGCCAATGGCACCTCTGCAAGGTTATCGAACCTGTACGGCCTGACAGAAACGACTATACTAAAAACCTATTATCATATTGAAAGCTGGGACTGGCAGCCGGGAGAAGTACTGCCGGTGGGTGTTCCGATCACTAACACCATGGTGGCAGTTGTTAATAACAACAGTTTATGTGTGGGAGGGGAGATAGGAGAAATTTATATCAAAAGCCCTTTTATCAGCAAAGGTTATATCGATCCCTCGCTCAATGAACAACACCTGGTCCGGAATCCATTGGGTGATAGTGAGCTTGACCTGGTATGGCGGACCGGTGACCTCGGCCGTTATCGAAACGACGGCAACCTGGAGATACTGGGCCGCCGCGATGAGCAGGTAAAGATCAATGGAGTACGTATAGAGCTGGAGCAGGTGCGTTCGGTGGTACTACAGCAGGAGGGAATTATGCGCATAGAGCTGGTAGTATACGCAGGAGAAGACTTTCAGCAGGAACTGATTTGTTATTATACAGGCAAACGTTACGTCCCGGACCAATTACGGACATTATTGTCAACTGGTCTTAACCCGGCCATGTTACCCGGTTATTATGTATGGATGGACAGTTTCCCGCTGAACATGAATGGTAAAGTGGACCGGAAAGCACTTCCCCGACCGGAGGAGATATTGCTCAAAGCCGGTTATGAAGAGCCAAGAGCAGGGCTGGAACAACAGGTGGCCCAGGTCTGGCGGAATGTACTGGGTATTGGCATTATTGGTCGGGAAGACAACTTTTTCAGTGTTGGCGGCTCTTCCCTCAAAGCTATGCAGGTAGCCACCAGGGTATATAAGGAGCTCGATGTACAGCTTACCATTGCTGATATCTTTGGTCACCCGGTTCTCTGTAAGCTGGCTGAATATGTTCGTCAGAAAAAGGCAGCGTCTTATCAGGCTATACCACGTGCAGGCATACAGGATAGTTATCCTTTGTCGAACTCCCAGCGGCGTTTGTGGGTACTGAGTCAAATATCGGAGCAGTCTGTTGCCTATAATATCGTTCCGGTGTACCGGATACGGGGCGTATTGGATTTAACCGCACTGGATGGCGCTTTTCAACGTTTGTCTGAACGTCATGAGAGCCTGCGGACGGTTTTCTTCCTGGAGGGCGGTGAGCCCCGTCAACGTATCCTTCCGGTGGGACAGCCCGAATCGGGGTTGGTGGTACGTTCTTTTACCGGTGCGAATGCGGAGGCACAGGCCTATGAATATGCCGCCAGCATTGCGTCGGAGCCTTTCGATCTTACGAATGGCCCTTTGTTCAGGACAGAGCTGTTGGAAACAGCAAAGAATGAATATCTGCTGGTATGGTCTATCCATCATATTATCTCGGACGAATGGTCGATGGGAGTGATGGTACGGGAGGTCATCAGTGCCTATAATTCACTCGCCGAAGGCACCGGGCCAGTGTTTGAGCCCCTCCCGATGCAATATAAGGATTATGCGGTGTGGCAGCAGTCAGAAGTGTCAGGCGAGCTGTTTTCCAAACATCGCCAGTACTGGCTGAAACAATTGGAAGGAGAACTGCCGGTACTGGCATTTCCGGCGGACTATACCCGTCCTTCTATCAAACAGCATCAGGGAGCCGTACTGCGGACCGGTTTCCCGGCAGAAGACAGTCAGGCATTTCAACAATTGCTTCGAGATAAAGGACTGACACCGTTCATGGGTATGCTGGCTTTGGTGAACGTGTTAATGTTCCGGTACTGTGGGCAGTCAGATCTGATCATCGGTACCCCGGTGGCCGGTCGTGACCACCCGGACCTGGAAAACCAGATAGGGTATTACCTGAATACATTGGCATTGCGAAACCATATTAAAGGAGAAGAAAGTTTTACGGAAGTGCTGGAAAATATCAGATCAACAACTGTTTCGGCATTTACACATAAGGCTTACCCATTTGATCTGTTGGTGGAGGAACTCGCCGTCAGGCGTGATTTGAGCCGGTCGCCATTATTCGATGTGATGGTCATATGGCAGAGCGGACAGCAGGATGATGCTGGCCAGCCAGCATTAAACGGGCTGGAAATAGAGAGCGTGCATCTGCATGACACGGTGAGTAAGTTCGATCTTACTTTTTCCTTCGAATTAAATGATGGCATATTTGATTTTCAGATAGAGTACGACACGGCATTATTCAGGAAAGAGCGTATAGCGCAGATGGCGGTCCATTTGGGTGGGATATTACAGGCGGTGGTACAATCGCCGGCAGCAGCCGTTAAAACCCTGGACTACCTTCCGGCAGCGGAGCGGCAGCTGTTGCTGGATACCTTCAATAACACCGGCCGGGACTGGCGGTTGGAACGGAAAGACCTGGTCAGCTGTTTTGAGCGGCAGGTATTGCATCACCCGGATGAAATTGCGCTGGTTGCCGGCGAAAAAATATTTTCTTTTAGTGAGCTGAATAGTTTAGCGAATCAACTGGCAGACCGGCTTCGGCGTAGCCACGGCATCACAGGCGGACAGTTGATTGGTATCAGCATGGCCCGTAACGAATACCTGGTAACCGGCATCCTGGGCGTGCTGAAAGCGGGTGCTGCTTATGTTCCGCTTGACCCTGCGTATCCCGCAGACAGGCAGGATTATATTATTGAAGACAGCGGATTGCAGTTGATCCTGGTAGACAGCACTATCAACACATATCAAAGAAAGGTACCGGTACTGGACCTCAGTGCTGAAGATACCCTGAAGGACTGCGCAACTTCAAATACAGCCGTTGTTGCCCGGCCGGAAAGCCTGGCGTATGTGTTCTATACTTCGGGATCAACTGGACGTCCCAAAGGAGTGCTGATCCGTCATGAAGGTGTTGTCAATATGCTTAGCGCTGTAAAAGAGCAGCTGGGCATCACATGGGCCGACAGATGGGTGGCGATCACCACTTATACTTTCGATCTGTCGGTGATGGAGATGTTATTGCCATTAACGATGGGTTGCCGGCTCGTGCTTGCCGGAAACGACGAATGTAATACGCCCGAGCTACTGGCAGCTTTGCTGGAAAGCAGCGGAGCAACGATACTGGAGGCTACACCGGCCATGTGGAACCTTTTGCTGGCCAGTGGCTGGCAAGGCCGGGAAGGGTTGCTGGCCATTTCGGGAGGAGAGGCCATGAGTGAAGGGCTGGTGCAGCAACTATTAAAGTTGACGGGGCGTTTATGGAACATGTACGGGCCAACAGAGACGACTATCTTTTCCACCATATTGGAAGTGAACAGTCCTGAGCAGGCTAATCTTATCGGCAGGCCTATTGCCAATACCCAGCTGTATATCCTGGATGCCTGTCAACAGCTGCTGCCAATAGGCGTACCGGGTGAGTTGTGCATTGCCGGCGATGGCGTTGCGCTGGGCTATCTGAATAATGACCTGCTGACGAAGGACCGTTTTATTCCCCATCCATATGGGAAAGGAAAGCTGTATCGCACCGGAGATATTGCCAGCTGGACCGCCACCGGGGATGTTATCTTTTACGGTCGCAGGGACAACCAGATAAAGGTCAACGGTTACCGTATTGAGCTGGGAGAGATCGAAGAGAGTTTGCTTGCTTCCGGTTTGTTGCGTCAGGCAGTGGTCACTGTATATCAGGCAGGAGCGGAGAAAGTGCTGGCGGCCTATTATACTGCAGATGGCACTGTTTCTGCAGAGGCGCTGCGTTCATGGCTGCAGGACCGTTTGCCGCTGTATATGGTCCCGGCCTATTTTATGAAGATGGAGCAGTTGCCCCTGACCACCAACGGGAAAATAGACCGCAAATCTTTACCGGCGCCGCAGGCACAGCAGCAGGTGTACCGCATGCCGGTAACCGCCGCAGAAAAGGCATTGTCGCGTATCTGGGAAGAACTGTTGCAAAAAGAAAAAATAGGTCTTGATGACAACTTCTTTGAAACAGGCGGACATTCATTGTTGGCCATACAGGTGATATCCCGGATTGCAAAAGAATTCAATCACAGGATGCCATTAGGCATATTCATGCAGAACCCCACGATAGGCGCACAAGCTGCTATCCTCGCAGTTACGCAGCGAAATAATGAGCCGGCATTAATATCAGCAATGGGTGTCCATAAAGCCGGAAGGGCCGCTGTTTATTTACTGCCGCCATTGATCGGGTCGCCGCTGATGTACGGGAAAATGAGTATCGCCCTGAGTGCCGCGTATAATTGTTATGGGCTACAGGACGCCGGGTTTGAAAATGCTCAAAAAATCGACCAGTCACTGGAAGAGAAAATCAAACGCTTTGCTAATCAGATTATGCAGCATACCACTACGAAGAAGGTCCGGCTACTGGGCTTCTCCTATGGGGCAACAATCGCGTTTGAGATCGCAAAAATACTGGAGCGTGAAGGTATGGAAATCATACTGGCAGTGGTGGACAGGCCGGTGATCAAACGAAAATTGTTCCTTAACCTGAAACGCAGCCCGGCGGAGCATGAAGATATCAACCGGTTTCTTGAGAGGATCAGCAGGATTGATCCCACCATATCCTACCTGTCTGATATCAACGTCAATTGGAATAACAATATCAGGCTGATGGAAAAATATCACCAGAAAGGAAAGGTGAAAGGACCGCTGCTGGCATTCAAATCGAAAGATAACCTTAGCAGGGACTTTCTCAGCATGGACGACTGGAAGGAATTTTCCTCCCATGCATTTGCACACCACTATTTAGAAGGAGACCACTACGAATGTCTGGACATGGACGATAACATTGCCCGGATATATGAAGTGCTGCTTCAATATGATCATATAAAAGAGACAGTCAAAGCAGACTATTAAAACACTAAAAAAATCAGCATATGTATCTGCAAGAAAAAACAATCAATGAGCAGGCGCTCCCGAAGGTGCTGCACTTTAACGAAAACATCACGGTCGATGACTTTATTGCATGGGCACGTACCCCGGAAAACCCTGTACATCAACGGGTGTTGGAGTCCGGCGCTGTTTGGGTAAGAGGCCTGAACATCGACTCTGCGGAAAAATTTCAATACCTGATGCAGGAGTTGTATCCTAAAACGAAAAGTTTTCTTGATGGAAACTCCAGCAGAGGGAAATATACCTCTACGGTGTACAACGCTTCAGAATATGACGCAGGGTCCATCATACAGCTGCATACAGAGTATTCCTACTCCGGAGAATGGCCTTCCGTTATTTGTTTCTGTTGTGTTGTAAAACCTGATCTGGGAGGAGAAACAACGGTAGGTGACTGCAAAGCGGTGCTTGAAAAGCTGAGCGCTCCGCTGGTAAATGATTTCCGGAAGAAAGGGATCACTTATGTCAGAAACCTCCACGGAGGGCAGGGCTTAGGGCCATCCTGGCAGGAAGCATTCGAGTCGGAAGACAAAAGCTTCATCAACGATTATTGCGCAAAGCATCATATCACCGTTGAGTGGCGTAACGACGGGACAGGAAGGTTTATCCAGACAAGGCCGGCGATCAGGCTGCATCCGCAGACAAATGAAGAACTGTGGTTTAACCAGGTAGACCAGTTCTACCCGCAGATATATGGCCCGGAGGTATACGATGCATTGCTGGCAATGAGCAACGGCATAAAAGAAAATCTGCCCATGTATGCCACCTTTGGTGACGGAACGGATATCCCACTGGAATATATCCAGGAGATCATTAAAGTGCTGGAAGAAGTGACGGTCCCGGTGAGCTGGGAAAAAGGAGACCTGCTTATTGTAGATAATATGGCCTCTTTGCACGGAAGACTGCCCTACAAGGGCAACAGGAAAATACTTGCCTCTATGGCGTAACAGAAGACCCTCTTAATTGACTTGTTATGACACCAAAATATAAATCATATAACATCCATGCCCTGGAATCTATTCCCTATCTGCAAAAGATGGACAAGGCAATTATTGAAGACATCAAAATTGTTGGCGAAATATATCCATTTAAGACAAACAATTATGTGTTGGACAACCTCATCGACTGGGAAAGAGGAATTGATGATCCGATATTCAGGCTGAATTTTCCTCATCGCGGCATGCTGACAGAAGAGCACTACGATAAGTTAAAGTGGGGAAGGGACCGCCTTGCTAAAGATGAGTTTGCCGAACTGGTAGATCAGATACGAATGACGCTGAACCCGCACCCGGCTGGCCAGACATCCTTCAATGTGCCGTTTGAAAATGGCGTGAGACTGGAAGGCCTTCAGCATAAATACAGAAATACCGTATTGTATTTTCCCAGCCATAGCCAGACCTGCCATGCATATTGTACTTTTTGCTTCAGGTGGCCGCAGTTTGTTTCCAATGCGGAATTGAAGTTCCAGTCAAAAGAACTTGATTCACTGATCAGGTATCTGAACTATAATCCTCAGATCACGGATGTATTGCTGACTGGCGGAGATCCGATGGTGATGGGGCCACAGATCCTTTCCAGATATATCGACGCGTTGATTGGCGTGAAAAGTTTGCGCAATATCAGGATCGGTACCAAGTCGCTTACTTTCTGGCCATTCAAATTTACAGCTGAGGAAGGGCATCAGGAGGTGCTGCAAATACTTCGGAAGGTTACCGACAGTGGGAAACACCTGGCCATCATGTCGCATTTTAACCATCCGGCAGAATTGAAGTCAGATGTGGTGATCGACGCGATAAAAAACCTGAGGGCAACAGGTGCTGAAATCAGGACGCAGGCGCCGCTGCTCAGGACCATCAATAATAAAAGCGAGATTTGGTCGGAAATGTGGGAACGTCAGGTACAGCTGGGATTGATACCCTACTATATGTTTTTGCCGAGAGATACAGGAGCACAGCATCATTTCGCGGAAGACCTGCGGACTGCGTTGCATATCTATAAGAACGCTATCCAAAAACTAAGCGGTATTTGCCGTACCGCCAAAGGGCCGGTGATGTCGGCGCTGCATGGCAAAGTGGAATTGCTGGACTGCGTGGACGACGTGTTTTATTTGCGTTATCTGCAGCATCGCGACCCTGGTATGGCTTACAAGGTCTTTAAGGGCCGTGAGGCCATTGACAATCCCAAATGGTTTTCTGATCTTACCACTGTTGATAAATATGAGGAGCGCTATTTCGAGGAGGTGAAGCGTGTTGAGGTAGGAGTGTAAGGCTGGGGACTAATAACGAACGGCAGGAATAATATAGTTAACCAGTATATCAAAAAACTGTTTGGCCTGCCGTGAGTCAAAGTTTCCCTGTGTACAAACAACAACCAATGCCAATTCCCTGATCACCAAAATGTATTGTCCACCATTGCCCGAGCTGAACTGGCAGGTATAATAGTGGTTGCCCGCTTTTACGGACTCCGTGTACCAGCAAAGCCCATAATAGGCCGGCTTGCAGAGCGTATCTGTAAGTCCGCTTTGACCAACAAAAGAGAACGAAGGAATTCCGGTGATGGGAGAGGTGGCAATGTGCAGATATTCAGATGAGATGATATGCTTATCAAAGAAATAGCCATTGTGTAAAACCAGTTGCCCGATTTTAAGCATGTCCGGCCCTGTCATAAAAAATGAACCACCGGACATATAGTTGCCGGAAGGGTCTTGTGTCCATCTATAGTCCCTGATCCCCAGCGGGGCAAAGAGGTGTTCGGCGGCGAAATCCGCGAGCGGTTTTCCTGTGGCTGCTTCTATCACTGCGCCGGCGATCAGCGCATTGCAGGTGCTATAGGACCACCGCTGGCCTGGTTTGTGGGCCATCGGCCTGTCCAGGCAGAAGGTGATCCAGTTCTCACTTTCTTCCATAGGTGTTTCACAGTCATGGGTGGAAAAGAACTCTTCGCAGATGAGCCCTGATTTCATGGCAAGCAGGTGCCGTAGCGTAATCTCTTTCTTCTGGTCGGTAAAAAAAGCAGCGTAGGCGGAGTTGTGGAAGTACTGAAATACTTTGTCGTCAAGACTATGCAGATATCCCTTGTCTATGGAAATGCCTGCCAGCAATGACAGGATGGATTTAAAGGATGACCTGATGTCAAACAGCGAATCTGCCTGGTGGCCAGGGAAATAGTGTTCATAGATAAGGTCATCTTTTTGATAGATGAGCAGACTGTAGAGATTAGGATACTTGCTGTCAGTAATATTGTTTTTCAATGCATCCATCGGTAGGTGCCGTTAGGGATGTTAATTTAATACTTTTTATATAAAAATGTATGTCCGTGAGGACAAATCAAGCCTTACAGCACCTGGCTGTAAGGCTTGATTTGCTTGTGCTTATTTGTTTATGCGCTGAAGTGCTGCCAGCATTGCTTCTCCCACTGCTTTTGCAGAAGCCGGATTTTGGCCGGTGACCACCCGCTGGTCTGTGACTACATGCTGCTGCCAGAGGCCGGACTTTTCAAAGATGGCACCGCGCGCTATTAAAGTTGTCTCCAGCAGAAAAGGGACCACCTTGTCCAGTTTTACGGCTGCTTCTTCTTCATTGGTGAATGCATTGATTTTTTTCCCGTCTACCAGGTATTGGCCACTGCTTAACCGGATGTTGACGAGTCCGGCAGGGCCATGGCAGACAGCACTGACTATGCCGCCGGCTTCGTAGATCCTGCCGGCGATGCCGGCCAGTTCAGTATTGTCTGCAAAGTCCCACATGGCGCCATGTCCGCCGGCATAAAAAATAGCGGCATATTTTGAAGGATCTACGGCCGACGGTTTCATGGTATGCGTTATTTTTTGGTGATAGGTGGCGTTGTTCCAGAATTTTTTGTTGATGGGATCTTCAAGATTGAATCCATCGACAGGGGCTTTGCCACCTTGTGGGCTCACAAAATCAATTTCGTAGCCGGCATCGTGCAGGACTTCCCAGGGATGCGCCACTTCCGCGAGATAATAGCCGGTAGGTTGACCGGTACTGCCTTTTTTGTCGTGGCTGGTCACCACAAACAGAATTCTCTTTTCCATATGTTTTCCTTGTTGTTTAGTTTGTGCAGCTGCCGGATTGTGCGCAGCACTAATAGCCATTAATCCGATAATGATTGATAAGATTGCCTTTTTCATATGTTCGATTTGACAAGGCAAAGCTCTTCAAAAGGGCCATGATGGCACAGGAACTTTATCACAAGTTTAGTGTGATGCAGATCACACTATTTGGAAAAGCGGCTCAGTGTCTCCCTGGAGACACCAAGGTAGGCCGCAATCAATGTCTTCGGTACCCGTTGGAAAAGTTGGGGATAGGTGGCGAGCAGCTGCTGGTAGCGTTCTTCGGCGGAACTGTTTAATAACGATAAAATCCGTCTCTGTAAAGCAACATAACCGGCATTCGATTTTCTTCTGAAAAAATGCTCGATTTTATGCAGATCGGCGCATATTTTCTCCCTGTTATGCAGGGACAAACAAAGCACTTCTACCCCTTCAATACAGTCAATGGCGAGGCTGGAAGCCGTTTCATTGAAATATGCCTGATAGTCCGTGATCCACCAGTCTTCCCAGGCAAATTGGAGGATATGCTCTTTGCCGTCGTTGGGATTGGTGTAGGATGCTTTTAAAAGGCCTTTGGTAACAAAGAAATCATAGGGGACGGGAGTATCTTCCTGAACGAGGAACTGGTGTTTTTTATATTTTTTGGAGGTGAAGTGGGACAGGATGTATGCAAACTCACTGTCAGTGAGGGGAGTAATTTTTTCGATCTGTTGTCTTAGTAGTTCGCTCATGGGACGCCGGAGTAGGATACTTTAAAGCGAAAGTACAATATAACATTTTCTTTTTATTGCATTTTCCAAATAAATCACTACTTTAATATCGGAATAACACAACATCGAATGTTGTCTGCCATGAAAAACCTATGCACATAAAATTGATGTCCTATGATCAAACGAATTGTACCAACTGTCTATAACCGATATTGATGAATTAACTGGTCGCAACCTCATACCTCAAGAATAGCCAGACCTGCGCTGAATATTAACCTATCATGAAAAAGAAAGACACCGTTAATGTGATTTTAATTGGGTGTGGTCCGCACGCCAGACGTATTTATCTTCCTGCATTACGTAACCTCAAACAGGTAAAACTGGCTTTGGTGGTTGACCTGGAAAGCGAAGCACTGACCGTACGTAATGCTGTTGCCGATTTGGAAACGGAACTATGGCTGATCAAGCCTTTTGCAGGTGAGCTGCCTTCCGCATTGAAAGACAAACTTTCCGCATTTGTTGCAGAAAAGCAGATTGACGGGGTCATTATCGCTACTGAGCCGCTTGTACACAGAGCCTATGCGGAATGGGCTTTAGCTGATGAACTCAATATCCTGATGGACAAGCCCATCACTACAAGAACAGACGTCACCAGCAATTTGGATCATGCCCGTGGAATCCTGCAAGACTACTATGTATTGCTGGATGCGTATAACGATCTGCAAAGCAAAACGGAAACCGTTTTCATGATTAATTCACATCGTCGTTTTCATAAAGGGTTTCAGTTTGTGCAGGACCAGATCAGGGAAGTTGCAGCGCGGACAAACTGTCCGGTTAGTTTTATTCAGGCATATCATAGTGACGGACAATGGCGGCTGCCCCATGAAATTATCTCGCAGAAGTACCATCCTTACTGCTTTGGCTACGGAAAGGCATCCCATAGCGGGTATCATATTTTTGACACCATTTATCAGTTTTACAAAGCCGCCGCATTGCCGGGCAAAGTAGCAGATGAAATGGAAGTGGTCAGTTCCTTCCTGAAGCCTAATGGTTTTTTTACGCAGTTAAATGAACAAGACTATCAATTTGTTTTCGGAGAAGCGTATAAACAGGTTAATCCATGGTCAGAACAACAACTACGGGAGATATGCGGCAATTTCGGTGAAATGGATGTTTCATCCGTTATCGCGCTGAGGAAATATGGAGAGGTGATCGCGAATTTTAATGTAAACCTGGTCCATAATGGATTTGCTGGCAGAACATGGCTGATGCCCGGGGTGGATTTGTACAAGGGCAACGGAAGGATTAAGCATGAAAGTTATCATATCCAGCAGGGCCCGTTTCAAAACATCCAGGTACACGCCTATCAGGCATATGACAAACATGATCAGGACAGGGGACCGGAAGAGCAGCTGGGAGGGAAAAACCATTTTGATATATACGTGTTTCGCAATCCGCTGATTGCCGATGGGGATATTCAACCGAAGGTCTATAAGTATTCAGATTTGGCCGGAGGCCAGGCTGGTGAAGACGGCGCGGCCATCACCATGGAACGCGTCAAGTTTAAGGTAGTGGAAGAGTTTGCCGATTATCTGGCCGGCAGAAAGCCGAAACACGAAATTACTTCTCAAATAAACGACCATGTTGTTCCTGTGAAGATGATGAGTGGGATTTATTGTTCTTATATTACCGGACAAAGGGCCAGCTACGATATTGAAATGGATGCCATCCGGCCCTCAGATCAACACTACTGTAAAAATGGTAGCTCCGGTGCTTTGGTGTAATGAGCCGTTGAACCATTTGGTGTAAAAAACGTTATCCAATCACAATTTTCACTTCAAAAACCATAACGTATGAAAACACCTATTGAATCAACAATCATTAGTGAAATCAGCCATTCCATTGGCGTGCCTGAGAATGCTATCTCTGCTGATCAGACGATGGATGATCTGGGAATGACTTCTATTCTGGCAGTACAGCTGTCATCTAAGCTGCAGCAGCAGTTTGGTATAACAGACATGAGTGGCATCTCTACCAGTAATACGGTCGGCGAGCTTGTGGATTATGTTCAAAGTAAGGCTTCCTAAATCAGGCCTTTAATAATTCAGTTGCCGGAAAGCATTATACATTTGTGTATAATGCTTTCCTCTTTAGTTAATACAAGTATTGATTAATATTTAAATATAAAATAGCGCTGTATTTATTATATTTTGGTTGACGGGAGGACTGTTCTATCACCACAAATACTGACAGTAAAGATGTACGAGGCTGTTATAAAAAACCTGCGGCGGCACATTGAGCCGACCAGGGAGGAAACCGAAATCTTTTTATCGCTGGCAGTGGCTAAAACCATCAGGCGGAAAGAATGTTTGCTGAAAGAAGGAGATGTGGCAAGGCAGCAGTTCTTTGTGATCAGCGGCTGCCTGCGGACGTATACCATTGACGCAGGTGGTAAGGAACATGTTTTAATGTTTGCGCCGGAAGACTGGTGGTGCAGCGGTGACCTGTACAGCTTTTTGTCAGGGCAGCAGAGCGTCAATAACCTCGAAGCGCTGGAACCCACCACGCTGTTACAAATCGGCAAAGATGATCTGGATGTTTTGTTCCGGCAGGCGCCGGCATTCGAACGGTTTTTCAGAATACTGTTTCAGAATGCTTTTGTTTTTCATCAAAACAGGATCAGCGCCAACCTGTCGCAGCCGGCAGAAGGCCGGTACGCATTGTTTACACAGACTTACCCTGGCCTGGAAAGCCGGATACCACAAAAATATATCGCCTCGTATATCGGTGTTACCCCCGAATTCTTTAGCCAGATGAAGGCTAATATGTTCCGGAAAAAACCTTAATGTACCTTATTTTTTGAGGGGGGAGTGAGTTGTTGCTTTGTAGTATTAAATCATTCGGTATATGGAACACAAAGCAACCGTACAGCCTGTTTTCAGCGAAAAGCCGTTCGCGGAGAAAAAATTTATCGACATAAAAGGCCGCCGCATGGCCTACATAGATGAAGGAGAGGGCGACCCCATTGTATTTCAGCATGGCAACCCCACGTCGTCCTATCTCTGGCGGAACATCATGCCTTATTGCCGTGGCCTTGGCCGCCTGATTGCCTGTGACCTGATTGGCATGGGTGATTCGGAAAAGCTCCCTGACTCCGGGCCCGGACGGTATTCCTATGCGGAACAACGCAGTTTTCTTTTTGCATTGTGGGAGGAATTGAAGCTGGACAGGAACGTGCTGCTGGTGCTGCATGACTGGGGCTCCGTATTGGGTTTTGACTGGGCCAACCAGCACCGTGTCCGTGTGCAGGGTATTGTGCATATGGAAGCCCTGGCTGTCCCTTTTAAATGGGATGAATTTGAACCTAAGATGCGGGATTTGTTCCGCGAACTGCGCTCCCCTGCAGGCGAAGAGTTGGTGCTAAAGAACAATGTCTTCGTGGAAAAAGTATTACCGGCAGGGATTTTCCGGCAGCTCAGCGAGGCCGAGATGGCCGAGTACCTGCGTCCTTATCTTAACGAAGGAGAGGACCGTCGCCCAACTTTATCATTCCCGCGGCAGATAGCGTTGGACGGCGAGCCAAAAGAAGTGGCCGGCGTGGTGACGGACTATGGAAGGTGGCTTCAGCAGAGTTTTGTTCCCAAGCTGTGGATTCATGGTAATCCGGGCGCCGTGGAGAATGACAGCGTTCGAAAGTTCTGCAGTACCTGGCCCAATCAGACAGAGGTATTGGTAAAGGGTAAACACTTCCTGCAGGAAGACAGCCCGATGGAAATCGGGGAAGCCATTGCAGCATTTGTAAAAAAGTTGCGCTAACAGGAGGATTTCCGGGAAAACAGAGAAGCCTTACAAGTAAATGCTGTAAGGCTTTTTGATGTCGTGCCGTATTTGTATAGTTATCTAGTGAGGTCTCCGAAGGTTTTTAAAGTAGGGTAAAAGTGGTTATTTTTGGCCCTATTTTTGGAAAATCGAGGACTTCATGCGAACTACATTAAAATCACTATGTCTGCTGGTGTTACCATTGGCCAGCTTTGCACAGAAAACTGTTTTGCCCGGACACCCAGACGTTAACACCTCCCGTTTGAAACCTGGAAAATCACTGTACACGATCTATTATGTAAAGGATAACAACTGGGACAAAAAGGGAACTTTCACCAATGAAATAAGCGTTTCCGGGAATGAACTAAAGTTTATAGCCGACTACACCGATGAAAAGGGAAAATGGTACAAAAAAAGAACTTCTGTCGCCGATGCCAAAACACTCAGCCCGGTCAGTTATAAGTCCGAGGGCCTGAAAAGCACGCTGGAAGTGAATTTCGGTAACCCCGTTACCAGTAAGGAGCGTTTCGTGAACGGGGCTAAGGACAAGCTGGTAACATTGAAGCCTAACGGTAAATATGTCGATTTTAACGTGTCAGAAATCATGTTTACCACTTTACCGCTGGACGTGGGATATAAGGCCATCGTACCGGAATTTTATTTTGGTAACAGTCCTGACAGCGTATTATCCAACTATGTTGTAAAAGATGTGAAAAGCTACATATTTCGCTCGCTTAAAACAGGCAATCATGAAAGCTGGCTGGTGAATGTACTGGAAGAAGAATCCGGCGCGGTTTACACGTATATCATAGATAAAAAGGACCACCGGATCTGGCAGCGGGAAATGCCTGCCGGCAAAGGCATTACAGAAATCTGTGTGAACGAGGAGCTGGATTATCAGCCAATAGAAGCCAGGTTCGATAAAGAAGAAAATCTCAGAAGAGTAGAAAAGGGCAACAGTGTTATTACCGGTACCGCCTTTGCGAGAGATCACAACGGCAGTAAATTGCAGGTAGTGAACATCCAGAGAGCGCAATATGCTCCTAAAGGCACCGTGGTAACTATTCTTCCTAATTCCGCCTATATCGAGGAATGGAAGGAAGTGAACAGGAAGATAAGGAAACGTGGAAAACTGCCTGAGGTACCGCTCGATCCTAACGTTGGCGCCTGTGTTAAACAAACAACCGTGTATGATGACAAAGGGCATTTCGAATTCACTAACCTGATGCCTGGCGAGTATATCCTGTATACCTCCTTTGGCTATACGCACCGGTATTCCTACTCCTATCAGTCCGGAACATCGAATTTAGTCCACCCAAGCGGAGCGGTGTTGTCATCTTCTCCTATTTATAGTTCAGGTAGCGGCGCCACAGGAGCCACCGCACAGATAGAAACGAAAGTCACCATCAAAAAAGATGGTGATAAAGTGGATATTACCCTGAAAGACGTGCGGTAAAATTTTTCGACAAAGCCAATAATAAGAAACGCCTTCGACTGATGTTGAAGGCGTTTTTATTTTGAGTAATAGTTTGAAAATCAATGTGTATAATATTTCTGGTATTAATATTTCACGCCTGCTGACATAAGGCTGTCACCGGTGGTTTTTTTCTTTGTGTGACTAAAAACAGTAACTATGAATTTTTCTTCTGCCAGGATTATCACCGCAGACATTAAGCGCCTTGTTCAGTTTTATGAAAACGTGACCGGAACACCCTTCACATGGTATACAGACGAGTTTGCTGAATTGCGTACCCCGCTGGCATCGCTGGCTATTGGCAGCACTAAAACACTGGCATTCTTTGGAGGAGAGGCAGTGGCCACGGCCGCCACTAACCGCTCTGTTATTATTGAGTTTAGGGTGGAAGACATTGACAGCAGTTATGAAGCACTGGCTGAATTCCTAAACGACGCGGTGGTACAGCAACCAACAACGATGCCCTGGGGAAACCGGTCTTTGTTGTTCAGGGACCCGGATGGTAATCTCATTAACTTTTTTACACCGGCAACTTCCGAAGCGAAAAAGAGATTTGATTAATCTTATATGTCCGAGCCTTACGACGCACCGTTGTAAGGCTCTTGCAGTATTTCGAATAATGACTATAAAGAGGAGAGAAGGTGTAACGAGTAGTGTGACTTTTGGTGGTGACCGCAGAAAACTATTTTTGGGAAGAAATGGTAGCCCAATGATTTTATACTTAGTTTAGCGGTTATGATGGATTTATCTGATGGAGAGCGACACATTCGCCGTGTCACGAATTTTCAGGACCTTGTCACTACGCCATTTAAAGGGGAGGTCAATGCGATTTGCTGGGCCCGTACACTAGCGGGTGATTTTTCCGAGATCGTTAACAAGATAGCACTAACCGGCAATATAACGGAAGTTGACCCGGCGGAGCTTCGTGCGCTTCAGCTGAGTGAACAAGGGGAACTTGCCCGCGAAACGCTGTTACGCGACCTGCAGGCACTGAAAGATCATGGCGCATCACCGGTCCTTAATGTGATAGATCATTATGATCAGGATGATGCCTTCCCGTTTTTTCCAACCGATGTTTATTCATTTCACGTAGATCGTTCTCCCATACCAACGGACACCTTTTTATGCACCTACTATGGTGATGCCAGTGACATACTGCCCAATGCACAAGGTCAACAGAAGATACTTATTCCTGCCATACGTGCTGAGCTCAAAAAGCTGTATCATGGGCCGGCGGAAGGCTTTGACTCATTTTTAAGCGAACATTTCTTTGATCTGCATTACCAGGCGTCGCCTGATGCACGTCCAATCAGCTTAGGCGTCGGCAACCTGTGGCGGCTGGCGGTTGATCATCCTGAAAGCCAGGTCCCTCCCTGTCTTCATCGGGCGCCAAGAGAAAAATCCGGGCAGAAAAGGTTGCTGTTGATTTGTTGATGATAAATCCTGTTCGGTAACATTTTTTAAAAAATAATACAACAATCCGGAATTAATAACTAATTTTAAGGCAGATACCTTTTCTATAACAGGGTATCTGTCTTTCTGCCTTTATATATTCCCGCCCGCCTTTATTTATTCCCATGTTTTTTCTGATAGCGTTCGCTTATTTAATTATCGAATATAACTAACCAAAGATCTGATTGCTATGAAAAAAAAGGGATTTTTAATCGACATGGACGGCGTAATCTATAAAGGCAGTGAACCTATTCCCGGGGCTGTGGAGTTTATTAATGGACTCCGGGACAAAGGGTTGCCCTTCCTCTTCCTCACCAACAACAGCCAGAGAACCAGCAGGGATGTTTGCTACAAGCTGAATAAAATGGGCTTTAAAGTAAATGATACGGATATTTTCACCTGTGCCATGGCCACAGCCAGGTACCTGGCATCCAGGAAGGAAAATGGTACCGCCTATGTGATTGGTGAGGGTGGCTTGCTGACGGAACTGCATAATGCGGGTTATTCCATTGTAGACGACCAGCCGGATTACGTGATCATTGGAGAAGGCAGAACGATCATGCTGGAGTCAGTGGATAAGGCTATAAATATGATCATGAAGGGCTCGAAGCTCATTGCCACCAACCTGGACCCCAATTGCCCGATGGGAGGGGGGAAATACCGGGTAGGCTGTGGCGCGTTGGTGGCCATGCTTGAATTTGCCACGGGCATCAAAGCTTTCAGCGTTGGAAAACCAAGTCCGGTGATGATGCGTATGGCGAGAAAAGCGCTGCAGCTCACGACAGATGAAACCGTCATGATAGGTGATACTATGGGGACAGACATACTGGGGGCAGGTTCCATGGGTTTCACTACCGTGCTAACATTAACAGGCGTGACCCGGGAGGAAGACCTGGCACATTTTGGCTACTCTCCGGATTTCATTATCCGCTCCATCAAAGACCTGCTGGACGAAGAGCTGTTTATGCGGGTGATGGGAGCACCGGCACTCGTTACAGACGAATATTAAACGGAATCAAAATGTGGGTGTCTCAAAAGTCTGTTTGAGACACCCGTTTGTTTTCAGGACAATATCGATCCGCGCAAATGAATGCCGGTGTAGGAATCTGTCCGTGCTGTCAGCGCTTCCGGTGTTCCTTCGAAGATGATCTTTCCGCCTTTGTGTCCACCTTCCGGTCCCATATCGATGATCCAGTCGGCCTGTTTGATCACATCGAGGTTGTGTTCAATCACTACTACGGTATTACCTTTTTCCACCAATCCGTCGATTAGCTGGACCAGTCTTCCTACGTCAGAAAGATGCAGGCCGGTAGTTGGTTCATCCATCACGTATATACTGCCTTTTTTATGTAGTTCACTGGCCAGTTTGATCCGCTGACATTCTCCGCCGGAGAGCGTACTTAACGGCTGGCCAAGTGTCAGGTATTCCAGTCCTACTTCGATCATGCTGTCCAGCTTGCGGCAGATGTCTTTGGCAGTAAAGAAGTCGCGCGCTTCGCGGACAGTCATTGCAAGTACATCCGAGATAGATTTGCCATTGAGCTGGTAATTCAGCACTTCTTCTTTATAACGTTTGCCTTCACAGACTTCGCAGGGTGTTTTCACACCTTCCAGGAAAGCAAGATCAGTATAGATCACGCCGCTGCCCTGGCAGTTTTCACAGGCTCCTTTGGAATTGAAGGAGAAGAGGGAGGCGTCGACCTGGTTGGCCGTGGCAAATGCTTTCCGGATCAAATCCATGCTGCCGGTGTAGGTCGCTGGATTAGACCTTGAAGACGTACCTACAGCCGATTGGTCAATTACCACCGCCTGCGGATAGGCATGTAGAAAAGCGTGATGAATAAGGGAGCTTTTGCCTGAACCGGCGACGCCGGTTACCACCGTCAATACGCCTTCGGGGATATTGACACTGACGTTGTGAAGATTATTGGCGTTGGCATTGAGAACAGGAAGCTGGCCTCTTGGCGACCGGCAGGTTGTCTTCAGCGGCAGGCTGTGTTTCAGGTATTTTCCTGTCAGCGTATCTGAATGCAGTAAACCTTCCAGTTCACCTTCGTACATGATCTGTCCGCCCCGAGTACCTGCATGGGGGCCTACGTCCACAATGTGATCGGCAATACGGATCACATCGGGATCGTGTTCCACTACAATCACTGTATTACCTTTATCGCGGAGTTTTTGAAGCAATACGTTCAACCGGTACACATCTCTCGGATGCAGTCCCACGCTGGGCTCATCAAAGATGTACAGCACGTCTGTGAGGCTGCTGCTGAGATGTTTTACCATCTTCACCCTTTGTGATTCGCCACCGGAGAGCGTATCTGTTTCCCTGTTCAACGTAAGATATTCAAGCCCCATATCTACCAGGTGTTGTAACCGTTCTGTCAGCGTACGGACCATCGGTGCTGCTACGGCATCGTCAATATCCTTTAAAAAGGTAATCAGTTCACCTGCTTCCATGGCCGATAACTCGGCGATATTGTGTCCTTTGATCCTGCAGGACAGCGCGGCCTCATTGAGGCGGGCGCCCTTACAGGCGGGGCATGGGCCTTCCTGCAGATATGGGCGGATCATTTTCTGCGTTCTGTCAGAAAGTGTTTTGATGTCACGGCGGATATAGGCCCGTTCGAATTTTTCTATCACACCCATATAAGTGGCGTTCATATTCCCCTCGCCGAGCCGAAGTTTAAACTTCCTGGGCTGGCTGTAGAGCAGCAACTCCATTTCTTCTTCCGAATAATCTGCCAGCTTTTTATCTACATCGAAAAAGCCGCTGTGCGCATACATGTCTTTCTCCCAGGTAGCCAGTCCGGGCGCCTGTATGGCGCCTTCTTTAAGTGATTTGCTACGGTCTATGAATTTGGATGCGTCGAAGCCCAGCTTGCGTCCCCGGCCGCCGCATTGCGGGCACATGCCCTGGGGATCATTGAAGGAAAAAGCATTGGCATAACCAACGTAGGGTTTCCCGATACGGGAAAAAAGTACCCGCAGCACCGGTGATATATCCGTGATGGTACCCATGGTGGAATGAGATCCTCCGCCCAGCCGTTTTTGGTCTACTACAATAGCCATGCTCAGCTTTTCAATGGAGTCCGCATCCGGCTGTGGAAATTTAGGCAGCAGCGAACGGATGAACATGCTGAAATTCTCATACAACTGGCGCTGGGCTTCCGTTGCGATAGTGTCAAAAACGATCGAAGACTTGCCAGACCCCGATACGCCCGTAAAAATGATGATCTTTCTTTTGGGAAGGCGAAGGTCGATGTTTTTCAGGTTGTTCTCCCTGGCGCCGCGGATTTCAATAAATTCTGGTATCATGGAGGCATAAAAATTTTGAGGAGATGTAAAGTAAAATAAATAACTGGTTTTTAAAGCCGGGTTTCGCAGTTTTTCCCGGTGACAATTTACTGCCAGTTGAGCGAACCTTACCATTTACTGGTAAAATAATCTCAAACTCCGACTACTTGCCTTAAAATAGAAGAGGCATCTCACTTATCTGGTTTTTGTTCTCTACTAATCCCTTTGTTTTTAACAAGATCATTTAACCTTTCTACGATTGAAATTGCTGCATATGCTGGCAAGCACCAAGATTTAGAATTCTATTGATTTATTTTCTAATTGGAATTTCCGTTGGTTATTTCTTCTATGGAAATTTTTCAAAAAAGAGGTGTCTTTTATTCAGCAAAAAATTTTGGTATAAGTCGGATTTGAATCTAAGGAGTTGATTTTTGCGGGGGTAAAAGAGATACATTTTGACCACCATGATAAGGAGCCTTATTGATCCGGAGGGTACTGAAAACAAAAAAGCACTTACATATTATTGTAAGTGCTTTTTTATGAAGTCGGGACGACTAGATTCGAACTAGCGACCCCTTGCACCCCATGCAAATAGGTATAGAATATAAGGTATGCCAAATAAACTGTAGTTGTATTGATAAATAAGTAATTAAATATTTTATTTTATTTTAAATTGAGCTAAAGTAATTTAGCGCATCCTTGGAGTATACTGAGAGGATACCGGAACGATACTGGGAGTGAGTATGGGAACCTTATTTGTCCTACATTCACCTGATTTTATATGCACTCAGGAACTTTTTATTATCCTGATTAGGAAAATTATAACGCAGATTTGACGTCCAGAGGCCTTCTCTGAAGACTATTTCAGCAGCGCGGGAACATAGGTTAAATATGGAAGAAAGTTTCCCTGGTGCCCTAAATAAACCCGATTGGTCACCGATTTTTGACAGCAATTTAAGCCGCTTACCCCCACACAGTGGTACCGGCAGTTTAGATCTGATATTGTAATGATGTTCGATGGCGGTAGGTGGCAATATGAACACATCAGGCTTGGCAAAGGACCTGACTACACAACCTACCTGGAGAAACGCGGCTATCTTGGAGCTGCCCCACTTAGCAACAAACAGCCTGCAGGTCACAGCAGATGTGGATTTTAGTGCTATTACCGACAACGCTGTTGTACAGCAGTTGAATATCTCAGCGCAGATTCTAATATGTGTTGCAAACGACTTGTTCAGCCTGGGGAAAGAGGCTGGACACAGCCATGGTGGTGCTCTATTTAATATCGTTAACATACTGGCCTCTGAAAAGAACATCTCCACGGAAGTGGCCATCCAGCTGGCCGCTGAGGTTCATGACAACAGGATGATGCAATTTGTAGAACTTACCAATGCTACCCCGAAAAATCCCAATATTCAAAGGTATATTGACGGATTAGGGGCACTTTGGGCAGGTAATATCCTTTGGAGTACTCGGTATTCAACTAGGTATCCCCATCATTACCTGGGGTGAGATTGAAAGCCTTACCGGGGGCTAATGGACAAAGCTCTCCAAAAGGGAGAGCTTTGTCCATATTATCAACTATCTTAAACAGGTAAGGTGTACAGTGCTGCAGTCATTCGGTGTTTGGTTAAAAATGCATTGATTTATAGGCCTTAGCACAAATTATATAATACTGATAATAGCTGGAAAAAACGATCACACAAAACCTTTACATTATTTCAAATTACACTATATTCGTTTGAGTAGATTTAAAATGTAATTTTTGCAGTTTGGTTACTGCCAGAGTTTCAACATGTGAACTGCACTGTTAAGTCCAGTTAGAGGAACTACAAAAAGCAGGTTGTGAACGAATCCTTAAAGAAAGAAAAGCGTAGTAGTAGACCGGAAAAAGTTTAATAAGTTGGTGGAGCAGTTACGGGATGGAGATGCTTTATGTGTAACTGAGATTTCTCGTTTGGGCCGAAAGACGGCTGATCTTATAAGATTACAGGATGATCTTCATAAAAAAGGAGTTCATTTTGTTAGCATTCTGAAGGGGATTGATACGCATACGGAAATGGGAAGCTGTGGTTCAATATCTGTGCAATCTTTACCGAGAATGATAAGAAATACATTAAGAACAGAAGCGATAGAGCCAAAGATTCAGCAAGAGCAAGGGGAATAAAGGAGGTAAACCTCATGGCATATCCGAAGAAGCCCGGAAAAAGGCATTAATAGTACAGTTGCTTTATGAGCAAGAGCAGCCAGTGGAAAGTATCAGGAAGGCACTGAAAATAGGCACCAATACTACATTTTATGAGTACCTCCGAATGTCGACATAATTTCAAAAAACATTCGGTACCAGGACACTGAGGCCCTATACCTGGTCTAATCTCAAAAATCGTTCGTAACACTCAATAATAAACACATTAATTTAAAAGAGAAGCTATGAAAGCAAATGTCCAATATGGCGATTTTAAAGGATCTGCTGCTGCTGATATTTCTGATTCTCTGAGTAGACTTGCAGGTAATAGCCTCAAAGGCATTGGCAAGTACTTCAAACTCGATGAGAAACGGTTTGATCCTGTAGGTATATCTATTTATGGTACCGATCATTTTTATATTTCCCTGCTTTGTGTGGACAAAAACAAAAGCAAAGAGGGAAAGGAACATATTGTTAGTATGTCAATGGATGTGGCTGACGATAGAGAAATTTTGCGGATCTTGTTTAAGAGATTAAATATTGTCCTCTACAGCAGATTTGACACCCAGTATGAAAACCTGAATTATGATCAGGAGGTACTATATAGTGACTACCATGAAAGTGACGAAGATTAGTAGATCTTTCACAATTTCGTATCATTATTAATTTCGAAAAACGTTCAATAAAAACACACAATGTCATTACAAGATCTCTGAGGTTCGTTAACATTAATGCAAAAGGTTGCTGTTATTACAGTATTAAAGTGGGTTGGGCAATGGTCAATGATCTGTATCCTGCGAGCCGTCAAATCGATTAATGGAAACAGCAAAACTTATTGGTCTTGATTTGTCAGACCCTCTACAGTCGGCTTTTGAGGAAGATGACAATCTATTAAGCATTCAGCTGAAGGGTCTTAACAAATATCAAAAAATTTGGTTCGCTACTGAACTATCTAGCTGCGACAGAAAAGGGGGAAATTGCCCCCAATGTGGCACAGGTAGTATTGATGATTTGTGAATGCATGGAGATGTCCGCAGATCGATATATAGAAATTATACAATTTGTTGGCGATCTACAGAACCTCCATTAGCCATCTTTTCATGTCCATGCAGACACCTTGTACAGCTCTAGTTACAGATTCATTAATTTCAAAAAGCGTTCATTTTTTTCAATGCCCCCTAAAACTCATTGTTATGAAAATTCTCCCTATCCTCTTTGTTATACTTCTATTATTCTTTACTAAATTTGCCAGTGGGCAAATAGAATTCAAGTTTAATTCCTGTCTGAATCAGTGGAGCGAATTTAAAGACGCAGATAGTAACATCAAGGTGAAAGCTGCTTACATTAAAAACGATATCGGTATGCGTTGGTGGATAAGATTTCTTAACCCCAATGATAAAGATATACGGTTCGATTGTACAGTTTACGGACCAACGTCATATTCCACAAAAAAATAACCATCCAAGGGCGCAGTGTTACAGGTGTTATATCGGTTGATGGATTGGGTGATTTATGGGCAGAGGATACAGGTAGACTGCTTCCACTTCCTTTCGATCCATCTAAATTTCCGACACCCCCGGATAGTGGTTGGCTAATTACACCGTAAAATTCAAATTTTTTTTTAGAAAAAAACATAATATATGGCAAAACATAATGTTTACTTTGACTTACCAGAAAGAGAAATTGGTAATGTGGATGCACATTTTAAGGTCTATAAAGATGGTGAAAAGTTAGGTCAGATAACAATATCTAAAGGTGGGATTGACTATTACCCAAACAAAAGGAAAAAACCAATTACAATCAATTGGACACAATTTGATGAGCTGATGAAAAATTTTGAAGGTAAATAAGTTTTGATATACTGTTTCAAAAAACGTTCGATTTAGCTCATAAACAAATAGAGTGGGCAGTGAAATTGTAGTTTCCCACTTTATTTAAATCATATACTATGAATTGTGATTGCTTTGAAATAATACAGCGAAGTATTAGAACAGCAGAATAGACAAAGAGATTCAGATAAAAGGTTTATCGATTCTAGATTACAGGCAGTTTAAATATGGCGAGGATAGTATTTTTAAAGTTACATCCTCTATAATCCATGTTAGAGGCAGATGGCGAATTTGGGGCTGTAGATGTAGAGATCAACCAGGAATTTTGCCCTTTTTGCGGTACTCCGGTAAAACAATAAGCTCGGTCTCTGTATTAATTTCATAAAACGTTCGTGTCTTAGTCACCGGTAGGAGGACTTCGCACTTGGTCGCCATCAGGGATTCCGAGAAGGATCTTTACGATTTTTCCGGCAGATAGCACTCGTCCAAAATAGCTTATTTTCAAAAAAACGTTCAATATGCAAAGATTTAAAATACGATTGCGATTTACGCATACGCCCGCTGACCATAGTAATCCCATGAATGTGATTTTAAATGATGATTATAATACAAGTGTTGGGCGATGTGATATTACCCATGAGAACGGAGAGGTGATAGGCTATTTTTCGCTGCAAGTGGATGTACCAGATACAATGTTTGTGTATTATCGACATAATATCCCAGAAAACTTCTTTTATGCAATTCAGCTTAGGGAGAATCCATTTCCTGATAGGGGAACTTTTACCATTGGAGAATTAGCAAGATAGTTTTGTCAAAAAACGTTCATATCCTGGGCATCAGGCGGATTCCGGAATTTCTAATGATTCCAATTATTCCGATGTAATCAACATTTCAAAACACCGTAATAGCGAGGCACTGCGGCACCAGGTCATACCAGTAGCGTAGATTTCTTCAGAGTGTTCTGCATCCATAAAACCGCAGACTTTTGTCTACGATCTTTAAGCACCAAAGTATCTGCACACGCCGAAATACTCATCAACTCCTACCGGGATACAGCTTCCAGAGCACACAGCTCAACTAATCACTCCCGTCATGTATATTCCAGAAATTCTGGCTGGTCAGGCAGCTAATAGTGGACAGCGGCAGGCCATCGGCTCCGGAATTTCTAACATCGAGTGTAATAGTACTCCTTTTCACTTTTATCGTTTATATATTAAACAATACTGATTGGGCTAAACGATGTAAAATGCTTAGACCGTGGGGATAGGATTTTTTTTGAAATTATGCCTACCCTAAAAAAAGGAGATATACCGCTTTACACTATTGATTCTCATGGCCTGCTTAGATTAGATGTCGGGTATCCAGATGGATATTTACCTATTACCACAGTTTTTCGAGGTGCCATAGTACAAAGGATAGGCCACCTGGTAAGCAGCTTATCCTTTAACTGAACTCCTCGTTCTGCATTTATAAATTACATCTAGCTCAGAGGCTGATTGATTTCAATCAGTAAAATGTCGTATCTTCATGTCTATGATCTATTGATCAGGATACAGTTTGTTGCTGGACCAAACAAGAACATCCCCAACCATTGCCTAAAACAACAAAATCAACCAAGGACCCTCTATGGATAAGATATCTGACTTTTTCCATGACATTAAAGACCGGGCCACCAACCCGCTGATTTCATCCTTCGTTATTGCCTGGCTCCTCTGGAACTGGAAGATACCTGCTGGAATAGTGTTCCTAAAGCCTGAAACCCTATCTAAGCTAGGCTATGGCTCAATGATTGACTTTATCCAGCATGAAATTAGTAACGGTTGTAGAACGATTTTTGGGCCATTAGGCTCGGCAGTATTATACACGGGGGCTATACCTTTTGTAAAATGGGGTATTTCTGTGTTTTATACCTGGACCAGAACCAGAAGTAACAGATCAAATTTGAAAATAGTAGGTACTGGTATAATCCCCGGATCACTATTCATCCAAATTCGTGATGAGTATGAGAAGGAGATAAAAGAAATGTCTGATAAGATTTCTACCGAAGCAGCAACTCTTGTTCAGAATAAAGAATTGTCTGATAAAAATCAACAGCTTGCTCAAAAACTTGTTGCTGCAACCCAAGAAATTAAGACAAGTACTGCAAAATATACACAGTTGATGATGCGTTTTGAATATAGTAACCTTGACGGAATTTGGTATTGTTATATGACGCTTCCAAATCACATTAAAGTTTTTCGACACTATCGCTTTGTTAAGGATGAAATATTTTTCCTCGAGAATGACGAAATGACCAAAGTTGGTAACATTAAAGGCTACTGTATCAATTTGATAAAAAGTGCAGTTTCTCTTGTAACTACTTCGATTGAAGGAAATGTATCCTACTATTTTTTGAATTACAATGATGATTTTTCCGAAATGGAAGGATATGACCTTGAAGGCTCTACCTATCGCTATTCTAGAAGGCGAATCCAAGATTTGGATAACCATATGCTAGAATCAAATGCAAATCAAGAAATAGCAAGTTTAAATTTTGATGCAGAAGATGTCTAATAATAAATAAAATTTTTCCTCAAGATCATTTTTACGAGGTACTTATATTTTCTTTTATTTGTATCTGCGTTTATATCATGTTCTACTAATTAATTGGTTACAACACAGATCAGGTTTCGTTGATACAAAATAGAGGCAAAAACCTAAAGGATTTTTTTTGAATTTTATCAGACCAGAAATCGGAATTCATTTATGCAGCAGGAGATTATAAAGAATTTTCATCAGAAGCTATTAAAAATTGGAGAGGAGTTTGAAATAATATAATTGACGTACTGAAATTTCGTAATTCATCATAATTGTATAATGAAAAGTATTATTTGTTTGATCCCGGATTCCGCTGGAAATATTGCATTGACTTCATACGACAAGGATACGAGGTTACTAATAGGGACTTCTCGTGATTGGGTGGAAACCAAAACGACTTCCGTTATGCTCGCTTTTCTACATGAAGTGAAATTAGATCCTTTTCTGTATGAGTCGTCATTGGAGATAAGTTTTCTTGATTTTGAAGATGATCCACGAGAAATTTTTGAGATTCAAGAAATATAAGATTTTTGTAGAATTATCTTTGATAACTTTCCTACATTACCTTTTTTTCTTATGCAAAAATGGCTATGATGGGTTTGGATCCAGCTTTCAGATGTTTTTCGCGATTCTAACAGCTATCGAGATAAAAAAAGATATCTCCAGTGAGCTTGGATTTGTTTGGGATACAAAAAAGTCATATACTCTTATGCAGGATTGCCTTGTTGCTGTCCAGCAAATGTTAGCAGATCATGGCTATGGCGCCCTAGCTTCATTAAAAGTTTTGAAGCAATTGCGCAGCGAACATGAATCAATAATTAGAATTATTTGGCGGATATTATGAGTTAAAGATCCAATGTAATCTGACATTGGACTAATTTTCTAGAATCAGATATTTTGCTAGACCTCCAGAGGCTATTGTCTGAGCATAAAGAATTAATTCCTTCCTTTATTGAAGAGTTACTCCGTTTTAGGATCACTGTTCCTACTCTGTGTCAAATTGTTAAAGAAGATACGGTTATTAATCACCAATACCTCAAAAAAGGAGATATAGTGACAGCATGGATATGCACCGCAAGCAGGGATAGGGCTGTCTTCGACTCACAAATATATTTGACCTTGAAAGAGAAACAGCATCTCAACATTTGTCATTAGGACATGGGGTTCATTCTTGCGCAGGCTCCTTTCTTTTGCGTGCTGAAACAAGAATATCCTTAGAAGTAATCCTGCGAAGTTTACAAGATATCGAATTGGTTGGAACACCAGCCCTCAATGATAGTCTATTGGCTAGTGCTTTTGACCAGCTACATATTAGATATTCTCGACGACGCAATTAAGTTGCTGACTTGAGAACGACCCAATATTATCATAATTGGAGAATAAAACTAACAATCCATAATAAAAACATATTTGGTGTCTATTAGTGCTATGCTGCAGACTTAATTTTTTCCCGTTCATACTGGTATTGGATATGTTATTGCAAGTTTTGAAATCCTACTGCTTTAAATCTGAAAGAACTTTTGAGTTCCAAAAATTATCAATAAATTCGAGCAATTTGGAAAGCTACCAAAAATGGTGTAATAATAATTATTGAACCAAATGCAGTTAAATTTTATCTGGATTAAAAGTTACAAAAATATCGAAAAGCTAGGCTTTTCCTTTTCCGATGAATTCTTGTACAATTACGACCAAGGCCTAGGCAAGTTGTTAATAACACCAAACGTAGATTATGTTCCAGATATTTATGGAGAGTCGATTTCGGCACTTAGTGCTATAATTGGGATGAATGGGGCTGGAAAATCTACATTACTAGAATTTCTGTTATTTAGACTTGGTTCGCACAGTGATTCATCGTTTACTGCCTATACTTCAGGTTTCGAGTGCATTGCTATATTTGATAAAACAATTTTCTGTCATAGTAGTCTAAAAATAGAAAATCTTGCAGAGTTAGAGCAGATGAAGTTCGAATGTTGTTATTTCGACGAAACTATTTGTCGTCAATGGATTGAAGAAGCTGGGCGGAAAATTTTCGTTGACAGATATCAACCTTCTTTAGGGTATAGAATTATTTATTACAGTAATATATTTGATATTAAATATATATACGACTATTCACATTCCATCGACATTTCAACAAAAACCCTTCTTTATACCGATGCCGCCGAGAGTCCGGGATTCCGTAGTGCTACTAGAAGTGGTGCTGCCGACCGCGTACACCCGATCAATGCATTTCGTGCTGAAGAACTAAGACGGCAGATGAACTTAATTACGGAGGGTGAAATCGCTTTACCAATTGCTCTTCCAAAATATGTGTACCTATTTATGGATGATAGGAGGGACACTTTTTTTGGGGAAAAAACGTCTTGGTTTACGGACCAGGGAATGGGATGGCTAATTGATATTCCTGACCATCTTTATGATGTGATGATGTTAATAAAATCAAAAGTAGTATCACGGGAGGAGTTTAAGAATAACTTTATTTGCCTTTTTAAATATAGAATTTTTCTTTCATTAGGGACCAGGTTTCCAACCAAGGTCAGTGAGCTCAATGAAGAACTAGTAGTGGACTTCATTTTCAGCCATGCAGAAATACTGCCGCAACAAGTTATTGATATATTCCTTGATGACGGCGCAATACAGGTCGCTCTGGTACTGATTTTTTCCGCTTTAGAGAAGGTGGTTCATTCTTCTGATATTCCTGAGCAATGGTTGTCTATTAGGGATGATTCAATGTGGGAGACTTTTGGGAAGATTCAGGTTGCCTCGAACGAGGATAGTCAAGTACTTTTTGACCTGATTAGATATTACAATATAATAGTCGGGGATTACAATTTCCTCACATATCAATGGCCAGGATTCAGCTCTGGTGAAAACAATATGCTTGTATTTTATTCCAGATTTTTTTCAATTAGAAAGCATGAGGGGCTTAAAAATGCTCACAATTTAATTATTCTAATTGACGAAGGTGAAACATATTTTCATCCTGATTGGCAAAGAAAATATCTTGATATGATTGTTGGTTACCTCGGGAAACTATTTTCCGGGAAAAAAATTCAATTAATCATTACATCAAATTCGCCATTCATTATTTCAGATGTACCCAAATCTAAAATCAATTTTCTTGCACTTGAAAATGGGGCTCCTCGTGTGTTAGAACATGAAGAGTTTAAAGATGAAACATTTGGTTCCAATATCCACAGTTTATATACTAACGCTTTTTTTCTCCAGAATACATTGATTGGTGAGGTAGCTAGAAAATGGATCGAGAGAATAATACAAGATTTAAATAACCGTGATTTTGTGCATGATGAGGCAATGGTCGATCAATTGAAAAAGAAAATAGGTATAATTGGTGAACCGGTTATTCGCACACTTTTGCTGCAACGACTGGATCATGAAACCGAATACTAATGATTCCAATAAAACTCCCTAATGCTGCTGCTTTCGAGCAGCTCCACCAAAAGGTAATTCTCTCCTATATGGCTGATCCTATGAAGAAGACGGGGTTGGCGAAACTCAATGCATGGTTGAAAAAGAATAATATTCATAAAGGGACCTTTGCTGAAGTATTGATTGCAAAGCCCAAAGATCTCATACGAATTGCGGACCAGTTGGATCAAATTAAATGGAAAGTTCCTTCTGAAGTTGAGAATCTAAAGAAATTATATGAAAAATTTTCTGTTGTAAAAAAGACCCCATTTAGGATAGGAAATAATCGATATAGCGGCTATACGTTTGTTTCTATGACCGGTGTGACGGTTTGTCCTTATTGCAATAGGAACTATGTTTTGAATGTTCCTGGTGAAAATAATAGAACTAGTGAATTGGATCACTCTTTTAATAAGGATACATATCCGCTTTTATCACTTTCGTTATACAACCTAGTGCCGGTTTGTAAGCCATGTAATCATATAAAAAGCAACAAGAGGGGGCGGTATTACAACCCGTACAATTCTTCAATAAAGATATTTCCTAAATTCAGAGTTGAAATTAAGGCCCCTATGTTGTTTAATGATTTGGATTCCTTTGATCTTCGCATGAGCGTACCGAAAGATTTTAAAGACAATATCAATAACCTATTTATTGACAAGCTTTATAGTTTGCATAAGGATTTGGTTTTGGACATCATCCGTAGGAAGTATGTGTATAATGACACCTGGATCAAGGATATTTTTAACCAGTTGAAGGATTTAAATTTGCCGTATGGAAAGGTTTTGAAAAATGAAGATGAATTGCTGAATTTATTATTGGGAGTTTTCATCGATTCCGTCGATTTTCATAAGCGTCCTTTTTCTAAATTGGTAAGTGATGTTTGGGCACAAATAAAAAAAGATAAGCGAATTTAATTGCAGAATTTTCAATCATATCCTTCCTTTTTAATAATCAGTAAACTTCTTTGTAAATGCATAGTGCTCAAAAAGATTGGCACAACTGCTCCATGGATTGTTTAAGTATTATACTTCCTACATGGGTTGAAGAATAGTACAGATTTTTTGTGAAAGCTATATTAAATTTGACACTTAAGGGAACTCTGGTGTGAGTTATTGCTGCCAAATTGAATAGATAAAATTTCTTTTATTTACTTGCAACAAAATTTTTTGGGCCTGTTCAAATTGTAAGTACCCCTATTGTGGTGACAGTTTAAACTTAGAAAAAAACGCTAAATTTAAATTGAACTACTATCATGAAAAAGACCAGATTCACAGAAACCCAGATTGTGTCTATTTTGAAGCAGCAGGAGAACGGGCTTGCCACAAAGGACATTTGTCGCGAACACGGCATTTCTGAAGCCACTTTCTATAACTGGAAAAGCAAGTATGGAGGCATGGAGGCTTCAGATGTGAAGCGCCTCAAAGACCTGGAGGAAGAAAATTCCAGGCTCAAAAGAATGTATGCGGACCTCTCCCTCGACAATCAGATACTGAAGGATCTATTCACAAAAAAAGCTGGGCCCTTCCACAAAAAGACAAGTAGCAGAAGAACTGGTCTGCGACCAGGGTGTTTCTGTGAGCAGGGCCTGTCGAATAGTTTCCTTTCCCCGTTCGAAGTTTTACTATCGTAGTCGTAGAAATGACCAGGTACTGATTGATGCCCTTCAGGACCTTGCTTTTAAGCATACTTTCTACGGCTTTCGCAAGCTTTTTGCCTATTTGAGGCGTGCTGGCCATCACTGGAATCATAAAAGAGTATATCGGGTATACAGGCAGCTTAAACTGAATAAGAGGAAGAAGCTCAAACGGAGAGTGCCTGCCCGTATCAAACAACCATTGCAGCAGCAAACCAATGTTAATATCATCTGGAGTATGGATTTCATGAGTGATAGCCTGACCGGAAACAAACGCTTCAGGACATTTAACGTGATAGATGATGGCTCCCGGGAGGTCTTGGGTATAGAAATCGATACTTCACTATCCTCATACCGAATTGTGCGGGTATTGGAAAAAATTATTGAATCCAGAGGGAAACCAGCTGCGATAAGAACTGATAATGGCCCGGAGTTCACTTCCGGGTACTTTGAACAGTGGTGCCATCAGCATGATATCAGGCTACAATACATTCAACCAGGCCGACCGATGCAGAATGGTTATATCGAACGATTTAATCGTCTTTACAGAGAAGCCGTCCTGGATGCCTATATTTTTGAGGACTTGTACCAAGTAAGGGAATTAACCGATGCCTGGATCGAAGAATATAACCAGAGAAGACCCCACGAATCTTTGAAAAACATGACGCCTTGCGAATGGAAAACAGAGTTGCAAAAATCAAGAAACTCCATTTAATCGCTGTTACCTAGATGGGGTACTTACACTCTCACACAAAGCAAATTCCTAATTCTTATTATGGCCGAAGTTCGCGGAAGCCTACAATACGTGTATGATGTCCCGTTTGAGCGTTGGGATGACCTTCCCGTCACAACAAAAATTAATCATATGAAATAGATTTGGATAGTGTTACCGGAACCTTGTGTTGAATCAATTTTATTTGGAGGTTACAGGAAACAAAAAAGCACTTACAGTAATATGTAAGTGCTTGATTTTGTTCGTCGGGACGACTAGATTCGAACTAGCGACCCCTTGCACCCCATGCAAGTGCGCTACCGGGCTGCGCTACGTCCCGAAACTTTTTTCCGGTGTGTTTCCCGTTTGACGGGGATGCAAAAGTAGGTAATTATTTGAATTAAAAAAATATTGCGTTACTTTTTTTCAAAAATAGTTGCTTTAACTACTTGGTTGTCTTTACAAAACAATGTAGGAATAACGAATATTAAACTGAATTTTATTTATTCCCGAATGATAATCAATTCTTCCGGGTGCCGCGGGAAATCAGCCAGATGATCAATGCAATCACCACCGCCACGATAATTATACCGGTCCATACACCGGCCTTAAAAATACCACCGACAACTTCGCAGCTGGTCATCATTACGATCATCATTACTAACAGGAGAGAGGTAAGCTTTTTCATGGATATCTTTTTAAATGAACGCGATACATATCCCGTACCAAAAAAGATTTGCATTTGTCAGAATAATTGCACAGCTTTATCTAACTCAACCAAAATAGTTATGAACACAGGGAAAGCAGTACGCGCAGACCTGAAAGTGGTGCCTTCCCATTCCTCACTTTGGGGACGCCTGCTGGAGGGAGATCGCCACGCCTTCGCTGAAATATATAAAACCCATGTTGATCACCTCTATCATTATGGCATGCATTTCTGCCGCGACCATGAAAGGGTGAATGACAATATCCAGGACCTGTTCCAGGACCTCTGGCTTACCAGAGAACACCTGAGCCCGCAGGTACAGCATATCCGCTATTACCTGATCAGCAGCCTGCGCCGTCGCCTGCTACGCTCCCTGCAAAAAGACCGCCGTTGGCAATACCGCGACTCCTGGGAGGGGTTTGAATTTGAGTTCACCACCCCACAGGAGAATAAACTGATACAGGAAGAGACCGCAGCAGAACAAAAGAAGCTGTTACAGGCTGCACTCGGTAACCTGACCCGCCGCCAGCGGGAAGCCATCTACCTCCGTTTTTACCAGAACCTCAGTTACAACGAAGTGGCCGGTATCATGTCCATGCAGGTGGATTCCGTGTATAACACCATCTCCAAAGCTATCGCCATCCTCAAAAAGAACCTGCCTTTCCCGCTGCTGTTGCTGTTTTTGGGAAGATGAAAAAAAATCTCCCAAAAAGTGATGAGAAAAAACCCGTTACCTGCTCTTTAGTAAAAAGACCGCCACTTGGCCCGTAAAGATTATCTGTCATATAGCGCCCGTGACTTTGCCCTGGACGAGGATTTCCAGCAATGGGTGCTGCAACCGTCCACCAGGAATGTTTTCTGGGAACACTGGCTGCAGCAACACCCGGAGAAGGAAAATGACATCCGGGAAGCAAAACAACTGCTACAAGGCATCAGCTTCACATCGTATCAGCTCTCTGAAGGGCAGAAAGAGGAGCTGTGGGCAGCTATCAGCGGGGGACTGGAAGACGAGGCGCCCATCACGGCAACGCCTACACGGTCGCACTGGCGACAGCTGTGGAAGTATGCGGCAGTCCTGCTGTCAGGCATGCTCCTGGCCGGCGGATGGTCCTGGTGGCGCGAAGACCATACACCCACCATCGTGAGCGCGCATACCCGCCTAGGGGAAGCGAAAACGCTCCTGCTGCCAGACAGCTCGGAAGTAACGCTCAATGCCGATTCCCGCCTGTTGTACGCCACCTCCGGCAAACAAAGGGAGGTATGGCTCGACGGCGAAGCTTTCTTTCATGTAAAACACACGGTCTCACACCAGCGGTTTGTGGTGCATACCTATGACAATATCAATGTAGAAGTACTGGGCACACAGTTTAATGTCAACAGCGCAGGCAAAGAAGTGGTAGTGGTACTGCAACAGGGAAAGATACAGCTTAATATCGAAGGCCGGAATACCTCCATGGCCCTGCAACCGGGAGAAATGGTACGGTACAACAAACAGGACGGCGACTTTACCAAAAGCAGCGTCAATGCCAGCCAGTACGTTTCCTGGCATACCGGCCGCCTCGTGATGGACGATTATTCCCTCGCCGATGCTGCGGCATTTATGCAGCAGGTCTTCGGCAAAACCATTATCGTTCCGGATACCCAGCTGCTGAAATACAAAGTGTCGGGCTCCATGCCCATCATCTATAATGCTGATACCATGCTGGTACAGCTGGAAAAGGTTTTCCGAATGAAATTCAACCAAAAAGGCGACGAAGTCTGGATACAAAAGAAGTAATACCCGCGTAAAAGGCAGGCCACCTTTTGCTGCAACCAAAATCTCATTATTAATATTAATCGTCAAAACCCGTTCACATGAAAAGAGGTTTACGTGTGGCGCTAGTGCCCTCTTTAGCCCTGTATTTCCTATTTCAATCGGTTGCTGTCCCGGCCCTGGCTGCCACCGGCACTCCTGCGGCCCCCCTGCGTCCGGGAACTACCGGCCAACCCGATGAGTCTTCCCTGAAAGATGTGCTGCACCTGATAGAACAACGTTTTAACGTATCTATCGCTTACAAAAGCAACCTGGTGAAAAGCAAACGGGTACAACTGTCCGTCGACGGCTGCCAGACAGTGGAAGAAGCACTGCATAAAGCATTGGCACCATTTAACCTGCATTTCGAAAAACTAAGGGACCACTTTTACATGATCACCGAAAAAACAGCGCCCGCAGCGCCTGCTACCTCGTCAGGCCCGCTGCAGCAGCGCCCGGTGAAAGGTACCGTGAAAGATGAAAAAGGAAATCCCATCGCCGGCGTGACCGTAAAAATACCCGGCACCAGCATCGGCACCGTTACCAATGCGGACGGCGTATATACCATCTCCGTGCCCGGCAGAAGTGATGACCAGCTGGAAGTGACCTTCATCGGTTTTGAAACACAGCGTATAGTCGTTGGCGATAGACAGCTGGTGAACTTCACCCTGAAAGAAGGCGCCAGCGCACTGAACGAAATTGTGGTCACCGGTTATACCACCCAGAAGAAAAAAGACCTCACCGGGTCAGTGGCAGTGGTAAACATTGAGCAGCTGAACCGGCAACCAACGGCGCAGGTAACGGAACAGCTGCAAGGACAGGCATCAGGCGTGACCGTCATTGGTTCCGGTCAACCAGGTGAAGCGCCACAGATCAGAATCCGCGGTATCAACACCTTCGGCTCCAACTCCCCCCTGTATGTGGTGGACGGTGTGCCCACAACAGATATCGCTGACCTCAACCCCAACGATGTGGCCAGCCTCCAGGTACTGAAAGATGCCGGCGCTGCCTCTATCTACGGCGCCCGCGCCTCTAACGGCGTGATCGTTATCACCACCCGCAGGGGCACCGGCAAAGTATCCGTTCATTATGACGGGTACTACGGCCGCCAATACCCGAAAAAAGGCAATGTCTGGAATACCCTCAATCCCACAGAACAGGCACAGCTCCGCTGGATGGCCTATACCAATTCCGGTCTTAATCCACATACCCCGCAATATGGCAACGGCAATGCGCCGGTCATCCCCGATTATATCACCCCCGATGGCGCCATGGAAGGCGATCCCGCTGTGGACCCTTCCAAATATTATGTGAATCCAAACTTTACTGATCAAAACGATTATAACAACTTTTACCGCATTGTACGTGCCAACAAGGCCGGGACTGACTGGTATCACGAAGTCTTCCGCCCGGCCCCCATCACCAGCCACAACGTAGCTGTGAGCGGTGGCGGGGACCGCGGCAATTACCTCTTTTCCCTCAATTATTTTAATCAACAGGGTACGTTGCTGAACACCTATCTGAAAAGATATACGATCCGCTCCAATACCCAGTACAACATCACTGATCACATCAGAGTGGGGGAAAATCTCGCTTTTTCGATGACGGAAAACCCTGCTGTGGAAATCAACAGCTCCGACGCGGCCATCGGCCACGCCATGCGCGAACAAAGCATCATACCGGTGTATGATATCAAAGGCAATTTTGCTGGCTCCTGGGGCGATGCCCTCGGAGATGCCTATAACCCGGTAGCAATGCAGGCTCGCACCAGAAACAACAAAGGCCTTAACACCCGTTTGTTTGGTAACATCTACGGAGAAGTGGACTTCCTGAAATACCTCACCTTCCGTACCAGCTTTGGCGGTGAGATCTATTCCGGGTGGTCCCACTCCTTTACCTATCCGCAGTATGAGAACAAGGAAAACAATACTTCCAACTCCTACTCGGAAGGTTCCAATAACGGCCATAGCTGGACATGGACCAACACGCTGACCTATCACCAACGCTTTAATAATACACACGACCTGAAAATACTGGCCGGCACAGAAGCGTTCGACAGCCGCAAACGCGCTGTAGGCGGCACTACCAAAGACTACTTTACTTTTGATCCGAATTTCCCGGACCTCAGCACCGGCACCGGCACTCAGACAAACTACAGCAACCGCGAACAGGAAGGACTGTATTCGCTCCTCGCAAGAGTGGACTATTCCTTCCGTGATAAATACCTCATCAGCGCCACTATCCGCCGTGATGGTTCTTCGAAGTTCATCAACAACCGCTTCGGCACCTTCCCCGCTGTAACAGCAGGCTGGCGCCTCTCCGAGGAAGCCTTCATGAAACCGCTCACCTGGATCAGCGACCTGAAAATCCGTGGCGGCTGGGGCATCATGGGCAACCAGCTCAATCTCAGCGTCAACAACGGGTACTTCCTCTATGGCGGCAAACGCAGCGCCAGCTATTATGACCTGGCAGGTACCAACAATAGCCTCACGGCCGGTTTCGCAGGCATGCAGATCGGTAACCCCGATGCAAAATGGGAAAGTGATGTCAACGCCAACATCGGCCTGGACGCGTCCCTGTTCAAAGGTGAACTGGACTTCTCCATCGATTATTACAGCAAAGACATCAAAGACCTGCTGTACAATCCTGAGCTGCCAGGCCTCGCCGGTACGGCCGCACAGCCGTTCGTGAATATCGCGCAGATGAAAAACCATGGCTTCGATTTCTCTGTCGGATGGCACAAGGAATTCAGCAACAAACTGAAACTGAATGTTACCGGTACGCTCACGACCTACAAAAACGAAATCATGAAGATCGCCGACGGCGTGGACTACTTCGATGGTGACAGCCGCCGCTTCGATGGCAGCAACATTATCCGCAATGCGGTAGGTCATCCGGTGTCTTCGTTCTTCGGCTATCAGATCGAAGGCTTCTGGAACAGCGCCCAGGAAGTAACAGATGCGGACGATAAAGTAAAGAAAGCCACCAATAACCCGGACGCTTTCTACCAGGAAGGCGCCGGCATGGGACGCTTCCGCTATAAAGACATCAACGGCGACGGCCGCATTACGCCGGACGACCGCACTTTCCTCGGTAATCCCAACCCTGATTTCACCTACGGTATCAATATCGGCGTAGCCTACAAAAACTTCGATTTCAATATTTTCCTCTTCGGTACACATGGCAACCAGATATGGAACAACGTTCGCTGGTGGCGCGATTTCTATTCATCATTCGAAAGCGCAAAGAGTAAAACAGCGCTCTACGATTCCTGGCGCCCTGACCATAAAGATGCCAAAGCGCCTATACAGGAAGTGGACGGCTCTGTCAGCACACAAGGCGTTCCCAACTCCTATATGGTGGAAAACGGCGCCTATCTGCGCGCTAAAAACGTAACGCTCGGATATACGCTGCCGGCCGGCTCCCTGTCACGCTTACACATCACGAAGTTCCGGGTATATGTGCAGGCAGCCAACCTGTTCACCATCACCAAATATTCGGGTATCGATCCTGAAATCGGCGGTTCCAATATCACCGACTTCGGCGTGGACGAAGGCGCATACCCGAATCAACGCCAATACCTCATCGGGGTGAACCTGGCTTTTTAATCGTTGCTCACTTAAATTAAAGACCATGAAAACATTCTATCATATAGTGTTGGGCGCTTCTTTTACAACCCTGCTGCTCGCCGGTTGTAGCAAAAGTTTCCTGGAGCGAGAACCACAATCGGCTTTACAGGAAGACGCACTCACCAATAAAAAAGGGGTGAACACACTGCTCATCGGCGCATATGGTGCGCTCGACGGACAGGACTATCAGGACGGCGATATGAAAAACCTCTCCGGTGGCAGTGGTTACGCCGTATCACCGGACAACTGGATCTATGGCAGCGTGGCCGGTGGCGATGCCCACAAAGGCAGTGACCCCAGCGATGCGGCCCCTATTCTCCAGATCGGTACTTTCGTCGCCAACTCCAGCAACGGCTTCTTCAATGATAAATGGAGAGTAGACTATGAAGGAATTCGTCGCTGTAACTTCACCCTGCACGTGCTGGCCAAAGTGACCGACATGACAGACGCGGAGAAGCAGGTGGTGGCAGGGGAGGCCCGCTTCCTGCGCGCCCACTATTATTCCGACCTCAAGAAGATGTTTGATAAAGTGCCCTGGGTAGATGAAAATTCAGCCAACTATCAGAAACTGGTGGTAGATGATTATAAAGTACCGAATGATAAGGATATCTGGCCGATGATCGAAGCGGATTTTAAGTACGCCGCGGATCACCTGCCCGAAACACAAAAGGAGGTGGGCCGCGCCAATAAATGGGCTGCCGTGGCTTATCTCGCTAAAACATTATTGTTCCAGGGAAAGTATGCGGCCGCTATGCCGCTGCTGGAAGATGTGATCAATTCCGGCGTTACGACGAAAGGTTTGAAATTTGGCCTGATGGAGCATTTCCACGATAACTTCGATGCTTTCACGGAAAATAACAGGGAAGCGGTCTTCTCCATACAATACAGCGCCAATGACGGTTCCGGCGGTACCGGTAATGCCAACCAGGGCGAGATGCTGAACTATCCGTACAACGGCCCTTTCAGCTGTTGTGGTTTTTATCAGCCTTCACAGGACCTGGTGAACTCCTTCCGTACTAATGATGACGGACTGCCTTATCTCGACGATTTTAATCAGCATCCGGTAAAAAATGATATGGGCGTGCCCGATACCGTAGCTTTTACACCGGATAACGGCAACCTGGACCCGCGGCTGGACTGGACCGTTGGCCGTCGTGGTATTCCTTTCCTCGACTGGGGCCTGCATCCGGGCATGGCATGGGTACGCAACCAACAGTCAGCAGGCCCTTACGCGGCGCTTAAAAATGTGTACATGCAGGTGAACCAGGACAAATTTTATGACGGTAACGCCTGGGCGCCGGGCAATGCCATCAACTATGTACTGATACGTTTTGCCGACGTACTGCTGATGGCGGCCGAATGCCAGGCCAATGCCGGCAGCCTCGATAAGGCGCAGGCATATGTGAATATGGTCCGTGAACGTGCAGCCAATCCCGTAGGATGGGTAAAGGAATATATTGACCCCAATGACCCTATGGGTGGTACCACCGATGAACCTGCGGCCAATTATCACGTAAGCCCCTATCCGGCAGGCGCCTTCGCCGGTGGTGGAAAAGATTTTGCGCTGAAAGCGGTCCGATTCGAACGTAAGCTGGAACTGGCCATGGAAGGACATCGCTTCTTTGACCTGGTAAGATGGGGGCTGGCACAAACAGAGATCAACCGCTATTTTACCTATGAGAGAACGATCACCTCTGATATTGCCAGCGGTAATTTCAGTGCTAGAAACAGGTATTACCCGATTCCGCAACGGCAGATAGACCTGAGCGTGAAAAACGGTAAGTCAGTGCTGATTCAAAACCCGGGGTACTAAATCGGAGTTTGATTTGTGAAATTATAAGAATGAATAAATAATAAAATAAAAAGATCGAAGTACATCGCTTCGATCTTTTTATTTATCCGCTTTGATGGTCGCCGAAATCAAAAAATCGTGCATCAAAAAATTCCTAAATTTTTTCAGACCACATCAATCCGCCGGGAAGTCCGCTGTTGCAGAATTCCATATGTACCACCCTGCGGCTGGCGCCACTGGTACTACGTGACGACGCATGCATCAGCAAGGGCCGCATAATCATAATACCACCGCTTTTTACATTGCAGCTTACTTCAGGAGTGGCTTGCAGGGAAATACTGTCCGGCCTTACAATGCCCTGTAAATGTGTGCCGGGTATCACTTTTAGCGCTCCATTCTGTGCGTCGGTATCATCGAGGTGCAGCCTGATGGTGTAGATATTTTCCAACAGCGACAGTGGCGGCTGCACGGCATACTGACCCTGCTTTACCGTCCACGGGCCAAAACCTTCTACCGGCAGGCGCTCGCTGACGGAGACGGTCAGGTCCTGGTGCCATGCCACAAACCAGTTGGACTGGCCCGGCTTATCGAAATAGATGGATTTCACCGGTACATAATCTTCTCCAAACAGTGTATGAATGATGCGCTGTAATGCCGGCGTAAAAATAGTGCTTCGCACACCCGGCACTGATTGCAGAAACTGCCGGATGGCAAACAGATCGGCCGTCTTACGGAACACCGTCTGACTGGTGTCGGCAGCAGCTACCTGTTGCAGGATCGCCTGCACCTCTTCTCCCGAAAAGATATCTTCCAGTACAGTATAGCCTTCCGTGGCCAGTTGTTGCCGATGTACTTCGATATTTTCTATCATCTTCAAATGTAGGGGTTATTTGTTGAATGCCCCTTCGTTTACTCTTTGACACGCATACGCACGGAGCCAGGCCCTTACCGGCTTTCCATCTCAGTATATGCGTTGCAGTAGCTATTTTAAAGGAGCGGCGTGTAGTTCTTTACATAAAATACATGGGTTTACTGCGTCCTCCTCTGGCATCTGTTTATATGATGGCCGTTCGGGCAGAATACCTTATTTTTAAGCAGATAAAACGAGAGACCATGGCGCATTTGTTCACTCCCCTGCAGCTGAGGACCGTCACGCTGCGTAACCGTATCGCGGTATCACCCATGTGTGAGTATTCTTCTGAAGATGGTTTTGCCAACGACTGGCACCTGGTGCATCTGGGCAGCCGGGCGGTAGGCGGGGCCGGACTGGTGTTGACTGAAGCGGCGGCGGTGTCTCCGGAAGGCCGCATCTCCCCGCAGGACCTCGGCATCTGGAAAGATGAGCACATCCCGATGCTGCAACGTATTACGGCATTTATTGCCGCGCAGGGAGCGGTGCCGGGCATACAGCTGGCACATGCCGGTAGGAAATCCAGTACGCGAAGGCCATGGGAGGGGAGCGGCAAGGTAACGCCGGCAGATGGTGGTTGGGAAGACGTGTATGCGCCCAGCGCCATTCCGTTCAATGACGGCTATCCGATGCCGGTAGCCCTCACCCAGGAAGGCATCCTGGAAGTGCTGAACGATTTCCGGAAGGCGGCCGCCAGGGCCTTGCAGGCCGGCTTTAAAGTAGTGGAGATACATGCGGCGCATGGTTACCTGCTGCACAGTTTCCTGTCGCCGCTGAGCAATCAGCGTACTGACGAATACGGCGGCAGCTTTGACAACAGGATACGTATGCTGTTACAGACAGTGGAATCCGTACGGGCAGTATGGCCAAAGGAACTGCCGCTGCTGGTTCGTATATCCGCTACCGATTGGGCGCCCGGCGGCTGGGACCTGGAGCAGTCCACACAGTTGGCCGCCCTGCTGAAAGCAGAAGAGGTGGACCTGATCGATTGCTCTTCCGGCGGACTGGTGCCGCATCAGAAGATCAGCCTGGGACCATTGTACCAGACGCCTTTTGCAGAGGAAATCAAAAAGAAAGCAAAGATAGCCACCGGCGCGGTAGGACTTATCACCACCGCCCAGGAGGCAGAGTCGATCATAGAACAGGGAAGGGCAGACATCGTGCTGCTGGCGCGTGAGCTGTTGCGCGATCCTTATTTCCCGTTACGGGCGGCCCATCTGTTGGGCGATACCAGCGTTAAATGGCCGGTGCAATACGAAAGAGCGAAACCCCGCTGATAAAGGCCTGCGGCCCGGGGCGTTAGCCCCGGCCGTGCAGGATATTTTCTATTTTTTCCAGTTCTGCTGAAGTAAAAGACACGTTCTTCAATGTATCCAGGTTGTTGTCCAGCTGCGCTACGGAGCTGGCGCCTATCAGTACTGTGGTGATACGTTTGTCTTTCAGTATCCATGCCAGCGCCATTTGAGCGAGGGACTGGCCGCGCTCCTGCGCCAGGCTGTTGAGCTGCCTGATCTTCGCTATTTTCTCTTCTGATACTTCATTCTCCTGGAGGAAGCCGCTGGGTTTGCTGGCGCGTGAACCTGCGGGAATACCGTTCAGGTAACGGTCCGTAAGCAGGCCCTGTGCTAACGGAGAAAACGGAATACAGCCGATACCGTTAGTTTCGAGCACATCGAGCAGACCGTTTTCCACCCACCTTTCAAACATGCTGTATTTAGGCTGATGGATCAGGCAGGTGGTACCGAGTGATTTTAGTACGGCGACAGCCTCTTTGGTTTGTTCCGCGGTATAGTTGGAAAGGCCCACGTATAGCGCTTTTCCCTGTTGCACGATGCTGTGCAGGGCGCCCATCGTTTCTTCTATCGGTGTTTCAGGATCAGGGCGGTGGGAGTAGAATATGTCCACATATTCCAGTCCCATGCGGCGCAGGCTTTGGTCGAGGCTGGAGATAAGGTATTTACGGGAGCCTTTGTCACCATAAGGGCCGGGCCACATCAGGTAACCGGCTTTGGTGGAGATCACCAGCTCATCACGCAGATGCCCGGTGAAATCCTGGCGGAGGATACGTCCGAAATTTTCTTCCGCACTGCCTGGCACCGGGCCATAGTTGTTGGCCAGGTCGAAGTGGGTAATACCTTTGTCGAAAGCGCGCCGGATAATACTACGGCCATTTTCATAGTTGTCAATAGAGCCGAAGTTGTGCCACAGGCCCAGTGAAATAGCCGGCAATTGCAGGCCGCTTTTACCACAACGGTTGTACATCATGGCATCATATCTGTCGGTAGCTGGAGTATATTGCATGTAAGGTGTTTTTTTTCGGCAAACAAGATAATAATCAATTACGAATTACGAATTACGAATTAATATGAGGAGATTACTATTTACCTAAAAAACGAAGACCTGAGCAGTAATCCGCTCAGGTCTTCGCTAAAAAAATTCGTAATTCGTAATTCGTAATTCGTAATTCGTAATTAATCCTGTAATTGTGCTTCGGGCACGGCTACACGTCCTGCCTGGATATCTTTCAGCTTGTTGCTGTTCTGTACTTTGGAAGGCACAGGACGGATATCCCATACAATGCCAAGCCAGCCCAGTGTTTTGATCACATAATAGCTGATGTCTATTTCCCACCAGTAGAAACCCTGACGGGCAGCGCTCTGGTAGTAGTGGTGGTTGTTGTGCCATCCTTCGCCCAGGGTAATCAGTGCCAGCACAAGGCTGTTGCGGGACTGGTCGCCGGTATAATAGCGTTGGTTGCCGATTTTATGCATCAGGGAGTTGATGGTAAAGGTACCGTGGTACAGAATAACGGTGCTGAGGAAGAAGCCTATCAACAAGGTAGACAATCCCGCTGTCCAGTCGAACCATCCGGTGCCGTTTACTTTATTGCCCACAAAATATACGGCGATGGCCAGTATCACAGCCGGCACCATGTGCCATTTGTTGAGCCAGAAAAGTTCTTTCGCCTTATGGTCTTTGATCAGGTCAAAACGAGTAGGTTTGTATTCAGGGCCCATGATCCAGCCGATATGGGCGTACCAGATACCATAGATATTGGCAGAGTGAGGATCTTCCGGCGTGTCACTGTGTTTATGGTGAATACGGTGATTGGCAGACCACCAGAGCGCGCCTTTCTGTAAGCTGCTTTGTGCGCCGCCTGCAAGGATAAATTGAAAGAATCGCGACGTTTTAAATGCGCGATGCGAAAAATACCGGTGATAACCGGCAGTTACAAAAAACATGCGCACTACGTACAATACGCCGCACAGTATCCAGTCAAATGCAGTGGTGCCAGTAAAAAATGCCAGCAGGGGAACTGCATGAATTCCCAGAAAGTCCACTTGATGCCACCAGTTAGGTGATTTTCTGTCTTGCTTGATCGCCTTATTCATTCTGCAAATATAGTTTCCGTGGTCTATTAAATTTATGATTTAAATCATTTTGACAAAGTTAGGGCATTTCGCCGGCCAAACCGAGAGTATTCGTCCCGAACTTTTTAAGCGAATAGGTGTTAGGAAGATATAGATTGTCATTATTTTATAACAATAAAATAAAATTCATATATGTCACAGGTCCTGTCAGCTGTCCGCAACAATGTAAAGTATTGGTGGCTTTATCTGCTCAATGGCATCATCTTCATCATTGCGGGCTTCATTGTTTTCAGTAATCCATTCAGCAGTTATATGCTGCTCAGCATCTTTTTCAGTGTAACCTTATTCGTGACCGGCATTTTTGAAATCATATTCGCTACCGGCAACCGGCGCTCCATGCACGGCTGGGGATGGTCGCTGGCATCGGGCATTATAGACCTGGTGGTGGGTTTCATCCTGATGTTGTACCCCGCTATCAGCATGGCGGTCATCCCCATTTTTCTGGGGTTCTGGTTCATGTTCAAAGGCATCAGCCTGATTGTGTTTGCTATAGCGCTCAGCACAGACAAAATTCCCAATTGGGGCTGGGTACTGGTGGGCGGTATCCTGCTGATCATGATCGCCATCGTAATACTTGACAACCCCGCCCTGGGAGTGGCCACAATCCTGGGCGTGATGGCGGCGGCCTTCTGGGTGACCGGTGTATTGAGCATCATTTTCGCTTTCCGGCTAAAGCATATGAAGAGATTATTTCAATAACTATATGTCGATATAAGACAAAAGGAGCAGGCATCACTTTGATCTTGCTCCTTTTGTCTTATATTATTTTATTGTTTGATGAAATACCTATCGTCCCAGTTCTTTCCTCAGAAATTTCAACGCCCTGTTCATCTGTGTTTCTATAGTACCGGTAGTGATATTGAGCCGGGTAGAAATCTGTTTGTAGCTATAGGCATGCTCTTTATGCAATCTGAAAATCTGCTGCTGTTGTGCCGGCAAACGGTTGATAGTGGTTTGCAGCCTGCGTTGCAGCTCCTGTTCCATTAATTTCTCTTCTGGGGAAGGAGCCGTGGTTTCCGGCGTGTATTGGGATAGCGCCTCTTCCTGTCGCGCTTTTTTGCGCAGTTCGTCCAGGAACAGGTTTCTGCCATAGACTTTTAATAAAGCGATTATTTTTTCATCGTCCCGGATACTGTCAAGGTTCTCCCATACCCTGATATAAGCCTGTTGCACCAGGTCGGCGCAGAGGTCATGGTCTTTGCAAAGTGCGAACAGTACCCCAAAAAGTTTGTCATAGGTCTGGTCTATTATCCGCTGCAGCCTTTCTTCCTGTTGATGTGCCAATGACATGTTGATTTTTGTACGCCGCAAAATTACGGTGGTGTTAACTGCCCGTAGATTAACAAATTGTTAAGCCCGCTTTTTTTGTACAGGCATTTTTCATTGTGTACGTGTATTATTCAAACACGGCTTCCGGAGAGGGACTGACAGGCTACCGGGAAGCACTAAACGAAAAATGGACCAGGAACGCATCATAAAATATTTTCAGGGACACTGTCCGGCAGAAGAAGCCAGACAGGTGCAACAGTGGCTGGACCAGCAGGGCGCCGAATGGATAGATCAATTCATGGAGCAGCACTGGGACGCCATCGCGCAAACTTCCACCGGAGAGGAACGCCGCCATCTCGCTTCGCAGGTGATTGCCATGGCGCCGGCGACTAAGGGGAAATGGCGCCGGCTCACCACAGCCGCCGCCGCTGCATGCGTGGCCGCCGTTGCCGCCGCCGCCTGGTGGGCATTCTCTTTGTCTGCTCCACAACAGCTGGCCTGGACGGAAATACGTAACGACAGCAATATCGTTCGTACCATCCAGTTGCCGGACGCGTCTACCGTTACGCTCAACAAACATGCGGTGGTCCGTTATTCATCTGCCTATAATAAAAAAGACAGACAGGTGGAACTGGCAGGGGAGGCCTTCTTTGAAATCCATCCTGATGCCAACAGACCATTTGTGCTACAAGCCGGCAACACCACCGCCCGCGTATATGGCACCGCCTTTAATGTTAACGCGCTGCCGGGCGCGGGAGAAACACGCATCGCCCTGCAAAGCGGCAAAATCGGCGTTACCTGCGACAGCCTCTCCGGCGAAAAAATCCTGTCCCCCGGGCAATTACTCATCTTCGATAAACATACACATCATACAACTGTTACACAGCTTCCGCCTGCACACGCCGACAGCTGGCGCAAAGGGCAGCTGAATTTTGTCAATACGCCATTTAAGGAAGTATTGCTTCAACTGGAAAATACATATGGACTGCATTTTATTTATGCCGGCAAACCACAACAACAAACCGTAACCGCCGTGTTCCCGGCCAACGATCTGCCGAAAGTGTTACAGCACCTGGCTTTCATCTGGGAGCTTGATTTTCAGCAGCGGAACGACAGCATCATTATTCAATAAACATATTCACCTGCATTGATCTGTAAGGCATCGCCCAAAGCGGTGCAGGGGGACTATTTATTCCTGTAAAGCAAACAAAACTTCAAAACAACAGTATGAAAAAGAATCTGCAACGGTGGCTCCAACCTGTTTCCGGATGGCAATACCGCGCAAAGATTGGTTGCTGGTCATTAGCACTGGTAGCTGTAATGAGTGCCCAGGTACAGGCCCAGGCCATCCAGGTGGACCTGCACGGTTCCAACCTGGCAATGGTAGTGGCCAGCCTGCAAAAACAGGCGCCCGGTTACCATTTCTCCTATCAGCAACAGGCACTGGAAAAAGTAAAGGTGGCGCACATCACCTTTCATCAGTCCAGCGTTAAAGCGGCCCTGGAATACCTGCAAAAAAATTACGGCCTGCAGTTCCTACTGGAAGGCAACCAGGTATCTGTGAAGTACAATCCTGCTCCGGCCGGCGCCACTACGGACATCCAGGTGGTACAGGGCAAGGTGACCGATGATGCCAACACCCCGCTACCGGGCGTAAGCATCATAGACCAGCACGGCAAAATGCTGGGCACCACAGACGTTTCCGGTGTATTCTCCGTGAAAACCACTACCGGCAACACCCTCATCTTTTCATACATGGGCTTTACCCCGGAAAAATATACGGTGACCGGCAAGGAAGATGTTGTTAAAATATCCCTGAAACCCAACAGCCGCGAACTGAACAGTGTTGTAGTCACTGCGTTGGGTATTTCCCGTGAGCAGAAAAGCCTAGGCTTCGCTACACAGAAATTGGATGGTAGCGCCGTCAGCGCCGCGCCTACCAATGGTTTTGTCAATGCCCTCAGCGGTAAAGTGGCAGGCCTCAACCTCACCAAAGCCGGCGGACCTATGGGCAGCAGCCGCGTCGTGCTCCGTGGGGAAAGCATCCTCGACGGACAAGGCGGTGAAGCGATCCTCGTGGTAGACGGCGTAATCGTGAATAAATCCTTCAACGGCACCGGCCACCAGGGATACCTCGGCAACGACAGTCCCATCGACTTCGGCTCTGCGCTCACAGACCTCAACCCGGACGATATCGAGTCTATCAACGTACTGAAAGGCCCCAGTGCTGCGGCATTGTACGGCGCCCGCGGTGCCGGCGGCGCCATCATCGTGACCACCAAAAACGGCAGCCGCAATACAAAAGGTATGGGCGTGACCGTTAGCAGCAACCTCGCTTTCGACCAGATCAACAACTGGCCCGATTACCAATATGAATACGGTCAGGGTACCAACAACGCCAAATATTACTCCTACGGCAAAACAGCCGACGGCTCCAATACTTCCTCCACCAGCTCTTCATGGGGGCCTAAGTTCGACGGACAGTCGTACTTCCAGTTCAACTCACCCATGGACGCCAACGGCGTAAGAACAGAACGCACGCCCTGGGTGCCCTACAAAAACAACCGCAAGGATTTCTTCCGCACCGGTCTTACCAATACCAACACCGTTTCCGTGGCAGGCAGCAATGACAAAGGCGACATGCGCCTCAGCTTCACGCACATGAAGAACGAATGGATCATGCCTAACACCGGCTACAAACGTTACTCCATCTCGTTCTCCGGTAATACACAGGTAAGCAAAAAAATCTCCCTGTCTACCAGGATCGACTATACGAACAAAATCGCTGACAACCTGCCCAACTCCGGCTATAATAACCAGTCTATCGCTTATTTTATCAATTTCCAGAACCCCAACGTGGACCTGAACTGGTATAAGCCTTACTGGAAGCCAGGCAGAGAAGGCATTGAACAGAACCATCCTTTCAGTTCATTGATTGACAACCCGTACCTGATCGTAAATGAAATGATCAACGCCTCCAACCGGCACAACGTTACCGGGAACGTGATGGCGAAGTACAAAATTCTTGACAACCTGGAACTGATGCTGCGCAGCGGCCTCGATATGGGCTATGAATTCCGCAACCAGCGCCGCCCCAAAAACACCCAGAAGTTCCAGGATGGTATGTACCGTCAGCAGACCGTAATGAACTACGAAAACAATAACGACTTCCTGCTGCGTTACAATAAAAATATCGGCGCCGATTTCAATATCATTGCCAGCCTGGGCGGCAACGTACGCAACCAGCGCCGCTATTATACTAACCAACGCGCTGATAAACTGGCTGCCGTAGGCGTGTACAACCTCGCCAACAGTAAAGACCCGGTGCTTTCCAGCTCTTCCCGCCCTGTGGCGCAGGTAAACAGCCTGTACGCTTTTGTGAACACTTCCTGGAAAAATAAACTGTTCCTCGATGTGACGCTTCGCAGAGACCAGTCCAGCACCCTGCCGCTGCAGAACAACGTGTTCTATTATCCTTCCATCGCTGCCAGCGCCGTGCTGAGCGAAATGGTACACCTGCCGTCTTTCGTGTCTTATGCCAAACTGCGTACTTCTTATGCCAGCGTTGGGTTTGATGCGCCTTTCGGCACCTACTCCCTGGAGAAAGACTATGAGTCCGGCTCTATCACCGGCAGCATGAGCAATCCCACCACCATCCCTAACCCGAACCTGCAACCGCAGCGTAACAACGCGTTGGAAATAGGTACAGAATGGAAATTGTTCAGCAACCGTGTAGGCTTCGACGTTACCTGGTACCGTCAGCGCGCTATCAACCAGATCTCCGCTATCCCGATCGATCGTTCCACCGGTTATGAATACCAGCTGGCCAACGTAGGCATCGTGGAGAACAGGGGCGTAGAGGTGATGCTGAACGTAACACCGGTGAAACTGAAAAACTTCCAGTGGAAGTCTACCATTAACTGGTCACGCAACCGCAATGAGGTGATCAGGCTGAACCCGGAAGTAGGTACTTCCCTGATCATCGCCGAAGGCCCGAGAGGCACCCTCGAAGCAAGAGAAGGCCATCCCCTCGGAGAGCTGTACGGTATTGGCTTCCAGCGCAGCCCTGATGGACAGATCGTGTACAAGAACGGTCTTGCGCAGCTGTCTTCCGAAGCTACCTTCCGCGGCAATGCCAATCCGGACTGGAGAGGTGGCCTGAACAACCAGTTCACCTATAAAAACCTGTCCCTCTCCGTACTGTTCGATATGCGTCAGGGCGGTAAGATCTACTCCCTCACACACGCTATCCTGGCCGAACAGGGCAAGATCAAATCCACCCTGCCGGGCCGCGACAATGGCCTGATAGGTGACGGTGTGATGTTGGACGCTAACGGTAAATATGTGCCTAACAATGTGCTGGTCACCAATATGGACCAATATTACAACGCCATCTATGATCGAAATAACGTAGAGTCCAACACGTTCGACGCTTCCTATATCAAACTGCGTGAAGTGGTGCTGAGCTATAACGTTCCTGCCAGTGTTTTTGGCCGTTCTTTCATCAGAGGTGCCGCGGTGAGCCTTTATGGCCGCGACCTCTTCGTATGGTCCAACTTCCCGGCCTTTGATCCGGAAACCGCCACACTGAACAGCTCTTCCATCGTACCGGGTTTTGAAACAGGTCAATTCCCTTCTACCCGTACCCTGGGCGTTAACGTAAAACTCAATTTCTAATACAACATACAGGCATATATGAAAAAGTATTTTATTTATATGGGTGTCGCGATAGGACTGTGTACAAGCGTAGCCTGTACCAAGGACTTTGGGGACATGCAGCATAACCCGGAAACACTGAAAGTCGTGCCGGCAGGCAACTTCCTCAATGCCATCCTGTACGATGGCATGAACACCGGCCTGAGAGAATCCCACCGTATCAACAATGAGCTGATGCAGGTGACCGTGACCGAAATTTCCACGACTGACCTGCACCGGTACATCATCAAAAACACAGAGTCAGACTATCCCTGGGAAAACTACTATCTCACGCTGAACAACGTGAAAGATATGCGCGCCTCCGCCAAACTGGCCGGGGAAGTCAACAGCGAAGCGGTAGCGCTGACACTGTGGGCCTGGCTTTTCCAGAACCTGACCGATATCTATGGAGACATCCCTTACCAGGATGCCCTGCGCGGATATCCGGACAACCAGCTGCAAAACAGGTTTGACCCGCAGCAGGATATCTACCGCGACCTGATCGCCAAGCTGGACACGGCCAACCGCCTGTTTGCCACCAGCAAAGGCATAGAGCAGGGGGATGACCTGTTGTTCAACAGTGCGGCCGTTCCTGCTAACATCATCAAATGGAAAAAGCTGTGTAACTCCCTCCGCCTGCGTTTGCTGATGCGTATCGCGCACAAATCGCCCGACGCCCGCCAGGAGCTGGCCAATATGCTGAATGCGCCTGACAAGTACCCTGTCATGGTTAACAATGACGAGTCGGCCGTCTTGAAGTACACCAATATCAAACCTTTCCAGAACCCGTTCTTCAGCTATCGTGATTATGATTTCAACGGCGACCGGGCGCTGTCCGCTTTCTTCGTGAACAAGCTGACTTCCTGGAACGACCCGCGATTGCCGCTATGGGGCAAAAAAGCCAGCGATGGCGTATACAGAGGCATCCCCAGCGGATATAAACCGGAGCAGTTTGATGATATCTCCGGTATCAATGCTTCCACGCTCAACACAGACCTGAAAAAATCCAATCTCATCGGCACTATCATGACTTACGCGGAAGTGGAGTTCATCCGGGCGGAAGCCATTATGCGCGGTTATGCTACCGGTAACGCACAAACGGCATACGAAAACGGCGTGAAGGCATCCGTTACCTACTGGGGTGCGCAGGTGCCTGCCGATTTCCTGGCACGTCCGGGTATCGCGTTCAATAATACCCCTGAGCAGGTGCTTACCCAGAAATATTTTGCCCTGTTCTTTAACGATATGCAGCAGTGGTTTGAATACCGTCGTACCGGTTTCCCGGTGCTGCCGCGCGGAGAAGGGATTATGGCCGGTGTGGACATGCCAGCCCGTATGAAATTCCCGATCATCGTACAGACCATCAACGCGGCCAACTACCAGAACGTAGTGCAGGCCATGGGCGGAGATGATATTGCTACCAGGGTATGGTGGCAGAAATAACGATCGAATTGAGCATTTTATAATTAGATTATTTAGAGGCGAAGACCTGAGCGGATATAACCCGCCCAGGTCTTCGCTTTTTCAATAACCCAATAAGCCAATCATTAAATAATTAAATGATACTGGTCAAAATCCGTAAAGGTCAAAGTCGACAAATCGCAGTATATTTAGACACCACAAAATCTAACTTATCGCTAACGAGATGACACTACGCAAGATTTATTCTCTGGCCTCCCTGTTGCTGTGTGGAATTGCACAGCCTTGTCTGGCACAGAACACGCCGGTTTCCCGGTATGACCATCATGAGGCATTTTCCCCTTTGTTTTATCCGTCTAACGGAAACGAATACAGGAGCGCGGGAGGACAGCCCGGGCCTAAATACTGGCAAAATGCCGCCGACTATAAGATCACCGTCGCCCTGGATACCCTCCAACACCGCATATCCGGCAGCGTATTGATCACTTATAAAAACAACAGCCCAGACCATCTGCCTTTCTTGTGGCTGCAGATGGACCAGAACGTGTACCGCGAGGATTCCCGCGGCACCGCCACGGTAGCGGCCACTGGCGACCGGTTTGCCAACCGTACCTTTACCAAAGGGTTTGAACTGAAGTCGGTAGATGTGGTGAGCAATGGCAAAAGCAGCGCTGCCAAATACCTGGTAGACGATACAAGAATGCAGGTACGGCTCTCAGACGCCCTGAAGCCGGGAGGCAGCCTGCAATTGAAAATAGATTATAGCTATACCATACCGGAATATGGTACTGACCGTACCGGCCGCCTAAACACCCGTCACGGATGGATATACGAAATTGCCCAGTGGTACCCCCGCATGGCCGTGTACGACGATGTGCTGGGCTGGAACAATATTCCTTACCTGGGAGCATCTGAGTTTTACCTGGAGTACGGCAACTTCGATTATACTATTACCGCCCCGGCCAACATGGTGGTGGTAGGCTCCGGCGCGCTCGTCAATGAGGCACAGGTACTGAACAGCACGGAAGCGGCCCGCATTGCCAAAGCGCGCAACAGCGAAGCTACCGTGATGATCCGCGATACCACCGAATTTCATAATGCTGCCGTAAAAGGTAACCGTACCTGGCATTTCGTCTGTAAAGAATCCCGCGATGTGGCATGGGCCGCCTCCGGCGCTTTCATCTGGGATGCTGCCCGTATGAACCTGCCCGGTGGCAAAACAGCGCTGGCACAGTCGGTATATCCGGCCGAATCAGCTGCCCCCAATGCCTGGCGCCGTTCTACAGAGTTTGTAAAGGGCTGTATTGAACATTACTCCAGCCAATGGTATCCCTATACTTATCCTGTGGCGACGAACGTGGCCGGGATAGTAGGCGGGATGGAATACCCCGGCATTGTGTTCTGTTCTGCCAAGTCCACCAAAGGCGGCCTGTGGGGCGTTACCAGCCATGAGTTCGGCCATAACTGGTTCCCGATGATCGTCGGTTCCAATGAACGTAAATATGCCTGGATGGATGAAGGCTTCAACACTTTCATCAATGGCATCGCGGCGGCATCTTTTAACAAGGGGGAATTCAATACGGAACAGTCCGGACAACGCGCGGCGGCTTCCATGTTCGGCTCCAATGCGGAAGCGATCATGAACACGCCCGATGTGATCGGTCTCCGCTACAACGGCGTGGCAGCCTATTTTAAACCTGCCATGGGCCTGAAACTGCTGCGTGACCAGATCCTGGGACATGAAAGATTTGACTATGCCTTCCGGGAATACATCAAACGATGGGCATTTAAACACCCAACACCGTGGGACTTCTTCCGTTCTATAGAGAATGCCGCAGGCGAAGACCTGGCGTGGTTCTGGCGGGGCTGGTTCTTCAATACCTGGAAACTGGACCAGGCGGTGAAGAGCGTAACCTACGTTGGCAGCGACCCGGCCAAAGGCGCTATTATTACCCTGCAAAACCTGGAACAGCTGCCTATGCCGGTAGTGATGACCGTCCGCACGGAGAGCGGCCGCGTTGATACCGTGCGCCTGCCGGTGGAAATCTGGCAGCGTGGCGCTACCTGGGCTTATCATCATCCGTCCAAAGAAAAACTCGTCAGCGTTATCATTGACCCGAAGGGCGATATGCCGGATATTAACCCGTCCAACAACAGCTGGAAAGCCGAAACCGGAAAACCAGTACCGGCGGGAACTACCGCGGCTACGGTGCTGAAAGGCTATATCAACGCCATCGGCGGCAGCGAAAAACTGAAAGGCGTGAAAGATCTTTCCATAGAAGCACAGGGAGAAACACAAGGCACGGAAGTGGAATTGAAATCACTGTACAAGGTGCCCGGCAAAATCTGGCAGGCGGTCACTATTCCGGCTATCAACGGTGTGGCGTATAAAGTGGCTGTCAACGGAGACTCTGCGAGAATGTGGCAGATGGGCCGTGAAATACCGCTGGGGCCTTCTGAAAAAATAATGCTGAAAGAAAAAAACCAACTGTTCCCCGAACTTTCCTGGCTGGAAACACCGGATAATGTGAAAGTGGAACTGGCGCCTCAAACAGAAACGGTCAATGATGAAGACGTATATGTACTGACCATCGCCACCGCCAACGGCAGCCTGCAAAAGAACTATTACAGCGCCAAAACAGGCCTGAAAGTACGCACCCTGCTGCTCAGCGGACAGGAAGGCTCACCGGCCAGCAATGCCGTAACAGACTACCTGGAATACCGCAATGTAAACGGCGTACAGATACCTTCCCGGTTCCGCACCACCGCCGGCGGTTTTGATACCAACGTAAAGGTCGTGAAGGCGGCCATCAACAGTAATCTCAGCGACGACGTATTTACCAGGTAAACGTTCGTTAACAAATCATATCCGGTAACAGATATAGGGATGCCCGTTTTTCCTTATGTTTGTTACCGGATTTTTATTGTATTAACCCTTTATGCAGCAACAGTATACCTATAGCCGCGGTTTCCGCATCTTTGTTTTTTGCCTGGTAACTCCTTTTGCCCTGGTGCCTTTGTTGGCCATCTATGGCATTATAGTGGAGGGGATCAGGTCTTCAGTGGAAATGCTTGTTGCTTTTGTCACAGTGCTGCCTTCTGCCGCCCTGGCTTTTTATTGTATCAATGAAATGTTGTCGGTGGTAACGTTGCGTGATGACGGCATACGTTATAAGTCTTTTTTATACAGCAGGGAGCTGCTTTGGCTGGATATATGGGGATACCGGTGGAATCAGGGTACACTGGTGCTTATCCCCGCTGTAAAAGGAAAGAAAAAACTGAGTGTGTCGGGCTATCGCACCGGTTACCATGAAATAGCCAGGTGGGTCCTGGACCGGTATCCTGATCTGAGCGGTAAACTGCCGGATGAAAACATCGTTGCATCGCATAAAGCTGACCTCCACTACAATTATCAGCTGAGAATGGCCAGGTATACGGCCCGGGCATTCAATGCTGCGGCCTTTGTGTTGATGGTGGCATGTTTCTCTTTTCCCAGGCCGTTGCCCTCTGCCGTTTTTTTACGCTGGCTGCCATTGTTGATAGTAGCCATGCTTGCCATCATACCGGTGGCGCTGGAATATCATAAAGGCCGGCTTCTTGTTTCCGAAACCAAAAAGGTACAGACATTGCCTAACATAGGATTGGCGATATTGTTTAGCGCAGCAGGCCTGTTTGTGTTGTGTGTCCCTGTATATAACCTTCGTCTGAAGACATTGTGGATGGCCACTTTGGTGATCGTAACGCTATTTACCCTGCTGGTAATAGTTGCTTCGCGGCACATGAAAGTCTCTATCGGGAACAAGATATGGGGAGTGGTCAGCTTTTTGATTTTCTTCACACCGGCCGCTTTCGGCTCGATCGTTTATCTTAATACCTTCTTTGACCACAGTACTCCTCAGTTGTTTGAGACCACCGTATACGATAAGAGGATCAGCAGGGGGAAATCTACCAGTTATTACCTGGTGATGAAGCCATGGGGGCCTGTAACATCTGCGACGTCTGTTTCAGTTGGAAAAAAGAAATACGAAGCTGCCAATATCAACGACGTTGTAACGATGGAATTGCATAACGGCGCCTTTGGGCTGCCCTGGTATACGCCGCAGTTATGGAAAAAACAGGACTATTAACCAAGCCATCCCAATACCCGCTGCAGTCCCTCTATATTATCTCCCCAATAAAAATGCATATAACCCGCCAGTATCCGTGGCGTGTGAAACACCACACCGGCAACGGTTTCCTGCCGGGCGTTCAATATACGTATAGCCGGCCCCGTGATCTCCGGCACTTTCTCATATTGTGAATAGTGAAATTCGTGTCCCCTGAAAACCTCATTGCCGATATGTATTTCCCGGTAGCCCAATGTGAGGGCTGTATGTTGCATACTGGTACTGACCTTCAGCAGCCCGGCCATCGGCCATGGCTGTCCGTTTTCATCGATGATGTTTTCGCCGAGGTACATCATACCGCCGCATTCCGCCAGTATCCGGCCTTCGTATTGCCGTAACTGTTGTAACAACGTAGTATTGGCAGCCAGCTGTGGCAGATACAGCTCGGGATAACCGCCAGGAAAGTAAAGCAGGTCCGCAGGTGGCAGGGAAGTTGCTGCGAGCGGACTAAAGTAACGGATATCCCCCAATTGGGACAACGCAGCGATATTCTCCCTGTAAGTAAAATTAAACGCCTCATCCCGGGCGATAGCGATTTGTAACCGGCCTGGGGAAGCGGGCGTAATCACTGCGGCTGCCGGCTCCGGCCGTAGCGTGTGTTGCAGCAGCAGTTCCAGGTCGATATGTTCGCTGAGATGGTCCGCTGCGGTATCGATAACGGCATTATAGTCAGTCTCCCCGGAAATATGCAGTCCCAGATGACGTGAAGGAATCCTGATGTCCGGTCTTTCCGGCAGATAGCCTAATACCGGCACGCCGGCATCGGCGGCGGCTTCTTCGAGTATACGATAGTGGGAGGGCGCATTCACGAAGTTAAAAATGACGCCCGCCAGTGTAATGCCGGGAAAAAAATGCCTGTAGCCGTACAACAGCGCCGCGGCGGAGTAGGCCATGGCCTGGGCGTCTACTACCAGTATCACGGGAATGTCCAGCAGTGCGGCAAGAGCGGCGCTGCTGCCTTCCATTTTATGGGCGCCGTCAAAAAGTCCCATCACGCCTTCGATGATGCTGACATCGGCCTGCCGGGCATAGCGCTGGTATACTTCGAACAAATGAGGCTCCGGCATTATAAAAACGTCGAGGTTGACGCTCTCCCGGCCTGCTGCCAGCGTATGGTGTTTCGGATCAAGGTAGTCAGGCCCGCACTTGAAAGGCTGTACCCGCCGGCCGCTACGTTGCAATGCCCGCAGCAAGGCGAGTGTGATGGTCGTTTTACCGGCGCCGCTGTGAGGCGCGGCGATAAGGAACTGTGGTTTCATGCCGGACAAAGATAAGTTTGTGAAAGTTAATATCTTCGTTGCCACTTGATGTTATGGATACCATGAAACAACTCCGGCCGGTAATGTTCGTCGGCACCGCTTCTGATGTGGGTAAAAGCGTGATTACGGCGGGGTTCTGCCGTATATTTAAACAGGACGGCTACTATCCGGCGCCTTTTAAGGCGCAGAATATGTCGCTCAACAGCTACGCTACGCCCGATGGCCTGGAGATAGGCCGGGCACAGGCGGTACAGGCGGAAGCGGCCGGGGTGCCCTGCCATACTGATATGAACCCGGTGCTGCTGAAACCTACCAACGATAAAACATCTCAACTGGTACTGCATGGCAAACCGGCCGGTAACCAAACGGCATGGGAATATTTTATGCAGGACGACAAACGACTGCTGTTTGAAGAAGTGAAGGCTTCCTTCGACCGCCTGTCGGCACAATATAATCCGGTAGTGATGGAAGGGGCAGGCAGTATATCTGAACTGAACCTGCGTGACCGTGATATTACCAATATGCGTATCGCTCTGCATGCGGGAGCAGCGGTGTACCTCATTGCGGACATCGACAGGGGCGGTGTTTTTGGCAGCGTGTATGGCACTGTCGCGCTGCTGCCACCGGAAGAAAAAGCGCTGCTCAAAGGTATTATCATCAACAAATTCCGCGGTGATATCCGTCTCTTTGAAGATGGCCGAAGGCAACTGGAAGCGATCACCGGTGTTCCGGTAACGGGCGTATTGCCGTATTATCACGATATTCATATAGAAGAAGAGGACTCGGTGGCGCTGTCGCTCAAACACAAACGGCAGATGCAGGGACGGATCAATGTCGCGGTGGTACTGCTTCGCCATATGTCAAATTTTACTGATTTTAATGTGCTGGAGAAAGATGACCGTGTGAACCTGTTTTATACCGATAACCCGGCGGAGATCACGGAGGCCGATATTGTCATCGTCCCCGGCAGTAAGAACACCCTGGCCGATCTGGTGGCGATAAAAAATAACGGCACCGCCAGGGCTATCACGGAAGCGTACAAACGGAATAAAGTAGTGATCGGGATTTGCGGAGGGTATCAGATGATGGGCATTTCCATTGCTGACCCGTACGGGGTGGAAGGGGAGCCGGGCAGCATGCCGGGGCTGGGCATCCTGCCGGTATCTACGGTCCTTGCCCGTGAAAAGGTGACCCGGCAGCGCCGTTTCACCTACCGTCAGCAAACAGCCGCCTGTGAAGGATATGAAATACACATGGGCGTCACGGAAAGCGAAAAACCATCCCCCCTGGCCACCCTGGATAATGGGGAGCCTGACGGGTACTTCCTGAATGATAAGTGCTGGGGCACTTACCTCCACGGCATACTGGACAATACCACGGTGCTCAACGACCTGCTGTCGGCCTGCGGCCATCAGGTCGGCACAGGGCAAAGCTTCGACTACAAGGCCTTCCGGTCTGCTCAATATGATAAACTGGCTGCTCATATCCGGCAACACCTGGACATGGACGCGGTCTATAAAGCCATTCGCTTATGATACTAGGACACGGAGACGACGCTTACCTGTTTGACCGCCCCATTGTGGCTGATTTCAGTTCCAATGTATATTATGGCGGCATGAAGGAAAAACTGGTACAACACATCACCGGCCACATTCGCGGGGTAGACCATTACCCTGATGCGGCTGCCGGCAGGCTGCAACAGCAAATTGAACAGCGTACGGAAATGGCGCCAGGCATGGTGATGGTCACCAACGGCGGTACGGAAGCTATCTACCTGGTGGCACAGGCCTTCAGCGGCTCGTCCACCACAGTGGTAGTGCCCACGTTTGCGGAATATGCAGATGCCTGTAAGTTGTATGGGCATGAGGTGAGTTATTTTTTCTGGGAGAAGCTGGCGCCGGACACCCGGTTTATCACTGACCTGGTGTTTATCTGTAACCCCAACAATCCCACCGCCCAGGCGATGAACGAAGACGGGCTGTTACAACTGATACAGTTCAACAGCCGTTCTGTTTTTGTCATTGATGAAGCCTATATACAATTCACCCGTAATGCCGACAGCCTGTTGCCACACCTGCACCGGCTGCCTAACGTGCTCGTAGTGCGCTCGCTGACGAAGTCCTGCTGTATCCCCGGCCTGCGGCTGGGTTATCTGGCTGGCCAGAAACCGCTGCTGGACAAGGTACGGGCCTACCGCATGCCATGGTCGGTCAACAGCCTTGCGCTGGAAGCGGGATATTACATCATGGACCATCCGGCGGAATTTGAAGTGCCGGTAGATTCCCTGCTGGCGGATACTTACCAGCTGTGGGAGGGCGTGCGGAAAATGCCGGAATTCAATGTATATCCTACCCATACCCATTATTTCCTGTTTGAAACACTGACAGGCACAGCGGCTGAACTGAAGCGCTGGCTGGTGAATACCTATGGCATCCTTATCCGTGATGCGTCCAATTTCTACGGACTGGAGCAGGGGCACTGCCGCATTGCCTGCCGCAATAAAGAGGATAATACGTTATTACTAACCGCCCTGCGCAAATGGACCCTTTCGTAAAATTCGTGTTGCCGTTGCTGTTAGGTTACGGGCTGGACCTCCTGCTGGGAGACCCTCGCAGCTGGCCACATCCGGTGAAGTATTACGGTCATCTGATCAGTTTTTTCACCCGGTGGCTTAACTGTGGGAGGGGACGGCTGTGGAAAGGAGCGCTGATGACCACAGGGTTATGCGTGTTCGTCTTTTTATTTTTCTATTATATACAGTATAGCCTCGGGCACTGGCCATGGGCACAGGTATTGTTTGCATCGGTCATGGTGTTTTTTGCCCTGGCCAATAAAAGCCTGCTGCGGGAAGGCCGGGAAGTGTTTGATGCCTTGCAGCAGGACGGGCTGGAAGCCGGACGCAAACGGCTTTCCTGGATCGTGGGACGTGATACGGCTGCCTTGTCCCCCAATCAGATACGGACCGCCGTAATGGAGTCGATGTCTGAAAACCTCAGCGACGGCGTCATTGCGCCGCTTTTTTATTATGCGTTGCTGGGTGTGCCGGGGATCATGTTGTATAAGATGATCAACACGCTCGATTCCATGATTGGTTATAAAAATGATGAGTACCTGTATTTCGGCAGGGTGGCGGCACGGCTGGACGATGTGGCCAATTTCATTCCTGCCCGGCTCACTGCTTTGCTGATGGTAATAGTAACAGGCAGTGGCCGGGCGGCACAGTATGTGCTGCGTTTTGGCCGGGCGCATGCCAGTCCCAACGCCGGTTATCCGGAAGCGGCGCTGGCGGGTATCCTGCATTGCCGCTTCGGTGGTCCTAATACATATCACGGGCGCATGGTGGTGAAACCGTATATCGGTGAGCAGGCCCGTGATATTGAGCATACGGAATTCCGTAAGGTGTTGTATGTAAACCATGCCGTTACACTGGTAATGGTGCTGGCTATTTGTTTATGGGGTTATTTAACTATTTGAGTATTCCGGTATGGACCAACCTTTTCAGAAAATAAGCATTTTAAGCTGCGGCTGGCTGGGAAAGCCGTTGGCAATAGCGTTGCAACAAAAGGGCTACGCCGTAAAAGGCGCCCGTACATCCGCCGAAGGCGTAAAAGAACTACAGGAAGCGGGTATCGACGGGCACATCGTAGTGTTATGCAATGGTCGGCCGCAGGCGCCTGAAACATTCTGGGATGCAGACGTGCTGGTGATCAATGTGCCGCCCCGCAACCGGGAGAGAGGTGTACAGGCGCATATCGAAGAAATCAAAGGGCTGCGCGAAAAGCTGGAAGCCACAGGCATCAAAAAGGTGTTGTTCGTGAGTTCTACCTCCGTATATGCCGATGTTGACGGCATCGTAACGGAAACGGATATGGCAATTCCGGAAGCGCCCAATGGCGCTGCTTTAAGGGAAGTGGAGCAACTGTTGTTGCAATCCCCTGCCTTTAGTACCACCGTGCTTCGTTTCGGTGGACTGATCGGTTATGACCGGGTACCTACTGCGGCTGTATTACAATCGCAGCGCCGGAACAACGATGCGCCGATGAACGTCATACACCGTGATGACTGCGTTGCCATTATCTGTCAACTGATTGAAAAAGAGATCGGAGGTGAAATTTTTAATGCCTGTGCCGGTGGGCATCCAACGCGGTATCAGTATTACAGCGTGGCTGCAAAGGCTTTTGGGCTGGAACTGCCGGAGAAACAGCCATCTGGTCAGCAGTCTGCTAAAATAGTGAGCTCGGAGAAGTTAAAACAGTGGCTCGGCTATGAATTTATCTACGATGATCCGTTAACGATATTTGATACTCCCGCTGCCGGAGGGAAATGAAACCCTGTAATCCTATGAGCCTGTTGTTCAGAAAGATACTTTCCGCCGGCCTGATAGCCCTGTTTCCGCTGATGATGGTGGCGTTGATGACGTACCGTTTTCAGGGCCCTATTCCTTTATTGTATGATTGGTGGTTGGGCGCGATGTTTATATGGAGCGCTTTTTTTTATGGGATGATTTGTCCGTTGTTTTATCAAAAATACCCTTTTGTTTTTAAGTGTTTTGTTTGGGTAGGATTCCTTTCTTTGTTAACGGGTGTTACTGCCTGGTGGTATTATTACAGCTATTCGAATTCTGGTGAAATGCTTTTCTGTACCGTGTTTGATAGAGGTTTTATCAGAGTGATCGAGTTTCTGTCAGTTGATAGTTGGTGTTGGAAGAAGTATTAATTTAGCGAAACAATATAATTTTTTGATCATGGAATTACAGCTGGTTTTAGCCAAATTGGATGTTCTGGATGAAAAAGTTGATCGCAGGTTTAATGCTTTGGAAACACGTATCGGATCGCTGGAGGACCGCATGGATACCCTGGACCACCGGATGAATTCCCTGGAGAAGAAAGTGGATTCACTGGAAGCCAAAGTGGAGATGCGGTTTAGTGTAGTAGACCTTCGTTTTGAAGCATTGGACTGTGTATTGAACAACATCCGGGAAGACATCGGGAAAATTGCGGAATGGGTACCTTTTCGTACGCCACCGTTAGCACCGTTGCTGCGCGGTTAACGGCTGATAGTTGCCCACATTGTTTACATGGAATCAATCGGGGCCCCGCTGTTTTGGCAGCCGGGCCTTTTTATTTGCCGTTCTTCCCGCTTGTTTGTGTTTTTGTCAGGTAAAAAGAGTAAATTGTATAGCTGTCTGATGCCAACGACAGCCATGTCTCTGATTTACCTAAACATCTAAACCTCAAGTAGCTGTGAACCTGCTATTCATAGGCGTTGTCGCCTTGTCCCTATGGTTGCTCTATCTTCAGTATAAGAGCAATGCCCGCAAAAGAAGCCGTTTACTGACACCAGTGCGGCCAGCCAGCATTCTGAAAATTAACAGTTATACGTCTTTCGGTATTATGGCCACCGTCCAGTTTAAAGACGACGCCTGTCCGCAATTAGGCGAACGTATCCAAAAGGAAGGAAGCCTGTACAAAATTACCGGCGTGCTGCCGGAAGACAGCCCGCAACCGGAACGCCATCAGCGGGTATGGGACTGCCGCCTCGAAAAACTGTAAGAGAAAAACCATGATTGCTGCTGATTCGCCGGATTTCGAAAATCAGCGCGAATCAGCGATCTGAAACGGCTATTCGTTAGAGACTGTATATCAGCAGCCGAAGGTGAATCTTTGCCTTGCAAAATAGCAGCAGTCAATCTGTGTTATTAGCTGAATCAGTCGTTTCAGTCACCGCTTAGCGCTGTGATATACTTATCTACATACACGTCTTTTGTTTTGCTTTTATATTGCATCACAAACCTGGGGTGCTCCAGCGGGACGACCTGTTGGAAGAAGTGTTCTTTTTTGTTCAGTGCTTCAAGGAAAGCTGCGTTTTTACCGGTGCCCATCACGTAACACACGCTGGTATCTATGTCCCAGGTGAGCTGTTTGCGCAGACTTTCTATGATGAAGGGGGTGACTGCTTTGGTGAGGGCTGGGCTGTCGTAGTAATTGTAGTTGATCTCCTTTCCGCCGGCCTGTTGTTGCGTAAAGCCGAGCGGGCATATAGAGCCGATATAGAATTTGTGGTAGAACTTTTTTACGCCGCCGTAGGCATCAATCACATCGTATACAAACACGGACGAGGGTTCATGCGATTTAAACCCTTTAATGGTGATGCCGCATTTTTCCGCCATGCGTTTGGTGTCCGTGAAAGGCACGCCGGTAGCGCCCGAACCAAGGCGTCCTGGGTTAATGCCCAATATCATGCGGCGCTGCGAGTGGTCGTTGTAGAACTTTTTATAGAACTGTTCCATGATACCGTTGATTTCCGGATTTTCACGGAACGGGTTCATGATACGGATACCGGCGGGCAGGTGACCGTTGAACACAAGATTTTTATTAAAGTCGATGATCTGGTCTGCGAATGTCATACGACAAGATAGGACAGAATCCGCGAATATCCTGAAAGTTATACCAGCAGGCCGTGCGCGCTGATTTTCTCGAGGATGTCTTCTTCCCGGTACGGCTTCATGATGTAGTCATTCAGACCGCTGTTCATATAGCTGGCCACATCGTCGTCCAGTATGTTACCGGTAATGGCGATGATGGTAACGCCGGCTTTTTTCTTGTCGGGCAACTGCCGGATCTGCTGTGTGAGCGCGATGCCGTCCATGCCAGGCAGATCAATGTCTGTCAGGATCATATCAAATGATTCACGGACGTAGATGGTCAGCGCCTCTTCGGCGGAGCCGGTGATCACGTGTGCGATGCCGAGCCTGTCCAGCAGGAGGGCCAGCAATTTTTGATTCAGCACACTGTCTTCCACTACCAGCAGCCGGATGTGGGAAGGAGCGGCAGGGGTGGTGTCGGGGGATTCGGTAGAGTTGTTCACGGGCATGGTAATTTTGATGGTACCAGGTGTTTGAACGGCAGCAGGATACCTTATTTCGAAATTGAACGTAGTGCCTTTTCCGGGTGTACTTTTTACTTCTATTTTCCCATCATGCAGGTCGATAATTTTTTTAGCGATATACAACCCAAGGCCGCTACCTTTGGAAACGCCGTTAGGCCCCTGTGTGAAAGCGTCAAACAGGTTCGGCAGCACATCTTCCGGGATGCCGGAGCCGGTGTCTTTAACAGACACCTGCAACAGTTCGCCATCGCGCAGCCAGGCAGTCACGGTGATTTCTCCCTTACTGGTGTATTTGATGGCGTTGGCGACCAGGTTGATCAGCACTTGTTTCAGCCGGAACACATCGCCATATACTTGCTGCGTGGTAGGGAAATAAATGCAGGGCTGCAGGCGGAGCGATTTGATATTGGCCTGTACCTGCAGGCTGGTGCAGACTTCCTCGATGGCGGTGCGGGGGGAGAATTTCTCTTGTTTTAAAGAGGGCTTGCCGCCTTCCATCTGCGTATAATCGAGTACGTTGTTGACTACAGACAACAGCATCTCCGCCGAATTACGGATAGCGGAGGTCGTTTCTCCCGGTTGTTCCCGTTCCAGCTGGCTGGTATAGCCCAGCAAAGAGTGGATAGGCGTCCGTATCTCGTGGCTCATGGTGGAGACAAACTCACTTTTCTGCCGCGCGTATTTCTCTGCCTGTTGTTTGGAACGTAACAGGGCCAGGTCATATTTATAAAGCCGGATAATACCGTAGATGATGATGCCGGTCAGTAACAGCAACAAGGGAATTTCCCAATACGTGTGTTTGTCCATCGTATAAAGGGAATTGCCGATGTTCTGACTGAGCACCCAGCGTTTTTTATCTGTTTCCGCCACCATGTTTTTGCGCAGATTGGCCAGTACCTGCTGCAGGACGTTAAACAACCGTTGGTTGGCCATCACCAGCGCATATTCCTTGCGGTTAAGGTTGGCGTGGCTCTGTGCCGCCTGCCGCATGAACTGCTGATAGCTTTGCTGCATCTTCTTCAGGTCTGCGGTGGAGATAACACTGGTCTGGCTATCAGCGCCGGAGTCCCGTTTGATGACTTTTACTTCCTGTTTCGTTTGCACCGCGGCTTTGTTGGAAATAGCGTCCTTGATACGGCCGAATAATTTCTTTTTAGGCTTGACGGTGGCAGAAGAGGAAGTGATGATGGTATCGATCTGTTCCCGCTGGGGCAGCTTTATCTTTTGCAGCTCCTGTATCACCAGCGGCGTTGCAGTGGTGTCCCATTGTTGCGATAGTTGCAGCAGGGAGTCCACATACAGGCGGGTATGCAGGAATAGCTGGGTCTTGGCCTCTTTGTCGGCCAGCAGCTCCTGTACCTGTTTCTGTTTGGAGGCGGCGCCTATGGCAGTGTCAATATGGGCGCTCACGGATTCCAGCGAAGCCACATAGGAGTGGAGATAAGCCGGGTCGTAGGTGAGGGTATAAAAACGAAAATCGTTGTCTGCTGCGTATAACAATTGCACGGCCTGGTCAATATGCCCTGCATCTGTTTTGGTGGCCACCAGGTCCCGCACGCCCGCACTCAGCTGGTCTGCTGCCCGCTTACGCAAAAAGATGATCATAAAGAAGGTAACCAGGATGACTACCATCAGAATGACTATTGCGAACCGGAAAAAACTTTTTCTTTCGTAGGCGTTGTACATTATTGCTTGGATTGGAAGTTGGCACGAAAGAGTGAATGTGACTCTCCGGCGCGGTGAAATTAACTCATTTTCCGTATTGGTGGTAAAAGCCACTTATGGCGAATATGTTGGTGTGTATGTAATTTTAAATTATTGAAATATGTATTATGATTGGAAATGTATTATTGATTTTTTAAATTCTATATTCAAGTAAATGTTATTTAAAGGTAATTTGTACTTTGCTGTTCTATTCTAAAACAATAACACTTTCGTGGACGATTATGAATTATTACGCATGGATAATAGTCCCTTTATGCAGCAGCATACTGGCCGCCTCCGCTCAAACTCCCGCACCAGACCCTGGTTACAGGCAACTACAGGAAAAAAACATAATCGTAAACAGGAACTTTTACCTCTTTACCCTACTGGAACACCTGCCGGAAGTCAACAGGCTGGTGCTGAAAGACACCAGCTTTATACGGTGGAACAATATTTATCGCGGTAAGCTGCAGTCGGCACATCGTCCGACAGACATACAACTTGACGATGCCACTATCGCCCGCTTTAATGCCTGCTTCGCCAGGATGCTGCAACAGCATCCGCGGGAAATGGGCACACTCCTGCAACATATGCGCCGTTCAGGTTTTTTTCAGTTATATGCCACTGAACCCGACAGCACGCTGCTCACAAAAGCCTGGCAGGACGCCGCCCATGGAGTGAATTATATCCTCAACGCCTATACGACCAATAAGGGTTTCCGCTACCCTAAAATCGACTCGGCTTCTTTTTATGTGGAAAGCCCTGCCTATAAACAGGCGCTGACAAAATTAATGACTTCCGTTGCCCGCAGTACCTCCACCAACAGCCTGTTTTTCCAGTCGCCGCTGGCAGTGGCAGTGGGACTGCTGGTATTGAACAAACATGATGAATGCGCCCGGTACATGCCATTGGAGGAAACTAACAAAGACGCCTACACGAAAGTGAAGACGGCCGACTGGAACAAATATGCTTACTCCGCATTGCTTATTCCAGGCGCCGGCCCGGGAGACAAGGCGTCCATCAGTGATGCCGGTAAAAACCGCTGCCGCATTGGGGCTGAGATGTACCATAGCGGGAAAGCTCCCTTTATCATCGTTTCCGGTGGCCACGTGCATCCATTTGGAACACCCTACGCAGAAGCGGTGGAGATGAAAAAATATATGGTCAGCGAACTGAAAGTACCGGCCGATGCGATTATTGTGGAGCCTCATGCACGGCATACCACTACCAATGTCCGCAATGCTGTCCGCATTGCCTGGAAAAGCGGCATGCCCCTGGAAAAGCGGATGCTGTGCGTATCTGATGCCTTGCAACTGTATTACGTGGCCAGCCCGGTTTTCGGCAAACGCTGCGAGGAAGAACTGAACTATCAGCCGGCGGCGGACATGCAGCAGGCCGACCTGAACTTCCTTTCTTTTATGCCAGATCTGAAGTCGCTGCAGGCCAACTCACTCGACCCGCTGGATCCCTGATCGCGGACCACAGTATGTACCATGATGAATCGTCACACTTGTTATTCATAAAACACACAACTTCATGTACACTATCCTCGGCGCCGGTGGCGTAATCGCCAATGAACTGGCCAAAGAACTGGTAAAAAACGGAAAGCAGGTACGACTCGTAAGCCGCTCTCCTCAAGCTGTTGCCGGCATCACCGACCTGGTGGCCGCAGACATCACTGACGCCGCGCAAACCCGCCGCGCGGTGGCCGGCGCTACTGTCGTGTTCCTCACGGCCGGACTGAAATATGACCATAAACTATGGGCCGTTGCATGGCCCCGCATCATGAGCAACGTCATCGAAGCATGTAAAGCGGAAGGCGCTAAACTGATCTTCTTCGATAACGTATATTCTTATGGGTTAGTGAACGGCCCGATGACAGAAACCACCCCCTACAATCCTGTCAGCAAAAAAGGAAAAATCCGGGCCGCTATTGCCACGCAACTAATGGAAGAAGTCAAAGCCGGTAACATCACGGCCACTATCGCCAGGGCAGCGGACTTCTACGGCCCCGGCGCAGACAAGACCGGCTTCCTCAACCTGCTGATCATCGACAAATTCAAAAAGAAAAGTTCCGCCATGTGGCTGGGCAAAGATAACGTCACCCATAGCTACACCTTCACCCCCGACGCCGGCAAAGGACTTTACCTGCTTTCCCAGGACGATTCCTCCTGGAACCAGGTATGGCATCTGCCTACTGCCAATCCGGCCCCGGACGGCAAAGGATATATGGAGATGATCGCGCGCCAGATGGGCGTTAAGCCAAAGTATATGAAGCTGAACCGCTTCCTCATCGCTGTTTCCGGCCTTTTCGATTCCACCATCCGCGAACTGGGGGAGATGTTGTACCAAAGCAACTATCCCTATATTTTCGATTCGTCCAAATTTGAAAAACACTTTCAGGTAAAACCTACTTCCTATGAAGAAGGTGTTAAACTTACCCTGCAATATGAATAGTCTACAAAATTTGTAGGAAATAAATTTGGTAGTTTGAATTTGTGTCCTATCTTTGCACCAGTTCTTTTAATCGCTTATCAAGAAAGGAGGAGGGAAATGGCCCGACGATACCTTAGCAACCTTCATCATGGCACTGATGAAAGGTGCTGCATCCATCCCGGCTTTGCCGGGAAAGATAAGTATCTACATTTGATTGTTATTTCATTTAGATATTTTATTATAGGAATGCAGCGGATATATACCCGCTGCATTTTTATTTTAATGACTATAGTAAAATAACACAATAACCAAATCTCTTGATGGGCGCTGCATAGAACTTGTTTATTCATTTTTCATCAAACTAAAAAACAAGTACAGATGAGCACTATCACATCACTGATCCATTCTATTCCCGTAGATCCGCAAACAGGCGCAATCGCTGTTCCCATCTACCAGACATCCACCTTCGTACAGGAGGCTCCCGGTGTAAACAAAGGTTATGACTATGCCCGGTCCAACAACCCCACCCGCGAAACAGCAGAAAAAATCATCGCCGGACTTGAAGGAGGCGCAGCCGCTTCCGCCTTTGCCAGCGGCCTGGCAGCCATAGACGCTGTCATCAAACTGCTGAAAGCCGGAGATGAAATTGTGGCGGTAGATGATATCTATGGCGGCGCTTTCCGCCTCTTTCATAAAGTGTATGAAAAATTCGGTATCAAAGTGCACTATGTGGACACGGCCGACACACAGGCGGTATTCCAGGCCATTACACCGGCGACACGCCTTATATGGCTGGAAACACCCACCAATCCTACGTTGAAGATTTCTGATATTGCGGCCATCAGCCGTATTGCCAAGGCAAGTAACTGTCTCCTTTGTGTGGACAATACGTTTGCGTCACCGGTGCTGCAGCAGCCACTGGCCCTTGGTGCCGACCTGGTCATTCACAGCGCCACCAAATACCTGGGCGGCCACAGTGACCTGATCGCCGGTGTGGTAGTGTCTAAAACGCCACAGCTGGGAGAGGAGATTAAATTTTATCAGAACGCCTGTGGCGCTATCCTGTCACCGTTCGACAGCTTCCTGCTCATACGCGGCATTGAAACGCTGCACCTGCGCATCCGCCAGCATGTGGCCTCTGCACAGGTCGTCGCCGAATACCTTGAACAACATCCGGCAGTGGATAAAGTGTTTTATCCGGGACTGCCTTCCCATCCCGGCCATGCGTTGGCCAAACAACAGAGCAAGGGCTTTGGCGGCATCATCTCTTTCTCATTGAAAGACGACCGCGAAGAAGCAGCTACCGCTTTTGTGACATCCACCCACTATTTTAAACTCGCTGAAAGTCTCGGCGGTATTAAAAGCCTGGTGAGCCATCCAGCTACCATGACCCATAAATCCATACCGGCCGAAAAAAGAAAGGCTGCCGGTGTGAGCGACAGCCTGATACGTTTGTCTATAGGCCTGGAAGAAGCGACCGACCTGCTCGCCGACCTGGAGCAGGCCTTTAAACACTTACCGCAGCCCGCTTTGGCAGAAACCGGGTTACCAGCATAGCGGCTACGTTATCTCCCGTCGCGTTTAAAATGGTGGCCAGCGGATCTACCAGGGTGCCGATCACCATCAGCGGCGGGAGCGCCTCCGGGGGGAAATTGTATACCGACATCACCAGCAGCTCCCCGATGTAACCACCGTTGGGAATGCCGCCTTCCACAATGCTCACGATGACGGTGATGCCCAGTGCCATCACAATCACGTTGACACTGTCGAAACCTTTGCCGTACATGGCAAAAACAACCGCCATCTTAATGATGGAGCTGATGCTTGAACCATCTTTATGCAACGTTGCGCCCAACGGTACCACCACGTTGCCTACGGATGCCGGCACCCCCATCCTGGGCACCGCTTCCAGGTTGGCCGGAATAGTGGCGATGCTGCTACCGGTGCCTACAGCAGTGAGGGTGGGAACGATATTGTTTTTCCAGAAAATCTTTACTCCCCTGAAACCGCCGGCCACAAAGGCATAGAAGCTGAAGCCAACCAGGAAATAAAGAGCGCCGAAGCCGTAATAGATGCCCAGCGAATGCGCATAGGTGCCAAAGAGCTGCGGGCCCACTGTCCCTACCTGATAGGCGAAATAAGCGCCCAGCCCCAGGGGGGCGGCCTTCATCAGCAATGCCAGCAGGTCTTTCATCACCTCGTTGCCGGAGTGGAGGAAACGCCGGAAAGAGGCGCCCCGTTCCCCCGCCCGCATGGCAGCCATACCGGTCAGTACCGAAAAGATAATGAACGGTAACATGTTCTTGCGGGAAAGCAACTCGTAAAACTCGCTGACCGTCAGCAGCCGTGTCAGCTGCTCGCCAAAAGTGCCGGCGCTGGTATGATCTGTTACAGGCGTCAGTACCACTTTCTGATGAATGGGAAATATCCAGACGGCCACAATAGTCAGAAAAGCAGCAATCAGCAATGTGCTGAGAAATACCAATGACATCACGCCCAATACCCTTCCCAGCCGGTGCGACGCATCGATATGCGCAATGGCAGACGCGATCGCAAAAAATACCAGCGGTATGACAGTCGTAAATAAAAGGTTGAGAAAAATATCACCAATCGGTTTGATCACTTCCACCTTTGGCCCCAATAGCACCCCGGCTATGGAACCTGCGATAATTCCGCCCAGCAGCAGGAATATACCACGGTAATTCTTGAGGACTTCCATGTATGGAAATTTATTTCTTCCCGAAAGCTAGCACATTTCACGCATATTATTTAAATATGAATTTTAGACGGTAAGACAACGTTACCGCCTATACGTGTAACCTTTTGGCCCTCCCGCTTGTTACACTATCAAACCAACATCGTCCATATGAAATGTTTGTTACTGGGTTTATTATTACCGTTGTGTTTTCTTGCCCAGCATAAGTACTATACGATAGGAGAAGTCCTGAAAAACGCACGGCAGCTGACTTACGACAGTACGACAGTAAAAATCAAAGGGTACATCACCGAAAAGGTCGGTAAAACCACCTATCTGCTGGAAGACCGTACCGCCGAGATCCGTGTGGATATTGCAGATAAGTTCCTGCCCGGCAAACCGTTCAGCGACAGGGAGGAAGTGATCGTCGAAGCCTGGGTACAGTATGAAATCAACAAGCCGGTCACCCTGACGGCTAACCGGCCTGTAACGCATGATTAGAACCAGATGGTAGATTACAATAGCTTAAACACAAAGCTGTAGATGCTCTTGATGCTGGCCGCGATCACAATGATGGACACCGCCATCATAATGGTTTTGGCAGAAATCTTATTGGACACCCTGGCTGCAATGGGAGAAGCCACGGCGCTGCCAATGACCAGTCCCAGTACCGCGTCCCAGTGAACATGGGACAGTGCGGCCACAAAGGTGAGGGAGCTTAGCATGGCGATAAAAAAGCGGGTAGCCTTTACCGTGCCCAGTGAAAAACGGGGGTGCCTGCGGCCCGCAATAAGAGAGGACAGCACGATAGAGCCCCATCCGCCACCGCCGATGGCGTCGATAAAACCGCCGCCAAAGCCCAGCAGCCCGATACGGTTTATTTTTTTGCCGGTATGTTGGGCGCGTTGTGCCTGAATAGCCCGCTTAAAGATAATAGAGCCCAGTATCAGGGTATATAACGATACCACCGGTTTGGTGTACATCGAATAATGTTCGAGAGAGGAGAGGAGGTAGGCGCCGATCACTGCACCGGCAATGCCCGGGATGATCAGGATTTTAAACAATTTTTTATTGACATTGCCCATTTTGAAGTGCATCCATCCGGCAATGCCATTGCTGAGGATTTCCGATATATGCACCGCCGTGCTGGCAGAAGCGGGCGGAATGCCCATGCTCAGGGAAAACGTTGTGGAGGTTATGCCGTAAGACATGCCAATGGCGCCGTCAATCATGGCAAACAGGAAGCCCGCCGCCAGGAAATAGTAAAAAGTAAGCGGCACGTCTTCCACATGCACCCTGAACGTCGGTACAAAGTACCAGACCAGGGCAAGCGTTATCGTCAGGAGTAAAATACCTGTCAACCAATAAATCCATCGCTGCTTTTTTACTGCGGCGGCATCGCCGCCAGTCACCGCCCCGCTAACCAGCAGGGGCTTCAGTGTTGCTTCGTCCGCAGGCACTGTGGTGACTATTGTGGTTGTTTGTTTCTCCATTTTTAAACAATGAGCCAGCCTAATTTGTCCACAAAATACATAAACTCTATGAAATTAGTAGACTACTGTGTGAAATTTTTTTTATGCAAGCGCAAAGGGACGCTCTTTCTGCTTTGCGTCTTTGCGTATGCAGCTTTGCGAGAAAAACAGACGCATAAAAATTGATTTACCTATATTTGGGGTTGCGAACCAATTACCACATTCATGCTTTTGCAGGTTTTTCTGACTTGTTTTCTAGTTTTATTAAATGGATTTTTTGTAGCGGCGGAATTTGCCATCGTGAAAGTACGTTCTTCACAGATCAACAGCAAAGGCGGCCTGAACAGGGCCACAACGGCGGCCAAACATATCCTGGGTAACCTCGACGGCTATCTGGCGGCCACTCAGCTGGGCATCACCCTGGCCTCCCTCGGCCTGGGCTGGGTCGGCGAATCTGTCGTAACTACCCTGATCCTGCGGCTGATGGACGCATTGCACATCCGGATGACGGAAAGTACAGCGCATAACATCGCCATACCGGTAGCTTTTCTGACCATCACCATACTGCACATTGTTTTCGGTGAACTGGCCCCCAAATCGATGGCCATCCGGAAACCGCTGCCCACCACCCTGACAGTGGCCCTACCGCTGCGGTTCTTTTTCGTTATTTTCCGGCCGTTTATATGGCTGCTCAATGGCCTGGCCAACAGCATCCTCAGGTTGATCGGTTTAACGCCTGTAGGCGAGTCTGAAATCCATTCGGAAGAGGAACTGAAGCTCATCATCTCCGAGAGCCAGGAAGGCGGCGCTATCGAGGAAACCGAACGCGAACTGATCCAGAACGTGTTCGAATTCGATGACAGCCGCGTAAAAGAAATCCTGACCCACCGCAAAGACATCTCCGCCCTCGATATCAGCAAACCCTTCCAGGAACTGATAGACCAGGTGATCAAAGACGGCTATTCCCGTTACCCGGTGTATAGCAATACCCTTGATGAACTGAAAGGCGTTATTTATACCAAAGACCTCGTTAAGGGCGTGCTGGAAAAAACGCTCACCAACATACAGGATATCCTCAAGCCCTGCTTCTACGTGCCTGACAGCATGAAGATCAAGGACCTGCTCCGCACTTTCCAGAGCCAGCGCCTCCAGATGGCGGTGGTGACCAACGAATTTGGCGATACGGAAGGTATCGTTACCATGGAAGACATCCTCGAGGAACTGGTAGGAGACATCCAGGATGAACACGACCAGGAAACCCCTATCGTAGAGAAAAAGGACGAAAACACCTACCTGGTGGACGCCCATGAGTATCTCGCTGATATTAATGAGCTGCTGCCGGTGCCACTCCCCGAAAGTGAACATTATGAAACACTCTCCGGTTTAATCAACTATATCCATGGTAACATCCCGAGAGAAGGAGAGGTGCTGGTCATAGAAAATTACGAAGTGCTGATCCTGAAGATGTTCAGAAGCTCCGTTGAGAAAGCACGCTTAAAGTTGGTCCGATAAAATATTGCCATATGGAAAAGAAGGTCCTGCACGTGATTGAAGGCCGGGAAAAACATATTACCGACACGGAAGTGGTAAGGCAACCGCTGCCCTCTGCGCAGTTCCGTTTCGCCAGCCCGTTTATTGTGCTGCACCATATGCCGGCAAAATACTATGCACCGGGCGCTCCGGCAGAAAGGCTGCACCCGCATCCGCACCGTGGCTTTTCACCGGTAACCTTCATGCTGCAGGGACAAGGCTATCACCGTGACAATGCAGGCAATGCCATGACGGTCACCGCCGGTGACGTGCAATGGATGTTCGCCGGCAAAGGCATCCTCCACAGCGAAGGTCCCTCTGAAGATTTTCTCCGTAAAGGCGGCAACTATGAACTGCTGCAATTGTGGTTCAATGCACCGGCTGCCCGTAAAGGCGACGATCCCTACTATCAATATGTAAAAGGCGCAGACATGCCAGCCGTGGCCCAGGCCGACGGAGTGCAGCTGACGCTCGTCAGCGGTAACTATGAAGGCAAAACCGGCCCGCTGCAAAATTTCACTCCCATCATCGCCATCTGGGGTGCTATACAGGCCGGCAAATCCGTTACGCTCAAAGCTACGCCGGGCTACTGGACACTGCTGTATGTGGTGGACGGACAAATTACGGTCAATGGTACTGCGGTCAACGGTTATCACCTCGTGATATTTGACAGGGACGATGCCGCGGAAGATATTCAGATCACCTGCAAAGAAACAACCCGCATACTCTATCTCTGCGCAGAACCGATCAATGAGCCGGTAGCGGCCAAAGACAACTTCGTCATGAACACGGCCACAGAAGTGGACCAGGCCATCGCCGACTACAAAAATGGCCTCTTCGGCACACTGGAGGCGTAAACAACGTACAGCCATTCCTGTTACAGAATAATACAGTAACTTTAATAGTATGATCCCATGGACGGAAATACTGTTAAGGCTTTCGCTTGCCGCCCTGTTCGGTGGCATGATCGGCCTGGAGCGGGAACGCAAAGACTGGGCTGCCGGTTTGCGTACACATATGATGGTATGCGTAGGTGCCGCGCTCACAATGATGGTTTCCGCCTACGGCTTTGAAGATATCCTCGGCAAGCCCAACGTAGTACTGGACCCTTCCAGGGTGGCCGCGCAGGTGATCAGCGGCATTGGTTTCATCGGGGCAGGCACCATCCTCTTCCTGAAAGAAGGCGTCATCAGAGGCCTTACCACCGCAGCAGGGCTCTGGACGGTAGCGGCCATCGGACTGGCTACTGGCGGCGGGATGTATTTTGCCGCACTAACCGCCACCGTGATCGCCATTATTATCCTGTGGGCACTGCAACCCCTGGAAAAAAAATTCCTCTCCCGCTTTGAACATAAAAGCATTCGCATTGTCACCTTCGAAAGAAGTAAATCGGTAGAACTGATCAACAACCTTTTTCACAACAGCACCCTCTCTATCATCGGTTGTAATATTGAACAAACAGACACGCTTTTTCTGTTGAGCATCCGCTTTAAAAATCTGGACAAGACCACATTTACTGCATTGGTAGCCGAAATACAGGCCGACAGCGGAGTAAAGGAAATTTCCTGGAGCGCGTAAAAGCATAAAAAAGCCCCGACAATTGTCAGGGCGGTAAATTACTTTACATGATCGAATCTTTTTTGTAAGAGCTATCTCTCTGATGTTTTTTCATGTCTTTTTTCATCTCCTTTTTTTCCTTCTTCATTTTACGGGCAGGATTAATAGTATCCCTCGTTCTGGGAGGAAAGGTATCCTGCAGGATTTCCTGGTACCCGGCCTGTTTCACCAGCTCATCCTGATTCATGGGATTAGCCTGTAGCGTACGGTCGGCGTTGCCCTGGAACAGAAAAAATACAAACAATACGATCATGAGTCCAATTGTAGCAGGAAGGTTCTTCATAAAATTCATTTTTTGTCAGTAGATAGATGACCAATATCATGCTGGATTTTGCACCAATGGCACGGACAGGCATAAAATATTGAAAATGACCTGTTGTGGCCACCACTTCAAAATCTGTTTGCAGAGACCAACCAGGCCCACAGTGTGGATTTTGGCCGTCATTCAGGGGAAGGGGAGTGACAATGGCGGAGCTTCGAAAGCGCTACCTGTGGTAAATCCGGCACTAAGGCACTGCATTTGCAGCACGTCCTGTATTATTCACCTCAAAATACAGGTTATGAAAAGTACAAGAAGTGAAAATACACATCAGAGCAAGCAGATGCCTTTGAGCAATATGCCCAAGCCGGAAATACGGGACAACCTTGACAGCCGTAAAAACGAGGAACAGGATTTTAAAGGTTCAGATACCACGCACAACCGAAAGGCGCACAAATCATCCAAACATAAACGATAAACTATGTTGAAGCATGTAATGTATTTGTTGGCCTGCAGCTGTCTGGCCGCCACTTTCACAGGCTGTAACCAATTGACTGAGCAGAAGGCTAATCAGCAGGACAAGGCCAATGACAGTACCAGGCCGCCAACACCTGCACCAACAGAAAACAGGGCTACTTTTAAACTGGACACTACTTTTAAAGATTATCGTTTTAGTGTGTCTACCCGCGGCGACGGTACGCTGCGTAACCTCTATGTTGGTATAGGCAACGTAAAGGATTCCAGCCGTATGGACACCATCATTGAAAAAGACGTGAAAGGCAATATCGCCGGCGTGGCGGTAGCAGACCTCGATAAGGACGGGCAACCGGAGGTATACGTTTTTAATACTTCTACCGGCACCAGTCTCAACGGAAAAGTATACGGCCTTGTGGTCCAAAAGAAAGGAGCGATAAAAATCAATACTGGTGACATCGACAGCCTGAACGCAAAAGACTACCAGGGAAGAGATTCTTTTTATATTCAAAATAGCGAACTGGTACGCACGTATCCGGCCTTCGAGGAAGGTCAGCGCCAGGCCCTGACGACGGATAAAAGGAAGATCATCCGTTATCAGCTGGTGAAAATCGGTAACGGCTATACGCTGAAGAGCAAATCCTGATTTAGGGATCTAGAGATTTTTTGATTTTGGAATTTTGGATTTAACGAAATGATTATCATATAATCTTCGCTCTTACAAATCTCAAAATCCCAAAATCAAAAAATCCCCAAATCCGTAAATGTTATTTACCGGTGATAGAAGATGCTATGTTCGCTCCAGCGGGCATAAAAGTTTGCCAGGGCCTTCTCAAATTCGCGGTAGTTCTTATTGGCCGAAAGTGTCCAGCCGTCTTCTGCATAAGCCGCGAGGCGGGGATACACTTTTTCTTCCATGGACATTTCATCTGGTATCCATTCTCCCCACATCTGACATCCTGTGCCCAGAATTTTGTGATGGTATTTTGCGTCCAGCCCTGCAGGAATAGGATCGAAGGCATATGCCTTTTCCAGTGATATCTGTTCGTAGTTGTAATCCAGGTACGTAGCGGCATGGTAGGAGTTGACCACATCGTATCCTTTTGATACCGCATCGGTGATCAGTTTAAGTTCGCCTTTCCAGAAATGTACGATCGTGCCGGGGGCCAGCTGTGTAGTGCCCACGTCTTTGGTGTCGTTGTATTCATGCAGTTTGGCGCCCATGATCTCATTCCAGCCCATCATGCGGCGTTGTTTGCCAGCAAGGTAAGTGGAAATGTTATTGGTGAAATAAATCTGGAGATCTGCGGGAGTGGCCAGCTGATTCGCTTTCATATAGGCCTGTACGCCGGCATCGGCTTTCCACTGGTCGTATTTCACTTCATCGCCGCCAATATGGACCACTTTGGAAGGGAAGAGCTGCATCACTTCGTCCAGTACATCATGCAGGAAACCAACTACTTTTGGATCTGCCACATTGTATACATCGTAGTGTACGCCAAACTTTCCCGGTACTTTGATAGGCGCCTGTTGCGTGCCCAGCCAGGGATAAGAGGCGATGGCCGCAGCAGAGTGGCCGGGCATTTCTATTTCAGGAATAATGGTGATGTGACGGGCGGTGGCATAGGCAATAATATCGCGGATCTGGTCTTGCGTATAAAAACCATCATGCGGTTTACCGTCATAAACAGTGCTGTTCCAGCTGCCGGTTTGCGTAGAATCGCGGTGACTGCCCACTTTCGTCAGCAGGGGATATTTTTTGATCTCTATCCGCCAGCCCTGGTCATCGGTCAGATGCCAGTGGAAGGTGTTCATTTTCAGTGCGGCCATTTCATCCAACAGCTTTTTAACGGCGGTTGCTCCTTTAAAGTGGCGCGCTTCGTCGAGCATAAAGGAACGCCAGCCAAAGCGGGGTTTGTCTTTTATTTCCACGCCGGAGATAGTGAAACCGTTAGTCTCATTATAGTGGATAAGTTGTTGGAGGGATTGTACGCCATAAAATATTCCGGCGTTGGTGGCTGCGGTGATAGTGGCTCCGGCAGGCGTAACTTTCAGGAGGTAGCCTTCCTTACCAAGGGAAGAGTCTAGCTTCGGATTGAGTGATAAACGGATATAGTTGTTTTGGGCGGCAGGTTGTAACGGAAGCTTCAGGCGGATACGGTTGTTAAATGCTTCCTGGAGGTATTTAGCCTCTCCGGTACTGGCGCCAGCTACGATGGCGGTCGTACCGGAGAGTTTGAAAATGCCGGTGGTAGCGGTTACCTGCGTGGGTTGCGGTATAAGGCGTTGTGCCTGCAACTTTTTGGCAGTCACGGCCAGCAACAGGCAGCTGCTGATGACCATGGATTGAAATCTGAGCATATATGTATTTTATTGTTCACAAATCTAACGAACGATAAAATACAAAAAAAATCTCATGTTTAAATGCTTCAGGCCACTTCTACCTTTTGCCGGGACACGGCGATATCGGTGATCGCCTCGGAATAGAATACCGGTGGTACATGGCCAAGGGGCATCAGGCACTCATCGGTTTCTTTGTCCGGATTTCTGGACCAGCGTTGCCGCATTTTGGTTTTATCTACAAAATAGAGGGTGCCCAGTTTGTAGCGGAAACCTTCTTCCTTATAAATGCTGCTCATTTCCACGATCACTTCCAGCTGGTTTTCATCATCTGTTTTGTGGTAGGCATATACATATTTGCCTTCAGCGCCTTCACTGAGCTTCCAGCCTTTCTGCTCCATATGTTTATTGAGCAGCGTGCTTTCGAGGGCAATGTCCTCAAAGTCATGCACCAGCGTAGTATCGGCCTGTTGCGGCGGGATAGCGGCCACGGGCCTGTCCAGTTGAGGGAACACGGCTTCGATGCCATCTTCGGCAAAACGCTGTTTCCATTGGGCGATTGCTTCACTGCTGAGGTACAACGGATGCAACACCCGGATGGAGGCGCCGGCGGGAATGTTGACCAGCCGGCCGTGAAGATCAGTCAGGCTGCGGTCGTTGCGGCACTGGAAACCGGTGATCAGCTGGTCCTGTGCGTCATACAAAGCCCAGAGTAACCGGGTGGCATATACGAACATGACCGGGTGGTGGAGAAAACACTGTTGCCATTGTGCCGGTTCCCATTTGCGTTGCACCACCAGGAAATGTTCGAGCCTGGCGGTTTGCTGCTTCACGGTTTCGGCGATGGCTTTGCCCAGTTGTTTGATCCTTTCTTTGGTTTCAGCCGTAATGGCGACCGGAATGAATTTAAGTTTCCGTTGCCTGTTATTGATCGCAGCGAGTTTAAACTGCTGATCGATATACAAATAATAGGTATCGCCTTTCACATCGAAGGGCAGGAGCATGTCTTTAAAGCCGAAATCAGGAACGATACGGTCGCCCAGTTCATGCATGCTGATGCCCAGTTCGGCAGCAGCCTGTTGCATGCCGGCTAACGCTGCCGCCCCTACGTTGGCTTTACGGACGCGGTATTTGCGGGACAGGAATTCTACGGTATGCAGCGCGTGTTTGCTGCCATGCATGGCCAGCGCGCCAACGCCGTGTTCTGCCATGCGCAGCCTTTTTTCACCGATCCACTGGTAGATGGCCTGTTCGAGGGTGAGGGCCATCCGGTCGTCGCCGGTGAGGCCGGCCAGCGCCAGCAGGTATTTCGCTTTGGCGTCGCCATTGCGGGACAGGTACAACTGGAAAAGGTGCATGGAGAAGTCGCCGCTGGTGGTACGGTCTATCAGGCGCAACAACGGCCTGGCTTCCATGTCAACCGTCATCTCCTCTATGCGCGACATGCGGTAGAGAAGAAAACGTTTCATGTCCAGCGTAAGGGCTTCGCCGTTGAGCAGATATAAAGGTGGTAATACCGTGTCGTCCAGCCATTTTTCAAGCGGTCGGTTGAGTTTGTGCCGTTTTTTGGCGAAGGCCACCAACTGTTGTGCGGTAGTGGTGTCATCTTCTCCTGCAAAGGTATGGCCCAATGTTTCCAGCATCAGGTCGCGTGCGTCGTCGTTGATTTCCTGCTGGAGTGCCTGTTGGAGCAGCTGTCTGGCTTCGGGCATGTCCAGCCTGCAGAGTATCTGTACGGCGGTAAGTCGCTGCTCTGCTTTCTTATGCTGTAACAGCAGGCCTGCGCGTTCGAGCGCCTGCGGATGATCTGCCAGTATAACGGCAACGAGCATACGCACCGATTTCAGTTTATGCAGGGTGAAGTCCCATAACCTTTCAGCATACAATGATGCGTCCAACCGGGTGAGCAGCGGGAAAATATGTTTGGCTTCGTAATCGTTGTCAATAGCTTTGAGCAACAGGGGAACGGCCTGGTTGCCCAGTTCCTGTTGTATCAGCTGAAATGCTTCCGGATGCAGGTATTTTCTTTCGTCCAGATGGGTGTCGAGATAAAGAATGGCCTGTTGCCTTTCCTGACGGAGCAGCTGGCCTACGGCGATCACATCGGGCGCTGGCAGCGAGGAAGCGCTTCCCATGGCCATCTGCTGCTGGCGGAACGCCTGGCCGGTAATGCTGCTGTTGCATTCCTGCAGGTAAGCATAAGCGGCTTTCAGCAGCTGTGGTTGATATGCTTCCGGTTGATATTGGGCCAGCAGGTAATAACCACACAGTTGTGCGGTATAGTCAGGCAGTGTGGCCAGATGGGCCACGGCTTTTTCTATCAGCGGCAGATATTTGTCGGTATTGAGCTGCAACAGTACCCGCGACAGCTCTAGGTTGACAAATCCTTTGTCCGGCTGGGCGAGGATATACTCGAGGTACTCCGTTTCACGTTCCGGATGTCCTTTGGAGAGGAGCCGGAAAAAGAGCGAGTTCCAGCCTTGTTGTTTCCAGGTGCGGAGGTAGGCGTCAACAGTCGGCCATTCCGCGCTTTTGATCAGGTCCTGGAGGAATTTTCGCAGTGGCGTGAATTTCAGTGGCGCCAGGTCAAAGTTGTGGCCGTCGCCCGAATAGATGATCAGGATAGAACCGATGTCTTCAGTACTGCAGCCTCTTTGTTGCAGGTAGCTGGTAAAGTAACTGAAGCGCATAACGATGGCGGATGCGGAACCGGGTGTGTCCAGCATCGGCACAACATGTTGAAGAAACCTGTCCCGGCACTGCTGCCAGACGAGGGGATCTGCGAGCAGTTGTAATACCAGCCGGTCATTGTCGTCCCACTGGTCGGGCAGTTTCAGCAGCTGTACAAAAACGCCCATTTCGCGGGCGATCGTTGCATCAGTGCATACAGGCGGGTGAATGGTTTGCCCGGTAAGGAAAGCTACCCCATCCTGCAGCTGCGCGTAATGGCTGCTGTCTTCATAAAGCTGTTGCTGTCGTTCGATAAAAGGTAGTATAGTTTCCTTAGTATATGGCATAAGGCTTAAATAGGTTCTTTATTTTTTCAGGACGATATCCTCGCGGGCAGCCCACTGGGAGATGTCCTGTTTGCTCAGCGCCGTGGCCATCATATCCGGGAATTTGTCTGGCGTGCAGGCAAATACCGGGATACCCAGACCGGCAAGGAACTGTGCGTTTTCATGATCATATGAGGGTGCGCCTTCGTCGTTGAGGGCCAGTAATACCACCACCTGTACGCCACTGGCGGCCAGGTCGGTAAAGCGTTTGCGCATGCCGGTTTCATCGCCGCCTTCAAACAGGTCGGTGATCACTACCAGCACGGTATCTGCCGGCCTGGTGATCAGTTGCTGGCAATATTGCAGGGCCAGGTGAATATCGGTGCCACCGCCCAGCTGTACGCCAAACAGCAGTTCCACAGGGTCCTGCAGTTCTTCTGTCAGGTCAGCGACAGCGGTATCAAATACCACCATCTTCGTTTGTACGGCAGGGATAGAGGCCATCACTGCGCCGAAGATGCCGGAATACACGACGGAGGCGCCCATGGAACCGCTTTGGTCCAGGCATAGCACCACATCTTTCAGTGATGACCTTCTGCGGCCATAACCGATCAGTGTTTCTGGTATCACTGTTTTATAATCCGGTTGATAATGTTGTAAGTTTTTTCTGATGGTCAGGTCCCAGTTGATTTCCTGATGGCGGGGCCGCCGGTTGCGGACGCTTCTGTTCAGGCTGCCGGTAATGGCCTGTTGCATGGGTTGCGATAGTTTTTTGAGCAGTTCGTCTACCACCTTTTTTACGACCTGCCTGGCGGTGTCTTTGGTTTTCTCCGGTATCACGCGGCTGAGCGTCATCAGGGTGGCTACCAAGTGTACATCTGGCTCCACGTTTTGCAGCATTTCTTTTTCCAGCAGCATGGAGGTGAGGTCCAGTCGTTTAAGGGCGTCTTTTTGCATCACCTGTACTACGGAAGAAGGGAAATAGCTGCGGATATCGCCCAGCCAGCGGCTGACGTTGGGGGATGAGCCTCCCAGGCCGCCTTTGCGGTTGCTGTCGTAAAGGGCTTCCAGCGTTTTGTCTACCTGAAGGTCGTTTTTGTCGAGGGTAAATGCTGTACCGTCATTGTTATCGCCTCCCAGGATCAGTCGCCACCGTCGTAAATTTTCTTCCATTTATTCTGCCTGGTTTTCAGGGTGAAAAAATCCCAACATCTGCATTACCACCGGGATGCCGAGGGCAGCCCGTGCATCGTCGATGCCGCTGGCCACGGTGGTTTGCACCGGACCGCTACCGGTCCCTGTTCTCACTTTTTCCCCCAGTTTTTTCCTTTCCGGGGCGGTAAAGTTAGAAAAGGTGCGGCGTAATAATGGCAATATCTGCATGAAAATATCATTTTCCAGCTGTCCTACCCAACTGCACACCATATTCCAGAGGGTATCATCGAGCAGCAGGAGGGTGCCGCTGCCTTTGAGGAAGCCTTCCAGCCAGGCTGCCGCCACCGCTGGCGTATTGGCTACGGACATGGCTATACTGAAACGGCTGAAAAGGGCTTCGCTGTCCAGTATTTTAAAGTCAAACAACAGGCGGGAGGCGTACCCGGCTATCACCGGGGCCGACTGGCTGTTGGCGGAAATAGCCTGTAATGTGCCAGTCCACGCACCGGTCAGGTCCGGATGTTGCAGCAGGTTAATGGCGTCGTTCATGGCCTGGAACTGTTGCAACAGTTCCAGTGCTGCATCTTCTCCTACAGAAGTGCAGGCGGCCGGTAAACTGATGCATACCCTGCTGATCATGCTCTCCACGATGTTCATCACCAGGTCTGCATCTGTTTTGCGCACGTTGCCATAACGGGTGATGTCCACCAGCGAAGGCACTACTTCCAATAGTTGCAGTACGTCGCCTGCGGCGGCGGCGAGGTTGTTGATGCGTAGTATCAGCGCGTCCACCACTTTGGGCAGTTCCGCCGGCAGTGCGGATTCCAGCATCCGGCATACTTCCCGGAGGGTGGCTGTTTTGCCGGATACGTCCAGCACATATTGGGTCACGGCTTCCAGGACAGTATTGCCCCAACTGCCTTTTTCAATGATGTCTACTGAAAACGAGGGGTCCCATTGCAGGCGCCACTGTTCTTTAAAGGTGCCTTTACCGGAGGTCTCCTGCCGCTGGCCCCAGCGGACGCCCAGCAGCTCCAGCCGGTGCAGGAAGATACTGCGTTCCAGGTCTGTGTCTTTACGGAGGTCCAGTGTATAATCCTTGAAGTCCGCCGTTTGTGGCAGCCGCAGTTTTTTCTGCTGCCGCTCAATGTCGGCTTGCAGCGGAGGTTTGGGAATATCCGAAGGCACCTGTCCGATGCGGTTGCTCACGATCAGTTCGTCCCGTATCAGCTGCATCAGCACATCTTCGCCGTTGCATAAGATGCTGAGGGTGGCTTCGTTGAGCTCTTCGAGGCCCGGACGGGAATACTGCCGCAGGGATGCCAGCGCATTGGCCAGCCTTACCGCTTCCAGCACATGGGCCACGGAAGTGTCTTTCTGCTGTTCGCGGAACAGTTTGGCCACCAGTGCCATCCAGCGGGTTCCGTCGTCTGACGGGTGGTCCCATACATGCTGGTACCATCCGGGAGAAGGCACGCCGGCACCGTAACCGCTTTCATAACTCAAACGGCTATATGTCCATGGTATCCAGGTACAGTCTATTTTTACTTTAGGCAGCCCTTTGAGCAGATCGTTATCTGCTTTCCGGGTGGGCATGTTTTTCAGGGCGGGCGCATGCCAGGCGCCGCATATCACGGCTATGCGCGTGAACATTTCTTTTTCAGCCTGACGGACCATATTGCGCATCCAGGCTTCGCGCAGCTTTTCCATGCGGCTGTCGCGCGAAGGCAGTTCCTCGCGCAGCGCTTCCATGGCGTCGCTTACGGCATCAAACACCTGGTCGTCCGCCTGCCGGTATTCAAACATATGTTCCCACCATCTTTCGCCGTCGTCATACCCTGCGGCTTCTGCGAGGTAAGCGACGGGGTCGTGACGGAAGGTGGCCGGGCTGAGGTGTTCGGTAGGAAAGTCTTCGTCTTCTTCGTCAGCTACGGCAATGAGGTCGCCAGTTTCTCCGGGTAGGGAAGTGAATTTGGCAGCGGCCAGTTCCGGCGCAGGGCTGTCCGTTTCCGGCACCTGTGCAGCTTCCTGTTTCCGGAGCGCGGCTTCGGCAGCGGCCTGTTTTTCTTTTTCGAGGGCAAATACATGCGTCAGTGGCAGATCCATGAACCGCACGGGAATATGCTGCCGTTGGGCATAACCGATCGCCTGCCATTCGGGGGAGTATTCAGCAAACGGGTAAAAGCAGGAATGCTGCGGATTATCGGGCTGGTACACCAGTATGGCCACTGGTGGTTTCAACGCTTCATGGCTGGCCCACGGAAGGATGTTGTCAGCTTCCGGCGGGCCTTCCACCAGCACAATATCGGGTTGCAGCGCCTCCAGGAAATTTTTGACGTTCCTGGCGGAGCCGGGCCCATGGTGCCGGATTCCAAGTATATGAACAGACATGATTACACAGTTAGGTTATTGCAAATCGCGGCAGGCACGATATACATCTTTCCACTCATCGCGGGTTTTGACAACAGTTTCCAGGTATTCCTGCCATACCAGTTTATCCTGCACCGGGTCTTTCACCACTGCGCCGATAATGCCGGCAGCCAGATCGGCTGCTGTCAGCCGTCCGTCGCCAAAATAGGCGGCGAGGGTCAGGCCGCTGTTCACAACAGAGATGGCTTCTGCGGTGCTGAGTGTGCCGCCGGGTGATTTGATTTTTGTTTTGCCGTCTTCCGTGACACCGTTGCGCAGCTCGCGGAAGATGGTCACGATGCGGCGTATTTCTTCCAGTGCCGGTTTTTCCGCCGGTAGTTCCATTACTTTCTCAAAACTTTCCACCCTTCTTTTTACGATGTCGATCTCTTCTTCCATAGTGCCGGGCACGGGCAATATCACGGTATTGAAGCGGCGTTTCAGTGCGCTGGACAGTTCATTGACGCCTTTGTCGCGGTTGTTGGCGGTGGCGATCACATTGAAGCCTTTGGCCGCCTGCACTTCGGTGTTCAGCTCGGGTATAGGCAGTGTTTTTTCTGAAAGGATGGTGATCAGCGTGTCCTGTACGTCTGCACCGATACGGGTCAGCTCTTCAATACGGGCGATCTTGCCTTCCTGCATGGCGCGCATTACGGGTGTTTCCACCAGCGCCTGACGGGAAGGGCCTTCGGCCAGCAGGCGGGCATAGTTCCAGCCGTAACGGATGCTCTCTTCACTGGTGCCGGCAGTACCTTGCACGATACGGGTGGAGTCGCCGCTGACAGCGGCGGCCAGGTGTTCGCTCACCCAGCTTTTGGCGGTGCCGGGCAGGCCGTACAGCAGCAGGGCGCGGTCTGTCGCCAGGGTGGCCACGGCTATCTCCATCAGTCTTTTGCTGCCAATGTATTTAGGGCTCACCTCAAATCCGTTTTTCAGTTTGCCGCCGATCAGGTAGGTGACTACCGCCTGTGGCGACAACAGCCAGTTGTGCGGCCGTTTGCCGCTGTCCTGCTTTTTCAGCTCTTCCAGTTCGGTGGCGTACAGGGCCTCTGCGTGTTGGCGTAAGGTGTCAGACATGGTATATAATAATTTAGCTGTTTTTTGTGAATGATTGTTGTATAAACGTTTTGATCTGTAATAGTCCTACCAGGTGCATGGAAATGGATTTCCAGTAAGTCTGGTAATTTTCGTTCTCCGTAGAGATCCCGTCCAGCGCAAATTTTATGGAAGAGGGGATGAGCGTGATAAAATCGCCCATGGTGCGTTGTGAATAGGTGTACGGGTTTTTTGCGCAGAACCGGAATATCTTCATGGCCAGCTCTTCGCTCCATACTTGCTGCAGCTGTCCTACGTAATTCATCACCAGGCTGCTGTGCGCATCAAAGTGTTGCAGGATATAGGTGTCCTGCTGATCGGGCGGCAGCAGCGGCAACAGGGTCATATGGAAGGTATCACTGTGCTGTACAAACGAAAGCGCACGTTTTTTATCCGCAAACCAGCTGATAGCCTGTGCCAGCGCCGGAGCAAAGGGTTTGAGCGCTTTCTCGTGATGGAAGAGGTCTGTCACTTCTTCAAAGGACGCCTTAAAATGTTCCTCCCACATTCTTGGATGTACCAGTGCTATTAATTGAGACAGGATGTATTCATCGTCCGATATGCGTGCGTTGTTGCTGAGTTTGTCGATACCGGTTTTGAAGATCTCTGCATCCGGAGGAATGGCCGGCGTTACCGCTATTTTCCCTTTGGGACCTATGCGGATGGAGCTTTCCAGCAGTTGCCAGTATTGTTCATGCAGACTGCTGCCGGGAATTTTTTTCAGCAGTGTGAGGGCTGCCTCTTTTACCTGTTTGCTTTTTTCCTGTTGAAGTGTTTCCAGCCATGGTGCGTCGTCCATGCTGATACCGGTAGTGAGGGCAGTTAACAGTTCGGCTTTTACCGCGGCGCTTTCTTTGGGCCAGGTGGCTTGCAGCAGGGCCCGTGCTTCGGCCGGTTGTTCTCCGCGGATACGGGTGAGGGCTTCCAGGCGCTGTGCTGTGGTGCCGTTTTCCCACATTTCTTCCGTAGTGTCTGCAACTACGGAGAAGTTCCATTCACGGTTGAACTGTGCCAGCCATTCACCGCGTTTGCCGCAACAGGCTGCCGCCAGGTTGCGCAGCGATTTATGGCGGCTGGCGCTTTCCAGGATGCGTGGCAGGTATTCGGGCGGGAGCACCTGGTTGTTGCGCATGCATAGTTCCAGCCATAGGTAGAGCAGCGGTATATTTTCGCTGTCGAGCGTATGGTGGAGGGACTGGATAGCGGTAGCGCCGCAATAGGGTTTAGTTTCCGGTGCGCACGCCGTCATGGTAGATGGTCCGCCGGTTACGGCCATAGCGCCGCTTTGGCGGTAGTTGAGCACCAGTGAGGCCAGTTGCAGGAACTGTTCTTCCCGGTCTGTCCCACGGGAGGCCAGCACTGTTCCCGCTGCCGCCTGTAAAGGGGCGGGGAGGCTGCCGGTGTCCAGCTGCTTTTTAGCGGTGCCCAACAGGGCTATATTAATAATGTCGTTCCAGGACTGCATCGTTGTTTGCTTAATTATTGTTCAGGGACCGGGCTGTCTTAAAGTTTTTCCTGCAGGCAGATGACCGGGCCTTCTGTCCGGATCGGCGTTTTATAACAGCGACGCCTATACGGATATGGGTTGTCGGTTACAGCACTTTATATTTCTGCTGGTGCCAGACGCCAATGGGCTCATATTGTGTTTCGCGGCCGATCACGGCCATGGGTAACGGTTGGCCGCCACTGAGGGCGAGCAGTTTCCACAGGCTGCGGAAATCCGGCCGTAGCTGCATTTCCTGCCCCTGGTCGTCTCGCAGCCACCACTGGCCGTTTCGTTGTACCGGTGTAAGCGCGGCAATCGTATATACCTGATCGTTATAGAGCGGCCACAGGCTGCTGACCTGTGTCTGGGCGGTCATCACGTCTGCCCAGCCGGTATGACCGCTAAACTGACGGACTGCCGTAGTGGCCTGCTGTGTTTTGATCAGCGCCCGCATAGGGGCGGCTGACGGGTAATATACGAGTTCTGCCTTTATACAGCTGCCTGGTGCAGGCATCAGCTGTACCTGCGGCTGATGGCGGATCGTAAATTGCAGCACCAGCGCTGCGCGGCGGGTGGTAAGGCCGTATAGCCAGTACCGTTCGGTAATGAGGCGGTCGTCTTCGGTACTTTGTTTACCGAGGACCAGCCAGGTGTCTGTGATGCCGGTTTGTGCTTTGAGTTCTTCCTGTGACTGTGCATAACCGACAAGCGTCCGGATGTCTTGCCGGAGCGCGGGCGCCAGTTCGTCCAGATGGCCATAGGCCTGTGCGGCCAGATATAGCCGCAGCAGTTGCTCCATAAAGGTATGTTGCCAGCCATCGCTGTAGTAGCTGATTTCGGCCATCTCCCGGAGTATGGCCGCCAGTCCGGACGCCTGTGCGTCTACCATGCGGCGGGCCATGTTTTCGCACATGTCAGCGCCTTTGTCAGGCAGACCGATAATCCCGTTGCGGACAAGGTCTTTGCTCCACCGCACCAGTTCTTCCAGTCCGTCGCTCACTTTCCGGTGCCGGGCTTCCGTTCTTTTGTTTTGAGCGGCTTCGTCCACCGGTTTGGCTTCTGTGGGCTGCTGCGCCTTTTTCTCTGCTTTCTCCGAGCGCTTGCTGATCCATTCTGTTACCCAGGCGGGTTGTTCCTGTTGCACAAAGGAGGCTTTCTCCCTGGCATAATACAATAAAAGGCCAACGCCATGTTTACACGGGAACTTACGGCTTGGGCAACTGCAACGGAAAGCCATGGCGCCGGTATCCACCTGCGTCTGATAAGGCTTGCTGCCGCTGCCCTGGCATTCTCCCCACAGGGCGGCCTCACTGTAGCCGGTACTGACCCATTTGGCCGGCCTGGCCAGTTCTTTCCCCGCTTTGCGGGACGATTCATCGGGTGCCATTGCCAGCACCTGTTCTTCCGTTAGGTCCAATTATGCAGTTATTTATTATTTGGTTATTGGCTTGGTTATTTAATCCGTAGCATGTGCCAAATTAAGTCAAAGTAGCTGTTGATGAACAATGCTACAAATTAAATAATTTCATAAAATAAAAGCCAAATATCGGTGAATACTACGCAATGTATATAGTAACAGCGCAATTTCCGGCGTAAAAATAATCTTTTAGAGAAAAGAAGGATGGTTGCAGCAGAAGTTTAAGTAGAGAGGGTAAAATATTCATTATGAAATAAATATAACGGTTGTTTAAAGTTGAATAAAGAGAAGGGGCAGCTATCCGTCCGGCTAACCGGGAATCTGTCCGCCAAGTTGCCTGATCGTGGCCTGCAGCAATTGCACCCGTTTCAACAGGTGGCTGATGGCCTCCAACCCCTCCATATTTATCTGCAAATCGAAGTGTAACCGCATGTATTTTTCCAGCAGAGGCAACTGGTCGTAATGCAGGTAAGTGACCTGTTCCTCCCGTGTCAGCACGATCAATCCGTGATCGTCCAGATCAACTATAAAAGAAGTGGCGATATTGTAATGCTGACTGCATTCTTCTATTGTCAGTTTATCATTGTTTTCCATACCAGCATAATTTTATCGTTCGTCGGATAATTGCTGAAAGAGTGCTTTTTCTTTCTCAGAGAGACTAGTGGGTAATTTGATCTGCCAGGTGATATATAAATCGCCGAACATACCCTCTTTTTTGTATACCGGAAATCCTTTTCCTTTCAACCGTACGGTTACGCCGTTCTGTGTTTCGGGTGCGATCTTCAGCTTTACTTTCCCGCCTAAAGTGTCCACCACCTGTTCTCCGCCTAACATGGCCTTGTACAGGTCCAGCGGCACATCGCAGTAGAGATCATTCCCTTTCCTGGTAAAATTTGTATCGTTTTTAATCCCGAAGGTGATATACAGATCACCTTTAGGTCCGCCATTCATGCCCGGTCCCCCATAGTGGGCGAGTTTGATCTCCTGACCGTTTTCAATACCCGCAGGCAAAGTGATGCGGATGTTCTGTCCGTTGACCGTAAAGGTTTGTTGATGCGTTGTATAAGCCTGCGACAACGTTATTTCGAGTTTGGCATGTATGTCCTGCCCCCGGAAACGGCCTTGTCTCCCTCCGCTGCCGCCGAACATAGACGAAAAGAAATCGGAGAAATCATCTTCCCCGCCACTATAGGTATAGTGTTGTCCTTCGCCGAAAGGATGGCCCTCATACCGGGACTGACCACTATAGGCATTTTGTTGTCTTCTGGCTTCCTCGAACTGTTCCGCATGTTTCCAGTCCTTCCCGTACTGGTCATATTTTTTGCGTTTTTCCGGATCGCTGAGCACTTCGTTGGCCTCGTTGATCTGTTGAAACGTCCTGCCAGCCTCGGGATTGTCAGGGTTCAGGTCAGGGTGATGTTTCCTGGCAAGTTTCCGGTATGCTTTCCTGATGTCATCAGCGGAAGCATCTTTGTTTACACCTAAAGTCTTGTAATAGTCAATGTATTCCATATCATCCTATATTCTTTTTAAAGGGAACAGCCGTTTGTATGGAGCGGGTATCGCTGTTGGCGATGCAGATGAATAATTTACAAATAAAAATGAACCTGAGCAAAACTACTTACGGGGCATCGCCGGATAAAAGTTATTTCCGCCGGTGATGCCAGTGGTGCCGGCCTGGTCTCGATTGTTTTTGGTAAATTTATAATAGTTACACCGTTGGCAGATTGATTTTATACAGGGAGTAAATTTCTTTTCAATTTAAACCGAGCATGCCTTATGGAAAACAGGGACAATATCCGCGATAACGCTCAGGATGAGCAACATAAAACAGATATGGAAGGAGAGCATCATCGGGAGCCGTCAGCGGAAAATCCCTTTGTGCTTTCCGGGCACCTGAAGGTTACCCCGGTTGAAAAGAAGGCTGCCGGCATCCCCGCTGTATTAGCCTCGTTTGCAGACCTGATCGAAGAAAAGACGCTCGTCCGGGGTGCCAAAGCGTTGTTCAGCATGAACCAGTTTGACGGGTTTGACTGCTCCAGCTGTGCCTGGCCTGATCCCGACGATGACCGGTCTCCCCTCGCAGAATACTGTGAAAACGGCGCCAAGGCGTTGGCGGAGGAAGCTACTTCGAAAAAAGTCACTCCCGATTTTTTCGCCCGGAACCCCGTGTATGATCTCTCGCTATTGGACGATTACCATATCGGTAAAATGGGCAGGCTTACTGATCCGGTATATCTGCCCAAAGGAGGCTCGCACTACCAGCCCATCAGCTGGGAAGACGCCTTTCAGAAGATAGCGGCCCACTTCAACGCATTGGCATCGCCCGATGAAGCGGCGTTTTATACTTCCGGCAGGACCAGCAACGAAGCCTCTTTTGTTTACCAGTTATTTGCAAAGGAATTCGGCACTAACAATATGCCGGACTGCTCCAATATGTGCCATGAAACCTCCGGCTCAGGCCTGCGTCCGACGATAGGCATCGGAAAAGGAACGGTAACCCTGGAAGATTTTTATGAAGCGGAAGTCATCGTTATAATCGGTCAGAATCCCGGCACCAACTCTCCCCGTATGATGAGTGCCTTGTCAAAATGCAAAACAAACGGAGGGAAGATCATCGCTGTTAACCCCCTGCCCGAAACAGGGCTTATGGGCTTTAAAGATCCGCAAAAAGTAAAAGGCGTCCTCGAAGGTGTAAAACTGGCGGACCTCTATCTGCCCGTGAAGATCAACGGCGATATGGCTTTGCTGAAAGCTATTGAAAAGCTGTTGCTCGACTTTGAAAAGGAAACGCCGGGGAAAGTGCTGGACAGGGCCTTTATCGAAGAAAAAACTACCGGATTCCCGGCATTTGAAAAACAATTTGAGCAGTATCATTTAGAAGCGCTTGCAGAAAGCTGTGGCGTGCAAACTACCTTGCTGTACGAAGCAGCACAAATGCTGAAGTTCAAAAAGAGGATTATCATCTGCTGGGGCATGGGTATTACGCAACAACCCAATGGAGTGGATATGGTAAGGGAAATGCTGAACATCCTGCTGATGAAAGGCAGTATCGGCATCAAAGGCGCCGGCGTATGCCCGGTACGCGGTCATAGCAATGTACAAGGCAACCGGACCATGCTCATAGATGAAAAGCCCGCCGATGAGCAGCTGGACAGGCTCGAGAAGTTCTACGGATTTAAAATGCCCCGTAAACACGGGTACGATGTGGTGAGAGCCATCAAAGCCATACATGAGGGTAAAGTAAAAGTACTGTTCTGTATGGGCGGCAACCTCCTTTCTGCCGCACCCGACACCACGTATACCGCCGAAGCACTGAGAAAACTGGACCTTCTGGTATGCGTTTCCACAAAACTTAACCGCGGACATCTGGTCCATGGGAAGGAAACCATCATTCTTCCTACCTATTCAAGGGCGGACCATGATATTGTAAACGGAGAATTACAAATTATCAGCACCGAAAATTCCATGGGCGTGGTACAATCCTCGAAAGGCGTACTGAAGCCGGTATCCGACAATCTCATCAACGAAACACAGATCGTGTGCAGAACGGCCATGGCCACTTTTGGCAGCAAATCGGTGGTGAACTGGCAACGGTACCACGACAGCTATGATGCGGTGAGGGACGATATCGCGCAATGTATTCCCGGTTTTGAAAACTATAATGTGAGAGTACGCCGGAAGGGCGGGTTTTATTTGCCTAATGCCGCGCGGGACGAACAGCGCTTTGCGGAACAGAATGACTATAAAGCACCGTTTACACTGACAGACATACCGGTCAACCACCTTGCGGATGATGAGTACCTGATGGCCACTACCCGCACGCATGATCAGTTTAATACGACCATTTACGGGCTGGATGACCGCTATCGTGGCATCCATCAGGAGCGCCGCGTGATTTTTATGAATGAAAAAGACATCGCCGGTGCTGGTTTTAAAGCCGGAGAGAAGGTGGACCTCTTTAACTATGATGACGGGATAGAACGGATTGCTCCGTTGTTTGTCATTGTTCCTTATCCTATTCCCGAAAAGAATACAATGACTTACTTCCCGGAGACAAATGTGCTTGTTTCAGTTAACAACGTAGTAAAGGAAAGCAATATGCCGGCTTCTAAATATGTGAAAATAAAAATCAGGAAACATGACCCTGCCGTATATGGGAAAGTAGATGAAATGCTTTACCGGGCTACCGGACAAAAGTAGTTGCCCACACCACATCACCAATGTAATGCAGTTAAAATACAAAGCATTTCTATGACAGCATCTCAGAATGTCCTTAACTACCAGGGCAATAATACCATCTTTCTGGTATGGCTTTTTAAACCGCATTCGGAACTTAAAGCAGCGTTCATGCGTGTTTGCGCGCTTGTAGAAAACCTCAACAATTCGGGGCAGACCCGTTTCCCGGATTCAGGCGCCACCTGTGTCATGGGGATCGGGCATGATGCCTGGCTGAAGCTCGGTTTGCCGAAGCCCCTTCCCAAAGAGCTGGAAAACTTTCAGCCTGTTGTTGGCGCCAAGCACAGCGCTGTGGCTACTGCCGGGGATCTCCATTTTCATATTAAAGGTAGCCGGCCGGCTGTCTGTTTCGACATGGCTGCGGCCATTACGGAAGCGCTTCGGCCGGTGGCGGATTGTATTGAAGAAGTTCATGGGTTCCGGTATTGGGACGGCAGGTCCATACTAGGGTTCGTGGATGGCACCGAAAACCCGCATGGGGAGGAGAGAGCGGCGTGCGGGTTAGTGGGCGCTGAAGATGCGGCTTATGAAAACGGCAGTTATTTGTTTGTACAAAAGTATATACACAATCTGGCAGCTTTTAAGGCTTTAACCGTTGAAGAGCAGGAGAAGGTATTTGGCCGCTACAAAGAGAGTGATGTAGAAATGCCGGATAATATCAAACCTTCCAATTCGCATATAGCGCTGGCCAATGTGGGAGATGATTTTAAAATTATCCGTGATAACATGCCATTCGGAAATATGGCGACCAACGAAATGGGGACGTATTTTATCGCTTATGCACGTACTTTCAGTACGGTAAAGAAAATGCTGGACAATATGTTTATTGGGTCGCCGGCGGGTAACTATGACCGGTTGCTGGATTTCAGTACTGCTAAAACAGGGACTTTGTTTTTTGTGCCGTCTGCGACTTTTATTTCGACGGTGGCAGATGGAGGTATGTAACGTGCAAAAACAAAAAAGCATTTCCAGGGAATCGTCAATTACCTGGAAATGCCTGTCAGATTAAAGAAACCCAAGCTCCAGTTTGGCTTCTTCGCTCATCATGTCTTTACTCCACGGTGGATCAAAAGTAAGGTGTACATCCACCTCAGACACGCCTTCGATATTCCGTACCTTTTCATCCACTTCGCGGATGATGTCACCGGCAACCGGGCATCCCGGGGCCGTGAGCGTCATATCAATACCGATGCGGTTGTTCTCTTTGATCTTGATAGCGTATACCAGGCCCAGTTCCCAGATGTTGACAGGGATTTCCGGGTCATATACGGTTTTCAGCTGTTCTTCTATCTTTTCCCTTAATGTTGTTTCTTCGCTCATGACTGGTTTGTTTTTGCCTGGTAGGCTACTGCATAAAGTTTCATCTGTTTGAGCATGCTCAGCAACCCGTTGGAGCGGGTGGGGGAGAGATGGCTGCTCAGGCCGATGTCATTGATAAAGTAGATGTCCGCGGTGGCTATCTCTTTCGGCGTATGTCCGGAAAGCACGTAAATCATCAGGCTTACCAGCCCTTTGGTGATCACGGCATCGCTGTCGGCGGTGAAGAACAGTTTCCCGTCCCTGAGCTCGGTGTGCAGCCACACGCGTGACTGACAGCCTTTGATCAGATTTTCCGGTGTCTTGTATTCTTCTGCAATGAGCGGCAGGTCTTTGCCCAGTTGGATAATATATTCATATTTGTCCTCCCAGTTGCTCATTACTTCAAAGTCGGACTTTATTTCATCCTGTCTTTCGTTGATCGTCATAATAGTAGTCTCCTTTTACCGCAGCATGGACACAGCCCGATTGATACCGGCTACCAGCTTGTCAATGTCTTCCTTCGTATTATAGAAGGTGAGCGATGCGCGAACAGTGCCGGGGATTTTAAACTCATCCATCAGCGGTTCGCAGCAGTGGTGCCCTGTTCTTACGGCAATTCCCTGCTGGTCCAGTAATTCACCGAGGTCAAACGGGTGAATGTCGTGTATCAGGAAGGAAATGGCGCCGCTTCTGCGGGCGGCATCGCCGATGAAGCGGATGCCATCTATCTGCCGCAGTTGCTCCAGTGCATAGGCCTGCAGTTGTTCTTCCCATTGCTGGATTTTGTCGAGGCCTGTCTGCTGCAGGTATCTGATCGCTGCCCCTAAACCGATGGCGCCGGCAATATGTGGTGTGCCGGCTTCAAATTTATAGGGCAGTTCGTTATAGGTAGTTTTGGCAAAAGTAACGGTCTTGATCATATCACCGCCACCCTGGTAGGGAGGCAGTTTGTTCAGCCATTCAGTGGTACCGTACAATACCCCGATGCCGGTGGGACCGTAAATTTTATGTCCGGAGAAAACGAGGAAATCCACCTGCAGGGCCTGCACGTCGATGCTCATATGCTGGATGGCCTGTGCGGCGTCCAGCAGTACGGGGATCTTACGGGCATGTGCCTGTGCGATGATTTCTTCTACCGGGTTGATGGTGCCCATTGTATTGGAAACATACGTTACTGCTACCATTTTCACCGTATCGTCCAGCAGGGTGGAAAACGCGTCCATCTTCAGTTCTCCCTTTTCATTGATAGGGATCACTTTCAGGGTGGCGCCACTTTCTTCGCAGGCCATTTGCCAGGGAACGATGTTGGAGTGGTGTTCCATGGCGGAGATGATCACGCTGTCACCTTCCTTCAGGAAACGGCGGCCCATGGTATTGGCCACCAGGTTGATCCCGTCGGTGGTGCCTTTGGTGAAGATCACCTCGTGGGTATGCGCTGCGTTGATAAAGCCGGCAACAATTTCACGGGCTTTTTCGTAGGCGTTGGTGGCTTCCTGGCTCAGATGGTGGACGCCGCGGTGCACATTGCTGTTATATTCTTCGTAATACCGGGCTTCTGTTTCTATAACTGTCAGCGGCTTCTGCGTGGTAGCCCCGTTATCGAGGTATACCAGCGGTTTGCCGTGCACCAGTTCCTGCAGGATAGGGAAGTCCCTCCTGATCTGCTTTACGTCCAGGGCTGTGGTTTCTATGTTAGCAATATGTTCCATTGGATGGGTATTAGTTGTTCATGATGGCGGCAATCTGTTCCTGCAGGTAATGTTGCAGGGCAGGTACCTTCACTTCGTCTGTAATATCATGGGAGAACGCATTTACCATCAGTGCTTTGGCAGCATCTTCCCCGATACCGCGGGAGCGCAGGTAGAACATGGATTCTTCGCTGAACTGTCCGGCGGTGAAACCGTGGCTGCATTTTACGTCATCTGCATAAATTTCCAGCTGCGGTTGTGAGTTGATATCTGCTTTAGCGCCCAGCAGCAGGTTGTTGTTCTGCTGGAAGGCATTGGTTTTCTGTGCTTCCTGGTGTACAAGTATCCTGCCGGTGAAAACGCCGTTGGCGCTGTCTAGCAGTACCCCTTTGTACAGTTCGTTGCTGTTGCAGTTAGGCATGATGTGGTCCATGAAAGTATGGTTGTCCACATGCTGTGTGCCGTTGGCAAGATACAGGCCGTTCAGGTTCGTTTCCGTATAGCTGCCGTTGAGTGCCACGCTCAGGTTGTTGCGGGTGAACGGGGTACCGGGCAGGGTGAAATTAAAATGGTGGTAACGGCTGTTGGCCTGTTGCTGGGCGGCGGTAGTATGCACTTCACGGAAGTGCTGGTCGCCCTGTTGGATATTGTAATGCCACAGTTCCGCATTGTCTTCCACGACTGTTTCCAGTACGCTGTTGGCGAAAGTCACCACGCCGTTGTCCGGATGAACGGAGCTTTCGATGATGGTAGCGGCGGCATTCCTGTTCAGCACCCACAGGTGGCGGGGCTGGATAAAGGCATGCTGTGTGGCGGTGTATACATGAACGATATGTACCGGTTTGTCGATCACCGTGTTGGCGGCCAGTTCTATAAACAGGCCGTCGGCGAAGAGGGCGGTGTTCAGCGTGGCCAGTGATTCCTGGGCCAGGTGGTGTTGTTTGTTGAACCACTTGGTGAAACCAGGCGCCTGTGTGTGGGCGCTGAGGGCGCCGATGGTAATACCTTTGCCGGCGGGCAGTTCAGACTGGTCTGCCTGCAACTGGCCGTTTACCAGCACAATGCGGTAGCAGTCCAGTTCCGGAATGGCAGCCTGGGCTACCACGGAGGCAGGCACGGTAGTGGTGGCATACAACAGTTCATAAGGGAATTCCTTCAGATAACGTTGTATGTTGGAATAACGCCATGCTTCTGTTTTCAGTGTGGGAAGACCCAACACTGAGAAGCGTTCCAGAGCCTCCCGGCGGACGTCTTGCAGATCGTCCTGCGCCTGGCAGGTCGATAATGCGTTTACATCGGTCGTTAACGCCTGGTAAAAAGGCAATGTAATATCACTCGTCATAATGGTATGCTTCTTATACTGATTCTTTCAAATGTAACTCTTCCTTCAGCCAGTCGTAGCCTCTTTCTTCCAGTTCCAGGGCCAGTTCCTTGGTGCCGGTTTTGATGATACGGCCGTTGTACAGCACGTGTACAAAGTCAGGCACGATGTACTCCAGCAGGCGCTGGTAGTGGGTGATGACTACAAAAGATTTTTCTGCGTCACGGAGTTTGTTAACGCCGTTGGAAACGATACGCAGGGCGTCGATATCCAGACCGGAGTCTGTTTCGTCGAGGATGGCCAGTTGAGGGTCCAGCATGGCCAGTTGGAATATTTCGTTGCGTTTCTTTTCACCACCGCTGAAACCTTCGTTCAGGGAGCGGTTCATCAGATTGGCGTTAAAGTCTACCAGCTGCTGTTTCTCTTTGGTCAGTTTCAGGAAGTCACGGCCTTCAATGGTAGGCAGGCCTTTGTAGGTCCTGATTTCATTGAGGGCTGTTTTCAGAAAGTTCAGGTTGGATACGCCCGGAATTTCAACAGGGTATTGAAACGCCAGGAATACGCCTTCACGGGCACGGTCTTCGGGAGACAGGTCCAGCAGGTTTTTACCGTTGAACCATACTTCCCCTTCGGTAACGGTATAGTTGTCACGGCCTGCGAGCACGGAGGCCAGCGAACTTTTGCCGGAACCGTTGGGGCCCATGATGGCATGTGTTTCGCCTTTACCTATTTCGAGGTTAATGCCTTTCAGAATTTGTTTCCCTTCTACTTCTGCGTGCAGATTTTTAATCGTCAGCATGATTGTTTTATTTCGTTCTGTATGTAGTTAATTGGATAAGCGAATTATCCAACGCTTCCTTCAAGTGTGATAGATAATAATTTCTGTGCTTCCACGGCAAATTCCATGGGGAGCTGGTTCAGTACTTCCTTCACGTAGCCGTTTACGATCAGGGCCACTGCTTTTTCCGTATCGATGCCACGGGCGTTCAGATAGAAGATCTGGTCTTCTCCGATTTTGGAGGTGGTGGCTTCGTGTTCGATCATCGCGGTTTTATTGCGTGATTCGATATATGGGAAAGTGTGGGAGCCGCAATCGTTGCCGATCAGCAGGGAGTCGCACTGGGTAAAGTTACGGGCGTTATCGGCACGGGGGCCAACGGCCACGAGGCCGCGGTAGCTGTTATCGCCTCTGCCGGCAGAGATGCCTTTGGAGATGATACGGCTTTTGGTGCCTTTACCGATGTGGTGGATTTTGGTACCGGTATCTGCGATCTGTTTGTTGCGTACTACGGCCACGGAGTAAAATTCCCCTTCGGAGTAGTCGCCCTGCAGGATTACGCTGGGATATTTCCAGGTGATAGCGGAACCTGTTTCCACTTGTGTCCAGGAGATCTTGCTGGCGTTGCCTTTGCAGATGCCTCTTTTGGTCACGAAGTTGTAGATACCGCCTTTACCGTCTTTATCGCCGGGGTACCAGTTCTGTACGGTAGAGTATTTGATTTCCGCATGGTCCAGCGCTACGAGTTCCACTACTGCGGCGTGCAGCTGGTTTTCGTCGCGCATGGGGGCGGTACAGCCTTCGAGGTAGCTTACATAGCTGCCTTCATCGGCGATGATAAGGGTACGTTCAAACTGGCCGGTGTTCTGGGCATTGATACGGAAGTAGGTGCTCAGTTCCATCGGGCAGCGTACGCCTTTGGGAATATAGGTGAATGAGCCGTCAGAAAACACAGCGGAGTTCAGCGCGGCGAAAATGTTGTCAGAGTGAGGGACTACGGTGCCCAGGTATTTTTTTACCAGGTCAGGGTATTCCTGTACTGCTTCACCGAAAGAGCAGAAGATAACGCCCATCTCTTTCAGTTTGCCTTTAAAGGTAGTGGCTATGGACACGCTGTCAAATACGGCGTCTACGGCCACACCGGCGAGGGCCTTCTGTTCATTGAGCGGAATGCCCAGTTTTTCGAAGGTGGCCAGCAGTTCCGGATCTACTTCATCGAGGCTGTTGAGTTGTTTTTTCTTTTTGGGAGCGGCATAGTAGGAGAGTGCCTGCAGGTCCAGCTCCGGCATTTCGAAGTGCTGCCAGGTGGGGAACTGCATTTTCTTAAAGGCGGCAAAGCCTTTAAGGCGCCATTCCAGCAGCCATTCCGGTTCATTCTTTTTAGCGGAAATAAAGCGGATGATATCTTCATTCAGCCCCGGAGGAGCGATATCCATTTCAATATCGGTGGTAAAGCCAAACTCGTACTCCTTATTGGCTATATCATCTATTATTTCGTTACTGTTCATCATACGATTTTGATATTTATACCGCGAAGCTTTCGCCGCAGCTGCATGTTCTCGTTGCATTCGGGTTGTTGAAGAAAAGGCCTTTGCCATTGAGGCCGTCGGAGTAGTCCAGTTCAGTGCCATAGAGGTAGAGCAGGCTCTTCATCTGTACGACTACCTTTATTCCCTTGTCTTCAAATACCTGGTCTCCTTCCTGTTCTTCTGTTTCAAACTTCATGACATATTCAAGGCCGGAGCAACCGCCGCCTTTTACCCCTACTCTTACGAAAGTGCCGGGAGCGTGATGTTCGGTCTCCATCAGTGTCTTGATATATACTCCAGCTTTTTCTGAAACGGTTATCATAATTCAGAATTTTTAAATTGCTAAAACTGAACGGGTGGCTCAGATTGCTGTCCCGGCTGCCACGTGTGACTGCGCGGCGGAGAGCAGGGATACCATCATATCCAGCTTGGTTTTATAAAATGCAGTAAACCCGCTGGTCTGCGGGTCATAAAGATTATTTTTCAGGATAGGCAAAGAGTAGGGCAGTACCCAGGCCCTCAATGCTTTGGCTACGGCATCCATGGCGTTGATTCCCTGCATGGCCTGTGTGCCGTCGGCCCAGGAGAGCAAAGCTACAACCTTTCCGGTTAAATATGGACGTTGGTGTTTGCTTGTCAGCTCCAGCCAGTCCAGGCAGTTCTTCATTGCACCCGTCATGCTGCCATGATATAAAGGCGTCATCCAGATCTGAAGGTCTGCCTTGCAGAATGCCTCACACATCGCTGCCACGCTCTCCGGCTTTTTGGCCGCTTCCAACATGGAAAAAAACGGGATCTCTTTCTCGGCCAGGCTGAAAATCTCGGTCGGTAACCCCTTTTCTGTCAGGCCTGCTGACAGGTATGACGCCAGCCTGTTAGAGGTGGCTTCAGGGCGGGTGTCAGTAGCGCCGTTAAATATGAGTACGTTCATTAATACCTAAGATTTAGAGATTTAAGAGATTATGAGATTTACGGGTGACAGATGTGATCTTAAAATCATCTAAATCTCAAATTTCTTTTTTTTAGCTCCCACAAAATTACGACATTTACAATAAAACAAGTAATAACTTGGAAAAATATCCAACACGAACCAAAAATGCCGCTGACAGGTTTTTGATGCTGATCAAGACCAAGGGCCCCCTGTCTGCTGCCGAACTGGCCGGTGAATTGGGTATCACCACGGAAGGCGCCCGCCTGCAGCTGGTAAAGCTGGCTGAAGAGGGCTTGTTGCAGTTTGAAAGTATATCCAAAGGCGTCGGCCGCCCCATGCAAATATGGAGCCTGACCCCGCTTGGCAATGCCCGCTTCCCGGACAGTCATACCGAACTTACGGTAGACATCATCCAGACCATTAAAACGGTACTGGGCCCCGAAGCACTGGCCAATGTGATCAAAGCACGCGAAAAGAACCAACAGGAGAAATATAATACCGCCCTGGAAGGGGTTAACGGCATCGAAAACAGGTTGACCGCCTTTGCGGCCATCCGAACCGGCGAAGGATACCTGGCAGAGTGGAGAAAAGAAGGAGATGTGTTCCTCTTCATTGAAAATCACTGCCCTATCTGCTGCGCTGCCGCCACCTGCGACAATATCTGTACTTCAGAGATGAATACCTTTATCAGCGTTATCGGCGAAGAGGTACAGGTGACACGCCTGGACCATATCATAAATGGCGCCCGCCGCTGTGTCTACAAAATCAGACAAAACACTGTCCCTGCCATTTAATCAACCCGGCATTGAATGATTTGATATTATCAGACAGCTGCCAGCTATTTGATGATCAATACCAGGGTGCCTGAAATTATCAGTAAGGCACCAATCGCCGTTTTCCAGGTAAGCGCCTCCTGCAGGAAAATGGCGGACAAAATGATCGTCAACGCCACACTTAGCTTATCCACCGGCGCCACCTGCGACACCTTGCCTATCTGCAACGCCTTAAAATAAAAAATCCACGAGAAACCGGTAGCCAGGCCGGACAGCACCAGAAATATCAAAGTGTGCCTGGTCAGCGTCACTCCCTTATATTCCCCTCTTGCCAGCACAATGCCCCATGCCACCAGTAAAATGATAATGGTACGGATGCCCGTGGCCAGATTGGAAGGCACATCCGCCACGCCTATCTTGGCAAAAATCGCTGTCAGCGCCGCAAATGCAGCCGATAATAAAGCATATATCCACCACATAATAAATTACGAATTACGAATTACGTAGAATGTTTACACTTTGAGGCCTAATATCTTCAGCGTCCGGGCCTGCCCGTCCAGCACGGCCACATCAGGCAGATGCGCCCATTCCGCAAACCCTTTGGCATGAAACAACTTCAGGCTGGGAATGTTGTGCGCGAAAATAAAACCTAACAGGGTATGGATGCCAAATTTCGGCGCCATATCAATGGCATGTTGCAGCACCAGCTTTCCGTAACCCTTGCCACGCGTATGTTCCGCCAGGTAAATGCTCACCTCTACCGTGCCATCGTAAGCGGGCCGGCCGTAAAAAGAAGAAAAACTGATCCATCCCACCAGCTCCGCGCCATCATATACCATCCACAAGGGACGATGCTCCGGATTGTGCGCCAGAAACCAGGCCTGCCGGCTTTCCACGGTCACCGGCGAAGTGTCTGCCGTTACCATCCTGCCTGCGATAGTGCTGTTATAAATCTCAACGATCTGTGGTAAATCCCCGGGGACCGCATCCCGGTACTGCAAATGCATCATATGTCTGATAAAGAAAATTATTGCCAGATAGTCTCCCGGTCATATTCCCGGCGAAGTAAACTATACAGGTCCGCATCCACGAACTTCCCCTTTTCAAAGAAAGCATCGCGTAACATCCCTTCATGACGGAACCCCACCCGCCCCAGTAAACGGGACGACGCTGCATTCAACGGATCTACGAAAGCTTCCACACGGTTCAACTGTAATTCCTCAAACACAAATTGCAGGATCTGTCCGATAGCTGTGGTCATAATACCCTTGCCCCAATAAGAGGGCAACAGGTCATAACCCAGCTCTATTTTATAGTGCGTTTTGTTCCAGTGGTGGAAACCGCAGGTGCCCACCAGTTCGTCTTTGTCTTTGAAAGTAATGGCCCAGCGCATTCCTTCCTGCTTTTCCCAACGTTCACGGAAATACGTAATGATCTGGGTTGCCTCGGTAATATTGGTAAAAGCGTCAATGTCCATGTACCGTGTCACTTCTTCTTTGGAAAAGAGGGAGAACAAAGCAGCGGTATCTTTTTCTGTAATAGGGCGGAGCACCAGTTGTTCTGTGCTGAGTACGGGTAGTTGCATGATACGGTGCTTGTTTTAGGTTGCCTGCAAAACTAATCGATCTGCTTAAATAGTACTAACAAAATGTTGGTCATCAACCTGTATTCATCACACAAAATGTGAAAATTTATCCATCTCCCTATGTTTTAATCTCCCTTTAATGCCCGCCAACTGAAACATTCCTACTTTTGCTTAGATCATAGTATAATAATACTTCAAGTATGAAAATATTGGTTATAGAAGATGAGTCCAAAGTAGGTGCCTTTATTAAAAGAGGACTGGAAGAACACCACCATCAGGTGGACGTATATACCGACGGACTGCTGGGGCAACAGGCAGCATTGGAGCAGGACTATGATCTGATCATACTGGACATCATGTTGCCAGGCATCAACGGCCTGACCATCTGCAAAAACCTCCGCACCCGCGATATCACTGCACCGGTGCTGATGCTCACCGCGCTGAGCGCTACCCATGATATTGTGGACGGTCTCAATGCAGGTGCTGACGATTACCTCGCCAAACCATTTCATTTCTCCGAACTGGTGGCCCGCGTAAACGCCCTGTCACGCCGCAAAAACAATTTCAAACAGGAAAAAGAGATACTTACCCTGGCCGACCTGCGCCTGGACACTACCTCTAAAACCGCCAGCAGGGAGGGACAGGAAATCACCCTCACCGCCAAAGAATACGCCCTGCTGGAACTGCTGCTCAAAAATACCGGCAAAGTGCTGTCCCGCGCGCTCATCTCCGAAGCGGTATGGGGACTGGAATTTGATACCGGCACCAATACCATCGATGTGTACGTAAACTATCTCCGCAACAAAATCGAAAAAGGCTTCAGTGGCGAAAAGCTGATCCATACGGTAGTAGGAATGGGATATGTCATGAAAGTTAAAAGCACCTGGCAGCAACAGCTATGAAGATAAGGCACCGTTTATCATTACAGTTCACCCTCATCACCGGTATTATCCTTGCCGGGGTGTTTGTATTGATATACCTGCTGTCTGCCCAATATATCCGCAACAGCTTCTATAAACTGCTGCAGGTAAGGGCGCTGGTCACCGCCCAGGTGTACCTCGAAAAAGACGAACTGACCAAAAAGAAATTCCTGGAGATAGAAAAAAGCTACGCCCAGAGCATCCCCGACGAATCCAGCAATATTTATGATCAGGACAACCAACCTGTTTTCCTGGAAAAGGTAAAGTACAACTGGCCGCCATCGCTGCTGAACACCATCCGTAAAAACAATACCTACCGCTTTACTTTCGGGGAGAAGTACGGCGTGGGCATGTTTTACCCCGACAATCAGGGCGACTTTGTGGTGATCGTGACCGCCCGCAACAAAGCCGGCGAACAACAACTGCAATATCTCGCGCTGATACTGGTCGTCATACTCTGTATATCCCTGATCGTTACCTTCCTGCTGGGCCAGTGGTTTGCCAGCAAAGCGCTGCATCCCATCCAGAGCATTAACAGGCAGGTGAAGAAAATACGTTCCAACAACCTGCACACACGGGTGGAGCAGGGGCGTAACAAAGACGAGATTGCTGAACTGGCCGGAAATTTTAATGAGCTGTTGCAACACCTGGAACAGGCTTTTGAGATGCAGCGCTCCTTTGTGTCCAATGCCTCGCATGAATTAAGGACACCGCTGACCACCATCATTGGCGAGATAGAAGTCACCCTGCACCGGGAACGCAGCCAGGCCGAATACATCGCTACGCTGGACACGGTGCTGGACGAGTCGGAAAAGCTGAAAGTGATTACCGACGGCCTTTTGCAGCTCACCCGCATAGACGTGGTCCTGACGCCTGCGAACACAGAAGCTGTGCGGCTCGACGAGCTCCTGTGGGAGATACAGGAACACTGGCAGTACAAAACACCGCCCTGCCAGGTCGACGTGGTGCTGAGCGATCTCCCGGAAGATGCCTCGCGGCTGGCCATCCGTGGCAACCGGCCTTTGTTGATGCTGGCATTGCAAAATATTGTCCGCAATGCCTTTAAGTTTTCACACCATCAGCCTGTAACCCTTCGTCTTACCTATAGTTCCAATTGCCTTGTCATCTCTGTGAGTGATAAAGGCATTGGCATTGCGCCCGGAGAACTGGATAAAATATTTCTGCCACTCTACCGGGCAGACAACGCCTATACGTTTGCCGGCTACGGCATCGGGCTGGCCATGGCCCAGCGCATCTTTCAACTCCATCAGGCCACGATCACCGTGAGCAGTGTCCTTGGGCAGGGCACCACCTTTAACATTTTTTTTCCGGTTGATATTAAAATCTAATTTTGTTTTAACTTCATTCTAATTAGTGCTTAATAGCCTATCGCCATCTTTGCAACGAAAAATCAGTTGTATGACGATCAGACTAGCATTACAAGCCTTTCCTGTACTGTTGGGCATCCTATGGAGCTGTTGCGTACGTGCGCAACCGTTGGATACCCTGAAACTTACGCTACCGGAGGCAGAGCAGCAGCTTCTTCAGAAGAATATCCCACTGCTGGCACAAAAATTTAATATCGACGCCGCCAGGGCAGAGGTGATCACCGCCCGGTTGTGGGACAATCCCCAGGTAACTTTCGAGAATGTATTGTACAACCACACGACCAAAAAGTGGTTCGACTTCTCCTACAATGGTCAAAACTCCCTCCAGGTACAACAGTTGTTCAAGCTGGCCGGTAAACGCAATAAAGCTGTGCAACTGGCCCAAAGCGGCGTAAAGATGACAGAATACCAGTTCTTCGATCTGCTGCGTACCCTCCGTTTCTCCCTGCACGACAACTTCTTCGATCTCTATTACAAACAACAATCGCTGCAGACATTCGGCCGCCAGATCGCCTTCCTGCAGCAGATCGTTAAAGTATTTGAACAGCAGAAAGCCATGGGCAACATCGCGCCCAAAGAGATCATCCGTATTAAGTCACTGCTGTACGACCTGCAACACGATGCGCTGGAAATGGAAAAAGATATTCAACAGACACAGTCCGACCTGGCGCTGCTGATTCGTGTGCCCGCCACCGTTAACATACAGCCGCAGCTACCGGACACACTGGCAGCCATGCCTGCATCGGCCTTGTCTTTTCAGACATTGCTGGACACCGCCAGGGCCAACCGGTACGATCTTAAAATTGCCCAGGAAAATGTCCAGTATAATAATCTGAACCTGCGGCTGCAACGTTCCCTCGCCGTACCCGACATACAGCTGGGCTTTTCCTATGATAAGCAGGGCAACTTTGAAAGAAACTACAACGGCCTCAATATCTCCATGCCGTTGCCGTTCTTTAACCGTAACCAGGGAAACATCAAAATGGCGAAAGCCCAGCTGGAGGGCAGCAAGCTACAGCTCAACGGTACGCAGGACCAGCTGGAACATGATGTCATGAACAGTCTGCAGCAGGCGCTGAAGACCGAGAAGCTGTTACAGGAGTTTGATCCCGGATTTGAGCAGGAATACACCACCATGATGCGCGAAGTGGAAAAAAATTACGGGCTGCATAATATAGGGCTGCTGGAATTTATAGACCTGTATGACGCCTACCGCAACAACGTGCTCAAAATGAACGAGCTTAAATACGACCGACTCAACGCACTGGAGCAAATCAACTTCGCTACCGGCGCTTCCATTTTCCATCCTTGATCAAACACACCAGAATCATGCAAAACATTAAAAAGCTTTATATACCTGCAGCTGTTTTTATTATATCCATCCAGGGCATCATCCTCACCGGCTGCGGCAGCAAAACAGTCCCGGACAAAACCGCCCGGTGGGCGCTCAGTGACTCCCTGCTTCGCACGCTGGTGGTGGATACCGCCACTACCGCTTCTATGGACAACGAAATTATGCTGACCGGAAAAATCAGCGAAAACGAAGACAAAACAGCCCGTATATTCCCGATGGTAAGCGGTATCGTTACTGAAGTGAAAGTCCATTCCGGTGATTTCGTTAAAAAAGGACAAGTGCTGGCCGTGATCAAAAGCCCTGAAATGGCAGGCTTCACTGCAGATCAACGTATAACCGCCAGCGATATGGCCACTGCCAAAAGGAATATGGAGGTGGCAGAGTCCTTTTACAAAAGCGGATTAAATTCCCGTAAGGACTACGAAGAGGCAAAAAGCAACTACGATAAAGCCGTGGCGGCCTACAATAAGTCCAGCGCCGTGCTGGAAATAAACGGTGGTGCGCATCAGACCAGCTACATGGTAAAAGCGCCGGTGCCGGGATTCGTGATCAACAAAAGAGCCGCTGAAAGCATGCAGTGGCGGCCGGATAACTCAGACCCCATCTTTGTTGTGGCCGATCTTAACAATGTATGGGCCATGATCAATGTCTTTGAATCAGACATATCCGGTATCCGGGAAGGCGACCAGGTGCAGATGTCCACCTTGTCTTATCCTGACAAAACCTTTACCGGTAAGATAGATAAGATCTACAATGTGCTGGACCCCGAGACAAAAGTGATGAAAGCCAGGGTGGTAGTGGATAACCCCGGCTTTTTCCTGAAGCCGGAAATGTTTGTGCGCGCCAAAGCCAAACGCCATGTGGATTCCAATATGGTCAGCATTCCGTCCCGCGGCATCATCTTCGATCATGATAAATACTATGTGCTGGTGCTCACGAACACCAAACCGGGCGTAGCCATCCGGGAAGTACAGGTGGCCAGGACGGTAGAGGGCCGTGCTTATATCGCCTCCGGGTTGAAAGAAGGGGAGCGCATCATCGCTTCCCGCCAGGTATTCATTTATGACACACTGAGCGATCAGCAGTAAACCCTAAAGGCCAGCATTATGAACAGATTCATTAAGCAGATACTAGCTTTCTCCCTGAAGAATAAATATTTCATTTTTTTTGCCGCCGGCGTGATGGCCATTGCAGGTTATCTCAGCTTTAAACAGATAGGGGTGGACGCTTTCCCGGACGTGACCAACACCACGGTGACCATCATCACCCAATGGCAGGGGCGCAGCGCGGAAGAAGTGGAAAAATTCGTGACCCGTCCCATCGAGATAGCGATGAACAGGGCGCAGAAAAAAACACATATCCGTTCCTCCTCCCTGTTTGGACTGTCTGTGGTGAAAGTGATCTTTGACGATGATGTGGATGATACTTTCGCCCGGCAACAGATCAATAACAATATCGCGTCCGCCAACCTCCCGGAAGGGGCGGACCCCGAGATAGAACCGCCATACGGCCCTACCGGAGAGATTTACCGGTACACGCTGGAAAGCAGCAAACTGAATATCGAGCAACTGAAAACGCTGCAGGACTGGGTGGTGGAACGCAATCTACTGGCCGTGCCCGGCGTGGCGGACATCGTGAGCTTTGGTGGTGAAGTGAAAATTTACCAGGTGACCATGAATCCTGATAAAGCCGTACAGTACAGCATCACGGCGCAGGAAATGTATCAGGCGCTCTCCAAAAGCAATATCAACGTTGGTGGCGACGTGATCGTCAAAAATGCGCAGGCGTATGTCGTGCGCGGCATCGGGGTGCTCAATAACGTAGAGGAAATCAAGAACGTGATCGTAGACCACATAGGCGGTACGCCCATCCTCGTAAAAGACGTGGCCGACGTGTCAGTGGCGGCACTGCCGCGCCTGGGGCAGGTGGGCCGCGACCGCGACAATGATATGGTGGAAGGTATTGTGGTGATGCGCAAAGGCGAGAACCCGGCCAACGTGATCGTGGAACTGAAGAAAAAAATTGAAGAACTGAATACCCGCATCCTGCCGGACGATGTAAAGATTAAAACATTCTATAACCGGGAAGACCTGATCGATTTCTCCACTCATACGGTGTTGCACAACATGATTGAGGGCATCATCTTCGTGACGGTGATTGTTTTCATTTTCATGGCCGACTGGCGCACGACGGTCATCGTAGCGGTAGTAATACCACTGGCCTTGTTGTTTGCCTTCATCTGTCTGAAGTTGAAAGGCATGAGCGCCAACCTGCTCTCTATGGGCGCTATCGACTTTGGCATCATCATAGACGGCGCAGTGGTAATGATGGAAGGGATCTTTGTGGTGCTGGACAGGAAGGCGCACCAGGTGGGCATGGAGCGGTTCAACCGCCTGAGCAAACTGGGCATGATCCGCAAAGCCTGTATGGAAAACGGTAAAGGTATTTTCTTTGCCAAGCTGATCATCATCACCGGGTTGCTGCCCATCTTCACCTTTGAGAAAGTGGAAGGCAAGATGTTCTCCCCGCTGGCGTGGACGCTGGGCTTTGCCCTGCTGGGCGCACTGATACTTACATTTACGCTGGTGCCGGCCATGGCCAGTGTGCTGCTGCGTAAAAACGTGAAGGAGAAAGAAAACTTCTTCCTGCGGTTTGTGCACAAAACCACGTCACGCCTCTTTAACTATACTTTCCATCACCGCCGGCTGGTGTTCACCCTTTCAATTGTAGTGCTCATCATTGGACTGTACTGTTTCCGTTTCCTGGGAACGGAGTTCCTGCCACAGTTGAATGAAGGCGCTATCTATATCAGGGCCACCGGTCCGCTGAGCACTTCCCTCGAAGAGTCGGTGAAAGTGGCCGATGAGATGCGTAAAAAGATACTCGCCTTTCCGGAAGTGAGGCAGGTGATGTCGCAAACGGGCCGTCCCAATGACGGTACCGATGCTACCGGTTTTTATAACATAGAGTTCCATGTAGACATTTACCCGCAGGATGAATGGAAGAGCGGGATATCCAAGGAGGAGCTTATCCGGAGGATGAATGGAAGACTGGACGGGACGCCCGGCGTAACGCTCAATTTTTCCCAGCCTATCATGGATAACGTGGAAGAAGCGGTATCTGGTGTAAAAGGTTCCATTGTAGTGAAGCTCTTTGGGGATGATTTTAAGACCGTCGAAAAACATGAAGAGCAGATCGAAAAAATCCTCAAAACGGTGAGGGGCATTGAAGATTTGGGCATCATGCGCAATATCGGCCAGCCGGAGCTGCGCATCAATCTGAACCAGCAGAAGATGGCACTATATGGCGTCACTACAGAAGATGCCAACTCTGTTATCGAGATGGCGATCGGTGGTAAGGCCGCCACTAAGATATACGAAGGGGAGAGAAACTTTGACCTGCGTATCCGTTACCCGGAAGGGTTCCGTGAAGATGAAGTAGCGATTGGCAATCTCTCTATTCCTACGTTGCGGGGCAACAAAATACCGTTGAAGGAAATTGCCGATATCAGCCACATTATCGGGCCGAGCATGATTTACCGTGATAAACACCAGCGGTACGGAGCGATCAAGTTTTCCGTACGTGGCCGTGACCTGGGCAGTACTATTGATGAAGCCCGGAGAAAGGTGGGCGAGCAGGTAACGTTGCCCAAAAACTATTTCCTGGAGTGGGCCGGCGACTTTGAAAACCAGCAGCGTGCCACCAAAAGGCTGACGCAGGTGGTGCCTATCAGCCTGCTCCTGATTTTCCTGTTTCTCTTTATCCTGTTTGGACGTATGAAAGATGCCCTGCTGGTGCTGAACAACGTGCCGTTTGCCATTATCGGTGGTATTTTCTCGCTGTGGCTGACAGGCATTAACTTCAGTATTTCCGCCGGTATAGGGTTTATCGCCTTGTTCGGTATCTGTGTGCAGAACGGCGTGATCCTGCTGACCAAGTTCAAAACGAATATCCGGGGGATGCATCAGTATTCCGACAGCCTTTTGGCACAGGCCATACATGATGGCGTGGAGTCGCGCATACGGCCGGTGATCATGACAGCGATGATGGCCGCCATCGGATTGCTGCCGGCTGCCATGAGCCATGGTATTGGCTCTGAGACGGCACGGCCATTGGCCCGCGTGGTGATCGGAGGGTTGATTACCGATACGCTGTTCAACCTGTTTATTTTCCCGATTGTGTTTTATTGGGTATACCGCAGCATGTTGAGAAAGGCAGAAGCGTAATAGTTTAGTTGGTTGTTTTATAAAATGAGAAAAGCCGCAGGAGTTCGTCTCCCGCGGCTTTTTGTATATAAGCTTAGTAATTATTTTTTTTCTGGTGAGTCAGGTGTTTCTGCGAGATTATCTACATCAGGATGGCCTTTTTCTTCGGCTGCCTGGTTTACCTTTTCGGTTTTCTCTTTTTGTTCATCTCCCAACAGGATGGCCCAGGGGTTCATATAATCCACACTTTCACAAACGATTTTAATAATAGCGATGATGGGGATGGCGAGGAACATACCAGGGATGCCCCATAACATGTTGCCCATGACTACGCCGATGATGGTCACCAGGGCGTTGATCTTCACTTTGGAGCCTACGATGCGGGGGAGGAGCACGTTACTGTCCAGCAGGTGGATGAGGAACAGCGAGATGCCTACCTGTAGCGCTGCTATAGGCGTGCCCGTGGTGAGGGTAACGAGCATGCTGATGATCAGGGCCGTGAAAATGCCGATATAGGGGATGATATTGAAGATGGCGGCCATTACCCCCAGCAGGATAGCGTATTTGATACCAAGGATCAGGAATACGGTGGTATTGAGAAGGGCCACCACGACCATTTCTATCATCAGGCCGCCTACGTAGCTTTTGATGATAAAGCGGGTGCGGGCGAGCACATCGAGCAGGGTGTCACGGTGTTTGTCCTGAAACAGCCTCACGAGGAAGGTCACCAGCAGTTTGCGGTAAAACAACATGAAGAAGGAATACAGCAGCACAAAAACCACAAAGATGATCAGGGAAGACAGTGACAGGAAAGTCTGGCTGATAAAGCTGGTGGCTGTTCCGAGTGTTCCGAGGGCCGCTTTTTGCAGGTAGCTGAGCTGCGCGTTGGAGCTGATATGGAATTTATGGTCAATCCATCCCTGGAGGGAAGTGACCGTGTCCAGCAGTTTCTTTTCCAGCTGTGGAAAGTCCGCGATGAAGGCCTGCATCTGCGTGCCCATGGCGAGCATGATCAGGAGGATAACGATCACGAACAGCAATACGGCGATCGCGGAGGCCAGTCCCCGGGGGAATTTATGTTTTTCCAGGAAATACGTTACCGGTAGTAACATAATGGAGATGAGGAAGGCAAACAGCAGCGGGATGATGATCCCACTGGCCGTATGGGCGATGTACACCAGTAAAATGAGCGATAAAAGGGTAAAGGTAAGCCTCGCGTTAAAAGGGAGCTTAAACTCGGTCATGGATTTGCGTTTAGTCAAATTTATTAAAAATCATATGTTTTTGCATGTGAAATTATCTAATGCCGGATTTCGTTATATAAAAAGCGATGCATTTGCTATTTTGTTGCAAACGCTGGAAAAAATTGCCCTTTATGAAAAAACTATTGACCATGCTATTGCTGCTGTTGGGCAGCACTGTACTGTTTCCCTCTTCTTCCATCGCCTTACCGAAAGATACCCTGCCTGTACGAGGTTTCTGCATTGCCGCGCCTACAGGGGCCGGACTGGCGCCCTTTCTGAAATTTATCCGCGAGGAACTGGCGCCGCGGCACATCAACACGCTGGTACTGCGGGTGGATTTCAATTATGAGTATACCTCTCATCCTGAGCTGCGCGACCCTGGCGCGCTGACGAAAGCGCAGGTAAAGGAGCTGGTGCAGGTATGCCGGCAGCATCAGATCCGGCTGGTGCCGCAGATCAATCTGTTGGGGCATCAGTCATGGGCCGGTACCACGATGAACCTGCTGAAGGTGTACCCGGACTTTGACGAAACCCCCTGGGTGAAGATGCCGGAGAAATATGAATGGCCTAACGCTGACGGCCTGTATTGCAAGAGTTATTGCCCGTTGCACCCGGGCGTCCACAAAGTGGTGTTTGAGCTGGTGGACGAGATCCTGGACGTGTTTGAGGCGACTGCGTTCCATGCCGGCATGGACGAGGTGTTTTACATCGGCGAGGATAAATGTCCGCGCTGCGGGGGCCGCGACAAAGCCGAGCTGTATGCCGGCGAGGTATGGACCATCCGCAATCACCTGGCGCAGAAAGGCCGTACCTTGTGGATTTGGGGCGACCGCCTGCTGGACGGCAAAACCACCGGTATGGGCATGTGGGAGGCCAGCATGAACAATACACACCGTGCTGTGGACCTGGTACCGAAAGATATTGTGATCTGCGACTGGCACTATGAGCGTCCTGACAAATCGCCCGTTTATTTTGCGTCCAAAGGATTACAGGTGATCACTTGTCCGTGGCGTATGCCCGACAATGCGGTAGCGCAGCTCAGGGACATGTATGATTTCCGCGCCACCGCCACGAAGGAAATGAAACCCCGTTACCAGGGCATGATGCAGACCGTATGGTCAGATGCCGGCCATTTCCTGGATGAGTTTTATGGCCGTGGCAAACCGCAGAAAGACACTGTGAACACAAGCGCCAACTGCTTCCGCGCCATCTTCACGAAATAAGAAAGCAGGAGAAGCGACATCATAAACGCAACAGGGTTGGCCAATAGACCAGCCCTGTTGCGTTTATGAAAAAACACTATCGCAAACAGAGAATGAAAAATAAGAAAGCACTGCTGCATTAACATCGTCATTCTGCTAATGACAGACACCTGAAACACAACGTAGCCCAGGGCTTCAGCCCTGGGAATCCTGGGATCAATAATGTTTACGCAGCAGCGGTATATAAATTTCGCAGGCGGATGTGCCGTTGAGTACCATAAAGAAGTGGTTGCCGCTCATTTTGAAATTTCCTTCTTTGCAGTTCTGGTTAATGAAGTTGTACATGGGAATGCCGGCTGTGGCAAAGTCCATGGGCACGGGGAGCCGCAGGTAGGTGCCGCCGGGGATGCGTTTGCGCATCAGGTAGCCGTAGTTGTTTTCCATGTGTTGGTGTGCGGCCGTAGCGTGTAGCGGGATGCTGAGGCCGGCGTAGATGGATATTTTTTCGTAGTCGGTCACCGGTACGGAGTCCAGTGTTCCGGTGATGATTTTAGCGGTGGCTATTTCTATCTGGCCGAGTATTTTGCTGAAGGCGTTGAAGTACTGGTTCATTTTGACGATCATTTCACCGATGGGGTTCTGGCCGCGTGACAGCAGGGAGTAGTACAGTACCGAGTCGGGGAGTTGTACTCTTTCGCCACGGTCGTACCGGAAGAAGTTCCCGAAGATATCTGTGCCTGTTGTGGTGGTGATGGTTTCAATGATCTGGATGGTCCTTTTTTCGTTGGGCAGTTCCGCGATGCGACGGAATTCTTTGGGGCTTTCCTTAAAATGTTGTTTGAAAGCCTTGCTGAAAGCTGCTGTTGTAGCGTATCCGCAAAGGTCGCTGATGATGCCGATGGAATGGCCGCTATGGCGCAACAGGCCGGCGGACAGTTCAAGGCGATGGCGTTTTACATAGTGCCAGAAAGGTTCTCCCATGTAATCGGCAAAGTTGTGATAGAAATAGGAGTAGGAGATACCGAGGCGGTCGGACACGTCTTTGATACTGAAGGTATCGCCTACGTGATCGTCCGCATAGGACATCCCCTGCAGAACAAGGTGCTCCAGTTGTTGCTTGGTGATAACAGCAGTTTTTAACATACTCGATTTTTGGTTACTTCACGGGATGGGTGATTCGCTTTCTTCCTTATTAAAAATGGGCACGGATGTATTATAGTTATCTTCCAAGTTAATTTTTTTTGGTGGTAACCCGTTTGTTTTTTTGAGAAAAAAAATTACCGGTTGATAACCAGTATTGTATAATCGGGAAAATGAATTTATTTTGATCATATGGAGATTTTCTGCTATTGATTTCCCCTGATTTTACCCACCGGATGATTCAAAAAAAGCCAGATTGGACAACTTTTTATCAGGTTGATTTGATAATTTTAAAGACAAGGCTATATCCGGCTAACCATTATTAAGACATTGCAACGCTTTATTTCCATCCGGTATTTCTGCTTACTGATCCTGTTATGGGGTTGTGCCGGCCGTGACGACGCCCGGCAGGATACCGTGCCAGTACAAACGGCCGGCGACAGCCTGGTATGGGCACTGTATATACTGGTGCCCTTGTTTTTACTGCTGGCAGTCCTGTTGGTGATATGCTGGATGGTGATGGTACGCCAGCGCAAAGCGCTGCTGCTGGCGGAGGTGAACCTGCATCAGCAGGAGGTCCGGGCTGCCTCGCTGGTATTCCAGTTGCGGGAAGCTTCCCGGAGGTACAAAGCGTTGGAGCGTAAAACCGCCACTTTACAGCCACGTAAAAATTCCGGTGGTCCCCAGCCGGAAGAAGACGACGATTTCCCCGATATGTAACGACTGCCACCCGGTTTTTTTTTGCCGCATTTACCGCTATTTCAGTAGGTTTGTTGCCATGCAAGTCATTTTTCAGATCACGTCTGCTGCCGCGGATGCCCAAAAAGCTTTATTGGGCCAGCTTCACAATCTGTTACAATATTATCACGAACAGCAATCCCGTATAACCGTGGAGGTAGCCGTGCATGGCGACGCCTGGCCATTGTTGTTGACGGCAGACAATCCATTGGCAGATAAAGTAAAAGAGCTGCATGCCCGGTCAGTACGCTGGCTGATTTGCCGGAATACGATCAATGGCAGACAGCTGAAGACGGACCAGCTGTTGCCTTTTGTGGAGGTGGTGCCTGCGGCCGTGGCCCATCTGGTGGAGCGGCAGGCAGCCGGTTGGTCATATATCCGTTGCTGATAGTTTTTCCGGATTTGTTTTTCACAGCGTATTACTTAATTGGTTTATTAGTTTATTTTTACATCTTTGATAGTTTATTGGGAAAGAAGGCTTTATTTTTGAGAACTGTTCACCAAATAAAACTGTTCATTAAAACGTTAAATAGATCAGGACTAACCTCTTAAAACCAAAATACTTTGAAATTCAGAAAATTTGCCGGAATACTGTTGTTATCCATGGCAGTACCCTTTTTTAGCTTCGCGCAGGATTGGCATATAGGTGCTTTTGCCGGTATTTCCAACTACAGTGGTGATCTTGTTCAACAGAAGGTAGACCTGAAATACACGCGCCCTTCACTGGGGTTGTTGGTAAGGAAGGACATCAACCGTTACCTGACGTTAAGGGCCGGTTTCACGTGGGGCATTGTTGCCGCTGCGGACAGCACCAATGCGGAGCCTAGTCTGGTGGCCCGTAACCTCAGTTTTAAAAGCAACGTTTTTGAAGGCAGCCTGATTGCTGAAATTAACTTCCTTGATCTCGATGAAAAAGGATTTACGCCTTTTGTGTTTATTGGCGTAGGTGGTTTTGGTTTTGACCCTACTGCCAAAGACATATCCGGTAACGTAGTACGTTTACGTCCGCTGGGCACAGAAGGGCAGGGCCTTCCGCAATATCCGCAACGCCAGCCTTACGATCTTTTTGCCTGGTCTTTCCCGATGGGCGCTGGTGTGAAAGCTATCCTCAACGACAAATGGACCCTCGGTTTTGAAATAGGGCTGCGTCCTACCACCACTGACTATCTCGATGATGTGAGCACCAACTACGTAGATCAGAACACCTTGCTGGCCTATCGTGGCCAAAAGGCCGTTGATATGGCTTTCCGTGGCGATGAGCTGACCGGCAAACAAACACCTGGCGTATATCCTCCTGATGGCTCTAAACGTGGTTCCGCCAAATATAAAGACTGGTACGCTTTCTCCGGTTTGACCATCACCTATCGCCTGGGCGGCGGCAGCGGATGGGGCAAAGTGAAAGCGACAAGATGTCCGATATTGCGGTAACAGCAATGGCCGTGATTTTTGCTGATTTGTCTGATTGGAAAGGACCTCAACAGGAATAAAAATAAACGGGTTTATTAATGATACCGGAAGCCTCTGTGTTTTATCACAGAGGCTTTTTTAATAAGCAGCAAGAGGAGCATTTCGTTTATATCTTCCTACATCAGGCGGACCGGTAAAAATCATGGCCATCATAGTTATGGCATGGAGTTTGTCTTTGCACCCCGACTTTCAACCCCCAATAAAGTCCATTTATAAACTGTATCCCGGCCCTTCCAAGCCGGGATTTCTTTTGTGGTAAAGGGATTACGTTTATTGGCATAGTTGTTGGTTTTATCTGTTTAAACAGGTAAAGAATCGCAAACACCAGCTTAAAGTAGCTGCAGCATGGTTCAGAAATCGCGGAGAGAGTAACGAAACACCACAATGTAAAATAGGCTGGTCTGCATTCTCCTGTAAAGGTCAAATCGAAATGTCATGAAGAAACTATTATACGCAGCAACCGTGGTAATGTTGGCAGGAACGATGAGCCTTTCTGCGCAACACAGGCCACCGGCACCGCCGTTTCCGCCGCCGCCTCCACGGCATCTTCCACATCCGCCTTTGCCACCAAGGCCACCAAGACCGCCGAGGCCTCCGTTTCCGCCGCATCATGTACACAGGCCGCCAAGGCCGCCGATGCCGCCTCACCGGAGACATTACAAAAAACATAAACATTATAAACACAGATACAGCTACAGCTATGCCGGATACCCTGGCGCCCTATATGCAGCTAATTCCGTCGTTACACTGTATAGCCTGTAAAACACCGCAACATTTATTTACCAACCGATCTTAACAAAAACCGAGAAACATGAAAAAAGTACTGCTGATGATGCTGCTCCTGGGAGGTACCGTAGCTACCACCTACGCCCAGAGAGGCTGGGACCGCGGAAGAGGCTGGGGCCACGGCCGTGAAAAACACTACGATAAGTGGGAACGTAAATACTGGAAAGACAGGGATTGCCGCAGATGGGACGATGACGACTGCTACCGCCCGAGAAGAAGGGTAGTATATGCTGAACCTGCTTATTATCCGGTACCAGTGCCTGTTCCGCCGCCACCGCCAAGACCTTACTACGCGCCACGGCCCAGAGCTGTGTTCCACGCTGGTGTCACTATCGTCAATTGATAACTGAGAACAGATAAATGAGATGCCTCCCGGTATTATTCCGGGGGCATTTTTTATTGCGGCGCGGTATGTTTACTTTTGTTGACTGGTTTATTAGATAATTTAACAATGGCATATAAAAATCTCAGGCACTTTATAGAGAAGCTGGAACAGGAAGGAGAACTGCAGCGCATCAGCACATATGTGGACCCTAAGCTCGAAATAGCGGAAATCACCGACAGGGTAAGTAAAATGCCCGGTGGGGGCAAAGCCCTGCTGTTTGAAAATACCGGTTATGATTTTCCGGTACTGATCAATTCCATGGGCAGCTATAAACGCATGTGCATGGCATTGGGCGTACAGGAGCTCGACGATGTGGCCCATGAAATAGAAGAGCTGTTTAAAATGCTGTCCAAACCCAAGGAGAGCATCCTCGATAAACTGGCCATGTTGCCTAAACTGGGACAATTTGCTTCCTGGATGCCTAAGGTCGTGAGCGGAAAAGGCGCCTGCCAGGAAGTGGTGATGGCCACTCCAGACCTTGGCAAACTGCCGGTGCTCACCTGCTGGCCTAAGGACGGTGGTCCGTTTATCACCCTTCCCGTGATCCACACCAAAGATCCGGTCACCGGTAGCCGCAACGTAGGCATGTACCGCATGCAGGTGTTTGAAAAAGATATGACCGGCATGCACTGGCATAAACATAAAGTTTCCGCCAAACACTTCATGGAGTACAAAAAACTGAACAAACGTATGCCCGTGGCCGTAGTGCTGGGCGGCGACCCGGTTTACACCTACTCCGCCACCGCGCCGCTGCCGGAAAACGTGGACGAATACATGCTGGCCGGTTTCCTTCGCAAGAAAAAAGTGGAGCTGGTAAAGTGTATTACCCAGCCGGAGATTGAAGTGCCCGCAGATGCCGATTTTGTGATAGAAGGATATGTAGACCCGGGAGAAGAACTGATCTGGGAAGGGCCTTTCGGCGACCATACCGGGTATTACTCCCTGGCCGACTGGTACCCTCGCTTCCATGTGACTGCCATCACCCATCGTAAAGATGCCGTATATCCGTCAACGATAGTAGGCATTCCGCCGCAGGAAGATGCCTGGATAGGCAAGGCCACCGAACGTATTTTCCTGGCGCCTATCAAAATGACGCTGGTGCCGGAAATTGTTAACATGGAAATGCCCGTGGAAGGCGTGTTCCATAACCTCGTGATCTCACAGATCAAAAAAGACTATGCCGGACAGGCGCAGAAAGTGATGAATGCCATGTGGGGCGCCGGTCAGATGATGTTCAACAAAATATTGGTGGTAAGTGATGAAGGTGAAAGTATCACCGACTATAAAAAGCTGGCGCAGTACGTATTCCGTAACCTTAATCCGGCTACGGACATCTACCTGAGCCAGGGCCCTATGGACGTGCTGGACCATTCCTGTTCCAAAATGGGTTTCGGTGGCAAGATGTGCATTGATGGCACCCGGAAGTACGAAGAAGAAACTGACAACGCTTACCAGCAGGCGCCCGCGCCGAAGTCGCTGGACGCGGCTTCCATCATGCAGCAGTTCCCAGAGATAAAAGGCATCAACAGCAGTCTGCTGGCCATAGATATCCCCTGTGTCCTGGTGTCTGTGCAAAAGAGCCGTCCTTTCCATGTGAGGGAGCTGAACGAGCAGCTGTATACGCTGCCTGCGCTGGAAGGCGTAAAGATGGTGCTATATGTGGAACATACCGTGGACGTGACCGACCTCGCTTCAGCCTTATGGCGTTTCTGCAATAACATGGACCCTAAGCGTGACAGCTTTGTGGTCCGCAAGCCTGCAGGCAATGGCCGCTATATCGGCGCCATCGGTATGGACGGTACGCTGAAGACAAGGTTGCTGGACAACTTTGAGCGGGACTGGCCCAATATCATTGTGGCAGACGACGATACGATCCGTAAAGTGGACGCCCTCTGGAAAGACCTGCAGATAGGGCCTTTCGTGGCTTCTCCCTCTCTTAAATACAAACATCAGATTTATGGTGAAGAAGCTGTGGTGGAGCAATAGCCTGGTGCTGTTGTTCCTGCTGGCAGGCAGTTTGTCTGCCACCGCGCAGGTACGCCCTGCCGATTTCAGGATGCTTGACAAACTGGCCGGCACCTGGAAAATGAGGACCAAACTGGGCGCTGTAGTAGAGACATGGTCACGCACCAATGATTCTACCTGGACAGGCAGGACCTGGCGTGTAGCCGGCGCCGATAGCACGCTGCAACAGTCGGTGGAACTGGCGCGCCGCGGCAACGATATCTTTTTCATTCCCGTTTACGAAGGCCGCACTGCTACCACGCCTATCCGGCTTAAGCTGCGGGTGCTGAAAGAAATCGGGTTTGTAGCAGAAGACCTGGCCAATGATTTCCCAAGGAAGGTCACATATCGGTTTAAAGACGCCGAACATCTGGATGCCCGGGTGGAAGGCAAGCGGGACGGGACTACAGAGGAGTATATATTCCCGTACCAACGGGCGGAATGATCAATTACAAATTACGAATTACGAATTACGAATTACGAATTTATACGGGGAGATCATCCCGGATTATAAAAGCGAAGACCTGAGCAAATATTATCGCTCAGGTCTTCGCTTTTATAATTCGTAATTCGTAATTCGTAATTCGTAATTCGTAATTCGTAATTGATTATTTGTGGATTTCGGACGTGAAATTGAACTGTATTTCCGGGTTGTTGGTCCTTTCAGTGTTGAGGTACCATTCGGACTGGGCCAGGTATACGAGGTGCCCGTCTTTGTCTTCCACGATGTTGGCGGATTTGAAGCGGATGAACTCCTCGATTTTGTCTTTAGGGCCGGTGATCCAGCAGGCTTTATAGAAGGGCAGTGAGTTGAATTGGGCAGCGGCGCCGTATTCCTGGAGGAGGCGGTATTGAATTACCTCGAACTGGAGATCGCCTACGCAGCCGATGATTTTGCGGTTGCCGCCGTGCTGGGTAAACAGCTGGGCCACGCCTTCGTCTGTCAGCTGGCGGATGCCTTTTTCCAGTTGTTTGGTTTTCATCGGGTCTTTGTTGACCAGTTCCTTGAACAGTTCAGGGGAGAAGCTGGGGATACCGGTGATGAAGAAGTTTTCGCCTTCGGTGAGGGTGTCACCGATTTTGAAGTTGCCGGTATCGAACAGGCCTACCACGTCGCCGGGATAGGCGTCGTCCACGATATTTTTTTCACGGGCCAGGAAGCTGTAAGGGTTGCTGAAGCGCACGTCCTTATCGAGGCGAACGTGATGATAGAATTTGTTTCTTTCGAATTTGCCGGAGCATACGCGCAGGAAGGCGATACGGTCGCGGTGGCGGGGATCGAGGTTGGCGTGGATTTTAAAGATGAAGCCGCTGAATTTATCTTCATGCACATCGATTTCGCGGGAGCTGGCTTCGCGGTTGCGCGGTGTTGGCGCTATTTCCACGAAGGTGTCCAGCAGGTCTTTCACCCCGAAGTTATTAACGGCGCTGCCGAAGAAAACCGGGGCCAGTTTACCCTGCAGGTATTCTTCTTTATCGAAGGTGTCGTATACGCCTTCGATCAGTTCCACATCACCGCGCAGTTGTTCCGCGTCTTTGGTGTCGAAGTGTTCGTCCACGAAGCTGCTGGAGAGATCGGGGAGGGCCACCACGTCTTCGTCGGTCGCTTTTTTATTGGGCTGGAAGGCCACGAAGCTTTTATCGTACAGGTTGTATACCCCTTTGAAGTCTTTACCCATATTGATAGGCCAGCTGAGGGGTCTTACGCGGATGTTGAGTTTTTCTTCCAGTTCATCGAGCAGGTCGAAGGGGTATTTACCATCGCGGTCCATTTTATTCACGAAGATGATCACGGGCGTGTCGCGCATGCGGCATACTTCCATGAGTCTTTCCGTTTGTTCTTCCACCCCTTTCACGCAGTCGATCACCAGTACCACGCTGTCCACCGCGGTGAGGGTGCGGTAGGTGTCTTCCGCGAAGTCTTTGTGGCCGGGGGTATCGAGGAGGTTGACCAGGATATCGCGGTATTCGAAGGTCATAACCGAAGTCGCTACGGAGATACCTCTTTGCCGTTCAATTTCCATGAAGTCGGAAGTGGTGTGCTTCTTGATTTTATTGGATTTCACCGCGCCGGCAGTCTGGATGGCGCCGCCGAACAGGAGGAATTTCTCTGTGAGCGTAGTTTTACCGGCATCCGGGTGGGCGATGATAGCAAAGGATTTTCTTTTATTTATTTCGTTAGCGTACTTCATATAGAACCAAAAAATGGCTGCAAAGGTAACTAAATTTTTTTTCCGGCTATATTTCGTGTTTATTGGCGAGGTGGGTGCCTATAAATCCTTTAAATTTGGAATATGATAGCTACCCTTAAAATATTACTGACCAGTTTGAAGATGGCTGTAGATGAGCTGCGGGTGAATAAGCTGCGTACATTTTTGTCGCTGTTGGGCATTACCATCGGCATATTCTGTATTATCACGGTTTTTACGCTTACCAACAGCCTGGAGAGGAATGTCCGGAGCGACCTGGCCGCGCTGGGCGATGATGTTATTTACGTCCAGAAGTGGCCCTGGGGAGGTAACGGGGAGTATCCGTGGTGGAAATACATGAACCGGCCGGTACCGGAGTACAAAGACTTCCGGACTATCCAGGACAAGGTGCAGAGTGCCAGTTATGTAGCTTTCAATTTCGATGTTTCTTCCAAGAAGGTGGAGTATGGGGACGATTACATGGAGGGGGTGACGATGATGGCTGTCAGCAATGATTTTGACAAAATACAGCAGATGCAGATTGTGCAGGGGCGTTTCTTTGCCAATACGGAAAGCAACAGCGGCACCAATGTGGCCATTTTGGGAGCTACCATATGGGACGGCCTTTTCCGGTCGCCGGAGCAGGCACTGGGCAAGATCGTGCGGATCATGGGACGTGACGTGAAGATCATCGGTTTGCTGAAGAAGAAAGGGGAGAGCATGATAGGCGGGCCCAATTACGATAATGCGATCATACTGCCATACCGGTTTGCCCGTACGCTGGTAGATGAGCGGCGGTATGCAGATCCTTACATACAGGTAAAGGCCCGGGCCAACGTATCCATGACCCAGCTGAAGGACGAGCTGCGGGGCGTGCTGCGGGCGTCGCACCGGCTGAAGCCCCGGGAGGAGGATGATTTTGCGCTGAATGAGATCAGTTCCGCCAGCGAAAGTCTGAACTCTATCTTTGGCGCCATCAATGTGGGCGGTTTTTTCATTGCTATTTTTGCGCTGATCGTAGGGGCCTTCGGGATTGCCAATATCATGTTTGTGACGGTGAAGGAGCGGACCAGTATTATTGGCCTGAAAAAGGCCATCGGGGCCAGAAGGGGTATTATTCTGGCGGAATTTCTCATGGAAGCCGTCGTTTTATGTCTGATTGGGGGATCTTTAGGGCTGGTGCTGGTATATCTCTGTACAGTTGTCATAAATTTGGCAAGTACCTTCCAGATGTATTTGTCCATGGGAAATGTTATCCTTGGACTGTCCATTTCTGTGGTGGTAGGCATCCTGGCCGGCTTCATACCTGCATATTTTGCCAGCAAACTGGACCCGGTAGTGGCTATCAGGAGCAATTAATGATCATCCCTCAAATAAACTGGTATGAAAACAGTGTCCCTATGCGCGGTTCTGTTTATATTTGCAGCGTGCAAAACGTCGCCGCCGGCCAGTAGTTGCCGGTATGCCGGTGTGGTAAAGGATTTGAGCGGTATTGACGGCTGTGGGCTGGTGATTGAAATGAAAGACGGCACCATCCTGTTACCGGTCGAGTTTGCGGTACCGGGGTTTACCCTGAAAGCGGGACAGGCGGTGAAGTTTGATTTTATGGAGCTGAAAGACCGGGTCTCCACTTGTATGAGTGGCCGGACAGTGCGGATAGAGTGCATCCTGGAAACGAAATAATGGATAGTAAGTATATGCAAAGAGGCGGGAGTATTCCCGCCTTTTTTGTTTATTTTTGCCGCTTATGTCAGTGAAAATACTAGCGATAGAATCTTCCTGTGATGATACCGGCGCAGCGGTGCTGGAAGATGGAAAGGTGCTGTCCAACCATATAGCGAATCAGAAGATACATGAACAATACGGTGGCGTGATCCCGGAACTGGCCTCCCGTGCGCACCAGGAGAACATAGTGCCGGTAGTGGACATTGCCCTGCGTACAGCGGGGGTGAAGCCGGAGGAACTGAGCGCCATCGCCTTTACACAATCGCCCGGCCTCATAGGCTCTTTGCTGGTAGGCAGCTGTTTCGCCAAATCCATGGCCATGGCCCTCAACAAGCCGTTGATCGGCGTACACCATATGCAGGCGCATGTTTTGGCCAATTTCATTGACGATCCCAAGCCTGATTTCCCTTTTCTCTGTCTGACCGTTTCCGGAGGGCATACACAGATTGTGCTGTGTGAAAGCCCGCTGAGCATGCGCGTTATCGGTGAAACCCTTGACGATGCTGCCGGTGAAGCTTTTGACAAGAGCGCCAAGTTGCTGGGGTTGCCTTATCCCGGAGGCCCGTTGATAGATAAATATGCCCAAACTGGCGACCCTGGCCGATTCAAATTCCCGGAGCCGCGTATTCCCGAGCTGAACTTCAGTTTCAGCGGCCTGAAGACGGCCATCCTTTATTTCCTACAGGAAAACCAGCAGCAGGACCCGGCTTTCATTGAAAAGAACCTGCCGGACATCTGTGCTTCCATTCAACAGCGTATTATCAGCATCCTGCTCAATAAAGTATTGAAGGCCACCCAGGAAACGGGCATCCGTGACGTGGCCATTGCCGGCGGCGTCAGCGCCAACAGCGGCCTGCGGAAAGCACTGCAGGAGCATGGTGAAAAATACGGCTGGCGCACTTTTATTCCCAAGTTTGAATATTGTACTGACAATGCCGGTATGATCGCCATTGCCGCATACTACAAGTACCTGGCTGGCGCATTTACCGCACTGGACGCTGTGCCCACTGCAAGGGCCGCCTTTTAACCATCCGTTGTCCGTCGGCCGGACATGCCCTGCCGGCACACCTTGCCGGCACCAACAGCTATGCCGTACAGGGCACGATGTTTATTTACCACTATAAAAAGAGAAGATGGTATCCCTTTATGTACGTTAAACGATTTAGCTTTAAACCAGTGCGAAAGAGCGGAGAGACAGCAAAGCCAAATGAAACAGCAAGTACACGTTAGTTATATGAAGAAGATCAGCATTTTTTTGTGGGCATTATCCCTGACAGTGGCCGGTTATGCACAGGACACCACCTTACAGCATAGCTGGAAGGACCAGAAGTATTCCATGTTTATTCACTGGGGAGCCATTTATTCCACGCTGGGAGGCGTATGGGAGGGCAAGCCCGTGACCCGCGGCTACAGTGAACAGATACAAGCACATGCCGGTATTTACAGCGATGTGTACGGCGATGTGGCCAAACGTTTTAACCCTGCGCACTGGAACGCTGATTCCATTGTACTGCTGGCGAAGGCGGCGGGCATGAAATCGGTGGTGATGACCTCCAAACATCATGATGGTTTTTGTATGTTCCATTCCCGTTACACCGACTATAACGTGGTGGACGCTACGCCGTTGCACCGGGACGTGCTGAAGGAGCTGGCAGAAGCCTGTCACCGGCACGGACTGAAGTTCGGATTATATTTTTCGCTGATAGACTGGCATTATCCGCAGGCATATCCTATCTCCAGCAGCAATAGTGATCCTATTACGCCCGAGCATCATCAATTCAATAAAAACCAGGTAACAGAGCTGATGACCAATTATGGTCCGGTATCAGAAATCTGGTTTGATATGGGCTCTCTGACAGCAGACCAGAGCCGGGAGCTGGCGGACATTGTACACCGGCTGCAGCCCGGTTGTATGGTCAGTGGCCGCTTAGGCAATGATGCCGGCGATTTTTGCGTGATGGGCGACAATCAATATCCTGACTATAAGATAGCGTCCGCGTGGCAGACGCCCGCCTCTGTATACGATGAAACGTGGGGCTACCGTTCCTGGCAGCAGCATGGCCCTGCCGCAGATAAAGCCCATGAGAAACTGTTAGGCCTTATCAAAGTGGTGAGCCGTGGCGGTAACTACCTGTTGAACATCGGGCCGCGTGGCGATGGTTCCGTAGTGGACTTTGAAAAAGACGTGCTGCTGCGCAACGGCCAGTGGCTGGAACGCAATGGCGAAGCTATTTACAGCGCGCAGGCCAATCCTTTCGATACTACTTTCGCCTGGGGCGAAGTGACCACCAAACCCGGCAAGTTATACCTGCACCTGTTGCAGATGCCTGCCGGCGGCACGATCGTACTACCCGGACTGGCCAGCCCTGTCACGCAGGTGCAGCTGCTGGACGGCAACAAAAAACTGTCCTGCAAAGTCACTACCCGCGATGGCGCCACCATTGTACAGTTGCCCGCTGGGTTTCAGTTGCCCGGGCAATCCGTGCAGGTACTGGCGCTCACCTGTAAGGGAGGCGTGCGCATCACCCCGTTGCACCTGCTGAAAAATCCGGCCGTGCTGAACAGGCACAACGCCATTCCGCTGTATAGTTTTTCCGGTATTGATTATGACAGCTATTACCGCAGCCAGGTGGGCGACCGCTGGGCCTTTACCAGCGCGCGGCCGGCACATATGAGCGTAGTGTACAGCGCAGCAGAACAGGGCAAGACCATGCAGGTTACGCTCAACGGCGTACCGCAGGAAGTAGTGCTCAACAACGGCACTGTAAAACCGCTCAACAACTCTGCAGCGCAACTGCAATGGGGACCGATGTATTATTCCGGTCCTTATTGGTCAGACATTGACGGCACGCACGGGGACCTGAAAAATATTGACTTAAGCAAACCCTTGTCAGCCAAAGCGGGCAAGCCGTGGGAGCTGCATGCCGACTGGAAGAACGACAGCGTGTACACCATGCCCGGCGACCGTAACCTGGGATGGTATGTGTTGCAGGAAATTACGGCGGCAGCCGCCGGCGACTACCTGGTTGGGTTTACCAGCGGCGATGGGATTGCCGTATATTTGAACGGTGAAGAGCAGGTGGTATATAACAATCCTGAGCGGGGCGGTACACAGCGGGAAGTGCTGCTGTTGCCTTTGAAAGCCGGGAAAAACCAGCTGGTGGTGAAGTTTTACAGCCGTTTTGCCAAAACACCGGTCTGGGGCATTCACCGCCAGGTGCCACAGGAGATGTACGTGCAACAGCTGCCGCAGCAGTTGCACGGCGGTAACCGTGAGCAGGCCATAGAAGTAAGGCAGGCGAAGCCGGTGTCTGTACACCGCAATCTCCGGATGCCGAATTTATCAATTGTGATGGAGTAATAACAGCATGGGGAACAGCTATTTCCGATTTAAACAATTTAACATAGACCAGGAGCACTGCGCCATGAAGGTGTGTACAGATGCCTGTATACAAGGCGCTTTCACGGCGCAGTACCTGGCTTCAGGCGCCCTAACGGTATCGGCTATACTGGATATTGGCGCCGGCACGGGGCTGTTGAGCCTGATGATAGCGCAGCAGATAGCCGTTCCCGTTACCGCCGTGGAGCTGGACCCTGGCGCCGCCATGCAGGCAGCCGCCAATTTTCAGGCATCGCCGTGGGCCGACCGGCTGGTGCTAACGCAGCAGGATATACGAACAATGACGGCAGTCACGCCGTTTGACTTTATTGTCACCAATCCGCCTTTTTATGAAACGGCCTTAAAGAGCGGCCATGCGCAGAAGGACCAGGCCATGCATGCCACCAACCTGGGGTATGAAGAGCTGTTGGCTGCGATAGACCGGCAGCTGGCGCCGGAAGGGGAATGTTCCGTACTGTTGCCCTATGTGCAGTTTGAATTGTTCCGGGAGCTGGCATCCGCGAAAGGTTATCATCTGCGGAAAGTATTACTGGTAAAGCAGAGTGTTAAACACGGGTATTTCCGTGCAGTAGGCATTTTCAGCAGAACAGCGGGAGAGGCGCAGACTTCGGAACTGTCTGTTTATGATGAAAACAACCGTTACACCCCGGCCTTTGAAAACCTGTTAAGGCCTTACTACCTCAAGTTATAGCGGATGCACATAGTCGTCCAGGTATTCAAAATGATGCGTAAGCAGGCCATTGGCCGCGATGGTTGCGTTTTCGATCATGATGCTGTGAGACTTCAATAATTCCTCAAAGACATATTTCATGATCTGGTCACCGAAATACTGGGAGGCGTCCCGGGGCAGTTCGTTGGGCAGGTTGCTGACGCACATCATGTCTACCGTGTCCGGCAGATAAGGGGCTGTTTGCTCCATCGTGTCCTTTATGACGCCGTACACCGGGTCTTCGATGGTACTGTCGCCCAGGTTGCAGGGCACGGAGCCGTTGGTGTCGTCAGTGATGTCCGCGATCACTTTGATGTGGAAGTTTTCCTTTTTGAGGTCCGCCGCATTGAACAGGGGAGGGATGTTGTGGTCCCAGTAGATGCCGTTCATCAGCACGTCGCTGACGGTTACATATGGCAGGAAGCGGCACTCGTAGGCTTCCGGGTGCGCATGAAAATCGGCCCGGCTGTAGGTTTTATCATTTTTCCGCAGGTATAGTTCCCCTGCTTTCAGTTGCGTGTAAACGGGGTAGGCGTATTGGTTGACCAGGTACTCTTCCGGCGGGATGTATTTGATGCCGAGCAGTCCCATGATCTCCAGTACGCCCGCTGCCACGCGGCCGGAGCCGGTGACCACGATTTTCATCGGGGGGAGTTTGACGCCGAAATAATGGGTGATCAGTTCCTGGAAATCGTGGCAGGTATGTACCGGTTTGAAGGTGAAGGCGCCGGTTTTCCTGCCGAGGGCCAGCAGTCCGTTGTGGGCGCCTACCACGCCGGCGAAGAAGCCGAAGCCCAGAATCCTTTGCCCGTCGGGATGTACGAGGCATTCATAATCGATCAGCGTGATGTTTTTTTCCAGGACCACCTGCAGCATACGCCGGTTGTGCGGTTGTTTTTTCTTGGTGTGACTGAAGAAAAGATAGGTCTTGCCCGTGAGCAGGTGTTCCGGGGGGACTTCCTTGATGCCAAGCAGGAGCGCACACTCGCTGAGGTCTTCCTGCAGCGTGATGCCTGCCTTGCGGTATTCCTCGTCGCGGAAGCAGCGGTGCGGGGAAGGCTGCACCAGTACCTGTACCTGGGGGTAATGTTCCATGATCCATTGGCACTGCCGGGGTGTAAAGGCCACGCGGTTGTCGTGTGGTTGTTTTTCTTCCCGGATGAGGCCTATAGCAATCCTTTTTTCCATCTTTGAATTTACTGCAATTTTTAATGCTTTTGTAACCGGGAGGCTTACACGAATATTTTTTTGAAAATATATTTTGCGGATTAATAAAAGTTTTTCTACATTTGCATCCCGCTTGACGCGGAAAAGGTCTTGAAAAAGATTGCCCAGATGGCGGAATTGGTAGACGCGCTAGACTCAAAATCTTGTTTCGGCAACGGAGTGCAGGTTCGATTCCTGTTCTGGGCACAAGATAAAGCCTTCATAATCAAAGTATTATGAAGGCTTTTTTATTTCCCATTGTTTGCATTCCTACCGTCTTTATATTCATACACTTACTCCCGTTTTTCTCTGACATTTATTCCGGCACTTACCTGACACATCATTTTGACGCACTCAAAATAGGCCAAAGCCACAGCAGCTCTACAATTGTAGTGATCACAGCAGAATATTTTACTCTTTTGACGGGGACAGGAATGCGAAAAAAAACGTATAGCCGTAAGCGTAGTTAGGCGATGAATATCATCTCATAATATTTGCAAAAAAAAGTTGGTGGTATTTTTAAAATACTTTATCTTCAACAGCGTATTTCGTTAAATGAAATTAACCCGACTGACTGATCTGTAACATCAGTTAGTTTAACAGTAAAACTCAGACCTATGCTGACCAGGTAGTTACAATTGTAGTTGCTTATGTTAGATCATCAATGTGTTAGTCCACCAATATAGATGCATTGAAATCGTCTCAAGATAACCTTAAGATGCCCAAATGGCACTCATCGTAGCGGCAGCTATGCCTTGTCTCCAAATCATGCACCGAAATCTCATCTGCGAAAATTTCAGCTAAGCACCCTCCATTTCTGTAATAATTAACTGTCTTTCTTGAATATTTCAAAATGTTTGTTATGAGTACGTTTATCCCCGGTTGGTATTTAATTTATACCAAGCCACGACAAGAACGAAAGGTGGTAGGATCGCTGGCTGGTCTCGGAATTGATCATTTCCTGCCAACCATTAAAACAGTAAGCCAACGAAGTGATAGAAAAAAAACGATCGAAAATCCCATGTTCCCGTCTTATGTTTTTGTCCATCCTAATACTGTCAACGAGCTGTTTGCAGGACAAGATCTGGACGGAGCTGTATCGTATGTTAAGTTTGGAAAAAGGAAGGCCATTCTTGCACCGGAAGTAATTGACAATGTTAAGATCATTGCTGCGAATGCGAAGAATATCGAAATTTCATATGATCACTTTTCGCCCGGGGAAAAGTTGATCATTCAAAAAGGAGCACTCGCCGGATTACAATGTGAAATGATCTCCTATAAAAATAAGAATCTGGCCCTGGTAAGAATAGAACTGTTGCAACGGAACATTATTGTGGATGTTGAGGCCGGGCACCTGAATGCTCAACTATCCGTTAAGGACATGACCTGTAAAACGTATTGAAAGAGTTATGCGAAATGGTATCTATTTAAATATTTTCCTTAGAAACATTGGTAGGAATAAGCTCTATTTTACTATTAATTTAATAGGGTTAATCATCGGTATCACTACCAGTCTGTTTATTTTCCTGTATGTGAGCTATGAGTTTAGTTATGACCGTTTTCATAATAACGGAGAGAATATCTATCGTATAGCGGTAAACAATTATCAGGAAGGTAAACTGTCATCTGCTGATGCCATGGCTTATTCCGGGCTGGCACCTGCTTTGAAAGCAGACATTCCTGCTATCAAAGACTATGTCAGGCTGAAAGGCGAAAATGGATTTATAGGAAGAGAGGATAAAAAGGATACCAGGTTTAAAGAATTTAAGATATTTTATGCTGATCCACATTTCTTTGATTTCTTTTCCTTCCCGTTAATAAACGGTGATAAACAGACTGCCCTTAAAGAGCCTAATACGGCTGTTATTACGGCTGCTGCTCAAAGGAAATATTTTGGAAATGAAAGCGCTCTTGGAAAAACAATTATTTTCGATGGAAAGGAAGTATTTAATATCACAGGGATCATGGCCGATCTGCCGGAAAATTCACACCTGAGGCTGGAGTTCCTTTTCTCTTATAGCACACTTTATCACATTACGGGGCGGGACTCTGCTGAAAACAGCCTGGACTGGAACGAGTTTTACACCTATATCCGGCTGGACCCTGATACGAAAGCAGGCAGTGTAGAACATAAAATAAATACTATCGCCACAGCTATAAAAGGAGAGCGGCTGGCTAAAGCGGGACGTAAAGAAACACTTTTCCTGCAACCTTTAAGGTCCATTCACACGGCATCTGATCTGCTACATGAAATAAAACCGGCGACCAGTGATAAAACACTTTATTTCTTCCTGCTGGCAGGGGTCATTATTCTGCTAATTGCCTGGATAAACTATGTGAACCTGACCACCATTAAAGCTTTCGAACGGGCCAAGGAAGTAGGGATTCAAAAAGTGCTGGGAGCTGAACGCGGAGAGCTGATGAAAAGATTCCTGCTGGAAAATACCATCACCAACCTGGCAGCTGTTATCATCGCTATTGTATTCCTGCTGGTGCTTCCTCCACTTCTGTTTAATTATCTGAATACACAATTATTCGCAGAAGCCCCGCTCCGGCATACAGGTACCTGGATAATAATAGGAGCCATTTTTCTGTGTGGTGTTTTTATTACAGGGATATATCCTGCTACATTGATGTCTTCTTTTATGCCGGTGTCCATATTGAAAGGTAAATTTAAACGCTCCCCACGGGATATCTTTTTAAGAGAAGCGCTGGTAGCCTTTCAGTTCCTGATTACGATGATGCTGATAGGAGTTACCCTGGTTATCTACCGGCAGATAAACTTTATGCTCAGCATGAATAAGGGCATAAATATCGAACGAATGCTGGCTATTGAATCCCCTCGTGTTTTCTCCAATGATACCATCCCCTATAAACTACTATTCGAAGGATTTAAACATGACCTTAGTCGCAATAAGAATATCACGAACGTGAGCTTTACCACGACTGTTTCAAGTAAGGAAAATTATTGGAAAGAGCCTGTCCGGTTGAGCAATGAGGAAGTATTCAAGTCCAGGGAGATTGAAGTGGCGGGAGTAGACCAGGATTTTATGAACACTTTCCAGATCCAGCTGAAAGCCGGCAGATTCTACGCTGATGAGTTTCCTGCTGACGGTGGAAGGAGCATTATCCTGAACGAAGCGGCAGTTAAGTACCTGGGAATGGACAATGCTGATGACGCACTTAAGAAGAAACTGGTACTTTGGGATAACGAAAGGGATATCGTAGGCGTTATTAAAAATTACTACAACTTATCCCTGAAAAGAGATATTTCTCCTACCGCATACGTTTTCCGATATGTCCCGAGATCGTATGTCACGGTAAAAATTGATAACGCTGATAATTTTTCAGATGTCATTAAATATTGCCGGGCGGAATGGGACAACTTTTTCCCGGGGAACTCTTTCGAATACTTTATTGTACAGGACTCTTATGATAAACAGTACCAGGACGAGATACGCTTTAAGAAGATTTTTATTTTATCAACGATACTTGCTTCGCTGATCGCCTGCCTCGGACTGTTTGGCCTTACCCTGTACGAAACCATACAGCGCAAACGTGAGATCGGTATCAGGAAATCATTGGGTGCCACCACGTTTGATATCGTGAAGCTGCTCAGCCTGAAGGTTGTTAAAATACTGGCCATTGTCATTGTTATTGCGATACCGATTATTCACATCAGCATGAGTAAATGGTTGTCCGGATATACCGTGCATATAACCCTAAGCGTATGGATCTACCTGCTTACTATTGTGTTAATCACCCTGATAACACTTTTTACAACTGTCTACCAGTCTATAAAAGCTGCCAACAACACGCCTATACAGTCTCTCCGTAACGAATAGTCAAGGATTTTATGAATGTCAATATCATCGATTGCCTGCTACATAATGCAGCGATCGGAAACTCCGTGGGAATAACTCTGATCAATAGTGAGCATGACAGTGAACTGATGTCGTATCGGCAACTGCTGCATGCGGCGCAATGTATGTTGCATCAGCTACAGGAAAAAGGTGTTGCAAAAGGGAATGAGATCGTCTTACAGATCGAAGATAATAAGACCTTATTAATCGCCTTCTGGGCTTGTGTGATCGGAAAATTTATTCCTGTGCCGCTGTCCGTAGAAAGTAAAGCCTCTCATAAAGTTAAGCTGACAGCGGTCTGGAAAAAATTAAACCATCCTTATCTGTTCACCGACAAAAAGCAGTTGGAAGATATCCGGGACATCATGGTGGCGGAAGGACTACAGGAATTGCCAACACGCAGCATTGTATGGGAAGAGCTGAAGACATCAGGCCCTTTGGCCCCTGTGGCGGTAACAACTGGTGACGATATCGCTTTTATACAGTTCTCTTCCGGCTCGACAGGCGATCCTAAAGGCGTTATATTGACACATGATAATTTGATAACAAATACAAAGGATATCATCAGTGCATCCGGAATGGACAGCAATGCCAGATCTCTAAGCTGGATGCCGTTGACGCATGATATGGGAATGATCTGTTTTCACCTGAGCAGCCTTACGGCAAATATCAACCAATACCTCATCCCTACATCGCTGTTTATCAGACGACCGGTTATGTGGATCAGTAAAGCAGGTGAATACGGTGCAACCCACCTGTACTCGCCCAACTTCGGTTATCATTATTTCCTGCAGGCGCTGGAAAGGTTGCCCGGGGTACCGGAATGGGACTTGTCGTCCGTGAAATTAATTTATAACGGCGCAGAACCGATCTCTTATGAAATATGCCGGCAGTTTGTAGAAGCATTGACGCCGTATAAGCTGAAGAAAAACGTAGTGTTTCCCGGATATGGACTGGCAGAGGCTTCTGTGGCGGTCACTTTATCAGAATTGGACCAACCACTTGTTGTATTAAACCTGGATAGAAATCATCTGCAGGTAGGGGAGTGTATTCAGGAAGCGGAATATCCGCAGGACGGTGTGGCGTTTGTTGGAGTAGGTTATCCTATTATTCACTGCAAAGTGCGCGTCTGTGATAAAGCCGGCGTCATACTTCCCGAGGGGCATATCGGACATGTGCAGATAAAGGGAGGAAATGTGACACGGGGATACTACAATGACGAGGTACGGTCCGCGGAATTATTTACAGCGGATAATTGGCTGAAAACAGGTGATATTGGCTTCTTTCGCGGTGATATGTTATTTCTGACAGGCAGAGAAAAAAATATTATAATTATAAATGGTCAGAATTATTATCCACAAGACATAGAAAGAGCGGCTGAAAAGGTCCCCGGCCTCGAACCAGGAAAGGTTGTCGCCTGCGGTGTTCCTGATCTGGATGGACGGACCACCCTGATTGTTTTTATATTATACAAAGGAACATTGGCTGGTTTCCTGCCGGTTGCGCAAAGCGTGAAAAAATTTGTCCTCGATGCCACCGGGCTTATTGCGGATGATGTATTGCCGGTAAAGAAAATCCCTAAAACCACTAGTGGGAAGATCAGGAATTTTGCCCTGGTGAAACAATATCAAACAGGGGAATTTGATAAAATCCGGCAGGAATTACGCACACTATTCACATCCACCCATATAAATACCAATGTAAAGGAAAAACTCGCCGCAGTATGGAACTACCTTTTCGGAGTAGTGCCGGAGCCCGGGCAATCTTTCGTTGAAATGGGATTGAACAGCCTGCAGGCCATGTCATTGTTGAACAGGTTGAGGATTGACTTTGACACAAACCTCACTGTAAAAGACCTGTTCGTGTATCCTTCCATCAGCAAGCTGGCAGCACTGCTGGAAGCTCAGCGATCTCCAGTGGAGGTAACAGTGTACACCGGGCAGACAGTGGGAATGCCTGATGAAGCAGGCAAAATGCTGCCCATGCAGCGTAAGTTCTGGTACCTGCATCAGTACAATGAGGAGAGTAAAAGTGCATTGAATATCGCCTTATCAGCATCTGTAAAGGGACATATACAAATAGCCGCTTTGGAGACGGCCGTCAACAGATTGATACTCCGGCATGAATGCCTGCGGTCTTCGTTCCTGCTGAAGGAGAATGACCCCATGCTACAGGTGCAGGAACTGCCGTTGAGTAATGAGATTGAAATAATGGATATGTCCGGAGAAGCGAACCCGGTTGGAGTGGCAAACGAATGGATGATGACGGCGGTAAACAGACCGTTTAATCTAACAGCCGCACCACTAATGAGATGTTGTATTGCCCGGTATGGCCAGACGGAGAGCCTGCTTTCACTGGTCTTTCATCATATCATAGCAGATGGCTGGTCTCTGACCATATTTGCCAATGAGCTCACCGAAGATTATAATGCCGCCGTGTCAGGCGCCGTATTACCGGAACGGCAAAAAGCTGCCGCCACCTCTGCATTCATCTCATGGTACAACAGCCAGCCGGCCCGGTACTTTCAGAAGGACATGGACTACTGGAGAAAGCAGCTCCTGGATGGGTTAATACAGCCTGAACTGCCTGTATACAACAGGAAAACTGCCTTGCTGTCATTCAAAGGAGGACAAGTGACTACGCAGTTGCCCGTTGAACTGATCGGGTCTGTCGACAGCTACTGCAAAACACAGGAGGCCACTCTTTTCATGGGCCTGCTGGCAGTATTGCGGGCCCTGTTGTTCAGGTATACCGCACAACCCAAAGTTCACCTGGGTATAAATACCTCAGGTCGGAACAGTCATCTGCTGGAACAAATGACCGGATGTTTGCTGAACCAGGCTATTTTAGGAATAGAGGCGGGCAGAGCAGATACTTTTGAATCCCTCCTGCAGAAAGTAAGGACAGCAGTAATAGAGAGCCTTGACCATCAGGTATTGTATTTGGATGGACTATTGGAACAAATAGCTGATGAAGGAGAGCTGTCCTGGGTGGCACCAGATATCTTTGTCCTCTTTCAGAACTTCGCTGAGCTTCCCAGCCTGCAGGGAATGGAGAAAAGCGGTCTGAATATCACTCCCAATGAGCTCCCCGTCAATACAACGCCTGCTAACATGATTTTTGAATTTATCATCGGGCATCCCGGCGAAGCAGTCAATTTGAATCTCAGATATAACAGCAACCTGATATCGGAGCAGGCGGTGGAAAGGTTGCTGGAACACTACAAAAATTTGTGTGCGGGCCTGGTCCGGAAAACAGATGTACCCATACTGGACATACCATTGTTGTCCGGCGAAGAGCACGTGCAGCTGTTGACCTGGGGCCGGGGCAACAAACGCGGGGACGTGTTCACTCCTGCCTGCGCAATGATCGCCAAGCATGCATTACAACGTCCCGACGCCATAGCTGTCATAGCCCAAGAGAGGTCAGTCACCTACCATGAGCTGACCGTGGAAGTTGACCGGGTTGTGGCGCTGCTGCAAAAGAAAGGAGCAGTCAAAGGAGACCCTATCGGCGTTTTAATACCCCGCTCCGCCGAAGCAATCATATTAATGCTGGGGATTATGAAAGCAGGTACTGTCTATGTGCCTATCGATACTGCTTATCCGGTTGCGCGTATACAATATATCATAGAGGATGCGGCTGTCAAATTTGTATTTGCCAATACAGAAACCCGGCCATTACTGGATACGATAGGAGGTGTAAACGTGCTGTTCAGTACCGATAGTACGCCCCGGACGGCGGCAGACACTTCTGAAGACAGTCGCTGTTACCAGGAAGATCCGGCTTATATCCTATACACTTCCGGATCCACCGGGAAACCGAAAGGGGTGATCATCAGCCATGGCTCCCTTGTGGACTATGCCAATACTTTTGTCAGATATTTTGAGATCACTTCTGCTGATAAAGTATTGCACCAGGCTACTATCGCTTTTGACATTGCCATGGAAGAGATATTTCCGGTATTGACAGCCGGAGGTAGTGTCGTTATCGCTGAAGAGGGCGGACGGGACATCGAAGGGCTCATCGACCGGATAACTATGCATGACGTAACCGTGGTGAGCACTACGCCAATGGTCATATATGAACTAAATAAAAAGGATTTTTTCCTGAATAAACTACGGATATTAATCAGCGGGGGAGATAAATTGAAGGCAGCTCATATAGATAGACTGTTGCCGGCCGTATCAGTTTATAATACGTATGGCCCTACAGAAACAACTGTCTGTGCAACCTATTATAAAGTCGGCTCAATTGAAAACGCTTCCCTGATCGGCAAGCCTATCGAGAATCGCAACATCTATATTGTGGACGCACATGGTGATTTGCAGGTAAAGGGAGGCATCGGCGAAATATATATTGGCGGTAAAGGACTGGCATTGGGATATGTTAATGATCCCGAACAAACAGGGCTGGTATTTGGTAACCACACATTTACCAGTGAACGGCTCTATCGTACCGGCGACCTCGGAAGGTGGAACTCAGCAGGGGAATTGGTGTTCCTGGGACGAAAAGATGAACAGGTAAAGCTACATGGCTATAGAGTGGAAATCGGAGAGATTGAGCAGGCATTGCTGCATACGCCAGGAATAAAAGACGCCGCAATAATTAAGGACGACAGGGATGATAAGCTGAAATTATATGGATTTTATACTGCTGATAAAGAAATTGAAAAAGAAAGCCTGCTGACTGCTCTCAGGAGTCAATTACCTGCCTATATGTTGCCGCTGTGGCTGACTTATCTGGACCGGATGCCGTTGACCGGGAACGGAAAGGTAGACAGCAAGGCGTTATTGGCCATCATAGATATACATCAACAGGATGTCTCGAAGCAGTATACTACTTCCCGAAACAGTACAGAGGCAGAAATACTTAAACTATGGTCAGCAGTATTGGAACAGGAGATCAATGATATTGATGCTAACTTTTTTGAACGCGGTGGAAATTCCATTCTCGGAACCCGTGTCTTACATGCACTTATAGGACTGCTAAGGGTTGATGTGAGCCTGGCAGATCTTTTTATGTATCCGACGGTACGCTCGCTTATGGCTGCTCTCGCGGCCCGGCCATTTAATGTGAAAGGATTGGAGAAAGTCCCTCCCAGACTTTATTATGATTTATCCTATGCACAACGCAGAATGTGGCTTCTCACACAAAAACAACAGAATGAAAACGCCTATGTAATAACTGCCAGCTACAAAGTGACGGGAAACCTGGATGTCGATGTGCTTAATCAGGCAATGGACATCATGATCGCAAAACACGAGATGTTGAGAACGACATTTGTAGAAACCGAAGGAGATATCAAGCAACGGGTGTATGCTTTAGCTCCTGGAGGATTTGCTGCGGAGGTAGCAGTCATGGAGAAGGATGCGCTCACAAACGGAATGCTGAAGAAGGAAATATACACGCAGCTGCGGCGGCCATTCGACCTGTCGGTATGGCCACTGATAAGAGTTGTGGTATATAAACTGGCAGGTGAAGAACAGGTTATTTTCTTTAATATTCATCATATTATATGTGATGGGCTATCTATGAATATCCTGGCTGCAGGATTATTCGAATTGTATTATGAGCTAAAATCGGGAGGGGCGTCTGCCCGGCATGTAAAGCCGGCGGACGTTGATTATACGGATTATGTATACTGGCAGCAGCAGTTACTGAACGATCACACAGGCGCTGAAAGCAGCGCTTACTGGCTTAAAAAAATAACGGATACTCCCCATCTTTTACAGCATTTTTCCATCAGGCAAGAGGATGCTGTTCCTACCGTGTCCGGAGCTACTATACTGGAGGTATGGCCGCAAGATGTAATAAAGAAGATCCGGCAGTTTTGTACACAGTATGCCACCACTTCCTATGCTTTGCTACTGTCGGTGGTCAAAGTACTGTTGTATACCTATGCGAAAGGTCAGCCGCTAATTACCGTAGGAAGCCCGTTTTCAGGACGGACACTGAAAGAGCTTGAAACGGTTGTCGGGCTGTTTCTGAATAATATTGTTTTACAAACAGCGATAGCTCCCGGAGATACTTTCGCGATGTTGCTGAAAAACGTAAAAGAAGAGATCGCACATGCTATGAAGCATCAGCAATATCCCTATGATAAGCTTGTAGAGGAACTGCACGGACATCGGTCATCCCCGGATAACCCATTTTATGACGTGTTGGTAGTACATCAGGAAGACCGGTTGACAGATATAATAAACGGATTCAACGGTAATGCACATACGCTAAGATTACAGGACCTGAGAATTTATAATCCGATAAGTAAATTAGGACTTAGCTTTTTTTTCCGGGAAGCGGTCAGTCACCTGGCAGTAGAAATAGAATACAGCACCAGGCTGTTCAATGGACCGCTCATTACCAGGATGGCCGGGGACTTACTAAAAATGACACAAATTGTGCTGGCTGATCCGGAGATACAAATGCGGGCACTCAGGTTGCATTTCCAGGATGAGGTAACCCGGGAAGAACATAGCTCCTTTAAAGACGCTACCCTTATTAATATTGATGACAGTTTTTAAAATAATGTACTTATGTGCGGTATTACCGGTATCTATGATGTTCAAAAAAGACATCCGCTTAACAAGGCGCTTTTGGCTGATATGTCAGAAAAACTTATACATAGAGGCCCGGATGACTGCGGGTATTTTATCTTGCCGGAATCCGGAGTGGGATTGGGGTTCAGAAGGCTTTCCATTATTGACCTGAGTAGCGGTAACCAGCCTCTGTTCAATGAGGATGCATCTAAAGTAATGATTTGTAACGGGGAGATATATAACTATAAGGAGCTTAGAAGCCAACTGCAGCAAAAAGGGCACTCGTTTAAGACTAATTGCGATGTGGAAGTGATCATACATCTGTATGAAGAATATGGAATTGATTTTGTCAATATGCTGAACGGACAGTTTGCTTTCGCTATATATGACAAAATCAGGAACAGCATTTTTCTTGTTCGTGATCATGTGGGAATAGCGCCGCTCTTTTATACTATCCAGGATGACGTACTGATTTTTGGATCAGAGATAAAGGCCATTCTGCAGCATCCGCTGGTAAAAAGGAAGGTAAACCTACAGGGGCTGGACCAAATATTCTCTTTCCCGGGATTGGTCAGCCCTACCACCATGTTTGAAGGGATTCATGCACTGAGTCCGGGGCATTATTTGTATAAGGACCAACACAAAACTGAAGTAAAGGAATATTGGGACCTTGACTATCCCCTGGAAGGAGAAATCAGCTATGATAAGGATGAACAGTATTACATAGACGGCTTGCAGGAAGTACTGGAAAAAGCAGTGCGCTATAGATTAAACGCTGATGTTCCGGTAGGCTTCTATCTTAGCGGAGGGCTGGATTCATCGCTGGTGGGGGCACTGATAAAAAAAATAGTGCCGGAAAACAGCAGGTCTTCGTTTTCCATTACATTTAATGACAAGGGTATTGATGAGGCACGCCACCAGGAACTTATGGTGTCTCACCTGGATTCGGACCATAACCGCTTCCGGTTTGACTGGGAAGATATTGCAGGCCGTTTGCAAAATGCGATTTACCATGCTGAAACACCATTGAAGGAAACATATAACACTTGTAGCCTGGCATTGTCGGAAATGGTGAGGAATAACAATATAAAAGTGATTCTGACAGGCGAAGGCGCAGATGAATTGTTCGCGGGTTATGTAGGATATAGGTTTGACAGGAAACGTCAACACGAGAAGACAGGCCCGCTGGACACGGAGGCAATGCTGGAACAGCAAATACGGATGAAGCTCTGGGGTGATGAACATTTTAAGTATGAAAAGGATTTCAGAGCTGACGAAGAAATAAAAGAGGCTATTTACTCCAAAGCAGTATACGATACCTATAATCAGTTTAACAGCGTAAGAGAGCATCTTGTTAATAAAGAAAAACTGAATGGGCGTGACCTGGTGCACAAAAGATCCTATATTGACTTCAAACTGCGTATATCAGACCATCTGGTAGCAGACCATGGAGACCGTGTCAGCTACGCTAACTCAATCGAAGCGAGATATCCTTTCCTCGATATTGACGTAATCAAATACGTGGCGACAATACCGCCGTCGATGAAATTGTTTGATATGGAGGAAAAATACATATTGAAAAAAGCCGCTTCTTCCCTGTTGCCGAAAGAAATCATCAACCGGGAGAAATTTAGCTTCGTCGCCCCGGGCAGTCCCTACCTGATGAAACAAAACATCGAATGGATCAATGATATACTTTCCTATGACCGCGTCAAACGGCAGGGATTTTTCAACCCGGATACGGTGGAACGCCTCAAGAAAATGTATACACAGGAGAACTTCAACATCAATCAGACGTTCGAAAGTGATCTGCTGATGATCATACTAACCTTTGGTATTTTCCTGGACCAGTTTGATATGCCTTATTATAACTAGGTGTTATCCCTGTGCCGCCTGGCGAAGCTGATATCATAAAGTACGTTAACCTTATTTCCAACTCACCACGAAGCAATACCGATATGAAATCTATTATCCTGCAAAGTTTATTCAGTAAGAAGTCATCGGTTTACTTGTCCAGACTGGCTTACTCAGATGTCAGCGTAGATCTCTCGTATGAACAACTGGCGAGCATAATATCGTCGCTCTCCCATCACATACAGCGAGAGAAAGAAGTGACTGGCCAAAAGGTCCTTGTCGTGGAAAGCGATCCTGCGACCGCATTGATCATTTTGCTGGCATTAGTTCATGCAAAAGCGGAAATTATACTGGTTGCGAACCTTGCCGCAACAGCTGTAGCTGAAAAGGAACAGCCGGTATGGATAATTGAAAACGGTAAGGCACTATTATCAGACGCCCTGGCAAGTGAACCTGAGGCCAACGTGTATAGTGCATCGACTGTAAAAAAAGCGGATATACATTTTAGCATATATACGCCGGAGCTGCCCGATGGGATTGTGTATGCTGCCGAAAGCCTGGACGCGGCCTTTGCTGAGTTGTCAAAAGGTATCTCGCCAATTGAGACAGACAAATATCTGATGGCAGACCACCTGTCGTTTGTCGCCTTTATAACAGAGTCTCTCTGGTGTCTGCTAAGTGGCATACATATCCTTAATTTTCCGGGCAATGGCGGAAATATCGCCGAATTGCGGTCTGATGCGGAGGAGTTTGTCATGGACTTTAGCTTGTTTTTCTTTGGGAGTACCAAAGACAGTACCGATATGGAAGGGTGCTATGATCTCCTGATGAATAGTGTGAGACATGCGGACAAACACGGGTATGCTGGTGTCTGGACGCCGGAGCGGCATTTTAATGAATTTGGCGGCCGGTTTCCCAATCCAAGTGTTTTGTCGGCCGCTGTCGCAGTGGCGACAGAAAAAGTGCAGATACGGACCGGTAGCATTGTAGCACCGCTGCACCACGTTGTAAGGATCGCCGAAGACTGGTCCGTCATAGATAATCTCTCAGGAGGCCGCACGGCGCTGAGCTTTGCATCCGGTTGGCAGTGTAATGACTTTATATTTGCACCGGAGAACTATGCCAACAGGCATGAGGTAATGCTGGACCAGATTGTACAGTTTCATAAGCTTTGGGCCGGCGAACAACTGCCATTTAAAAATGGCGTGGGAGATGAGATAAAGATAGGTATCTTTCCCAAACCCATACAGTCGCAGATGCCCATCTGGATCACAGTTTCAGGGAAAGAGGAGACTTTCGCGGATGCAGGAAAGTATGGAGCCAATATCCTCACCCATTTATTGTGGCAGGACCCCTCGGATCTCATTTCGAAAATTGGTGTTTATCGCCAGTCTTTAAAAGATAATGGATACGATCCGGCCTCACGGACCGTATCTGTCATGCTGCATACCTACGTAGGCAAATCATCTGACGAGGTACGCAAAATAGTGGAAGCACCACTTAAAGCTTATATACGCTCATCGCTGCACCTGGTAGAAACAATGACGGCTGCAGTGCGTAAGACCAACGGGAACAACGCCATAGGCAGATACGGAAAAAACGATGAGCAAACACCTGAACACATTAAGGAAGAACTGCTGGATATTGCTTTTGAGCGTTTCTTTTCAAATGCCAGTCTGTTGGGAGGTCACCAACAGTGTGAAAAAACATTGAAGCGCCTTCGCTCTTATGGGGTTGATGAAGTAGCCTGTCTTATCGATTTTGGGCTGGAGGATGCTACTATACTGCGAGGGTTGGAGGAATTAAAGGAGCTGAAAGCAAAATACCAGCCCGCGGCAAAGAAACGGTATGCGGGTAGTTTTATCATAAGAGCATCCGCTCAAACGTTGACGGGTCTTTATAAAAAAACGGGGCCCGCTATAGAGGGCTGTAAGAAGGTAGTCACTGACAGTCCGAAGGAATCAGGGCTCACTTTAGCGTTCCAGGACCAGATAAATGTAAAATATGATCTGCAGCGGCCTTATCCACTGGTCACCGCGGAAGAAGACAGTTCTTTCACCAAAATGAAGACGAAGCTTTACGAGCTTAACCTGGAACAGGCCAGTGAGCGCATAGAAGAGGATTTCTAAACAGTAACCTATGAACAAGAGAGTCATCCATACTATTGTGGACCACCATGCCCTGCAGTACCCCGAAGGTATTGCGATTGTGGACGCAGACGAATCGTTGCTGACTTATGCGGAGTTGAAAGAGAAGAGCGACAACTGCGCCTTCCTGTTACAACATCACCACATCGGAAAAAATAAAGTGGTTGCCGTTTTCCTACCCGAAGGAATTGGATACATCACGGCTATCCTGGGTGTTAACAAGAGTGGGAATATATTTATGCCGCTCGTTCCCGGATATCCGGTGGAGCGCCTCCGGTATTTGCTGTCCACTGTGAAGCCGGAAGCACTTTTAACAAACAAAGAATATCTGAAAGAAGCCTGGTCATTGTTATCAGGAACAGATACCTCGGGAAACTGCGTGGTACTGGATATAGATACGGTAGTTCCGCAAATGCCGTTACCGGATGTAGATGGTGAAGATAGTAATTACCTGATATACACCTCCGGGTCTACCGGCGACCCCAAGACCATTGAGGGGGTGCACAAAAGCCTGAGTCATTTTCTGCACTGGGAAATGACGGAATTCAAATTGGACCGGGGTGTAAACACCGCACTACTGGCCCCTGTCTCTTTTGACGTAAGTTTCCGTGATATTTTTATTCCTCTCTTGTGTGGCGGTACATTACATATCCCGGAAAGGTCTGTTAAGGCCGATCCGTCCGCCCTCCTGGAATGGATAGGAGCACGTCAGATTACAATGCTGCATATGGTGCCGTCTATATTCCGGCTCCTTATAAAAGTATTGGATGCCGACCCTGCCAGGCGAAGCCTGGTGAGCGCTGTCCGAAATATATTGTTAGCCGGTGAACCATTGTTTTATCGTGATGTGATAAACTGGCGTGCGATTAACGGAGACGGAACGAACCTGGTTAACCTTTATGGCCCGTCGGAGACAACACTGGCCAAAATATATCATCGGATTGAAACACCAGAACTTAATAGCGAAGCAGAGATCGTACCGCTGGGGTTTCCCCTTCCCAATACCATTGTGCTGGTCCTGAATGACGACAATCAGATTTGCCAGATCGGCGAGATTGGGGAAATATGTATAAAAACGCCCTTTAGAAGCAAAGGCTATTATAATGATAAGGCGCTTACTGCGGTAAAATTCTGCCAAAACCCATTGCACAAAGACTTTGAAGACATTATCTATCGAACGGGCGATCTGGGGAAATATGGACCGGAAAGAAATATCCTCATAGTGGGAAGAAAAGACAACCAGGTGAAAATACGGGGTAACAGGGTAGAGCTGGCAGAAGTGGAGAAAGCTATCGGCAGCTTCCCATCTGTTACACAGGTGATAGTTATCCCTCATCAGAGCGAAAACGGTGACGTTGTACTGAGCGCTTATTATACAGCTGCCCGGGAAGTGGACAGAAGTGCACTGAGAGAACATATCAGCAATTTTCTTCCGGAGTATATGCACCCGTCTTATTATATGCACCTGGATGCTTTCCCGCTCAATATCAATGGTAAGGTGAATAGGAATGCATTGCCGGCACCGGAAGATTTATTGTATGAACAGCTTGAATTTACACCACCATCGAACAAAGACGAGGTCTTTTTGTGCGGTATTTTCTCCCAGGTGCTTGGGCTGCAGAAAGTTGGTGTCAATAATTCTTTCTTTGAGCTGGGGGGCCATAGCCTGAATGCAGTGAAAGTTATATCAAGAATTTATAAGGAAACGAACCGGCATGTATCCCTGAAATTCTTTCTTGAACATCCTACTGTACGATTACTGGCGGAGAAGATGCCGGGTATCAGCGTCTCTGCGTTTGAACATATCCCTCTGGCGGAAACAGCTGCATTGTATCCGGTCTCGCATTCCCAGAAACGACTGCTGGTACTGGACCAGGTGGTGAATGAACTCACCGCCTATAACATGGTGACTGCCTGTTTTTTTTCCGCCACGCTGGATGTAGGTGCTTTCAAACAGGCATTTGATGGCGTCATCGCAAGGCATGAAGTCTTCCGGACACGTTTTGTGTTCACAGAAGGGACTTTCTGGCAGTGTATAACAGCAGAGCAGGCGGTACTGATGGTGGATTTGGAAAATAAGGGCAACTTGTCACCGGACCAATGCCTGGCCCATGAGCACCATCATTCTTTTAACCTCTACCAGGACGTCCTTGTCCGGGCGCGGCTGATCAGGCAACAGGATGGCCGGTATTTCTTTGTACTGAATATCCATCATATACTGTCTGATGGATGGTCAATGAATGTGTTTACAAAGGAATTGCTGGCTTTATATAATGCTTGCAGAAAAAAGCTTCCGGACACATTGCCACCAATGAAAATACAGTACAAGGATTATGCTGTATGGCAACTGGCGCGGCTGGCAGCCGGAGAACTGGATATGCATAAGGCATATTGGCATGGTGTTATGCAGCCGGCTCCTTCAGCCCTTTTGTTGCCGGTTGACATGGAAAGGACAGGTATACCGGGGTTTGAAGGGGAGGTACATACCGCATATATCCGTCAGGAACGGGCGAACGCGTTGAGAAAAATTGCGATGGACAATAAGATGGGACTGTTCCCGGTATTGTTGTCCCTGATAAAGGTACTGTTGTATGTCAAAAGCGGAAGCAATGACATTGCTGTCGGCGTGCCGGTGGCCGGCAGAAACCATCCCGACCTGGAAGATCAGATCGGGTTTTACCTGAACAATGTGCTCCTCCGTACCAGCATAAAGAGAGACATTTCTTTTTCAATATTGTTAAAACAGGTTCACGACAACGTAATACAGGCGCTGGACCATCAGGATTATCCCTTTGATAAGCTGGTAGAGGAACTTTCAGGAGCACTGGACCAGTCCGTCCACACGCCGTTTTATAGTGTACTCGTAGTCATGAACAACGATGGACTTAATATCAGCAATGAAAACCTGGCGTCCTTCCGGAATGAACTGGGACTGGAATTGTATGATGTGCCGGCTAAGGTCAGTAAGCTGGACCTTACTTTTTTTATAATGGAGGAGCAGGAACATATCAGAATAGACCTGGAATACAATGCGAAGCTGTTTAAGCCGGCTACCATCAAACAATATGCAGAAGAACTGGATAGCCTGGCGCAACAGGTAATTGAAAATCCGCTTATCACATTAAGTGATCTGAGCTGGACGCTGTCTGCCGGGAAAAAAAACGCAGCATTGGAAAGTAAGATCAATCTCATTTCAGAAGATTTTTAAAATGCTTTCATGGATAAAAAGTTATTGCACACTTTGTTAGATGCAGCCGCTGCGGACCATCCGTACTCGGTCGCTATCGAGCAACAGCAAATGCATATTTCCTATGGAGAACTCAAATATTTCTCTGATAGGATCGCTATGTGCCTGGCGGACTTGCAGGTGAAAAAGAGTGAGATAGTCGTTGTTTACCTGCCGGCAAGCATCGCATATGTGGTAAGCATCCTGGGAATTAATAAGAGGGGTGCCATCTTTATGCCACTGGAGCCTGATTATCCCACCCTCCGGGCTATCGGACTTATAAGGGAAACAAAAGCCTCCACATTTATCACCCTGGCTGCCTACGCGGACACGTTGAATGAAATATTGAAGCAGACGGGGGGCTCGGATGCCGCAAACATCGTGTTACTTAAAACGGACGCTCTGGCGGAAATACAGGTACAGAAAAGCGATGGAGGAGTATTGTCACCTGTGGGAGACCTGACAAATGCATCTGTTTATCATGGTAATATTGAACAGGATGGCGATGATACCAATTATATTATTTATACTTCCGGTTCAACCGGTCAGCCTAAAATAATAAAGGGCAGGTATAAGAGCCTGAGTCATTTCATTCATTGGGAGGTAAAAGCTTTCCATTTAAATGCAAATACCCGTATATCCCTGTTGGCCCCTGTTAGCTTCGATGTAAGCCTCAGAGACATTTTTGCGCCACTTTTGGCCGGCGGTACTTTGTGCATACCGGATGCAGCTATCAAGGCCGATCCGCGAAAGCTGCTGAGTTGGATAACGGAAAGCAGGATTACACTGTTACATCTGGTGCCCAGTGTATTCAGGTTGCTTACGAAGGAATTGGAGGAAAAAAACAAACCGGCTGCGTTACTCTCACTATCATATATACTATTGGCGGGAGAGCCGTTGCACGGTAAAGATGTGCTGGCGTGGTACAAAGCGGCTGGTAAAGAAATACAGCTGGTCAACCTGTACGGTCCGTCAGAGACCGTGCTCGCCAAGATATATCACCTTATTGATCCCGATCACGGGGACTTCAACGGTGTGATGCCATTGGGTGTCCCATTACCCAATACCGTTATCATCATCGAGAACCAGGGAGAGCTTTGTAACGAAGGCGTGGTCGGTGAAATTCTGATTAAAACCCCGTTCATTTCAAACAAATACCTTAATGATCCGGACCTGAATAAGGCAAAATTCGTTCAGAATCCTTTGCATAACGATTTTGAAGATATTGTATACAGAACAGGGGATTTGGGCAAATATCTTGCTGATGGAGTGGTTGCTTTCGTGGGGAGGATCGATAACCAGGTAAAAATAAGAGGAAACCGCGTGGAACTGCTGGAGGTAGAATCGGAAATAGGCCGGTGCCCGGGTGTGGACCTGTGTGTGGTGGTAGCGATGGAAAATATGGACCAGGAAAAAGTATTGGTAGGATACTTTACGTCGGGAGATAATGTAACAGTAGCGCAGATCAGGGAGTATATAACACCGCGGTTGCCTGCGTATATGCACCCTTCTTTCTTTTTGCGGCTGGATGAGTTTCCACTTAACCTGAATGGGAAGATCAATAAAAAGCAGCTGCCGCTTCCTGAAGAAATGTTGTATGAAAAAATGTCTTTCGATGCGCCCGAAACCGAGCTGGAATTTAAAATAGCTGCCATTTGGAAAGAAGTATTGTTCCTGAAAAAGGTCAGCGTGACCAATTCGTTTTATGAACTGGGCGGACACAGTCTTTCCGCAACGAAGGTGGTATCCCTGCTATACAGGGAGCTGGGTGTGGAAATAACGTTAAAGCAGTTTTTGCAGCAAGCTACCATCCGGAAGCTGGCAGACCATCTCACGAGTCTGGAAGAAAAAAAGTATCGTCCTATTCCGCCGGCGCCTGAACAGGAAGTGTATCCGCTTTCAAATGCACAACATAGACTGTTCATTCTGCATCAGACGTTACAGAATAAGTCTGCTTACAATATGAACGGCGTTTATAAAGTAGATGCCGGTATGGACGTAAACCTGTTGCAGGAAGCATTTAGCAGGATAGTGAGCCGTCATGAAATTCTTCGTACTGTATTCATGAGTACGGGCGGTGTGCTGGTTCAGCAAGTCCAGAACAACTGTACAGTGACCATTAACGTCACGGAGGCTGGAGATATGGACCATGAACAATTGCAGGAGGCTTTGTTACGCAATGCTGAAAAAGAGTATGATCTGGCTGCTTATCCGCTTTTTGATCTCCGGTTGTTCAAACGTAACAGTAAGGAAGATATCTTACAGTTTACCATCCATCATATTATCAGTGACGGTTGGTCGTCGGCCATCATATTACATGAGATAGCCCTGCTCTATGCGCAGCTACAGGGGCAGATAGTACAGGAGAACAAGGTACTGCCCCCGCTTAAAATACAGTATAAAGATTATGCCTTCTGGCAATCAGTGCGCATTGGCAATGGTGAAATGGAGCACCACCGGCAATATTGGCAGAAACGCCTGGACGGGAAAAATACGAAGTTGAATTTGCCGGCCGATTTTCCACAAGCGCAACTGAGACAATATACCGGTGGAAAAAACACATTTGTTATCAGTACAGAATTATCTACCGTACTGAGAAATATTGCACTTGATAATGACACCGGCTTGTTTACTGTTCTGGTGGCGCTGACAAAATTATGGCTGTGCCGGATCTGTGATCAGTCCAACGTGACAATAGGCTGCCCGGTAGCAACAAGGTCTCACCCTGATCTGCACCAGTTAACGGGGCTGTTCCTCAATTACCTGGTACTGTATGACGAGGTATCGTATGAACAGACTTTTAAGGACTGGCTGCTTACCGTAAAACAAACGGTGGAAGAAGCCTATGAACACCAGGAGTATCCATACGACCTGATTGCGGAAAGTGCAGGGGGGCAACATATACACAAGGATATTGACCTGTACAATGTGTTGCTGGTGATGAATAACAGCGGATTAAATATGGAATGGGAAGACGGGGAACGCCTGACGCAGCTGATGCGGCTGGAGCCGATGCCAGTACACGACAGAAGTACCAAGCTGCCACTTACCTTGTTCTTTGACGATAAACCGGCCATTGGTATTACTATCGAATACAGCACCGAGCTGTTTAGGGAGCAGACAGCCCGGGTCATTGGCGAACGATTGCTCCGGCTGGTGGAAATAGTGGTGGAGAATACCCATGCGACAATAGACAATATCTATCAACAACTGAATCCTGTAAAAGCTTTTAAGGAAATTATAGACGAAGATTTTTAGGTTATGGATAAGAAATTGTTATATACCGTTATAGATAATGTTGCCCTGCAATACCAGGAAAAAGTAGCGATAGCTTCTCCCGGGGGGGACTTTACCTACAAGGAGCTCTATGATGCATCTGAATGGCTTAAGAACACTTTGTTGCAACTGGGACTTAAAAAGGGGCAGGTAGTGGCAGTATATATGAATGGAAGCTTTGATTATATAAGCTGTATACTTGCTGTTAATAAGGCCGGAGGCATTTTTATGCCTTTACTTCCTGAGAGCCCCGCAAAAAGATTAGCTGATATATGTGAAAGAGTATTACCGGCCTTTGTGATCACCACTGACGCACATTGCGAGGAAGCCATTAGGCTGGTGGCCGGATTATCATTTTTCTCAAAGGAAGAACAGCTTTTGTGCTACTCGGCAGCAGGGCAGTGTATCAAACGGATAGATGTCGCCGGTAGCTGGACAGAATGGGGGACTACTACGCCATATCCTGCACCGCCGGTAATGACGGGAGATGACAGTTGCTATATTATATATACCTCCGGATCTACCGGTGAACCGAAAATCATTGAGGGTGTACACAAGGGACTGGCCCATTTTATTCATTGGCAACTGAATACATTTGATGTCAGTAGCACCGATCGGGTTAGTCTGTTGGCGCCTGTGTCCTTTGATGTAAGCTTCCGGGACATATTTCTGCCGCTGGCGGCAGGCGGAACAGTATGTGTCCCCCCGGCGGCGGTGCGTGCTGAGCCAGCCAGGTTACGGTTATGGTTTGCTGATATGGGCATATCATTGGTCCATATTGTTCCATCTGTATTCAGATTACTGACAAAGGAGTTGGAACATCGCGGCGCCGCTCCTGAGCTTTCCGCCATCCGGTATATTTTCCTGGCAGGAGAACCCCTTTATTACAGAGATGCCATTAACTGGAAGCTGGCTGCCGGTGATAACGCTACATTGGTCAACCTTTACGGCCCATCGGAAACAACCCTGGCGAAATTGTATTATAAAATTGATCTGACTTTACCTGATCTGAATGATACGGGCATAGTACCATTAGGTAAGCCCATAACAAATACCGGGGTAGCTATTATGCAGGGAAATATACTTTGCAACGAAGGTGAAATAGGAGAAATATGTATCAAAACACCGTTCCGGACCAAAGGGTATTGGAAAAATGAAGCACTGACATCAGAAAAATTTGTGCAGAACCCCCTGCACAACGATCACACTGATATTATTTACAGAACAGGTGATTTGGGCAAACAACAACAGGGGGGCGAGATTCTTTTCATGGGACGAAAAGACGGCCAGCTTAAGATAAGGGGTAACAGGGTGGAACTGCTGGAAGTGGAGCAGGTAATTGCCACACTGTCCGGGGTAAAACAGGCGTTGGTCATACCTCACTATAAGGAGGATCATGACATCTTGCTGATCTGCTACTATACAGGGTCCGAAGAACTACTACCGGAACAACGGTCTGTTTTGAACGACTACCTGCCGGAATATATGTTACCTGTGTATTGGGTGTATCTGGATGAATTTCCGTTGGGCATAAACGGTAAGGTAGACAGGACTGCCTTACCGCAGCCGGAGGCGCTCCTGTATAGTACAAAGGCATTTGTCGCCCCGCATACTTCTCTGGAGAAAGCCCTGGCAAAAATATGGTCGGAGATACTTGGGCTTGAAAAAATAGGGACACAGCATAATTTCTTCGAACTGGGAGGACATAGCTTGTCAGCGACCAGGGTCGTATCGGAAGTATACCGAAAGTTGGGTATTGAATTTACTCTAAAGGAATTCTGGTCTCATACAACGGTAGCCTCATTGGCGCAGCTGCTGGCGTCAAAGTATAATACGCAATGGCGCCCGTTGCCGGTAGCACCCGAAATGGAATATTACCAGCTGTCACCAGCACAAAAAAGCATGTGGCTGGCAAGCCAGATGGCTGGCTTTGAAAAAGCGTATGTAATAGGAGGCGTTTTTGTTCTCGCAGCTACTGTAAACAGGGATGTTCTGAATGAAGCGTTCAAAACAGTCATAGCAAGGCACGAGAGCCTGCGTACTATTTTCCCTAAAATAAATGGTGAACCGGTACAGAAGGTCCTGTCGCCGGAGGAATCTGACTTTTCAATCGAATACATCGATGTGGGTAAAAGTGACGCAGCATTGAACACAATAATAGACGAATACCTGGACATACCGTTTTCGCTTGAAGCAGGGCCTCTGATAAGAGCTGCGATGGTAGAGGAAAACGAGCAGCATTGCATCCTTGTGTTGTTAATGCATCATATCATCTCTGATGCCTGGTCTAATAAGATTTTGTTGCAGGAATTACTGGTGGCGTATGAATCGATTGTCAATGATACCCCGCCATCACTGCCATCGTTGCCACTTCAGTATAAAGACTTCTCCCATTATGAGCATAGCAGACAACAGGAGCTGGAGAAAGACCGTACGTACTGGTTGAAACAATTGCAGGGAATTGGCAATGAAGCCGCATTGCCAACAGATTATGACCCGAAGCAGGTGTTGACAAATATATCAGCTACCACCGGCTTTAAGTTGGGAAAGACACTGAGCGTGCAAGTCAGGAAGTACATACAGGCGCAAGAGGTAAGTCTGTTTATGCTGTTTGTATCAACATTGAATATATTATTGTTCCGTTATACCGGTAAAAATAAAATTTCATTGGGTACGCCTGTTGCAGGCAGACAACATCCGGACCTGGAAAGACAGATCGGACTTTACCTCAATTACGTGGTATTGAGATCGGAAATACAATCCGGTTTTTCGTTCAATGATTACCTGTTACTGGTGAAAAAAGACATACTGAACGCATTTGATCATCAGGCATATCCTTATTATCAGTTAGCCACAGAGCTGGCGGGTGGCGCTTTGAAAGCCGGGCATCCGTTGTACAATGTGCTCATTGTGATGAACAATGCGTCACTGAACGCAGATGATAAAGATATACAGGACATGAAACGGATACTTGGATTCAGCGGATACCGGTTTGAGCATAAGTATAGCAAACTGGATATAAGTTGCTTCGTCAATGATGAGGAGGAAATTTCATTCAGTATCGAGTATAGGACCGAATTATATAATCCGGAAACAATTGCGTCCTTTGGCGACAAGTGGAAACAGATCCTGGAGCTGGCCATAAAACAACCTGAACTGACAGTTGGTGATATTCTGTATCAGGTTGCCGGAAAAGAAGAACAAGCTTTTCTGATGGATAGCATGGATACAATTGCGGATGAGTTCTAAAATCCCATTAACCTGCAAAAGTGTTAATCTATGGCAGATAAGAAAGTACTGCACACCCTGATCGATGAAATGGCGAATGAACAGGCACAGCATGTTGCCATCAGCAGCCAGGAGGGAGATATTTCCTACAATACGCTAAAAGAACGGTCTGATCATATCGCCGGTTACCTGCTGCAACTGCGGTTTAACAGACAGGATGTAATAGGCATATACATGGGAAAGAGCATTGGGTATATTGTCAGTTTGCTGGGCGTAAACAAAGCGGGGGGGATTTTTATGCCGCTTGATCCTGGTTATCCTGTATTGAGAATGGAAAAACTTTTGAGAAAAGCTGGTGTAGCGTGGTTCCTGACAAACAGTAAGCAGGAAGAACAGTTATTGGGCATGTTATTGTCGACCGGCCTGGCCAATACCAGGGTACATGTGATCATCCTCAATGAAGAACAACGCCCGGTAAAGCTGGTGATAGCAGAGAATAGCAAGATTATTACCTCCGAGCCTGTAAATAACCTGTCAGCATCATCTCTGGATATACCGCTTTCCGGAGAGGACAGTAATTATCTGCTGTATACCTCCGGTTCCACCGGAGAACCGAAGCTTATTGAAGGATGTCACAAATCCCTGAGTCATTTTATTCACTGGGAAGTAGCGGAGTTTAAGCTTGATAGAAGCGTTAATGTGAGTCACCTGGCAGCTACCACATTTGATGTTAGCCTGCGGGACATATTTGTGCCCTTGCTGGCAGGTGGTAAGCTTTCAATACCTCCGGAGGGTCTTTTGGGGTCACCCAGGGAGCTTTGGAATTGGATAGCCGAAGAAAAAATATCGCTTATTCACACCGTCCCCTCCATTTTTCGTTCCTTTATACAGGAACTGAAACAGGGAACGGTCAGCGCCGGCCAGATCAGTCATCTCAAATATATATTAATAGCCGGGGAGGCCTTGTATGTAAAAGATGTCCTGGAATGGAGGGTATGGATGGGAGATAGCGTTTCACTGGTAAATCTTTATGGTCCCTCAGAAACCACCCTGGCGAAAATTTTCAACAGAATAGAGGAGGTGCCGGATGGGCCGCACGAAATTATTCCTTTGGGTACTCCTTTGCCGGGAACAAAAGTATTGATCCTCAGTGAAAATCTATTGTGTAGCGCAGGAGCTGTGGGAGAAATCTGTATTAAAACACCTTTCCGCTCCAAGGGTTATTATCACGATCCGCAATTAACCAGCGCCGCTTTTGTCCAGAATCCGCTGCATGCCAATTTTGAAGATATCATTTACCGTACCGGTGACCTGGGCCGCTATCAGAAAGATGGCACCATACAATTCGTAGGGAGAAATGACCGGCAGGTAAAGATAAGAGGCAACCGGGTGGAAATGAACGAAGTGGAAACGGTGATAAAAAAGATGCCGGCCATAGAGCAGGTGCTGGTTAAACCGGTACAACAAAAGAACATGGAGTTCATATTAATTGCGTACTACAAGGAAAATACCACTGTAAGTGCCAATGAGATAATCTCCTTCCTGCGACAACAACTGCCTTCCTCCTTCATTCCATCATATTTTGTAAAGCTGGATAACTTCCCGCTTAACCTGAATGGGAAAATTGATGTCAAAGCGTTGCCCCTGCCAGAGGAATTGCTTTACCAGGATGAAGACTTTGCAGCACCAGAAACCTTTACAGAGAAGCAGGTGGCAGATATCTGGTCTGCTGTGCTGGGACATAATAAATTAAGTACCACCCTGTCGTTTTTCGTGCAGGGCGGCCATAGCCTTTCTGCTACCAGAATCATTTCCCAGATTTACCGGGAGATGGGAAAGGAAATATCGATCAGGGAGTTTTTCGATCATCCAACTATAAAAGAACAAGCCAGATTACTCGAAATCAAGCATAGACAGGCATATCAGATCATTAAAAAAGTAACGCCTGCAGCATACTATCCACTGTCATATATCCAACGTAATATCTGGATATATCACCAGAAGGAAGGGGCGCAATCTCTCTACAATATGCCGGTTTCCTGCATCATTAGCGGAGATATAGATTTTGAGGCACTGAATAATGCCTTTAAATCCGTTATACGCCGGCATGAAGCACTGCGTACGGGTTTTATTATGGCAGACGGCGTACCCGTGCAAAAGGTGCACGGGGAAGTTGACTTTTCATTGGAACTGAGACTGGATAATACCGGCGGATACAGCGCTGAAGACATCGACCGCTATCAGCAACGGGAACTGATTCGGCCTTTTGATATAGAAAAACCACCATTAATTAGAGGTCAGGTAATTGACCTGGGAGAAAAAAGATACCTGCTGTTATTAACCATTCATCACCTTGTATGTGATGGATGGTCCATTGGATTATTGATTGATGAAGTGTTGACTTTTTATACCGCATACCGGCAGGGACAGGAGGCAGACTTGTTACCACTGCCGCTACAGTATAAGGATTACGCCGACTGGTTTAACAGGATGGCTGATGATAAAATGAACATACACCGGAAATACTGGCAGGAACAGCTGGCTGATATAATACCATTGGCACTGCCACTGGACAGAGGCTTTGATCAACGCCGCACGTATGAAGGAAAGGTAATTCCGGTGACATTTTCCGCAGAACTGTCTGACAGCCTCAGGGCCATGGCAGACCAAACAGGTACAAGCCTGTTTATAATTGTGTTGTCTGCCATTAATATGTTATTGTATAAATATAGCGGCCAGTCATCTTTATATATCGGGGCGCCTATAGCCGGAAGGGTAGACCAACACCTGGAGCCGCTCATCGGCGTATTCCTGAATTACCTGGTACTTAAAACGGATATCAACAGGGAGGCTACATACCTGCAGTTTATTGAACAGGTGAGAACAAATACACTGGCGGCATTTGATCACCAGGTGTATCCATATGGATTACTGGTTGAAGAATTTTACCCGGACGGCAATGTAAATAACAGAAATCCATTTTATGACGTGCTGATCGTCATGAATAACCGGGAGTTGAACGGCACTGCGCAACGACAGTCAGATCTGCAGGAAATACTGGGAGCAGAAAAGATATCCCTGGACAGCAATACCAGTAAGGTGGCTATTACATTCTTTGTTACAGATGCCGAACAGATTCATATCAATGTGGAGTATAGCACAGAGCTTTTTGAATACCATACCATAGAGACGATGATAGCAACAATGCAAAAAGTATTTGCTCTGATTCCGCAACATGGAGAGACAACATTAAAAGACCTCAACACTTTCATCTCAGATGAAGGAGAGCAGCGTTCGGCTATAGAACTGTCGGACGCCAACCTGAATTTTATCACTGAAGAGTTTTAATTGGTAACTATGAACAAACGGGTCTTATCAACATTGATAGACGATTGGGCTGCCCGCCATCCGGAGCGTATTGCTGTGGAGTCAACGGATGGTATGTTTACGTATGGGGATTTGTCCGACGCCACTGATATGGTAGGGAAAAGCCTGGCCGCCCTCTCTGTTAAAACGGGGGATATTGTGGCAGTATACCTGCCGTCATCCTTTAAATATATTGCCGGTATTATAGGTGTAAACAAGGCAGGAGCGATTTTTATGCCGCTTGAAGTGGATTATCCGCCTGCCAGGCTCAGGCAACTGTTACTTACGGTAAAACCTGCTTTTGTTATTACTACATCTGCGCTTAAAGGTAAACTGTCCGGCATAATGGGTAATGAGGATGTTCCCGGTCTTATCTGGGACGACGATGGTACAGAAGCAGGTCTTCAATGTAACAGACAGGCAGTGGATCACCGGGATGTCCGTTTGCCGGAACTGGACGGGAATGAAAGCAACTATCTGATCTATACTTCAGGGTCAACCGGAACACCAAAGATCATAGAGGGGGTGCATAAAAGCCTCAGCCACTTTGTCCATTGGGAAGTGGAGACATTTAATCTGGGACCTGAGGTAAGATGCTGCCAGTTTGCTCCTGTTTCGTTTGATGTGAGCTTCAGGGATATTTTCGTTCCCCTGCTGGCCGGTGGAACGATTGTAATCCCGGACGCTACTGTTAAAAGAGATCCGCGGAAGTTGCTGGAATGGCTGATTGACCACTCGGTGACCCTGGTGCATATAGTGCCGTCTTATTTTAGAGAATTGACGGCGGTTATCCGCGCATCTGGCAAACCGGTTTCCACCTCATTGAAATACATATTGCTGGCAGGCGAGCCGCTATATGGCAAAGATGTGAAAGAATGGTACGACGCAGCAGGGAAAGAGGTGCAGCTGGTTAATTTGTATGGTCCCAGTGAAACAACCCTGGCCAAGATATACAACAGGATCAGGGAGGTGCCGGCTAATGCAGGAGAAATCGTACCCCTGGGGCAGCCTATCAGCAACACCGCCATCGCTATCATTCAGAGTGGCCAACTTTGTAATATTGGCGAGATAGGTGAAATATATATAAAAACGCCATTCCGGAGCAAGGGGTATTGGGGAGATCCTGCACTGACTGCCGCCAGCTTTATCCAAAATCCGCTACACCAGGATTATGAGGATATCTTGTATAAGACAGGCGATCTGGGAAAGTACCTGGCCGACAAAAGCATTACTTATGTTGGCAGGATAGACTCACAGGTCAAAATCCGGGGAAACCGCGTAGAGCTGTCTGAAGTGATGCAAACAATAGCCGGCTTTACCGGGATAAAGCATACGGAGGTTGTGTCAATAGAACAGGAAGATACAGGTACAATACTATGTTGTTACTATACCTGTGATAATGGTGATATTGATCAGGCGGAGCTAAAACGATACTTAGACAGGAATTTGCCCGCATATATGCACCCGTCTTATTTCGTTAAACTGGACGCATTTCCGCTTAATCTGAACGGGAAAATTGATAAAAAGGCATTACCGAAACCGGAGGATATGCTGTATCTCCAACAGGGGTTTGATCCGCCGGAAAACGAACTGGAAAAAGCGATTGCTGATATTTGGAGTAGTGTGTTGGGAATCGCTAAAATAGGCGTGAATCACTCGTTCTTTCAACTGGGAGGTCATAGCCTTACCGCAACAAAAATTGTTGCCGGAATACATCAGAAATTACATAAGCAAATAAGCCTGAAGGATTTTTTTGAGCATAATACGGTTAGTAAACTGGCGGTGCTGATCCAACATGCGGACGCTGATCTGCTGCAGCCCATAAGGCCGGTCGGGAAACGAGAATACTATCAGGCTACACCCGCTCAACAAAGAATTTACCTTGTTGAACAACTGACGGATGATTTTTCCGCTTACAATATGTCGGCCGCATTTAAACTTTCAGGTGCAATAAATGAGACTGCCTTGCAGGGGGCCTTTAACGCATTGCTGCAAAAACATGAGATATTAAGGACGACTTTTGTTGATATAGAAGGGCATCTGCAGCAACAGGTCCACGATTGGAAAGAGATGGCAGTGGAGCATGTTGTAGCAGGCCAGACATCGTTTTCCCCGCAAACCGCCCACACCTACATACAGGATGAAATGAAACGGCGTTTCGACCTGGAAAAAGATTTGCTTTGGCACGTAAGGTTGGTCCATTTTGCCGATAAGCAGTACCTCCTGCAGTTTACCATCCATCATATTATTTGTGACGGCTGGTCCATGCAGGTATTGACAAAGGATTTCCTTACCGCGTACAGCGCGTTGGCAGCGGGTACGCCGTTGCTTGCCCCCAATCTGAATGTCCAGTACAAAGACTATTCAAACTGGTTGTGGGAAAAATTGAAGAAGGATGATAACAAACGTCAATACTGGCACGAGAAACTGGGGAACACACTGCCGGAATTGTATCTTCCGCTTGACTTGCCCCGGCCGGAAGTGCGGAAGTATGAAGGAGATACCATTCAGTTTGAACTGGGTACAGACCTGTCCGGTAAGATCAGGAATATTTGCACACAACAGGAGGCCAGTTTGTTCATCTTCTTTGAGGCAGTTGTAAAACTACTGCTCATGAAAATTTCCGGACAAAATGATATCGTGATAGGTACCCCTGTTGCCGGCAGGGCACATCCGGAGCTGCAGGACCAGGTGGGCCTGTACCTCAATTACCTGGCATTAAGGACCCGGATAGGCACTGACAGTACCTTTGCTGCGCTGATGCAGAAAATCAAAAATGATACATACGAAAGCTACCAGTATCAACTATATCCATTTGAAAAACTGGCTGCGGAAATTACAGGAGGAGCTATTGAACTTGGAAGAAACCCACTGTATGATGTGTTGGTGGTGATGAATAACCAGGGACTGAACGCTGCCGATGCTGATATAAAAGAACTGGAAAAAATCCTGGGCCTGGAATGGATACCAGTTTTCGATGCTGTCAGTAAAACAGATCTTACCTTCTTCATAAACGAAAGCGACAATATCTCAGTAAATACAGAATACCGGACGGACATTTTCCACAAACAGACCATTACTAAACTCAATAGTGACTTGTTACTACTGATAGAAATGGTCGTAAAAGATATTGCCCGTCCTGTGGAAGATGTGATAGAACAGCTGTCCGGCGCGTTGGAGGCAGAAATGCTTGAAAAGAACCAGCAACTGCTTAATGAAGATTTTTAATGTTCTCATAAAACCTATGCTGTGGATAAACGAGTACTTTATACAGTTTTAGAGGAATATGCGCGCGACAGGTCCTCGCAGATCGCGGTTCGCTGGAATGATATGTCGGTTACTTATGGTGCATTGATGGAATATGCCAACCATCTGGCGCAGCAGCTAAAAAAGACCGGCTTGAAAAAGGGAGATGTGGTAGCCCTGATGGTGCCTAAAAGCCACGATTATATCATCACAATGCTGGGTGTCAGCAAAGCCGGAGGCGTTTTTATGCCGGTAGAACCCGGGTATCCTGCTGAACGAATGATGCAGATCATGAAAGTGGTCACTCCCCGGTTTATCATTGTTCCGCAGGACCAGCTGGAGAAACACCAGTATCATTCTTCCGCCCGTTACGGGACTGGTACTTTACTGATGAATGAACGATATGATCTGTTTGTTGATGAATTTATGCCAAGGCAAGTTGTTATTGATCTGCCGGCAGAGGAAGTGGTGACAGGAGACGACAGCTGTTATCTCATGTATACCTCCGGATCTACAGGGACGCCCAAAGTGATAGAAGGTATGCATAAGTCACTGAGCCATTTTATACACTGGGAAGTAAAGGAGTTTGGTCTTGATAAGGATACCAGGACGGGTCTGATTGCTCCTCTTTCCTTTGATGTGAGCCTTCGGGACATCTATGTGCCACTACTGGCCGGCGGCACCCTGTTTATACCGCCAGATGGCATTCAGCAGGATGTGAAAAAATTCATTGCCTGGATAAGGGACAGCAAATTGTCAGTACTGCATATTGTTCCGTCGGTATTGAGGTTGTTGATGAAGGAATTGCAGCAGGAGGCCGTTACTTCCTTCCCGTTCACCTCGCTGAAATATGTGTTGACAGCAGGAGAACCGTTGTATGGAAAAGATGTGACCGTCTGGAGAAGGTTGGCAGGAGCAGGAGTTACATTGGTTAACCTTTACGGTCCTTCTGAAACCACGCTGGCGAAGTTGTTTTATAGAATACCACAGGAAGAAATACACCCGGACAGCGTTGTGCCCCTTGGCATACCGTTACCTAATACCACCGTTGCCATTGTCAATAACGGCAGGCTGTGTAACGTGGGCGACACGGGCGAGATACTTATTAAAACACCTTTCCGGAGCAAAGGATATTACAAAGACCCTGTTATGACAGCGGATAAATTTATACAGAATCCACTGCAGCAGGAATTTGAAGATATTGTATATAAAACGGGGGATCTGGGCAAATACCTGCCGGATAAAAGCATCGCCTTCGTAGGACGGTCAGACACACAGGTGAAGATTAGGGGTAACCGGGTAGAGATTGCCGAAGTAGAACAAAATGTCGCCGGCTTTCCTGGTGTTGAGCATAATGTGGTGACAACAGTAACGTCGGACACACATGAACTTAGCCTCTGTTGCTATTTTATTTCCAGGGAAAATATCACCCATCGGGCAATACAGGAGTTTCTGAAACAACAATTGCCCGATTACATGATCCCGTCTTATTTCGTCCGGTTGGATAGTTTCCCGCTTAACCTGAACGGGAAAATAAACAAAAAGGCATTACCCAAGCCGGAAGAACTGCTTTACAGCCAGCTTACATATGAACCGCCAATAGGTGACCTGGAAACAGCAATAGCCGCCATCTGGAGTGAACTGTTGGGCCTGAAGAAAGTAGGGAGGTCCAATACCTTTTTTGAATTGGGGGGGCATAGCCTTATCGCAACCAGGATAACCTCCATACTGTCCCGTACCTTACAAAAGGACATCGGGCTGAAAGAGTTCTTCGAAAATAACACTGTGGCCGGATTGGCAAAAGTACTGGCAGGAAAGGAAACCGTATTTAAAAGTGAAATTATCGCCGCTATACCTGGCAGAGAGTATTACCCGGTTTCTTATGCACAGAAGCGTTTGCTGATACTGGATAAAAAGATAGAACAAAAGACATTGTATAACATGTCGTTAGCCGCATGTCTTAATAGTAATACCGATATCCCTGCTTTAAAACGGGCACTGAAGAAAATTACGGAACGGCATGAGTCGCTCCGCACCACGTTCTCTTTTGCCAATGGGGACCTGCGCCAGCATATCCATCCGGGCAGTATAGTTGATATAATGGAAACTGTTATCACGGACGGAACGGAGAGTGAGGTGACAGCTTCCTCCATCAGGGCAATGACAGAGCGCGTGTTTAACCTGGAAAGCGGACCGCTGGCTACTATCGGCATCGTGCATTTTCCGGGTGGAAAGTATTTGCTGTTGATTAACATGCATCATATCATCAGCGATGGCTGGTCTGTGGGGGTGTTGGTAAAAGAGTTGGCCGTTTTGTATGAGGCATTTAGCCAGGGGTTGGAAGATCCTTTACCTCCGTTAAGGATACATTATAAGGATTATGTTGCCTGGCAGCAGGCAATGCTGGCTAATAAAATGGATACCCTTAAGCAATACTGGTATGCTGAATTAGAACAGGAATTGCCCGAAATTAACCTGCCGTATGATTTTCCGCGCCCGGCAAAACGTAGTTATACAGGGAGTAAACATAGGTTCAGCCTGAGCAGGGAGTCTTCTGATTATTTGCGTACGCTGGCAAGAGAATTTGATACGAGCCTGTTTGTAGTCCTGCAAAGTGTTATAAACATGTTGTTATATCATTATAGTGGTCAACAGACAATTGTTACAGGAACGCCGATCTCAGGAAGAAATCATCATGAACTGGAAAACCAGATAGGGTTTTATCTGAATTATCTGGTGCTGAAAATTGATTTAAGGGGTAGTGATCACCTGTCAGCCTTTATTGAAAACGTAAAACAACGGGTGTTGGATGCATTTGATCATCAGGACTATCCATATGATAAACTGGTGGAGGATTTGATCGTTACCGGGAAGGAAGACAGAAACCCGTTCTATGACGTACTGGTCGTAATGAATAATGCTGATCTGAATGGCAGCCACAGCGATTTTGAAAAACTGGAACAGTTGACCGGCCTGCAGGGAATACCCATCGAAGACAATATCAGCAAACTAGACCTCTCTTTCTTTGTGTCTGATTTAAATGAAATACTGGTCAACATTGAGTTTGATACCTCGCTGTTTCTGCCGGCTACAATAGCAGCCATGGAAAATGACTTAAGATCGATCGTGGAAATTTGCAGGGAAGCCCTGCATACATTGACACTGAGCGAACTTAGTTACCGTTTGTCAGAAAATGGCGGTACCATACTACGGCGGAATAACGTGGATATTATTGACGAACAGTTTTAATTATCAATTAACGTACTTCAAATGGGTATTCTGAGTCTCTTGCGGGAAAAATCCAGATATTTTTATGTGTCCCTTGTTTTCCTGGGTCTTTCAGACTCTATTCTTAACCTGGGATTATTGCTTTTTATTAACATTGCCGTTAACGGAGAAGCGTTGCCACCAATTTTAGCAAAAGCGCCTGCGGTGGTCTATGCCGGTATATTGTTCGTTTCTATCATGAGCAGCAACTTGTTTCAGCGATATATCATTCGCCTGACCAATGACCTTCGGTTTGAAATGGAGCTGAAAATATTGACCAAATTAAAATTATCCTCGTATGAGCGTTTTGAAAAGCTGGGTAACGAAAAAGTATTTACTGCAATGGGGGATGCCAGGGAACTGGCGGATGTTCCGGAGGTATTGATGAATACCTTCAATGCTGTGGTCATCGTTGTTTGCTGCCTGGGATATCTCTTCTGGACTTCCGTGATAGGAGGGGGGATGATTCTTTTGATCATGGCTGTTTTACTGGTGGTGTATCTCTATCGTAACAAACAGGCGGAACGGGATATCAACGCACTCAGAGACTTACAAGATAAATATTTTATCTATCTCAATGATCTGCTGCATGGCTACAAAGAATTGCGGATGAGCGCAGGGAAAACCAATAAGTTATTTGATAATCACTTCTTCCCTAACAGGAGAGAAGGGAAGAAATTAGCCACCGGTATTGCCATTCGTTATATGAGCAATGAATTGACAGGAAAGTACAGCTGGTACATAGTGCTGGGAGTGGTGATATTTGGCCTGCCAACGCTGATAGGGTTCAGAAATGTACAGTTGCTGGCGTTTATATCTACTATATTGTACCTGATTGGCCCGGTGGCGGTGCTGGTAACACTGGTACCTACCATCACCAGGGTGAAAGTGGCGGTGTCCAGACTGAATAGATTTGAACAGCAAATGAACACCGAACTGGATAAAGAAGAAGTGCCTGCTAAGCCGGCAACTACTATTCATCCGGCGGAGCGGATCAGGTTTGAAGACGTAAGATACAATTATACAGATGAGGATGGAAATGCTGCATTTTCATTAGGCCCCCTGAACCTGGATATTGAGAAAGGAAAGCTGATGTTTGTAACGGGAGGGAATGGCAGCGGTAAAAGTACCTTCGTAAATTTGATTACCGGCTTGTACAAACCGGAGTCCGGCAGGGTCTTTTTATGTATGGCTGACGGGTCGGAGATATCCAGCGAGGAGCCTCATTACCGGGACCATCTTTCGGTAATTTTTACCATACCTTACCTGTTTAATGAGAACTACTACGACTTTACGATTGATGAAAAACATGCTCCCTTCAAACACCTGAGCGAAATTATGCAGCTGGATAGCGTGCTGCGGCTGGATGCAAAAAAAGGAATGGCTGATAAAAACCTGTCAAAGGGGCAGCAAAAGAGGCTGGCAATGATATATTCCCTGCTGGAAGCCAAATCCATATTGATCCTGGACGAGTGGGCAGCTGAACAGGACCCGGAGTTTCGGTCATACTTCTACAGGAAGTTTCTGCCTGGATTGATAAAAGACGGGAAAACCGTTGTCGCCATTACACACGATGATGCCTATTTCAAATATGCGGATACGGTCGTGAAATTTGATTATGGAAATATTTCATCCACTACGGAAATAGATTTGGTATTGAATAACTAACTGTGTTAAATACTGGATATGAGTAATAATAAATTGATACTGCATCGTATTATCGATAACCATTGTACAGATAACAGCAATAACATCGCCATAGAGGAGAAGGATAGAAAAGTAAGTTACGGGGAACTGAAGGTCATGACTGATAAAGTAGCTTCCACGTTGTCAGCCTTAGCAATAGAAAAAGGCGACGTGGTAGGCGTATTCCTTGACAGCAGTATTGAATATGTAGCTGCTATATTAGGTGTAAATAAGGCCGGCGCGGTATTTATGCCTTTGGAGGTGAAGTATCCCCCGGCACGTCTGAAGGATTTATTACAGACAGTGGCGCCCCGTTATGTCATCACTGACCAGTCTCATAAATCCTGCCTTGACAACCTGCTGGCTGATGCAGCGGTACCCCCCCGGTTGCTGCTGATGGAAGATACGGCAGCGGTCCTGGCTTCACCGGTATTCCCGGACAACGATGTTGAGCTGACAGGTGAGGATGGTAATTACCTGATTTATACTTCCGGATCAACCGGTAAACCCAAGGTGATAGCGGGGATGCACAAAAGTTTGAGCCACTTTGTCCATTGGGAGGTGAAAGAGTTCGGACTAAAGGACTCCGTCAGATGTTGCCAGCTGGCCCCTCTCTCTTTTGATGTGAGCTTCAGGGATATTTTTGTCCCGCTTCTCGCCGGAGGTACATTATGCATTCCCCCGGCCGACGTGAAGAAAGATCCGGCTCAACTACTGGCCTGGATATGTGAAGCAGGAATAACGTTGATGCATACCGTACCTTCCCTATTCAGGGTCTTTACCGGCATCCTCGCCAAAGCCCCGGTGAAGGGAACACTGCCGGCTTATATATTGCTGGCTGGGGAGGCATTGTACTACAGAGATGTTGTGAACTGGAGAAATGTTGCCGGTGACAGTTCCGTGCTTGTCAACCTGTATGGCCCTTCTGAAACGACGCTTGCCAAGGTTTTCCACCGCATTGGCCATATTGAAGAGGATAGCAATGAAATTATACCGCTGGGGCAGGCTATCTCCAATACTTCCGTTTTGGTGTTGCAGGACGGACAAAGTTGCCGCCCTGGCGCTATCGGGGAAATATATATACGAACGCCCTTTAGAAGTAAAGGATATTTTAAGGACGAGGCGCAGACGAATGAACGTTTCATTCAGCATCCCGGTCATAATGAGTATGAGGATATCCTGTACAAAACGGGTGATCTCGGAAAAATACAGAAAGACGGGCTACTTGTTTTTGTAGGCAGAGAAGACAGACAGGTCAAAATCAGAGGAAACAGGGTTGAATTGTTTGAGATAGAAAAACACCTGCAGCGCTTCCCCGGTATCAGGGAGGTGTTGGTCATGCCTCATACAGACAAAAGCCGGGAAATCTCACTTATTCTGTATTATACGGCGGCGACAGCCATACCAGATATAACATTACGTAACCACTTGCAGGAAAATCTGCCGGATTATATGGTCCCGGCTTTCTTCCTCCATTTGGAAACGTTTCCATTGATGCTGAACGGCAAAATAGACAGAAGGGCGTTGCCCCGCCCGGAGGCCCTGTTGTATCAGCATAGAGTATATGAACCGCCCGTTGATGAGGAGGAGAGAAGGATTGAGGCGATCTGGAGTGAAGTGTTGGGATTGGAAAAAGTGGGACGCGACTATTCTTTCTTTGATCTGGGTGGCCATAGCATAGCGGCCTTTAAAATTGTGTCTGCTTTATGCCGTGAATTTGATACTACGTTATCGCTCAGTGACTTTTTTGAGCATCCAAAGATCAGCGAACTGGCGTTACTGATAAAACAGGCGGTGAAAAAAGAAATACTCACATAAGCGAAGGTTATTTTATGATAAGATATTTCAGGGTAATGATATCCGCTATCCTGCTGATGGGAGCAATGGTGGTAAAGGCGCAACAGCTGCTTGTAAAGTTTCCTTCAACGGTAGTGAAGGAGAAAATCAGCGGAAAACTATATGTTTTCATGTCAAAAACAGACAATGAACCGCTGAACAGTATTAACTTCCCATTGCCGGTGGCCACCACTGTAACGGACATTAGCAACTTATCCCCTGATAGCGCGCTTTTACTGGACCTGGGGGCTCAAAGCAGTTATCCGGTACCTTTTAAAAAACTGGAGAGAGGCCGTTATTTTGTCCAGGCAATATTTGATAGAAGCTGCGAATTTGGCATAGAAAGGACATTGGCTGACAGGGTGGGCAACGTATATTCGCCACCGGTGCAATTATTGTTTGATGACAATACCGACACAACGTATTCGCTGGTATGTGACAAACTGGTAAGGGAGAAAGAGTTCAGGGAGACAACGCATACCAGGCGCATCAGGTTCCGTTCAGATGTGCTGAGCCGGTTTCACGGCAAGGATATTTTCATCAATGGGGCATTGGTACTGCCGGACACCTTATTGAAGCACCCGTCGGCGCGGTTACCGGTTTATATTTACATAGCGGGGTTTGGCAGCTCCTTTCTGCGCTTTAATGGCAGTGATGAAGCGGCCGGAGCATTCACCAATGATCCGAAGTTTATTTTTTTATTCCTGGATGGTAGCTGTTCAAACGGTCACACCGCATATGCAAACAGCGATAATAACGGTCCCTGGGGAGATGCGCTGGTTAGGGAACTGATTCCGGAAATAGAGCAGAAATATCATTGCAATGGCTATAGGTATGTGCACGGCCATAGCAGCGGCGGATGGTCTGCTCTTTATTTGCAGGTGATGTACCCCGATTTTTTCCAGCAATGTTGGGCAAGTTCTCCGGATAGCTACGATTTTCGTGATTTTTCAGGCATTAATATATATGAAGCCGGGGCAAACGTTTTCTATGATAAGAATGGTAACCTTCGCCCCAGTGCGCTGATCGGCGGTGAGATCCCCATTGCATATGTTAAAACAAGGGCTGATTGGGAGCGCCTGGTGCCAGGAGAACAGTTTAATTCTTTTAACGCTGTTTTCTCCGGGAAAGATACATCCGGCAACTGCCAGCAGTTATGGGACCCCCGGACTGGGGCAGTTGACCCGGTGGTGGCAGACAAATGGAGACGGTTCGATTTGTCTTATTATATAGAAACGCATTGGAAAGACCTGGCCGGGAAAATAGCTGACAAAGTGTTCATTAGTGTAGGGGAACAAGATAATTTCTTATTGCAGGGGGCTAACCGCCTTTTTCAAAAAACAATTCGTGAAAATAAAATAAAGATCAGGCTTGGGTTTTATTCCGGAGATCATTTCACCGTGACTTCAAATGAAAAATTACTGCATGACGCTACACAGTATTTAAATGACAGCTACAGTGCCTGGGAACGGCATAAGGCCGGTGTAAATGGTCGTTAATTAAATAGTATTGCTTATTTTAGGGCAAACTATTGTCATGTTTCATATGAACAGATACCTGGGATTTCTGCTGTTAAGAGGACATATTGCTGTAATAATATTGATGTTATCAACTGTTGTCAGCGCACAGAATCTTCCAAGCCTGTTATCCGGACGTGATATCAACAGCACATTTGCCATTGTGGCATACGATAAGGCGACGCAGAAATGGGGCGTAGCAGTGGCAACCAATAACATATATGTCGGTAATTCAACCGTCTATATAGAACCAGGCGTGGGGGCGGCAGCCGTCATTGCAGAAACGGAGCCCGTATATGGTATCAATGCGCTCAAAAACCTGAAACATGGCCATTCCCCGGCGCAAGCCGCTCAATACACCATACAGACAGACTCCATGCCGGATTACCGTCAATTGGGAATTGTAGACAGAAACGGCCGGACCTTCGGATATACCGGTCATGCATTGTCTTATTGGAAAGGATACGCAGGACACAGAACAGGACCAGGATATGTGGTAATGGGGAACCAGCTGGCAGATAGTGTGCTGGTGAGAATGGCGGACGGATATGAAAAGACTGCCGGGTCCTTTGCACAAAGATTATTGGCTGCATTGAGCGCCGGACAGGCTGCGGGGGGACAACTCTCAGGAAAACAATCGGCAGCGCTCAGGGTAGACGGAATGAATACCTCCTGGAACAACCGGATTGATTTGAGGGTGGATAATGACGTTGATCCTGTCAGCAGCCTGCAGACTTTGCTGAACTACCACGAGGGACGTATTATATTAAACAGGTCCGTTGCAGCTATACAATGCGGTAAAACAGACACCGGAAAACAGTTGCTATCGCAGGCAACTGCACTTTTGAAAGGATGGTTCGGTATGTACGGCAAACTGGCGACTGCCTTTATTATGACCGGAGAAGAGGAAAAAGCCATACAGATCATTCAGGATGCTTTACAGCATCAGGAAGGCTGGAAGGAAAACCTGTCCGCTTTCTATTATCTGGAGAAACATGATTCCTTCCGGAAATTATTGAATGAATCAGCATTCTCAGTAAAAGACTGGGCAGCTGCTATTCAGCAGGAACTGAATATGGGGAAAAATACCGCTGCGCTGGCATTGGCAAAACAAATGACAACGAAGTATCCCACATCCTCCCACTTACAGTATCTGCTGGCTAAAGCAATGTTGGCAAACGGAAACAGACCAGATGCCTGGGAGAGCCTGCGCCGCGCCATCAAAATCGACCCGGAAAACGGTGATGCAAGAAGGATGCTGGCGAAAGAATTCAGCCATAAAGAATAACCCTGATCATAAAATCTTCAATACCCCTTACAGCGTAGACATCTTCGCCAGGAACGATGCGCGATACGCTTTTTAAGCCACTTTATTCCACTTTTTATTTCTCTTTTGTTTTTCTCTGTACAAGAGAGGGATATCTCCTTGAATGTTAAACCAATAATATCATTTATTATGAGAATACCACGTGTCCTTCATCAAACATGGAAGAATCGCGATATTCCGGAAGAGTTTGAGCGTATGTCTCAAACCTGGAAAGACAAACACCGCGGCTGGGAACATGTTTTCTGGACTGATGAAATGAACCGGAATTTTATTAAAGAACATTTCTCTTTCTTTTTATCAATTTATGATAACTACCCCACTAATATTCAACGTGTGGATGCCGTCAGGTACTTTGTGCTCTACAAATACGGCGGCTTTTTCATTGACCTCGATTTCGAATGCCTTGCCAATATAGAACCCCTTGTAAGCAATACTTCGTGTGTATTCGGGAAGGAACCTTTGGAGCACTGCCTCATTCATCAGAAGGATGTTATTATCAGTAACGCATTTATGGGGACAGTGCCGGGTTTTCATTTTTTGGGCGCATTATGTAAAGAGCTGGAAGCCGACAGACAGCTGACGGACCATCCCAATAACAAGGTGTTGGAGGTAACCGGTCCCTTTATGCTGTCCCGCCTGTACAATGACTATAAGAGAAAAGAAGATATTCTCCTGCTTGACGCCGATCTTATCTACCCGCTGACCAAAGACGAGTTGGAGGACTGGAACGGAACACAGCAAAATCAAGCCATACAGCAAAAATTAGAACGTGCGTATGGAATTCATCACTATGCCGGTACCTGGTGGAAAAAAAATCTCGTATGAGTATTAAGATACCCGTTATAAGCTGTGTCTGCGTGACAAGGAATAAACCGCAGATGCTGAAAAAAGTAATAGCTTGTTTTACTGCGCAGTCCTATCCGGAAAAGGAACTGGTCATTGTCTATGAAGACGACGATGCCGCTACGGATGAACTGGTCAATGAAGCCGCAATAATCTCCAGAGATGATATTCAGCTTGTGAGAATAAAATCGTTTCCCAAAACCACGCTGGGGGAACTAAGGAACATAGGCATACATACCTCCAAAGGAGAATTTATTTGCCAATGGGATGATGATGACTGGTACCATAAGGACCGCCTGGCTGAACAGTACAATGCCGCGGTAAATCATGACCGCGAAGGAGCGGTAATGACCCGGTGGCTGGTATTTGATGCCATTGATAGGCAGGCTTACATTTCCAACAAGCGGATGTGGGAGGGAAGTGTGTTGTGCCGGAAATCGGTCCTTCAGCTGATGCCTTATGAAGATAAGACCATTGGTGAAGACAGTGCTACGATTGACTACCTGGTGTCACAAAAATGCCTTCATCCTATGAATGGTGTGCCGGGCTTGTATATCTACATATATCATGGCGGCAACACATGGAATTTTGATCACTGGAGCTATATTTTTGAATGCAGTACGGCTTTGTCATACGATCATTCGCAGTGCATTGCAGATATTCTGGATGGTAACTATACTGTTTACGCAGGTTCTTTATTACTTGATAAAATACTGCAAAGTGAATATATAGATAAAAGAATACTCGGTTAAAACTAAACTATATGTGGTTTTGGGATTTGTTACTGGGTATATATTGCCTGAAAATACTGATCTGGTTTGTCCTGTTGCTCACCAGGAAGGTCCGGCCTGAAAAGCCTTTGCAACAGATGGAGAATGAGATACTGTCTGTAGATGTTCTGCTGCCGATGTACAACGAGGAACGGGTGGTTGTGAAAACGATTGAGAACCTGCTGAACATTGATTATCCGGGCTGCAACATTATAGTGGTAGACGACGGATCATCTGACGATAGCTATCAGGTCGCCTGTCAGCACTTTGGTGATCATCCCAGGGTGCGGATTGTACGTCAAAACAATGCCGGCAAATCAGCGGCCTTAAACAGGGCAATGAATTTATCGGAAAGCGATATTATTGTCTGTGTAGACGCGGACACATTGGTGCGGGCTGATATCATGGATATTATATTGCCTTGTTTTCAGGATAAAAAAGTGGCTGCTGTTTCGGGATATATAAGGGTGGGAAATAAGGTTAATTTACTCACACACATGCAGTTTGTCGAATACATCACTCTGCAGAACTTTGAGCGGTCGGTATTTGAAGATGTGAATGGCATACTGGTGGTGCCGGGCGCGTTGGGTGCCTTTCGCCGCGAGGTCGTAAAGAGCCTGGATGGCTTTACATCAAAGGCGCTGGCAGAAGACTGTGATATTACCCTGAGAATGTTGTGCGCAAATTACGTGATCAAAAATGCCGCAGAAGCTATTTCGTTTACAGAAGCGCCTGATACTGTCAATATGTTTTTTAAACAACGGGTAAGATGGACGGTAGGATTAGTGCAGGGACTGCTGCGATACGCAGGCCAGCTGACCAGGCATCCCAACAAGGCATTAGCTTTTATCGTTTTGCCGTATACCTGGTGTTTTAGGATTATCCTCCCTTTTTTGGTCCCGCTGGCGGACTATTTTTTTCTCGCCGGTTATTTCCTTTTGGGGCACCATGAACTCCTGCCAGTCTATCTGATCTGCATGGCAGTGGAAACCTTTATCACAGGCTTTATCCTGGTATCGGAAAAGCAGCGCTTCAATCCCCTGCAGCTGATCTTTATGCAGAAAATTTTCAGACACCTGGTCCTGTTTTCCTACGTGTGCATCTTTTTAAGGTGGACAAAAGGAAGTTTGTATAAATGGAATAAAATACCAAGACAGGGAAATGTTGAACTCGATTAACCACGGTCCATTATGATTCCCCATATTATTCATCTGATCGGCGCTACGCAGCAGCCACCGCAGATATGTGTTCCTTATATAAACAGGATGCGCGCATTGCATCCGTTGTGGCAGATAACCATCTGGGACGACGTGGCGGCGCTCACCCTGGTAAGAACGCATTTCCCCGATTGGGAATATTGTTACCAGAACTACCAGGCCCCGGTGCAAAGGACTGACATACTCAGAGTAATGCTGGTTTATTTGTATGGAGGCTTTTACCTGGACATGGACATACTGTGTTTTAAAAGCCTGGACGACCTTTGCAGCCACAATCTCGTATTGGGTGTGGAAAAAAAACTGTCTCCGTTGGAATCCTGTAAGCTTCATCATATTTATCCTACCAGGATTGCCAATTATATGTTTGGCAGCAAGCCCAGGCACCCATTTTGGCTGGATTTTCTTGCGGAAGCCGGGAAGCGGGCAAAGGTGGCCATAAAATCGGAATCAGATGTACTGGAAACAACCGGCCCGGGATTGCTAACAAATGTATACCACGAAAGTGAAGCCCGGTATGATGATATTACCTTGTTGCAAAATGAAAAAGAAGCCTGCTGGAAATCATGCGGGCCTGCATCCTGTCATTTTGGAACATATGCGGTACATCTGCATATGGGGTCGTGGCGCTGGGAGGCAGCTCCTGTAACTATTTAAATATCCGCTTTAATGATGAATACGCAAGATTTGCAACCAATGAAATTGCAGGACGAAATATTGGTACTGGAAACCTATAGTGCCCACGAATCGGCTTATGATGGTCTCTCCGGATTGTTTAACTCCGTGAAGGATATCGGTAGAATAGTGGAAGATACGGCCGCTGTTTGTGGAGCGAAGGTGCTGGTATGCGGGATAGGACCGCTTTATCAGCACAAGATATCACCCCTGAATAAAAACGTTATTTTTACCACGTTTGAATCCGATCAACTGCCGGAAGAATGGGTAAGAACGATCAATCACTATCAGCATTGCATTGTGGCGCATGCCGCTATTAAAGAAGTGTTTATTGCGTCTGGCATTCGTATACCCGTCAGCGTGCTACATAACGGCTATCAGCGGTATACGAGACAGGAGGACGGAAAGGTAAAGCATACATCTTTTAATATTGGTTTTTTGGGTATTCCCGTCAGCCGGAAGAACCTGATAAAATTATATGAAGCATGTAAACAACTACAGCAGACAATGATCCCGGAATTACAATTGTATGTGCATGTAGCTACGTTTTACGACTGGCTGGATCCCACGCCTTTTGAAGAAATGAAAATGGACAAGATGGTACACTGGACAACGGGCAAACTTACTCCGCAGGAGGTCTCCGATTGGTATAGTCATTTGTCGGCTTATGTTTTCCCTTCCAGCGGAGAAGGCTGGTCATATACACCAAGAGAGAGTTTGTATTTGGGGATACCTGCCATTATTTCGGATATTCCTGTGCATCGGGACCTGATAGAAACGGGTTTTTATAAGCGGATCAAAACATCGGGAAAAATTCCTGCTGATTTCAATGGCGTCGTTCACGGTAGTTGGGACAATATCGAAACAGATGATATCAGAGATGCTATTGAAGATGTCTACCGGCGTCATGGGCATTTTCTGAATAAAGCCGCGCAGGGAGCGGAATGGATAAAGAACCACTGGAAGAATGAAGATATCGCCAGTGAGATCATTGACTTGTTCAGAACATTGTAAGGAAGGTTACACGAGCAACCCCGGTTTATAAATAATTCAATAACGAAATAATAGAGAGACTATGAGTCTTATTCCGACTATCATTACCGAACCTTCGATTGGACAGCAGGCATACCTGAAACACCTTCAGACGGCCGCTCCTGATGCTATACCGGATTATGTTACCATTAGGATAGACATGGACGAATTACATAGGGAGGCAGTTGGAAAAACCATTTCCTTTTTTGTGAAGAGACATGAAAGTTTAAGGACAGTATTTCCACTGATTGATGACGAGGTGAAACAGGCCGTGGTGGATTACGACGAACAACGATTTGCGGTAGAATATATAGCTGTGGGGACGTCTGACGTGTTTTCCCCGGCGGTCAAAGAAGAATGTTTTAAAAGAGCCGGACGTATTTTTTCGGATATACAAAATGGCCCGCTTGTAAAGTTCTTTGTGTTTAAGGAAACATCCGATGGTTATCGGTTTTATATGCTCATACATCATATCATTTGTGATGGATGGTCTATAGAACTTATCGGGCGGGAGCTGCGCTTGCTTTATCAGTTTTATGCATCCGGGATGGAACCGGACATAGCACCATTAAGTTTCCAGCTTAGGGATTACTGCCGGAAACAGAATGAATGGCTTCGTGGAAGCAGGGATGCATTGGAGCGATTTTGGAAAAACAGGGTGTCGGGTTACGACAGTTTGTTTAACATCAACAATTTTTACGAGGGATACCTTCAAAGAGGGAATGAAAAATTGTTGCGGACAGAAGCCGGCCTGGAGAATATGAGCATAGATGACTTACTCCGGACATACCGGCATCCTAAAGCCCTTGCTCGCAACAGTACCGTATCCGGAGAGCGCTTTACAAATATGAAGATGTTGGCAGGTGCTAATCATTGTACAATATCTTCTATCGTATACGCAAGCTTGTATATATTCCTGTTTTGCTATACCGATAAACAGAGGATACTGTTGGCAGCATTGATAGCTGACAGATTTACACAGGAAAACCAGCTTTTGATTGGCTGTCTTCTTGGCGGGGTTTATTTTCCCCGGGAGATAGCCGGACATTGTACTATTAATGATTTTATCAGTGAAACGTTCCGCGATGTATTTGCTAATTGCAGGAATATTATACCCAGTCACGAATACTTACACCTTGATGCCGTGAAGCTGCATGTGAGCACTGACATATACATTAATTATCAGCAGGAAAAAGACAGGCTGGCCCCTGATAAAGAAGAAAGTGAAGAGCATTATGAAATACCGGGTATTTTTTACCCTTTGGATTTCATGATTACCGAATATACGGATGGCCTGCATTTTAAGTGGAAATATAATAAATTGTTGTTTGAGGACGAATTGATCGATGATATGATACAGTGTTATGACGATGTACTGGATTTTATTGCATTTAACGGCGATAAAACACTGGGGGAAGCATGCGCGTATAGTAAAACCGCTAATCGGTCTCTTCCTGAGTTGTAACGCTCCGCATAGAGAAACTAACTGGAAGAAGGGCTCTCGGGAGAGGGCCTTTTTATTTTATACGCCTGGCAGACCAAATATGATGTATTGACGGATAGCATAGTAAACAGTTTCTTATTCCGGTGATGAAACTATACGTCTACTGTCTATGCCCTGAAAATTTTTACCAAAACATTCATTTTGAACGTTTTTTTGAATATTTTTACTCCCTTTATTAAAGGCTTGATATCATTAATAAAACAATCTGTCAGGCCCTATTTGAATGCAATTTACATAACATGCTGATAATCAACAATTTCGAAGAGTACAAGGCGCATCTTGGCAAAGAGTTAGGTGTTTCCAACTGGCATACAATAGACCAGGAACAGATTAATAAATTTGCCGATGCAACGCTGGACCATCAATGGATTCATACAGATGCAGAAAGAGCGAAGCAGGAAGGCCCCTTCCATGCCACCATTGCTCATGGCTATTTAACACTGGCATTGATACCCTATCTCTGGAAGCAGATTGCAGATGTGCGCAATATTAAGATGGAAATAAACTATGGCATAGAGAGTTTTAAATTTGGACAGCCTGTTCTGGTGGACAGCGAAGTGCAGCTTAAAGCCAAACTCAATGAGATAGTGAATTTAAGAGGCGTTACCAAAGTGGTGATCGAGGCCACGCTTAATATTAAAGGTCAGCAGAAACCGGCCTATACCGGCAACGTAGTTTTCCTGTACCATTTTATTTGATGCCGGAAGAAAGTTAAACAAATACCAACACAGCATAACAGCAGGTCTGTTTTTCGTTTAGGCGCTGTGGTTACCTAACAACTGTAAACGATATTAAGGGCGAGGGGCTGTCTCAAAGATAATTTGGGACAGCCCCTCGCCTTTGAGAAAATAGAAGTCATTATTGTTTAATATTTTAATCCCCCATAATCCCTGATTGTTTATAGCCCGAACAAAAAATTAATGAAAGCCAGGTTTATTCATCAGGACGAGAATCCCATAAGTTCTGGAACATCGAAACAATAGTAGATAAGCCCATACAGCCATCGCTATAGCGTATGTTATATTTTGTTGAAGGCTACTTTATGAAGGTGCTTTTTCTGAAAAAAAATACTACCTTTTGCGCAGATTTTGATGTATTGTAACATGTGTCCCTGTACTGATTGGTTGTTAACATTATTCATTATAATTGGATGACAGATGAGTGATCTGCCGGCTATCTTGTTTTCCCGACCCATCACCCGACCGGTTCCGGTATACCCAATATTTCGAAATTGCCCAACGAGAAATGTTTAGTTATCCAATATATTACTATGAAGTTTAAGTATGGTTTTATCCTTTTGTATTTTTGTTTAATAACCCCCTTTATGTCAACAGGTCAATCGGCCGGCGTGGAGCTTCCGAAATTGATCAAACCGGCGCCCGAGGCGGCTTCTATTACCAGATATGCATTGTACCCTGTTAGTTTTTTTACCGGGCTCCCCCAGATCTCTATTCCCATATATAACATCAATGTGAGGAATTTTAATCTGCCGATCTCGCTGAACTACCACGCGTCCGGGATTAAGGTAGATGATTATGCCAGTTGTGTTGGGTTGGGGTGGAACCTGAACGCCGGCGGCGCTATTACGAGAAGCGTCATGGGAGTGCCGGACGATGATTCATACGGCTTGTTTTATAATCCTATAAAACGGGAGAATCAGTACCGGGACAGCGACTTTAATAAGCTGGGAGACGCAGTGGAAGGGAACCTGGATACGCAGCCAGACCTGTTCTATTTTAACTTCCTGGGACAAACTGGTAAGTTTGTGTTTGGACCGGACAAGAAAATCAGGCTGCTGCCCAAAAGCAACCTGAAAATTAATTTTAACAATGGCGTGTTTTCTGTGGTGGATGCAGAAGGAAATACCTATTGGTTTGAGATGCGGGGCTCAACAAGGACCTGGTCAGAAAATAGCTCTGCCAGATACTTTCCCTATACCAGCTGGTACCTGACGAAAATCATTCTTAATAACAAAGCGGATACTATTTCTTTGGATTATATCAGTTCAAACCCGGGAAGACGGGAGAGTATTGATTTTCACTTGCCGTTGGGCATTGTGCCCAGCTCGTCGATGCCTGTTTCTATTAGCCGCATTGCATATCCTGTTCAGACTACCAACTATAGTGAATTTGAGGATATCTATCTCAAGTCCATTAAGTTCCCCGGAGGAAAGGTGAGATTTGCAATGTCATATGGTGTTCGTAAAGACGCCGGATTTTATACCCTGGATTCGATAATTGTAGAAAACGACGCAGTTCCGGTGAAGAAGTTTGCGCTGGCACATGATCACTTTTTCTCTGATCAGGGCCTCAACCCTTACGCCTATACGACAGATAAATACAGGCTGAAGCTAACGGAAGTAAGTGAGCTGGGAGGCCCCAATGACAATCCGGTCAAACACCGGCTGGTATATGAAGAACAGGCTAAGCTGCCTCCCAGAAAAAACTGCGGAATTGATTGGTGGGGGTACAGCAACGGAAGCGTCTATAATGAGCACTTAATGCCTTTGGACATTACAGGAAAGCAATATTATGTAGTGGATGGCGTGGTTACAAGTATTCCCAAATCAGAATTGATCGGTTTTGATCCTGACGGCAACAATATCTCCTATTCAAGCATTAGTAAGCCTGCAAACAGGACGCCCAATGCTGATGCTATGACGGCTGGGATGCTTAAAAGGATATATTATCCCACTGGCGGATATACGGATTTTAACTATGAACCCAACAGGATACAAATCGTTGAATCGAAGCCGAAGCCGGGTGGCAGTTACTTTGTGGCAGCCAAACCGGACGACCCTCCTAATGATCCGTCCCGTGTGACCGAGTTTGTTGCAGACGTCACTATTCCCGAAAATGATCCGGCCCCTGCGGAAATGCGCCTTTCTATACCGGTATGGAGTAATGAAACGCAGCCATATGCCATCTTTGAAAACCTCACGAAAGGTACCTGGCTGCGATATACCACTTTCCCGGGGGAACCGGTGTCCCGTACTTTCCGGGTGGCCTTGCAGGCAGGAGACAGGTACCGGTTAACCACCAGCATTGCGCCCGATCCTACTGGTAGCACTCCCGGTGAGCTCACTGTGTCAATGACACTTTCCTGGCCGGGCAGAGGTACCATACTTGTACCGGTAGTACAAAACGGCGCGGGGCTCAGGATTGAAAGCATCAGTTCATATACAGCAGATAATAAACTGGCGAAAAGTGAAAGGTTTAAATATGGTGAGAATGAGTCAGGGTTCGGGAAAATCAGGTTTTTTGATTACCTGTTCAATAAATGGGCTTATGAACAGCGTTACTCCTACTGTATAAAGTATGGTACGGGGGAAACGGGTATGTTTGTGACGACAAAAAAGGATATCTACAGCAGACCGTTATACAGTTATTCGGATATGGGAGGCAACACCATTTCCTACCCTGTGGTAACCAAATATGAAACCTCGGCCAATGGCGACAACGGTAAAACAGTCTACAAATACGACTTCGAATTTGATGATAAAATAGAAGGAAATTATCCGGAGCCACAATTGCTGGTCAGCGCGGAATGGAAAAATGGTAATCTATTGTCAGAGAGCATTTATAAGCGGGTGAAAGACACTACGTATAAACTGATCGGCGAAAACAGCAATACCTACGGGCTGTTTTTGTTCGATACCATTTACGGACTGAAAGTCCGGGCTAAAATTACGCCCGGAAACCACTCTATAAAAGGTTGTTCAACAGTAAACCCTGATCTGTTGAGGATTAACGATTTCTTTAATTATTTTGAATATCCTGTTATTTCAGGCGTTAAAAAAGTACTGTCCTCTACAACGAAACAATTTTCCGATAATGGAGACAGCATTGTCAACGTGTCAACCTATAGTTATGGAAATCCATCCCATATGTTGGCAACAGCGGTTGAATCAGCTGATAGTAAGGGGAGAACTATAAAGACTATCTACCGGTATCCGCAGGACAAAGCTCAGATAGCAAATATCCAACAGCCTGAATCCAACGCTATTGATACACTGGTTAGCAGAAATATGGTTGAGAGGCTGATTGAGCAGGAGGAGTATCGCGATAATCTGTTTGTTAAAAGGGATCATTTTGAATATGGCCTTTGGGGAGCACTCAATGAGTTGGTTGCGCTCAAAAAAGTGAACTTTAAGCTTGGGAATAGTAATACTGAAAACCGCTTTGAAGTTTTTGGCTACGATAAGTTTGGAAATATCCTGGAACAGGCTGGCAGCAACAATATTCATGAGGTGTATATCTGGGGATATAATAACCTGTACCCTGTAGCCAGGATCATGAATAATAATTATTCAGCTGTCCGGGCCCTGTTGAATGATAACATCATTCAAAACCCGGCCAGTATGCAAGCTTTGCATACCGAATTGGGAAAGGTCAGGACACATTCATCCTTGAGTACATCATTGATGGGTATTTATACTTACCTGCCATTGGTTGGTCAAACAAGCATAGTTTCCGAAAATGGCCGTATTACCTACTACGAGTATGATTCGTTTGGCCGTCTGAAGCTTATTAAAGACCAGGAGGGAAAAATCCTGAAGCAATTCGACTATCAGTATAGCGTGGACATAACAAAGTAGTTTGGTTTTGTAGAAAGTCAGATGACTTGATGACCCGGGGGCGGCTGCTCCCGGGTTATTTATTCAACCATACTTGTTCGGAAGAGTTTGGGGTTGACAACGTACCGCCAATGAGGGAATAGGTTTATTTTTTCCTCTGAAGACACTGATTTTCAGTGATTAACCTTATTTTCGCGGAATGGTGAATGCCGGAAAATACCGGATTTGATATTTAATAAAATATTCGAGCATGCCCGTGACAGAAGTTTTGATCACTGTTAAAAGTTACCCCATCGTATCTTCGCATTATGACGAACAGGTTAGTATAGCTGGTTTCAGAAGAGATGGCAGCTTTATCAGAATATACCCCATTCCTTTTTCCAAAAAAACTTACGACGAACAATATCAGCTCTACGACTGGGTGGAGCTCGATCTGGTACGTAATACCAGGGACTTCAGGCTGGAAAGTTTCAGTCCGGCCACCGCAGACGCCCCGGTAAAAGTAACAGGGCACATCGGTACAGAAGATCACTGGAGCGAGCGGAAGGCAGTGGTGCTGAGAAATGTATACAAGGACATGTCTACCCTGATCGTGGAAGCGAAGCATGAAGCGTTCTATACTTCCCTGGTAGTATTTAAGCCAATGCGGATAATTGATTTTGTGGTGGAAGAGACTGACCGGGAATGGGACCCGAAGCGTGTGGAGAAACTGCTGGAAGAGAAAGAACGAGGAAAAGTGTCCGAACAGCCTGAAGATTCGTTTGCTGTGATGAAGAAACTGCCGTATAAATTTTCCTACCGGTTCATTGACATCAAAAACCAGGAGATGACGCTGCCTGTGGAAGACTGGCAGCTGGCATCGTTGTACTGGAAAATGGTGAAAAAGAACGCCACTCCTCAGAGCGAGCAGAAAGCTGTCCGTGAGATAAGAAAAAAATATCTGTATGAATATGCCCGGAACAGCGATCTGCATTTTTTCCTCGGCACTGCGCAGCAGGTACATGCCAGCAGCAAACAACCTTTTACCATTGTTGGCCTGTTCCAGCCTACTGTACCGCCGGCAGTGATACAAGGCAGCCTGTTCTAAATAATTGGTAGCACCTAAGGGCGCAGTCCCAGCAGCCGGTCTGCATTGCCACTGGCTATCCGGGCTATTTGTTCGGCGGGCAGGGGCATATTTTCCAGGAAACTTTTACCTGCTTCATTGGTGCTGAAAGGATAATCGACTGAGAACATGATATTGTCGATGCCAAAAGTGGCCAGGGCAGCCATCAGCGGAGGCTCCGTGAAAATGCCGCTGGTGGTGATGTGTACCTGGTCGCGCAGTGTTTGGCCGACAGGCCGCTGCAGCCCTATGCTTTTGCCGGCGTTCTCGGTCCGTGCCATCATCATGGGGATCATTTCCCCCATATGGCCGATGATAATCTTCAACCGGGGATACCGGTCGAGGGTACCGGAGAAGACTAAACGCAATACATGCAAGGCTGTTTCCGAATGCCATCCCCATCCGTAAGCAGAGAGGACGGTGCCTGCCTGTCCGGGCAAATCACTGTAATAAGCCTTTGCCACAGCTTCCGGCGGCAGAGCGGGATGCAGGTACAGCGGCAGCTGCAGTTGTTCCGCTCTTTCCAGCAGCGGGGCAAACGACGGATGGTCCAGGAATCTGCCATTGGTAAGCCCGTTGATCAGCGCGCCACAGAAGCCATGCTCAACGTGTGTCCGTTCCAGTTCGTCGGCTGCGGCCTGGGGAGAGGGCATGGGTAAATGTGCAAAGGCTTTGAAACGGTCGGGGTGGGAGGCTATTCGCGCGGCAATAGCGTCGTTATACCGCGCTGCGAAGGCTTGGTCTTTTCCCGGAGGCAATAGTTCCGCTCCCTTTCCTGTTACTGACAATACCTGTACGTCAATTCCGTTGGCGTCCATAGATGCCAGACGGGCATCGGTAATATCTGCCAGCTGTGCTTCCATCTTGTTGATGGCCGATAATTCTCCTGTTACGCCCAGTTCCCGGGCCATGTCAGGAAAGACAATGTGTTCCTCTAATGTTACAATACGCATACACGAAATATTTGACCACAAAAGTCAAATTATCTCCCGTAGCAATCCTTGATCCGGATCAATAAATCAGCTGTTGGATTTTATTCTGCTAAGTGCTTCCTGGGTGATGTTCAGATAATTCGCCACTAGTTTATTAGGTAAACGGAGCACTACCTGCGGGTTTTCATCGAGCAACAAACGATAACGCTCTCTGGCGCTTAGAGTGATGAAATCTTCCAGGCGCCTGGTGTTGGTCACGTAGGCGTATTCAAGACAGTACCGGTAAAACAAGTCCCAGCCCGGTACATTATCTACGAGGTGATAATAATCAAGCCGGTCAATATACAACAGCTCTGAGGCTTCTACTGCCTGGGTGGCCTCTTTCAGTACCGTACCACCGATAAAAGAGGTGAGGGAAGAGGAAAATGAATTTTCGAAGGCAAAGCGCCGGGTCACTTCCCTTCCGTCCGGTTTGATAAAATATACCCGCAAACATCCTCTGTTAATAAAAAACATACGCCTGGAAGGCTCCCCGATCCGGGACACCAGCGTGTTCTTTTTCACCTGCAGGGGCTTGAAGTAAGGAAGTACCTGCTGCAGATCTTCCTCCTTTAACGGGCTATGCGTTGTAATATGTCTGGCCAGCTGTTCATACATGTTGAAAACACATCATTGCCCAAAAATACAGTTTGTTGTTTTTCCGGACATCAAAAAAAAATAATAAACAAATACACCCACAAAATTGTAATTACCCCTGATAGAATAATGGCCGCGTGAACAACTTTTAGTATATTCGGATAACATGAGCAACAGCGTAGCCACGTACGCAGGTTAACCAGCACCCGGATTCCACGTTTAACCCGATTGCCGGACAGTGAATAATGACAAACAACGATGGTTCCCATTGCAGCGTTTATTTTTCAGTTATCAGCCCGTGTATATGTCCCTGATGGATACATGCATGAAACATATTGTTTTTTAAACCAAATCTGAACCACATGAAAATTTCAAATCCTGTGCAAACAGCCATGGCTGCCGCATTGCTGTTCTCATCCTGCCTGCTGATGAATGCCTGCACTAAAAACCTGGCCGACAACACACTTTCCCAACAAACTACAGACGCTGCGAAGCGGGCCGCTGTGCTCACTGGTACTGTTACCGACAGTAGCCTGATCGCATACAAAAAGAGCCCGCATGAAATCTACGCCGGCTTTTACCGTTTCCAGGGCCCGTGTTATGGCGCTGCGCCCAATGGCTCTAATTTTTCACAGGTGCCCGACAGTCTCGATGTGCTGATCCTGTTTTGTTTCAGTTCCAGTTCCCCGATCGCAGACAGCGTGCCCCGATGGATCAATGCCCTGCATGCAAAGGGTACCAAAGTGATCGTCACCGGTAACCTGGACCTGGCGCCGGGCGCGCCGGACAACACTACCGGCTACGCCACTACTGCCAAGCGCATCATGGACAGTATCGTTAACCGCTACGGATTTGACGGTTATGACATCGATATTGAAAGTAATCCTTCCGGTACCGAATTGACCAGGATGGCTGGGGTTTACAGTGCCTTGTCCAAATACCTGGGCCCTAAATCCGGCACCGGTAAACTGCTGACATTTGATACCAATCAAAGCGGCAGTAACAGCCTGTTCAAAAAAGTATACACCATGGTAGACTATGTATGGCTGCAGGCTTATGGTAGGGGAGCATCCACGCTTCAGTCCACCTGGAATACTTTTGCTCCGTATATCAAATCCACACAGTTCATTCCCGGTTTCTCCTTTTATGAAGAAAGAGGCTATCCCGGCAATGTGTGGTACGACGTGACTTATCCTGTAAATGGCACCGGCCGGGCTTTTGACTATGCACGGTGGGAACCTTCCGGTGGTAAAAAAGGCGGGGTATTCAGTTATGCCATAGATCGGGATGCGCCGTTAACGTCTTCTACGGACAACACGCTTTATACGCCGACTTATATCGTCAGCAAAATGTTGATACGGATTATGAATCCCTGATGAAGAATAAAACAGTCACGCCTTCATCTTACAGCGATGAAGGCGTGATTAAGTGTTATTGATGCAGTCCCTTTTTCCTCAGATATCGAAGCAGTTGCTCCGGTAAATCAGTCTGGATAACATTGGCGCGTTTGAACTTTGAAAGCAGTTGATCAAACCCTGTATTTTCGGCCGCTTTTTCCATATCGTCAAAATCTCCCAAAGCGTTGATCCATACCCGTGACCCTGCGGTACGGATGTCGTTGATGACATTGTCTGAAAAGGAGTCGTCAATATGAATAACGGGGAACTGGCCCATTTCCAGGATGGCGGCTGTTTCCACGGCGTTATGTGCCCTTGGCATAACAGGTATTTGTTTGTCAATCTTTTGCAGGAACGGCACCTGTTGATGATCATACACGAAGAACAGCACCTGCCTGGCGGTGCCGGTAGCCTGTACCTCTTCACATGTTTTGCGGGCTGCTTCCCGACTGTCGGCCTTGAAGTCTATATCGATGATAATATGTCCTTTGGCCAGCAATAATGCCTCTTTGAAAGTGGGTATTTTCTCGGTGGTAGGCTGCCCGTTATGCAGTAAAGGAAACTGTTGCAGTTCTGCATAGGTATAGCTGGTTACTTTTCCTTTCTTTCCTGTGGTGCGGGTGATGGTTTGGTCGTGCATAAGCACCAGCACGCTGTCTTTGGTCATCCGCACGTCCAGTTCCGCGATGTCTATGCCTTGTCTGATCGCTTCTCTGATAGCACCTAAGGAGTTTTCCGGGTAGTAGGTATGTGCCGACCGGTGTGCGGCCACCAGGACACGTTCGGGGTGCTGGTGAAAATCTTCCAGTATAGAATCAATCTTTTCTTTGGCGGTAGTTGTTTGTGCATGGAGGGAGCTCCAGGTGCCGAGCCATGCCAGTACGATAAAAAAACAGCGTTTCATGTGGTTGTGTTTTTGATTTAAAAATATCCGTTGTTCTGTGGGAATTTGACGGTAGACAGATCTATCTGTGCCTGCGGAACAGGGCGTAAAACGTGGTACGCCTTAATGTTTACCGCATTGGGATTGTATTTCTTCACTCTTTCTATCAACTTGCCGGTGCGGACAAGGTCCATCCAGCGCATTCCTTCGCCACCCAGTTCCCGTGCGCGTTCATCGAGGAGCTGGTCAATGTCCAGCCGGGCGGCGGTAACATCTGGCAACTGTTTTCCTGGTTTGGCAGCCCTGGCCCTGACGGCGTTAAAGTAGGGAAGCGCCTCGTTGGGCTTTCCGGCCATGATCAATGCTTCAGCCGCCAGCAGGTAGGTTTCTGAGAAGCGGTACACAAAAAAATCCCGGAAGCCGTTGAGGGCCTGTACGCTGGCGCGGGTAGGGTCATCGTGTTTTTTGATGCCCCAGTGCATATTGTCGTTGTTGGGCGCAATCAGCGAAGTGACGCCCGGCGACAGTTGCCATACTACGGTGTCGCCTATCTTTTTTCCCGGAGGCAGGGTGGCGGTGTTGTTGTACGTCCACGTATAACGGAAGGTGACATCAAAGCGGGCATCGTTTGGATCAAACAGTTCTCTGAAGAAGGCGGTAGGCCTGAAGCGGGTATAGGGGCGCCCGCCCTGTTCCAGGTCGCGTTTCAGGCCGGCATACTGGTCGTATGCCGGTGTAAAGAAAGCATGTCCCTGGTTGCCGTCGTCATTAAACAGGGCATTGTTAAGGTATTGTACGGCGAATACTATTTCGGTATTTCGCTGGTTGTTGTAGTCAAACACGCCGCCATATGTTTTTACCAGCTGGTAAGGACCTTCTTTGATCACTTTTACCGCAGCAGCGGCAGCGCCGTCATAATCTTTCAGCAGCAACTTTACTTTTGCCAGCTGGTGAAGCGCGGCGCCCCTGGTGATCCGTCCGTAGTCGGGAGACGTCCAGCTTAGCTGATCGGCTGCGAACTGGGTATCTTCCAGCATGTTTTTCCAGATTTCCTCTTTGGCCGTTCTGCCGGCATCAGTCACCACGCCTTTGGTTTCGTGTGCTGAATAAACTACATCCCCGAACTGAAGGGTCAGCCAGTAATAATAATGTGCCCGAAGGAATCGGGTTTCCGCCTTATACTGTGTTTTGAGCTTATCGTCCATGGCCACTGCGTCTATCCTGTCGAGGACGGTATTGGCGGCATTGATGCCGGCATAACAATCATTCCAGATACCGTTCAGGTAATCATCCGCAGGGTTGAGGGCGGCGGAATAGTCGTCCATATATTTATAACCGCCGTCTTTTCCGTGCTGGAAGAGGTCAGTGCCCATAGTCGTAACAGTAAAGCCTTTCTGGGAACCGTATAGTCCTCTCAGTTTGCTGTATACGCCGGTAACACCGTTGGATATGCCGGCCGGCGTGCTGTATATGGCTTCCGGTACCGGTTTGTACAGCTCTTTTTCATCCAGGCTGCAGGAGGTAAAGAGCGTGCAGCACAGGGATATGGCAGTAAGCAGATGAAGATGTTTATTAAATAACATAACCTGTTTTTTAATCGTTAGAAAGCAGCATTAAGGCCGATGGCATACATTTTTACGGTAGGGTACATGGCACGGGTGCCGTCTGATTCAAACTCCGGGTCTTGTCCTTTATAGTTTGTAATGGTAAATGGATTCTCGGCGCTCAGCGTGATTTTTAAGGTTTTGATGGCGGCGCGCTGCAGCCATAATGACGGCAGTGAATAAGCTACTGCCAGGTTTTTGATCCTTACGAAGCTGGCATCTTTGTAAGCCAGCGTGGAACCGAGGTACACGCTTTCCTGGTTCTTATCAGGACGCGGGTTGTCATTGGTCGGATTTTCCGGTGTCCAGTAATTTACGTTGATGTTGTTGTACCTGCCGGCCAAACGGTTGTTGTTTTCAAACCACCTGGAGTTGATGAGATAATGCTGACGGGTATTGATCACAACGGCCAGCTCCAGTCCCTTGTAGGAGAACCGGTTGGTCATACCGCCGATCCAGCCGGGGAATTCTGATCCGAGGACCACACGGTCCTGGTCACTGTACTGTTTGTCGCCGTTTCTGTCCAGCAGCTTTATCTGTCCGGGTTTGGCGCCGTAATCCTTCGCTGTTTCCAGCTCGCTGGTTTGCCAGATGCCTGTTTTCTGATAGTCATAGAATACTTTGATAGGTTGGCCAATAAACCACTGGTTGCCCACATCATCTTTCCCGTCGCCATACAGTTGTACAATCTCGTTTTTGTTGGTGGAAAAATTCAGATCGGTGGTCCATTGAAAGCCGTTTTCGTTGTTGATGTTGACGGTGGAGAGGGTTACTTCCCAGCCTCTGTTGCGGGTGGCGCCAATGTTTTGCAGTACTTCCGTATAACCGGTGCTGCCGGGGATACTTCTTCTCAACAGGATATTTTTGGTATTGGCGATATAATGTTCTACGGTACCGGTGATACGGTTATTAAACAGCGCAAAGTCGATCCCTGCGTTCAGCGAAGTCGTGGATTCCCATTTAAGGTTGGGATTGGCAATAGTGGCGGGCTGGAAGCCGTTCATCCCTGTTTCCCCGAAAGCATAGCTGCTTTTTTTGAGCGTGCTGAAAGTGCCGTAGGGCAGAATGCCGTTAAAGCCGGTACTGCCGTAGCTGAGGCGCAGTTTTAAGGCGTTTACCTGGCGGAGGGACTGCATAAACGGTTCGGCATCTACGCGCCAGGCCACAGCGGCAGAAGGGAAGTAGCCCCATTTATGTCCGGCAGCGAAAACGGAAGAACCATCTGCTCTGCCGGTAATGGTCAGGAGATAACGGTTTTTATAATCATAGTTGACGCGGGCCATATAAGACAACAGGAGCGACCTGCGGTAGTCGCTGCTGATGCCGGTCACTTCGCCGGCTGTTTCCAGGTTGTGATAGCTTTGGGTTTCATAGGGCAGTTTGTTGGCCCTGATACCGGAGCTGTTGACGGTTTGCTGTTGGGAGCTTTGCAGCAGGGTAACGCCCAGGCGTTGCGACTTTGACAGCTGTCTGGTATATTTCAGTATATTCTCCACTGTTACAGAGAACATGTCTGAATTGCTCAAACCTGCGGTGGCATTGCCTCCCTGGTTATCGTCTGTTTCACTTCCCTTGAAATAACCTTCTTTAGACGCTTCCATTTCCGGGCCTATGTTCAGACGGTAGGTAAGATCTTTAAAGATGTCCCATTCGCCGTACATGCTGGCAAACACACGTGTCTTATAACGTTGGATGATGGTGTTTTTGATGATCATCAGCGGGTTTACCCGTTGTCCTTCGTCATTATTGGGACGGAACAGCAGTTTGCCGGTGCTGTCATACGGAACGCCCAGTGGGTTTAAACGCAGGGCGTTGTCAAATACGGTATTGTCGGTAACATTCTGTGACGACATGCTGGCCAGTGTGGACACGCCCATCCGGATTCGGCTGTTGACCTGATGATCGAGGTTGATACGCAGCGCCCCGCGGGTGAAGTCTGTTTTATCCACGATCCCTTTTTCTTTGAAGTAGTTAAAGGAAACCGCGAATTGTGTTTTTTCCTTGCCACCGGTCAATGACAGCTGGTGGTTTTGTTTGGCGCCGTTATGGTAGATAAGGTCCTGCCAGTCGGTAGATTTGCCTTGTGCCAGTGATCGCAGTGCGATATCATCAAAGAGTGTGGCGTCGGCGGGATAGTTGTTATTGGGGTCGGCTGTTCTTGCAGCTTCGCGGCGCAGTTGCGCGAACTGTTCACCGTTCATCAGGTCCAGTTTTTTAGTGATAGCCGTAATGCCATAGTAAGCGTCGTAGGCGACATTTGTTTTTCCTGCTTTTCCTCTTTTGGTGGTGATGATCAATACGCCGTTGGCAGCGCGGGAGCCATAGATAGCAGTGGAAGAGGCATCTTTCAGCACTTCTACGGAAGCGATATCGCTGGGGTTGATTTCATTGAAACCGCCTACCATCGGGATACCGTCCAATACGATCAGGGGGCTGTTATCATTTTTGATGGAGCGTTGTCCGCGCAGGAGGATGTTGGCGCCTGCACCTGGTTCATTGCCGCTGCTGAACACGTCCAGGCCGGCGACTTTTCCTTTTAGAGCCTGTGCGGCATTGGTGGTGGGCTGTTCCGCGATGTCGTTTCCTTTTACGGAAGAGATGGAGCCGGTGATGTCGCGTTTCTTTTGTGTGCCGTATCCCACTACCACTACTTCTTCCAGTCCCTTTACGTCTTCGTGCAGTACCGTTGCAGGCAGCTGACGGGCGGATACCGTTATTTCCCGGCGCATATAGCCGGACATGGAAAAGAGCAGGATATCGCCGGTGGCGGCGTCTATGGAGAAAAGGCCTTCACTGTTGGTGATATCGCCGCGGTTGGCGTTTTTTACGGCCACCGTTACGCCTGGCAGCGGCATGCCTTTTTCGTCTGTGACTTTGCCTTTCACTTTTTCTGCCGGTATGACAGGAGGGGCGGCGGCAGCCGTTTCTTTCTCCAGGATGATTATTTTGTTGTTTTGTATTTTGTAGGTCAGCCTGGTGTTGCGCAGCAGTTCATGGACGGTCCATGCCACCGTTTTTTTATTGGCATGTAGTGCTACGGTCCTGTAGGGTGCTATCAGCTGTTCATTGTAGACAAACAGGTAGTTTGTTTTTTGTTGAATGATAGCCAATGCTTCTTTTAGCGATTGACCGGAAAACGTGTAGTCGATGGTTTCCGTGCCGTCAGGTGACTGTGCGTGGGAAGCGGCTCCCGGCAACAGTTGCGCGATTACGATGATAAGGATAAATAGCCTGCATCCTGTTTTCCTGATTTGTTGAAGTAGGGACACGACGATACTGGTATAAATTTTCATACCTTTATACGGGTTTTAATAATTGATTTAATCGTTAATAAAATCCATTGGGAAGCATCAATAAGTGATTGGCGTTACGCATTGATCTTCTTTCAGACGGGCCGGTGGGGTAACCCTTGCCGGCTTTTTTACTGACCTTATGTGACAGGCATAGGCAATCTGTTTTAGTGTGTTTGTTTTCGAAAAATAATCTGTTGGCCTTCTGTTACGTAGCTAAGTTTGTTGGCCAGGCAAAGCATGTCCAGTACCGTCGACAGGGAATCGGCTGGTTCTATGCCGGCGGTGATGCGGTAGGCCCCGAGGCTGGTGTCAGCAAAGGAAATTTTCCTGTTGTATTTTTTTTCCAGCAGCAACGCTATTACATCCAGTCTTTCGTTGTTAAAGAGCAGTTTGCCGGTTGTCCAGCTGTTGATGGCGGCCCCGTCCACGCGGGCTTTGCTGAATGCGGGGGAACCGGTGTTTACCGTGAGCTGTTCATCCGGCAGTACCACTACTCCCTTTCCTTTCGTGGCATTACTTTGTACCGCCACTTTCCCTTGTTGGACCGTTACTTGGAGGAGAGCCAGCTGCGGGTACATCCGTACATTGAATACCGTGCCCAGTACGTGGGTATTGACATCGCCTGATTTTACGATGAACGGGCGTGCCGGGTCCTGTTTTACATCGAGGCACATTTCTCCGGACAGCAGTTCTATCTTTCTGGCATCGCCAGTGAAACGGGCCGGGTAGCGTAATCCGCCGCCTGCGTTTAGCCATACCCGTGTGCCATCATCAAGTGTCAGTTGCAACGGTTTTGTTGTGGACGCAAATATCTCCTGCATGTTTTCCTTTGCCGGCCGGAGCAGCCATATCAGCGTGCCGGCACCGATTATCAGTAGCAGCGAAGCGGCTATTTTCAGCAGGGTATAGCGTTGCATAGTCACCCGTTTGGCCGGCGTGGCTGTTTGTTGCTGTATCTGTTGCCATATAGCGCTTTCCAGTTGTTCAAAACGGAGCCCGGAGGTATCAGCTTTGCTGTTGTTGCTTTCCTGCTGATACCATTGTTCAACCAACAGCTGTTCTTCCGGGGTACAATTTCCCGCTACATATTTTTTCAGTAGCTTTTTGATGTTATGCATGGGCATATTAAAAGGGACATACCTTTCTTATATGACAGCTGAAAATAAAAAGGGGGGTAGATAGCGGCAGATTATTTTAAAATTAACAGGATAGGTTCAGCAAAAAAAGGAGAAATGGGCCATTTTATGACGGAGGGTGCGGATAGCATTGCTGATTTGTTTTTTGACCGTTTCCTGCGACAGTTGCAGCTGATGGGCTATTTCCCTATGGGTGAGCGCTGTTTTCCGGCTTAGCTCAAATACTTCCCGCATTTTAGCCGGCAGGGCGCGTATTTCCCGTTCCATGCGGGCTGTTATTTCTTTCTCTGTGATGTATTGCAGGGAGTTGTTATCGATATCGGAGAGGAATTGTTTCAGCGATGACAGGTGATGCCGGTAGGTGCGTTTGGAGGCCAGCATATTCAGTACCCTGTTGCGCGTAGCTGCGTAGAGGTAAGCGGCCAGTGAGCCGGAAAGGTTGATGTTGGCGGCTTTGGTCCATAAGGCGGTGAATACTTCCTGCACGATGTCCTGCGCATCTTCTTCGTGTATCAGTATACGGTAGGCCTGGAGGTAAAGCACGCCCCAGAATCTTTTATACAGTTCTTCAAACGCAAGGGTATTGCCCTGCCGGAATTGTTCCAACAGCGCTTCATCATTCAACTTATCGAGCGGGCTGGTATAAGTGGATTGCTGCATACAGGCCTTTTTAAGGCAGACAGGTGTCTGATATATCGCTCAAAAGTAAGACGACCGGGAGATATTGTATATTAAATAATTGTTGCTGGGCCTTTTGGGGGCCAGCAGAGGAAAATTAGCCGGATACCTGTTTTCAGGTAGCGCAATAATCCTTGAATCCCGGTAAGAAAATAATTGCCCCCAGGGCACATGCCCCGGGCAAGACCCGCGTTTTCGTTTGTAAGCCCCATTAGCCGGAAATTGTTTGCCGTAGCAGGTGCCACCTTATCTGATGGACCGTTTGGGCGCCGGCGCTTTAATAGTTTTGCGAACGACATGGCCATGACTTCGGCCGCATCATTGATCTTAAAATCGCAAAACAGATGAACCTGTGTAATACCCGGTGGCTGGCCGGATGTTTAAGCCTGGCTCTGATTTTCTCTGCCTGCAGTAAAGAAACAATTGAGAAAAGCCGCCTGAGAGAGTTTAGCCTCGCCTCAACTGTCAACGGGGGCAACTATGACATCAAAGTAGCCCTACCGGAAAATTATTCTCCCGCAAAAGCATATCGTACGTTGTACGTGCTGGATGCAAAACTGGATTTTGACTTCACCGCGCTGGAATGTGAAAAACATGCCCGGGACCATCACCAGGAAGGGGTGCTGGTGGTGGGCATCGGCTATGGCCACGACCGGTTGGACGATTACACGCCTACTCCCAGTAATATTGGCAGCGGAGGAGCAGATAAATTTGTCGAGTTTATAGAAATGGAACTTGTTCCCCGCATTGAAGCGGAATTTCATGCTGCTCCGGCCCGTTCCCAAAGAGGAATATTGGGACACTCCGCGGGAGGCCTGCTGGTGGGGCACTGCTTCACCAACCACAACAGCATGTTTGCCGCCTATCTGTGCCTGAGCCCTTCCTTCTGGTATGACGACGCGATTGTGCTGAAGAACGAAAAAGCCCACAGGGAGCAGAATAGGGAGGGGAACGGTAGCTTCTTTCTGGCGCTCGGAGAGTTGGAAGAAAAGATGCGCCCGCCTTTTGTCGGTTTTCGCGGCGCCCTCCAGGCATACTATCCCAATTATACGATCAGTGATTATATCACACCCGGAAAAGGCCATCTGGATTCTAAAAAAACAAACATCAAGAGGGCGCTCTCCTTTTTCTTTGAAAACATGTAAAACCGCTTATGCGAAACACTTTTTTTATTGGCCTGCTATTACTGGCCATCAACGTGCATGGGCAGGACCATCCTGCCACATCCCCACTGTCCCGCTTCACCATCAAACCCGCTATAGGTGTGCTGCCATGGAGCCTGCCGGTAAAAGCACTGACATCCGTTGTGCTGGAATATCAGATAAAAGGGAATTGGGTGGCGGGTTCCCATACCATGCTGGCCAGCGCTGTAGCCATGAACACTTACAACATCGAAACCAATTACAGCCTGCAGTTTTCCCAAAAAATTGGCGTGGGATATACTATGACCGGCCCGCGGAAATTTATCCGGCTTACGCTGATGGCGATGGGAGGCGTGCGGCGTATCGCTTTCAAAGAAACGCTGGATTACCCGGGGCTGGAGAAGATCACCACAAGAACGAATACCCTCATGCCTGATGTAGGACTGCTGGTGGACTGGTCACTCGGTAGAAAACGCTATACTTTCAATGCCAGGACCTATCTGCCTTTTTATCCTTTTGAAGGTTACCCGGTCAGCACTTTCCAAAACATCAGCATGGAAATGGGCATGGGCATGCGGCTGAAACGCTGAAAGATACAGGGTTAGCCTGGTAAATACATTTGAAGACAAGAGAGAACTTGTTATATTTGGTATTTACTTCACAAGACTAACAACTGACATGTTATCGGACTGGCGTTATATATATATGGGCGGTGTTTTTATCTCGATTTTCCTGTTTGTTATCCTGATCAGCAAGCCGAAAAAAAGTACAGCAGATAAAATACTAAGTGCCTGGTTTTTCTTTGCCATCATTCATCAGGCGCTGATGGGCTGGTTCGCCTACAATAAAATGAGCGACATGCCGGCGCTCATTGGATGGGAGCTGCCGTTTCCATTCCTGCACGGGCCGTTCCTGTATCTGTATATCTTGTTGCTCACTGGCCAGCAACGCCACGGATGGCGTAACATTCTTCACTTCATCCCGTCGTTGCTGGCCGCAGCGATACTGGTGCCAGTACTGGGGGCTATGACTGTGCAGGAGAAGATGGGCGTTGCAGGCCCATCAGGTTTTGAGCCGCTATTCCGTTGGATGGTCAGCGGCATCATCGTTTCGGGGGTCGTGTATGTATTATTGTCTTTGCGCCTGCTGCGCAGGCACCGCCAGAATGTGACGGCCCAGTTCTCCAATACCGATAAGATTACACTGAACTGGTTGCGATACCTGATTGGCGGGATGGGGACTATATGGATCGTTGTCATCTTTTCTCCGTCGGCACCATCCTTGTATACGGCCGTGACGCTGTTTATTTTCTTCATCGGCTATTTTGGTATCCGGCAGGTAGGTATTTTTACCAGCCAGCAGCCTATGCACGAAGTATATCTGCCTGATGTGCCACTGCCATCGGAGAATGTGCCGGAACCTGTGGAGACAGCAGATTTGGAAGGTGTAACCGGCAAAAAAATTAAGTATGAAAAAAGTAGGCTGACAGATACTGAAGCTACGAAGATTCACGCGGCGCTTATTTCACTTATGGAAGAGCAGCACTGTTACAAAGATTCAGGGTTGACCCTGGGCGACCTGGCCAAAAACCTTGACGTACATCCTGCCATTCTTTCCCAGGTCATCAATTCAAGGGAAGGGAAAAGTTTTTATGACTACATCAATGTTCTCCGGGTGGAGGCATTTAAACAGCTGCTGCAGCAGCCGGAAAATCAGCAATATACCCTGCTGTCACTGGCATTTGAGTGTGGATTCAACTCCAAAACCAGTTTTAACCGGAATTTTAAAAAGATCACACAGCTTTCTCCCAGCAGTTATGTAAAGGAAATGAATATCAGTATACCCGAAGGAGACTAACACCTTATTTTTCTTATGCAGGCAAACGGCCTGTTTGTTCAACATTACCGGCGGTCAGTGGCCACGCGGTAATAAGGATCTTCCAGTATATTCACATCGATCACCCCTTCTGCATTTTTAAGGAGTGTACGGCAATCTTCGCTAAGATGCTGGAGATGCAGTTTTTTATTTACCTTTTGGTATCGTTCCGTGAGTTTGTTGAGCGCATCGATGGCGCTCATGTCAGCAACACGGCTTTCTTTAAAGTCGATGATCACTTTATCCGGGTCGTTGAGCACATCAAATTTTTCCAGGAAAGTGGTCACAGAACCGAAGAACAGAGGCCCGAAGATCTCATAGTGTTTGACGCCGTTTTCATCGGTGTATTTCCGGGCACGGATACGTTTGGCGCTTTCCCAGGAAAATACCAGCGCTGAAATAATGATACCTATCAATACTGCCAAGGCCAGGTTGTGCAGCCACACGGTGATCCCGGCCACCAATATACCTACGATAATGTCGTGGCGGGGCATTTTGTTGATGATGCGTAAACTGGTCCATTCAAATGTGCCAATCGCCACCATCATCATCACGCCTACGAGCGCAGCCATCGGCACACGTTCGATAATGGGAGCGCCGAAGAGGATGATCAGCAGAATGGTCAGTGCCGCTATGATGCCTGATAACCGCGCCCTGGAGCCAGCCGACAGGTTGACAAAAGACTGCGCGATCATGGCACAGCCGCCCATGCCGGTAAAAAAGCCGTTGACAACGTTGGCCGTTCCCTGTGCGACCGCCTCTTTGTTGCCTCGCCCTTTGGTGCCGGTGATTTCATCTACCACATTCAGGGTAAGCAGGCTTTCTATCAGTCCCACGCCCGCCATTACCAATGAATAGGGGAAGATGACCTGCAGCGTTTCAATATTGAAAGGAACAGAAGGAATATGGAAAGGAGGGAAACCGCCGCTGATGGAAGCAATGTCCTTCACTGTTTTGGTGTCGATACTGAACCCAAAAACAAGCAGGGAAACCACGATAATAGCTACCAGGGAGGCGGGTATGGCCTTCGTGATTTTAGGGAAGATGATGACGATCAGGATGGTTGATACCACCAGCGCGAGCATGGTCCATAGCGCCGGCCCGCTGAGCCATGCGGTGCCGCCCGGGACTTTAAACTGTTGTACCTGTGCCATGAAGATAACGATCGCCAGCCCGTTTACGAAGCCGTACATCACCGGTTGAGGTACGAGACGAATAAATTTACCGAGCCTGAATATACCAACGAGAATTTGAAATACGCCCGCCAGTGCCACTGCTGCAAATACATATTCCACACCGTGCGACTGCATCAGGGCGATCAGAACGATCACCGTAGCGCCGGCGCCGCCGGACACCATTCCCGGCCTGCCGCCAAAAACAGCTGTGATCAGCCCCATTAAAAATGCCGCATACAAGCCGGTCAAAGGAGATAGTCCCGCCAGGATGGCAAAGGACAAAGATTCCGGGATCATGGTCATGGCTACGGTAAACCCTGCTAAAACTTCGGTCTTGTAATTGACTTTCTGTGAAAAGTCAAATAAATTAAAGTAGACCTTCATGCTGACGAAAGATTAAAAAATATTAAATAAACAATCATGTAACTGGACTGAACAGATAGCTATGGTCTGGCCGGAATGCCAGGCGGACGCTGGTGGCAGCGTATATACAATCAAGGTGGAGTAACCGGAGATGGTGTAGTCGTATTGTTCATTTCGTTGACGAAGGTAGTAAAAAGCAGGTAAAATGCAACACTAAACGGCAGTGGCTTGTTTATCTCCGGTTGAAAGCTTAGTTTTGAACGGACAACAACCGCGATAAAAATCAACCAGGAAATCAAGGACAATTGCCGGCAATAGCAGTGTTATACATATTAAGATGATGACAGACTACACCTTCTATGCTGATGAAGAGCTGGTTCAACTGATGGCCGCTGATGACCACGCCGCGTTTACTGAAATTTATAACCGGTATTGGAAACGCCTGTATGTGCTGGCCTATGACCGCCTGCATTCCCGTGAACTGGCGGAAGATGTGGTACAGGACGTGTTTACCGGTTTGTGGCAACGCAGAACCCAGTCTGTTATCCGGTCACTGCCCGCTTATCTCGCTACGGCCAACCGTTATGCCGTATTTGCCCAGCTATCCAAAACAACCCGTGTTACCACCGTGGAGGCGCTGCCCGAATCATTGCAGGCGGTGACGGATGAAACGGCGCAACTGCATTTTCTACAGCAGTCCATGGAAAACCAACTGAAACAACTGCCCGAAAAATGCCGTCTTGTTTTTAACTACAGCCGCCATGCCGGTCTTACCAACCGCGAAATTGCCGACCAGCTGCAGATCTCCGAGAAAGCTGTGGAGAAGCACATTTCCAAAGCGCTGCAACGGCTACGTGTACAGTTCCGGAATTATTTCCATGCTATTTTCCTTTATTGAAAATTTTTTTTCTTCGGAAGGTAGGGTAAGGCCCCCGTTTCTACACTTACATAATATAACACCTGTAAATTCTAAAATGGATGGACAAGAACGAACTGGCTATGCTATCAGCAAAGTATCTGGCCGGTACCGCCAGTGAAGAGGAAGTGGGACGTTTGTTGCAGTGGTACAACGCCTATGATGCGCAGGAACTGACAGCTTATGTGACGGTGGAAGGAGAGGAGACGGAAGAACGCCTGAAGGACCGGATGTACCTCCGCCTGCAGGCGGCCACGCAGCCTCCCGAACGCAGGAGGGTATTGTATATGCAGGGCTGGCCCGGGAAAGTGGCTGCTGCTGTGCTGGTGCTGGTGATGGCCGGTGGCGGGTACTATCTCTTTAATAAGGTACGTCAACCTGCTAATGTTGCGGGTGCGGTGTCCCTGCCGGTACGTCCCGGAAGCGATAAGGCAACGCTCACGCTGGCCGATGGCTCCGTGGTAAACCTCGACAGCATCGGCACCGGAACGGTGACATTGCAGGGCGTGAAAATGGAGAAGACCACACAGGGACAGATCGTTTATAAGAACAATGGCAACGCGGCGGTGAACAACGTATTACGCACGCCGAGAGGCGGACAGTATAAGGTAACATTGCCGGACGGCACAGACGTATGGCTGAATGCGTCTTCTTCCATCAGCTATCCGACGGCGTTCTCAGGAAGCAGCAGAAATGTGTCTGTGACCGGGGAAGTATATTTTGAAGTGGCCGCGGACGCCGCCCGTCCGTTTGAGGTGAAAGTGAATGATATCAGTGTGCTGGTGTTAGGCACGCATTTTAATATCAACGCCTATGACGATGAGCAAACGGTCAAAACCACACTGCTGGAAGGGGCCGTGCTGGTAAGGACGCCCGAAGCGTTCAAACACCTGGAGCCCGGTCAGCAGGCGAAAATAAAGCCAGGCAGCAACCAGATCGAATGGCTGAAACATGTGGACGTAAACAACGCTGTCGCCTGGAAAAACGGCTATTTTTCTTTTGACGACGCAGACATCCCTACGGTGATGCGGCAGCTGGCAAGATGGTATGATATGGATGTCGTTTATGCAGGGAATGTACCGGAAGGCACCTTCACCGGCGAGATCGGGAGAAACCTCACGCAGGACCAGTTGATGAAGATATTGAAACAGGCGAGAATTAATTTCAAACTGGAAGAAGGAAGAAGACTTGTTATTTATCCGTAGGCAACCATTTATCAGAATCTATAACCAACCATTATCTACCGGTAACAGTAAAAACCGGTGAACCGTTTAACCGGGCCTGTACAAGGGCCTGAGCGATAGCTATCCATTAATACATGTTATGAAAGGAATGCAGCCCACCGGGTACGGGAGGCTTATGTTTCGTCCATAAAAAAACCTGGTGTCAAGATTGGCGTCCGCACCAGGTTTGATTGTTGGTTAACCCTTTTTCTGAACCCTTCCTGCTACCCTTTACAGGGTGGATGGGAAATATTTGTCAACCAAAAATCAACCTAAGGTATGAAAATTAATGTTGTCTGCAACAGGCACCAAACTTTTGTATCAACCGGGGGCGACAGGCCCCCGCTGGCCGAAAACTACCGTGTGACCAAAATCTGGAGAGCAATGAAATTGACCGCATTTTTATTAACGGCGGTGGCGTTACATATCTATGCCACCGGGAAATCCCAGACCGTTACTGTGGCATGCAAAAACATGCCGTTACAACAGGTGTTCAGTGTGATCAAACAACAAACAGGATTCGTATTTTTTTACAGGAACCAGGATTTGTCAGATGTCCGCCCCGTATCTGCGGACATACGCGAACAACCGTTGAAAACCGCCCTGGCAAGGATACTGCTGGACAAACCCCTCTCATTTGACATCGAAGGCAATACGATTGTCATTTCCCGGAAACTGCCCGCCGCGGAAACAAAGCCGGAACAACCGGACCTGTTCCCTCCGCAGGAGGTACAGGGCAGGATCGTGGACAAACACGGTGATCCGGTGCCCGGTGTCACCATCCGGGTGAAAGGCACCAACCTGGCCGCTATCACCGATCAGGCCGGCTTCTTTGTGCTGCGCAATGCGGATGTCCGGGCTGAACTGCTTGTTTCCTGTGTAGGCTTTGAATCAAAAAGCATATCGCTCAACGGGAAAACAAAACTGGAAATACAGCTCAATGCCAAGGTGGATGACCTGAACCAATACGTAGTAGTGGGTTACGGCAGCACCAAAAGAAAAGACCTGACCGGTTCCGTCGCTTCCGTGAATGTGGAGGAAGTGAAGAACGTTCCTTTTGCCAGCATAGACCAGGCGCTGTCCGGCAAAGCAGCCGGCGTACAGGTCACCCAATCGGACGGTTCCCCCGGTGGCGTGGCCAAAATCCGCATCCGTGGCGGTACCTCGCTGCTGGGCGGCAACGACCCGCTGTATATCATCGACGGGGTACAGGTGACCATTCAAAACCGCTATATCCAAAACCAGGCGGAAGTGGTGAACCCCATAGAAAGGGCCGGCAGCGATAATCCCAATAGTTCGGTGAACGGCTCTTTTACCCGCGGCCTTAACAGCCTGGCAGGCCTTAACATCAACGATATTGAATCCATCGATATTTTGAAAGATGCTTCCGCCACTGCTATCTATGGCTCCAAGGCTGCCAATGGCGTGATCATCATCACCACCAAAAAAGGTAAACTGAATCAGAAACCAGTGCTGGAAGCCAATTACTATGCCGGTGTCAGTCAACCTATACGCGAAAAACTGTTGAATGCGGAACAGTATGTAAACCTGTTACAGGAGGCAGCCCGTTCTAAAAATGCTGTCAGGGCCGCAGCAGGGCAGGACCCGGACCCTATGGCCACCAACGTCATCAACCATCCCGAGAGCCTGGGCACTGCCAACACCGACTGGCTTAAGCTGGTGCTGCGGAACGCTATGACCCACAATGCTGATATTTCCGTACGGGGCGGTGGCTCCGGTTCCCGCTATTATACGTCCCTGGCCTACTCCAAACAGGACGGGGTGCTGAAAGGAACTGATTTTTCCCGCATCGCCGGTAAAATCAGCCTCGATAATGAAATCACCGGCAAGCTGCGTATCATCACCAACCTGGACTATGGTTTCACCAAAAACAATATCACCAACGGTATATACCCTGCTGCCATGTATGCGCCGCCTACCTTGCCGGCGTATAACCCCGATGGCACACCCTACCAGTTCCTCGGTTCACAGATTGGCGGCTACGATTACCAGGGATTCCAGAACCCTATGATATTACTGGACGGTATTAACACGGGCAAAACCGCCTCGCTCATCGGTTCCCTCTCCGGTGATTATGACGTGCTGAAAAACCTGAAATTCAGAAGCACTCTTTCTGTGAACTATAACAATTTCCATCAGCAGAACTACGTGCCCAGCACGGCAGTCATCGCCTCTGCCAATGGCGTAAGCAGTTCCAACGGCGGCACTGCTTCCCAGGGCCAGACGGAAGATGTGAACCTCTTCGTGGAAAATACCCTCACGTGGGACAAGCAGTTCAATGAAAACCACCGGTTGAACCTCCTGGGCGGTACCTCCTGGCAGAAATACCGTTTCAACTCTTTCTCTGCCAGCGGCCAGGGTTTCCCGGATGATAAATACCTGAACAATATCTCGTCCGCTGCCATTACGCTTCCTGCCACAGGCAGCTCCGGGCAGAATGCGTTGCTCAGTTTTTATATGCGCGCCAACTATGCGCTGAAAGAAAAATACCTGCTCACCTTCACCGGCCGTTCGGATGCTTCTTCCAAGTTCCCGGCGCACAACAGGGTGGGGTATTTCCCTTCCGGTGGCGCCGCGTGGCGGGTTTCAGAAGAACCCTTCATGAAAAAGGCCGCGTGGGTCAACGAACTCAAACTGCGTGTCAGCGCCGGTTATACCGGTACACAGAACTTCGGTGACAACCTGTACTACACATTGTACACGCCCGGTTCCTATGGAGGCGTCAACGCACTCATTCCTTCGCAGCTGGGCAATAGCAAGATCAAGTGGGAATCTACCTTGCAGAAAGACCTGGGGCTGGACTTTGAACTGTTTGGTTCCCGTCTGCGGGGCGTGATCGGGTATTATGAAAAGATAACCACCGGTTTGTTGTTGTCTACACAACTGCCGCCCAGCTCTTCCTATAGCAGCGTGATATCCAATATCGCCACTATCAGCAACAAAGGGCTGGAGATCGATCTCCGTACGGATTTCATCAAACAAAAACATTTTCAATGGACAGGCGCCCTGAATATTTCCGGTAACCGTTCCAGGGTAGAAGATATCAATAATGATTTTTCAGACCCGAATGATGCGGGCGCCACGTACCTCAGCGCTAATGCGGTGGTGCGGAAAGGAGAGCCGCTGGGGCTTTTTTACGGCTATAAACAAACCGGTATTATCCGTGACCAGAAGCAGCTGGACGAGTACAAGAAGGTATTTGTATATGCGAAGTACTTCGCGCCTTACCTCGGCATCGGCGATGCCATGTATGAAATCGGCGACAACGGGTTCTACAAACAGGATGTTATCGGTCAGGCGCAGCCTAAGTTCTACGGCGGTTTTACCAACACGTTTACCTACAAGAATTTTAGTCTGATCACCCTGCTTACCTTTTCTTATGGTGGGCAGATGTTATATATCGCCGATGTGCAGAACAAAAATTTCGAAAGTTTCGCTAACCGCGGCACCAGGATACTGCAACGGTGGACGCCGGAAAACCCTTCTGCGGAAAGGCCCCGGCTTATACTGGGAGAGTATGGCGCCAATACCAGCAGTGCAGAAGTATATGATGCTTCCTACCTGAAACTGAAGTCCATTACCATTACTTACCAGTTGCCCGCCCGTGCCGCCGCCGGTATGCACATCCGTGATGCTTCGGTATATGCTTCGGCCACCAACCTGTTCACCATAACAAAATACCCCGGTCCGGACCCGGAGGTGAGCAATAACCCTTACAGCCTGATCAACGGCAGCAGCGATGTCAGCACATTCCCTACCGTAAAGCAGTTTAACCTGGGCCTGCGTTTCGGATTTTAAAACTATTAAACCAGCTAATGATGAAAAGGATCATATATACGTTTACGTTACTCAGCACAGTGGTGATGACAAGTGTGTCCTGCAAAAAGGAACTGGGAAAATTGCCGGAAAACGCCAAAGTGGATGGCAACACCATCATCGACCAACGGACGTCCGAAATAGCGCTCAACGGCGCTTATTACCGGTTTGCAGCGGTGAGCGGCGATAATATCACGAAATGGTTTGAACACGAGGTGCCGCCTGCCATGTTTGCAGGGTATATGGGATACGGTTACGGGGCTGACCAGTCGGAGATAGACAATAACTACGCAAAGTCCGGTTATGCGAACATCTACTGGACATCTTCCTATCAGCTGATCAATGCTGCCAATGGGGTCATCAAGGGCGTGACCGCGCTGGATGACAAACGTTTCACCGGCAACCGTAAAAAGGAGGTGCTGGCTGAAGCGCGCTTCCTGAGGGCGTATGCGCATTTCAAGCTGCTGAGTTTCTTCGGGCAGTGGTTCGACCTTGGCAGCCCGTACGGAGCGCTGCTCCGCGAAGATTTTACACAGGTGGACGCTTTGCCGAAAGCCCGCAGCTCAGTGAAAGACAGTTATGCTTTTATCCTTGCCGACGTAGATGACGCCATTGCCAATGCCCCCGCGGAGAACCCGGCGTGGTACGCTACACGCTGGGCGGCCATGGCGCTCAAAATGCGGGTGCTGATGAGCCACGGGCAGCCGGAAGACTATAAGCAGGTAGCGGACCTGGCAGATTCCATTATCCTTCGCAGTAAATACACGCCGGAGCCACAAACGAAAGATATCTTCTACCTGAAAGGCCTGGGCAGCACCGAAGTCATACTGGGCGTCAAACCACAACAAAACCAGGAGAGCTTCTATTATGTGCTCAGCCGGCAATACTGGCCGGGGGCCTCTTCTCTGTACGTGGCTAAAACAGCATTGAAAGACCTGTTGCAGAATGATCCGCGCGCCTGGATGATAGGCACCGAAAACCGCTATACGAAAGGCACGTATTACTTCCTGAAATATATCAAACAGGGCGATGCGCCTTCCGTGTTGTCTGAAACGGCCTATGCTTTCCGGTTGACAGAAGTGTACCTGTTGAAAGCGGAAGCTATTGTCCGCTCCGGTGGCGGTTTACAGGCCGCCCGCGATATCCTCAGGGCGGTCATGGGCCGCGGCGGTGTGACTGATTTCAGCGCGGTAGACAACGCGGTATCTGTCAATGACCTGTTGAAACAACTGTACCTCGAATTCGTACGAAACCTGGTGGCAGAAGATGGGCAGGAATGGATGGCGCTGTTGCGCCTGCCTCCTTCGTTGATACAGGAATTAAGGCCAACGGCCAACGATAAGGTTAAATATATTTTGCCGATACCACATAGCGAGTTCCTCTACAATCCCGCTATCGGTCTGCAGAACCCGGGTTATCAGAAATAATTCACTTTAAATACCAAACAATGCATACCCACACTAAAATCTTCATGGCCGCCTTGTTACTGGCAGCAGGCTGTAAACAGGCCGCCACGCCGCCGGCCACGCTTACGGCAGAACTGACAGGACTGAAAGACACGGTTGTTTTCATCTCCGTGCCGGTAGCTGATTCTGCTAAAACCGATACCGTGCCGGTAAAAGATGGCCGGTTCACCTGGACAGGAAACATTACCGAACCGCAGAAAATTTTTATCGGTACTTCCACCCGTTATCTGCAGCTGTTCATGGAGAATGCCGCCGTAAGCCTCAAAGGCAATATGGATTCGCTGGACAAGATGAAGATCACCGGTTCTGCCACGCAGGAGGCTTATGAGGCCTATGAAAAATCCATTGCGGATATTACTGACCAGCAAGATGTACTGTACCAGCAGTACCCGCAGGTGAAGGGAAACGATTCGGCCCAGGCAGCGCTGGAAGCTAAGATAGATGTGCTGCGCCAGCAACGGCGGGAGCGGAGCAAACAATACATTGCTGCCCATCCGGAAAGTCCGGTAAGCGTAGACCTCATTGCGGACATGGCTGTCATCGGCGAATACGCGCCGCTGGACAGCCTGTACCGCCAACTGGCGCCGGCAGCGCAACAAACAGCCGCAGGTGCACGCCTGGCCAAACGGTTGGCTATACTAAAGAAGAGCGCTGTCGGTCAGCCGATGATCGACTTTACACAGGCCGATGTCAACGGCAAACCTGTACGCCTGTCAGATTTTAAAGGCAAGTATGTGCTGCTCGATTTCTGGGCCAGCTGGTGCGGCCCGTGCAGAGCCGAGAATCCGAATGTCTTAAAAGCCTACAACACTTTTAAGGATAAAAACTTTACGGTTGTCGGCGTATCGCTGGATGATAAGGCCGATAAGTGGAAACAGGCCATCGAACAGGACGGTATGCCCTGGATGCAGGTGTCTGACCTGAAAGGGTTTCGCAATGAGGTGGCGCAGCAATACGGCATACAGGCCATACCTTGTTCCTTTCTCATCGATCCGCAGGGGACCATCATTGCGAAAGACCTGAGAGGAGCCGCGCTGCATACCAAACTGGCGGCCACGCTTCAATGATTTTTTAATAATAAATAACACCATATGAAAAATAACTGGGTTCTTTTTTCTTTGCTGCTGCCCGCTTTACAGGCAGGCGCACAAAATAAGCAGGCTTTTACTTTAAAGGGAGATATCAAAGGACTGCCTGATCGCTACATCTACCTTAGCTATCCGGAGGGCGCCGCCGTATATAAAACAGACAGCGTGATCACACACAGCGGTAAATTCACTTTCACCGGTACGGTGGAACAGCCGGTGCAGGCCCGGTTGTATACCGACAAACAGAAAGCCATGTATGGAGAAGGTGATGCGGCCTCCTTTTTTATAGAGCCTGTGCCTATGCAGCTGAAGTCGGCCACCGGCAAACTGAAAGATGCCAGACTGACTGGCTCCAAAGTACAGCTGGAACAGGATGAATTGGAGGCAATGAGAGCGCCGGTGATGAAACAGCTCAGTCCATTGTCTGCTGCCTACCACAAGTTGAACAACGAGTACATTGCCGGTATGCGGGCTAAGAAAACAGACGCCGCGCTGAAGCCGCTGAAAGATAAAATGGATAAGCTGAAAGACCAGATGGAGCCGCATTATGAGGCCATGGAGAAAATCGATAAAGCATTCATCGATAAATATCCCAACTCTTATGTCAGCGCACAATTGCTGCGCTTCCGTGTAAGCGGTATCCCGCTGGCGGAAGGGGAAGCTTACTATGCCCGTATGTCGCCGGAAATGCAGCAGAGCGCTGATGGCAGGGAGATCAAAAAAGAACTGGACGGCCTGCGTGCCGGTTCACCGGGAAGCGTGGCACATGTTTTCACCAAAACGGACATCGATGGCCAAACGCTTAACCTGGCCGATTTCAAAGGCAAATACGTGATGCTTGATTTCTGGGCCAGCTGGTGCGGCCCCTGCCGCAAAGGCAACCCACATCTGAAAGAACTGTATGGCAAATACAAAGACAAAGGCTTTGAGATCATCGGCATTTCAGACGACGATTCCAATCATGCTGCCTGGAAGAAAGCGGTGGAACAGGACGGCATCGGTATCTGGCGTCATGTGCTGCGTGGCCTCGACTGGGAAAAAAGGAAGAAAAACCTGCCTAATCCCGAAGATGTCAGCGATGACTACGGCATCCATTCCCTGCCCACCAAAATCCTCATTGACCCGCAGGGCATGATCATTGGCCGCTATGGCGGTGGCGGCGAAGATGACGACGCCATGAATAAAAAGCTGAAAGAGCTATTTGGCGCATAACCTAAAAAGCCTTGTGAACGCATTGTTTACAAGGCTTTTTTAATTCCACATTCGGAAGTATATTTGGATATGGACACTCATACACACGATCAGCGTATCGCTAAAATGACTTTCGCTTCTGTCTATCCTTTGTTACTCGCAAAAGTGGAACGGAAGGGCAGGACAAAAGAAGAGCTGCATCAGGTGATCACGTGGCTGACAGGCTTCGATGACAAGCAGCTGGACAAACTGATAAAAGAAAAAGTCACTTATGAAACGTTCTTCCAGCGTGCATCGCTGAATCCCAACGCAGGCCTCATTACCGGCGTCATCTGCGGTTACAGGGTTGAGGATATCGAAAACCCGCTGACGCAACAGGTGCGTTACCTGGACAAGCTGGTAGATGAACTGGCGAAAGGGAGGAAGATGGAGAAAATTTTGCGGGGGTAATCCATCATAATATCAGCCGTATACCCGCTGCAAGCGGACATACGGCTGATCATAAATTAATATCCCGGGTTTTGTGTTAGTCCCGGTTCTATTTTCAAACTACCGGAGTGAAACGGCCACAGGTAGTTACGCGCTTGAAAAGAGCGGTCTTCTATCTTCAGTGAAACCAGGCTGCCGTTCACCAGCCGGGTATGTCCCAGTGCGGGTTTGGTCATTACCTGGTCACCGATTTTCCACCTGAGGATGTCATCATATCTTACGCCTTCTCCTGCCAGCTCTATTCTTCGTTCATTCCTGATAAGGTCGGTCCATTGTTGCTGCGTATAGGCGCTGTATTTAGCCAGCGTTACGTCTGCTTCGGTCATATCGAGGCCGGCCCTGGCCCTGAGCTGGTTGATACAGCTTTTGGTGAGGTTATCAATTTTGTTCTGCATGATCGTGGCTTCTGCGTATGTCAACAGCACCTCTGCATAACGCAGTATCGGGAAATGCATATTGCCGGCGTCGCGGAAGGCATCAGTTTCGTCTACGAATTTCCGGAACCAGTAGCCGGAGCGGCTGGCGCGTTCTTTTTCATAGAACATAGGACTGTTCTGGTCATAGATGTTGATCGGCTCGTTGACGAACATGTCGCCCTGGCCCATGATGCTGGCGGCATAGCGGGGATCACGGTTCAGTTTGGGGTCCAGTTCGTAGTCCTGTTTGCTGTGATAGGGGCACTCATCGATCTTGTTGCCCTGTAATGTCCAGTAGGCGTCTACCAGTGATTTTAAGGGCACGGCGTACGACTGGCCTTTGCCCGTCCGGAAATGTGGCCCCAGGTGCTCAAAAGAGTTCGTGCCGCTGTTACCATGACTGGGCATGTCCATTGTTATGATAAACTCTTTGTTGATTTTATCGCCCTTATAGTTGAACAGGTCACGGTACACCGGGTACAGGGAGTAATTGCCGCTGTCCATGATCTCTTTGGCCAATCGTGCCGCCAGCTCATAGCGGCCATTGTACAAGGCGTAACGCATGATCAGGGCTTTGAGCGAGTATTTGTTGAACATATAGCCGTCGGAGTTATATTCCTTGTCCGGCAGGGTGTTGGCGGTGGCTTCCGCCATCGGGAAAAGTGTGTTGAGTATTTCCTCTTTTGATTTAGCCGGTTGTGTTACCTGTGAGATATCTACCGGTTCGAGATAAAAAGGGACATTGCCCCAGCGGGACACTATCCTGAAATAGTGCCAGCAGCGGAGGCCTTCCAGGATGCCTTTGTATTTGGTGCGGATGGCCTCATCTTCCACATAAGGCGTATTGATGCTTTTCAGGTAAGTATTCAAACGGCCTATATGTTTCATGTGGATGGTGTAGTAATATTCAAAGGCGCGGGTGTTGGCATCATAGCTGCCGTTGGCAATGCGCTGATGATTATCGCCTTCCACTCTGCTGTAGGCGTTGTCTGATTTGCTGTCTTCCATGTAGAAGAGCAGCCTTCTGTCGCCCTGGTTGGTAAACACGTCCAGGTAGGTGCTGTACACAACGCGCCGCAGGTCTTCTTCTGTATTAAAGAATTCGTCAAACTTAGTGGCGGTGGGGTCCGGTTTGTCCAGGAATTTCTGGCATGCCGGCATGATAGCGGAAAGTAAAACAAGTAGGATAAGTCTCTTTTTCATCGTATGCATATTTTGCAGTGGATTGAAATAAATTTTCGTTGGTGCCACAACGTGACTAAAACAGGGTGGCCCTTACGCCCAGGCTGTACACGGCCATGCGGGGATAGTTGCCATTGCCGCCGTCACGCTCCGGTTCCAGTCCTTCCCATCTGGTGAAAGTGATGGCATCCTGTGCGTTCACGTATACACGTACGTTGCGGATGGTTTTGCCCTGTAACGGGAACGTATATCCCAGTTGCAGTACTTTCACGCGGAAAAATGCTGCATTGCCCAGCCATACGTCGCTGAGGTAGGCGTTGGTGCTGGAGCCTGTCCATACCCTGGGGAACCTGCTGTCAGGTGTCTGTGGTGTCCAGCGGTTGTCTGCATAGTACTGTTGCGGTTTGCCCAATGAATTGCTGCTGCCGTCCACCAGGATGGGATAACCTTCCATACCGTTGAGGCGGCCGGTCCTTTTTCCAACGCCCTGGCCCAACAGGTTAAAGTCCCAGTTTTTGTATTGCAAGGCCAGCGTAACGGAATAGTTCAGATGGGGGAAAGGATCACCGAGGTTGATCCTGTCGGCATCGTTGATGATGCCATCACCATTCTGATCGATGTATTTGATATCGCCGGGGAGCGTGTTGGGAAGTTTAGCGGGAGTATTGTCCACATCGCGCTGATCACGGAAGAAACCATTGGCTTTATAACCATAATAGTTATCGATGGCGATGCCCTTGTACCATATTTTGTCGTTGTCATCTTTGAAGATGAGGGTGTCTCCGTCGCGGTAGCCGGCTTTCAGCACTTTGTTCCTGTTGTCGAACAACATGGCGCCGATGCTGTAGCCGAGGTTGCCGATTTTATCCTGCCACTGTACAGAAAGCTCATAGCCGTTGTTTTCCACTTCTCCGATATTGAAAGCGGCTTCGAGGGAGCTGGAGCCGGTGATGGGTGGTACCGGGAACCTGGAATAGATGAGGTCGTAGGAGTTCTTTTTGTATACTTCTGCTGTCAGGCTTAACCGGTTGTCGAGTACCGTCAGTTCCAGGCCGATGTTTCCCTGTTTTTGTTTTTCCCAGGTGAAATTCATGTTGGGCACGCGCATCAGCCAGCCCCACTCGTTGACGTTCTCTTCCCACAGGTATGGGTCTACGTTTTCGTTGCCGATGAGGCCATAGGAAGCCCTTAGTTTGATGTTGTTGATGATGCGGTTGTTAACCAGCCCCTTCATGAACTTTTCGTTGGTAACGTTCCAGGCGACGGCTCCTGCGGGGAAAAAGCCCCACTGCTTACCGGGTGCAAATTTACTGCTGCCATCGCCACGGGCGGTGAACTCGAGGATGTACCGGTTATCGAAGGAGTAGTTCAGTTTACCGAAAAAGGAGGCTTTGGCTATTTCCTTATAGTCGGTGAAATTGAAGGTCATCACTTCCGAACCGGCGGTGACATATATCTTGTCGGCCTGATGGCGCAGGCTGCCGGTATAGTTCAGCAGTCCGCGGGCGGTCAGCTGGCTTTGGCTGACGTCCTGGTCGGCGCCGACTTCATTTTTCCATATTTTTACCGGTTTCCCGTTGCCGTCGTAGAATTTGAATGTCTCGCGCTGACGTTTGTTGGCCGATTTGCTGATCTGGTAAGACACGTTTCCTTCCAGGCTGAGGTGCTTGCTGATATTGTATCGTGGCCTGAGGTTGACGGAGCTGAAATCGTACAGGTTGTTGCGTGAGCCTCCCCGGTTAATGGAAGCTATCGGGTTCATATCATTGTACAGGATGTAGTGCTCGGGGATATCACTGGCAGGGTAGTATATCTGCTGCGCGGGATTCATTTTCCAGAGATTTTCGTACAGGCCTGTTCCATCGTCGTTTTCTTTCAGCCGGTTAATTTGCAGGCGGTGCGCGTAGAAGTCGGCCAGCAGCACGAATTTGTCAGCGATGTTCACATTGGTGTTAAAGCGGGCGGAGTATTTTCCGGAGCCTTCGTAGGAGTTAAGGCCGTTTTCTTTCAGGTATCCCATCATCAGGTTAAAAGAGCCGATACCGCCGCCGCCGGACACGCTCATGGTCACGTTTTGGGAATTGGCTTTACGGGGCATGCCTTCTTTCAGCCAGTCTACGGAAGGTGTTTCACCGGATTCCATTTTGCTGATGTCCTGATCGGTATAGAGCGGTGTTTGTCCCTGGAAGGTACGGGCTTCATTGTTAAGCCGCATGTAGTCCACGCCGTTCACAAATTTGGGCAGGTCGATGGGTTGTTGTAAGGCGGCCCAGGTGTTGACGTCCACTTTGAAACGTCCCATCTGTCCGCGTTCTGTTTCTATAATGATTACCCCGTTGGCGCCCCGTGAGCCGTACATAGAGGCGGACGCTGCATCTTTCAGCACAGTGATGCTTTTCACCTGGTTGGGATCAATGTCGTTGAGGCTTTGTTCCATCCCGTCTACAATAACGAGGGGGCTGGCATTCTGCAAGGTGCTGATACCCCTGATAGTGATGCCGGGCACACTGCCGGGGAGGTTGGTGGTTTGCTGGACCGTCACGCCCGGAACGGTGCCGGTAAAGGCTTCCTGCAGTTTGGCGATGGGCCGGGTCTTAGTAAGTTTTACATCCACCTGTGCCACGGAGGAGGCCACGTGCCGGCGCTCTACTTCAGAGAAACCCATTACTACCACTTCAGACAGGTTTTTGGTGCCCGTTTTTAACCGGACCTCCATGTTGGTGTGCAGTTGGGCACTTACTTCCGTGGGTTGAAAGCCTACAGCGCTGATGATCAGGGTAACGGCTTCCTTGGGGATTTTGATTTCGAAGCGGCCGTCGTTGCCGGAGGCCGTGCCGATGTTGGTGCCTTTGATGAGGATACTGGCGCCGGGTATGGGTTCGCCTTTTTCATTGCTGACCCTGCCGGTGGCCACCAGCGAGGAATCTGCTGCGGCAGTGCTGCGACTGTTGAGCAGGATGCGGCCGTTGTTGATGGTATAACGCACCGGCTGGTCGCGGAGGGCTATTTCAAGCACGTGCTCCACAGAAGCGTTTTTTACATCGATGGTGACAGGCCTGGTGACGGCCATCAGGCTTTCGCTATAGGCCACTGACATGCCGGTCTGGCTGGCCATTTCTTTCAGCACCTTTTTGAGCGGTGCATTTTTTTCCGATAGCGTGATCTGCTGCGATAAGGCTACGGCACTGGTTTGCAGGCCGACCGCCAGCAGGAGAAGGGCGGTAAATCTCATAACGTAGAACATTTTGGTTGAACAGAGCGGTTTTAAACCACAACCCGTTTGGGTGCAGTCGTGTTAGGTTTTTTCATTGTGATTTATTGATACTTTATATGCTTACATGGGCTGGCACTTTTACCTGGTTGATATTACTTTGATGGTCCTGCCTTCCAGTTTCAGTTTTACGTTGTCTGTTTCCAGCATTGGTAATACCTGCTGTAGTGGCAGATTTCGGTTGATGTAACCACCGAGGCGGTAGTTTTCCGGTATGGTCTGGTCATCGGCTTCCACATCATACCATCTCGATAGCTGCCTGAGTATGCTGCCAAGGCTGGCATTTTCAAAGTTGAAGAAGCCTGTTCTCCAGGCGGTCGCTTCCCGGAGGTCTGCTGGCTGCACGGAGAGTGACCCGGTGGTGTTGTTCACTGCGGCGGCTTGCCCAGCGTGCAGGTAGCCTTCATTGTCGCCGGATTTAACTTTCACTGCTCCTGTTATCAGTGTGGTGCGGGTCACGGGTTCATCGGCATAGGCCATGATGTCGAAGCTGGTGCCCAGTACCTGTACTTCTGTATTGTTCACTTTCACGATAAACGGTTGGCCCGGAACAGGCTTGATTTCAAAATAGGCCTGGCCTTTTATTTCCACGGTGCGGTTGTTGGCAGGGAAGGCCGTAGGGTAACGAAGGCTGGATGCGGCGTTTAACCATACCCGGCTTCCGTCGGGCAGTACTACGTTGAATTGTCCGCCACGCGGCACGGCCAACAGGTTGTAACTTACAATGGAGGAAGGGCCGGCAGTAACAGGGTATAGCAGCTGTCCGTTATGTTGCTGCACCGTAACGTCTCCTTGTTGGAACACCTGGTTGCCGGTGCTGTCCAATGTCACCACGGAGCCGTCTGAGAGGGTGAGCTGCGCTTTGTTGCTGCCAGGGGTGCCTGCCCGCGGGGCATGCCGCAGCGCCAGTGCAGGCGCGGCAGGAGGGCGGGTAGTATAAAAGATGGTGGCCGTTGATAACAGTATCATAACGGCTGCGGCTGCACTCCATTTCAGATACCGGAAGGAGCGCACGGGCACCACCTTGTTCCGGCTGATTTCCTGCAGCAGCCTTGTCTCAATACGATTTCCTATGGCTTCGGGCACGGTATGCTCTTCGCTCATGACACGTTCAAATTCCTGTTGCATGGCCGTCAGCAGGGGCCGCTTCGATCCGGACGTGTTCAGGTACCCGAACAGCTCATCCAGCTCTTCCCGGCTGCATTGGCCATCCAGGTAGCGCTGTAACAGTTGCTGGTGATAATTTTCTGGTTGCGGCATATTCGTTTCCCCCCATTGAAAACAAACGGGTACTATATACTATCCGAAAATGAAAGTGGAGGGTACCCCTGTGAAGAAATTTTTTTAATAAAAAGTGGAGACCAGCCAAATGGCCATAAAAATGTCACCATGACGGTACACATAATCTTCGATGAAACGCATGCCCAGTACCATGTGTTTTTTTACCGCGCTGCGGGAAATGCCCAGCAGGGCTGCCGCTTCGTCGTAGCTTTTCCCTTCCTGGCGGCAAAGGCGGAATACTTTCAGCCGCTGGACGGTCAGCTTGGACAACGCTTCTTCGAAAAGACGCTCATATTCCTTGGTCCGTACTACTTCGTCGGAATTCACCGGGTCGATGCCGGCCAGCTGCTGGTATAGCTGTTCCCGCATTTGTCCGTCGGTGGCCAGCTTAGATATGGTTTTAAAGACATGGTTGCGGGCGATACGGTAAAGGTACCCGCTGAAAGACAGCTGGGGGTTAATACGCTCTCTTATCTCCCAGATTTTGAGAAATACATCATGCACGAGGTCTTCCGCAAGGGAAGGCACCTTACAGAAGCGCAGCAGATAGATGTATAAAGAGGGATGGTAATGCCGGTAGATACTCGAAAAAGCCGATTCATCTCCCTGGACCATCCGCAACAGCACTTCTTCCTCCATGGACATACGCTCCATACCTTTTGAAAATGTTTTTATATAGCTGGTTTATCAACAAGAAAATTATCTTGTATAAGCTACCTGTAAAGATAGAAAACAGGAGAAGGAAATAAAAGCCGGCTGGTATTGTTGTGGGAAAATGAAAAGTCCTGCATCAGGGCCTGTAAATTTACCAGGGTTCGGATGCAGGACAGTAAGTAGCTATATTAAGGTCATCGGGGCTATTTGGCATCTTTACGGGCTATAGCAGCACCTATTACGGAGGCTATTACGCCGCAGATCACACTCAAAAATATTCCCCCTATTACCATAAATATCAGGAAGAACTTCCTGGCAAAGTTGATGCCCTGTTCAATCTGTTCCTCCGGCATACCCTTCTTTTCCATATCCAGCCGTGAGGTCTCCATTATTTTTTCTATTATATCAGGGAATATTAGAACCATGATCACAGAGAAAATAACAGTAATCACAGCGATGATCAGCGAAGCCTGGAAGCCGTTCATAAAAACATTGCCAAACGTTACATGCCCGTCATTGATTTTTGAAAAGTTAATGCTGGCGAGGACAATACCCACGCCCATGACCAGCGTGCCCACCCACTGGGCCCATTTTTCCTGGCTAAGGTTCAGAATGTAAAAGAGGACAGACAGTACCACCATGATTGCGCTGATGATCAGACCATACTGTACGTAGTTTTTGTTCATGAGGTGATTGTTTTATAAGGATGATAGAATGTGCTTGACAGGGAGATTAAACATGCGCTCTTTAACTGGTATCTAATATACATTGAAAGCAATAATGCTCAAATTATTTTTTATGAAATAAGAAATTGGCTGACAGTCAGTTTGTTGGCTATGGGACGTAATTTACTTAAAAAAAATGTAAGTAGCTATACATATGCTGTTGCTACTGGTAGCTATTCACTGATTTTCCCGCGTAAAAAACTATATTGCGTTAAAGTACTGCAGCGCTGGCAGCCACACTGCTTTTGCTTATATGTAACCGATTTTAAAAAAAAACAACCATTCCCAATGAATGCAAAATTTCTCCGTTACCTCGTTTTACCCGAAGAAGAAAAACAACTCAGCACCGCCACGGATGATGAACAACTGCTCGAATTATTGTTGCAACATCAATACCTGACCGTCACCGACTGGAAAGGAGAGGAACAACCCGGGCAGATCGGGAATTTCTTACACGGAAGGCTACACGCCTTCAAGCCAGAAGCCCCTTTGGATACAGACGGCGTGTATGCGTCCATGCAGGCGGAAGCCGGCGGCTTCAAAGCCGGTGACAGTATTCCTTTTCTGTTGACATCGTTCCAGGCTTTGCTGGAAGAAGAGGACTTCGTCATTGTCCTGCTGGACCGTGGCAATGATAGCTATTATATCGGCCTGATACCAGATAAAAACAAAAAAGACCTCAAAAAACAAACTACCCCACTGGGAAAATGGCGGGCTTTTGGAGAGCTTTCCGGGGAAGTGCTGTATACTGTCTATTGCTCTTGCGGCAGCATGAACGTATGGCAGGTGAAGCGAGGCGAATTAATAGATGAGGGAGGAAACTGTGAGGACTGTGGTAAAGAGATTTTTGATAAAAACGGCCAGACCACTTTTAAGGTGATCACAGAGTACATCTAGCACATAGACACTAATGAGCGATTTTTCCTGATTGCGAAAATCAATTTCCCGATGGCGTAACTATACCGGGATTAGCAGCCCCTACTTTTGCACGCAAATGTAAAAGATATCATGGAGCCATACTATCTGCGAATCCCGGTGAAACGCCTGACTATACTGTTAGTATTCCTGTTCGCCTTGTGCGGACAGGCCATGGCAGACGATATATTGTCTGCCATCAAAGGAAAGGTACTTACCTCAGACGGGTTGCCCGCACCTTACGTTACCGTTAGAATACAGCATTCCAGTCACGGCGCCCTGACAGATGCTAATGGCGAGTTTGTTATCAAAAGGGTAAAACCCGGCAAATATACGCTGGTGGTGTCGCTGGTGGGATATGAAAATGTAGTGCAGGAAGTGGAAGTGGAAACGGACAAGATCACGCAGACCGCCATTACACTGGGAGCTTCCGGTCAACAGATGAAGGAGGTGACCGTAGTAGGAGAGTATAACAAATATACCGTCCTTACGCCTTCCAATTCTCTCCGTCTCAATGCGCCCCTTGTAGAAATACCACAGAGCATTGCAGAAGTCTCTAAAGAAGTGCTGGCAGACCAGCAGGTATTTAATATGCACGAAGGCGTTACCCGCAATGTGAGCGGCGCCTCCCGGCTGGGCCACTGGGACATGTATTCCAATATCCAGGTCCGCGGTTCCCGCGCCAGCTCCCTCCGTAACGGCATGAACGTATATATCAGCTCCTGGAGCCCGCTCACGGAAGATATGAGCATGGTGGACAGGATCGAATTCGTGAAAGGCCCTGCCGGCTTTATGATGTCCAACGGGGAGCCCGGCGGTATGTACAACGTGGTAACGAAAAAACCTACCGGCATCAACCAGGGGGAAATAACACTGTCCCTTGGCAGTTATGACAACTACCGCACCACGCTGGACCTGGACGGCAAGCTGTCTAAAGACGGCAAACTGCTGTACCGCCTCAACGTCGCTGGTGAACTGAAAAACGGCTGGCGCGACTTTGATTATACCAACCGCTACAGCATTGCGCCGGTAGTAAAATACCTGATAGACGAGAAAAACAGTATTACGCTGGAATATAACCTCCAGTACATGCAGCTGCCCGTGATTGGCGGCAACTACTCCTTCTCCAAACGTGGCTACGGCGACCTGCCGATGAACTTCACCACCATAGAAGGCAATATGGACCCCACCAGAATCAGCGATAACAGCATAATGGCTTTCTATGAACATAAGTTCAACCCCGACTGGAAACTGACGGCGCAGTTTGGGTATTTCCACTACAAACAAACCGGTCAGAGCATGTGGCCTTCCGGTTTCTCCACGAAAGGGAACGACAGCCTGCTGCAACGCAATATGAACATCTGGGACGCGCTGGGGCTTAATAAAACCGCGCAGATATTTGTGAACGGCACGCTTCGTACCGGCGCGCTGACGCACAACATCCTTGGCGGCGTAGACATGAAATACAGCAACTATTACGCTGACTGGGCGCAGGGCGCTGCTTTCGGTGATTCTGCCTTCAATATCTATAAACCCAAACACGGCGGCGTAATACAGCCCAAGTGGGACCGCTCTGCGGATATCCGTACCCGTGGGGTGCAATATAACTACGGCTACAGCGCCTTTTACCTTCAGGACCAGATCGGCCTCTTTGATGACCGCCTGCGTGTAACGCTGGCCGGCCGCTACACCACCAACAATGTGGTAAGCCCGTACGACGGCACCAATAAAGACAGCAAATTCACGCCCCGCTTCGGTATCAGCTACTCCTTAGACAGGAACAGTTCCGTATACGGCGTATATGACGTGAGCTTTATCCAGAACCCGGGACTGGACTGGGAAAGAAAGGCCTTCGACCCCATGACCGGCGACAATATTGAGTTTGGTATCAAACGCGACTGGTTCAAAGGCCGCTTTACCTCCACGCTGGCGGTTTATCAGATCACTAAAAACAATGTGCTGACCACCGATCTGGACCACCCGGACCCCGTCACCAAAAATTTTATTTACAGCCGGCAGAATGGCCAGCAGCGCATTAAAGGACTGGAAGTAGATCTCCAGGGGGAAGTAGTGAAAGGCCTGAACGTGGTGGTGAACTATGCTTACACGGATGGTATTGTGTCTAAAGACGCCAAACCTGAATTACAGGGCAACTATGTGCCAGGCATCGCCAAACATATTCAAAACACCTGGCTGACTTATATGATTGGTGGTGGCATGCTGAAAGGGCTCCGCGCCAATGTGGGGTACCAGTACCAGACGGGCCGAGTGGCCGGTCAGGTATATGACAAAACGGAAAACTTCCTGCCCGACTATTTCCGCATGGACGCCGGTCTCGGTTATACGGTCAACAAGTTCAGCGTGAACGTGCTGGTCAATAATGTGCTGAACAAATACCTGTTCACCGGAGCACCTTCTGCGGACGGTTACGGCAATAAGATCTATTACTGGCAAACAGAACCCGGACGTAACGTGCGGATGAGCGTTGGCTATCGTTTTTAAAAAAACTTAAACCTGGATATAAACATGAAAAAGTTATTATTCTCCGCTTTATTATGCTGCTGCATGGCGACAGCGTTTGGACATGCCCTCTGGATAGAAACCATTGTAAACGGTAAGAAAGGGCAGGCACAGGAAGTAAAAGTGTTCCTTGGTGAATATGCTGAGAACGAACGTGACTCTACGCAGAACTGGTTCAGCAACATGCGGGATTTTAAACTATGGCTCATTGACCCTTCCGGTAAAAAGCAGCAACTGGAATGCACGCCCGCCGGTAACCATTTCAAAGCTACTTTCACGCCGCAGACAGACGGCGCTTACGTGCTGTATATCGATCACACCGTACAGGAAGTGTACAGTGGCAGCAAGATCCGTTATTATGCCCAGGGCGTTGTACAGGTAAACCATGCCAAAGGCATTGATAACCTGAAACAGAATGACTTTGTGCTGCTGACCGGCGACGCTAAAAAAATAAACGTGCCAGAAAAAGTTTCCCTGCTGCATAAAACCAAAGCCACATTGCCCAAGGCTGAACTGGTAGTACAGTCACCGGATGGCTGGACCAAAAAAGTGAAAGGCACACAGGATGCTTTCTCCTATGTACCGGTGTGGAACGGCAGATACCTGCTGGAAGGCACTTTTACCGAAGATGAAAAAGGAGAACATGAAGGAAAACCTTATGAGCGTGTATGGCATTGCGTTACCTATTGCAAGGATGTAACTAAATAATCCATATGCCCTTAAAAAAGACTATCCTGAAAATACATCGCTGGCTCGGACTTGCGTCCGGGCTGGTTGTTTTTATACTGGGCATCACCGGATGTATCTACGCCTTCGTTGATGAGCTGAAACCGGTCGTGTACCAGCAGCGGATGTTTGTGGAGGCGCCCGCAGGCACACAGCGTTTGCCTATGAACGTTATCATGGACAAAGCACAGGCTGCCATCGGCAGCAAATACAAGCTACAGCTGGCAGAAGTGGCCATAGGGGCAGACAGGAGCGTGTCGTTCCGGACGCTGAAAGTAAACCCGGACGGGCTGACATATGCTGCCTATATGGAATATTTCTACCGGATATACGTAGACCCCTACACGGGAAAAGTGTTGAAAATAGAAAATACCAAATGGGAATTTTTCAATACAGTGGTCAACCTCCATATCAATCTTTTACTCGGTCCCAGGATCGGCGGTACCATCGTGACTTGGTCGGTGATTATTTTTGTAGTGATGTTGATCTCCGGGATCGTGCTCTGGTGGCCGGCCAACAAGGCCGCCGCCAAACAGCGTTTCCGTTTCAAATGGAAGGAGTCTACCAAATGGAAACGCAAAAATTATGACCTGCACAATATCCTTGGCTTCTATGCCATGATCATATTGCTGGTCATCTCCATTACCGGCCTGGTGATTTCTTACCAGTGGGTCAGTAATGGCGTCCAGTGGATCGCCAATGGCGGTAAACCGACGGTATTACCTGCCCCGGTGTTTTCAGACACAACTAACGTGAACGCATATTCGCTGGAGAAAATACTGGCAGATGCCGTGGTAAAGGCGCCGGAAGGGACCACTTTTTTCGTGAGTGTTCCGAAGAATGAAAAAGCTGCCGTATCCGTGTTTGCCCGAAGGGACGGCAAACCTTTGTACAAAGCCACGCGCATGCAGTATGACCAGCATACAGGCACCTTGCTTGCCAGCCGCACCTTTGCGGACATGGGTAACGGTGAGCGGATCAACGCCATGAATTATGACATACATGTAGGCGCCGCGCTGGGCATACCAGGAAAGATATTGGCATTCCTGGCCTCTCTCATCGCTGCTTCCCTGCCGGTCACCGGATTTTATATCTGGTGGGGAAGACGGAACAAAAAACAAGCGGCGCCGCAGCCGAACAAAAACAGTCATCCTAAAAAAGCCCGGCAGCCCAAACCGGTAACCCTGAAGTAACATTAACCATATATCTTCTGCGTCCAAACAGGTCATTGTAAAGTGTTATCAGCATAATGAACAGTACAGTAAAGACCCGTATTATACTGGCGGATGCGCAACCTGTTTACAGAGAAGGGATCAAAAGTTTGTTGGCGGACCATCAAAATAACTACCAGATTGAAGAAGCGGGCAACAGCGAAGAGCTGCGGCCTGCTTTGCTCACCTTCCAGCCGGAGATCCTGATACTGGACTATGACCCGGCTTATTTTGATGCCGATGAACTGCTACATACCCTGTCTGTTATTCCGGAGTGTAAGGTGATACTCATTTCCAGCCAGAAAAAGAAAGTGGATATCTTCCGGCTGCTGGACAGTAACATATACTGTGTGCTCACCAAGGACTGCAAAAAGAAAGATATCCATCAGGCTGTCTGTTGCGCTCTGCGGGGGGAAAAGTTTTTCTGCACTTTTGCCCTTGATTTATTACTGGCCGACAGAAAGAAGTCGCCTTCCGTTGCCTGTTGCCCACCGGAAGGCTTGTCCGCCAGGGAAACAGAAGTCATCCGTCAGATAGTGACCGGGAAATCCAACAAGGAAATCGCCGGGGCCATGCACCTGAGCCAGCACACCATCCATTCGCACCGCAGGAATATCATGCGGAAGCTGCAGCTGCACTCTGCCGTGGAGCTGTGTAACTATGCCCTCGAAACCGGCATCGTTAAACCGGAAACCTGATGAGGCTATTGGCCTGTAAACCCCGGGGCAGCCGTATCATACGGCTGCCCCGTTTTTTTGTCCTAATGCAATACTGCCGCGCTGTATACCACGATCAGGGTAACGGCCTACCATCCGGCTACCATCTTTTTACCATCCCCGGGCGATTGTTGCCGGAAGGCAACACTTGTACTTTTAACCCTCTGCTATCAATTAAATGAAAATTTCTATGGACAAAAAGATCTATGACTTTGCGGCTGTTGGCGTTGGCCCTTTTAACCTCGGACTGGCTTGCCTCACCCATTCCATTCCGGACCTGGATGGCATTTTCCTTGACAAAAGACCTGAGTTCAACTGGCATCCCGGGATGCTGATGCAGGACACCACCTTACAGGTGCCATTCCTGGCAGATCATGTTACCCTGGCCGATCCTACCAATCCCTTCAGTTTTCTGAATTACCTCAAAGAACGGGGACGCATATACGCTTTTTATATCCGGGAACAGTTTAAAATGCTCCGCAATGAATACAACCAGTATTGCCAGTGGGCTATCCGTCAACTGCCGGAGGTACACTTTAATACAGCGGTGAAAAACATCGAATACGATGAAGCGGCGCAGCTCTATCTGCTGCACGCCGTTACGCCTGCCAATGACAGGCTGCTGGTGCGCGCACGTAAACTGGTGTTGGGCACCGGTACGGTGCCTTATGTTCCCGCCAGCTGCCGGGAGCTGATGAACAAAGCGGTGCATTCCGCCCATTACCTGCAACACAAACACGCGCTGCAATCAAAGCGCTCCATTACCATCGTGGGCAGCGGACAGAGCGCCGCTGAGATTTATTACGATCTGTTACAAGACATCGACACTTATGGCTACTCCCTGCACTGGATCACCCGTTCTCCCAGGTTTTACCCGCTCGAGTACAGCAAGCTTACCCTGGAGATGACTTCCCCGGAGTATGTCGATTATTTCTACAACCTGCCGCAGGCCAAAAGGGATGAACTGCTTCACCGCCAGAAGCACTTGTACAAAGGCATCAACAACGACCTGATTGCTTCCATCTTTGATACCATCTACGCCAAAAAGCTGATTGCTGATATTGATATCTCCCTGCGCACGAACGCCGACCTGCGGAACATCACCCATGACGATACCGACGGGTTCAGGCTCACCTTTTTCCAGGAAGAACAGGAAAAATACTATGCTCATCAGACTTCCGGGCTGGTACTGGCCACAGGTTATACGCACCGCATCCCTGATTTTATGGGACCAATCCTGCACAAGGTGCAGCTGGACGAAAAAGGCCGTTTTGCGGTGAACCGCAACTACACTGTTGATGCGGCCGGCACCATGTTCGTGCAGAACGCGGAGCTGCACACTCACGGCTTCGTGACACCTGATCTGGGCATGGGCTGCTACCGCAATGCCTGGATCATCCGGGAGATGCTGGGGCGTGAAGTGTATCCGATAGAACAGCGGATAGCCTTCCAGCAGTTTGCCGTGGATGCCGGTGAGGAAACCGTTCCTGTACACCCTCACCTGATATAACATGCCATTGCGATTTTATCTGATACTGATGACGCTGGTGGCCGTGGTCAGCGATTATATGATGCATCCGTTTTACCCGTTGTTCTTTGCTGCCAGGTTTGGCATGGAAGACCCACGGACCACCGGCATGTATTTCAGCGCCGTGTGTGCTACCGTGATGGTGGCGTTTCCCATATGGGCCATGGTGTCCCGGCGTATACCTGAGCTGCGCATACTGGTGTACACGCAGGCAGTGGCCGGCATACTGGCGGCTTCCTGCGCTTTTATTACCCATTATGGTCTGTTCTGGGTAGTATCCCTGGCCATCATCATTTTTAAGGGCAGCTACCTGCTGGTATATCCTTTTATTCTCCGTATAACGGCCACGGATAAACACGTAGGCGTTATCAGCATCCTGTCGGTGATCATTCACCTGGGCAGCGTACTGGGGGCGGTGTTTGGCGGCATGGTCATCGACTGGATGCAGCCGCAGTACATCTATCTGGGCATGGCTGCCGGCGACTTTTTCCAGGCGGGGCTGAGTGGCTGGCTGTTACATACCCGGAAAGACATTCCCGGTCCGGCAGTAACGGAGCGGTCTGCACGCAGCTGGTCTGAGCTGTTGCCTTCCGGTACTGTGTTGCGGCTGAGCGTGATCACACTGTTTTTTTACTATGGCGATTTTATCATCCGGCCGTTTTTTGTCCGGTATTGGGAAACCTTATCGGGCATACAGTTGCGGCTCATTTCCGGGGCGGTGTACGCCATCCCTGCGGCAGTAGCGGTTTTTGCGCTGTGGATGGACCGGCGGCGCAAAGTGCCGGACTCGCCCTGGCATGCCATATTGCCGGCATTAATGCTGGCGCTGGCAGGACTGCTGCTACAGTCGTGGCCATCAACAGGCGCTGTCATAGCAGGGCGCTGTCTCTATGGATGGGCATTTTTCCAGTCGGCCGTACGGTTTGACGCGTTACTGTTCCATGTCAGCGACCCTGCGTCCTATGCAGTGGAATACAGCAAGATCCACTTCTTTCAAAACCTGGGCGTGCTGACGGCATCATTTTCCGCCGGCATACTGGTGGAGCACTATCCGCTGAATGTACCGTTTATAGTGGCTTTCGCCGTATATCTGCTGGTGGCCGCCCTTTACTACCAGCTGGCACGCCCGTATGTTCATCCCGTTAATCAGTCATGACCATGAAAACAATCAACATCATACCAACTTATAGCAACGCCGGCCACCCGCTGGGAATCGTAGAGTTGTGGCCAATGGACCTGAAGCAGGACACGCCGGAGATCTATCGCTGGGTGACACAACCCTACGCACACTATTGGGGCATGACAGACAAAACATACGAAGAGGTGCTGGCGGAATATACCGCTATTCATCACAACCCGCACGCGGAGGCGCTGATTGGCAAAATAAACGGTAGCACCGCCTTCCTCTGTGAATGTTATGACCCGGCACATGACCTTATTGGCAGCTTCTATACGCCTGAACCAGGGGACATAGGGATGCATATACTGATCGGTCCCCCGGAAGAACCCGTCCACGGCTTCACCTGGCAGGTATTCTCCATTGTAATGGACTACCTGTTTGAAAACCCGTCGCACCATCGGGTAGTGGTGGAACCGGATGCCCGCAATGAAAAAATCCATCGCCTCAACAAAAGGGCCGGGTTCACCTATGAAAGGGAGGTGCAATTACCCCATAAAACGGCTGCCCTGGCCTTTTGCACCAGGCAGCAATATTTTAAGACAAAAGAAAAGTAACAACATATGTATACAAAAAACGCTATCATGAATTCCCCTGAATCTGTCGTTAATCATCTTCAGCCTGCGCTCTGGTCAAAGGCCAACAGGCTCCATGTGGCAAAGATCATCAGCGAGTTTGCCCATGAGCTGCTGTTGCAGCCCGAATGGATCAGTGACGATGAAGAATGGTCACAGTACCGGCTACACGCTCCGGACGCTGAACAGACAACTTACTTTTTCCGCGCACGGCTGTTGGGTCTGAACCACTGGTCCATTGATACGGACAGTATCCGGAAAGTAGGCGGCAACCGGGAACTGCCGCTGGACAGTATTTTGTTTATACAGGAATTTCAAAGCCAACTGAATATCGACCGGGAGAATATTCCGGCTTACCTGGAAGAGATCACCAGCACCCTTAACGGCAGCGCCTATATGATGAGCCGGCCACAATTGCCCATGGACAAGCTGGTCCGGTCAGACTATCAGACACTGGAGCATGCCATGACTTCCGGGCATCCCTGCTTTGTGGCCAACAACGGCCGTATTGGCTTTGATGCCAACGACTACCGGCTATATGCGCCGGAAGCCGACCAGCCTATTCAACTGATATGGCTGGCCGGCCATAAAAGCCGCACCGCCTACAGCGCGGTAGATGAACTGCCGTATCAGCAACTCATCGCTGCCGAGCTGGGAGAGGAGACACTGTCCCTCTTTAACAAAAAACTAACGGGCAGCGGGCTTTCACCGGATGACTATTTCTTTATACCAGTGCATCCCTGGCAGTGGTTCAATAAACTCGCCATTATCTGTGCGCCGGACCTGGCACATCAGCACCTGGTATGCCTGGGCTACAGCCCTGACCAGTTTAATGCGCAGCAGTCTATCCGTACGTTCTACAATATCACCCACCCCGGGAAGCACTATACGAAAACAGCCCTCTCTATCCTGAACATGGGTTTTGTACGCGGACTGACGCCGTATTACATGGACAGTACGCCGCCTATCACCGAGTGGATACGGAAATATGTGGGAGAGGACCCTTACCTGAAACAGAACGGCTTTACGTTGTTGTGCGAAGTGGCGACGGTAGGCTACCGCAATTTCTACTATGAGCCTTTCGGCAAACATGTGCCTTACAACAAAATGCTGGCGGCCCTTTGGCGCGAAAGCCCGGCTAAAGTGCTGCAACCCGGTCAGCAGCTGATGACCATGGCCGCCCTGCTGCATACCGATTTTCAGGGCAACGCGCTGCTGCCGGCACTGATCGCGGCCTCCGGCCTGTCTACCCATGACTGGCTGGAACGTTACCTGCGGGCGTACCTGACACCGCTGCTGCATTGTTTCTATGAACATGACCTCGTGTTTATGCCTCATGGCGAAAACCTCATCCTGGTACTGGAAAACCAGGTGCCGGTAAAAGCCATCATGAAAGATATCACCGAAGAAATCGGCGTGTTCCGCATGAACACCGACATCGCGGAGAAAGGAAGGCGTATATGCGTTACCGTTCCGGAAGAGCTGCGCATACTGAGCATCCTCACCGATGTGTTTGACTGCTTCTTCCGTTTTCTGTCCGATATCCTGGTGACAAAATGCCACTACCGCGAGGAGGATTTCTGGCAGCAGGTGGCTGCCTGCGTATATGCGTACCAGGACGACCAGCCGCAGCATGCGGCTAAGTTTGAACAGTACGACATGTTTGCGCCGGAATTCATTCTCTCCTGTCTGAACCGTTTGCAGCTGCGGAACAACCGCCAGATGGTGGACCTCGCCGATCCGGCCGGAAGTCTTCAGCTGGCAGGGATGTTACAGAACCCGATAGCGCCGTTCAAACGCGCGGCCGCCGTTCCCGCAACACTGGCCAATACCATTGACCAATGATCATGTTGGAAGAAAAGCATGATGTCCGGCAGCAGGTGCTGACGGACATCATCCGCCGGAGGAGAAGCGTCTTCGCTGACGACTACCTGGATGTGCCGGTACCGGAAGATATTATCCGGGAGATACTGACCAACGCCACATGGGCGCCGACCTATAAAATGACGCAGCCCTGGCGCTTTATTGTGTTGCAGGGCAGTCAGCGTGCGCCTTTCGGGGAGTACCTGGCAGACTACTACCGGCAACGGCTATCCGCGGAGGAATGGCCGCCAGGCAGACATGAGCGGGCGCGGCTGTACCCGTTGAAAGCGCCCTGCATCATCGTCATCGTTTTTTGCCGGCATGAAAAAATCGACATAAAAGAATGGGAGGAGATGGCCGCCGTGTGTTGTGCCGTACAGAACATGGCGCTGACCTGCGAAGCCTATGACATAGGCGCCTACTGGGACAGCTGCGACGCCTGTATCGCCTACGCCCGGGAACACTGGCTGGAAGCCAATGAACAGTGCCTTGGATTTTTTTATATGGGTTATTACGACCGGCAAACGCACCACAGCGCCAAAAGGCGCACCGGCATTGATAAAAAGACGACCTGGCTCTATTGATTTTTGACCCGCTTAATGACTATGCTATGGAAACTGTTCTCCCGCTGTTGCTGGGAAAAATGCAAACCGTATTTGGATATATCGTGTTGGGGCTGGTGGTACTGGAATGGGTGATACTGGTAATCTCCAAAAAGATGGAGAGCAACCGCGAAGGATGGGTGAACGTGATCTCTTATGTGCTGGACAGCTTCCCGTATTTTTTCCTCGGTAAGTTCGTTGTTTTCGGCACCATGATGTGGATGTACGAATACCGTTTCTTTACCCTCGGGTATGCCTGGTACATATGGATACTCGCTTACCTGACGTACGATTTTATGTTCTGGCTCGTGCATTATCTCGGGCATAAAGTCCGTTTCTTCTGGTGTATCCACGGCGTGCATCATACCGCCGAAGAAATGAAGCTGACGGTGGCCGTGCGTGGTTCCTTTCTGGGAATACTGCATATACCCCTTACCGTTATCGCCCTGCCCGTACTGGGCTTCGATCCTTTCATGATCTTCATATGCGAAGCTATTGCAAGGCTGTACGGCCTTTATGAACATGTGAACGACCATTTCGATGACATCGTCGGCAAACAGCGGTGGCTGGAGTTTTTATTCATCACGCCCTCGGCGCATCGCGTGCATCACGCCAAAAACCACATCTATCTCGACAGAAATTACGGAGAAACTTTTTCCATATGGGACAGGACCTTCGGCACTTTTCAGACCGAGATGGAACAGGTGAAGCCGGTGTATGGCATTTTGAACGACAAAATCAGCGGCAGGAACCTGTTACAGGTACAACTACAGTTGTGGCGTGATCTGTGGACCGACGTAAGACAGGCGCCCGGACTGAAAAATAAACTGAAATACATCATCATGCCTCCGGGCTGGAACCATATCGATGGCGGTAAAATGGCCGCCGCATACCGCGCAGAAGGCTGGAAAGTTCTGCGGGAAGAGAAGAAGAAAAAATTAGTTGCCCAATTAAACCCTTCAGCATGAAAAACATGACCATCACCACACCCGATATTATCAGGGACGTATGGCAGGAAACGGCCGTGCCGCCGCCATCTGCACCACTCATTGTAGACATTACCGCGCGGGAATCTACCGCGATGTACTATATAGGCCGGCAGCTGGTCCGCGAATACGGCAGCTATGAAAATCCCGCATTCATCGCCACGCTGCACCTCAATGCTTATCAGCTGTTACCCGAGCGTATAGCCCGCATCCTGAGCCACTTCGGTACCGATTATTCCGCCGGCCAGTATGGTGCTGTTGTTTTCAGGGGATTGGTACAGGTAGACCAGGACGACCTGGGTAAAACACCTTCCAGCTGGAAGGACGCCGACTACGATAAACTGAAAGCTTATGGCTTTATCAGTAGCCTGATGCATGGCGCCGTGCCCAGCAAGCCTGTTCAGTACTACGCGCAACGCAAAGGCGGTGGGTTGCTGCACGCCATCATCCCGGATGAGCAAATGAGCCATACGCAGACCGGCAGCGGTTCCCGTACCGATCTGTTTGTACATACGGAAGATGCTTTCCTCTTTCATCAGGCCGATTTCCTCAGTTTCCTGTTTGTCCGTAATGAAGAAAGAGTGCCTTCCACGTTGTATTCTATCCGTTCACATGGCGCTACCGACGAGGTGATGCGGCCTTTGTTCCGCCCCTTGTACAAATGCCCTAAAGACGCCAACTACGCCAGGGACGCGGCCGCAGGGGAGGAGGTAAGCACCGCTGTGCTGTATGGCAATGAAACATATCCTTTCATCCGCTTCGATGCCGCCGAGCAAATTCATAATCCGGATGCCGGCCAGAGCGCCGAAGCCATGCATTACCTGGAAGAGTTCTGGAAAGTGGCCAGGACGCATATCTACAATGATTTTGTTCCCGAAGCAGGAGACCTCATCTTCGTTAACAACCACCTCTGCGCGCACGGCAGAAACGCTTTTGTGGCCGGTTACAGGGAAGAAAAAGGCGTGCTGGTGCCCTGCGAACGAAGGATGATGTTGCGCATGATGAGCAAGACCAGCTTAATTCATATCCGTGCCGTCACCAAAACAGACGACCCATATTTTATCATGGAAGAGCATTATGGCAATGTCTTCCGCTAAATCATCTCCCGAAAAAAAATTGATATGCATACAGACCAGATCACCCTTGCAGCTCCTGTGCTGCCACAGGGCAAAAACAATAAATTACTGAAAGACATCTTCTATGAAGAAACGTCCGCGGAATATCACCAGGCGCTGGAGAAAGCGCGAACGACCGTGGAAGACTTTCTACACCATACTAAGCAGCCTTTTACCGGCATCCGGCCGGCGGATATGCACGAAGCGGTTTACAGCGTGGATTTGGACCGTCCGTTGAGCGGTTATGACGAAATGCTGGCAGAGGTGAATGAATTGTATGTTCGTCATGCTACCGCCTTTCACCTGCCGCAGTATATTGCGCACCTGAACTGCCCGGTAGTGATACCGGCGCTGGCGGCGGAAGTGATCATCAGTGCCATCAATTCTTCGCAGGACACGTACGACCAGAGCGCCGGCGGCACTTTCATCGAAAGAAGGCTGATCGACTGGACAGCTCACGAGATCGGCTATACGAACGCTGACGGCGTATTCACCGGCGGCGGCTCACAGTCCAACCTGATGGGGCTGTTGCTGGCAAGGGACCATTTTGCGATGCAACGCCTGGGACACAATATCAAACTGGAAGGATTGCCGGTGCAGGCCAGCCGCTTCCGGATATTTGTCTCCGATAAAGCCCATTTCAGTAACGATAAAAACGCTTCGTTGCTGGGACTGGGCGAGCAGGCTATTGTCCGGGTGAAAACGGATAGCCGTTTCCGTATGGATGCCGCTGCCCTGAAAGCAGCGTTGGACTGGCAACTGGGTCAAGGGAATATTCCGATTGCCGTGGTGGCCACCGCGGGCACCACTGACTTCGGCAACATAGACCCCTTGCAGCCTATTGCGGCCCTTGCGGCGGAGTACCAGGTATGGATGCACGTAGATGCCGCCTATGGCTGTGGTTTGCTGCTGTCCGGTAAATACCGGCATCTGCTGAACGGCCTGGAGCAGGCCGATTCTGTGACGATCGATTACCATAAGTCTTTCTTTCAGCCTATCAGCAGCAGCGCTTTTCTGGTGAGAGACAAAGCCACGTTGCAGCTGGTAAGGCATCACGCCGACTACCTGAACCCGGCGGAACAGGATTATGAAGCGCTGCCGGCGCAGATCAATAAATCGATCACACAGAGCACACGCCGTTTTGACGCGCTGAAACTCTGGTGTACGCTTCGGTTGATGGGAAAGCAGAAACTGGGCATTTATACTGATATGATCATTGACACGGCGGCAGGTACGGCCGCTTTGTTGCAGCAGGACCCGGAGTTTGACCTGCTGAGCAGTTCGGACCTGAGCGTACTGGTGTTCCGTTTCCGGCCGATGGCACTAGATACGGACCTGTCGGCGCTGAACCTGCGTATTAAACAATCATTGTTTTTCGATGGGACTTATATTCTTGCCAGTACTAAAGTAGACGGTAATTTCTACCTGAAATTCACCATACTGAACCCGGTGACTACGCTGGCGCATATAAGGGAAATTCTGGCTGCGGTGAAAGCGAAAGGATATAGTTTGTTGTAGGTGTTTATAGACCTGTTCCGGCGCCAACTGGCGCCGGAACAGTCATTTTATTACTTAACGATGACGCCGGCGGCGTCCCATTGCGTTTTAGGCAGGAATATCTTTCCGGATTGTGTGTCTACTTTAAACCGGGTACCTGTTTCGCCGATCCAGATAATATGGTCTTTACTGTCCCAGGTGAACTTTTTCGGAGATTCAAATATCACTTTCACGTTGTCGGCGCTTTGTTTCCATACCAGCTGATTGTTGCCATTGTCTGACTGTTCTACGGCGAAAACAGGGTAGACGACTGCCGGTTGCCCGTTCCTGCTTCCCGGAGGAGAAGGTGCCATGGGTGGTGGTGAAGTGGCCGCATCGTACAATGACAAGGTTTGGTTCATGATGGTGGACGCTTTCTCAGCCAGTTTTTCTTTGTCCTCCGTTTTCATCTCAAATTTTTTGACCAGCTTCATTTTGGCGTCGTACAAGCTGTGTGTGTGGTCCGTGCTGAACAGGATAGCATAGAAGACCGGCTGCGCGCCGATCTTAAAGGTCTTTACTTCCACGATGCCGGCGGAGTCTTCGGACTTGTTGTTGTACAAGGGAAGATAGGATTTAAACAATCCTTTCATGACCGGTTTTAATGTTTCGTCATCATCGGCAATAACGGCGTAATGGTCAAAACCTGGTGGCGGCGGCATCGCCGGTGGTGGCGGTGGCGGGGGCGGGGCCAGTTTGTTCGGGCTTTTGGTGGGCTTTGGCATTGGCGGTGGGGGCGCTACTACTGCTGCATAATATTTGGCAATAATATATTTTCCCTCATTTTTGAAATCGGAATATTCTTCTTTCAGCGGAATGATCTTGCCATCCTGTTCGCTGCGGAGGTACAGCTTGTTTTTATCGTGTACATACGTATAGGCGTTATTGTTAACCTTTACTTCACCCGGTTGAATATAGGAAAACGTCAGGATGTTGCCTGTGGAGGTGTTTACAATCAGGTCTTTGACTTCGTCGTCGAAGTTGTACAGCGCCAGTTCGTTGCCTGACTGAAATTCCTCGCAGTACTTGTGAACTGGTTTTACCAGTTCATTGCCCAGCGTATCTGTAACACCATATTTGCCGCCTACTTTGAAGGAATAGTACTTGTTTTGGGCCAACACGGTACTGCTGACTGCCAGTAACAGCGCAGTGGTCAATAGTTTTTGCATGCTCTTGTATGTTGTGGATATAGAATAACAGGTTAGTTTTGGGTTAAACGCGCGGGAGCGAAAATAGGGATTTTCCAGGGTGTTTCTTTGTTTTAAATTGATTATTTTCGTTTCCTGTTTAACCATTTCTGTCTGCTGCGAGCATTATTAGTATCTGTCACCCAAAAAAACATCTTATGAAAATTGGTATCATTGGTTCCGGCGCCGTAGGGCAAACACTGGCTAAAGGGTTTCAGCAGGAGGGCCATACCGTCACCCTGGGCACCCGCGACACTTCCAAACCGGAAGCGGTCCAATTCAATAAAGACACCGGTATTACCGTAGCAGATTTTGAGACGACCGCGAAAACGGCGGAACTTATCGTGCTGTCCACCAAAGGAGCGGTGGCGGCTGACGCGCTGCGGCTGGCGGGCATCGCCAACCTTGATAAGAAGATTGTCATCGATACCACCAATCCGCTGGCGGAGAAGGGGCCCGAACATGGCGTGTTGCACTTCTTTACCACGCTGGAGTTTTCGCTGATGGAGCAATTGCAGCAGCTGGCGCCGGCTGCCAGGTTTGTGAAAGCATTTAATTCCGTGGGCAATGCCAGGATGTATAAGCCTCAGTTCAGCGAAGGCAAACCGTCTATGTTCATTTGCGGCAATGATGACGAAGCCAAGAAAACGGTGACCGGCCTGTTGACGGCTTTCGGCTGGGAAACGGAAGACATGGGCACTGTGGAGGCTGCCCGGGCCATTGAGCCGCTGTGTATCCTGTGGTGCATCCCCGGTTTTCTGCATAACAGCTGGTCACATGCGTTTAAGCTGCTGAAATAATCATCCCGCAGAAAGATATAGCCGAAGGATATACGACATTTCATAGAGCAGGAAAATCATGACCAGCGCTCCGTGAAATGTCTGGTTACTTATCCTGATAGCCATCAGGCAAAGCACTACGTGCGCGATATTACGCGCCGGATACTCCCATCCGAAATGGTGCAGGTACAACGTGCCTTTCAGCATCGTGTCCACCACATCGGCCACAAAGGAAAATGCCAGCACGCCAAAGAACCATTTCCGGCGCGAGAAAAAGTAACCCTTGTAACCGTCGTATTCTTTTACGTCGTCGGGATATAGTAACGCACAAAGCAGGAAAAAGGTGGTGATAAAAAGCACCACAAAGATATATTCAGGGAATGTCCAGCGTTTGATGACGTGCAGGGGTATTTCCCACCACCAGAAATGTACCAGCAGGATGAAGATGTATCCCACCCAGCTGAGATGTATCCAGTAAGGCTTTTCACGTCCGGGATGCTGGATGAATTTGGCGGTGCCTTTGAGAAGATGAGCAAGGCTCAGGCTGAGAATAAACCCGATGACCATTCTAACGTGGCCGAATGTTTCCATAGCGTGCGTTTATCAGTGTTCAAAATCAAATAGAGGTCACTGTTTTTTGTTTTTCCGACTACATCACCAGCGGATATTTTGGTTTTACGATGATAATTGAATTTAATCAAATGCCGCCGAAAAACAAAGGACGAAGACTCAAAACAATCAAAAGTGTTTATCTTCATTGCTTAATGTGCCGTCATGCATCCATCATTTCAAATATTTCGCGATGTAGTTAATAAAATCAGTCCCATGGGGGATAAAGACTGGCAATTGTGTGAGCCTGGCCTGGGGCTCAAAACCCTGGCCAAATCGGCCTTCTTTGTAGAAGAAGGAAAAGTATACCGCGAAATCGGATTTGTTGTAAAAGGATTACTGCGCTCTTATTATTTGGTGGAAGGCGAAGAGATCAACACCGCCTTTTTTACGGAAGGTCAATGGCCCAAAGCCTATCATAGCTTTCTCACACAAACAGCCAGCAGGCAATGGATACAGGCACTCGAAGACTCAGAATTGATAACGATCAGTTATAAACAGCTGCAATATCTGTTTGCAAACAGCCCCGCCTGGGAACGGTTCGGACGTATTGCAACCGAAAACCTGTACATAGCCTCACAGCTACGCAGTGAAATGTTATTGCTCGAAAAACCCGCCGAAAGATACATCAACCTGGTCAAAACACATCCCCACTTACTGGAGCGCGTGCCACTCTACCATCTGGCTTCCTACATTGGCATCAAACAACCATCCCTCAGCAGGATCCGCAAAAGGCTTGCAAAAATAAATACCGCCATATAACGATTATAACCTGGGTTATAGGACCAACGTTGCCACCTGCTTTACCTTCGGCAATAAAAAGAAGGTTATGAAAAAAGCGATCCAGGCCATAATCCTGTCATTACTGCTCTTATTTCAATCCCGGCTTCATGCACAAAATGAAAAAACAACAGCCATGCAACAAACGATCATTCAATTACACCGCACCATCATGAAAGCTGTCAAAGACAAGGATGGCGCCCCCTTGCACGAATCATTGAAGAGCGATTTTATCTTCACCTCTGCCACTGCCGAGCTGTGGGACAGGGATAAATTCATCAATGGCTTTGCCTTAAACCCTTCCCTGCAGTTTCCCGAATTTGCACCACAGGGCCAGCAGGTGATCATTAATGATAATACAGCCGTACTCACCGCGCTCGTGCATATCAAGATCGTTCGCAGCGCCGCCGCACCCCAGGAGCTGTGGGAACGTACCACTGAAACCTATGTAAGGCAACAAGGCGTATGGAAACTACTGGCTCTCCATGCCACCTTTCTGCCCGGTCTCCCAAAATGAAAGAAGCTGCCTCCAATTAATTTTGAGGCAGCTTCTTTCGCACTTTAAAAAAACACCGGTCATCACGATACTACTGCTGCATAATTCGCCGGGTACAGTCTTCTGAACATCAGGTAAGCGGCGGATAACACGGTGAAGGCAATGATAGCGTCTACCGTGGCGGGGAAGCCCAGCACGCTTATCTTCGAGAAGAAGGCAAAAGTGATATCGAAGAACATGCCGGCAAACACCCATTCTTTCAGCCGCAGGAATTTGTTGGGGATTAGAAGCGTGATAATACCGGCAATTTTAAAAACTCCCAGGATGTAAATGAAATGCGGAGGATAACCTAACTGCTGCGTAATGCCCCATACGATTGGGTTGCCGGTCAGTTCAAAGAAACCGCTTGCGCCAAACCAGAGTGACATAAAAATAGTGGCGGACCAATAGACGATAGTAGCTGTCTTTGTGTTCATTGTTTTATTTTTTATAAGATGAAAGGAGATGGATTTATTTTGCTAACTGTTCTGCCTCTACGATAGCCGCTGTAAAGGCTTCGGGAGCTTCGGCGGGCAGGTTGTGGCCGATGCCTCCCGTGATGGTATGATGTACATATTTCCCTTTAAATTTGGCGGCATAGGAGGCAGGATCTGGGTGTGGCGCGCCGTTGGCGTCTCCTTCGAGCGTCACTGCCGGCACGTTGATCACGGGGCCCTGTGCCAGTCTTTTTTCCAGCGCGTCGTATTGTTTTTCGCCCTGTGCCAGTCCCAGTCGCCAGCGATAGTTGTGGACGACGATGGCCACATGATCGGGGTTATCAAAGGAGGCGGCGCTTTCTTCAAAAGTGCTGTCACTGAAATGCCACTGTGGTGAGGCTGTTTGCCAGATAAGCCGGTTGAACGCACGGGTGTTGGCCTGGTATCCTGCCTGCCCCCGCTCGGTGGCGAAGTAAAACTGGTACCACCATGCCTGTTCTGCTTTCGGGGCCAGGGGCGCCTGGTTAGCCTGCTGGCTTCCGATCAGGTAACCGCTGACAGATACCAGCGCTTTGGTGCGCTCCGGCCATAGGGCGGCGATGATATCTGCCGTGCGCGCACCCCAGTCAAATCCGCCGATAATGGCCCGTTTTATTTTCAGTGCATCCATCAGGGCGATGATATCTGCTGCAAAAGCAGACTGCTGGCCGTTGCGCATGGCCTGTGCTGAAAGGAACCGTGTACTGCCGTAACCGCGCAGATAAGGCACGATCACATGATAACCCTTGCCTGCGAGCTGCGTGGCTACGGCGGTGTAACTGTGGATGTCGTACGGCCAGCCGTGAAGAAGGATAACAGCTTGCCCGTTTGCGGGGCCGGCATCTGCGTAACCTACGCTCAGCACACCGGCGTTGATTTGTTTGACAGGCCCCATGCTGTCTGTGGCGAATGCCGTGGTGCTTCCCGCTATAATAAGCAGCGCTGCTGCGATAATGTGTTGGACCGTTTTCATGATTATGGTATTTGAACTGGTTTATAAGTCATGATGTAAGCTATTCTCTCTGCCCGTGGCGTCTGGTGTTGCAACGTGCCTAAATCAAGGTGATAGGCAATGGAGTCGTTACTGCCGGCCTGTATGGTTTCTACGCTCAGCAACTCGCCGTTTATCTTGCTGCCGAAGTATTGCGGATTATCGTGATAACGCCAGGTGACCAGTTTCATGACGGCGCCGGCTATTACCTGATGGCCGTCTTTGGAGAGTGACCGGAGGGCGCTGTCATTGCCGTACAAAGCGGACATAGTTTCCTGTTTCGGGTTCAGCGAAGAGGCGATGAATGACAGATCGCCAGGTTCAAATACAATGCGTGCCTGGTCATTGGAGGACTGCTCATTTTTGCAGGCGGTGAAAAAGGCAGCGGTCAGTAACAGGAGAAGCATACGGCTCATTGGGCAAGAATTTTTTCGGTTAAGCTTTTCGGATTTACTTTCATGGGAACATCGAAGAGATAGCCTGTGGAGGCTGACAGTTGCCGGTGGCAGCCGATGCAGGACTGCTGTGCAAACAGCGCGTCTTTTCCGGTCGGCGCCAGTTGCTGTCCGCTGAACTTGGCGAAGCCCCAGCCTTCTGTGTCCTTGTATTTTTCAGCGTTCTTTTCCATGAACTGTGCGTTCACGAATTCGCCGGGCCTGATTTCCCCGTTGGGCTGTTCTTCCTGTTTCCATACGGCTTTCACTACAATGGCGCCGTCAGGCCAGGGAAAGAAGCGTTCTTCACGCACCGCTTTTACGGCGATATCGTTGCCATAGATAACCCGGATGGAATGATCGAAGAGGGTGCTCATACTGATGACGGTCCACTGTTTGAAGGCATCGGTGTATTTCACGCCATTGGGAGACACCGGGAATGTTTTAGGCAAGGCGCCTGCAGCAGCCAGTGGCGTGCTGTGTGGCGCTTCGTTGCCGGAGAGGGACAGCGTATATTTTTTGATGATGGCAATATCCTGCGCTGTTACTTTTGCACCCGGATGCAGCAGCAGGTATTCGCGGAGCGGCATCCTGCCGGCCTGCATCATATTGAGGATAGCATACATTTTGCCGGTACGCTCACCGGCGGACAGCTTGTCCCATTCGGAGAAATTCATCACTTCCCGGGCGCGGTCCACATCCTTTTTTACAGCCCAGGAGGCCGGCGCCAGCTGATCGAACCAGCTTAGCTTTTGTTCGTTGGAATGGCAGTTGTAACAGGAGCGCTGCAGGATGGCCAATACGGCCGCCGGCGCTTCGTCCATATGGCCGGTAACGGGTTTGGAAGAGATCGGCCGGTTGAACAGTTGCAGGGCCGTCAACACTGCCACAACCGCAGCCGGAATGAAGTAAATGCGTTTTATGTTTTGGATCGTTTGCATGTGGATTGTTTTTCCGTGTTTGATAGCTCAAAGGTAGATGCAGCGTGGCCGGGAGGGAACCTGAAACTGGCGGGCCGGACATATTGGAGGCTGAATCGGACATTTCCGGCCTCCAGTCTGATATCACCATTCCAGTTTGGCGGCCTGGGTGATGGCGCCGGTGTTTTTATGCTGTACAAAAGCTATTACCTCCCATCCGTTCTGACGGAAATCTTCCGGCAGCGAAAGACTTACTGCACCTCGTTCTTTCAGCTCCTGCTGCTGTAGCTGGCGGACAATCTGCACATGGACCAGCTGTTTGCCTGCGTTCTCGCCGGCGTTTACCTGTGAACTGGCGTTTTTCTGTACCAACGCCACCACGATACGGGCTTTTTTGTTGGCCACGGCGCCGTCATAGGTTATTTTCAACTCCCGGTTGGCCTGCACTGCTTTTAAAGAGAGCGGTTGGGCGCTGGTTTCTTGCAATGCTGCGCTGACAGCCCCTAACACGGCGCCTTCTTCTGAACCTACCATTTCTGTTTTGCCGTTAACGATCAGCTGTGGTGTGTAGATATTGTTGAGACGCAGCCAGGAAGCGTATTGTTTTTGTCTTTCGGTAAAATCAGGTTGACTGAAGCGGTCTTTCCATCCCTGATGGTCCCAGTAATCCACGTGAAAGGCCATGATGTAAAGCTGTTTGTTGTTGTTGCCTTGTTGCAGCTTCGCGATGAGCGCATCTGCCGGCGGGCAGCTCCAGCAACCTTCGGAGGTGAACAGCTCTACCACCGCAAACCCTTTGTCATTGTTGTCTTTCTGAATATTTTCCAGCATGGTTTTGTGGCTGGCGTTGCGGAATGCCATCATGGCAATAAAAATCAGCGGGAGGCCAATGTACAAAGCGATTTCTTTAATGTATTTCATGATGAATCTGTTTTAAACGGTTAATGACAAAGGGTTTGGTATGGGCCTTTCTTCCTGGAAGAAAGGCCCGTAGTGGTTTACCGGGAGGCTGCGATGATCACATCGGCCACTTCCTTCGGATGGGAGACGAATACCGCGTGACTGGCGCCTTTGATCTCTGTGATGGCAGCGCCGGAACGTTGATACATGTTTCTTAGAATAATGGGATTGATGCTTTTGTCGGCCGTGGGAACGATGCCAAACGAAGGCTTGTTATGCCATGCCGCGGCGGTGATAGGCGTGCCGAAAGAAGCCGCTGCTATGGGTTTCTGGGCGTCTGCCATAAAAATTGCCTGTTCATGGGAGAGGTCTGCGGCGAAACCTTTGTGGAATTTTTCGCGGTCGTAGTATACCAGCCCGTCTTTGTCTGGCGGCAGGATACCGTTTTCCGGCAGGGCGGGAGCGGTGCCTAGCCATTTCGTAGTGGCTTCACCGTTATCCGGCTGAAAGGCCGTTACATATACGAGGGAGGCTACTTTGGGATGGGCGCTTACTTCCGTGATCACGGTGCCTCCCCAGGAATGGCCAACCAGTACGGCCGCCCCGTCTTGCCGGTCCAGCGCTTTTTTCACTACGGCGGCATCGTCCTGCAGGGAAGTAAGCGGGATCTGGGCGATGGTCACGTGGTATCCTTTTTTAGTAAGGATATCATAAACCCCTTTCCATCCGGAACCATCCACGAAGGCGCCATGTACGAGGACTACGTTTTTGATTTTTGAAGCGGTGGTTTGCGCGGAGGCGATGGCGGTGCTGAATAATACCGCGATGATGGCCGAAAACAGGAGGCTGAGTTTTTTGCTGATGGTGTTCATATCAGATAATGTTAGTAGTGACGTTGATGTTTCCTTTGATGGCTTTGGAGTAAGGGCAGGTTTGGTGGGCCAGGTCTACCAGCTGTTGCGCCGTTTCCGGCGCGACGCCGGGCAACTGGACGGCAAGGCGGGCCTGCAGGAAGTAGTTGCCGTCTGTAGTGCCAAGGTCTACTTCCGCGTCTACCAGCGTGTTCGGTGGCAGGGCGATGCCCAGTTTTTTAGCGGCCAGTCCCAGCGCGCCGATGTAACATGCTGACCACCCTGCGGCAAAAAGTTGTTCCGGGTTTGTGCCGGCGCCGCTGGTGCCGGGAGGAGACAATAATATATCCAGTCTGCCGTCGTTGCTTTTGGCGTTTCCTTCCCTGCCGCCGGTAGTGCGGGTTTGAGCGGTGTACAATACTTTCTCAATGGCTACGGTGTTGTTCATCGTTTTAAATTTTAATAAGGGTGATGTGAATGTTTTTTTATTTATTTGATGTGGATATTAAAAGAGATGGTCTCCGGCGGCAGGCATTGGCGGGGACTGCAAACGGTGAATTCGATGGAACCCTTTATGTTGGCGCTTTTTCCAGTCAGCTTGACTTTCTGCTGAAACACTGCTTCATGCTCGAAATAGCTGATGTCTGCACCGAACAGTTTTTCAAAGCGGGTAACAGGTTCCGGCTGGTTAATCTTTCCTTCCAGGCTGTAAGACGAGTCAGGAAGAAAACTGAAAGCCAGTCTCACCGGGCTGTTGGCCGGATTGTTCAGTGCGTACAGGTGCCATCCGTCAGCCAGGGTGGCGGTGATCAAGACGACAGCCTCGCCGGTGGCTGTTTTCCGGGCGCTATAGCTCCACTTAACAGGTTGTTCTGCCGGTACAGGCGTCGCTGCATGGCTGAAGCCTGATAAAGGGCTGGTCAGCAGCAATAGCAGTGTGAAAAATATTTTTTGCATCTTGGGTGTTTTTTGATGTTGCTGGTAGATGGTTGCCCTGCTAATCCTGCGGTGAGCAACGATTACAGCACAAAGAGAACACAAACCGGGGCAAAGGCATAGTACAAACCTGTTGAATCCGGCATCCGGGCGGCTGAAATGGACAATGGCCACCCTGAAGGATTTTAGGCCCAGTGAGGTGATAACAAGAGGATTGTCTGATTCAGCGGACAGATTGCCCGGTCCAGAGGCTGATATGCCTGGTCCGGCCACTGAAATGGCGGCTTTCCGGCGTGGGAACAATACATTTGCAACAGATCCAATTATTAAAAGGTGAATACACAACAACAACCGGCATTTAAAATATCCAACCGGATCATATGGTTAAGCTCCATCTCGCTGGGGATACTGACCGCTATTCCGAAAATCGCCGATCATCATTTTGTGCTGTATGAAGCATTGGTGGACGCTGCGGTCACCTCTGGGTTCTCGCTGTTGATATGGTACTATAACGTATATACGTTTCCGTCATATACCGCCAAAAACGCCGGCGGTTTTGGTACCAAACGGCTGTTGCGGAATTTGCTGGTCGGCCTGGTCATCATGTTTATATTATCCTGTATCCAGCAGTATCTGTTGTCCCACCTGAATTTCGGCCCGGTGATGCTGATGTTTGAGGTAAGGGGGATATTGATCAACCTGACGTTTTATATGTTTATTCACCTGCTGCACCAGAGTTACCTGAACCAGCAGGTGTCCCTGGAGCTGGAGCGCACTACCTCCGCCAATCTGTGGGCGCAGTATGAGTTGCTGAAGCAACAGGTGAACCCGCACTTTCTTTTCAACAGCCTGAACACGCTGAAATACATGGTGGAGAGCGATGACCGGCAGGCGGTCAACTTCATCCTGAAGCTGTCCGATTTTTACCGGTTTACCCTGGAAAGCCGGAAACTGAACCTGATAAGGCTATCGGAAGAAACTGAGATACTGGGTTCCTATGTATATCTGCTGAAGGCCCGTTTTGAAAGTGGTTTTGAACTGGAGACAAATATTGCCGAAAACGTATATGCGTCAATGATACCGCCTTTTACGTTGCAGCTGCTGATAGAAAACTGTATCAAACATAATATTGTTTCGGAGGAAAAGCCTTTGCGTATTGCGCTTTATTCCACCGCGGAGCATATTGTGGTGGAAAACAACATCCAGCTCAAACGGGTGCCGGAATCCTCTACGGGGATAGGTTTGGAGAATATCAGCCAGCGGTATCAGCACCTGCTGGGCGGTGAGATGATCATCGATGTTACTGCTGAAAAGTTTATCGTTAAACTACCGATTATATATGAACGCCATCATCATTGAGGATGAAATCAAGGCCGCAAGGTCACTGGAAAACCTGATCGTGAAGTTACGCCCGTCTATCCAGGTACAGGCGAAGCTGCAGAGCGTGGAAGCGGCCATCGACTGGCTGTCGCACCACGACATGCCCGGCCTGATTTTTATGGACATCCAGCTGTCTGACGGCCTGAGTTTTGATATATTCAAGTCCGTTACCATTAGCTGTCCGGTGATATTCTGTACGGCCTACGGCGAGTACGCGCTCGACGCCATCAAAGCCAATGGGGTGGACTATCTGCTGAAACCCTTCTCCGAAGACGACCTGAGCAAAGCCCTGGAAAAAGTGGATAATTTCCGGAATTTTTTCCAGCAGCATTCCGGCGGCAACCTGGAAGACCTTATCCGTAAAATAAGTGTGGACGAAGGAAAGAAGAGTTTCCTGGTGTTTAAGAACAACAAGTATTTGACCGTGCAAACCGATCAGATCGCGTATATCTATATCAAATACACGTCGCCTTCCATTGTCACATTCAAAGGGGAGGAATATACCATCACCCAGTCGTTGGACCAGGTGCAGCAGCAGTTATCGGCGAAGCAGTTTTACCGGTTGAACCGCCAGTACCTGATCAATTTCACCGCTATCCGGGAAGTAGAGCATTATTTCGCGCGGAAACTACTGGTAAACCTGCATGTAAATACTCCCGAAAAACTATTGATCGGAAAAGAGAAAACGGCTGTTTTCCTGCGCTGGCTGGAGGAAAGGTAGGGGTGACGGGGTTGATATGATAACAGATATTATATATGCCGGGGGATGAAAAGATATTGCAGGGAAATGAATTTTGTGTAAATTCACGCCATCATATCTTTTTAAACAAAATATTGTATTAACCCTTTACATGTATGGCCCAACTGACCGATACCATGTTTAGCATTGATGGTAACCCCGTATTACAGTTCACCTCTTTTGCGCTAAACCAGTCCATATTTAATCATCATCAGTTTACATTAATTTGTCCGGCACAAGCCATCGATGGCCTTAGCGGCATTTTTTCGTCTTCGCGGGACATGATCGGCAGCTCCTTTGGGGCGCACATCACCGGCGTAGGGCTGAAAGGAGACCTAACGTTTAATGGTATCGTTACCAGTGTGGAAACGTCGCGGGTAAACGGCCAATACGGAGAAATCATCATCTCCGGCTATAGTCCCACTATCGTGCTGGACAACGGCCCGCATTGCAAAACCTGGGAACAGAAGCCGTTGCGGGACATAGCGCAGGACGTGCTGCGGTTCTTCCCGCAAAATCAATTGTCTCCCAAAGTACAGCCACTGGCAAAGGAACCATATGATTATATGGTACAGTACAAGGAGACAGCATGGGCCTTTTTGCAGCGTATCAGCGCTGAAAACGGGGAGTGGTTGTTCTGGGACGGCCGGAACCTCGTACTGGGGCCGCCCACCGGCGATGCTAAAACTTCCCTCGTATATGGAAGCACGTTAAGCCACTTCAATATCAACCTGAATGCCCGTCCTACGCGGACACAATATATGGGCTGGGACTACCAGAACAGTGAATTGTACACCAGCGTGCCCCAGGCCGGGAACATAAGCCAGAAAGCAGGGCTTAATTCCCTCGGTGAAAAAGTTCATGAGAAAGCGCAGGCCATCTTCAGCACACAGCCCAAGCAGTGGAACTTCCGGTATACCGGCAGCAAAAAGCAGCAGGACGAAATGGCTACCCTGCACAGTGCCATGGAAGGCAGCAAGATGGTGCGGCTGACCGGCCATAGCGGCCATCCCGGCGTGGCCATCGGGGCCAGGGCCGAGATCGTGTCCAACAACGTATTTAATGGCAGCACGGAAGGTTACGGAGAATATATTGTGACCCACATCAGCCACTTTGTAGATACCAAAGGCGATTACCGCAACGAGTTCACGGCGGTGCCGTCGTCCGTTCACCTGCCGCCGGTTTCCATACCACAGGCGCCTGTTTGTGAAACGCAGAGCGCTATCGTGACCGACAACCACGATCCTAAGGGCATGGGCCGGATCAGGGTAAAGTTCCACTGGATGAACGGCGAGGAAAAGACGCCCTGGGTGCGGATCGCATCACCTCATGGCGGCGGCGGCAAAGGACATTTCTTTGTCCCTGAAATTGACGAGGAAGTGATCGTGGGCTTTGAAAATGACAGCGCCGTCAAGCCTTATGTCATCGGCACCGTTTATCACGGCAATGCCAATACTTCCTTCAGCAACGCCGACAACGACGTTAAAACCATACAGACGCGCAGCGGCAACAAGATCGTCTACAACGACGGCAACAACAGCATGATCGTACAGGATGCCAGCGGCAATACTGTCACCATGGACGGTAACGGCAGCATCATCATCGACGCGTCCAGCGCCAACGTGACCATCAACGCACCGAAGACCATGAGCCTGCGCTCCACAGATATGAACATCGTGGTAGACAATATGCTGCACATGACCGTCGGCAATCTGCTGCAGATGGACGTGGGCAACCAGATGATGATCAACGCTATGGCCCAGATGCTGGTCAATACGCCAGAAATGAAGCAGCTGGTCTCTAAATACATGCACCTCCAGGCCACCAAAGCGCTGATCCATACCCCCAAAGGGGAGATGAAGATCGAAGCCGAGGATTTCTATATCGCCGGGCAGAAGAAGCTGTTCCTGCATTCCGATGAAACGGCCACGCTCAACTCCAAAGGCACCGCCGAAATGAAAGGCGAGCAGGGTAATAAACACAGTAATACCCCCATGCAGTACGAGCCGGCCACGCCGGCCATACAATCCAAGTGTATCGTGCATTTCCGGCCCAAAATTGGCTGGGCAGGCGAAGACTTCGGGTTTGACTGGTACCGCAATAGCGACACCAGCGCCCCTGGCGACGTCGACTATGATGAACATGTCGGCAAACACTACAGGGACGCTGCTTTCACGCAGCTGCTCACCAACCTGAATGATTATTCCGCCCATTTCAAAAAGGACGATGCGATGGTCCGTTCACTGAAGTCCAACGAATACCATGCGCATAAGATAGTATGGAAGGCCAAAAAAGACGCTTCCGGCACAGAAATGAAGGATGCCAGCGGCGCTACCATCTATGAGCAGTATTTTGGCGCATGGCTGAGCCTTTACCCGTCGCAGAAGACCACGCCGCCGCCAAAGGCCGCTGCCGCAGGGGCTCCGGCGTCTACACCGCCCGCACCGGTGGCCACAGGGTATACCAATACCAAAGCCACGCTGAGCCTCTATGTGGAAGTTGAAGAAGAACCCGATCTGCTGCGCTTTGAAGACAACAGCCACTTTACCATTACCCCCAAGGAGACTCCCTTAAAAGGAATCGGGAAAGGGCTGCATAAAATGAATGATGCCGTCACCATAGAATGCCTGACCGCATTTGCCACCGACCAGACGATTGTGGTGAACGCCGTCACCAAGAACCCTGATGGTACCGAAACCGTTGCGAAGGCCGGTTTTGTGAAGGTGATGGCCAATAATTCCGCCAAACGCCGGAAAAAGAAGATCGTGCTGGTGAAAGTGGCCACCCCGCCTATGTCTACCGCCGTGGCGCAAACCGGCAGCACCAGCGGGCAGAAAGACCTGTTCGCCAAATACCTGAAGCAGGCGCTGATCAATGTGGAAGTGGTGGAAGAAACACTGAATGTGACCGCTGATCCCGGTTTTCAGCCAGGAGGCGCCTATAACAACGGCGGCCAGATCGTAGCTTACTATATCGGTGGCGCACCGTCAGGTTTCGTCACCCTGGAGAACCACCTCTATAGCAAACTGAAAGCGCAGCTGAAAGCAGCCAATCCGGCGGATGAACATAAATATGACCGGTACTTCAGGGCCTATTACATGGGTGAAGGCGGCGGATATATGGAAAGTGGCAGCCTCAATGGCCTCAATGGTTATTCCATCGGCAGCTCTGTGATGCTCTTCCCCACGAAGAACGACCAGACCGCCGCGCATGAGTTCCTGCATTCGCTGAATCTGCCGCATTCCTTCAGCAATCCGGGTTCCAGCCCTCACGCCAAGTATACCTATGAAAGCAGGCTTACAGAGAACTTAATGGACTACTCGCACCAGGTCATCCCGGCTATCGTAAGAAGCTCCCTGTGGCACTGGCAGTGGGTGATCGCAAACGCCAAAGCAGACCCGGAATAAACTATAAAACCATGTTTATGACTAAATACATCCTGCTATTTTTACTGACCATAGGCGCTGCATGTAATGCACAGGTAACGAACCAGACCAAACAAACAAAAGGAAATAACATGAACAATCCTGTTGTAACAAAAGACTTTGAAAAATTCGATTCCGTACTGTTTGATAACAGAAAAGATAAAAGTGAAAATGTGCTGAGGGCCACGCAGCCCGACGGCTCCTACCTGGAGATGAGCGTCTGGGACGGCGGTATGGGCTATAGCCTCACGCCCCGGTCTTCCTATTATATGCTGCAGAAAGTATATTACAGGAGCAACGGCAATATCAGGGCAAAAGGCCTGTATTTTAATAACGGGTTCCTGCAGCTGGGCACCTGGTACGAGTTCGACGAACAGGGCAGGCTGGTCAGGGAGGTTAACTATGACAAGGACTATCACCTGAAGCTGGAAGACGTGCTTCGGTTCTGCGAGCAGGAACGTATCCCGGTAGACAGGGGGCCGATTCTCCAGAGCACTGGTTACCATACGAAGATCCGCAGGGCCGGCAACACCCAGGGAAAAACCTGGACCATCGAGTGGCTGAAGGAGCCTCAAAAGGTGGAGAAAATCATGCTCGATGACGCTACCGGCAAGGTACTTAACAGAACAGAGACGAATTTCACCAATAATTAAGCGCTTGTTATGCCGCAGAAAATAACAGAACAGGCCGTCCTGGTGTGCGATAAGGGCGCAGCGCCTTCAAAACTGAAAGTCACCAGCCAGCAATTCTACGAAGTGGAAGGCAAGCTGGTGGCCACAGAGCAGGACAAGGGCGCCGAAGTGAACATCCCCAGCTTCGGCGCCTGTACCGTTACCCGGGGCAAATGTGTGCCTGCGCCCGTCGCCTGGCAGCAGCCCGCGGAAAAAGATACCATCAACGATATGAAGCTGCTCACCGAAAAATCTACCTGCCAATGCGGGGTGGGCGGGAAGATCTCTATACAACATAAAGGCTTCGGGGAAAATCACGAGGTAGCTTAACCAACCAAAAACAGATTTTTTACGTAACTTATAGAACGGGGAGCATTTGCCTCTGCCGGTGATGTAGTATTGCCCATCCCTATTTGCCCCGGCCGGGGGCTGATTTTTACCACCCTGCCGAGGTGTTTTGCGTTGCTGCCGCGGGGAGCAACACAGTCCACCAACATAGAGAGCGTAATAGCTACCGCCAACGGGCTGATTAAAAAACCCTGGTTATCAGACTATTTTTACAAAACGGAACATCAGCGAACTAAACAGCCAACAGTAACTGTAACTGGTAAATGAAGAAGCACAAACAGATTTGCATTTGAACAGACAGCTGGAAGCTGTATTTATTGCCGGCGAAAATGAAACTGTCACGGGAAGGTACGGGACCTTTGTCGATTTGATTAATGTTTTATTAAAGCATATCTCATTGGATTAGCCCAGGGTATTTTATACTTTGGGCTTTTTGGGCTGCACGGCTACGGCAGCGCCTATACGATTTAGGTAATATGTGATTTTTTGCTATCTTAATAAAACAACGACACATTTTTTCTTAAAATAGCCAGACCATCAGCTTGTACCCTTAGCGATTGGTTAGATCTACACTTTAGAATGCTACCACCTTATTTCATTTCTTATTTTTTTCTCCTTCACTTTTTAAATCAAATTGTTATGTTAAATCGAAAGTATGCAATGGTCACTATCCCTGGTGACGTTAAAATCAGCGATTATAGTGAAACCGTACAGGCCAACACAGTGAACTGGGCGCAGGAATTTAACCTGTCGCCTTTTTTTAAACCGTTGAAATGGTACGATCGGGCCCTGTTTGGGGTACAGGCCGCCCGCGAATATCCCTTTGCCAGTCTGGAACACATTACGTTGGCAGGAGAACTGCTGACATGGCTGTTCACTGTTGATGACAGCTGTGACAGAGGATCGGAAGACAAGATCAGGGCCGTGCAGATGACTGCGCAGCTGGACGTATTCATCAGTATTTTGCAGGGAAGGATTTATCAGGGCAACGGACAGCTGGAGCTGGCGCTGGGGAATATTGTTGGTAAGCTGCGGACTATTTGCAGCGACCGGCCTTTCCTGTATCAGCAATTTAGTATCCACATGACAGACTACCTGACCGAATGCAAGCTGGAAATCAAAATGCAACTTCACCGGCATCGGATGACCATAGAGGATTATTACAGGGAGCGTCCGTTTACCGGCTTTTGTATTATGTATCCGTTGGTGGCCATGTTTGCCGGGTTACGTATTCCGGAGGAGGTATATACGCACCCTGTCGTTAGAAAAATTGAACTGGAGATCAGTTTGTTGGGCTGCTTATCCAATGACCTGCATTCTATTCGTCGTGAGGCGGAACTGGAAGAAGGTGGATTTAACCTGATACTGATTGCCAAGAGAGAACTTAATCTAACAATGGACGATGCCATTGAATTTGTCGCGGAGGAACATAGCCGTCATCTGCGGGAATTTGAAACAGCACGTACGCTGCTGCCTGATTTTGGGGACCGTATCAATACACAGCTGGCGAAATACATAGCCGGCGTATATCAGATCGTGCGAGGATATGATGATTGGGCCGTACTGGACACGGAGCGTTACCGGTAATTACATCAAAGCCCTGTAGGGCAGGTACTTAGCCAATGCCAGACATAGTTCACCAAAATCAATCGGCTTTTTTAGGAATCCATTGGCGCCGATAGCTACAGCTTCATTTTCAGAGAATGCTTCGCTGGCACTGACAATTAAAACAGGGATGCTTTTTAAGGCGGAGTGTTCCCTCATCCGCTTTAAAAGCATCTCGCCTGACAATCCGGGCATGTTGAGGTCGGTAATGACAAGATTGGGATTGTCTGCTATAATACTGGCAATGGCGCTGTCGACATTTGCATCTTTGTATAATTTGGCATCTATGCCCCATTTCTTCAGGAAGCGCATGACCCATCCGGCTCCCATCGCGTCGTCTTCAAACATGGACACCTTTGATTTCCAGAAGATGTTCTTTCCATCTGCCACTTTGTTGAGCTGCACAACAGGTTTTTCGCCGGCCTCATAGGGAATCTTTACGAACATGGTTGTCAGCTCAGGGTCGGGCTGTGGCACGATGGAGATTTTTCCTCCAAGCAGCTCCACCATGTGTTTGGTGATGGCCAGGCCTAATCCGCTGCTGGATTCATTTTCGCTTTTTGCCACAAAGCGCTCAAATGCCGCCTTGGCAATCATAGGATCTATTTTCCCGGTATTCGTGATTTCCAATGTCCACCAGGCATCAGCTTTTTTAAGCACAACCTTAATCACTGTATTGTTGGTCGTATATTTAATACCGTTAGACAGCAGGTTATTGAAGATTTTGGTGATGATCATTTTATCGCTGTGAATGGCTTGTTTGAGCGCATCATCAATTTCCAGTTCTATCTTAATGCCTTTAGGGGCGGCCAGATAGGAGTGGGCGGCGATGGTGGAATTGACAAGGCCAAACAGGGAAAAGTCTTCTTTGTTGACTTCAATAAACTTACCGCTTTCAATTTTGGCGATTTCCAGCACATGATTGATGATATTGCGGGTAAGTGCAGTAGAACTATAGAGTTGGTCCGCCATTTCGCCACCATGAGGCAGTTGGTATTCTTCGGCGGAGTCTTCTTCTTCCAGTATCGATAGCTTGTCTTTCTTCAACAGGAATAACTGAGCAATGCTGTATACCACATTTAACGGCGTTCTTACTTCGTGAAAGACTTCTGACAGATAGGCGGTTTTTCGTTCAGATGCCATTTGAAGCCGGCGGGATTCGGCCAACAGACCATTAATTTGCGCAGCGTAGGACGCCAATATGGCCAAAATAATGATCAACAACGCAACACTCGTTGACCAGCGCATGATGGTGGTGGTGCTTTTGCTGAATTCCAACGGAGTGACGAACCGGAGGTAGGCATTCGAGATAATATAGACCACCATGGCCAGACATCCTATTACTCCATATAACAGCGCTTTGTTTTTTTTATAAAGTACAAAGGAAGATATCAGATAGAATGTCATCACCGTCATAAACGCCAGCAGCATTTCAAGGGAAATGCCTTCACCCAGTACAGTAGACCAATAGCCGATAAAAGCCACATTCGTGATCAGCATTACGAGTACTGCCCGAAAAAACTGTCTCTTTTGATTCAGCAAAACTACACCCAGAAAACAAAGTGTTTCAAGTGGAACACCGATTAAAAACAAGGGGCTTCGTTTGAGGGAGTAAAAGTATCCACCAATACCAACAACTAACAAGGCGAAGACAATTGCAATGACGTTTAGGGATATGGCTGAGCGTCTTGCCACTTCTTTTTCGTCGACGTACATGCCTGCTACCGGTTGTAACAGCATTTGTTTGGTCACGTCAGACATTGTAATACGCTCTGGTTTCATATTTCGGATATATTGAGGGTCATAGATAGACGAACTTCTCCTCCTGCACGTTGTAAGCGGGTATTCATTAAAGGCCTTAGTTTCACTTTTTTGGGTTACGGAATCAGGGTACAGTTTTGTGGGTAAGATAAATAAAATTATCGAATTTCTAAGTAATTTACCACCAAAGTGATTGTTCAACATTCTCTAATCCATTACTAAACATGAAAACGCCTTTGAGCCAACATCCCCTGCATCCGCGTATGCAGGCTGCACTACCTTTTTTCGACACCGGTTTCACCCCTTACTATTCAGACCATATTCCCGGCGCCTGGCAAGTGACGCGTTATGAGGATGTGGTGGCTGTATTGAGTGACTATGCTACTTTTTCCAGTGAGTACATCCCTAAAACTGATGACAACGTATTTACGCGTAACCTGAACGTGACAGACCCGCCGAAACACAAGCACCTGCGGGCGTTGGCCACCAAAGCGTTTTCGCCGGCCATCATCGCCCAGTCTGAAGGCTGGATACGGCAACAGTGTGAAGAATTGTTGTTGCCACATCTGTCTGCCGGTTCTATTGAATTTGTGGGAGACTTTGCTTTACAGTTGCCTCATCGTGTGATCTCCCGGCTGCTGGGCGTACCGGATGCGGAGGTGGAGAAGGTAAGACAATGGATCATTGCGGTGGCAGGTGATCCACGGGTGATAGGGGTGGAGATTTTCGGCCGCTCCATGCAGGAAATGAGCATCTTTTTCTCTGACCTCATTCAGAAACGGACAGCGCATCCGCAAGACGACCTGATTTCACAGCTGATCACTTCTGAAGTGGAAGGCAACAGACTGGAAACGATGGACGTGATAGCGATGTGCGTAGCTATTTTCCTGGGAGGTTATGAAACCACGAAGAGCTCCCTGGCCAATGCCATGTATATCTTCTCCCAGCTGCCGGACATTCAGGCTCACCTGGCGGGGCATACGGAAGATATTCCGAAGGCTGTTACGGAAGCGTTGCGGGTATTGTCGCCGGTAAAAGGATTTCCGAGAATAGCTGCGAAGGACACCATGGTTTCCTCCGCAGCCATTAAAAAAGGTGATCTGGTAAATGTCTCTGTGAGCACAGCGAATAAAGATGAAGCTGTTTTCGCAAATCCGGACGCTTTTGATATGGACCGTTCCAACCTCAACCAGGCACTGAGTTTCGGGCATGGTATCCATTATTGCCTGGGTGCGCCGCTGGCCAGGGTGGAAACACGGATTGCTTTTGAAACGATCTTCAGCCATGCGCGGGTGCGGCTGGCGACGGCCGTGGAGCCGGAACCTGAAATCAGCGCGCTGGTATACAGCTTAAAAAGCCTGCCGCTGGTATTAGACAAGATCTAACGCCACGTGGCCATATTCAAAGTTGTACCGTGCTGTTTCCCGGTAGCTCCAGTCCATGTTGCCACGCAGAATAGCGCCAAGAATGCGGACATACTTTCTCACAGCGGCATCATAGGCGCCGAAGGAGGGGAGCTGGGCAGACACTTTTTCGAACTGTCGCATTTCCTGGTCATGCAGGGCAGCCGCCTGTACAATGGCCTTTTCCAGCGAAAGTTTCCTTTCAGCTTTCATGATCAGCACCATGTTATGCTGGTCGCCATGGTCCAGTTCCTTCGACAGGGAAAAGAGATCGTTGGCCCAGCATACCAGGTTGCGCGCCAGCACCACTAATTCCGTCACTGCCGGATGTTGAAGGATATCGGCCGGCAGTGATATCTCTTCTATCACTTCGATCATGTCTGTGCTGACATGCGCCGCTCCGAGGTATTGCCTCCTCTTGTAAAACTCAGCTACGGACGGGAGCTGACCGGTTTGAACGTTACCATATTCCCACAATCCTGCGGCAAACATTTTATGCAGGCTTTCCACAAAGTGGCGTTGCCATTCGGGCGTGCTGATGGCCTTGAAACGGATCCATACGTCCGCCAGCGCTGCCATGACGCCGGTATCGCCTGCTTTGGGCGGTTGCGGGTCTGACAGGATCTGTTTACAGGCCGCTACAAAACTTTCAAAGTTTAAACGGGACTGTATCAGTTCATCGCGCTCTATCTGGTTGTCCATGGCGTCGTCCATCACAAATAAAAGCACGTTGGCATCGTTGGCCAGCTTCAGCTGGTCCAGCCCGCATTCGGGATAAAACCGGGCAGTCATCATTCCAAAGTTGTCATCCAGGTATTTTTCGTAACTGCTGTCTGTGTGCAGTGCAAATCTCTTTACCCACGCATTGGTGTGGTCGATGGCATGTTGATAGTTTGGATTGATCGCTGGCTCGATAGGGCAGTAGAGGATTGGAAGAATTATTGCATTCATATCACATAATTTGGACATATCAAGTTACGGCTAAATATTAATATTTAGCCGTTGACGTTATAATTGCCCGCCTTAGTGACCCGCTTCCGTGACGAGCCTGCTGGACAAAAAAGGTAGTAAGGCATAGTATAATTGTTCCAGCATAATGGGCTTGGAAAGGAACCCTTCGCCATGGGTCCTGGCCGCCGCAATCTCTGCTGTATCTGCATTTCCGCTGATAAAAATCACCGGGACATGGCGCAGCAGGTTGTCCTTGCGGATCTTTCCAAGCAGGGCCATACCAGATATTTCGGGCAGGTAGTAATCGAGCAATATTACGTCGGGCATAATTTCGTGAGCTTTTTCCAGCGCTTCGGCGGAAGAGGCCGCGAAAGCGGTGGTGCAGCCTAATCGTTTTAGTTGCAGTTCAGCCAGCAGCCGGTTGCTGTGGTCGTCATCCACGCAGAGCACTTTGGCGCCGTAAAATTTCTCAAATTCATTCGGCTGCTGCGGCTGTGATTTCCGGCTGTTATCGGCCACCATCGGGATGCTCAGCCGGAAGGTGCTGCCTTTGCCGGTTTCGCTGGTGGCGGTGAGGGTACCGCCCAGCGTCTCGGCTATTTTCCGGGAGATAGGCAGGCCCAGGCCGGTGCCTTCCCCGGGTTTGGAACCGGTGATATATAAATCGAAAATTTTGTCCAGCTCTTCGGCGGGAATGCCTTTTCCTTCGTCACTCACTTCCAGGATAAAATACCGGTCGGTAGCACGGGCGGTGATGGTAATAGCGCCGCCGGGACAGGAAAATTTAATCGCGTTGGTGAGCAGGTTGCTCAGTATCCGTGTGAGCAGCGCGGCATCTGACACGATGCGGCCGGGGATGCCGGCGATCTTTACCTGCAGCGGTACCGGCGAAACGTACTGGTAGCTGTCCAGCTGCTGATAAAGCCATTGCCGTACAGAAAACGGCGCCGGTTGCGGCACATTGTATATACCTGCTTCAATACGGGCGGTGTCCAGCACTACGTTGGTCATGTCGAGCATATTGCGGGAAGAGGCGTACAGTGCGCGGACCACATCGGTAGATACCTGTATGTGGTCGGGCATGCCTTCGTCTTCCGCCTGCAATACCAGTTCATGCGCCAGACCGTAAATAGGGTTCAGCTGCGTACGGTAGTCATGTGACAGGGAGTTGAGATAAGTAGTTTTATAGCGGTTGGCCTGGTCCAGCGCCAGGGTCCGTTCTTCCACCAGCTGTTCCAGTTCGCGGTTGCTTTTATTGACGGCCCGCTCGTAGAAGTAGAGCAGGAGCGCGTTCATCAGCAATACCGCCCCGGCCGCGAAGAAATATACCAGCCGGTTGTTACTGATGCTCAGCGGCAGCGGGTCTATCAGATTGCCATACCAGATCACTTTCAGGATAACCGTTACCGTTAACACAAAGGTGATGGCTGCCCATTTATAGCGGCTGGATTTGATGATCAGCAGAGCAGCGCCGCAGAGAAAAACGGCTAGCGCTTCTATGTTGATGGCCGGTCCCAGCAGCGCGCCGTAGTACATAGCGCTGAAGGACTGCAGTATAAAGATGGTCAGCAGGGCGGAGTTGGTTTTGCCGGCCTTGTTAAACAACGGCACGCCCAGGTAAATAATGGCCATCGCGTAACCGACGCCGGAGATACGAATTTCGTGTGCTGTGTTCCATAAAACCGTTGAGATCAGGAAACACAGGAAAGAGGTTAATAAAGCCAGGGAGTTAAGGATGATGATGACACGCTTGCTGTTTAACGGAAGCGGTGCCCCATCTGTACCAAGGAATGGAAGAGTTTTCAACAGGCGCCATAATCTACGCATACATTCGTTATGGGTTTTTTATCGGGTCAAAGTTATCAATTGAGGGTCTTGATTGCAATGATGCCATTACTTTCGTTTTACAGGGTACCGGTGTGTTACCTGATTATAAGGTTTTCTGAACAGTTGTACATCGTTGTAGTAAGTCTTGGATACAAGATACGAAATTGATAAATTTTTTTAGTTATTTATTTAATAATTGATAACAATCGGAAGCTGGATAAGTTCTGTAAGGCGTGAATGGGAGAGGTATTTCCGCAGCGGACCAACCTTCTTCCAAAATCCCGGGTGTATATTTTGAAATTTTGAATATCTTTGCGCCCGTTAATTTTAACCAATATCCCCAATTGCTAAGCCGTTACCCCCTTTTGTCCATTCGATATCAACCCGCGTAAACCACAACGACTGTATGTATCAGACTGAAAATCAGTATTTCCCACGTAATGCTAATGTCCCGTTGCCAGTGTGGACCACACCTGTGGCCAGCTGCTATGCTATGATCCCGGAAGATGATATGGCTTACCCGCGAGGCCAGTCTGTAATTTTAAGCGTATAGCCGTTGCCGGCAGATAACTGTCCCGTATAAACGTTTTCCTGATAAAAATCTTGTTCTTCTAAATAAACAGGGCATGAAAATGCACCGGAGCGACACGTTCCGGTAAAAACCTGTGGCTGTTAATTCGATAGTATGTATATCCCTAAAATGATCCGTTCCGGATGGTCCTGTTTGTTGTGGTGCCTGATGCTGGCCGCTATGCCCGCCAGTGCGCAGCTTTCTGTATCTGACTTTGCCGCTGACCCGCAACATACAGCTATTACACACGACCGGAACAATAACATCTACACGGTGGCCTATGACGCTAACGGGAGGGTGATGGTCCTCAAATATGTGAGCGGTGGTTCCATATACGGGATTTATTCGGAACAAACCAGTGGGCTGGGTTTAGATGGCACCTTTTTCTCCGGTATCGCCGTCAACTCAAAAGACGAAGTGTTTCTGACCACTTCCTTCAATGAAGCCGGTGGCAGCAGAATTCTTAAAATCCGATTTAACGGTAGTGGTTATGACCAGGCCCAGGTGGTCAGATCGGGGGAAGGATATACCAACCTGGCCTTTGATCAGCAGGATAATCTGCTGGTATTGCAGACGGACGTGGTAACCCAGGAATGTAAGCTGGTAAAGTACCTGGCCGGGCAGGAAAACGGAGCGGGCACTGTGTTGTGTGATGGTTCCAATGTGCCGGGCGGGTTCAAACAAAAGGATTATATGTATTATCCATGGGGCCTGGCTGTGGATAAAAACAACACGGTGTATTTTACCACTTGTTTTGGTTCACCTGAATTTCCTTCTCCGGCAAACTACAACAAGGTGTTTCGGTTAAAGTCAGGAGAAACCACTCCCACCCCCATTGGTTCCGGGGCTTTTACATCGCTGGCATGTGATGATAACGGCAATTTGTACGCGATGGAAGCGGACTTGAATCTTAATAATACACCAGGCCGGATTTGGTGGGCGCCGTCAGGCTCGCAGCTTTATTCAACGCTTTATGGGGGCGTTACCACTAATTTCATGAATGGCTTCATTCCGTTGGGGATTACAGCAATCGGTACCGGTTCGACGATTTATTTTGACCAGGTCAATGAACACCGAAATAACCCTATCGCGGGCGTGAAAAAACTGGCTTTTGCGCCGGTAACGGTGACGGAATTGTCGGCCATGAACCCCACCGTTACCAATGCGAACACCGTACGTTATAAATTTGCCACCAATCCGGCACTAAGTTATGTGCCGGGGGCAAATGCTTTCCTGCTGAACACTACCGGGCTTACCGGCGCTGCTGTTACGAATGTGATTCCTGACAACAACTATTGCATGGTAGACGTGAACACAGGTACCGGAGATGGTACGCTGACACTGGTACTTAAAAATGGCGGGTTGATGAATGCTGTCAGCAACGCGCCCTATACCGGAGCAACTTACACGATTGACAAAACAGCGCCTTTTGCCAGCTTTACCGCTACTCCGCCGGCAGCCACCTCCAGCAGGACCGCCACATTTCTTTTTACGGCCAGTGAAACAGTTACCTATGAAGCCCAACTGGATGGGGGCACTCCGGCCGCAGTCACGTCTCCGCTTACCTTCACGGGGTTGTCTACCGGTGCGCACGCATTGTCGCTGAGAGCGAAAGACCAGGCCGGCAACCAGTCTGCCTGGGTGCCTTTTAACTGGACCGTCCTTTCCAATCCTACAGTCATCAACTTGGCTGTACCGGCCGCGAATTATTACCATACAACAGACGCACTGGTTTTTGATGTGACGTTCGACCAGGACGTGATGGTGAACATGGCTTCAGGGAATCCTTATCTGGACGTGACCATCGGTTCGCAGCCGAAACAGATCATGTACCTGAACAACCCTGCTCCCAATATCATGCGTTTCCGTTACCTGGTTGCATCCGGAGATGACGACCCGGACGGCATCACCATTAATAACCTGAACCTCAACGGGGCCACCATTCGTAATTGGGGTGGAGATAACGCTGATTTGACGCTGAATAACGTTGGCAATACTTCCGTCGTAAAGGTCAATACAACGATGCCTTCCTGTACGATCAGCATGTCAGCACCATCGCCTGTCAACGGGGATTTTATCCTGACCGCTGTTTACAGTGAACCGGTGACTGGTGTAAATGCATCGACTGTAAATGTCATTAATGCTACTGTGACGTATCTGGGAGGTACTGCCACTACTTATACCTTTAAGATCAGTCCTGCGCAGGAGGGGACATTTAACATGAATATGTCTCCCCAGAATGTCCGGCAGATGCTTGCGGGTAATAATGTCCTGCCGTCGAACAACATCAACTTTGTGGTGGACAAGACGGCGCCGAAAGTAAGCAGTGTGGCTGTTCCGGCTAATGGATATTATCATGAAGGAGCCTCGCTCGATTTTGATGTTACGTTCAATGAAAATGTTGTTGTGAATACTGTGGGCGGTGTACCGTCAGTTCAGTTGAACATCGGTGGCGCGACAAAGATGGCCACTTTCCTGAACAGCCCGTCCCCGAATGTGGTACGTTTCCGTTATACCATTGTTGATGGAGACCTGGATATGGACGGTATTGCCGTCACTGCCCTCAGCAACAATGGAGGCTCCATTCGTGACGCGGCCACCAATGATGCTGATCTGACGTTGAATAACATCGGCAATACCACCGGTGTGCGTGTTAACGCTGTTCATCCCTCCGTGGTGATTAGCACCAGCGTTCCTTCGCCTGTGAATCATTCTTTCACGGCTACCCTTGTCTTCAGTGAGGCCGTAGTCGGCTTGACGACCACCAAGCTAACAGCTACCAATGCAGTGGTATCTGCCCTCACCACCAGCGATAACAAGACTTATACCGTTACCGTTATACCTTCAGGAGATGGGGCCGTTACACTCCAGGTTCCTGCGGACGCGGCCATGAATGTAGGCGGCAGTGGCAACCGGGCTTCCAATGTATTAAGCCTCACAGCAGATATGACGGCGCCCAAGGTGTCCGGCGTAGCTGTTCCTGCTGCAGGGTACTATAAGATCGGCAGCAACCTGGACTTCGATGTTGTGTTTAATGAAGATATAACAGCCACCACCAGTGGCGGCATTCCCTATATTAATATTACCATCGGATCGCAGGTGAGACAGGCGGCGTATGTAAGCAGCCCCGCTACTACCACTATGCGTTTCCGTTATACCGTTGTGCCGCAGGATGAAACCGTGACGGGTATCACAGTTAATACACTTAACCTCAATGGCGGCATTGTCCGCGACCTCGCAGGCAACGATGCCAATATTACCCTGAATAATATAGGAAATACCAGTGGCGTAAAGGTCAATACGATCATGCCTGCCTGTGTTATTTCCATGCCGGCTTCACCTGTCAGCAAACCCTTTACGCTCACGCTCACCTTCAGTGAACCGGTGACAGGACTTACCCTGACATCGCTGATGATTGCCAACGCGGACCTCAGCAACCTGGTGGCGATGAATGCCACTACGTACACCGTCACCGTGGCCCCGAAGGTGCCAGGCAACTATACGGTGTATTTACCTGCCGGTAGCGTGCAACAGGCAGCGGGCGGCAATGACAACCAGGAATCGAACAAATTAACATTCGTAATGGATGTGACGCCACCGGCTGTGACATCGGTAACGATGCCACCGAACGGTTACCACAAGACAGGGGCACAGTTGAGCATCGCTGTAGTTTTCAGTAAAAACGTGTCCATTACCGGCACGCCTTCAGTGCCGATCATCATCGGCAGTAAAACAGTGCAGGCTAATTATAGCAGCAGTGCAGGATACAACACGGCCCAAACGTTTACCTATACAGTCCAGGACGGAGATGAGGACCTGGACGGCATCGCCCTGGGTAGCAGCATCAACCTTAACGGCGGCACAATAGAAGACCTGGCCGGTAACACCGCCCTGCTGGCGTTAAACAACCCCGGTAACAGCTCAGGTGTGCTTGTACACACAGCAGTGCCTTCCGTAACACTGAGCAGCAACACGCTGCCGCCTGTTGGCAAAACATTTATCCTGAAGGCCACTTTCTCTGAAAGGGTGACCGGCCTGACATCGGCAGATTTTATAATGACCAATGCCACCATCAATCCTCCATTATCGACAGACGGTGGACTTACTTACACGATGGTGGTAAAACCCGTCACGGATGGTCCTGTTTCCGTTTCCCTGCCGGCCAATGTGGCTGTGAACGTTGCAGGAACGGGTAATACCGCGTCCAACATACTGAGCACAACTGCTGACGTTACACCACCACAGGTGACGGCAGTGTCCATACCTGCCAGTGATGCTTATGCTGCCGGCCGGAACCTGGTTTTCCAGGTATCGTTTGACGAACCGACCGTCGTGACCGGAACGCCATTCCTGACGCTTACCATTGGCAGCCAAACCGTACAAGCGTCTTACACCGGCACATCCGGAACGGGCGCCCTGTCCTTCAGTTATCAGGTACAGGCTGGTGACAGCGATCCTGATGGCGTGGAACCAGCAACTTCCATTCAGCTGAATGGCGGCGCGATCAGAGATGCAGCAGGCAATGACGCTGACCTCACATTGCGTAACGTACCAGCTACCACGGGCGTTATTGTCAATACCGCCACACCGGCTGTGACATTGTCTACTGCCGCGGTATCGCCGCTCAACAGTCCGTTTGTGATAACGGCTACTTTCAGCGAAATTGTTACCGGTTTTACTTTGGCTGATTTGCAGATCTCCAATGGGACAGCAAGCAACCTGGTGGCAAACGGGCCTGTTTACACCCTGATGATTACCCCAACCGCAGACGGCCCGGTGCAAATCGCGGTGCCGGCCAATGTTGCAGTGAATAATGCCCATACTGGTAACACAGCTTCCAATAATCTCAATATCATATTTGATGCTACTGCTCCTATAGTGAGCAGCGTCAATGTTCCCGGTCCGGGTAATTATAAGGCCGGCCAGTCGTTGAATTTTACCGTGAATATGCAGGAAGCAGTGCAGGTGTCCGGCACGCCTTCGATGCCCGTGATCATCGGTTCCCGGATTGTTCAGGCCACCTACAATGGTGGTTCCGGGACAACGGCGCTGACATTCCGGTATATCGTTCAGGCGGGTGACATGGACCTGGATGGTATTTCCCTTGGTGCTGCCATGCAGCTGAATGGCGGTACAATGAAAGATGCAGCAGGCAACAATGCCGATCTGACATTGAACAATGCAGGCAATGCCAGCGGAGTCCTTGTTACGGCGCAGCAGCCCGCTGTAACGCTTGGCACCACCGCTGTAAGTCCGGTCAGCCAGACGTTTACAGTGAAAATTGTGTTCAGCGAGGCCGTGACAGGATTTACTGCCGGCGATATTACCATCACCAACGGTACTGCCGGCCAATTGTCGACAGCTGACAATATCACCTATACAATGTCGGTTACACCAACAGATGGCATCATCACCATCAGCGTGCCGGCCGCTGTAGCACAGAACAGCGTGGGCAACGATAACCTGGCATCCAATACACTCAACCTCCAGGGAGACGTAACGGCACCAGTAGTAACCAGTGTGAGCGTACCCGCTCCTGGTTATTATAAAGCCGGTCAGCAGCTGGGTTTCAAGCTTAATATGTCTGAACCGGTAACAGCTGCGGCTCCCGCCTACATACCGGTGGTCATTGGTACAACTACTGTACAGGCGATTTATACCGGCGGTACGGGAACGGCTATACTGGAATTCAGTTATACAATACCTGCCGGCGCTATGGATATGGATGGTATCGTTGTGGGCACAGCCCTTAACGGTGTTGTGAAAGATATGGCCGGTAATGCCGCCAACCCAACGCTGAATAATGTTGGCAATACCAGCGGCGTATTTGTCAATACGCAACAACCTGTAGTTACTCTCAGCACTACAGCTGTAAGCCCTGTGCGGCAGGCATTCCCCGTGAATATTACCTTCAGCGAGGCGGTGACAGGGTTCACGGCAAGCGGCATCACCGTTACCAACGGTACTGCAGGTGCCCTGCAAACCACCAACAATATTATTTATACCGCGATTATTACGCCTTCGGCAGATGGTGCCGTAACCGTGCAGATACCTGCCGACGCGGCACAAAACATTGGACTGAATGGCAATCAGGCGTCTAATACGCTCAGTCTTCAGGCAGATGTGACCTCCCCGGTAGTGTCCAGTGTAGGCGTGCCCGTGAATGGCAGCTACAAAGCCGGCAAGCAGCTGAACTTCAGCGTTCAGATGTCTGAACCGGTAAACGTGACCGGTACGCCTTCAATACCCGTGATCATGGGCACACAAACGGTACAGGCTACCTGCACCGGCGGCACAGGAACGGCTACCCTGCAATTCAGTTATACCGTGCAAAACGGCGATAACGCTCCGAACGGTATCAGCCTGGGTAGTGCTGTAACACTCAACAGCGGTACCATCAAAGATTTCGCGGGTAACGACGCGGTGCTGACACTGCAACATGTACCTGCCACCAACGGCATTATTGTGAAAACGAACAGCCCGGCCGTAACGCTGTCATCCGCCAGCTCCGGCCGTGTCAATACACCATTTGCCGTAAAACTGTCCTTCAGTGAAGTGGTGACCGGCCTTACCACTGCCGCCATACAGGTGACTAACGGTACCGCAGGCACGCTGCAAACAGTTGACAATATCAATTATACTGTTGTGATCACTCCTGCTGCAGATGGCAACGTCACCGTGCAATTACCTGCCGGCGTAGCGGTGGACATCGCCGGTAATAATAACCTGGCCTCTAACCAGCTCAGCCTGGTATATGACGTTACGGCACCGGTTATCGCGCAGCAGACATTCGATGTATATGATAACAGTCCGGCCGGCACCGTAGCCGGTCAGCTGACAGCCACCGACGCTTACGGCATCGTTCAGCACTGGACGCTGGCAACAGACGGCTCCAACGGCGCCTTGTCACTCGATGCCAACGGCCGCATCACCGTTAAAGACAATGCCGTACTGCGCGGTTTTGCGGGCAAAACCATCACCCTACAGGTAAGCGCAAGCGATGGGCTCAATATCAGTACAGCCGTTCCCGTTACCGTGAACGTCCGGATTTCCTATGTCAATAAACAACCGGTGATGGACTCTGTGGCAGACGTGTACATCTGTGCTGCCACTGCGGCACAAACAATACAGCTCACCGGCGTATCACCCGTGGAAGCTGACCAGCACTATGCCATCACGCTGACGGCCAACCAGCCCTACTTCGATGTGCTCCAGGCAGACGTTGTCACCAATACTATCCGCTATCAGCTGAAACCCGGCGTCACCAGCGGTAATACGGCCATCACCATCACCCTGAAAGACGATGGCGGCACAGACAACGGCGGCAGAGACACGTACAGCCAGACCTTCTACCTGACGGTAAACCCGCTTCCCGGCGTGAGCATCAGCAGCGATAAAGGCACCACCGTTTCCAAAGGAGATATCGTTACGCTGACGGCGACCGGCGCGGCTACCTATAGCTGGCAACCGGCCAGCGGCACCAGCGGCGACCTGCACCAGCCCACACTGACGGCCCGCCCCAATGCAGACGCCACCTACCAGGTGACCGGTACCAACGCTGCCGGCTGCAGCGCTGTCGCTAACATCAGCATACGTGTAGCAGATGATTATAAACTGGACGCTACCAACCTGCTGACGCCCAACGGTGACGGCAAAAACGACCGCTGGATTATCCGCAACCTGGACAGCTATCCGGACAACGAAGTGAAAATATTTGACCGCACCGGCAGGCTCGTATACCAGCGCCGTAACTATAGCAACGACTGGGACGGCACGCTGAATGGCCGCCCGCTGGCAGAAGGCACTTATTACTATGTGTTGACCGTCAACGGCACCAGCCGCGTATGGAAAGGATTTATCACCATTCTCCGGAATGATCAATAGGAAAAAAAGATGTCTTATCAACATAATTACATGAGAAGTAAATTATCTTCCCTGACGACACGCATCGCCGTGCTGCTGCTCACCGTAGCGGCTGGCGGTGCCTCTGCTCAAACACTCAGTAACGTGCCGGCATTGCTGGAACCCTCCGGTACCCAGTTCTTTCAGAACCAATACCTCGCCAATGCCGCCATGGCAGGCATTGATACCGGTCTGCAGGTGAACGTGGCCTACCGGCGGCAGTTCAAACAAATGACCGGTGCGCCGGAAACACGCTTCCTTACAGTAGACGGTGCTTTGGGTAAAAGAGTAGGAGCGGGCCTGAACGTGTTTAACGACGTGGCAGGATTGATCAACCGCACCCGGGTGGCCATGAGCTATGCCTATCATTTGCCGTTAGGAGAGGGGGGACAGCAACTGCATTTCGGTCTCTCGCTGGCGCTGAACATTCAGCGGCTGGACCTTTCCCATGTAAACGGCGACCCCAATGACCCTTCTCTCGGCGCTTTCAACCGGCGTGACAACTATTTCGAAGGCGAATACGGTATGGCCTATACGAACGGTCAACTTACCCTGCAGGCAGCCCTGCCCAATGTAAGGAGCCTTTTTACCGGTGACAATAAAACCGTAGACGGGGGCACTATCCTGTATTCAGCGGCAGAATACAGGTTCCTCTTCGATGGTGCGCTGGAAAGCCTTACGCCTAAGGTCTGTTTCCGTGGCGTACGCGGTTACGACAATATTGTGGACGTGGGCGTAAATGCCGCGTTCCTCAACAATGTGCTGAACATTATGGCGCTGTACCACACCTCCAAAAGCATTACTGCTGGATTTGGCGTAGACATCAAAAACACCGTGATGATACAGGCGCTGTACCATGCCCAGACAGGCGGATACAATAACCCCAATAACGGCGCTTATGAAATAGGCGCTTCCATGCACCTGTTTAAATAAACAATGACATACCATTATGAAAAAGCTCCGCTGTCAGCGGGGCTTTTTTTGTGTGACGTTGGTGAGGATGTCCAACAGAACGGCGATAACGGTATTGGTATAATAATACCTGATGGTTACCGGGTCATCTTCGCCGGGTGGCGGCGTAATACGGGCTGACTTCATTTCCTCTCCGTCGGTCGCAATGCTGTAGTAGGCATACAATTCCGTGATGCCTTTTTCCGGTACCGTAGAGGCGTACCCGGTAATGCCGATTCCCCAATGTGATGAAAAAAGGGAACAACAGTTCTCTGATAATGCGCGCGCAGTTTCAGCAGATACACAGTCGCATTGTTGTCCGTGGATAGGGTCCAGGCCCAGGTGCCGGGCCTTTTGTCCGAGGTTGTACGCTGTAATGCCACCCTGAAAATATTCAGTGGCATTGTCGGCCGATGAGAAGGCCACCTGTAACATGCCGGCGGTAACGCTTTCCGCTACGGCCAATGTCTGTTGACGCCTGATCAGGATAGTTCTGATCCGGTTAATGGTTTCGAGATGTTTGCTGTTCATAACAAGGCTCATTTCTAATCCCGTGCCAGTGTTTGGCACGGGGTTTACAACAGATTTTCAAAAAGAAGATCCATGAAACAGACAGAAAAGATCGCTGAGTTTGCTCTACGGTATCGTTACGCAGACATACCGCCGGAAATACTGTCCCGTTTGAAAACCCACCTGTTGGATGCGGCCGCATCCTTTATCTGGGCCCAATTTCAGGAGACGCCCCGTAAAATGGAGGCCGGCATCCGGCAGTTATATGCGCCGGAGCAGCCGCTGGCGGCAGATCATGCTGCCCAATGTTATACGGCCTATATCCGTTACCCTGATTTTATGGATAATTTTCTGGCGAAAGAATCTACCTGTCATCCCAGTGATAATATCGGCATATTGCTGGGCGCCTGTCATCTGCGGGATATTTCCGGGGAAGACTTTTTATCGGCGATGGCTACCGCCTACGCAATAGAATGCAGGCTTACGGAGATTTACCCGGTGATGATAGCTGGCTTTGACCATACCACGCTGCTGGCGTTTTCGGCTACTGCCGCCGCCGGCAGGCTGATGGAGCTGTCGGCCAAAGCGCTTACCCATGCACTGGGCATCGCCGGCTGTAATTTAAATCCTATTGTCACCTCCTGGGCTTCTTACACCAGCGAGTGGAAAGGACTGGCTTCTTCACTGGTCAATGCGGATTGTATGAACATCGTGATGATGGCCAAAAACGGTGTCACCGGCCCGCCGGAACTGTTTGAAATACCGGAGAAAGGGTACGACGCCATTCACCAGCAAAAGCTGGAATATGACTGGACGGCAGCAGACTTTCAACTGCTTTCCCGTTGTGTGCTAAAGACGTATAACGCGGAAGTACATACGCAATCAGTGCTGGAGCTGTTGCAGGAGATGGCTGAGGAATACCCGTTCCGGGTGGCGGAGATCACGGAGATAAATATCACCACCTTCCTGACAGCGTATCATATTGTAGGCGGAGGCGAATACGGCGACAGAACAAAAGTTTTTTCCAAGGAGCAGGCGGACCACAGCCTGCCTTACCTGGCGGCGGTGGTGTTGCTGGACAAACAGGTATACCCGCCGCAGCTTACAGCAGAAAGGATAGCGCAGGAAGACGTACAGAGCCTGTTGCAGAAGGTGAAGATACATACGGGTTTCCCCCTGCACAAGCCGGTAAAGGTGGCAGGCCTCTTAGATCCCTATACAGCGGCCTATCCCGATAAAGTAAGATGTAAGGTGGAGATCACGACTATTGACGGGCAGCAGTTCACCGGAGAAAAAGAAGATTATAAAGGTTTTTTCACCCGGCCACTGTCCTGGGAGGAAATAAAAGAAAAGTTTATAAAATTAAACAAGCCTTACATCTCGGCAGCGGAAATCGACAAGGTGTGTGATATCATTGAACGGCTGGAAAGTCACACTGCCAATGAGCTGTTGGCTGCCATGCTTAAAAACAGTTTATAAAAACACAGCCCCGGGCCCAGGGCCCGGAGCTGTGTTTTTATACGACCGACCTGGAATTATAATTTATCGATCCATGATTTCACCTCTTCCTTTGTTTTGCCTGTTTTCTGCTGGATGCGCCCCAGCAGCTCATCTTCCTTGCCTTCTTCCCATAACAGGTCATCATCTGTAAGATCGGCATATTGTTGTTTGATCTTACCCTTTAATTCATTCCAGTTGCCTTTTACCTTCAGAGCAAAGCTGTTGTTTTGAGTGTCCATAGTAAACAGTTTTTTGGGTGAATAATATTTTATACCTAAGTGTTCAAATATTAAACCACCAGTAGATGTGCCTGTTTTTGCGGGTCGCAGACATCAAAAGCGAGGAAAAACATCCCCGGGCGCGGTCATCTGTCGACAGTTTGCTTACCCATGTCCGCGGCTGAGCCGGACAGAAACGACGTTTTGTCCATAACGGCCACGGTATGCCGGCATATGCAGATGAGCCTTTGTTCATCGTCGGTGATCCTGATTTCCCAGATATGGCTGCGGCGGCCGAGGTGTATAGGCGTGGCCGTGCCATGCACATATCCTTCACGGGCGCTGCGGACGTGATTGGCATTGATTTCCATGCCCACACATATTTCTTTGGCGGGATCTATCACCAGGGTGGAAGCAATGCTGCCCACTGTTTCCGCCAGCGCTACGGAAGCACCGCCGTGTAAGATACCGTAAGTCTGCACTGTACGGTGGTCAACGGGCATGCGTATACGAAGATAGTTGTCGCCAATTTCGGTGAACTCCATACCGAGGTGTTCGTTCATCGTGGATTTTCCTCTTTCATTCAGGGCTGCGATGGAAACATGGGTATGCCAGATTGTTTTTGTGGTCATATGATATACATCTTTTTTTGCAAACCGGAAATATAGTAATTTAGTTGGCTACATAATACCACCAATATGAAACCTCTCAAATTATTGCTCGCCACAGGCATCGCGGTATGCCTGTCTCTTCAGATGCATGCCCAGCAGATCACCGGCAAAATGATCAAAGAATGGGAAAGGGCCAAGACATACACCAGGGAGTACCTGGACGTTATGCCGGAAGGTTCTTACAGCCTGAAACCAACGCCTGAAATGCGTTCTTTCGCAGAACAGATGCTGCACCTCGCAGAAGCCAATTTCGGTTTTGCTGCTGCCGCCAGTGGCAGTACCCTGCCCGGAAAACCCGGTGACATGGAGAAAAACTCCGACAAGACCAAACCGGCAGTGACCAAAACCGTAATGGACAGCTATGATTACGTTATTGACAAGCTGAAAAACATGACGGACGCACAGCTGCCGGAGAAAATCAAACTCTTTGGCCGCTTTGACCTCACCAAGGGGGAAGCCATGGAGAAAGCGTTTGAGCACCAGACACATCACCGCGGACAGACTACTGTCTACATCCGCCTGGCCGGTGCTAAACCGCCACAGGAAAAACTGTTCTAAGCCGGACTATCCGTTTTGTCGCAATTGGACGCAGCGCATGCCAGAGGATAGTTGTTACTTTGCCCCGGACAAAAGCATTGATGATGAACTTTTCAATACAGCCTCGCCTGGAAAACGAACGCGCTATTCTCTATCCGCTGCAGCAAAGCGATTTTGAAGCATTGTACGAGGTGGCCTCCGATCCGTTGGTATGGGAACAACATCCCAACAAAACCCGCTGGCAACGGCCGGTATTTGAGACCTACTTCGATGGTGCGATGAAAAGTGGCGGAGCATTCCGCATTGTAGACAAAGCCACGGGCAAAACAGCCGGGAGCAGCCGTTTTTATGATTATGACCCGCAACAGAACAGTATCCTGATCGGCTATACATTTTACAGCCGTGAGTTCTGGGGTTCCGGACTGAACCCTTCGGTGAAACACCTGATGCTTTCCTGGATATTTCAGTACGTGGACAAGGTCATTTTTCATGTAGGCGCTGTCAACACCCGCTCACAGATAGCGATGACGCGGCTCGGCGCCCGTAAGGTGAAAGAAGAGGAAGTGGCTTACTTTGGCGAACCTTCCCGCCTGAATTGTATTTACGAAATCAACAAAGCAGACTGGCAGGCACAGCACCCCTGATGCTACCAGTCTGTTTTCTTATGCCCCCGCCCTGATCTGCCGCATGCCTTTACCATAGAACTTCTTCATCATACGGTTCATATGGCTGCTGTCGGTGAACCCCAGCTCCGACGCAATATGCTGTAAAGCGGTATCCGTATACAATGCGCGCGACTCCGCGATCTTTAGCCGCAGCTTCATCACATAATCCTGGAAACGTTCGTCTGCATTACGCCGGAAGTACTCACTGAAATAGGTTTCAGCGATGTGAAACTGTTTTGACAGGTTAGGCACGCTCAACTTCTCCACATCCGTGATATTAAAGCTGATGAAGTTGATGAGGTCTGCAAACCGCGTGTCGGTAAAGCGGCGCCCATCCAGTTTTTTCTTCTGGATATTACGGCAGATCACCGCCAGTACAGACACCAGTGTGTTTTGTATAATAAAAGCGGAACAGATGTCTTTCCGTTGGTATTCGTGTAAGATGACATCCAGCAGGCTTTTGAGCTGGGCCTTGTCGGCCGGGTCTTCTACCAGTTCGCCGGGATGGTAGTCATGATGCCCGAAAATAAAATTCAGCCGGCTGAACCAGCTGCTGTAGTCCACTACGTCTGTCGGCCCTGGAATGAAGTAACTGCCGGTAAACCGCACAAACAAAAAGCAGCTGCGTTCTTTTACTTCGTAAGAATGGCATTTAGCCGCCGGTAAAAGAAAAATACCGTTTGTGGCATAGGGGAACTGCATCTGGTTGACCATCTGGTAACCTGTCCCGTCCAGCACGTACACCAGTTCAAAGAAGTTGCTTTTACGGCTTCTTTCCTTCCATTCATCGTATGTCGCGATTTCCACCGCAAAGGAGTCGTGTAAAAAATCCATGGTATAAAATTACGGCAAAGGAATCAACGGATATGTTTCATCCAGGAATGTTACTGTTTTTTCAGGGTAGCGTACCGAAGGTTGCCACGGCGCAAAGTGACCTTTGCCCTGTTAAACATCAACCTGAAAAAAACATGAAAGCAGTACAATTAACAGCCTTCGGGACGGAGCATCTGGTGATCAGCGATATTCCCACGCCATCCCTCAAAGCCAATGAAGTATTGGTCAATATCAAAGCCGTGTCGCTGAACTATCTTGATTGGATCGTGCTGAACGGCACTTTCAACAAAGAGCTGGTATTTCCCTATATCCCCGCATCCGACGGTGCCGGCGTGGTGGCCGCAGTAGGAGCGGACGTTACCCGCTGGAAGCCGGGCGACCGTGTGGTGATGCAGTATGTGCAAAACTGGACCAGAGGCAAAGTAGATCCGGACAGCAATGCCGTGAGGGTAGGCTGGCAAACGCCCGGCGTGTTGTCTGAATACACGGCCGTTCCGGAACACGGGCTGGTGAAGATACCCGTAAACCTGAGTTTTGAAGAAGCCGCCACGTTGCCTATTGCTGCGGTCACCGCCTGGTACGGACTGATAGAGCAGGCAGGCCTGCGGCCCGGGCAAACGGTGCTGACACAGGGCACCGGTGGCGTGTCATTATTCGCCTTGCAGATAGCCAAGGCTGCCGGCGCAAAAGTGATCGCTACTACCAGCAGCGACGAGAAAGCTGTCCGGCTTAAAGCACTCGGCGCAGATGCGGTGGTCAACTACCGGCAGCACCCTGAATGGCACGAGCAGGTAAAAGCGCTCAACGGCGGAGAAGGCGTGGATATCACCATGGACGTGGCCGGAGCCGCCACTATCGGGCAGTCGCTGCTGTCTTTAAAAGAAAATGGCTTTGTGGGCACGGCCGGTTTTATCGCGGGACCGGAGTTGCTGCTGGACATTCATCAGCATCGTATCAACCTGAACTTCATCCGGATACAGGGGCTGGCAGTAGGCAGTGCGGAGAGTTTTGCCGCGCTGAACCGGGCTATTGAAGTCAATGACATCCATCCGGTGATTGATAGCGTGTTTACCATGGAACAGGTGCGGGAAGCATATCTGCGGCTGGAGTCCGGCCAGCATACCGGCAAGATCGTGATTACGCTTCCGTGATAGCACAGCACATATAACAAAGGGCTGCCTGCATGATGCGCGGGCAGCCCTCGTTGTGGTATAATGGCAGGTTTATTTGCCGGATTTGCTGATGGTCACATCATCCAGGATAATGTCCTGCTGACCGGTATTTTTAAAGTAGATGCGGACCGTTTTCATGTTCCGGCCGTATTCTTTGCCTGTCTGAAAGTAAAGCTGCTGGCGGATGAAAATGGTTTTACCACTTTGCGTTTGCGCAGCGGCCTGTTGTAATTCGCCGGTGACTAGCTTCATGTTCGCCACGGCGGCGTGTAACGGGCTGTCGCCTTGTTGCCAGTAGGTCAACTGGTAATTGGCATCATTGTTCAGGTACACGTATTGTTCCATTTCCTGGCCGGGTTTCAGCAGCAGGCCATGGCTGCCATTGCGGCCGGTGGCCAGTGTGCCGTTGCCTTCCCATGGCAGCAGGCTGGTATTGGCGTCAAAACCGGGATTGGGCAATTCGTTGTTGCCTTCCAGCGGCCACTGGTATCCGCGGATATAATCCACTTCCATGTTCACGGAGCCGCCGCCGCCATAGGAGCCGAGGAACACGTTCATGGCATGGTTAGGGGAGTAAATCTGGTGTTTGTCGGTGTATGCTTTTATCAGCTGGCCGTTGATATAGTGTTTGATGCTGTTGGGCGTCCAGAGAATACCGTGGGTCACCCATTGGTCTTTATGCTCAAACCCTTTGGCGATGTGGGTGTTCAGGTTGTGCACGAACTGGCCTTTTTCGTCCACATGGCCGTGCAGCACAAACTGCGCATCGATGTTTTCGAACACGTCGATTTCAAATACCTGCCCTTTGGGCCGTACGCCACTAACGCCGTCCAGCGTAGTGCCTTCCTGGAGATAGTATTTCAGGTCCGGCCCCGGGGAGTCAAACCAGAAGGCGGTGTTCAGTCCCTGTGGTTTACCGGTGAAGCTGCGTTTTACCCTTACTTCGAAGTATCCGCCGCGGCTGTTGTCCAGCAGGTTTTCGTTGGTGCGCCAGTCGTATGTCTGAATGGAAGATATCTTCCTTCCGCTAGAAGGATAGTATACTTTTACCGGCAACGAGTCGTTTGTGAAAATGTTGATGGTACGGCCGTTCAGCGTATAGGCCGCTTCCGGCAAGGTACCGTTGCGCATGGCTTCCAGGTTGTCTTTCTTCAGGAAGTCGATGTTGGAATAGTAGGTGGTATGCCACTTGTTGCGGTCCAGCAGGGAGTCGTTGAACTCATCGTGCCAGAAGAGGGCCATGCCTTCCGGAACGGCGGGAGAGCTGGCAATATCGAGGCGACGGGCTTCGGCGGAATCCAGTGACCAGCGGGTGTTTGTGAGCACGGTACCGGTCAGTGTTTTGCTATGCTGCCTGGCATCGAAAGCTTCTACCCAAACATGGTAGCGCGTGTTGCCCCTGACCTGTTGAATGTAAAAGCGGGTGCTGTTGGCGGGGAGGGTCGCATTTGGCGTGGCGGGCTTTTGGTTATTGTCCGACCAGTACAGATGGTACCCTGTTTCGTTGGAGGTTTTGTCCTCCCAGTCCGCCCTGATCCAGCTGCGCGTGCCGGCGAGCCGGAGGTTTGCAGGCGCGGATAAATCCTGCGCCTGCAAACCGGTAGATGTTAAAAACAATAAATAAAACAATCGCTTCATGGTCCTTAGTTATATCCTTCGTTTTGTTTGATGACACCGTTGCTTTGGGTGATCACCAGCCTTGGTAAGGGCAGCAGCACTTTATAAGCCTGGGCGGTAGTGGAACCGTCGTTGATGGCACGCTGGATGTAAAGGTTCCAGCGTATCAGGTCATCTTTTCTCCAGCCTTCTCCCCAGAGCTCAAACAGGCGTTCGTCCTGTATTTTGGCGAGGAACTGCGCTTTAGAGAGACCAGCAGGGATATCGTCTACCCCGGCCCTTCTCCTGACTGCGTTGATAGCATCGTAAGCCTGCTGGTTGGGTGCGCCGTTTGCTTCGTTGATGCTTTCTGCCAGCATCAGCAGCACGTCGGCGTAGCGGTAGACAGGGAAGTCAACAGCACTGTTTTGTGAATTGGCGCGGGACGGGTCTGGTCCAAATTTCACGGGAATAGCGCCCAGCTGGCCATCTGTCCTGGCATTTTTATAGATCACTTTACCGTTGGCGTCTTTTCCAACAGGATAGGATTCCAGCAGCACTTTCAACCTGAGGTCCTTTTTATCGAATTTGTCATAGCTGGACCAGGGCATTTTATAACCGCCCCAGGCAGTCAGCGGAATACCGGTAGAGTCTTTATAGTCTGACGGCAGCGCGTGTGCCAGCCACATATTGGTGTATTGGTCGCCGCCGGAAGAAGAGCATACTACGGCGAGGATCATCTCTGTGGAGACGCCACCTTTGCTGGCGATGGTGAAGTTGTCTTCGTATTTAGGCAGCAGGGAGAAGCCCATCTGCGTAATTTGCTGACCTGTTGTTACGGCTTCCGTCCATTTTTTCTCGTGCATGTACAGCTTCATCAAACCGGTGAGGGCAGCGGCTTTGGAGAAGCGGCCGTAATCATTGCCGGTGAATTTGTCGGGCAGTACGGCAGCTGCTTCCTTGTAGTCCTTTTCGATTTGCGCTACTACCACGTCTTTCGTAGGACGGGGCAGGTAAGGAGCATCAGGGTTGGCGGCTACTTTACCATCGGTGACAATGGTGAACGGGCCATAGGTGAAATACAGCAGCTGTGCGTAGTGGGCCCTTAGCGCTTTCAGTTCGGCCATATACCGTTGTTTGAGGTTGGTTTCAATGTTCAGTCCATTGAGATTGTCCAGTGCGATAGCGATGCGGGAGATGTAAGACGTATAGTTGCCGTAGTTATGTGTCACCCATTCAAAGTCGGGCGTGTAGTTCAGGTTGCGCAACGGTATCCAGTTGCCGCCCCATGAGCAAACGCCTTCGTCGGTGGTCATCATGGCCTGGGTGCGCCAGGCGTAGGTGCCGGCATCCCAGCCGCCCTGCCAGTCGGCGCCGCCGGCCAGGCCGGTGTAAGCCGCATTGACAGTGGCCACAGCCCCTTCGTTGGTATTCACCACATCAGCAAGATTGCCGTAGGTGGTGTATTTCAAATCTTTTTCACATGCGCTGAAAGCCGCGAGGCTGCCCAGCAAAACGAGTCGGTGATATATGTTTTTCATGATTGTCCGGTTAAGTGATTAGAAGGATACGTTTACGCCAAATACATAACTTTTTACCAGCGGATAGAAGTTGTCCGGGTCCAGCTCCGGGTCCAGGCCGGGATATTGGGTGATGGTAAACGGATTCTGTACGTCGAACGAGAATCTTACACCAGAGAACACTTTTTGTTTTTCCAGCATTTTGGCCGGCAGGGTGTAACCCAGTGTGATGTTGCGGCAGCGCAGGAAAGAAGCGTCTGCCAGCCAGTAGCTGGCTTCATTCTGGAACTGGGAGTAAGTACCATCGGTAAGCGCTGTCGGGAAATCTCCGTTCGGGTTTTTGAATGTCCAGCGATTGGAGGATATCGGCATGGCGTTGAAACCAAACGGATTAGTGGTGGTTTCATTGACTCTGCCGGATAGGTAAGGCGACCATTTTTTCTGGACCAGGCCGGAGAAGAAAATGCTGAGGTCAAAATTCCTGTAGGAGAACTGGTTACCGATACCGAAGTTGAAGCGCGGGTCCTGGTTGCCCAGCAGGGTTTTATCTGCCGTGGAGATAGCGCCATCGGGGCCTGCTACTTTGCCATTACCATCGAAGCCGTGGATGTCCTGGAGGATGAGGCCACCGGGCAACATACCGGGCATATTGGCGGGCATGTTGGCTTTATCACCGTTATAGATGCCGGTAGAAATGTAACCGTAGTAACCACGGAACAGTGCGTCTTTACCAGTGGCCACTTCCCATGGTTTTAACGCGTTCAACGCTGCCGGGGAGCGTTGTGTCCAGTAGCTGAGGTAGTGGGAGAAGTTCAAGCTGGTAGACCAGGAGAAGCCGTTTTCAGACTGGATGTTTTTGCTGTGCAGGGCTATTTCGTAACCAGTGGACCTGGTTTTGCCGGCATTGATAAATCCTTCTTTCAGGATAAAGCCGGTGGGATAGGTAACACTGAAGATCAGGTTACGGATGTCTTTACGGAAATAGTCAACGGAGCCGGATAGACGATTGTTAAAGAAGGCGAAGTCGATGCCTGCATTGAGTTCACCGGCTGTTTCCCAGGTGAGGTTAGGATTTTCGTCACGCGTCATTACCACGCCGGTGTTGATGTTACCGGTGCCGAAGAGCGGGCTTCTGGAGGCGTCGTACACTCTGTTGGCAGCAGCGCCGAAGTTACTGTTGCCGGTTTCACCGTAGCCGGCCCTTACTTTCAGGAAGGAAAGCGGCGTAAAGCCTTTCAGGAAAGATTCATCGGAGAGCACCCATCCGGCGGACACGCCGGGGAAGTAGCCCCATTTTTTATTGGCGGCAAATACAGAAGAACCGTCACGGCGGATAGAAGCCTGTAAGGTAATGTTACCTCTGTAAGTATAGATGCCGCGGGCGAAGTAGGAAGCCCAGATGGTTTCTGATCTGCTGGAGCCTACGATTGGTTTGATCGCTTGTCCGGAGCCGAGGTCATAGTATTTGGAGATATCAGACAGGAAACCCTGGTTGGCGGCGTTGAAGCCTTCCCAGCCTGATTTCTGGTAGCTGTAACCGGCAACGGCGCTGAGGCTGTGTTGCTCAGAGAAAGTTTTATTGTAGGCAAGGGTATATTCCAGCAGGGTTGATTTGGCTTCTGACTGCGCGATGCTGGCGGAGCCGTTCACCTGGGAGCCGAGATAGAATGTCCTTGGCAGGTAGGTGGAACGTTTGGAGTTGGAGTTGTCGTAACTGAAGCGCACATTGGCTTTCAGGTCCGGGATGATGCTCCATTCGGCAAAGGCGCTGCTGAGTGTGCGGGTGGTCACGGTCTGATCGGTGATCGTACCATAAGACACCGGATTAGGGATGTTAGGGTAATAGGGGCTTACGGGGTAGCTGCCATCAGGCAGTTGCAGCGGTTGTACCGGTGCCCAGTAGATAGCGGAGGTGATGATACCGCCGTTTTCGTTGGCGCCGCCGGTGAAAGTATTGTGGGCGGTGGAGTTGGACAGGATCATGCTGGCGCCCAGTTTGATTTTGTCGGACACCTGCTGATCGAGGCTTACACGGCCGTTGTAGCGTTTGAAGTCAGTGCCAAGGATCACGCCTTTCTGGTCGAAATAGTTGCCGGAAGCGTAGTAGTTGGTTTTACCGTTGCCGCCGGAAACGGCGATGTTGTGTTGTTGGGTGTAACCGGCGCGGGTGATGGCATCGGTCGCTTTTTGATGATTGCTGCGGGCAGAATCTATCTGTCCCTGTGAATAGATGGGTTTGTACGGCTGCGCTACGGAACCCGGATCGGTATTGCCGTAGTAGGGAGCCACTTTGTTATCGCGGTACCACATCTCTTCTTTCAGCAGGTTGCGTTGTGTCATGTAGTCGGCAGCGCCGTACACCGGGTACATTTTGTCTACGTTCTGAATGCCGTAGGAGCCGGTGTATTCCACTTTAGGTTTTCCGTTGATGCCTTTTTTGGTGGTGATCAGCACCACGCCGGCGCCTGCACGGGCGCCATAGATGGAGGCCGCACTCGCGTCTTTCAGGAATTCTATGGAAGCGATATCATTGGGGTTGATGAAGTTGAGCGGGGATTTGTCCACGCCGCCTTCCGCATTTTTACCGTATTTGCTGCCGGTGATAGGCTGTGCTGCTGCGTCCATAACGGGAACACCGTCGATCACATACAATACGCCGGCGTTGGCGAAGGATGGATTGCTTCTGATCTGTACATTGATGCCGGCGCCGGGCTGGCCGGTACTCTGCGTTACCTGTACGCCGGAGGCCTTGCCCTGTAATGCGCTCTGGAAGCTGGTGCTGGCGCTGATGTCCAGGTCTTTGCCTTTGACCGTAGTGACAGCGCCGGTGAGGTTTTTTTGTTTTACCGTGCCATAGCCGATCACTACTACGTCTGAGAGGGCGTTGGTGGCCCTTTTCAGGCGGATGTCCAGTGTAGCCTGGCCGGTATAGGTGATCTCCTGTGTTTCAAAACCGATGGAGCGTACCAGCAGCACATCGCCTTTGTTGAGGCTGAGATTGAAGCTGCCGTCGGCTTTGGTGATAGCGCCTTTCTGGGTGCCTTTCACCGCCACGCTCACAAAGGGCAGCGGGGCGCCGTCAGCGTCCAGGATTTTGCCGGTCACGTCTGTCAGCGGGCTGGCGGGCGGTATGGTTGTTGCCGCTTTTTTCCTTACGGTGATCTCTTTGCCGTCGATCACATAGGAGAGAGGCTGGTCTTCGAAAATAATTTTCAGTGCTTCCGCCAGGGGAACATCGGTGAGATTGACGTTCACCGGTTTGGCGGTGTTGATGTGGTCTTTGACGTAGAAGAAGTTGTAGCCTGTCTGGCTTCTCAGTTTGTGGATGACTGCAACAAGGGAAGCGTTTTTCTCAGAAAGGGTGACTTTCTGGGCATTGGCCACAGCACTAAGGCTGATGAACGCTGTAAGCAGTAATGTGGTAGCAATCCGCATGAAAACGAAGATTTTGGAAGGCCGGCAATAGCGCGCCCTGCCTCCTTTGTGAAGAAGGTTTAATATCATACCTTTACGAGGTTTGGTTTTTAGTTCAATGTTGTTTTTCTGATGCGTGAAAAATTGATTTTGATTGAAACCTTACGACCGAACGTGGAAGTGTTGGCTCACTTTCACGTTTTTCATAAGGCCACATCCTTGTTGGCGCTTTTACTTCATGGGCGTGGATTTAAAGTTCACTGTTAATAGTTGTTCTCTTTGACAGTCACATTGTTCACAATCGTGGTCAATACTTGCTTACATATATTTTTCCGGTTACTATCCTGAATTTTAATAAACCTGCTTTCTCGATGGTGTTTAATACTTTTGATACGTTCTCGAACCGGGAGATAGTGCCTTCCATTTCGTTGGTGGGGATGTCTCCTTCATAGATGACTTCCACATTGTACCAGCGGGATATTTTCCGCATGATCCCGTAGATATTTTCGTTGTTGAATTCAAAGTATCCGTTTTTCCAGGCCACGATGCCGTCAGTATTGACAGTGGCTATTTTCAGCGTACCGTTTTTTTCAGTGACAGCTTGTTGGCCGGGCTTCAGCACCTGTGCTTCGTTGATTTTAACGGCACCGGAGAGCAGGGTTGTTCTCGCACACGGTTCATCCACGTAGTTGTTGACATTAAAACTAGTGCCGAGCACTTGTATCTGCTGATGGTTGGTACGTACTTTAAAGGGCCGGGCCGGATCGGCGGCAACTTCGAAGTAGGCTTCCCCGTTAACTTCCACGGCACGTTCCGCCTGTTGTGCGAAAGAGGCGGGGAAAGTGAGGGTGGTGGCGGCATTGAGCCATACCCGCGTGCCATCGGCCAGGGTGATCTGGTATTGTTCGCCCCGGGCGGTGCTGAGGGTATTGTATTGAACCGCGGCCGCGCCGTTTACCGGACGGTATTCCAGGGAGCCGTCGGCCGCCTTGTTCACTTCCACGCCGGCCTGCTCTGTCAGTTTACCGGTCTGTGTATCAGAGAGCAGTATTTTTTTTCCGTTGGCCAGCGTGAGGGTGGCGGTATTTTTCCCAGCCGGTACATCGGCCGTCGCCGGGGCAGTCTGCACAGCCATTTGTGACGGTTGGCTGCTGTGGCGGTACCAGTAAAAGCCGCCGGCCAGTATGCCGGTGAGGGCTGCAGCAGCCGCGATGCGCCAGGGGAACACTCTTCCGCGGGAGATGGAGATGCCTGCCTGCCGGTGTATTTTTTCCAGGATGAGCGCTTCCTGTGCAGACAGGTCGCCGATGGCCGGTTTCCCTGTCTGCTGTGCATCGCACCAGGCGCTGTACACCGCCAGATCTTCATCTGTGGCCGTGTTGGTGGCTATACGGTCTATAATGTCTGAGATATGTTTTTCATCCATGGAATGCCAGTTAGGTGCTTGGTCTGTATATTAAGGGACATAAATAGGGGGTTCCCCCCAAAAGGAGCAGAAAAAAAATTCAGAGCAGCAGGAAGGAGAGCATTTTCCGGCTCAGGTCTGACCGGAGTTTTTTCAGGGCGATGGTGATCTGGTTTTCGACCGTTTTTTCGGAGATGCCCATGCGGGCAGCGATTTCCTTATTGGTGAGATATTGTACCCGGCTGAGATGGAATATCTCCCGGGCCCGTTGGGGCAGTGTTTCGGTGAATTCTGTGATCACCCTTCTCAGCTCTTTTACTTCAAAATCTTCTTCTATGCGGGTGATGGTGGGCAGTTCCACGTTGGCCGCCAGGATAGCGGCACGGCGGCGGGAGGTCTGGATGGTGCGGGCCAGCCGGTACTTAACGGCGGCCATCAGGTAGCCTTTCAGGGAGGTCACTTCCAGGGTGCTGCGGTTTTCCCATAGCCATACAAATATCTCCTGTACCGCGTCGTTGCACTCTTCTTCATTGTTAAGGATATTCCAGGCATACTGGTACAGCAGCCGGAAATAGCGGGCATACACCTCGTTAAAGGCCATGACCTCGCCTTCCTTTAATAAAGGTAGCAATGCTGCATCACTGATCGCGTTATAATCCCTCATATACTAAAAAAACCTCCGGCATAGCCCATCGGCCAAATTTATTCAGTTATTTGGTTATTTGGATATTTTATTATCGGATTTACGGATTTTGTGATTTTGCGGAGGGGAAAGGCTATGGTAAAAATTAATTTATATTTGCTTTCGTCGATTTCATCCTGAAAAAAAACACCAGCAAAATGGCAAAACAGACAACAGGCGGGACAGGGATTCAACAGTCAGGATTTGATTTCCTGGACGCACTGAAAAAGAACAACAACCGGGAATGGTTTAATGTACATAAAGACGACTATCTCCGGGAACTGAAACAGATAGAAACATTTGCAGACGGGTTACTGGCAGATTTGTCGGCGCATGATGTAATTGAAACACCTTCCGGTAAACAAAGCCTCTACCGTATTTATCGCGATACCCGTTTTTCCACGGACAAAACACCCTATAAAACCCACTGGAGCGGCAGTTTCAAACGGGCCACCCAGCAGCGCCGTGGCGGGTACTATTTTCATATTGAACAGGGCAACAGCTTCATTGGCGGCGGTTTCTGGGGACCGGTAGCGGACGATCTCAAAAAAGTCCGTGATGACATCGCCTTTGACCCTGCACCGTTGCGTAAAATTCTCAACAGTAAATCTTTTATATCCACTTTTGGCGCGCTGGAAGGGGAGCAACTGAAAAAGGCCCCCCGCGGCTATGATCCCGGGCATGAGGCGGCAGACCTGCTGCGTTTTAAGCAGTTCCTGCTGATACGCCGCTTTACCGACGAAGAAGTATTGTCGCCGCAGTTCAGAAAAGAAGCCGGCAAAACATTTGCCGCCATGCGCCCTTTCTTCGACTATATGAGTGAAGTATTGTCCACCGATTCCAACGGATTATAATCATCAGTGTATGTCCAACATAGAACCGTTAACACCGGAGATAGAACAGCGCGTGCGCGACAGTTTCGGCCGGCAGAAAATGATGGCGCTGTACGGCGCCACCATGACCGGCATAGGTAAAGGGTATGTAGAAATCAGCATGCCGCCCAGCGATATCGCGCTGCGTCCGTCCGGCATCTTCCATGGCAGCGCCATCGCTGGCCTGACAGACGTGGTGGCCGGCTACTGTGCGGCCACTATTCCGGTGGAAGACCCTTATTTTGTGACTGTCGAGTTTAAGATCAATTTCCTTAACCAGGCCAAAGGTGAGCTGCTGGTCGGACGCGGAAAGTCGATCAAAGCCGGCGCCACGCTGACTATTGTGCAAACAGATATTTACACCCGCGCCGGGGAACGGGAAACCCACGTAGCCACCGCCCTGGTCACCATGATGAAAATCAATAAACGTTAACCTGTATGGAAATCACGTCTATCAACACTTTCCTGCCTTACTACGACAAAATCCGCGAGCGCACCAAAAGACTGCTCGCAGTAGTCCCGCCTGATTCCCTCGACTGGGCTTATAAGCCGGGTAAATTCACCATCGGTGATGAGATCCGGCATATCGCCACCATCGAACGGTATATGTTCGCCGAAACAGTCGCCGGCCGCCCCAGCTGCTACCGTGGCTGCGGTAAAGAACTGGCCGACGGATACGACGCCGTGATGGCTTACTTCGATCAGCTGCACGAAGAGTCGATGGCTATTTTCCGCGCCTTAAGCGAAGAAGACCTGCAGCGCAAATGCACCACGCCCGGCAACGCCACCATGCCCGTATGGAAATGGTTACGCGCCATGGTGGAACATGAAATACACCACCGCGCGCAGTTATATATCTATCTGAATATGATCGGTGTGAAAACGCCGCCGATGTTCGGGCTGAGCGCAGAAGAGGTGGCGGCATATACCAAACCGGAATAGCGCTGCCTTGATGAAGTTATGGCCTATAGCTGTGCTGCTGCTCCTGGGGGTTGGTTGCGGGAGGCAGTCGCGTGTCCGGTCTTTTTCCACGTTAGATGTGACCTATAATGACGGTGGAAGTACCACTCTATCCATTAGAATTTCCAACTGTGGGGAAGTAGTGGCTCAAAAAGGAGATAGAATACGGCCTGTTTTCTTCAGGGGCAGGTTGAGTAATCACGAACTGGATAAACTGGAACGTCTCTATACCGCCATGTCCATTGAAAGATACGACAGTGTTTACAGCGATCCCGGCGGGGAAGATTTTGCATCGTATAAAATAGTCATTCCGGATAGAAAGCCGGCAGGTATATTCGTGTATGGGCACCGGGACGTGCCGGTGCCGCTTGGGCAAATGGTAGGGTACATCGTGGAAGTGGGGCGTAGCATGACGTTGATGCAGGTTGACACAGTTGTTGAATTTGAGAGCAGGAGGGATTTTTTTCCGCCATCTCCGCATAAAAGGCGTGTTGTACGGGAAAATCCTTTATAAACATTAGTAATTGTATCCATGTGCCAACAGAATTAACTGACCATATGAACGTGTTCGATATCCACTATTTTCAATTTTGAGAAATACATGAAAATAATCTGCAGTCTTTGTATCAGCTTGATTGGTTTTATTAATCCGGAAGATCCTGTTATTTACAGTCTGTTCTATCACTGGAACAAAATGAGTCTTGCCCTGGCAAAGGAGATCCCTTCCGGAAAGAACGCAGAAGAGAAAATGCTATACCAGGAACGGCTACAAAGTTTTTGCAGGTTATGGAATATGGTCCCTGACAGCCTTCAGAACACTTCTTTAAGATGGCGCTTTCTCGAGCGGATCAGTACTGAGTTTAACTGGAAAGACAAGAAGTGGTCGGTGATTGAAATGATAAGAAGTGGCGAAATAACCCGGGTAGACAACTATCTCGTTTTTTATCATGGCAGAATGGCTCATATTATTGCTTATCGCTACGAAACAGACAAGTGGGTGAAAATGCGGGAATGGCAGCAACATATTAAAACGAGTAGTCTGGTGATAAAGTCTGCTACCGGCACTGCGAAGCAGGGATGTAACAACGGAGACGTAATAGTGACGGATTTTAAATCTGCCCTTCCATTACAGGTGGCGTATTTTGCTGAATATATGGTGCCGCGGGGGAGTGAGGCTGGAAGGATGATTTGCCGTTCTCGTTAAGGAGAGGTAACCAGCATTGATGACCAATTTTCATCCATGAGATCGGAATAGTGAGACTAGGCGGAATGGGTTTAAAATCAATAAATAGCAGACATGAAAAGAAAGTTAGGTTATGGTTCGGCATGGATACTTTTCGCTGCTTGTTTTCATCCGTTGTTGGAAGTCGATAGAAGAGAACTGGCCAATATTCCGGCTGGCAAGGACGATAGGATAGTTATTTACTATGTTTCCGGAAACGCTACGGTTCAGGACTGCATACAGATTGTAGTATCTTCAAAGGAGAACGGCGAACACGTATTGAAAAATTATGAGCGATACAATACCCTGGAATCATATCGACTGGTGGCTGATTCCTCTTTGATACTCGTTATGGGTGATTCGGTAACTTATTTAAAGAGTAGAAACAAACCCGATACGATTTTTTTACCATTGAAATAATTTGATCAATATAACTATTAGGGTAAGATGAATTGGTCCCGTATTAAAGATGACCTTAAAGCTCCGCTGGCAGTAGCGTTTACGATCCTATTTGTTCTGATCCAGGACAAGCTGTTTATTTGGATATTCCCGCCCGGGAAGAAGTACGGTGTGTCTTTTAATGCTGAGCGTGAGCGGCTGGGGATAGCTACGCTGCCGGGTACCTGGATCACAAAAGACAAGTATAAGGAGATGAAAGTATGGCATGCCCCTGACGTGCCGGATAGCGGGTACTTTAGATATACTAAGACGGTGATCGTTAAATCAGGGAAGATTATCTATTATGGAGATATTTATCTACACATAGATAAATCGATATCTGAAAGACTTACTATTGGCTATATTTTTAAAGACCAGAATAAGTGGAAGTATACATATGACGACCAGTCCAGTGGAATACCTGAAAAAAGTATTACCAAAGCACAATCAGACAGTATCTTAAAAAGCTGGAGATTAGTTTATAAGTAACGTAATGGGCAAAGAGGTTATGTTTTACAGGTTCTGAAGGCTCTGTATTGATTGGTTATAGCTGCGGTATCACATTTTGTGATACCACAGCTATAACCAATAAGTCGTTTTGAAAAAATGAATTATTTTTTTACCTTACGCGGAATTTATTTTTAAAATTGCAGTTAATACTCCCGTTGAAACTCATTATGTAGCATAAGTAATTGGAAGTAACCCGAGAATATTTTGCTGTCCGGAAAGACATTCCCTTATCTATAGTGCTGTTCAACAGAACGGTTTATTATGAGTATGATGGCATGGGCAGATTAAAATTGCTCAGAGACCAGGATGGAAAAATCCTGAAACTGTATGATTATAAATATTAACAACCAGTTACGCAATAAGAAGTTGTTACCCAAATAAAAAACCTATGAGAGATAGAAAAAAGTACGGTTTCAGGCAACTATCGGTTTGTTTATTGTTTGCCGCTTTAGGATTAACAGGAAACATAACCAGGGCACAGCAGCCGGGAGGCCCCGGGCTTCCGTCAGCTACACCTGTACCGCTACCTGTCACCAATACCCCTCCGTTTATTAACTATGTCCGGACCTGGGAGCCGTCTATACCAACAACAGATCCGGCCACAGTGACGGCCGAGAGCAATTCCGTTAGGAATGTAAAGCAGGTATCTCAGTATTTCGATGGCCTTGGCCGTCTGTCACAGACTGTGGCCAAAGGCATGAGTAACTCCGGGGAGGACATTGTAACCCCGGTGGTATATGATGCATTCGGGAGAGAGCAGTATAAATATCTGCCTTATACGCATTCCGCCGGCGACGGGAAATTTAAAACGTCGCCATTCGTTGATCAACAGCAGTTTTACCTGAATTCAGGGAAATATCCCGGCGAGAAAATATTCTATAGCCAGACAGAATTTGAGGCTTCTCCGTTGAACAGGGTTTTGAAGACCTACGCTCCGGGTAATAGCTGGGCTAACCGGCCGGTGAGCCATCAATATCTCGTTAACACTGCACAGGATTCAGTGCGTATTTGGAATATCGGCGCTACAGGAATGCCAGTGAGCCCACTTGCCTATGACGCTGGTCAGTTGACCGTAGACATCACCACAGATGAAGATGGCGGCCAGATAGTCGAATACAAGGACAAGTCAAACCGGATGATATTAAGGAAGTTGCGGGGAGTGGCTTCTCCTGGTTCCGCACATATGGGATGGCTTTGTACCTATTACATTTATGACGATCTGAACAACCTTCGTTTCGTTATTCCGCCGCTGGGGGTGGAAAAGATTACCGGCACCTGGAATACTGCTGCCATAGCGGACGGCCTTTGTTTTCAGTATACCTATGATGACCGAAACCGGATGATCACCAAAAAAATGCCTGGTGCTGGTGTGGTGGAGATGGTATATGATGTGCGCGACCGTCTGGTATTTACCCGGGATTCCAGTCAACGGGTACAGAATATATGGCATGTTACTTTCTATGATCAGCTGAACCGGCCGGTTGAAACTGCCCTGTATAATAGAAGTATTTCAAGGGAAGCGTTGCAGGGACAAATGAATGGAGCTGTTAATAATAGTGGGACCAGCAATTATGTTTTCCCTGGAGCCGCTGACCTGGTTACAGCCTATCATGAACCTGCCCGCACTGTTTATGAAGCAACCAATTCTGTGACACTGGAAAGTGGCTTTGATACCGGCGATGGGGCGGATGCGGATATGCGGATTAATCCTTCTTTGACGACGGGTGCCGCTAATATCACGGTGAGTAATCCTTTGCCTGATATCTTTAGTAATGGAACCCTAACACCATTAACTTACACATTCTACGATAATTATAATTTCCCCGGAGTTCAGGGTACGGTTAGTAGCGATTTTAATATGCCTACTGATGAGGGTAATTCGTTTGTTGAGCCGGTAACAGTTGGCAATCTTACAAAAGGAATGGTAACAGGAACGCGCATACGCATCCTGGGCACCGATACCTGGCTGACATCTACTACTTATTATAATGATAAAGGAAGGGTAAGTCAGGTGGTAGCTGACAATGCTGCTGGTAGTACAGATGTGATTACTTCCCGTTATGATTTTAACGGAAAGGTAGTTAGTACCTATCAGCGCCATAAAAACGGCAGAAGCGGGCTCACGCCCCAAACGACGGTACTGACAACTATGGTCTACGATGACCAGGGCAGGGTGAAAGCGATCAACAAGCGACTGAATGATAATCCGGCGTTGGCGCGTACCATAGCCAGAAATACCTATGACAAGATCGGCCAGTTGAGCGCAAAAGAGCTGGGTATCAACGGGACCGGTGAGCCGCTGGAAAGACAGACATTTGACTATAATCTCCGTGGATGGCTGCGGAGCATCAGCAAAGATTATCTGGATAACGGTTCTGCAGGATCGCACTTTGGCCAGGAGCTAAACTACGACTATGGTTTCAGCGTCCCGGCGTTTAACGGTAATATTGCCGGCATCCGATGGAAGGGCTGGAACGACCAGGCACAGCGGGCATATGGTTATACCTATGATGCTATCAGCCGGTTGAAAGGAGCTGCTTTCTCTCAGCTCACCTCCGGTAGCTGGCTTAATGATGCCGTAGATTTCACAGTTGGTAACATCAGCTACGACGCCAACGGTAACCTGCTGAGCATGAACCAGCGTGGTCAGGTAAACAATGCTGCGGGTAATGTGGACCAGCTGAGTTACCGGTACAATGCTAACAGCAACCAACTACAATCTGTATATGACGGAGTAAGGGCAAAGACAGGTTTAGGGGACTTTACCGACAGCCAGGCTGATGGAGTTGACTATAACTATGACGGAGCAGGTAACCTCACTCGTGATGAGAACAAACAGATTGCCGCTATCAGCTACAACCACCTCAACCTGCCGGAGCTGATTACTGTGACTGGTAAAGGAAATATCCGTTTTGTATATGACGCCGGTGGCAATAAAGTCCGTAAAGTTGTTACGGATAATACCGCCGGTGTTGCAAAGGTTACGACGACAGACTATCTGGGAGGATTTGTATACGAAAATGATAGCCTGCGTTTCGCTGGTCACGAAGAAGGAAGGATACGGGTTGCCTATCAGCCCGGACAGGCGCCTGATTTTGTATACGACTACTTTGTAAAAGACCATCTCGGCAATACCCGGCTGGTACTAACGGAGAAATCCGTCACCAATACCTATGCAGCTACCATGGAGACTCCCAGCGCTGCAAAGGAAAATCAGCTGTTCAGTAATATCGATAATACCCGGAGCAATAAGCCTGTAGGGTATCCGGCAGATGAAAGTGCGGGTAAGAATGAATCCGTGGCCAAACTGACGGCCACCGGTACCGGCAAGAAGATCGGGCCTTCCCTTGTATTAAGGGTAATGGCAGGTGATACCATTCAGCTAAGCAGCAAGGCATTTTATAAATCCAATGGGCCGGCTAATCAGAGTAACCCGGCTGTGCCGGCGGAGAATATGGTGGCTGACCTGATCAATGCGTTTGGCGGTACTGTTTCCGCAGACGCCACACATGGAGCTCCCGCGTCAGCAGCAGTTACACCGTTTAATACCAATTTCTATAATAACGACTACCGCCGACTGAAGGAGAAAGATCCTGATCAACAACCTGGTAAGCCTAAAGCCTATTTGAACTATGTTTTGTTTGATGATCAGTTTAAAATGGTGGAGGAAAACAGTGGAGTAAAACAGGTAAAAGCAGAGCCTGACCAGCTCCAAACCCTTTCACAGGACAAGATGGTCATGAAAAAGAGCGGATTTTTGTATGTTTACACCAGCAATGAGAGTCCGCAGGAAGTGTTCTTTGATAATCTGTTGGTGGCACATAGTGGCAGTCCGGTGTTGGAGGAGACGCATTATTATCCGTTTGGGTTGACGATGGCGGGGATATCGTCAGGAGCATTGCCTGGAGCGAATTATCCGGAGAATAGGCTGAAATATAATGGGAAGGAGTTGCAGAATAAGGAATTTGGAGATGGCTCAGGATTAGAACTATACGATTATGGAGCTAGAATGCAAGATCCACAAATAGGTCGCTGGTGGGTGATAGATCCATTAGGTGAAAAAGGTCGGCGCTGGAGCCCTTATGTTTACGCTCTTGATAATCCGATAAGATTTATAGATCCTGATGGGATGTGGCCTGACTGGCCAACCTGGAGTGATGTCGCAAAAGGTACCAAAGCACTTGCTGGAGGTATTGGCGGGGCTGTAATAGGAACTCTTGATAATGTGACAGGGGCAAGTTTTAGAAGTGCTGTTGCAGGTAGGATATCTGATCCTTCTGTTGCATCGGGTTGGAATACCGGCCTGGATGTAGCGGATGTAGGCGCGATTATGGGAGGTATAAGTGGGCAAGTTGGTGGTGCAGCAGTCACTGCCACAGCGGCTACAGTTACTGTAGCGAGCGGAGGCCTTGCTGTTGAGGTGAGTGCGCCTGCTGCATTAGCGGGAATGACTATATCCGCTGTAGGTACGGTGGTGACAGGAAATGGATCTGCTAATTTGGCATCCCAGTCCGGAAGAGTTTATGCTAGAGACAACAATAAGTTGGAATATCATAAACCTGATCCGACTACAGGAGAAGGGCCAGCTGGAGATCACACTTCCTTCAAACGAGATAAAAATGGTGATGTTTATAAGTATCAGGAATTTAATCAGAATTCGAGAAGTCCACATGGCTTTGAACCAGGTAGAAGATTTGATAGCGGCAGTGCAGATGGTAGGCCAGGCGCTGATCATACCAACAAAAAGACGGGCGTGAAGTTCCCAACCCCTCATATTAACAATGATCCGAACACTCCTGGTGGAGCTAGAGCACCGGAACCCAATGAGTTTCCTAATAACCAAAGATTTCTTAAACCTGGAGGAATTTAAAAGATAATTTGCTAAAGTTATGGTAGACATAATCAACTGGATATCAAATTGGTTTCTATCTCAATGTGATGGCGATTGGGAGCATGAAAATTTAATAAGGATTGAAACAACCGATAATCCTGGATGGGCTGTTACTATTGATTTAACTGATACAGAATTAGACAATTTAGACATCGACGTTCAGATACTAGAAATCAGCAAGGATAATTGGTTTTTGTACAAAGTAAAAGACAAACAGTTTTTTGGAGCCGGTGATTTAGATAAACTTCATTTGATCTTGGAGAGATTTAAAGAATTAACATTGTTAAAACCTTGAAATGGAGAAGGTGGTCGCATTTCGCGACCACCTCAAAAAACCTTTATTGTAATGCAATACCCAATAGCAGCCAAATCTATATCGCAGGCTTGATAAGATTTTCATTCCCCCATATCTTTCTTATGTTTAACAATGCATACCTGACACGTCCCAGCGCGGTATTGATGCTTGCGTCGGTTATCGTAGCCATCTCCCTAAAGCTCAGATCGGCATAGTAACGAAGTATAAGTTCTTCCCGCTGTGGCTGAGGAAGTCTGTCAAGCAGGGACTCTACTTCTTCATACAGCTCCTTTCTCATCATCAGGTCCAGTTTGTTTGCTTCCCGGCTCAGATCATCTCTCCCTTCAACGAAGGAGCTAAGCCCACGGACATTCATAATCTCCTGCCGCGTTTTATATTTCCTGAAATAACTAACATTTTCATTATGCGCAATCCTGCTGGCCCACGTCAGGGAAAGACCGTTATCCAAATACCTCTTCGTGTGAATTGCATTGATTATTTTAATAAAGACCTCCTGAAATACGTCTTCTGCCAGATCCCCGTCTTTAACGCGATATATGATAGTTGTAAAAATTCTGTCCTTTTGGCGATGGACAAGTTTTTCAAAGGCGATGTTATTTCCCGAACGATACAATTGAATCAGCTCTCTGTCCGAGAACCGGTCATAAGCTTCGGGCCCCATAGCACGAATAGCCTCTATTTCCATTTTATGTTAGCGAATAAAGACAAAGCGGGCTCGTTACCGCTTTTATTGTTTCCCAGGCGCATGTAGCTTTCTTTTATAAACAAGTATATTGAAAGACTACAAATGCTGTTGTCCGGAAGATACTATTCGCTGTTTTTACCATGGTTGTTGGACGCAAAAGGAGGCTTTCAACAAGTCATTAACGAAGACCCGCATTTTCATCTGTTCGCGTGGTATTCTACCGGGCGATATTTCAAATTTTCAATGCTACAGTTTTTCAGGAGACCAAGGTTATCTCAAAACAACTCATCCAGCATCACATAATACGCCACCCTTTCCTCATCTCTTTCCATCCCCAGCCTTTCAAACAACATCCCTGCATAATCATCCGTTCCGAAGTTATGCTTCAGTGACCGCACACATAACGCTATATCCTGGTATATATCTGCTACGCCGGCGCCGCCGATATCAATGAAACCACTCACTTGTCCCTGTTTGCCGAAGATATTAGGCAGACAGTAATCGCCGTGCGTGAAGACAGGCGTATAGGCGGCAGGTTTATGCGCAATAAGATAATTCAGGAGTGCCTGCGGCGTAGCGAAACGGTTATTGTCTTCCCAGTCGGAGGTGTCCACCAGTCCGTGTGTTACGTTATACGCTGCGGCTGTTAATTTCTTTTCCAGGCTGTTGTCGAAGGGGCAGTTCTCAATAGGAAGCGCAGACAGCAGCTGGATGCCGTCGGCCAGCAGTTTTACTGTTAGTTCAGGATTATCGAGGTAACTGTCAGCGCAAAGCATTTCGCCATCTACAGCGGTGGTGAGCAGGTAATCGACGGCATCGTGGGCGCTGAAATACTGTATCACCGGCACCGGCAGCTTGTCCTGCAGCCAGGTGAGTACTTCATATTCGCAGCGAAGCCCTTGTCCGGAAGGTTGTGTTTTCAGGTAAAATACGCTGTGGGCGCTCGTATAGCGGTACACGCTGGCGGCCGAATAACCGATGGTGATGGGTTCGGGTGATATACCTGTCAGCAGATGGGCCAGGTCTGTAGGGAGGTTGGGCATGGGTTCCTGTTTTGTGTCTCCGTAAAAATAGGATTTTAATGGATGGTCGCAAGCGTACCGGCGAAATTGAGCAGGTATACGGGTCAGTACAGGTTTTTTGTGTTCGATGTGCAGGCGATGGTGACCGAGCTGACAAAATAGTGGAAAGCCGGGTGATGAACCCGGCTTTTTATTATTCGTTCAGGAAGTCGTCTATCAGGGCCACTGCCATCTGTGGCGTGTGGCTGTGGTGTTTGGCCGTCAATACATCACCCAGGAATTCACCGTGCTGGCCTGGCATGATCACGAGGCGGCCTTTCGGCAGCAACCGGTACATGGCTACGGCATGTTCCGGCGTGATGGCGTCCCGGTCGCTGATCAGTACCAGTGTAGGTGCTTTGATGGAGCGGACCATATCATCGGGCCAGTCTTTAAAAGCCAGCATCCGGCCATTGTCCTGGTTGAACATTGTCTGTAATGCTTTAGGGTCGTTGCGGATAGCGAGAAAGCCGTCTTTAAAAGGTTGCGGCATATCGCTGAGACGGGCCTTTTTCATCATGTCCCAAAACATGGGAGGCAGGCCTTCTCTTTTGTAGAAGGAGGAAATGGTCACAATGCGGCGTACTATTTCCGGGTGACGGACGCCGATCTGGAGCGCGGTACAGCCGCCGTTGCTAAAGCCTAGGATATCCGCTTGTTGAATGTGCAGTGTTTTTAGCAGGGCGGCCACATCATCGGCATCCTGTTCAAAGGTGGTGGGGCCGGGGCGTGCTTCGGTGTGCCCGTGGCCTTGCAGCTCTACCGCTATCACCTGGTGATGTTGTGCAAAATCGTTGAGCACTTCGCCGAAAGTGGTGCGGATGGTGGAACCGCCGCCATGGATTAATACTAGCGGGCTGCCGCTGCCATGTATTTCGTAATACATTTTAATACCGTTGACCGTGGCGTAAGCGCTGGTGGTATCCGTTTGTACGGCGGTTTTGGACAAAGGAATGGCTGTTCCGGGCATGGCGCTGCTGATGGTCATGGCCAGAAGGATACTTGTAAGCATATATTTGTTTTTGTGTTGGGGGATTAGCGGATGCCTGCGGGTTGCAGGTGTGCCTCCAGTATGTCGAGCATCTGTATCCAGCTTGGGTAGGCGCCTGTTCGTTTAGCCAATGCCGTATTAACTGTCTGGTGTAAGGTGAACAGGGTTTTGTCGCCCTCCGGTGTGAATGTCAGCGTCAGGATGGTTTCATCCGGCCAGTCAGGGTCCATACCTGCATCGCGGGCGGAGATGGGGTTTCCGCCGGCATCTGCCACCTGAAGCGTGCAGACGATTTTTTCCGGACGGATGATTTCCAGGAAGGTGGTTTTGCACCAGCAGTCTTTATAGTTGCCTTCCGGGTTGCGGATGCAGGAGAGGAAGCTGCCGCCGGGGCGGATATCGACATGGGCAAAGTGGACGGTGCAACCTTTCGGTGCGTACCAGTGCCGCAGATGTTCTTCTTGGGTCCATGCTTCAAAAACCAGCTCCTGTGGCGCGTTGATGATACGGGAGATGAACGTATCCTGATTATTGCTGTTTGCCATGTTTTTTATTTTTAGTTTGTAATTGCTGTAAATAATCCTCCATGGAGTCGATGGCCGCATTCCAGTATTTGTTACATTCTTCCACCCATGAAGTTACCTCTTTCAGTTTGTCTATTTTCAGTTCACAATAGCGTTCGCGGCCCTGTTGCCGGATAATGACCAGCCCGCATTCCGTGAGCACTTTAATATGCTGGGAGATGGCCGGCCTGCTGGCGTCGAAGTTGTCTGCTATGGCGTTCAGGTTCATCGACTGACGGGCTATCAGCGAGATGATCTCCCGCCGGGTGGGGTCTGCTATGGCCTGATAGATGTCCCTTCGTTTCTCCATTGTGTAAGTATTTGCTTACAAATATAGGAAATGTAAGTAAATGCTTACAAATTTATTTTTTGATGATAATTTCTTCATCTCCCCAAAATCATATAATTATAATCGGTGAATCGAAACGTCCCAGTTTAATAAACGAAATGTCTCTATATCATGGCCTCGCCTCTAGCATATCTTCCAGGCGTATTATAGGCAATACCGACATGTGATTGCACACCTGTTTCAACTTCATCATGCAGGTAATTATCTATTCCATAAAGCGATAAAAATAACACGTTTGTGACCGTCCAACTGACCGTCCAACTTTAATTTTACTTTATTGTAATTTTAAAAAGGGGATGGCTTAAAACACGGTTTAAAACGCTTTCAAATCCTGGTTGCAGATCAAGTAAAACAACGCCAGTTGCGGTTTTGCAGCGTTCATAGTCGACGGTTGCCAGACTGCCAATAGTTAGGCCTCTAATTAGCCACAAATACACCATAAATTTACTTTTTGGGACGTTTCGTTTATTTGGCAGCCCCTATTGTAGAATCGCCCCTGATCCGCCATGGTTATATAATTTACGCGCTTTTTATAATCGTTGTAATTGGGACATTTCATTTCACCCACTATAATCAAAAAATCGTAAACAACCACGAACGTCCGCTGCAAAAAGATCAACGGCCTGGCTTATCTTCGCGTGAATAAAAAAACAGCAGATGGGACCGTGGTTACATATCTGTGCGCAGTGCGGCGCCAAAAATTATTACAAGGCATGGGACATGTGCCAGCCGGAAGTTCGTTGCAGGGATTGCGGGTTTGTTAAGGTAAATCCGCCGGAAGAGGTGGAGCGGATGCGCAAGATAGCGGCAGAGAACAGCTGGTATGCAGGTTTTGTGGAGCTGTTGTTTGCGATGGAAGACGAGCTGGGCATTGAATTTAACGGCAAGGAATTTCCAGAGCCTTTTGCCACCTGGCGAACACTGCTCGAGGCGACGCTGCAGTACACCGGCACGGCCGTGACCGAAGCAAAAGTGATGGAAGTGATGGCGAAATGTGCCGATACAACGGTAACGTATATACGTGAAAAAATTGATGAGCCGATCAGTGTGTAAAAAATCACTTTTTATATGATAGTCAGGAGGACTAATGATAGGTTTGTTTTATTTGTTGGCCTGTAATATAATGTGGTGGCGGGTTTTATGGTGTTTTGCCGGTGGTATTTGTTAATCTTTTGATTTTTTTTGAAAAAAAATTTGGTGAAATAAAATTCTTATTTATCTTCGCTTCACTTATCCAAACAGTCTGTTTTTTTCTGGTTGTCCCAAAGTTGTCCCAAAACATTTGATTGACATTGTACCCCGGAATACTATACTTATACTAAGATTGGCTATATCCTGAAATATCAATTCCATAGGTTTTTCCAATAAAATATCCTTTCGCTGCGGTTACTGTTATCAGTACTATCCGTTGGTGTCTATTGGGAATACAGATGTATCGAGTGCATGTGATTGTTATGTATGTATGCTTCGTGTGTAAGGAAGTGTGGCGCTTATCCCTGGCCGTACTCTGCTTATTTTTCCGTTCTTAAGATTTTGCTTATTGTTTAAATCTGACTTCTTATGAAAGAGAAGATCCTTTCCGTGACCTTGCCTGTCGCGGTCTCGTGGGCCTGTAAGGTCTTCGCGCAGGCACCGGTAACAACGGCTACAGCTGATGCTTCCGCCATCGTGGCGGCTCCTGTACGCTGCTCGCGGGCCTACGGTAACATCGGTTTTGGCAACACGGCACCTTCCGGGACAGCTGGTGTGGTGAAACCGGCTCCGGATGCTACCCGCAGCGCTTCCGCTTTCAGGGAACGAAGTATGATCAATGCTGAAATTGCAGATGTAACAGGTGACGGGTAACCGCAAAAGTAACTGATCGGCAATTCCGGCTTAAAACCAAAAGGTCCTGTACTTCACCTGGGTGCAGGCCTTTGGTATCCCTATCCCGCAACCCAAAAATTTTTTGAAAGATGTATGCTACCATGCTTATGAAGCGCCTGACCCTGCGCGTGCAGCAGAGATATGAGATAGTCTTTGCTACCGCATTCACCTTTTCCTTTTTGTTACTGCACACGGTCATTGTGCATGCGCAGGGAAACCTGATGATTTATCCCAAACGTGTGGTGTTTGATGGTTCCAAAAGAACGCAGGACCTGGGCCTCGCCAATACCGGCGCGGACACGGCCACCTACCAGGTGTCTTTTGTCCAGGTCAGAATGAAAGAAGACGGTTCTTTTGAAAACATTGAGCAACCGGATTCAGGACAGAGCTTTGCAAGCGCTAACCTCCGTATTTTTCCCCGTACCGTTACCATTGCACCCAAAGAATCACAAGCCGTGAAACTGCAGGCCATCAACACAGGTAGCCTGCCTCCCGGCGAGTACAGATCTCACGTTTATTTCAGGGCTGTTCCTGCTCCCTTACCTGCCGGTGAAACACCGATGCGGCCCAAAGACACCAGTAACCTGGAAGTCAAACTGGTCCCCGTATTTGGTGTCACCATCCCCGTCATCATCCGTGTGGGCGCTGATTCCACGTTGGTCGTTATCTCTGACATGGACCTGGATTTCAAAGACCCGAAACAACCACAGGTGATGTTTGCGCTGAACCGCAGCGGCAATATGTCGGCCTACGGCGATCTGATGATCGATTACATCTCGCCGTCAGGCCAGCGAACGCGTGCCGCGGCGGTAAAAGGAGTGGCGGTGTATACACCGCTGTTAAAAAGAAAAGTCAGGATAGATCTCGACAACACGGCTAAGCTCAATTATCATCAGGGCAGATTGGAAGTAAGCTACGAAACGGCTTCCGGTAAACCAGCCACCCTGGCTAAACAGGAGATGTTCCTGCGCTGAGATAAACAGACGATTGTTTAACCCCTTCGCAATTTCCCGATCATGTGTATGCATTTTGTACAGCACCCGGCAGGGTGGGCTGTGACGGGCATCTTATGTTTGCTGCATTGTTTGCCCGCAGTGGCCCAGGTTACGCCCACCATCGTTCAGCAACTCAGTTTTGGTACCTTCAGCGCCGGTCAAAGCGGCGGCACCATCACCGTCAACGCGGACGGCGTCACTACCACCACCGGTGATGTGATACCCATCGGAAAAGGGACCATGGCCTCACCGGCGGTGATAGAACTGGAAGCGCCCGTTGGCAGCAGGATCGCCATCCTGGAAACCAACTCCCTGCTGAAAGGCGGCAAAGGCAACACCCTGTCGCTGCGCATCAAGAGCTCCGACCCGGCGATGCCTTTCATCACCAAAACACCCCGGACCAGCATTCATATCGGCGGGACATTAACAATCAATAAACCCGGACAAACAGCTTCAGGAAATTATAACGGACAGGTCTTCATCACTTTTTTAGCAGGCGAATAACCCCGCCTTCTATGAGAAACCATGAACCATGAAAAACCTTCACGACATGCTCATGCCCGTTCTGTTCGGCGCGCTCTGCATCGCGTGCGCCATCACCGGAACATCGGGCAGCTGCCTTGCACAAAGCCCCGGCTCAGATGACGAACTGGTTGTGACCGTGGGGATGCAGGAATTGGGGAACGCTGAGATATCCGCCATTATCCGTAACCAGGATGTTTACCTTTCAGTGAGTGACCTGTTCGATTTCCTGCAAGTTAAAAATACCCTGTCGCCCCAGGCTGATACCCTGTCAGGATTTATCATCAGCCCGGAAGACAAATTTATCATCGACAAATCAACACATACGATCACCTATAATAAAAAGACATTCACCATGGACGCTCAAAAACTTATCTGCACGCCTGCGGGATTCTATCTCCGCTCCGCCAGCTGGGCCGATGTGTTCGGGGTGAACTGCGCTTTCCGCTTCCGCGATCTGTATGTGGCCATGACGACTAAACGGGAGCTGCCTGTAATCCGTGAAATGAAACAACAGAAGCTTCGTGATAATATTAACCGGTTGAAAGGAGAGGAGAAAGCAGATACCGTTATCCGCAGAAAAGCTACACCTTTCAGCATTAATGCGGCCGACTGGTCAGTGATGACCACCACGCAACAGGACGCCACCAGCTTGAACCTCAACCTGTCGCTCGGTGGCCAGGTGGCCGGCGGCGAAACCAACCTGCAAATGAATTATATCGATGGAAACCTGGACGTTCGCAATCAGCAATTCATGTGGCATTATGTGAACAATGACCATCCATTGTTACGGCAGGTTACCGTAGGCAAGATCAATAATATGGCAATCGCCTCCGTATTGTATCCGTTAGCGGGCGTGCAGTTTACCAATGCGCCCACGCTTAACAGGAGTGCCTTCGGTACCTACCGGTTAACCGACATTACTACGCCTGGCTGGAAAGTAGAGCTGTACATTAACCATGAACTGGTCGACTACCAGCAGGCCGATGCTTCCGGTTTCTTTGCCTTCAATGTGCCCATCATTTATGGCAATACCACCGTGACGCTCCGATTCTATGGCCCTTTTGGTGAGGTGCGCACCGAGCAGCGGGAAATTATGGTGCCTTTTAATTTCCTGCCTGCCGGTGAAATGGAATACACGCTGACCGGCGGCATCATCCTCGACGGACAAAGCAGCCGTTACGCCATGGGCACCGTTCACTACGGTATCACCAAACGTATCACCATTGGCGCCGGCACAGAATATCTCTCCTCTATTCCCGGAGGGAAACCGATTCCTTTCATGCATGCCGCGTGGCGGTTGACCGACAACCTGATCTTCAGCGGTGAATACGCATACGATGTGAGAAGCAAAGCCTCTCTCTTCTGGCGCATGCCCTGTGAAATGGAAATAGAAGCACAGTACCTGCGCTATAAACCGGGACAGCAGGCAGTGAAATACAATTACCAGGAAGAACGCAAGCTCTCAATAATGCTACCTATCAGAAACCCCAATTTTTCCCTGTTCTCCCGGCTAACGGTAGATCAAATCACCATGCCGCCGGCAGAACAGGTCCCGACAACAGAAAAAATTCCGCTGACGCCTTCCATTCCCTCCGTGAAATATACTACCGTGGAATGGATCACTTCCGGCACTATCGGCCGTGTGAACACCAATGTGACCACGTTCTGTAATTTCCGGGAAGACGCGCCGCCAGTGGCATACAGCACTCTGTCGCAAACGTACCGGCTTTTCTCCAATATGTTTGTCATGCCCCGGGTACAGTACTCCTATGACAGCCACCAGTTTTCCAACGCCCGCGTGGAACTGGAGCGCAACATCAGGCAACGTACCTACGTAAGACTCTCTTTCGAAAGGGATTTTCTCTACCAGCAGTTTATTGGTGGCATTACCCTTCGTTATGATTTCAGATTTGCTAAAGCGGGTATGAGCGCCATGATAGCAGGCCGCAATTCATCGCTCACCGCTTCAGCAGGCGGCAGCCTGCTCTATGACCGGGAAAGCCATTACCTGATGACCAGCAATGTAGGCAGTGTAGGACGTGCGCAACTGACGGTGCTGGCTTTCCTTGACATCAATGGCAATGGTAAAAGAGATGCCGGTGAGCCCAAGGTGGACGGGCTTTCCATACAGATCAACGGCGGCCTGTCCGTGTTCGACAAACAAGATACCCTTTACCGTGTCTTTAACCTGGAACCTTACCGAAAATACCTGATACGCCTAAATCCTGACGGTCTCAGCTCCGTTGCGTGGCAACTGAAACATACCGCCATCGGGGTGACCGCGCTGCCCAATCAGTTTAAGCCGGTAGAAATACCTGTGACCGTTTCCGGTGAAGTAGCCGGAATGGTCAGGAATACCCAAAAACAAGGACTGTCCCGTATCCGGATCAACGTGCTGGATACCGACTGTCACACAGTTGCCTCCGTACTCACGGAAACCGACGGTTATTTCAGCTACCTTGGCCTTCGTCCGGGCACCTATACCTTAAGCCTGGACCCGGCGCAGCTGCAGCGCCTGCATATGACAGCCCAACCCGCTGAAATAACCGTTACCATTAAACAAAATCCAGAAGGCGACGTCGTCGATGGACTGATGTTTAAACTTAGCCCGATTCTATCCGCTAACCCACCCAAATAGTTCGCATTTGATTAACCCCAAACTTTTTATTTCATCACTTATCTATTTAATCATTTATCTATTTATTCATTATTTAAAACCCAAATTTTATGAAAAAGGTGTTATCATTAATGGCTATCATTTCTGTATTCTTCGCCGCAACAGCAGTTGCCCAGACATCCGCTACCGCAACAGCCAATGCTTCTGCAACTGTCATCACTCCCATTACCCTGACTAAAACGCTGGACCTGAACTTCGGTATTCTGGCTGCATCTCCGGTGCCTGGCACCCTGAAAATCACTCCTGCCGGTATTCGTACCACAACAGGTGGTGTTTCCACCCTGTCTACCGCAGGTACAGTTACCCCTGCAATTTTTTCTGTAGCAGGTGAAGATGGTTATTCTTACGCTATCACACTGCCACTTATTCCTGTAGTATTGCACAATACTACACATGCAGGCGCCTTCATGCTGGCCACTAACTTCACCAGCTCTCCGGCGGTGATCACCGGTGGCGTATTGACTGGCGGCTCTCAGGCACTGAACGTAGGAGCTACCCTGTTCGTAGGCCCTAACCAGGTAAACGGCCTGTACACTACCAGTATTCCGTTCCCGGTTACTGTGAACTATAACTAAGCAATTGTTGCGGTTGCTAGAACAAGGGGTTGTCCTGCAAACAGGGCAGCCTCTTTATTTTTATATCTTTGCGGGCTTAAGATTTATAATGTGGGACGAAAGGCTAACCTGAAAAAAAGAGAAGGGGAGTTTCCCGGGGCGTAACCCCGGGGTATCATCGGTTCTATTATTGCATGGCCGTTACTTCCGGCAGTTGTTTGCTCAGATAGCCAATAAAAGTCCATATTTCCGCCACTTCATTGATGGGCACTTCAAAATCGGCGTATTCTTCGTTGAGGGAACGCAGGAGCAGCGTGCCTTTTTGTTTAATGCGGCTGGTTACCAGTTTGAAGATAATATCTTCTTCCCCGCCTTTCAGCACCAGTACGCAGGCGGTATTGTCTTTCAGGTGTGACCAGTCTTCCAGGTACTGGGCGATGATGTGGCTGCCATCGGGGATGGGCTGCATAGAATCGCCGGAGATGGGGAACATGCGGATGGTTTTGCCACGGGGCAGTTCCGGCAGGGAAAACTTAGGCAGGCCGGCGATGAACTCCGGATCTGCGTGCCCGCTGCGATAGCCTGCCCTGGCGCGTGCAGGCACATACTCCATATTTTCTTCATTGTCCTGGTCAACCGTAATGGGCAGAATGCGTATATGCCTGCCCGTTAAGTCCACCGTATTGCCGGCTTCCAGCTCCAGCAGTTGTTCTTCCGTAGCCTGTTGCAGATCGTTTTTAATAAACGTGTCCAGGTCCACCCGGAAAAAGTCAGAGATCAATACCAGGTCTTCCAGCCGTGGGTTCCGTGTTTTACCGCTTTCCTGTGCTGTAATTTTGTTTCTGTTGATACCCAGCAGATCGGCCAGATGCTGCTGTGAGAGCTTTTTCCGCGTGCGCAGAATTCTCAGGTTCTCTCCCCAGAAAGTTGGCTTCTTCATCATTTTCCGGTTATATTTAAAATAAATTATATTTATAACGAATGGGGACAAATGTAATCAATTACGGATTACGAATGACGAATTACGAATGGAGGACCCATTTTACCCCCGTTATTTAAGTAACCTCCCTATTAGGAAAACCCTAATTCGTAATTCGTCATTTGTAATTCGTAATTGTTACCGGTGATATCCTTTGCTGTACAGTTCAGTGGCGGTATAGGCTGTATACGGGGCTTCCAGCAGGGGATAGTCCCAGCAGCCCATGCGATGAAACAGTTCTCCGCCGAAGCCGTTTTTGAACTTGTACAGGCCATATAACGGATGTTGCGGATCGGGGGTGGGAGATACGCCGAAGAAGTCATACTCCGTACAGCCTTTACGTTTAGCCCGCTGCATAGCTTCCCATTGCAGCAGGTAAGTGCCCATATAGTTCCGGTGCGTGTTGGAGGAGGCGCCGTAAAGATAAGTGCCGCGGTTGCCCGCTACCACGAGGAACATGGCCGCCAGCGGAATACCATCGGCCTCGGCCAGCAGCATCTCCACATCTGCAGGGGACGTGCTGTTATTGGCACGGGCGGTCAGCACGGTGCTGAAATAACTGATATCTTCCTGCACAATACCGTTACGTGCGCACGTTTGTGCGTACAGGTTATACCATGTATCGATATTCTCCAGCCCGGCGGCCTTTACCTGCACGCCTTTGCGGCTTGCCAGCTGGATATTGTACCGGGTCTTCGTTTTCATATTGTCGAGCAACAACCGGTCATCTTTCTTCAAATCCATAAAAATGGTATTGGACGGAAGGATGTCTGTATTCGACTTTTTCAGGTTCCGGCCGCGGGTGCTGTAGTTGAAACGCAACTCCTGCATTTGTTTGGCCGGAGGGCCCAGCCAGCTGCCGTTTTCATCGAAGTATTGCGCTTCAACTGACCAGTGCGACTGCCACGCGAGGTCATAACGTATCATGATACATTGCTCCGGCAGCAGCGGCCGCAGGCTCTCGGACAGCTCTTCCAGGAAAACGCCCTGACAGTCGGTGTCAGGCTCTATCTCCGGTCCATAGGGCACATACGCGATATATTGCTCGTCGTTGATCTGCCGCAGGATCACCAGTACGTCACTCTCTATATAACCATGTTCCGCAGCGCCGGCAAACAACGCCTGTCCCTGCACTTTAAAATCAAAGGCGTAGGTTTCCCAGCCCTGCCGGCTTTTCACCTCCGACCAATACGCCGTCTGTTGTAAAATAGCTGTCTTGTTTACCTGCCTGATCTCTTTTTTGCAAATGTCAATGTACATGATGCATCACGGTTGGATGTAAAAAAAGAAACCGCTTCACTTCCGCCGGAAATGAAACGAATGAAAATAACGCTATAAGTACGGGGCCCCCGGTATACGGCCGTCAGATCAACAGCCCGGGGCTTGTGTATGGAAGTCCTTGAAATTGGAAATGAAGTACAGCTTTTTACAGAAGCAACAGAAGGAGATGATAGCGGCTTTTTCCGCTACAGGAGCGGAAAATAGGCGGTGTCGCTTTGTGTTGTATGATAAAAACTGTAACATGACGGCTGCAAAGATACGAAAAATCACGGGGGTATTATATCAGATCAGGCAAACGGGATCGATATCATCATATCGGTCCCGTTTTATTTCCTGTGATGTCATTTAATCTTCCAATGCCTGATACACGGCCACTTTAAATTCATCGCCAATACTCCAGTACGGTGATAAATACTCCTGTGTAAAGATGATGCCGATCAGGTCCTGTTTGGGATCGGCCCAGTAGTGGGTATTAAAAGCGCCGCCCCAGCTGAAGGTGCCGATGCTGTAGGGCATCAGGTGGTCGTTGGCCGCTGTTTCCAGTGCGAAGCCGAGGCCGAAACAGAAAGGCTCCGGTTGGGCGGGCAGGGGAGAAGGGCGTACGCCTTTCTCCAGCTGGTTGGTCAGCATGAGGGCCACTGTAGCGGGACTGATCAGTTTTTTGCTGGTGTTGTCATGTTGGTCGGTGTATTTTCCATGGTGCAGGAAGAGCGCCAGGAATTTGGCATAGTCTGCCGCAGTGGACACTAGGCCGGCACCGCCGGAGAGGTAAGTGCCCTGGCGGTTGGGATACAGCGGGTCTACGCCTTCATAGATTGGATGGGTGACGGGCAGCATTTTGCCGTTTACGTCTTCATAGAGGGTGACCAGTTTCTTTTGTTTGGCCGGCGGCAGGTGGAAATAGGTGTCCTGCATGTCCAGTGGAGCAAATACCCGCTGTTGCAGGAACACGTCCAGCGGCTGGCCGCTCCATATTTCGATGAGATAACCCAGTACGTCGGTATTGAGGCCATAAGTAAAGGCCAGCCCTGGATCATGCATCAGCGGCTGTTGCGCCAGCAGGTTGATTTTTGTCTTCAGGTCGGAGGCCATGGTGCCGACACCGCTGGGCACACCTGCTTTAGCATAGATGGCCTGCATCTGCGGATCGCTGAACACGGCGGCGTAGGCTATGCCGGAGGTGTGACGGAGCAGGTCGCGCACGGTGATTTCGCGTGTAGCCGGCCGCGTAGTATAGCTGCTGTCTTTCGGGTTGAAGGACACTTTTACCCGCGGGTTTTTGAAGGCAGGAATGAATTTGGACACCGGGTCGTCCAGTTGGAATTTCCCTTCTTCCCATAGTATCATTGTACCCAGACTGATAATAGCTTTGGTTTGTGAAGCGATGCGGAAGATATTGTCTGTCTGCATGGTTTTGCGGGATGCTACATCGGCATAACCGAAAGCCTTGTTGTACACAACCTGCCCGTGACGGATAACCAGGGCGGTGGCACCGGGAATATGGCCGGCTGTTATATGGCGGTTGATCACATCGTCAATGCGGGAAATCCGTTGTGCGTCCAGGCCGGATTGGGCATAGGAAGTAAGGGTGACGGCCATAGCGGCGATCACAGTAAATATACTTTTCATAATGGTGTTTGTTATTTTTTGTGTTTGATAAGGCAAAGATGGGGTCTTCTGATCTATAAATAAAATAGCATAAATTATATCAATCTATAAAGAAAATTATACTTTTGGGGTATGATAAATTTTGAATGGTTCCGCACTTTTAAGGCTATCTATCAGACAGGCACGCTCACCGGCGCTGCGCAGGAATTATTGATATCACAGCCTAACGTAAGCCAGCATCTGGCAGGACTGGAAGCGTATATCTGTCATCCGCTGTTTGAACGGCAGCCGCGCCGCATGGTGCCGACCGATTTTGGTAAACTGCTGTATACGGAGGTGATTGATGCGGTGGAGAAACTGGAGAAGGTAGAGCTGGACTTCCGCAATACCTGTGCGTGGGAAGTGCCGCTCACCTGCGTAGGCGCGCCGAAAGAGTTTTTCCAGGCCATCATTGCGCCGCGTATCAGTCAGTCGGACGCCAGCTTCATCTTTGAATTTGGTGATCCCCGGCAGCTGCTGGACAAAGTGCTCAGGCATGAGATGTATTTTACGCTGACCACCACCTGCGGGCATGAAAAAAACATCGTGTATGAGCCGGTACTGGAAGAACGGTTTATATTGGTGGGCAACGCCGGACTGGATGACAGCGGCCTGCGTAAGGCCCTTCGGAAAAAGGACATGGCGGCAGCGGAAGCATGGCTATACGAACAGCCATGGTATGCCTATAGCAGCGATATTCCTCCTGTTCGCCGCTTCTGGCAGGAGAATTTCCATAAACGCCCGCAGATAAAACCCCGCTTTGTTATTCCGGATTATGAAGGCATCCTCAGGGCGCTGGCCGCCGGCAACGGTGTCACCATTGTACCGGACTACCTGGTAAAAGACTACCTGGGCAAAAAGGAGCTGAAACAACTCTGGGCAGACGCTGATGCCTCCTGTCAGACGTACTACCTGGCTTATGATAAAACACGCGTCACCACGCCACAGCTAAAGCGGGTAAAAGCCCTGTTGCATTTATAAGCCCTTTTGGTTATTTTGTCCGGTAGAACAGCAATTATCCGTAAATAATGCTTATGTACCGTTCAGTATGGCTAACGGTGGCGTATATACTCTCAGCCGCCACTTTGTTTGCCCAAAACAATGCACAACGCGCCGGCCTGCTACAGGCGGCGGTCGACAAACATCTGTATGAACCGCGTACCGGTCTTTATATTCAGACGAGCGACCCGGCAAAGAACCATAACCCGCATGCTGATCTGTGGGGGCTTTGTGCGCTGGTGCAGGCCGCCAACGAGATGGAGGGGCTGCACCCCGGGAAGGCCTACCTGAAGCCGGTCGTGAAAGCTATTGACCAGTACTATGATCCTATCCCGCCTGCGCCCGGCTACGCTTCGTATGTAGTAAAGGAGCGGCGGGAAGACCGTTACTACGACGATAACCAGTGGATAGGCATCGCTTACCTGGATGCCTACGCCCGTACCAAACAGCGGACTTACCTCGATAAAGGCGCCGAGATTTACCGGTTTATGATGACCGGTTTTGATACAGTGAGCGGCGGTGGTTTATACTGGAAAGAAGGAGACAAGACGACTAAAAATACCTGTTCCAATGGTCCGGGCGTCCTGCTGGCTTTGCAGCTGTACGAAGCCACGCACCGGAAAACCTACCTGGACACTGCGCTGCTGCTGTATCAGTGGACAAACAAACATCTTCGCAATGCCAACGGCGTATTCTGGGACGCGATCAAGCCATTGGAGAACAACCGCATCGATTCTGCTACGTATACCTATAACAGTGGTACTATGCTGGAAGCTAATGTGAAGCTGTACCGTATTACGCGGCAGCCACAGTACCTGAAAGAGGCACAGCAGATTGCCGCCGGCACACTGCAGCGGTTCTACCGGGACGGCCGGTTTCATTCCTCTTATTGGTTCAATGCCGTGTTGCTGCGCGGGTACCTGGCCCTTTACCGGGAAGACAAGGACCGGCGGTATGTAGATGCCATGCAGACTTACGCCGACAAGGTGTGGGAGGAAGACCGGGACGCCGGCAGCAATATGCTGGGAAAAAAGCCGGAGAAAGAGTTGCTGGGACAGGCCGGTATGATGGAGATCTACGCCCGGCTGGCAGCACTTCCCTGATTCAATGCACGCCTACAAAATAATAAGCCGCGCTGGTAAATACCAGTGCGGCTTTTCCTGTTGTTGTCGTTGTCGTATGATTAAAATCTTGTGATCAAAGCGATGCCCTGATAGTTGTCGAGGGCGTTTTCGTCGAGAAACACCACGTTGCCGCCTTTATGCAGCACTGTGTCGATGACGGGCAGCGTCACGTCCGTAGAGCCGTTGCTGTTACCCAGGGTGATGACGCCTTTGTCGACGTGGCCGGTGGGAAGGTAGGTCTGCCCGATATAGAGCGTATCTGCCTGTCCGTTTTCGGCGGCGGTGTAAATATCGTTCAGGTCTACCAGCAGGCGTTGTGCAGACTGGGCGGCATTGATGGCCTGCAGGGCAGCGTCCTGTTTTCCGGCGATGTATTGTTGAATGACCGGGAAAGTCACTTTTGCGATGTCCGGGTCGGAGGTGTCGTCGAAGCTACCGTGATGGGTACCGATTACCAGTCCCCTGATGTCCATTATTTCCTGATAGAAGGCGAGGTTTCTTTCTTCTCCCAACAGGACCACCGGCAACGGATTCTCTTCATAATATTTTTTAAATCGTTTATCCGCTGTATTAAAGAACTCTTTCAGGAGGTTGTCCACGATCTGGTCATGTTTCAGGCGCATGGGATCGGTGGTGTAATAATTGTTGAGATAAGGGAAATCCTTGTTTTTCACTTCGCTTACTATTTCGTCATTAAACGCTTCCAGCAGCCGTATTTTCTGGCGGGAAACGGAAATGATATAATAATGTTCGCTCTGCTGCACGGCTTTGAGCAGTGGGCGGATCTCGAAGCGGTCGCCGATCACGTACCGGTCGGTGGTAGTGACGGGCAAGCGTTTCACCTGGATGGAGTCCGGGCTGGCGAAGATGGCCAGTGTGTCCAGGTTATAGTCGTGATTGATGGACTTTTCAGTTTCTTTTATTTTGTCGAGCACGGGCCATACGATCCTTTTATCGAACTGTTCATATAGCTCTTTTTCCACCTGTGTGATGAGGTTTTTGAGGTGGATGCTGTCTTGTTTGTTATCGGGGAAGGTGCGATGGGTAGACACCAGGATGGTCACAGCCGGCGTGCCGGTATATTGGCTTAGATTGATCAGTGTTTGGTCCATAATTCCTGGTTTTTCTGGTGACGGGGAATGTTCCCCTGCATTTATTATGCAAAAATGCGGGGAAACGCGCACCTGAAAAATGACAGGGGTCAGTTTATGCCCTGATGTTTGTCAGCCTGTTGTCTTCCTTTAGCCGTGAGGTAGGGGTAGAACTGGTTGAACAGCACGTCTGCGTAGTATTGGACGGCTTTTTTGCCTTTGAGCTGCATTTTTATTTCATTGTGCGACAGGGCGAAGTCGGCCATGATATATTGCTGGGTGATAAGATTTTTCCAGATGTAGGGGGGGATGTCATCGCGGAAGATGCCTTCTTTAATGAGGGTGTTGAACAGGACGAGAAATTGTTCTTCTCGGGCTTTGTCCCAGCTATTGTAGAGCGTTTTCACTTCCGGTACGCGGCGGGCCACTTCCACGAAGTGGAGGAAGATAAAGCGGTATTGCCAGATATGGTCGATCAGTATTTCCACCCAATGCCGGAAATGTTCCAGGTTTACCTGGCTGAGGTTTTCGTTATGTGTAAAAAAGCGGGAGAAGCCGTCGTTGAGCTCTTTGAAGAGTACGAGGATGATTTCGTTGGTGTTTTTGTAATGGTACTGGAGATTGCCGTGGCTGATGTCCAGTTCTTTAGCGATATGCCGTATAGTGATGGCGTCGATGCCCTGTTCGTTGAACAGTTTGAGCGCTGCTTTCCGTATTTTTTCTTTTGTGTCTACCATTAGTACAAATGTACTATTTTTTTCGACTGAGATTATTTTATGTGTTGATGATGATATAATATTACATTATTCCTTAATTTTAAGTTTTTCATTATTTTTCAGGGCGGGAAATGTTCCCGTTGTGTTAAACGATAAACCTATCCTAACCTATGAGGCTGTTGTTGTTCCTGGTTTTTGCCTTAGTGCAGTTGACTGTCAACGGACAGACGGCGGCGCCGACGGCTAAAAAAGGGAACCGGGCGACGGAGTTTCAGATGAAGGAAGGGAGTTACCTGGCGTTTGCACAGGTGAACCTGAGCATGGGGGAAATCGGTTTCCAGGTGGAAGTGGCCTGTGAGCATAAAAAAAGCGGCTCCAAACTGGAGTTCCGTATAGACAAGCCCAAAGGTAAGGTGATTGGCACCCTGGACATCCCTTATACCGGCGACAGCACCTATGCCCTGAAACTGACGGGCAACCTGCGCCATGCGGAAGGTATACACGACCTGTACCTGGTAGCCAAAGGGGGCGTGGCTTTCAGCGTTACCTCCTTCAGTTTTATCCACAATTATTAGTATATCCTTTCCCGTTAGTTTGAAAAAAAATTTACTTTTTGTTTGGAGAATTAAAATGAGTGCTTATCTTTGCGCTCCCTGATCACAATATCAGTTGCCCAGATGGCGAAATTGGTAGACGCACTGTGTTCAGGTCGCAGCGCCTGCAAGGGTGTGCTGGTTCGAATCCAGTTCTGGGCACGTAATAGGTTGTAAGTAGTTTGACTTACAACCTATTTTTTTTGTGCCAATGTCGTTTGGATACGCATTTATCCGCTTCCCCGACTTAATCAGTCCCAAAAGCGTTTATGCCTAACTGTTATACTGGCCTCCGCTGTGAACCGGGATGACAATAAATATAAAAAAATCCTATCTGTTACAAGCAATCTCATCAATGTCTCAAAATCCGCTATACGGCTGCATTAGAAAATAATATATATTGCAGCTATACATCTGTCCGGTTACTATCGCAATCATCTTGGTTTTCAGAAGCTCCCTTATTGATTTTTATTAACACCCAATCTTTTTGCTATGAAAAGAATGACCTCCATCTTACTGCTGTCAGGTGCTCTTTTAACCGGGAATATAGCCGGTTATGCGCAAAACACGGTGCCGCAGCAGACCATCGAAAAGGCTTCCAAAGCAGAAAAGAAGAAAAAGAAACAGGCAGAAGAGAAGGCAGCCACCACGCAGGACCAAACCGCTACCACGGCTAAGAAGACCAGGTCCAGGGCTGCAAAAGAAGAGGCAAATGCTACCAACGCCGCTACTGAAACAACGAAAAAAGCAAGGACAAAAGCTGCTAAAGAAGAAACAAACGCCACCAACGCTGTTACTGAAACAACGAAAAAAGCAAGGACGAAAGCTGCTAAAGAAGAAACAAACACCACTAACGCTGTTACCGAAACACCCAAAAAAACAAGGACCAAAGCAACTAACGTAACCACAGCTCCGGTATCTGCTCCGACAGTTCCCGCGCCTGCCCCAGCAGTAACCCAAAAACCTGCTCCTGTTGCTCCGGCAGTAGCTCCAGTCAGAAAAGCGGCTCCTGCCAGCGGCGGTGATCAGGTGGTGGGTACCGATGCCAAGGGGCGTACCATCTATCAGGGCCCCCGTGGCGGGCAATACTACATCAATAAAAACGGTAACAAAACTTATCTCAAAAAACAATAACAACGATTTGTAAAAAAAACGAGGACGTCTCATTTATTTTTGAGACGTCCTCTGCTTATGCCATTGTTGAAATCTCCCAGGCCACTACGCTAAATACAATTTAATAGTAGACTGATCTTATTGTATTTATTTCTTATGAGTAATGGTGTTACTATCATTTTAAATAGTTTTATATCTTTGCGGCAATTAACGATTATGCTTGAAAATTTGAAAATAGGAATTTTAGGAGGAGGGCAGTTAGGGGCTATGCTTATGCGGCATGCGATAGATTTTGGCCTCCGTGTTTCGATTATGGACAAGGACCCTCATGCGCCTTGCTCACACTATACTTCTTCTTTTTTTTGTGGCGATCCGGCTTCTTTTGAAGCGGTTTTGGAGTTTGGTAAGGACCTTGACGTTATTACAATTGAAAAAGAGGCTGTAAATATCGACGCTTTACGCCAGCTTGAAAAGCAGGGAGTAAAGGTTTTTCCGTCACCCGATACCATTGAAGTAATACAGGACAAATTTACACAAAAGCAGTTTTTGCTGTCACATAACATACCAGTAGCGCCTGGAGAGGCCGTACAGGGCAAAAATGATCTGTACCGGTACGAAAGTAAGCTGCCTGTTTGTCTGAAAAAGCGCCGCGACGGGTATGATGGCTATGGCGTTATGGTCTTGAAGACTAAGGAAGATATTGAAGCGGCATTTGATGCGCCCTGTGTAGTGGAAGAATTAGTGGACATTAAACACGAGATTGCTGTAATCGTCGCAAGAAATGAAGATGGCGCGGTAGTATGCTACGATCCCGTAATGATGGCGTTTTCTGAAGAGAAGTTCATTCTTGACTACCAAATAGCGCCCGCCCAGATAGACGAAGGGATATTAAAAGAGGCTACAACCCTCGCTGAGAAGGTTGCTGATGCGCTCAAGCTGGTTGGTATTCTTGCTGTGGAAATGTTTGTTACAAAAGATAACAGACTTTTGGTAAATGAAATGGCACCAAGGCCGCACAACAGCGGTCATCACACTATAGAGGCCAGCACTACCTCACAATATGAACAATTGCTCCGCGCCATACTTGGATTGCCATTAGGCGCCACCGGGCTTCATTTCCCGTCTTTGATGCTGAATGTACTGGACAATGATGCATTGAATGCTGACAGACCGGGAAAGCTGAAACGTTTGTTAGACGTACCGGGCGCTCACCTTCACTGGTATGGCAAAGAGGGCAGAAGAGCAGGCCGGAAAATCGGGCATGTGACAGTCACAGACAATACAATTGAGAACGTTATTGCAAAAGCGGAATTAATACGAAAAATTTTAAACTAAAAATATGAAACAGGTAGAGGTGGGCATTATCATGGGAAGTAGTTCTGATGCGCCTATTATGCGTCAGGCAATAGAGGTGCTGAAGAAGTTTGATATAGGCTATGAGTTTAGCGTTGTATCGGCACATCGCAGCCCTCAAAGAATGTTTGAATACGCAGCTACTGCTGAAGAACGTGGCCTGAAGATCATCATCGCAGGTGCCGGTGGCGCAGCACATCTTCCAGGTATGGTTGCCGCTATTACTACCTTGCCGGTAATTGGAGTTCCTATTAAGTCTTCAAATTCTCTCGATGGCTGGGATTCCCTTTTATCCATAGTACAGATGCCGGGAGATATACCGGTAGCCACAGTAGGGGTTAATGGCGCACGGAACGCGGGGCTGCTGGCTGTACAGATTTTGGGCACAAATAACAGCTCTATCAGGCAAATGCTGGCGGCAATGAAGAAAGAGAACTATGAGAAGGTGAACAAACAAAATGAAACATTAGATCAAGATGCATAGAAAGTTTAAGGCGCCTGTTCCGGGCTCTTGAACTAAAAGGCTTGTAAGTTTGCTTACAAGCCTTTTTTATTTTAACCATGTGTTGTTTCATTACAGGTTTGCTGCCACAAAGGATTGGGTATAGTCTTTAATAATCTGGCGTACTGTTCTGAACTGCTGCATGATCTCTTCTTCGGTACCGGTAGCTTTTGCGGGATCGGGGAAATTCTCATGAAATTTCTGGGCCGTGGTAGGAAAGAAGGGGCATCTTTCTTTTGCGTTGTCACAGACGGTAATAACGTAGTCGAAAGGTATGTTCCGGTACTCGGTGATGTTGTTGGAGGTATGACCGGAAATATCGATGCCGTCTTCCGCCATGGTGGCGATGGCCCGCGGATTGACACCGTGTGTTTCTACGCCTGCGCTGTATACTTCTGCCTTATCTCCGGCGAAATATCTTAAATAGCCTTCCGCGATCTGGCTGCGGCAGCTGTTGCCGGTACAAAGGACAAGGATTTTTTTCATACGATGATGAGTTGACGGTTATGCTTTTACTGTGTTAGCGGGAGTGTTGTACCATTTTTTCCGAAGCCGGAAAGCCACGTTTACCAATGCAATGAGTGCGGGCACTTCGACCAGTGGTCCTATTACGCCTACGAAAGCCTGGCCGGAGTTGATGCCAAACACGCCGATGGCTACCGCTATGGCCAGTTCGAAGTTGTTACCGGCTGCGGTGAACGCGATCGCCGCATTCCGGGAGTAATCGACGCCCATTGTCTTGCCCAGCAGGAAACTGACCAAAAACATGATGGCGAAATAGATCACCAGCGGAATAGCTATTCTGACAACGTCCAATGGTATCTGCACGATCAGTTCTCCTTTAAGGCTAAACATCACGACGATGGTAAACAGCAGAGCTATTAACGTGACCGGTGAAATGAAGGGTATATATTTTTCCTGGTACCATTGCTCTCCTTTCCATGCGATAAGGCCATAGCGGCTGATAATACCGGCGGCAAACGGGATGCCTAAATAGATCGCGACGCTTTTAGCGATTTCGCCAATGGATATAGCTACGGTCAGCCCTTTCATACCAAAAACGGTCGGCAACCAGGTGATGAAGAGGTAAGCGTACACACTATACAGCAGCACCTGAAAAATGCTGTTCAAGGCAACCAGTCCGGCGGCGTATTCGCGGTTACCATCTGCCAGCTCATTCCACACGATGACCATTGCGATACAACGGGCCAGTCCAATCAGGATAAGCCCCGTCATGTATTCCGGATAACCATGCAGAAACAGTACTGCTAACACGAACATGAGTACCGGACCAACTACCCAGTTTAGTATCAGGGAAGCAGATAATACTTTGGTATTCCGGAATACTTCACCCATGTTTTCATACTTCACTTTGGCGAGCGGCGGGTACATCATCAGAATCAAACCTATTGCCAGTGGTATATTGGTGGTGCCGGATGAAAAGGAATTGATAAACCCGGAAGAGGATGGAAAGAAATATCCGATGCCAACGCCAATAGCCATTGCCAGGAATATCCATAAGGTGAGGTAGCGGTCCAGAAAGCCCAGTTGCCTACGCTGGGCAGGATTGCAGTTTTGCATGATGTTGCTGTAAATGGTTTTTAAATGCCTGTTTGTGTGCTTCTTCTTTCGAGTAGTAATGTATCTCTCCACCTGTCGCCCATTTTGCCTATCCGCTCTCTGCGTCCTACAATACGGAAGCCGCAGGCTTCATGGATTTTCACACTGCCGGTATTTTCCGGAAAGATGCCTGCCTGTAAAGTCCAGAAATTGTGCAGCTCACTTTCCCGGATTAGCGCTTCCAGCAGCTGACGGCCAATCCCCTTGCCCCGCGCATCGGGGGCCACGTATACACTTACTTCAGCTACGCCGGAGTATACACAGCGGCTGGATACAGCTGTCAGTGCAGCCCAAGCTAATACCCGGTTATTTTCAACAGTAACGAGGCGGCAGGTTTTGAGATGGGACTGGTCCCATTCTTCCCATGAGGGTGCTGCAGTCTGGAAAGTGGCATTGCCGGTAGCAATGCCCGCTTCGTAGATGGATAATACCTGACTTCCGTGCCCGGCAGTCATCGGCTGAATAGTCATATAGTATTGGTTTCAGGTGATCAATTAACAGCAACCCGGAGGGCAACATGCCGTCTCGGACGGTTTTTCAGCGTAAACGGTAATACTGTAGATGCCTGTATCACCGGAACGGAAAGCAGCTATTTCTTCAGCGTTCAGGTAGTTGGAAAGAATATCATCCGGAATGGTGATGGTTTTCTCTTTCTGGATGGTAATGTTTGTAAAGCCGTTGATTTTGATCATGTCCAGGTACTCATTTTTCTGCACGGCGCCGGATACGCAACCGGCGTACATTTCCGCTGCCTGCTGAATGCCGGCCGGCAGAGTGCCCTGCAATACGATATCGGAAATACTGAAGTGCCCGCCAGGTTTCAGCACACGGAAAATTTCCCTGATAACGCCGTTTTTGTTGGGCACCAGGTTCAATACACAATTGCTGACCACCACGTCCGCGACATTGGCGGTTACGGGCATTTTCTCAATATCGCCCTGACGGAACTCTACATTATTGAAATTCAGTTTCTCCGCATTGGCACGGGCTTTTTCAATCATGGCAGGCGTGAAGTCGATGCCTATTACCTTTCCGGACCCGCCGGTTTCCTGCCTGGCGATGAAACAGTCATTACCTGCGCCGGAGCCCAGATCGATAACGGTATCTCCTTTTTTGATTTTTGCAAACTGCGTTGGCAATCCACATCCCAGACCCAGGTCTGCATCCGGGTTGTACCCTTCCAGCTGTGAATAGTCATCGCTCATGATATTATATACTTCGGTGGAACAACAGCCGGAGCCGCAACAGGAAGATGCGTTGGTAGCCTTGTCCTGTAAAGCGATTTCACTGTATTTCTGTTTTACCAGTTCCTTCATTTGTTCGTCGGTAGTCATGGTATCTATTATTGTATTATTGCAATATTGCGATATATTTAAACAAAAAAATATCAGCAGCAGGACTGTTGCAGGTCCACATCTTTAAAAAATGCGCTGAACAGTTCCTTGTACTGCTTCCAGACTTTGGGATTGATGCAGTAACATACGCTGGCCCCTTCAATGGAACCCTGTATGATCCCGGCTGTTTTCAGTTCTTTCAGATGCTGGGAAGTGGTAGCCTGGGCAAGGCCCAGTTCTTCCACCAAATCCCCGCAGACACAGGCGTTCTTTTTGACCAGGTACTGGAGGATGGCAATACGGGCCGGATGTGCCAGCGCTTTAGCCATAGCGGCTATTTCATTCTGCTGTCTGGTGAATAAATCTGCTTTGGTAGCGCCCATTTATACGATTTTATTATCGCAATATTACGATATGTTTCAGAAGGAACCAATTTTTTTTATTTGATGAAGGTAATATTCAAAAACAGCTTAAAATTTAAATAACCTGGCGGCTACATTGTACAGGGAAATAAGATTATTATCTTTAGCCAATGAGCCATGATGCTTTCTTTCAGAAAATAAGAACCTACGTTGGTCTGTCGCCGCAAGCGGAAGCGGCGTGGGCTGCCTTGCTTCACGAAAATACCTACCACAAGGGCGACGACTTCGTCACCGAAGGCCAGACGCCTAAAAAGGTGGCCTTTATTGTAAAGGGCTTAATGTATCAGTATTACACCGCCGAAAACGGCGACATGGTGATCAAGTATTTTTTCCCCGAGAACCGGATTGCCGGTTCCATGACCGCCACGCTTACACAATCACCGGGCAGTTTCACCATAAAAGCCCTGGAGGATACAGCTGTACTCGAATATAATTTCATGGAGTTTAAAAAGCTTGTTGCGATCTATCCTGATATCGCCGCTTTTTATATCCGCTATATGGAGCAGCATTGGATAATCGAGAAGGAACCCTATGAAGTATCGCTCCGGTATGAATCAGCGAAAGCCAATTACGATAATTTTCTCCACAGATATCCCGGTTTGGTGAAAAGGCTAAAGAAACACCATATTGCCGCCTATCTCGGTATCACGCCCACACAGCTTAGCCGGATTTTTTTGGCGAATAAGTAAAAAATTCCGCCTTTCTCAACAAATGTAAATTTTTAGCAAAAACGGTTACCGCAACTTTGCTGTAATAACAATTAAAAAATCAAGTCATGGCAAAACAAGTATTTATCAACTTACCCGTAAAAGACCTTCAGCAGTCACTGGACTTTTATACGGCCATCGGATTTACCAACAATCCTCAGTTCTCGGATGACTCAGCGAAATGCATGGTGTGGAGTGAAAATATTTTTGTGATGATAATGACCCATGAAAAATTTAAAACTTTTGCGACAAAGCCGTTAGCTGACACCAAAGCAAATCTGGCAGGGCTCTTTTCACTGTCGTTAGACAGCATAGACGAAGTGAATAACCTGGTAACGAACGGTATCAAAGCAGGAGGGACGGAGCCCAATGAAATGAGAGACTATGGTTTTATGCAACAGCGGACCATCGAAGATCCGGATGGGCATACCTGGGAAGTCTTTTTTATGGATATTACCAAATTCCCGGCCCAACAATAAAGCGGATAAAAAAGAATCAGCGGCCTCCAACAAACTACTACTTTGAGTATATGTAGTCATGCCTGTAACCGGTAATTTTATGACAGCAAATCAAATGAATGTTCCCGGGACCAGGTACTTTATATACAACGTTGTGCTGCTGGTTTTTTTTAACACTCACTATCCGGTTAGAAGCCCAGCAAATAGCCCTAGGTAATCCATCTATGGAAGGAGCGCGGGGAAAAGGGATAATACCCGCTCCCTGGTTTATTGTACAGGGTACGCCAGACACACAGCCTGGTATATTCGACATAAAACTACCGCCATCGGCTGGTAGCAGCTATATTGGCATGCATAGCGGAAAGGGTTTCCTGGAGGGGGTTGGCCAGCAATTAGCGCAACCACTGAAGGCACATACTACCTATGTATTGAGTTTTGATCTGGCGTTTGCTACCTATTATCTTTATCCTGCCTGTTACGGTAACCTCGCTATTTATGGAGGCAATACGCCGGGCGATACTGCCGCCCTGTTATGGTCGTCAGGCAATTTTATTCAAACAGATTGGAAGCGGTATCATGCGGTATTCCGTACAACACAGGCCTGGCGTTATATTTCATTCCTGGCTTATCCTACTACGCCATGTAACAAGAGCCAGTTTGGCATTGCATTGCTGATTGACAATTTATCAGCCATCGATGAATTAGTGCTGCCCACGGTAACCGCTACCGTAAAGCCATGTAGTTGCGGAGAGGTGTCAGACGGCAGTATAACCCTGCATGTAACAGGCGGAGTGCCTCCTTTTCAATATCAGCTGGACAACGGCATATGGCAAACGGACAGCGTCTTTTCCGGCCTTGCTGCGGGGCCGCATACCGGAAAAATAAAGGACAATCATGAGTTTGGCGCCCGGGTGGACACTTCAGTAACGTCACCCTGGAAAAACTGCCTGGTGATATTTCCCAATGCATTTACGCCTAACAGCGATGGGCAGAATGATATTTTCCGGCCCAAAGTGTATGACGCCATCCATAACTACCGGTTACAGGTATACGACAGATGGGGAAAACTGGTATTTTCCAGCCTGGCGCCGGAAGCCGGATGGGACGGTACTTTCAGGGGATCCCGTGCAGGCGTACAGGCCTATGTATATATATGCACATATACCGACAGCCGTCAGGAGCAACATATGCTGAAAGGAAGCGTATTGCTGCTATACTGAGGTGTCATAGTCACGAAGCAATATCGGCTGCATAAGGAAATGTAAGCGTAAAAACAGTACCGGCAGCATTGCTGCTAACAGCTATAGTGCCGTTGTTGGCCATAACGAAACGTTTTACGATGGCCAGGCCCAGGCCGGCACCTTCTTTATCCCCTACATTTCCGGCGCGGAAAAAAGGCGTGCATAAAAAACGTATATGCTCTTCCGGTATACCAATGCCTTTATCCTTTACTTTAATGCATAGTTCTTTTTTGCGGTAATGCAGACTGAGCAAAGGTCCCTGCTCATGAGAGTATTTAAAGGCATTTCCAACCAGGTTGGTCAGGATACCGGCCAGCTGACTTTGATCGATATAAATATCACGGCGTGTCCCGGTAATTTTTATTGTTAACTGACGCTTGTCCGCACGCTGATAGAAATACCGCTGCCGGATCATCCTGGCAAAGGCAGATACATCCGTGATCTCAGGAGTAGCATCCGGATTACCGGCTGCCATGCTGCCGCTGATGAGGATGTCTTCCACCATGTTAGTCAGCATGGTTATCTCTTCTTTAATACGGGATATGTTCCGCTGATAAAAAGGCAACATCATTTCATCCCGTTGCATTTTCGTTTCCAGTAGTTCTACAGACGATGAAATAGCAGTAATAGGTGTCTTGAATTCGTGCATGGCCATAGAAATATATTCAGATCGGATATCTGTTAATGATCTTTTCCTGGCAACATGCCTGGTAATAAGTTCGCGCATACAATAGGTTTTCGGTTGATAGAAATATGGTTTATTTCAAAGGATATGAGTTCGCAGGACTACAACTAGTCTATCTAAATTTACAAAATCTCTGAATAAATTATTATATAGAATATAATTTAATTTGATTGGTTGGTACGACGTAATTTATGGTAATCAATACTTTGTTAGTTTTGAATTTAATTTTGCTATTTTAGTGGAGAAATGAAATTGATATATTTCATTAATATTAATTTGTTTATGGTAATTCCGTCTATGTTAATAGTGATATGTAATTAAGACGTAACAGCCCTATTGATTTGCCTTATTTTTCTGTTATATAACCATATTATACCATATCAACCGAAAACCCAGCTCTTTTATTATGATCAACATTGGTATCATTGAAGACAACCACTTTCTGTTAAACAACTATCGCGAATTTCTCGAAGATTTCCAGGAGTGTAATGTAGTATTTGCATGCAAAACCATGGAAGAATTTATCGCACTGCCGGTAACCTATCCTGACGTAGAAGTAGTATTAATGGACATCACTTTGCCGGGCATATCAGGTATAGATGGTATCGCAGAAGTGAAGAAACGTTATCCCGAAATAAAAGTGATTGTATTGTCCGGGCACGACGATAAACAATATATCATAGAGGCCATTAAAAAAGGCGCCAGCGGTTACATCATTAAAACGAGCCGCCTGAACGATATCTACCAATCCATCATAGACACCGTGCAAAGCGGCGCCACTTTATCACCCAAAGCGGCACATATGCTGATCAGTCATCTCAACGGAGATCCGCTGGAAAGTATCAAAGACAAACTTACCCGCAGGGAATATGAACTGGTACAGTTGCTCAAGGAAGGCTACTCATATAAGGAAATGGCGGAAAAGTTGTTCGTCACTGTGTTTACAGTGAACCAGCACCTGAAAAAAGTATATCAGAAGCTAAATGTTTCATCCAAATCTGAATTGATCTCAAAAATATGGTCAAATAATTTATCCTCTCTTCTGTTTATTGCGACCCTCTCCCAAAATTTCTTATATTCTTCTTTTAATGATATGTCTCTTGATTTTGTTGCCGATTTACTTTTATAAGTAACAAGAATATGGAGTTGAGTACAATTTATACTCTAGTTAGTAATTGATTCAGGCCCTCAACTGAAGTAATATTGTATGGAGCGGAACGGCAAGTGAAAGCGATGATATTAAAAGCCATATGATGATATTGAAAACCTGCTTAACCTGGATAGGACTGGGATTACTATGCTTGAATTGTTTGTTTACTGCCTGCACATCAACCAAAAATGCTATTTACTTCAGTGACGTAAAAGACACAGTGCTATCACCGGTTGATGGCAGTTTCGAGCCCAGGATACAAAAGAATGATATACTGCAGATCAATGTAAGCAGTCTTAACCCGGAAGATGTTATCATTTACAATGTTTCCAACATGACCTCCGCGTCAGGCGCCGGAGGGGCCAATGCAGGAGCAGGCGCTATGCTGGGAGGCTTCCTGGTGAATGAGCAGGGATATATTCAATACCCGGTGCTGGGGCCTGTTAAAGTGACGGGTTTTACTAAAAAATCACTCACCGACTACCTGCACGATCAGCTCATAGCACGCAAGCTGCTGGTAGATCCTGTGGTAAGTATCCGTTTTCTGAATTATCGTGTTACCATATTGGGGGAAGTCAGCAAACCTACAGTAGTAAATGTTACCAACGAAAAAATATCAGTACTGGAAGCGCTGGGAATGGCAGGTGATATAACGGTGTTTGGCAAACGAAACAATATTCTCCTGATACGGGAAGTCGATGGCGAAAGGATCATCCGCCGGCTGGACCTGAACGACAAAAAAATCCTTAATTCCCCTTACTATTTTCTGCAATCAAATGATATACTTTATGTGGAACCCAATAAGTCAAAGATAGCAACGGCTGACCGGTCCCGGCAGATACTGCCCATCGCGCTCAGCAGCTTGTCCTTACTCGTTATTATCCTGGACCGTTTGATCATTAATAACTAGCATATGCAAAAGGTAAAGGTAAATGGAAATCCAATCCAGACCGGCGAAACGCCACAGAGCCTGCTGACGTTCATCCGTTCGCACTATCTGCCTTACTGGCCGTTGTTCGCAGCAGCCATAGCAGCTGCCCTTGCATGTGCCTTCCTGTATCTGCGTTACGCCACGCCGCTCTATAAAATATCTGCGGTATTGCTGGTGCAGGAAGCATCTAACGGACTTGGCGCCAGCGACATGTTGCAGTCGCTCGATCTGATGGGAGGCAGCAAAACGATCATGGAAAATGAAATTGAAATATTAAAGTCGCGTACACTAACAAAATCGGTTATACGAAAACTGAATCTGTACGGGGAAGTCATAGAAAAAGGGAAGATAAGAGATGTGGTACGCTATCAGGACGGCCCGCTGAAATTCGTCTTCCTCGAACCAGACGCCATACAACCGGCGGCAACCGGTACCTGGCCGTTCACTTACAGCAAAACCGCCCAACAGGTGACCATTGACGGTAAGCGTTTCCCTGTGGGAGACACCGTACAAACCAGATGGGGAAAACTGCTGATACTGCCACAAGGCAATCATGCAGATACTGCCGCCAGCTATTCCCTGCACCTGATGACGGAGAAACAATGGATGCAACGGATACTTGCGACCATCAAAATTATGCCTGCAGCTAAAGCAGGAAGCGTAGTGGACCTGGAGTATACGGACGCCGCGCCGAACCGTGGTGAAGACATACTAAATGAGCTCATCAGGGAATATAATAAAGCCGCGGTGGAAGATAAAAACAGGACCTCCGCCAACACCATGAGCTTTGTAGAAGAGAGATTGCGGATCGTCAGTGCCGAACTGGGACAGGCAGAAACACAGGTGGAAAAATTTAAAAGAACAGAAGGTATTGTGGACATCGGCGAACAAAGCAAATTATTCCTGGCCAGTGTACAGGAAAACGACCGCAAGATTAGTGAAGCCAATATGCAGCTTTCGGTGCTGGATGCTATTGAAAGATATGTTGTCAGTCAAAGGACCACCGGCAATATTGTACCAGGCACCATTGGCCTCACGGATGCCGTGTTGCTGGAACTGGTCGCCAAACTTTCGGAAACAGAATTACAACTCGAACGCCTGCGTAAAACCACCGGCGAAAACAGTCCCTTGCTGGCGAGCCTTAACCGGCAGGTAGAGCGGCTCAAACCCGCCATCATGGAGAATATCAGGAGCCTTCGCGCCAATCTCGAAGCAGGGCTGACACGATTACAAACGGAGAATAACCGCAACATGAACATCGTCCGCAGCGTACCGGGGAAAGAAAAAGCGTTGCTGGAAGTAAGCCGTCAGCAAGCGATTAAGAATAACATCTACACCTTTCTCCTTCAGAAGCGGGAAGAAACATCCCTGGCTTATGCAGCTGCGGTGTCTGACAGCCGGATAGTAGATGCCGCCGAATCGGCCGCCTTCCCTTTCAGTCCGCAGAAACCAATGGTACTGGGCCTTTCTGTTCTCGCAGCCATAGCGCTGGTAGCCGGGTTTGTGGCACTGAAAGATATGATGAACAGCGAAGTGATGTTCCGGGCGGATATTGAAAAAATGACAACCGCGCCCATTGCTGCGGAGATCATGTACCACGACAGCAAAAATCCGGTGGTGATCAGCCATGACAGCAGGACGGCAATAGCGGAACAGTTCAGGGCATTGAGAACCTCTTTATCCTATATAGGCCTTAACGGTGATCGCAAAACACTCATGATCACTTCCTCCATTTCGGGCGAAGGCAAGAGCTTTATATCCGTGAACCTGGCCGTAGGCCTGTCGCTGGCTGGGAAAAAGGTCGCCCTGCTGGAATTCGATCTGCGCAAACCGATGATCAGTAAAATGCTGAATATGCGTGCTGTTCCGGGCATCAGTAATTATCTGGTTGGCAAGGCATCTTTACAGGACATCCTGCAGAAGATAGACAACAATGAACATTTATACCTGTTGTCTGCAGGCATCATTCCTCCTAATCCCAGCGAACTTATTCTCAACGGGCAACTGGAGCACCTTTTAAACGAACTGAAAGAACGCTTTGACTATATCATTATTGATTCCGCCCCGGTAGGACTGGTAACAGACGCCAGGCTGATTGCACCTTTCTGTGACGCAACCCTGTATGTAGTACGTCATCAGCGTACGCCCAAACATTACCTGAAACTGGTGGAAGAGCTGTATCAGAACAGGGAACTGGGGAAACTGAACATCGTATTCAACGCAATAAAACGCCAGGGTGTAGCTGGTTACGGTTATGGTTCCGGATACGGCGACATAAACGGTTACGGATACACGGAGGCTGTCAAAAAGACGGGTTTCTTTAAACGAAGTACTAAATAATAACAATCGAAAAATCCGGTCACACCACCATTTATGTGACCTGCGGGGAAACTATGCCCATCCTGCCTTTATAACTTCCACACGAACTATCCGATCACCTTAAAAACCGGCTCCTATGTTTAATGTTCAACCATTAGCCTGGTATGCGGTATATACCAGGGCCAAATGCGAAAAAAAAGTAGCTGACCTGTTCACCCGTAAAAAAGTAGAACACTATTATCCAGTCAAACACTTAGTGGGCGCGCGCAGGATCGTTGAGACCCCGCTCTTTCCTTCCTACGTATTTGTGCGTATTCCGGAAAGCAGGAGCTGGGTAGTACGTGAAACAGATAACGTGGTGAATTTCGTGCACTGGCTGGAACAACCAGCCATTATACCAGACCACGAAATTGCATTGATAAGGCATTTTCTGCGTGACTACGAAGATGTATCTGTGGAAAGATTTCCCATTCCGACAGACAGGGAGAGGGTACATGCTTCCGGCGGAAAGATCATACAACTCAGCGGTGACCATGTGAAAGTGGAGCTGAACAGCCTGGGTTGCATGCTCGTAGCTAAAGTGCCATCGAGAGAAATATCGGCGATTACCGGCAGCAAAGCGGTAAACGGACCTCATTACTGATTTAAACCATTAACCTTATGATGCAGCACATTCTTCTTTGTGGTGGCTCCGGCACCCGGTTGTGGCCTTTGTCAAACCAGCAAACCCCCAAGCAGCTATTAACCCTGTTCGATGGGTACAGCCTCCTTCAACTGGCCTTCCGGCGAAACCGCTTTGCCTGTAACAAGGTAATGGCCATCGTCAACGAACAACAGGCGGCGATAGTTGCGGAACAACTGGAGCAGGCCGGCGCCTCAGCTCCTGTATGTCTGGCCGAGCCGGTAGGGCGCAACACCGCTGCCGCCATCGCACTGGCTGCTTTTGTGACAGATCCTGAAACCATTTTGCTCATCACTCCCGCCGACCATCTTATCGGCACGCCAGACAGATATGCCGTCGCCATAGAGACTGCTGCGGTGCTGGCGGGAGGAAATTATATTGTCACTATAGGGTTAGTGCCCACTTACCCGGAAACAGGCTTCGGCTACATCAGTTACTCCGGGCATGATGTACTGCAGTTCGTGGAAAAGCCCAACCGTGTGGTGGCAGAAGCGATGCTGGCTGCTGGCGGCCACCTGTGGAACAGTGGCATCTTCTGCTGCAAGGCGGGCGTAATGCTGCGTGAACTGCAACAACATGCACCCGCCATTTACGAGGCTGCTGCTGTCGCCGCCGCAGAATGGAAAAGCACCGGGGCATTGCGCAGGGAAACAATGGAGGCCATCCCCTCTGACAGTATTGATTACGCCGTACTCGAAAAAAGCGACATCGTAAAGGTGGTCCCGGCCAAAATGGACTGGAGCGATGTAGGCAGCTACGATGCATTGGCGGATGCACTTTCCAGGCATTATCAATACCGCAATCACCAGGCGGTATTTATCGAAAGCGATCCGCATAAGAATATCGTAATCGGAAAAGACAAACTGGTGGCCCTCGTAGGTGTGGAAAATATGGTGGTGGTCAATACCGCGAGCGCCCTCCTGGTGATGAAACGCGGCAACGGGCAGGATATCAGACAACTACATCAATGGGTCAGGGAAAACCGGCCTGAATTACTGTAACCTTAACTGAAATATATGCAAGCAAATGATCCGATTTATATAGCCGGTCACCGTGGCATGGTAGGCGGCGCTATCAAAAGAAAACTTGAAACCCTGGGCTATCACAATATCATTACACGCAGCTCCGGTAGCCTGGACCTTCGCAAGCAGGAGGATGTAGATGCTTTTTTTGCTGCTGAAAAACCTGCCTATGTATTCCTGGCAGCTGCCAAAGTGGGTGGCATTTACGCTAACAATACCTACAGGGCCGAATTCCTGTACGATAACATCATGATCGCTGCCAATGTAATACATGCTGCCTGGAAATATGGCGTCACCAAACTGCAGTTCCTGGGCAGCTCGTGCATTTACCCGCGTATGGCGCCACAGCCGGTCAAAGAAAGTTTCCTGCTGACAGGAACGCTGGAACAGACCAATGAACCTTATGCCATTGCAAAAATAGCAGGTATCAAATTATGTGAAGCGTACCGGGACCAGTATGGCTGCAACTTTATCAGCGTGATGCCTACCAACCTTTTCGGCATAGGGGACAATTACCACCCTCAGAATGCCCACGTGCTGCCGGCATTGATCAGACGGTTCCACGAGGCGAAAATAAATAACCGGGCATCGGTGACAGTATGGGGAACGGGAACGCCTAAACGGGAATTCCTGTTTGCGGACGATCTGGCGGATGCCTGCGTATTCCTGATGCAGCATTACAACGAGAAAGAACCGGTGAACATCGGCAAAGGCGAAGACCTCACCATCAGGGAACTGGCAGAATATGTCAAAGATGTGGTGTGCTACGAAGGGGAGTTGATATTTGACGCCAGCAAGCCGGATGGAACGCCCCGTAAGCTGATGGACGTATCCAGGTTACGCCAGCTGGGATGGAAACATTCCATCAGCCTGAAAGAAGGACTGGTAATGGCTTACAGGGATTTCCTGCAACAGCATCAGTTCAAATTACAATCCTAAACAACAGTTGTATGAAAGTAGTAATCGTTGGTACCGGGTATGTAGGTTTAGTGACCGGGGCCTGCCTGGCAGAAGTAGGAACGGAAGTGGTATGCGTTGACGTAGACGCCGGTAAAATCGTGCGTTTACAAAACAACATGCTGCCTATTTATGAACCCGGTTTACAGGAAATTGTAAAGCGCAACCAGCAGGATGGCCGTTTGTATTTCACTACCGACCTGGCTTCGGCGCTACCAGGGGCAGAAGTGGTGTTTATAGCCGTAGGAACGCCGCCGGGAGAAGACGGCAGTGCTGACCTGCAATATGTATTGCAGGTGGCCGGCCAGATAGGACAGCTCATGGAACATTACCTCGTGATCGTCACCAAAAGCACTGTGCCTGTTGGTACTGCCGTACAGGTAAACAGGGCGGTAAAAGAGAGCCTTGACGCCCGGCAACTGATCCTCGACTATGATGTGGCCTCCAACCCTGAATTCCTGAAGGAAGGCGCTGCAGTAAATGACTTCATGAAACCGGACCGTATAGTCGTTGGTGTTAATACCACCAGGGCGAGGCACACACTGGAGCAGTTATACCGCCCCTTCTTGTTAAACGGACACCCTATCTTATTCATGGACATCGCATCTGCAGAGATGACAAAATACGCTGCCAATGCCATGCTGGCCACGAGGATATCCTATATGAACGATATCGCCAATTTATGCGGGCTGGCAGGAGCTGACATCGACCAGGTAAGAAAAGGTATTGGCAGCGACCCGCGGATAGGCAAACATTTTCTTTATCCCGGTATGGGCTACGGCGGCTCCTGTTTTCCGAAAGATGTAAAAGCACTCATACAAACAGGGCGGGAATATGGCTACCATCTCCGTATCCTGGACGCAGTGGAAGCGGTAAATGAAGATCAGAAAAAAGTATTGTTCCGGAAAATACTCCGCCATTTCGACGGCGACGTCCGCAATAAAAAATTCGCCGTATGGGGATTGTCGTTTAAACCTAATACCGACGACATGCGGGAAGCCCCTTCACTGGTGCTGATAGACAGCCTGCTGGAAGAGGGCGCCATAGTGAGCGTATACGACCCTGTAGCCATGGACGAGGCATCCGCCTGCCTGGGCAATAACGTCACTTTCGCGGAAGACATGTACAGCGCCGCGGAAAACGCAGCGGCCATATTGCTGGTAACGGAATGGAACACGTTCCGGATGCCGGACTGGCAAAGGCTGCGAAAAACCATGCAATCGCCGCTCGTATTTGACGGCCGCAATATCTACGATGACGTGCAACTCATCAAACTTGGATTTACCTATTACGGTATCGGCAAAGCCAATACTACAGTTAATGCGCTGATACAATAAGTCGGCATTAATTCCTGCTGTAACAATTATTTCTATCACCACTAAATTAACGATTGTATGAAAGTAGCCCTGATAACAGGTATTACCGGCCAGGATGGAGCCTACCTGGCAGAATTGCTGCTGGAAAAAGGATACATGGTGCACGGCGTTAAACGTCGCGCTTCCCTGATCAATACGGAGCGCATAGATCATTTATACCAGGATATGCACAGCGAGAATGTACGCTTTCGTCTCCACTATGGTGATATGACAGACAGCACCAACCTGATCCGCATTATCCAGGAAACCCAGCCGGATGAAATTTATAACCTGGCGGCCATGAGCCATGTGAGAGTGAGCTTTGACACACCTGAATACACCGCCAATGCTGACGGTATCGGCACCCTGCGTTTACTGGAAGCGTTACGGATACTGAAATTGGAAAAGAAAACCCGCATATACCAGGCCAGCACTTCCGAGCTGTACGGACTTGTTCAGGAGGTGCCACAACGGGAAACCACTCCCTTCTATCCCCGCAGCCCTTATGCCGTGGCTAAGTTGTATGCCTACTGGATCACGGTTAACTACCGCGAGGCCTATGGCATGTATGCCTGCAATGGCATCCTGTTTAATCACGAAAGTCCGCTCCGGGGTGAAACCTTTGTAACCCGGAAGATCACCAGGGGGGCGGCTGCTATTGCGCTTGGACTGCAGGATAAATTGTACCTGGGCAACCTGGACGCACAGCGGGACTGGGGCCATGCCAAAGATTACGTGGAAGCGATGTGGCGCATCCTGCAACAGGAACAGCCGGACGACTATGTGATCGCCACCGGCATCACCACTACCGTTCGCGAATTTGTTCGCATGGCCTTTGAGGAACTGGGCATCACTGTCACCTTCCAGGGCAGTGGTGTCGGGGAGACAGGCATTGTTACCGCCTGTTCAAATGAAGTATACACGTTGCCGTTAGGGAAAGAAGTGGTGGCTATTGACCCCCGTTATTTCCGCCCTACAGAGGTGGAGCTGCTCATCGGGGACCCCGCCAAATCGAAATCAGTACTGGGCTGGGAGCCGGCCTATGACCTGCCTGCACTGGTCCGGGAGATGATGGCCGGCGACATTGCATTATTTGCAAAGAAAGAAGTTACACAGCTCGAACACTTAATAGGATAAATAAATGCCATGCAGGTAGCAAACAGGGTGATATTAAATACCGGCGCACTTTACGGGCGAATGCTCATTACCATTTTCATTTCATTGTTCGCCACCAGACTGGTGCTGAACATATTGGGCGCGGCCGATTACGGGTTGTTTAACCTGATCAGCGGGGTGATTGCCATGTTGTCATTTCTGAACATTGCTATGACGATCAGCACACAACGTTATATGTCGTTTCACCTCGGTACAAAAGACGGCCACAAATTAAAGCTGGTATTTAACGCCAGCGTATTGCTGCATTTTATACTGGGACTGGCTATGGTGTTGCTGTTTGAAGTGGCGGGCGGCTACCTGTTTGATCAGGTGTTGAATTACCCGGCAGACCGGACCATGGCGGCGAAGCTCATCTTTCAGTTCATGGTTGTCAGCGCATTCTTTACTATCATATCCGTGCCTTATGACGCTACGCTGATAGCGCAGGAGAACATGGTGACGGTGGCCATACTGGGTGTTGTTGAATCCCTGGGAAAACTGGCGATAGCATTAGTCCTGCAATACACCGGTTACGACAAACTGATCGTGTACGGCGGCCTCATGACTTTACTCACAGTATTACTGCTGCTGTTCAAGCAGGTGTATTGCGCCACGAAGTACAAGGAAAGCAGGATCGCTATCCGGCGGTACGCCGACCGGCAATTGCTGAAAGAGATGTTTGCCTACGCAGGATGGAATATGTTTGGCGCCGGCAGTGTGGTTGCCCGTAACCAGGGGTTGGCATTACTGCTGAATGTATTCTTCGGCACCGTCGTAAATGCGGCTTATGGCATTGCCAACCAGGTAAATGCCCAACTGAGTTATTTCTCGGTGACCATGTTAAGGGCATTGAACCCGCAGATCATAAAAAGTGAAGGCAGTGGCGATCGGCCCCGGATGCTTCGCCTGGCCATGATCGCCAGCAAGTTCTCTTTTTTCCTGTTGAGTTTCCTGGCTATTCCCATGATGATAGAAATGCCCTTTGTATTACAATGCTGGTTAAAGCAAGTGCCGGAGTATACTGTGATCATGTGCCGCTTAATTGTTATTGCTACGCTCATCAATCAACTATCTGCCGGGATACAGGTGGCAGTGCAGTCTGTTGGAAAGATAAGGAAATACCAGGTGGTAGTCAGTACAATGGTATTGCTAAACCTTCCCGTTGCCTGGCTGTTGCTCAAAGCCGGCTGGCCGGCTGCCTCAGTACTGGTGAGTGCCATCGTTATAGAGGTGTTGAGCGGGGCTTACAGGATCATGGCGGCCGAAAGAATAGCGGGACTGTCTCCGCTGCTGTATGTAAAACAGGTGGTCGTCCGCGCGGTAGCACCGGTGTTGCTGGCTGCGATACTGGCATACATACCGCAGTGGTGCATGCCCGAGGGATTTATACGGTTGGGGGGGACAACGCTGGTGAGCATACTGGCCATGACCGCCAGCGCGTGGCTGATCGGGCTGACGCAGGAAGAGGTGACCAAAATAGAACAACTATTCAGCCGCGTCTTTTCAAAAATACAGGCAAGGATGCCGGTATTAAAACAGAACTAACGGATATGCACATACTATTTTTTACGGATATTTCGCCCTTCCCGCAGAACGGAGGAGAGAGGATCAGAAGTTATTACCTGATCAAGGCCTTGTCGCAGCTTGGATACGAGGTAATAGCAGTAGTGCGGAACGTGGAAAAAGCAGACCTGAAGTCTTATCATCTTCCTAACGTCACTTATTATACTTATGAAACAAAGGATTTTGACCTGTTGACCCGTATAACCGGTAAACAATATTTCCAGCGGTCACCGGCCATACTGGAAATGTTCAGGAAGATATGCCAGGATTATCCCATCGCTGTGGCTTTCCTCGACTATGGGTTTGTGGGGCACTACATTTCTTTCTTTGAATCGAGGCATATCAGGGTGGTCCTGGGCACGCATAATGCGCAGCCAATGATCACCTGGCAGCTGCCCTCGGCCAATATACTGGACAGGGTCCGTAAGCTGCAGTTGTTCAGCATGGAAAAACTGCACGAGCGCCTGTACTTTAATAAGGCGGCTGCGGTATTGGTAGTGAGCGACGATGACCACGCTTATCATACCCGGTTCCTGCCCGAAAGAAAAGTATTTACAGTGCCCAATTTTCTTGACCAGGCGGATTATCGCCTCTCCGGGAAAAAACAACAACGGGTACTGGTAATGACCGCCAACTTCGGTGTATACATGAATTTTGCCGGCCTTAAATGGTTCATAGAAAATGTTTGGGATGAAGAGCTGGCGGCCCGGTACGACCTGTGGCTGGTGGGCCGGGGATCAAAGGAAGCGCTCAAACGCATCACCGGCAGAGAGGAGTATCAGAATATAGTGGCCTTTGGGAAAGTGGATGATGTGAAGTGGTACATCTCCGTGGCCAGCGCCGTGATCATCCCCCTGATACATGGTAGCGGCACCCGGTTGAAATGCCTGGAAGCCATGGCGCTCAAAACGCCTGTTATCGCTACCAGTAAGGGGGTGGAAGGCGTAAAGAGCAAACACTTCATCGTAGCCGATGAGCCGGCGGCCTTTAAACAGTCACTGCTCAACTTCGATGACACTAAAGACAACGGCGCCCTGCTGCAGCAGGATTTTCAGCGGGAATACAGCCTGGAAGTAAATAAACAACGTTTGCATCAGATTATTAACTACGCCTTGCGCGGAAAAATGCAGGTTTATGGTCAACCGGCTTAAGATAGCACTCTATACGTTACTTAGCGGCGTAAATGTAGCACTGGTAGGGCAGCTGAAGCTGAACGAAATCATGGTGCTGTTGTCGGCGCCGTTTGTATTCGACAGGCGTGATTTCAAAGCCTATCCCATGTTCCGGAAGATCATTGTCGCGCTGGCAGCTTTGTTTATTTGCCAGGCTGTCACAGACCTGTTTGTAGTGAACAGCCCTTCAGAAAATTTTATGCGCGGATGGGCCGCCATTGTTATGTCTATTCTATCATTCCTCTTCCTGTTTAAAACATTTAAAGATGATAAGATTATTTTCTTCTTCCTCTGTATGACCCTGTTGAAAAATATTATATGGACAGATGAAAACGCCGACACAGACATGTCTTACTTCAAGTTCAAGATGGTGCCTATCCTGTCCTATGGCGTGTATATCCTGTCATTCCTGCTGTACCGCAGCGGGCGCTGGAAGACGGTACTGGCCTTGCTCTTGTCATACAGTCTGCTGTGTTTTGCAAGAGATGCGCGTTCCACAGGGATGGTCTTCTTCCTGGGCGCCATTATCATTTACTGCTTCAACAGCGGAATGTACCTGACGCGCGACAGGCTGCTGGTGTTTGGTATAGCGGGGTTGTTATTATTTCAGTTCGCCTATGTGGGTTATGTGAATGCAGTATTGAACCATGAGCTGGGCGGCGAACATGCATCAGAACAAATAGAGCGGCTTGACAATCCATACAATCCCCTGGAATTGCTGATGACAGGCCGTGGAGAAACATTTGCCGCACTGGCCGCGATCAGCGATGCTCCCTTGTTTGGCCATGGCTCCTGGGCAAAAGATGATAATCTGAAATACTACCGCATTCTGTTGCTGTACCAGAATGAGGAAATGAACGAGCAACTGGTCGCGTCTACCGACCACCTGATCCCGAGCCACTCCATTTTGCTGGGCGCCTGGGTGAACTGTGGGCTGGGGGGATTTATTGCTGTGTTGCTGGTGTTTGTCCTTTTACTGAGAATGGGATTCTACCTGATCGGCAATGCCGCAGACACAGCGCTCTACCCGGTGCTGGTATTGATGACCATCGGCGTGATCTGGACTTTCCTGTTTTCACCCTTACAACAGCTGCGGTTTAATATACCGGCCATTGGCGCTATCCTGTTACGGTCTTACTACGAGTGCTTACCGGCGTACAACGGGACGGCCCCTGAAGCGCTGACACACGAAACAACGGGCTTCCTCACTCCGGAAGCAGAAATATAAACGGAAAAAACAACGACTATGAAAGTATGCTTCATTACGCTTGGCGATATTAAGTTCATTGCCACCATGAAACGGGCCATCGGCATGGCAAACCCTCTCCTGGCACTTGGATGGGAGGTGACGATCATTGCACAGGACAGTGAGGAGAACAGGAAGCGTATAGCCATGGAGTGCAGCGATGCAGTGCAGGTGTATTACTATCCCCCGGGCACCGTTGCAGAAGAGGTACGAACGAAAACCGCACTGGTAAATGAAATTGCGCCGGATTACGTGCTGTTTTGCTCATTCAGCTTCCGTAACCGCATCTCGAAAAACAAACTTAAGCACAAGCCAAAGATACTCATCGAACATTCAGAACTACCGTCTGGTATCCCGGACAACAGTGGTCTTCGCAAATATGCTATGCTGGCCCTGGAATACTGGTCAGTATTATATGCCGACGGCTTGCTGTGCGCAAGCAGTTATCTCTGTAAGATTTACAAAAAGAGAGCGGCACAATTACTTCGTAAGCAACTGCCTGTCCTTTATTCTCCCTATGCGTTTAACAATGAAGTGGTGGAGTCGCCACGCATCCGTTACCAGGAGTTAAAAGACACCTATGCCGGAAAAACGCTGCTCATCTACATGGGCACGCTGACCCGTAACTACGGCCTGTTTACCATGCTGCAGGCAATGGAAATGATCAGCAGGGAGCGCCCGGACGTAATCCTGCTGTTGTTGGGCCGTGGGCGCCACCAGGAAGAGGCTAAGGCTTTTGTGAAGGAAAAGGGGCTGACGCAACAGGTACAGTTCCTTGGCTATACGCCGGAAGAGGAACTGAGCTCTTACTTTGCGGCCGCGGATGCATTTATATCTCCGCTGAATGATACCATACAGGACCGGGCCCGCTGCCCCAGTAAGATCTATATGTATATACCCTTTGACAAACCCGTGTTTACCTGCAACGTCGGAGAACCGGCAGAGATATTTGGAAATGACGGGTGCTATTTTGACAACCGGCAACCAGCCTCCCTGGCTGCACTGATCAACCAGCTGGCATCCGGTGGCCTGGAAGTGCGGGGGGCCGATAAGAAGGCGCATAGCTGGGAAAAACGTGCTATTGACTTTACCGAATGGATCAACAGTAACTATACGGCCAAAGTATTAAGTATTGCTAACCTGTAAATGGTACCAGCGTGAACTACGTTTATTATAAAGACCCTAAAGGCAATTTTGGCGATGACCTCAACGGCTGGCTCTGGCCCAAATTGTTTGGCATGGGAAAAGAAAAAGATCCGGATGTATTCCTGGGCATAGGTTCTATCCTGTTTGATGGTTCTCCCTTGTTCCGTGATCTGGCGACGCGGCGTAAAATCGTGTTTGGTACCGGTGTACGGCCTGTTCATAGAATCTTTCCGCTGGACGGCAGTTGGGATATCCGTTTCCTCAGAGGACCGTTGTCTGCATATGCTTTTAATAACCAGTTCCCGTATATCGCTGACGCGGCCTATGCCATCCGTCTTCTTCCGGATTTTAACAGGTTCCTGCATATGCCGAAGAAGTATAAGGTGAGCGTCATCCCGTATTTTAAATCAGTCCCGTTCTTCGACTGGGAAAGTCTCTGTTCCCGGTTGGGCTTCAACTATATTTCACCGCGTTCCGAAAAAGGAGTGGAGCATACGCTGGCGGAAATTGCTGCATCGCAGTATGTTATTGCAGAGGCCATGCACGGCGCTATTCTCGCCGATGCGCTGAGAGTTCCCTGGCACCGGTTCCTGTTGTCCACGCCGCATACGGAAGGCAGCGGTGTTTCGGAGTTCAAATGGATGGACTGGCTGGCTGCTGTTAATCTTTATAACATCAATGCCACCACGGTAAAGCTGTACCGCAAATCATTCCTGCATGAAAAGATAAAGTCGCTCTCCCGTAATCGTATCAGCGCGGAGTTCCTTGTTCCCGGCATGGTAAAATCCGAGCTGATGAAAATGCTGCAGGGCGTAACTGAATTTTATCTGTCGGAAGACGAGGTGGTCAGGCGCATCGATAGCAAAATTTTTGGTCAGGCCGATTTGTTGCGCAGAGAGCGGAGCATGGATACTTCTTTATTTATTACAACACGTTAGTTATGCAAAAGGAATTTGTTTTATCAAGGGGGGAAGGTCATTTCTTTTTTGGGTTCCATGACCTGGTGGCATGGAATTTTGAAGGGAATAAAATTTTGGCCTTGCAGGCGCCCGATATAACGGTGCCGCCGGACCCACGGGTGGCATGCGGCATTGGTTATTTCGATGCGGCACGGCAATTCCGCAGGCTGGGCGATACTTACGCATATAATTATCCTCAGGGGGCGCGGCAGCAATGGATAGCCGAAACAGACAATTTTATTGTGAATGATCGTGTAGAAGACAAATGGGGATCACGCATCTATGATGCAGATACCGGTAAATGTGTATCTACCCTGCAGTTGCCCGCACATGTGATCACCGATAAGGGCATCGCTTTCGGGTTGGATTACGCGCGATTATTCCGGGTAGGCGGATATGGTTATACCGGACTTCCTGATAAACAGGCGCATGTCCATGCGCCTGTGGATTCCGGCATTACAATACATAATATTTATACCGGTGAACAGTCGCTGCTGCTTTCTGTTGCAGCAGCGGCTAATTACCGGATGGACCCTTCGCTGGGACAGCATCATTACATTACTCACCTGCTATTAAATCCATCGCAGAACAGGCTGGCTTTTCTGCACCGTTACAAGCTGAAAGACGGTGGAGAAACCACGCGGCTGATGACCATAGGTACGGACGGTGACGGGCTTACCTGCCTGGCCACCGGGTTTCTCAGCCATTTCGACTGGAAAGACGACAATCATATTGCCATCTGGGGCAGGACCGGCAGCGGTATTGAAAAACTGCGCGGCTCACTGTTGTACAGGATGATGCCGGCTGGTCTGATAGCCAACGGGAAGAAAGTGCTCAAAAAATTATTGTACACCCGCGGGAAAGGCGCTAAGGCCGTGGCGCCTTTTAACTGGCTGTTGCTGGAAGATACAGATAATGCGGTGCCGGCTATGCTGGCAAAGGATATCATCACGGAAGACGGGCATCCGATGTTTTGCCCGGCCGACCGCGACTGGATGATTTGCGATACCTATCCTGACCAGCACGGCATTCGTACGCTTTTCCTTTTCCAGTACAGCACGCAGGAGAAAACCACGTTAGGGACCTACCGCATGATCGATACTAAACCTGATCTGCAACTGGCCGACCGTTTACTCGAAGGTGTAGATGAGGGCGTGCTGAAATCGTTTTCACTGGAACAGATGGCTTTTACCAGAAGTGGGCTGCACTGCGATCTGCATCCCCGCTGGAAGCGGGATGGCAGCCAGGTGGCCTTCGATTCCATTCACGAGGGCAGCCGGCTGATCTATGGATATGATGTGAGCAGTATTATTCATGTAAATAAAAACGTGCTGGTATGATAGCTATTGTACAGCCACTGGTGCCGCATTACAGGGAGCATTTCTTTAACCGCCTGCGCGAGCAGGCGCCGTTTGAACTGTATTGTTACAACGGAGCGGAAGTAATGCAAAAGCAAAACCTGTCGGCCGGCAGTACTTCCGTCAGACCATTGCCTGCCTGGAGCATAGGGCCTTTTGTACTTTATAACCCGTTACGTCTTTTAAAATCAGACTATAAGGTGCTGGTGCTGATGCTCAACTTTGCACATATATCTACCTGGATAATCCTGTTGTTGAAACCTTTCCTCAAACAAAAGGTGGTGCTTTGGGGCCACGGAATTTCCGTGAAGAGGTATGTGCAGGAAGAGCAGCAGCCCAGCCGCCTGCTGAAATGGATGATACAACTGGCAGATGCCACCTGGTTCTATACTGCCAGTGAAATGGCGTTATGGCGACAGGTCATCCCGGCCATGAATGCCGTGTCGCTGAATAATACTATCTCGGAAGTGGAACAGATCATACAACAACCTCTTCCTGACAAGACAGCCTTACGGGAAAAGTATGGTGTTCGCGCCAGGAGAGTGTTGATCTACTGCGCCCGGTTTAATGAAACGGGACGGCGCATTGACCTGCTGTTAAAAGTCATTGCGGAAACCGATCCGGCGGAATATGGCTTTGTCATTATCGGAGCGGGAAAATACAAACCTGACTTCAGCGGTTATCCGCATGTGATCGACTTTGGCGCGGTGTACGACCCGGGGGTGAAGCAGGAGTTGTTTGGCCTGGCAGATCTTTATTTTCAGCCAGGATGGGTTGGACTGTCCGCCGTGGAAGCTATGGCTTATGGTAAGCCGGTATGCACTTTCAAACGTAGCGAAACGATATTGCAATGTGTGGAATACGGCTACATCAAAGACGGTAATAACGGGTTGATCTTTGAGAGTATGGAGCACTGCCTGCATACGCTGCGTACCATTTCCGATGATGAGATCCATACCATGGGGCAGCAGGCCAGGCGCTTTGTAAAAGAGAACCTGACGATGACTGGCATGGTTGACAATGCGTCGCATTCGCTGCATGCAATGATCCAATAATAATCATTTTATGAAGATACTTTTCATTGTTCCTTCCTACAAGCCGGCCTATGTGTACGGCGGACCGGTTGTGGTAATTGCCCGCCTGGCAGAACAACTGACGCAGATGGGACATACCGTTGAGGTCTACACCACCACCGCTAACGGCGGAAAGGAGCTGGAGATACCAGCCAATAGCACTATCATGGTGGATGGCGTAAAGGTGACCTACTTTAAACGGATCACCGGCGACCATACACATGTGTCGCCCGCTTTATGGAAGGCAGTTTGGACTAATGCACGGCTGTTCGATAAAATACATATTCACTCATGGTGGAATTTCCTGGTGATCGGCGCTTCCTTTATATGCAAGTGGAAAAAACTGAAACCATTGCTGTCGCCTCACGGTATGTTCTGCGATTATGTGCTCACTGCCAGGAATAGCCGTAGCAAACAGCTGCTGCATAAGGTGATGGGCAAACAGCTGCTGCGTAACACTTATCTGCATGTCTCCTCTGAAATGGAATGGAAGGAGTGCCAGCAGATAAATAAAGGCTGGGAAGGGGGGCAGGTATTTAACCTTGTGCATCTTCCCGGGGACAGCTATACACGCCATGATAACAACGCTTTCACCATTAGCTTCCTTTCACGCGTGGACCCCAAAAAGGGATTGGACCTCCTGATACGGGCGCTCTCAGGGGTGTCGTTCCCATACCGTTTGCAGATTGCGGGCACGGGCGATGAAAAGTATGTGTTGGAACTGAAGGACCTGGTGGCCCAGTTGGATATGAAGGACAAAGTGGACTGGGTAGGGTGGAAAGGCAATGAGGATAAATTTCATTTCCTTGCTGCCACCGACCTTTTTGCCCTCACCTCCCGTAATGAAAACTTTGCGATCGTGGTCATAGAAGCCTTATATGCCGGCACACCCGTGTTGATCAGCGACCAGGTAGGATTGGCGGGCTACGTGCGGGACCATAACCTGGGTTGGATTACACCGATAGACAATGTAGCGGCCATTACCCGCCAGTTGGAGGAAGCTTACCGCGATAAATTACGGCGGGAGTATATTTCCCGCCATGCGCCCGGGCAGGTCCGCGATGATTTTAATGATGCCAGGCTGGCGTCTTCTTATGTTCAACTGTACGAAAAATGTAATTAGATGGAATTGGCAGTGATAATACTCACCTATAACGAATCATTGCATCTGGCGCGCTGTATACGTAGCCTGAGGCCCATAGTGAGCAGTATTTATGTGGTAGACGCTTTTTCCACTGACGACACAGTGGCCATCGCAGAAAGCTATGGAGCGAAGGTGCTTCAGCGTAAATGGGTCAATTATGCGGACCAGTTTCAATGGGCGTTGGACCATGCGGGCATCACAGCCCCCTGGGTGATGCGCATGGATGCAGATGAATACCTGGAACCAGGACTGGTAAAGGAGATAGCCGCACGTCTGGACAATATGCCGGAAAATATAACGGGAATATACATACGCAGGAAGGTATTGTTTAAGGGAAAATGGATCCGGTACGGCGGCTTTTACCCGCATACGCTCCTGAGAATCTGGCGCAACGGGGTGGGTAGCATTGAGCAACGCTGGATGGACGAACATGTCGTATTGTCTGATGGCAATACCCTGCGGTTCGATGAGCATATTGTGGATGACAACCTGAACTCTATCCACTGGTGGGTAAATAAGCATAACAACTATGCCATCAGGGAAATGGTGGACCTGCTGAATATCCGTTACAGTTTCTGGCAATCGGACGACCGTTTGTTGAAAGCACACGGATCGCAGGCCAAACGCAAACGGTTCCTTAAGGAAAAGGTTTACGCTGCACTATCGCCGGGGATGCGGGCCTCCATGTATTTTCTTTTCCGCTATGTGCTGCGCTGTGGGTTCCTGGACGGCTACAAAGGCTTTTTATTCCATTTTATGCAGGGCTACTGGTATCGTTTGCTCGTAGACGTTAATGTGCAGGAGTTTCAGCAAAAGCTGAAGGGAGGAGAAAGCAAGGAGGATATTATGGCATTACTGAAACAGGATTATAACATTCATATCTGATATTATATGGCAACCAATCTCGCGGCATTTAACACCGGTAATTATTATGCCGGACCGAAATGGAAAGTACTGGCCTGGTACTTCTGCAACTATTATGTGCTTAATAGCGCTTTCCCGTGGCCATATGTGTTGAAACGTGCTTTGCTGAGGCTGTTCGGCGCCAGAATAGGCAAAGGCCTGGTCATAAAAACAAAGGTGCGGATCAAGTACCCGTGGCGATTGACCATTGGTGACCATTGCTGGCTGGGGGAAGGGGTCTGGATCGATAACCTGGCAGATGTGACCCTGGGCGATCACGTATGTATTTCCCAGGGCGCACTGTTGCTGACAGGGAACCACGATTATAAACGGCCGGATTTCCCTTACCGGCTCGGAGATATCCATATCGAAGACGGTGCCTGGATTGGCGCTATGGCTGTAGTATCTGCGGGCGTCACCTGCGGATCGCACAGTGTGCTCACGGTAAACAGCCTGGCTTCAAAAGATCTGCAGCCCTGGCTGATTTATTCCGGAAGCCCCGCCGTAGCAGTGCGTAAGCGGGAAATGGTAACGCATCCTGTCACTTTCCTAAATATGGCGGCCATATGAAAAAAGGTGCCGTTTTGTTATTGTTTATATGCATGTGGGGGCGGCTGCAGGGCCAACATTGGCTCACCGACTCGCTTGAAGTACATGCCGGCGCCATCGGTACGGTGGCGACAAAAGACTATATGCCCTTGTGGCTGGTGTCGAAGCGCTTTGGGACCATCAGTGACCGCAAGGGTGATATGTCGGCGCATGTAGGGTTCTCCGGGCAACAGGTATGGCAGGAGCGTTTTTATCTCAGGCTGGGGCTGGACGTATATAACAACAACCAATTTGGCAGCACTTTTATTGAACAGGGATTTATAAAAGCGGGATATAAGAACTGGGAGATACGCGCCGGGCGGTATGAAGAGATTATCGGGGAAGTAGACCCCTTGCTGAGCAGCGGCTCCCTGGGAGTCAGTGGCAATGCGCTGCCTATCCCAAAGATAGGGTTGGCAGTAACAAAATACACCAATGTGCCCTGGACAAACGGATGGCTACAGTTTAAAGGGCTGATCAGCCATGGCTGGATGGGAAAAGAGCAGTTCATTAAAAACGCCTGGCTGCATGAAAAAAACTTCTATCTCCGCATAGGAAAAAACAAGCTCAAATTATTTGGCGGCATACAGCATTATGCCGTTTGGGGTGGCAGCCGCAAGGACCTTCCGGCCATCACCCGGAACTGGCAAGGGTTTATGGATGTATTGCTCGTGAAAACAAAAGACGACGGCACAGTAGGCGATGCGAATATACAACCCAACCGGCCAGGCGATCATCGTGGTGTCATCGAGGGAGGTATCGACTGGGAGAATGAGCAACTGGCGCTGCACCTCTATCACCAGACGCCGTTTGAATCAGGCCAGGGCATCGATATCCGGAACATCGACCGGTTGCTTGGCATTAGCTATACCAACAAAAAGCCCGGTGGCTGGCTAAGTAAAATAGTGGCAGAGTTTATTTATACCCGGCAGTCGAACGACTTCTACCTGCAACGCCTCAGGGAAAGTTATTATAACAACGGCGTGTACCTGACCGGCTGGGACTATCATGAGCCTATCATTGGAACACCGCTGTTTACAGACAGGTACAGGGCGCAACATTATTTTACCGGTGTAAAACCACTGGACTGGGACCTGCCAAAGGATTCGCTCCGCGGGAAAGGCGGCAACATCATCAATAACCGTATTGTGGGCGGGCATATCGGCTTCCAGTATCGCCTCATGGGGAAATTATCCGGCAAGACGCTGATCACCTATACACAAAACTATGGCACTTATACCAACCCGGCCCTGTTTACGCCTGCAAAGCGGCAATGGTATACCCTGGAGGAGCTGCAATACCAGTTGCCCGGGAAAGGCTTGCTGCTCACAGCATCGCTGGCGGTAGACCAGGGACAGCTGACCAACAATGTAGGGTTTTTACTGGGTGTCCTGTGGAGCTGGAAAATGTAAGATTTAAATATAACGTATATGCGTAAACGAGTATTACTGATAAGCGGGAATTTCTCACCGGAGCCAACCGGCATTGGAAAATACAACGGCGAAATGATCGGCTGGCTGGCGGACAACGGCTGCGACTGTACGGTCATTACCACCTATCCCTACTATCCGCAATGGAAGGTCCAGCCGCCCTATGACCGTATGCGAAACTGGTTTAGCAAAGAAACGGCCGGGAACATCACGGTATACAGGTGCCCGCAGTATGTGCCCGCCAACCCTTCCGGAAAGAAGCGGATGTTGCAGGATGTTTCGTTTGCCGCATCAGCGTTTGTTAAAGTAATGCAACTGGTATTCCGGCGAAAATTCGATATCGTGATCACAGTAGCCCCACCGTTTCACCTGGGCCTGCTGGCTGTATTGTACAGGAAACTACGCGGCGCTGTTTTCGTATACCATGTGCAGGACCTGCAGATAGAAGCCGCAAGGGACCTGGCAATGATCCGGTCTAAACGCCTTATCAACACGATGTTGAAAGTGGAGCAATTCATTTTTCGAAGTGCAGATCATGTCAGCAGTATTGCGGACGGCATGATCCGGAAAATAAGCGATAAAACCGGAAGGGAGGTCCTTTTCTTCCCCAATTGGGTGGATGTGTCCAGGTACCATCCGTTAACCGGTAAGGAAGCCCTGAAAGAAGCATTTGGCTTTGCGGCCACCGATAAGATTGTTTTGTATTCAGGGGCCATAGGCGAGAAGCAGGGGCTGGAATCGTTGCTACATGCGGCCGCAGCATGGCAGCACCAGCCGGATGTCCGGTTCCTTATCTGTGGCTCAGGGCCTTATAAAGCAAGGCTGGAACAAATGGCAGAACAACTGCAACTGAAAAATACCACTTTCTTGCCGTTGCAACCTGCGGGGCAGTTTAATCAGTTCCTGAATATGGCAGATGTGCATCTGGTGATCCAAAAGTCGCATGCCAGTGACCTGGTAATGCCTTCCAAGCTGAGCACCATACTGGCAGTAGGCGGCATCGCCCTGATCACTGCCAACTCCGGCACGGGCTTGCACGAACTGGTGAGCAGGCATAATATCGGGATACTGGTAGATGCCGAAAACCAGGAAGCCTTGCAGGCCGGCATCGGTAAGGCCATATCACAAAACACGGCAGATATTGCCAGAAATGCACGCGATTATGCGGCAGCCCATCTTTCCATTTCAGGTGTAATGGCGCGCTTTAAAGAACAGGTGGCATAGTGCTATTATTGATCAACTATCTCTTTTTTATGTTGAACCGGTACCTTAAGATTTGCAGCGTCCAGTTGATTGCACTGGATTTTATTTCTCTGAATGTCCTTTTTTACCTCATCAGTTTCTGGCTGCGGCGATATGACCGCATGCAGGATATCAACGTGGATATTTTCCTGGCGGCATCCAATCTCTCATGGATGGTGGCGCTGTATACCACAGGCATATATTTTCTGAGCCAGCAATTGTCCTTTGACCGTATCACCCGGAAAACCGCACAGAGCATTCTGCTGTACTTATTGTTGCTGTTGTTGTTCCTTTTCTTCTCCAAACAATTGTATTCCCGCCTGTTTATCCTGATGTACTGCACGGGATTTATCCTGGTAGTGTTAATGGGGCGTTGGACCTTTTACCGGGTTACCAGCCATATCATGCATCGCAGGGGAGTGGAAAAAAAAGTGGTGATACTGGGGTATAACGAGTTGTCGAAAGAACTGGCCGGCAAATTGCTGGAAGATAACAGTAATCTCAAATTTGAAGGCTATTTTGAAGACCAGCATAATGTGCATGAACTCTCTTATTACCCGGTAATCGGCAACCTGGCGGCTTGTGTGCCATATGCACAGGCTAATAATATCCGTGAGATCTATTCTACTTTGTCGCCCGAAAAATTTCCGTACCTGTATACGCTGGCCAGGGAAGCAGAATTAAACCTGATCCATTTCCGCTTTGTCCCGGATTTTAAATTGTTTGTAAACAGGCAGATTTTTGTGGACTACTTCAATAACATCCCCATCATATCGCTGCGGGCCGAGCCGCTGGATGATATTGCCAACCGGATACGCAAGCGCGTATTCGATATTGTATTCAGCAGCCTGGTGATCATCTTTATTTTGAGCTGGCTGATTCCTTTGCTGGCATTGCTGATCAGGCTGGAATCCGCGGGCCCTGTGTTTTTTGTGCAGTACCGTACCGGCCGTAATAACCAGAATTTCCGATGCCTGAAACTACGAAGCATGTATGTAAACAAGGACGCTGATGCTAAACAGGCGACGCGCCATGATAGCCGTTTTACACGTATAGGCCGCATACTCCGGAAAACCAACCTGGATGAGATGCCGCAATTTCTGAATGTCTGGATGGGCCACATGTCAGTTGTAGGGCCACGCCCTCATATGCTGAGGCATACGGAAGAATATTCCCGTATTATACAACAGTATATGGTCCGTCATTTCCTGAAACCCGGAATTACAGGATGGGCCCAGGTGAGCGGCCTGCGTGGCGAAGTCACGGACGAAGCGCACCTGCGCCGGAGAATTGAGCACGACATCTGGTACATGGAAAACTGGTCCATATACCTGGACCTGCGCATTATATTTTTAACGGTCCGGAATACGATCAAAGGAGAGGAAAATGCGTTCTGAATACCTGTTTCAGACTAGCCGGACCCGATAGTGTTCATCTGTTTTTTATATGTTCCCGGTGATATCCCTGTTATTTTTTTGAAGATTTTAGAGAAATAGAAGACGTTGTCAAAACCTGTTTGCGCCGCAATTTCGGTAAAAGTCAGCCGGGTTGTCAGCATCAGGTATTGCGCCCGTTCTATTCTTTTTTCATGTACATATTTGACTGGCCTTTCTCCGGTGTGTTGCTGGAAAAGGCGCGAAAAATAGTCCGTATGCAGGTTCGCTTTTTTCGCCAGGTGTGTTACCGATAAGTCGCGGTTCAGGTTCAGTTGAATATAGCTGATGATATTCAGGATTTTTGCCGGCACCTGTCCGGTGTCCATGTGTTTAAATGTCTCCTGGGTCAGGAACCGCGACACCAGCTGGAGAAGAATGCCATGTGTTTCAGTGAATACCGACAGGCTTTGACGGTTATTCAGTTCCTGGTATTCTTTGTAGAAAACATTTTTTTCGTATACGCTCGGGTCGTCAGAGCGGTTAATGCCCCGGCCCGGGTTTATTTCCAACAGGCGCCTGAAATTCAGTATATCAATGTCGGTGGCTTTTACCTTCATGATGGCCCTGTTATTTTCAAACAGTGAAATGCCGTCTGACGACTCTTCAAAGAACTGGACGAAATATTGACTGAGATAATCAGGGCATATCAGGTTACATAAGGTGAAGCTCGGTATAATATAAAGAAAGCCGGCTTCCAGCCTCACCTGTGCCGAGGCATCCCATATTTCGCCTGTTCCCGCATCAATATAATATATCCTGAAATATGGACTGATCACATTTCTGTAGTTCCACCTGGCGTCCAGCTTCACATAGTCGACGTTCAATAACGTAAATGTCTGTTTTAGCGCTCTTTTAATCATGTGGTACATTTGATTGAACAACCTGGATTGAAGCGTCTCTCAGAAACGCTGTTATTTGTTTTTACAATGGCCATTGTTCTTCCAATGTTAGGATTTTACCATAAAAATAAGCAGTAAATAGTCGGTTTTGTATAAAAGAAAGTCCTATTAAGCCAAATGTTTGGTAAATATTTCGAAGTAAGTTTGATTGATCGATTATTAGTTGTCATCATCATTGAAGGCTGCCTGCAAAAAGTTGACGCCTGCTGGTGGTGATGCCCGGTAAATATAAATTCCATGAAAAGAAGAACGCTGATCAAAGGTTTAGCGACGGGCTTGTCATCCCTGTACTTATCTGATCTTTATGCATACAGCCCGCTGAAATCGCTTTCTATTCCACGTATGGCATCCGGTCCATTCCAACCCAGCTGGGAATCGCTGGCCCAATACCAGGTACCTGACTGGTTCCGTGATGCAAAGTTCGGCATCTGGGCCCACTGGGGACCGCAATGCCAGCCGGAGCGCGGTGACTGGTACGCCCGGGGAATGTACCAGGAAGGGAGCGACCAATATAAATACCATATCCAAAAGTATGGCCACCCGTCAAAATTTGGCTTTAAAGACGTCATCAATGAATGGAAGGCTGAGAACTGGCAACCGGAAGAACTGGTGGCCTTATACAAAAAAGCAGGCGCCAGGTATTTTATGGCCATGGCCAATCACCACGATAATTTTGATTTGTACGACAGTAAATACCACCGGTGGAATGCTACCAGGCTGGGCCCTAAAAAAGATATTATAGGCGGTTGGGCAAAGGCTGCCAAAAAAGAAGGCTTGCCTTTTGGAGTAACGGTACATGCTTCCCATGCATGGACGTGGTATGAGGTGGCGCAGCGTTCCGATAAAAGCGGACCGTATGCCGGCGTGCCCTATGATGGCAAACTGACTAAATCCGATGGCGGTAACAGCTGGTGGCGTGGTTACGATCCCCAGGAATTATATGCGCAAAACCATCCGTTAAGCAAAGACAGTCTGGATAACGGAAGTATGGGGAGGCACTGGGACTGGGGGAATGGTGCCAGCATACCCGATAAGGCCTACTGCGAAAATTTTTTAAACCGGACTGTTGAACTCATTGACAAGTACGGCCCTGAACTCGTTTATTTCGACGACAGTGCGCTGCCGCTTTGGCCGATAAGCGATGCAGGGCTGAAGATAGCAGCACATCTCTACAATACCAGCATCAAAAGACATGGAAAACTGGAAGCCGCTTTGTTCTGTAAGGTGCTGAACGAGCAGCAACGGAAATGTATGATATGGGATATTGAAAGGGGACAAAGCAATGAGATAGAACCGCTGCCCTGGCAAACGGATACTTGTATCGGCGCCTGGCACTATGATCGGCGCTTGTTTGATAACAAGCGCTATAAAAGCGCTAAAACAGTGATACATACCCTGGCAGACGTGGTAAGTAAGAACGGTAACCTGCTGCTGAATATCCCGGTACGTGGCGACGGCTCTATTGACAGTGAAGAGCGTGCCGTCGTTGAACAGATAGCTGCGTGGATGCAGGTCAACAGTGAGGCTATCTACGGTACACGGCCATGGAAAGTATTTGGCGAAGGGCCTGCTATGGAGTCTGCAGTGGCATTGAATGCGCAGGGTTTTAATGAAGGGAAAGGCAAACCATTTATCGCGGAAGATATCCGTTTTACCACGAAGGGTAAAACACTTTATGCGTTTCTGTTAGGATGGCCTGCAAACAATACCGCCCTGGTAAAGACGCTGCGGGCCAGTGACCAGGCTGGAAAAGTGCAGCAGGTGAGCATGCTGGGAGCCGGCGCACTGAAATTTCAACAGACCCCCGGCGGCCTTACCGTGCAATTGCCGGAACAGCCACCCTGCAAAGAGGCATTTGTATTGAAAATTGAGGGGGCTATCGCTTAAGGCATATGCTCCTGTATCTCCTATTGTAACAACGCAGTTGATTGGGGTGGCAGTAGTGTTGCTGTCAGCCCCGGCTTCTGCAAAACTATGCTCACATATGGCCACCCAAAAGACACTATTCCCGTTTATACTGATAACAAGCCTGTTTTTTTTGTGGGGATTTGCGCATAACCTCGACCCGATACTGATACCCCATTTGCAGAAATCATTTACGCTCACCACGGTCCAGGCCACCCTGGTGGATTCTGCCGTGTTTGTAGCTTATTTCCTCATGGCTTTGCCGGCGGGGTTTATTATGAAAAAATACGGTTATAAAACAGGCATTATCAGCGGGCTGCTGGTTTTTGCGCTGGGATCGTTTCTTTTTATTCCTGCTGCCAATACACAGCAGTATGTGTTTTTCCTTGTTGCGTTGTTTATCATTGCCTGTGGTCTGACCATTCTGGAAACAGCGGCCAACCCTTATGCTTCATCGCTGGGCGATCCGGCGTATTCCACGCAGCGGCTGAACCTGGCGCAGTCGTTTAATGGACTGGCCACCACATTGGCGCCTGTGATCGGGGCCCGTGTTATCCTTACTAAAGACTATACGGCGGCGCAATTAAGTGCGATGACGGAAGAAGGCCGCCGGCTGGCACTTGCAGCGGAAGCTGCCACGGTGAAAATACCTTATTTTATTTTGGGAAGCGTCCTGGTGCTGATAGCGGTCATTTTCGCTTTCACGCGTCTGCCGGCCATCCAGACAAATGAAGAGCAACCGGCCGGCAAACATATTTTTCATGCGTTCCGGCATCATCACCTGAGATGGGGCGTCATAGCCCAGTTTTTTTATGTAGGCGCCCAGGTCTGTGTGTTCAGCCTGTTCATTCTTTACGCCACAAAGGCTGCGGGCATAACAGCGGTATCGGCGGCTGATTACCTGGGTTTGTGCGGATTCGCCTTCCTGCTGGGGAGATTTATCGGTACTTACCTCATGCAATACTTCCGTTCAGCCAGGATGCTGGCAGTATACGCTGTGCTGAATATCTTTCTTTGCCTGGTGGCCATCTGGGGAACAGGTATGGTTACGGTTTACGCTGTAATAGGCATCTGTTTTTTTATGTCTATCATGTTTCCGACCATTTTTGCCCTTGGTATAAAAGAATTGGGTGGAGATACAGAGTTTGGAAGCAGCTTGATCATTATGTCTATTGTGGGAGGGGCTATCCTGCCGCGGTTATTTGGCTACATCAGCGATGTGACCGGCAATATTCAATATGGTTACATCATACCATTGATTTGTTTCCTGGTGGTGGCTTATTTCGGTTTTAAAGGCCATCGTGTAATACAGAAAGACGGAAAATTATTGGTTTCAACTATTATTTAAAAAATATGAAAAGACACTGTTTGGCGCTCGATTTAAAAGATGATCCCCGGCTGATTGAAGAGTATGAATATTGGCACAAAGCGGAAAACGGGTGGCCGGAAATAAAAAAGAGCATTCTGGACGCAGGAATCACAGAGATGGAAATTTACAGAACGGGAAACCGTTTACTGATGATCATGGAAACCAATGAACAGTATGACGAGACGGCAAAAGCTGCATCTGACGCGGCCAACCCGAAAGTACAGGAGTGGGAACAATTAATGTGGAAGTTCCAGCAACCATTGCCCTGGGCAAAAGAAGGAGAGAAATGGGTGTTGATGGAACAGATTTTTCGTCTTTAGAAAACCAGCATGCACCATGCTGTTAAAAATAACGGTAAAAAAAAGATAATGCGTAACAGATGTTTGTATATTTTGACTGTATTGACGGTGTTCTGTCATATCTGCCTGGCACAGGCAGATAATGCTTCTTCAAAAGCAGGTACAGTGCCTACTTTCCCTGATCCTCCTGCTGGCTTTAACCTGCAGCGTAATAATATACCTCATGGAAAAATGACGGTTGTGCAGTACCCGTCCAAAACGCTCGGTAAACGCCGCGAAATGAGCGTATACACGCCTCCGGGCTATACTGAAAACAGGAAATATCCGGTGCTGTACCTGTTACATGGCCTGGGACAGGATTACCGCCAGTGGACAGAATGGTGCCAGGCAGATAATGTTATCGACAACCTCATTGCAGATGGTAAAATGCAACCGGTGATCATGGTCTTTCCGAACTGTGATACCAGGCTAACGGTAACGGATACTGCATCATCCGGCCGGTCGGGGAGAGCGGACGGGTTTGAAGGCTACGGGAAACCATTTGAAGAGGACCTGCTGAAAGATATCATTCCCTACATCGATTCACATTATTCCACTATCAGCAACCGTGAACACCGTGCATTGGCAGGACTGTCAATGGGCGGCGGCCAGTCGTTGAACATCGGTTTGTATCACTTGGAAACGTTCGCCTATGTAGGCGGTTTTTCGTCGGCGCCTAACACCAACAAGTTTGGCGGTATGTATACCAACGTGCCGTTTATTCCGGATCTTAAGGCGGCCCGTGAGCAGTTGAAATTATTATGGATAGGATGCGGAAATAAAGATGGCCTCTTCGGGATCAGCGAAAAGGCGCATCAGTATCTCAGCGGGATAGGCATGCCACACGTCTGGAACGTGGACACTAACGGTCACGACAATACGGAATGGGACCGTAACTTGTATTTGTTCGCTCAACAGATTTTTATACAGCAGCATCAGCCGGGCAGATTGCAGACATTTGCTCCGGGCCAGGTCAGGCTGCTGTCAGGGCCTTTCCTGGATGCGCAGCGAACAGACGAAAAATATATTTTGTCTATGGACCCGGACCGCCTTTTGGCGCCTTTTCAGCAGGATGCAGGCATCCCTGTGAAAAAAAAAATTATGGCAGCTGGGAGAGCGGGGGCCTGAACGGACATATTGGTGGCCACTACCTGTCGGCGCTTTCATTGATGTATGCCGCTACCGGAAAGGAGGTTTATCTCCGGCGGCTGCATTATATGCTGGACCAGCTGGAAAAATGCCAGGCGAAGAACGGCGATGGTTACCTGGGCGGTATTCCGGATGGGAAAAAGGTTTGGACGCAGGTGGCAGCAGGCAGGGGAGAGGCAGTCACCCAAAGATGGGTGCCCTGGTATAACGTGCACAAAACGATGAACGGGCTGCTGGACGCCTGGACGCTCACTGCCAGCACCCAGGCCCGTGACATGTTGCTACGGCTTTGCGGCTGGAGCAGGAATGTGACAGCAAACCTCAGCGATGAACAGATGCAGCTGATGCTGCAAACGGAATTCGGAGGAATGAACGAGATTTTTGCCGCAGTAGCAGAGCAAACCGGCGATACCAGCTGGCTCAATATGGCCAGGCGCTTTACCCACCGGAAATTGCTCGACCCGCTCAGCAGACATACCGATGCGCTTACAGGATTACATGCCAATACACAGATCCCCAAAGTAGTTGGTTTTATGCGTACCGGGATGGCTGGGCATGACGCAGGACTGGAAGATGCTTCGGCATTCTTCTGGAACACGGTGGTATCGCACAGAAGCATCTCCATAGGCGGCAACAGCGTACGTGAACATTTCCATGCTGCGGATAATTTCCGGGCCATGCTGGAAAGCCCCGAAGGACCGGAGACCTGTAACAGCTATAACATGCTGAAATTGACCAGGCTACTTTTCCTGCACAACCCTGACCGGAAATTTATAGACTATTATGAGCGCACGCTTTATAATCATATCCTTTCCTCCCAACATCCCAACGGCGGTTTCGTGTATTTCACTCCCATACGCCCCATGCACTACCGGGTATATTCAACCCCTCAGAACGCCATGTGGTGCTGTGTTGGGACGGGACTGGAAAATCATGGGAAATTTACAGAACTGATTTACGCCCATTCGGACGACTCGCTTTATGTGAACCTGTTTATTCCCTCGGTATTACACTGGAAAAACAAAGCGATGACACTGATACAGGAGACCCGCTTCCCGCAGGAAGATTTCTCCTCGCTGAGCGTTACTTTGAAAAAGCCGCAGCTGGCAACGATAGCCGTGCGCGCGCCGGAATGGGTAAAAGACAGTGTAACCGTTACCGTTAACGGGCAACATGTAAGGTCTGACATTAGTGCATCGGGTTATTTGTTTATCCGTCGTACGTGGAAAAACGGGGATGTGCTGAAGGTCCATCTTCCAATGGAAACATATACAGAAGGCCTGCCGGACGGCAGCCACTGGCTTTCTTTTTTATATGGTCCTCTCGTGCTGGCTGCTGCCACAGACACGTTCGATATGCCAGGGCTGCATGCCGATACCAGCCGTTGGGGACATATTGCGCGCGGTAGCCTGCGCCCGATACAGACAGCCCCCTTGCTGGAACTAAATGGTCCGGGGCGTGTGGCGTTGCAACGTACGGGTAATGCACTGGAATTTACGATGAGCGGTCTTATTTCCGGCCCAGCCGTCAGGGACCTCAAACTGATACCCTTTTACCGCATACATGACAGCCGGTATATGCTTTACTGGCCTTATGCAGGCCAAGGCGGGAACGGCAGGCCACCGGGGCCGCTAAGTGATGAAAGGCAGCGCCTGGACAGCCTGACCATTGACCGCGTGTATGCGGGTGAACAACAACCGGAGGCTGACCATCAATTTGAGGACGGAGGCAGCAGTGCCGGTGTTTCAGGTGACCAGCATTTCAGGGTGGCACATCAGTCGTTTGCTTATACGTTGCAGGCAGCTTCCTCCGGAAAACATCAATTGTATATCCGTTACCGTTATAACAATGCGGAGGACTGTGGCAGTGTGATTGTTGGAAACACCAACCTGGTGGACTTATGCGGGAAAGCCAGTCACGACGGGGGCGAACAGGTGGCAATAGTGGACATCCCCGGGAGGATGATTTCCGCTGGCGTGGTAAAGGTAGTTTTCCGGGCTGCCGCAGGCAAGACTGCGCCAGGCATCATGGAAGTACGGCTTCTCAAAGCCCCGTAGGCTCTGGGCAGCCCGGCTATTTCTACTTGCTATTGTGCCACCGGCCAGTTGTCCGTACGGAAAGGCCCGACAGGCAGTCCTTCCGCAGAAAAAATATTACCGATAGCGGTGTTGGAGAAACCATATCTCACCGCTTCCGGTTTTTCCACTTTGGGGCTCCATACGATCAGCGCATCTTTTTCCACCTTCACGGACGCTTCGTGGAAAACTTTGTCCGCGCCGGCTACGTATAACGCAACCGGTGCTTTGCCATTGATTTTGAGAGAGGAGGGTACGTTACTGAAACGGACCACTGCTTTGTTGTTACGGATGCTTATATCTTTGAATGCGGGGCTTTTCCAGGCAAATCCTGTTTTGCCGTAGTTCTCTGCAAGCGCCCAGTTGGCAAGCCTGTTGCCGACTGTTTTTTTGTCCTGCGGATGAATATCTTTCACATTGTCCGTTACGTCGGACACTACTACCATGCCTGTGCCGGGAAGGGCGCTGCTGCGGGCCTGCGCCTCACGAAGCAATGCAGCTTCGGGGTCCTTGTCATAGGTGAATGGTGCTATCTGAACATAATAAAAGGGCAGTAGTTTATGCCATGCATCACGCCATGCCTGGATCATGCCGGTGAACAGCGGGGCATAGGTGGTAGCCGTTTTTACATTTGCTTCTCCCTGGTACCAGATAACTCCCTTTATATTGAAAGGAAGAAGCGGCGCTATCATCGCGTTATAGGCGTAACCTGGCTGATGCGGCCACCAGGCGGCGGGAGACAGTTTGGCGGCAGCTTCAGCAAGTTGCGGCTGACTAGTTACCAGACGCTCCGGCGCCCATACCTCTGCCGGTGTGCCTCCCCAGCTGGCGTTGATAAGACCTACCGGTACTCCCAACGTCTGCTGTAGTTTCAGTCCGAAAAAATATCCGACTGCGCTGAATGGCTTCAGACTATTGCTGTCGCATACTTCCCAGGCACCCTGGCAATCATCCTGCGGATATACGGCCGTGGTTTTAGGAATGTTAAAGAACCTGATATTATTGTTGCTGCAAACAGGCAGTTCTGCTGCTATTTGCCGGATACCATTGTAGTAGCTGAATTCCATGTTCGACTGGCCTGAGCACAACCACACCTCACCGATCAGGATGTTTTTCAGTACGATCTCATTGGAGCCTTTGAGCCTTATTTCATAAGGGCCGCCGGCTGCGGGGGTATGCACTTTCAAAGACCATTTTGCGTCTCCGCTGGTCGTGGCCGTGGCTGTTTTATTATCCCAGCCGGTATATACGGTAACTTTTTCAGAAGGGCCGGCCCAGCCCCAGATGGTTACGCTGTCGTTTTGCTGTAGTACCATGTTGTTGCCTACGAGTGATGGCAGCCTGATCGCGGCGTGAAGTACAGAGGGTATCAACAGGAGAAGTCCGTAGAGGAAGTGTTTTTTTATCATCGTGGTTAGCATCTTGAGGATTAAATATAAAAATGATAACCGACAAACAAAAAGGAAGAGATGAATATTTTTTCATTTCGTCCTACTTCCTGTAGTCATACCGAAACCAGGCAATATCCACGTACCCGTTGTCTTCCCTGGTGTTGAAATTAAAAATACCGATGCGGTCTCCCCGGTAGCTGCCCCAGGTGAGTTGATAAGTATTCCCCACGGTCTTAAAGGTTTTCCCGTCGGTGCTGAAAGCGTACTGACTTATTCCTTCAGTGCCCCATGTTGACCGGAGCCAGACAGATTCCCCGCTGATCGTTATGCCTGAAGTATCTTTCCCATTGTTGTCATATACTAAAGTCCGTATTCCATTCTCCTGTTTGATGCCAAATAAACTGTAGCTGGTGGTTGAAAAATGTGTTAATCCGCTGAACTGGCCGTCTGCCATATGACTGATATCGATTCTTACGGTCGCAGTGTTGTTGGGCGTGCGCATGCTGCGTTGCGTAAGCGTGTTTCCTGCCCGGAGTATAACGTTTGCCTGTTTCCTGGCAGAGACGGGCGTAAATGCGTACAATCGAAGGTAACCTTTACGCGCTGTTAATGACCATTTTCCGGCGCGTGGCTGATAGTTCCATTCCCACTGCACGTTTAGTTTTCCGGTATTGAATTCATCGCTGCCCTGAATGGAAATTTTTCTTTTATCGGATATAGGTTTGGGCCCGCTCCAGACCATACGCCCTATCGTATCGGCGTCCGGCTTGCCAATGACCGGCCATCCGTTTATCCAACTGACAGGGAGAAGACTGGCAGGACGCCCTTCCCAACCGCCGCTGCCATGGTGCGAGAGGAAATACCATTTGCCTGCAGGTGTCTGCAATAACCCGCCCTGGTTAGGTTCCCTGTCCATTTTGGGGTCCACGTGATTTAATTGCCGGGTCTCCCATGGGCCGTAGATATTTTTCGATCGTGCCATCATGATGACGCGGCCTTCCGGTTTTACTTCACTGAAATAATGGTAATAAAGCCCGTTGATCTTATACAGCTTGTTTGCTTCACTGCCATTGGACTGATGTATGATGGAATCAGATTCCATGATGAGGCGCTTCCCGTCTGGCGTCATCCTGAACAAATGAATGTTGTATTTCTTATTGTTTTTAGGATCAACAGCAAAATTGGTAGCAATAAAATAGAGCTGTCCGTCGTCATCACAAAACGAACAGCAGTCGTCCCAGCCACTGACGCTCCATAAATGATGAACAGGTTCCCAGGGCCCTGCGGGACTGGTGGCAGCGCTCATAAAAAAGCCATCATCAGGTGTGCCAAAATACACCCAGAATTTGTCATTGTAATATCTGATGGAACCGGCCCATATGCCTCTGCCATAACTGTTCATCCGGTCCCAGTTCAATTGCGGACTGATTCGTGTCAGATCATCCACCACATGGCCTGCAATTTCCCAGTTGATGAGATCTTTGGAATGCAGCACCACCATGCCGGGCGAAAACTGCATGGTAGAAGATATGGCATAATAGTCATCGCCTACGCGTATGGCGTCAAGATCACTGTAGTCTGCCGGTAGCACAGGGTTCACATAGGTTCCGTTTCCCTGGTCACCCCAGTTGCCGGTCATTTGCGCCTTAGAACATACACCTGATAACTGCAGGCAAAGCAGGAGCAATAAAAATATAAGACGATCCATCTGAAAATTTAACCATTGATATTTAGTAAATATGCCACTCCCAGATACCATTGAGCCCATGCAGGATTTTTACACGTAAATAACGGGCCTTGATGTTCAGGTTGTCGATGTGCGGCGATTGTACCATTACCTGCTGATGTCCACCGCAAGGTTTCCATACTTTGCCGTCGGCAGAATACTCCAGCGTGTATGCATGCCCGGCAGTGGGCCTGACAAAATACACTTCGCTGCGTTTGACAGGTTGCAGTTTGCCTAAGTCCGCGATCATCCAGGGTGTTGCATCTTCGGCGGCAGCCATCCACCTGGAGCCGTTTGCATGATCGAAAGCAAACTGCGGCGAAAAGGATTCTGTTCTTTTAAACAGGGAATCCTTATTGGGTTTGATGATCATATCGGAACGAACGCTGGATGCTTTTGAACTGATGACATCGATCTCTTTCTCAGGAGGCAAGGGATGGAGGGCGCCTGTCCCGTCGAGCGTCAGGTCAACGGGGCGGATGGTCCCGTCCTCATTAAATTCCAGCTTGTTTACATAGGTCTGCCGGTTAGTGCTTCCCCTGCCAAATTCCAGATAGGCAAAATAGTAATTATCTGTGCCGGGCACATTAAACACGCAGCCATGGCCGGGGCCGAAGATCTGCCGTTCATAACTGGTAGTGGCTATAATATCATTTGCAGGAAATTCAAACGGTCCCAGTGGGGATGTCCTGCTCATTCCGTAGGCATATTGGTATTTTTCATCGCCGCCAAGCGTATACAGGTAATAATAGATTCCATTGCGTTTAAAGAAGATGGGGCCTTCAGAATAACCAGGCCGCTTTGTGGCAATCTGAATGACGGAAGCCGTATCAATAGCTGTCATGCTCCGTTGTAGCTTTGCAGCAAACCGGCGTTGCCAGAAAATATAGGGCTGCCCGTTATCGTCAATAAAAACCTCCGCATCGATACCGGCAGGGCCTTGGGGATCTTTGGATTGTAACAGGGTGGCCGGCGTGAAAGTAGCGGAAAAGCTGTCAACGCCTTTTGCCAGTTTAAACGGTCCGTCCGGAGAGGCGGCAACGGCCGGATAAATAAAACCATTCACTGTTGGATAGATATAGTAAACGCCATTGGCGGCAATAGCTTTGCTGGGCGCCCAATATTTCTGCCCCATAGCAGCGGGAAAGTAAGTGCCGGAAAAACTCCAGTGAACAAAATCTTTCGACTTCCATACTACCGGCGGCCCCGATGTCTTCAGTCCCTGGTCATATCCATCTGTTGTCGCGTAACAGTAGAAGGTACCGTTTATTTCCTGGATGCTGGCATCGGCAATCATATCAGGGACCAGCGCATGGCCAAAGGGATTCTGTCGCTGCAAAAGGGCTTTTGAATTTGTATCATCATTCACGGTACTGTCGTGCCGGAGTAGTTGGATAGCTGTTTCCCTGGATATTTCCAGTACGGTGCCATGAGACATTTTCAGATCTGTTACCTCCCTTTGCCAGTCCTTTAAATCCTTACTGATAAATACGTACGCGTAGTCACTTTCAAAGGGGTCTGTAAACATGCAGTACCGGTCGCCTATTTTTACAACTGATGGCCCTTCATCGCCCGTTGATGGCCGTATAGGGCCGGATTCTTCACCCCAGCCGCCTTCCGGCGTTTTCCCGGTACGGTAGTATACATTAGGGACGCGGCTGTTGTCATCTTTCTTATAAAACAGGAGATATTTATTTTTGTCCCTGAAGATAAATGCGTCTATCGGCCCGTTGTTCCCGGGCGCGCCACCTGCAGGAAAACCATTCCTGAATAATATTTTGGGTTCGCTGAATATTTTGAAATCTTTAGTAGTGACATAATATATCCTGCCTTCGGAGCCCGCTTTTTTCCATGGCCCGATATTCGAAGACCAGTAAACCATGTACTCGCCTTTTAGTTCATTGAAATAAATCTCAGGCGCCCAACAATTGTTGGTGCTGTCAATACCTTTACCAATCTCGATGGTTTTTTGTTCGCTCCAGTGGATGAGGTCAGACGACGCTGCATAACCGATGTCTTTTCCTTTCCAGCCGGATGTCCACACCATCCGGTAAACACCGTCCCTGCCATGATGAATGCTGGGATCACGCATTAGTTTTTCCGAACCTACCTGTGGAGTGATAACAGGCCGTCCGGCATTCAATTGTGCCCAATGCAGGCCATCAGTGCTCAATGCCAGGTGTGCTCCTCCCGCCTGTCCTGTAAAATAGGAAAAGAGAAAAAACTGTTTGGCCTTCAGGTCAATTTTATGTTGATGTAAAATGCCGGTAGTGTCTTTAGCAACAGCATAAGCGACTGATATAAACAAAAGAATGGCGATAGGAATAAGCGTTTTTACAATTTTCATTCATGTTGTTTTTTTAAAGATAAAAAAGTTGTACAGCGTTATGATATAAAACAGGTACATACTTCAAAAAAGTTTCCGGGTACAGGGGCAGTGGCAGGAACGCCACCACCCTTGTGTCCGGAAGTTATCTGAATTATAGTTTCATGATTTTTCCGGTAATGAGCGTTCCGCGGTTGTTTATCTGTAAATAATAAGTGCCCGCGGCCAGTCCGCGGACTGACATAAACTGGGATTTTCCGGTGATTACCAGGTTTTTCACCTCTGTCCCGTGCTGATTGTATATTCTCATCACTGATCCGGTTTCAACTCCGCTTACCTGTATATTCAACACATCGGCAACGGGATTAGGATAGACAGTAAGCTGCTGATGGTTTGTTGCCGGTGATTCATTTCCTTTGCCGGTCAGGCTACCGGTAGCAGTACAATCACCAAGCCGGTCGCCATGGGCAAGATGCTCCTTTACGGCGTCTGAAGAAATACAAATGGTTTTGTTATTGTGGCAGATCATTATCTTGTTGTTATTGTTGCCACAACGGACGTCCAGTGTTTTAACGGTAACGGCGGCGGTGGAGGAACATCCCTTGTTATCGGTAACGACCACTGTACAGGCTGCGGCTGTATTTACGTTGATGGACGGAGTGGTTTGCCCGTTGCTCCACTGATAACTGTAAGGCGCGGTTCCGCCGGTAGCATTGGCCGTCAGTTCCAGCGATGTAGGCCCGTAACCGGCGTAAATGGTGTTCTTCTGATCTATCTGCGGATTCATGGCATACACATCCGGGATACTTGTGGTTACTGCCGCATTTACCGTTACAGCGGTGGATGTGGTATTCACATTACCATGTATGCCCGTGACCGTCCAGGTAATGACTGATTTTCCTGCATTGAATGCGCCGCTGGCGTCTGCGCCGCTTCCATTCCGGGAGGTGGCTCCTTGTACAGTATAGGTTATCGAAGCGACGCTATAGTCATCGGCTACCGTTAACGGGGGAACGCTGTAGGTATCTGACTGGCTGTAACAGTAGAACAGATTGGCAGGCGCGATGGGGGGCGTATAGGCTGTAAATGCGATCTCCGCGGCGCTTAAAGCTCTTTTGTATATCTTAAATTCATCGATAGCGCCATTGAAGAGGGGATCAGAGAACTGGGATTTCCCCAGGTAGTTCAACGAGGTGCCTGTAGCAGTACCCGCAGGGGTGAGTTGCTGCGGCTTGATGTTGATCGCTGTATTGGAAGATACCAGATTGCCGTTGATATACAGCCGGGCAGTATCGCCTGACTGGGTTACAGCCAGGTGTACCCAGGTGTTCAACGGGAAAACATAAGGGAAGCTCACATTGAGTTCTGTTCCGTTGTTTTTAATGGCATACCGTACGATGGATGAACTTATGTTGTTTACCGTGGTTGTTCCCGCCTGAACAGAGAGGAACATATATTGTGTAGTACTGTTCCCAAAATCAAACACCCTCATCCAGTTGGCCATTGCGTCCATTTTTACCCAGGAGGAAACGGTAAAATCGGACAAAGTGCTGACGATTCCGGCCGGCAACGTCGCATAGGCGTTGGCGTTACCGTTAAGTTTAAGTGCGCTTCCGGCTTTGCCGGCTGCCCTTGTTGCTACGGCTGCCAATGTGCCGTGTTTCGCTCCCCAGCTATCGATAGCGCGTATTCCGCTGGTTTCATCAAACTTCAGGTAAGTCATCTGGCCTGTATTAGGTGATGCCGTCACCTCCGGGCTTAAGGCGGTGCTATCTGTAGACGCCACTGTATAATAGTAGACCGTTCCGTTACTCACCGTAGTATCCGTGAAGCGCGTGGCGGTCTGATTGGCAAGAGTAGTGTAGGGGCCGCCTGGTGTGGTTGAGCGCTGTATGTTGTAGGTGGAATTGAAAACGGGGCTCCATTCCAGGATGTTTTGGGAGTCACCGGCAGCAACCGTCAGATTGATGGGCACCGTTCCCACGGGCACAAAACGGAATGGGAAGTTATAGGGAACAGGATCATTATCGCTTCCAACGATATAGTTTATTTGATTTCCGTTAATGTACCAATAACCGTTCCCGGCTGATTGCGCTCTTTGCACCGCGTAAGACGTCCCGTTAAAGTAAATATTCATGGAATTCCATGCATCCGAGTAAGGCGTGACACTACGGCCAAACTGTGCGCTCTCATTGATATAGTTGCTGAAAGACGCGGGTGCGCTGAGGCAGACAATTTTATACCTGCCATTGCCCTGTTTCGTGACATGCCAGATCTGAAGCAGGGGATCGGAATCTGCCAGGCTGAATAATGGTGTATTGGTTTCGTTCTTTGTCCAGAATGAATCGCTGCGGAGCGGCTGAAGATAGTAGTTTCCGTCAGCAAGGGTATTCATTCCATAGTACATGGAAGCTTTATACCGTTTAATGGCATTTCCCAGTATGGCCACATAGCTGCAAACTTCTGTAACAGTTGACTGTGAGTTATAGGCAGCCTGCACATAGGTAATGCTGTCATTTAACTGTGTTTTGGCCGCCACCGGGAATTTACCCAGCTCATTCGTGGTGCTGACAGCTGTCGTGTCGCGTAGTTTTTTGGCTTCAGCCAGTTTTTGAAGGTACACGGAATCCATTTCCGATGCGGTGACCGGTTCTATCCTGAAGATCTGGTTGGCACCATCAAGCCATCTGTTGATATTCATCACAACGCCGTCCGCGGTATTTGAACCCGGTACTTCCAACGATTTCTGGCTGGGTTTTCCGATGATGCTAAAAGTACCGTTTTCCCGGTCTTTAATCGTCCAGACCTGGGCGTCATCAGTGTCTGAGTAGGTCCGCTGTTCTACGGTTGCGCCGTTTGTGACGGCATTACCGGTAACATCCATCGCTTTTCCGCTCAACAGGTTAATGATCTTATAATCAGTACCTGATTTACGGGTAATGGTCCAATGTTGGTTACTGGAGAAAGAATAGGTCTTTTGTCCCAGCAGGGCACTGTCAGCAAGGGAACTGTTTTTAACCTCCACTGCTTTACCGCTATGGGTGGCTATAATGCGGTACAGGCCATTGAGTGTTTGTGGTACGTATGGCGCCCGGGGCGTGCCCGCATCGGCGGGGGAGTCGGCGCTGGTGCCGGCGGCGTTTGTGGCGCATACTTTGTAATAATAGGTCTGCCCGTTAGTGGCGTTGTTGTCCATGAAGCTGTTGCCCGGAAGGTTGGACGCGATGGTTGTATACGTTCCGTTTGCTGAAGCGGCCCGTTTAAGCGTATAGCCTGTTGCGCCAAATGATGAAAGCCACCTTACGCGCACCTGGTTGTCTCCGGGGTATGCATATACGAAATACGGCGCTTCAGGTTGGGTAACGATTCCTCCCTGTCCGCCAGTCACACTTACATTGCTAAAAGTCGCTGTATCCAAAGATCCGTTGGTATTGGAGCAAACAAGCAGGCCTATATATGCTTTACCGGTGAAGCCTGCAAACCTTCCCTGCACTTCTGAAGCCCAGCTTGTGCCATCGGCGGAGTAATACATTCCTATCACATCTCCGATCCTTTCAATTTTGACCCAGTAAGCATCCTGTGGGACAGGTCTTTCCGCTTTTTCCCAGTTGGAGCCTCCTCTTACCTCTGTCCATCCATGCATAAAAGCCTCCGCTCTTTTACCTGATTTAATGGCGATCCATGCCCTTTGTGCGGAGGTAGCCGTCAGATCAGAACGGATCATGAGCCCTGCTCTTGAATTAGGGCTGCTTTTTCCGATTGTTTCTACTTTGGCTATAATAGAACAGTTTCCGGTCACTTCTTTGTAAACGAGGTGCAGGCCATCTGCTGCGTGCGTTAATATGTCCGTTCCGCTTCCATTTACTGTCCAGACATTATTATTGTAAGCGCTGTTCCCTGCCGGGGAAACCGTTCCGATATCCAGATCTGTCAAGTCGCCTGTTCCCGCTTTTCCCGGGTCGGGAACGATTTGGGTTTGCGGAGGAACGACAGCGGTAGAATGATCTTCCGATTTATAAAACCAGGTATAGACAGGATCAAACCGTCTTGGAATGTCGGTAAGCCGCTTCGTGACATAAGCGGAGCCCAGATTTTTACGTACCATGTAGGCTCCGTGTATAAGGGTAAGTCCCCATCTTCCGCCGTCCCAGACACCGCTTTCATCGGTTAAATAATGCGCATCAGTAGTGCCATAAGGTATATATCCAATGGAGTCGCCGGTATTTTTCCTTGAAAAGTATTCCCCTGTTGCAAGAAGCCGGTTATCCAGTTCAGAATAGAGGTCCAATCCTTGCTTCCATAGCACTTCAGCGGCAAAAGCCAGGTTGCCCCACATGCCATGTGCATGCCCCTGATCTCTTGCGCTTTCGCCATTCTCCCCGCTTGGCAGCGTATTTTTTAATCCGGTAGCGCCGATGTATCTCATCAGGTGAACGATGTGCGCCACTTTTTCCGGGTCATCGGAAAATGCGGCGATCACAGCTCCTGCAGCTATGCTTAATGTGCCTTTGTTGGCCGGCCCCAGGGCATAACCATTACAACCAGAAGGAGGCCAGTAAATGTTATTGAACAGGTTCTGTACCGCGGTGGTGTTGGCTGGCGTCCAGCCGCCCCAGGTGCCGCGGAGGATGGAGGCGGCGCCTCCATAGGCAAACGCGAAATCTCCCAGGTCGAGGTTTCCCAACTGTCCGGTAAATTGAGTTTGGGTATTGGCCCATGCCACTAAAATATCCCTCGCTTTTATGGCATAAGCTTCATTGTCCGTAAAATACCACATAAGGGATTGATAAAAAGCAGCGGTCATATCGTTCATCCATTGGCCACGATTGACGTCCGGACTACGGCTGACGGTGGCGAACGGCCCCTGCATCTTATATGTCAACTGTGACTTGCCATCTGCAGCCATGATGTCATATGCCTGTTTCCATGGATAATCGCCGGCCTGTATATGGGCCTTTAACACACTCAGGTCCGAAGCGGAAAGAGGAATGCCCGGATGCACAAAGGTTTGGGCCCCTGCATTTGAGGAAAGCAAAAAGATAAAAATTACTGCCCAGAAGCAGTTGGTCTTTCTGGTAAAAAAGTCTGTCATAGGGTGTTGTTTTTTGAGGGTTTAAAATGGTTATCATTACATCTTGCTGAAAATGTCTTTTACTATTTGAAAAATCTTTTTTCACTTACTACCGATTTAATCTACCGTTATACTATCGAATGTCGCTGTGTTTAAATTGGAGCTGTTTGATGAAACCGCCAATCCAACATAATAAGCGTTGGCCATTGATACTGTAACCGGATTACCTACAGCAAACCATGTGGTCCCGTCGGTTGACTGATAGGCGGTGATGGTGTTCCCTGCTTTCCGCAAGCGGAACCAGGTGGGAGTGCGCGTGTAGGCGTTACCGGTTTGAAAGCCCATGGTGCCGCCTGTGGAAGTGCGGCTGCCAAATCTTGCTTCACGGACACCTCCGTCTCCGGAGGTCATGCTAAAAGCAATGGCATTGGCGGAAAGGGATTCCCTGACCATGATGCCCGTTTTCTGAGAGCCGCCGCCCTTCCATGTGCTTTCTGCGACCCGAGCTGTGATTGTAACGTCGCCGGTTACACTTTTATACACATAACCCAATCCATCTGCGGCGCCGCCGATGCCGGCGCCGGAACCACCTACCACGAAAGTCCCGTTGTTTACGTTGGCATACCCGGCAGTGCCTGCGGTGGCCGCTGTTCCAATATCCTGTCTGCTCCAGCCGGCGGGCAATGTGCCTGTAGCGGCCGGAGTGGCATTCACTTCCGGGGAATTACTGCTGGTCCCTGCCTGGTTAATGGCAGATACGACATAGTAGTACCGGGTGCCGTTGGCCACACCCGCGTCCTCATATAACGGAAAAGTTCCTCTGAAGGTTGCTATCTGGGTATAGGGGCCACCGCTTGTTGTTGAACGCAGTACATTATAGCCGTTGGCTGTCGGCACCGGGGGCCATCTTAACCATACTTTTCCTACACTTGCGGTTGCTTTCAGTCCTGTTGGTATCGATGGCGCAGGGGAGGAGGGATAAGGTGACGCACTTGCATTTAATGTATAACATAAGGTGCCGAAGCCAAGGTTGTCGTCGTGCTCAAAACCTTCCGGCCTGTTCACTTCTGCCATGGCTTTTACGTATGGGGCGCTCAATCCTTTTCTTACCACATAGTGGTTGTAAATCATTTCCCAGATGGGGCGTTGCAATCTTCCCCTGCCGCCGCTATTTTGTTCCGACGCCCAGAAATTCAGGACGTTATCGCAGTTGTTATACGTGGAGTACGGAACGTCCTGCCACAGGTTGTATTTGGCGGTATATTCAGCGCCTGCCAGCAGGCGGTTGTTGTCATAGCCATACATGTCCTGGCCCTGGTTCCACGCTATCTGGCAGAAGCTGGCCAGCATGCCCACGCCCAGCAATGCATGTTCCTGGTCGCGGCCTGTTTCCTGCCACTGTCCCAAACCTCCCGGATGCAAAAAAGGAATGGCCTTCGTGATATTGCCATTGCCCGCACCGGATTTAAAGTAGGTAATGGCCTCATTGAATTTGGCCGTGTCGTCGCACAATACGCCGATGCTTAAAATGGCCGTGATGTTGCAGATATCCCAGTTCGCCCAATAATGGCTGATGCAGGCATTGTTGTGGCGGGTTAAAAAATCATGGCAGTTAGGATAGAGGTAGGTGGTCATCATTTTTTTAAATTGATTAAAATCTGCCTGTGACCAATTGGGATAAAGACGCAGTATCTCTGCTGCCACAGCAAATTCGTAAACCGCGATCCCCATCAGTCCGGGGATGTCTTGTCCGCTGGGGACCTGGTTTACGGCGTAGGCCCATGCGTTCAGGATTTTCCGCGAACAGGCTGCATAGGAGGTGTCGCCTGAAATATACCAGCGCAGGGCATTGAGATAGGCGGCGACAGCATCTGCTGACGCGCGCTGGCGGCTGACGCCCATATTGGCCTGTGCCGCGGCGGTGTAAGTGTTTTGTGCCTTGGGGTGAGCTATGAGGGCGTTCCAGCTGTCAATCCAGGGATGCGCTCCGGCTGCTACCTGTGTTTTCATCCGGTCTAAATCCGTTTTGGTGTGTAAACCGCCGGGATGAATAAAAGTTTGTGCTGCTGCTGCCGTGCTAAAAAAAAGCAGCAGCAGGAATAACGGGTATTTCATAACAAGATTTGTTTTATCACTATTGATCATTTCGCGGATTTTTTAAACGTTATATTTTGTGTGTGCTCCCCCTGTTGGATATTGGCCTCTTCGACGTTGGTGACCTGCTTTCCGTTGATACGAAGGTTTTCGAACGTTATATTTTTTACAAGATGTGTTTTGTCCAGGCCATTGATAATAGAAGGGGAGATGTTGTTGCCGTTGTAACTGATGTTTTTGAAGTAGATATTTTCTATTCCTCTGCCAGGCGCCGCATTGTATTTGTCATAGAACGCCACCCGCAGTTGCAGGAGTTTCCCTTCCTGGAAGTCATCTACACGTATATCTTCAAAACGGACGTCGCGGACCAGGTTCATGTCGCCTGCCTGGATGGCCATACATCCTTCGGAAATGGGATCGTCTTCATCGAGCTCTAATATTTCAATGTTTTTAAATAATAATTTTTCGATGACGTCGCCTGTTTTTTCCGTGTTTCCGTGAACGCCGATATTGATGGTGTGTGCTACGTCCGCCCAGAGAATGGAATTGGTAACGGAATAGTTCTTGGCGTCACCGTAAAACTCCCAGCGATGCCCATATACCGCGATACAATCATCGGAATTGCGCATGAACACATCATCCACCGTAACGTCGCTGCAACTCATAAAATCCAGCCCATCGCTCCAGGAACTGGCGCTGAATGATTTCAGGTTGCGGATGGTAAGGTGGTCCGATCCGCCGGCGAAGACGGTATAGTGCTTCGGATTGAGGACAATGATCCCGTCAACGGTGACATTGCTGGAGTGCCGCACCTCAACGCCACGCTGCGGCTGATCAATAATGCCACGCCCGAGAATACGGACATTTTCCACTTTGTCACACAGTAGTTTCCCTCTCACTATAGCTCCTCCGGCTATATAAACCGTTTTACCCGATGGAATGTTAAATGCTTCACCGGGGAGGTCTTTGGGCAGGTGTACGCCGGGCCCGAAGTAAACCACGTTCGGGTCGTTGGGATCGGGACGGTACGTTTCAACAGGATTGGCAAATACATGGAGGTTGTGCAGCTTGTCGCCGTCGAACTCTATAGAGAGTTTCCGGGGTCCGGTCAAGGTAAACGTAATACTGTTCCCATGGAGGACCGGTTTTATTTCATAGGAGGATGGACGTACCTTCACGGACTGTACATTGCCGTTATTCTTTTGTACGAATACTTCTACAGAGCCGGAAAAATCGAAATAGACCATAGACGCATCCTGTGGTTTGTCCAGGTCCACTTTTACATTGTATTCATACAGGTCCTGCCATTCCCCGCCGGGCTTGCGCACTTTAACCGTGTAATCATCATTGTGCATGGAGTATACGACTGCCTTCGGAGCGGGATAGGTAATGAGTTCCTGCGCATTTGTTTTTAAAGTATAAATACAGACAAAAGAGATAAGGAATATAAACTTCTGCATATGTTGATGAATCGGATTAATGAATATGTTTTATTGTTTTATCGCTGCCAACTGGCCTCTGATGATGCCATTGGGATACTTTTTGGTGTTGATGGTAAAATAGCAGGCCCCTGCCAGGAAGTCTTTTTTCTCTTTCATTCCGAAGCCGTTTAAGCCTGCTAATCCGAGATTGACAGATGCTTCGCTGTTTGTGCTGACAAAGGGGAGGGAACGCACTAAGGCGCCGTTTTCCGCCGCACCGGCAGGGCCGTAGAAGTTTACTGAAATGATGGTGTCTTTGTCCGTTCTCCACAAGTCTTTCCATGTCAGGGTGAAGGTGAGGATGTTTAACTGCTCGTCATAAAAGCCTTTAAATGTCCCGGCGAAAGTGGTGTCAATAGCCGGTACCAGTTGTTGGGCACTTGCAGTGGAGGTAATCGTATATTGATCACCGCTTATTCTTTCCAGTGATCCGCCTTTTGTGCAGGCGGCGATGGAAAGTGTGGCAATAAAGGTAAGCGTGGTTATCATGCTTTTCATAAGCTGCTTGTTAAAATTGTTTTAAACTGTTTTCAGTAACCTGGTGTTTGTTTTAAGGCGGGCGACTTCGTCAGTTCACTTTGTGGGATGGGCCAGAAATACATTGCCTCGGTGAACACATGTCTGCGTACCGGTATTACACGGTAGGAGAAACTTCCGTTTGCGGCCCTTGTGATCTCCATGCCGTGTGTTTCGGCATTTTCCGTCTGGGGCGCAATTTTCCAGCGGCGTATGTCCCAAAAGCGGTGTTCCTCAAAAGCCAGCTCCACGCGGCGCTCATGCCGGATGGCTTCGCGCATTTCCTCTTTGGTCATACCCGCTTTCAGGCCATACAGGCCGTTTTCGCCGGCGAGGATGCCTGCCCGGCCGCGTACCATCTTTAACCAGTCATATATTTCCGCGGTGGGGCCATAGTATTCGTTGGTGGCTTCGGCGGCGTTTAACAGTACTTCTGCATAGCGCATCACTACCCACGGCCGGTACAGCTCACCACCGCCGCCGTTGCACATCTTATACCTGAAATATCCTGTTAATGTGCCGGTGGATGTATAGATGCCGTCAACGCTTGCACTGGTCACTGCTGCATTCCCTGTCGGGATGACGCCTGTATAGGTATTGACCGGTTGATCGCCAAATGATCCCATAATGCGGATAGCGCCGTTATAGTGGACGGTACAGGTAAGCCGCGGGTCCCTGTTTTTATACATATTATTGCCGATGCCCGGGTAACCGGAAGCAGGGTCCGTTATCCGCAGCCCATTGATCATATCAAATTCATCTACCAGCTCCTGCGTTGGAAAATACTTTGTTCCTGTCCAACCGTTCATGCCTCCTCTGGAAGTAGGATTGGCGCTGGCTTCAACGTAAAAATTGTTGCCGGTCGTCCATGGTTGCCAGTAAACGAGAACATGTTCCGCTTGTGGCGTATTTTGCAGAAAGAGTGTATAAAGCGGCGTGGCTGAAGCGGTATACAGGCTGTACACGCCCAGGCTGATCACCGCTTTGGCGGCGTCGGAGGCCTGTTTCCAGCGTTCCGGATCGGCGCCGGGGAATGTGAGCAGATGTTCAGGGTCATTTGCCCTTGGCCCGCTGTTGACCAACGGGCTGGCCGCGTATAAAAGCATCCTGGCCTTTACGGCTAAAGCAGCGCCCTTCGTTACTTTCAACTGGTTCGCATCTCCCGGGCGATAAGAGAGCGGAAGTAAAGCGGCGGCTGCGTCCAGCTCACTGGTCAGGTATTTGATGCAGTCCTCGTACGAGCTGCGTGCCACATCTATTTTTTCATTGCCGTCAAATATTTTGTCGCCAATTAAAGGTATGCCGCCATAGTGTTTCAACAGCGTGAAAAGATACCATGCCCTTAAAAACCGTACCTGCCCCGTCCAGTAGTCTTTGGTGGCATTCGATACCGGAATGCTGTCTTTGTTCTTCATGAATATATTTGCCGCCCTGACCATTTGAAACGTAGTTTTCCATAGCCCTCCGTCGGCATTGTTGGCATTAACGCCACCACTTGAAATTTTGTATGTGTAAATAGTGGGATCGCCGATTGGTTCCGATTCGTCGCAGGCCGCGTCCAGTCCTGTATTGCTGAATCTTCTCGGGTTAAAGGACAATCCCAGGTTTGAATACAGGTTATTAATGACGCCCAGTGACCGGGTACTGTCCTGGAAGACCGCCCTTTCGTCAATCGCGGACAAGGTCTTCTGGTCCAGGAAGTCTTTTTTGCAGGCCGTGATAAAGAAGGCTGGAACCAACCCTGCCAATAGTATTCTCCGGTATATTTTATGACTGATCATAGGTGATTTTTTAGCGTTAGAAGCTTAGTTGCAATCCAAAGTTGAAGTTTGCGGTATTAGGGTAGGCGCCACCGGGGCCGCTGGCAATTTCAGCGTCCTGTTGGAACTTGCCCATGTTCTGTATATTCACCAGGTTATACCCTGAGAGATATACCCTCGCATTTTGAACTACTTTCGTGCTTTTCAGCCATCCCCGGGGAATCTGGTAAGCCAGCTCCAGTGATTTTAACCGGACATACCAGGTATCGGCATACCAGAAATCAGAGACTGTCAGATAAGAGATATTATTGATGTTGGTGTTCAGTCCAATGCGTGGATAAGTGGCGGTAGCAGCAGTTGAGGGTGTCCAGCGCTCCAGGTTCCAGGGCCGGAGATTACCATTGAACGCATCACCGGCGCCTTCTGCCGTTACCTGTACGGCATAACCAAAAGATCCCTGCAGCAATGCTCTTAATGTTAATCCCTTGTAACCGATGGTGAATTCAGCACCCAGAACGGTAGTGGGTAAATTTGGTTTTGACAGGTTGACTTTATCGGCATCGCTAATGATGCCATCCCCGTTCATATCGGCGTACTTAAGATCTCCCGGCTGTATAACACTCCAGGTGGGTGCGGCCACGCCCTTCTTTACTTTCCCGTTCGCATCAAAATCATCGGGCTGGTAGAACCCGATATTATGATACCCCATGATCAAACCCAGCCTGGTACCCGTTCTTGCCTGGTAGGGATAGTCCGGCGCCTCACTGATATAAATAATCCGGTTAACGGCATAAGAAGCATTGGCGCTGATCGAATAGTTGATCTTTCCCTTGTCGTTCCTGTAGGTGACCACCCCGTCAAATCCCTGGTTCTCTGATATGCCCACATTTTTTTTGGGAAGGTCCTGTCCAATCAACAAAGGAATATCCCGCTGTTCAATCACCTGGTCATAGCGGTAATTATAAAAATAACTGCCGCTCAGTGTCACCTTGCCCTGGAACATGTTCAACTCCAGGCCCAGGTCTGTCTTCTTTTCTTTTTCCCAGGAGACGTCGGGATTTACCAGCGCTCCTTCTACCGTGGTATTCCCATAATAGTTTGAACCTGTGGTACCATACTGAATTACAGAAGTCACCGTGCCCGGATAGTTGGCGTCTGATCCTACCAGGCCATAGGAGCCCCTGATTTTAAACATGTCGAAAAACGGGAACGTGTTTTTGAAAAACCGTTCTTCTGCTAGGTTATAGCCCCATGATACTGCCGGGAATATGCCATACCGTTTGTTTTCCTGGAAGAGGTCATTGCCATTACGGGCAACGGTAACGCCCAGGAGATATTTACGCCTGAAATCATAATCCAGCCTCGCGGTGGTGCCCCGGTAGTTGACGGGGATGACGGCGCCATTTATATAATTCCGCTGATTTAACAGCAAAAGCCCGGTGAAGTGATGGCTCCCGATGGTGCGGTCATAATTAAGAGAGGCCTGAAGGATGGTGGTAGAATTAAAGGCGCTGTTGGTAGAAGCAACTACATAGGGAAGCATACGGTATTGACCCGCGTCCCTGATGGAATAGGAATTCGTGGCAACGTCATATTTATAGGCGGGCAGGCCGCTGCGGTTAAGATTGCGGCCCTCATTGTTATTACCGGCATAAGAGATATTTACCCTGGCAGATAAACCGGGAGTTATAAAATCAAGTTGCTGGTCCGCCCCTACAATAATGTTATAGTTATTCCTGAAACTTCTGATGTATCCACCGTTGGCCAACCGGAAAGCCGGGTTGATAGCGCCGTTATTGGTGATAGCGCCCTGGTGCGATGCATAGCTGGAACTGCCATTGGGGTTTGTTACCGGCATGGCATACGGAGCCATGTAACGAAATGCCCCCAGTTCATAAAAGAGTCCGGCGTTTTCCACGGTGCCGCTGGGGTTATTGACCGTTTCAAAGCGGCCATTGACGTCAAACCGGATCTTCAGCGTTTTTGTAGGTGTAATATCAAGATTGGAGCGATAGTTAAAGCGCCTGTAGAAGTAGTTGGTGTTGACATAATCTCCTACCGGCTTAAAGTCTTTTAAAATACCGTTTTGGGAAAAATATCCCAGTGAGGTAAAATATCTTACGAGGGAATTGCCTCCGCTTACATCTACATTATAACGGGATTGGGTAGACGCTTTTTTGAATAGAACATCTGCCCAGTTTACATTCGGATGGCCATAGGGATCGGAGCCGTCTTTAAACTTCTGCAGGTCGTCCGGGGTGAAAGGCAGTACCGGGGCCTGGGACTGGCCGTATGCATCATTGATGGTTGCCTCGTTCCGGAGCAGTGCCGTGGTGTATGCGTCCAGGAAAGTCGGCATCCTGATCGTTTGGTTAATTCCGCTTTCGGCCGTGAGATTGATCCGGGGTTTTCCGATACGTCCCCTGGTAGTGGTAACCACCAGTACGCCGTTGGCGCCTTTTAATCCATAAATGGATGTGGTGGCCGCATCTTTGAGGATGGAAACAGATTCCACTTCATTTACGTTCAACTGCGAGAGCTGCGTATAGTCGTACTCGATATCGTCCACAATGATCAGCGGTTTGTTGTCTCCGGTGATGGAATTAACACCCCTGATAAAGAAGTCGGCGGCGTCTGCCCCGGGCTGGCCGCTCCTTTGCTGGCTGAAGAAGCCGGGTAGGCGGCCGATAAGCGTATTTTGAATATTGGCAGTGGGGACCGACCTGATCTCTTCTCCCTTTACTGAGCTGACAGCCCCGGTGCTGGTGATTCTTTTCTGACGTCCAAAACCAACTACCACCACATCTTCCAGCCCTTTTACGTCTGGCGTGAGGTGGACCAGCATAGGGCTGCCTGCTACTGCCGTAATGGTTTGGGGCAGATAACCAATGCATGTGATCACCAGTTTTTTTACACCGCCTGGCTTGAGTGAGATGGTATAATTCCCCTGTTCATCAGAAACGACCCCGTTTTTCCGGTTGTCTGTTTCTGAAACGGTAGCACCGATAATGGCTTCATTTTTATCATTTACCACACGCCCTCTGATGATGATGTTTTGGGACCACGCCACCGTTGATATCAGCGAAAACCATATCAACATGAATATCTTTATTTTCATTTTATGCTGTTTATTGTAACAAAAAGGTTAATAGCCGGGGTTTTGTTCCATTCCGCCGTTCACCTGCGTTTCTTTTATGGCAATGGGGAACAGGTACATGGCATCCGTGAAATAGGGCGTGGTGACCACCTTGGGGGAATAGTTGAATGTACCATTTGCGTTTTTGGTGATGGTGAGGCCATGAAGCGTGGTCCCGTAAACGGCTTTCGCGATTTTCCACCTGCGTATGTCCCAGAATCTTTGTTCTTCAAATGCCAGTTCAATACGGCGTTCGTTGCGAACAACCTCACGCATCTGTCCCTGAGACAATCCCGGAGGCAGCGTATAGGGAGACAGTCCGGCCCGCTGGCGGATTTTCTCAATAGCCGCATACACGGACGCATCAGGCCCTGAATATTCATTCTGTGCTTCGGCGTACATTAAAAGAATGTCTGCATACCTGATAATACACCATGGCGGAACGAAACCGCCATCCCGGAAAAAGGTATTGGTATAGTTGGCACTGCTGCTGTCATTTGCACAGAATTTTTTAGCATAATAACCCGTTTGTGTCTGTACAGGGGCGAGTATTGCATCGTTTGGCTTGTCTTTGCCGCCTTCAAAAATTTCCACTGGCCTTTGCAGCCATTTAGCGCCATTGTAAAATACCGTTTGGTCTAAGCGAGGATCGCGGTTGGTGTAAGGATTTGATATGTTATAGCCGGATGATGCATCGGTAACCGCCTTTCCGTTTTTCATGGGGAAGGCGTCAACGAATTCCTGTGTGGGGCTTACACGTCCTTCACTGTTGCGGTTTGCCGGTTTGTAGCCGGGTGGCGACATATAATAGGAATAAGAATTGTCAATACGGGGATCACTCATTCTGAAGAAAATATGTTCCTTGTTCGCTCTGGCCAGCATCAGGGTGTAACGATTGGGCTCCAGGTCATAGATACCGAGGTTCATCACTGCTTTTGCCGCATCAGCAGCGGCTTTCCATCTTTCTGCATTGTAGGATGCGTAGCCGGTATAAGACCTGCCGGGGGTAGACGATGGGTTAAACAAGGGGCTTGCGGCGAGGAGCAATACTTTGGCCTTGATAGCCATCACAATGCTTTTGCGCATTTTCCCGAAATCGGCATCGGTGGTCCTGCCAGCCAGGGAAGCGTCGGGGCGCAGGCTGTCTTTCGCTATGTCCAGTTCTGATACGATGTAGTTTACACACTCCTGAAAGCTGTTGCGTTTAAGATTTAATAATCCTGCATCGTTGGAGTCGAAAATTTTGTCGCCTATCAACGGTACGCCTCCATATCTTCTTATCAATTCGTAATAAAAATAAGCCCTGAGGGCCCGGGCCTCGTTGGGAAGCCATACTCTGCGGGATGAATCGGCCCAGGGGACCCGCTGGTAATTCATTAAAAAAATATTGGCTGCCCTGATGGCGCTGTAACAGTTTCCCCAGTTGTCGTCAAATGTGGTAACGGGACTGTAGCCGCCGCGAATGATATTCCATCCTTCATTACCATCTGCGCTTGGAACAGCGTCATCTGAAAAACATTCTAACGGTACCAGGGAAATGTTGCTTCGCTGTCCTCCATTAAGGCCCCAGCTGGAACCGCCCAACATCCGGTTATACCCGGAAGGGATTTTCGTGTATATGTTTGTGACCCATTTGTATGCCTGGTCCCCGGTAGGGTCGTTCTCATCGAAAATATAATCTATCGTAAGCAGTTCAAGCGGCTTGTCTTCAAACGCTTTTTTACAGGATGATACGGTAAAGGCAACAGCCATAAAAACAAGACAGGTCCAGCTATAATTCTTTTTCATACAACAATGCATTGCCGGTTAAAATTTAATGTTGATACCGAAATTGAAAATCTTCATAATGGGATAAGCTCCTCCCCAGGCCTCGGGGTCCAGGTCTTTCCTGACATCATAAATTTCCGCCCAGGTAAGCAGGTTCAACCCATTGGCAAACAGGCGTACGTAAGGAAGGCCAATCCTGCGGGATAGTTTTTCAGGGAAAGTATAGCCTATCTCTACGTTTTTGAGGCGTACAAAATCGTTATCCTTCAACCAAAAAGAGGAGGGCTGGGTATTGTTGGTATTGTTGCCCAGCCATAGCCTTGGTTGTTTCGCCGTTTCGGCGGTAGCTGTTGTAAACCGGCCCAGGTTATATTCATAGGCATTATTCTGTCCGCTGTTTCCAAAGCCGTTCATGAAATCGCCGTTTAAGGTACTCTGACGATTGAACGTACCCTGGACAAGTATCGAAAGATCAAGGCCTTTAAAGCTAAAGCCGGTATAGAGACCATAGTATATCGTGGGTTTTGCATTGCCAATCGGTCCCTGGTCGTCAACTGTGATCTGACCATCACCGTTGCGGTCCAGGTAACGTATATCGCCGGGCCTCAGCGATGATTTGGGTGAGGAAGGCATTACTGCGGTAGCAGGATCATTGATTTCGTCATAGGATCTAAACAGGCCGGTTGCGGTATACCCATATTGCAGTCCTACCGGCATTCCGGTCGTGATCTGGTAATCGTAGTTTTTAGGTAGTTCTCCATTATAAACCACCTTCGACTGCACAATAGAAAAATTACCGGAAACAAAATAACTGAACGCTTTTATGCGCTGCTGCCATTTGACTGAAATATCTGTGCCCCAGTAGTTGAACCGCTGGTAATTCTGTGTTGGATAGCCTGCGCCAAAAATGGCAGTTGTGAAGGTGGGTGCGGCAACAAGATCGTAGAACTTATTGAAGAAGTAATCTGCTGTTATGGTCAGTTGGTTGTTCCAGAGGCCAAGATCAATTCCAGCGTTCAGTTTTTTCGCTTTTTCAGGGCTCAGGCCTGTATTGGCGATCGCATTTTCTCCGGAGCTTTTGTCGAGAGAAGAGCCGGAGCCGAACCAATAGCCGTTGGCGTTGAAATAGGTCTGTATATAGGAAAAGTAACCGGCATTTACCTGGCCGGTCAATCCATAGTTCGCTCTCAGTTTGAGAAGGCTGATGAAAGGCAGGTTGCGGCTGATGAACGTTTCCTTATGCAGGTTCCAGCCAAGTCCTCCGGCCCAGTATGTTGCCCAGCGTTTTGATGGCGCCAGCCAGTTGTAGCCTCCATAGCTGACCGCACCTTCGGCCACGTATTTATCATCAAAACAATAGTTTAGTTTACCTGAATAAGCGGTGTAGTTTTCCGGCAGGTTCGTGGTGTTGAATGCCAGTTTGCTTTGCTGGTTGGCAACTGTCAATATGGAAAGAGCGTGCTTTTTAAAAGCCCGGTCATAAGCCAGTGCTCCTTCCAGGTACACGATGCGGGACCTTTCATTCAGACTGCCCCTGGTTGTTTGTTCGGTTGTTGATCCATACTTCGTATAGGCTCCATTCTGGTACTGGTATACTTCAAAGTTTTTATCCCGTATAGTTGAATAATAGGCTGTATTGTTGTTGGAGGCTTTTGCTGTCAGCACAAGACCTTTTGTCAATACATCAAGTTTCTGCATGACCTCCAGGTCAACCGCCATATCTCTTACATCCTGGAACTGATATCCCCTGGCAACGGCCTGTCCCCATATGTTGGCATTGCCCTGGTATTTGTCGCTGCCTCCGAAGGACCCGTCGGGATTGAAAACAGGATAGGCGAGTTGGGGCGTGTTTAATAAAGATGAAAAAATATTTGACACGCCTCCGCCGGGTTGGTTGTAACGTTGAAAGCGGCCGAAGAGGTTCAGCTGCACAAAAGTCACCGGTGTTACATCAACGCCTACATTTGAACGCAGCGCGTACCTGTTCAACTGGACGTTTGTATTATACTTATTATCGTCGCTGGTCCTGATAATACCATTTTCCCGCACATTGTCCAGGTCAACGAAATACCTGAAGCCTTTTCCACTGCCCTGAAGATTGAGGTTATAACGGGATATGCCGGCTCTTTTCCGGAGAACGGTATTGTACCAGTCTACATCGGGATAAGTATAAGGGTCTGTATGATGTTGATAGGCATCAATCTGGGCCTGTGTATATTGTGGAGGGATGGCGACGTTGCCTGCATCGTTTTGCCTGGCTTCATTATACAGCGTGGCATATTGCCAGGCCGGCAATGGTTTGGGCAGGGCGGTCGGCGTTTCAAAGCCCGACTGGGCGGTAAATGAAATGCGGGGTTTGCCGATATCTCCTTTTTTGGTTCTGATGGAGATGATACCGTACGAGGAGCGTTGTCCGAACATTACCGTCGATAGTGCGTCCTTTAATACGGTGATGGATTCAATTTGTTCCGGATCAATGGACTGGTATCCCCGTTCAACCCCGTCAATCAGGATTATTTGCGCTCTTGCCCCGCGGATGTTGAAGCCCATTCCATTGCCGTCCAGGCCTGGGCCACCACTACTGAAATAGATATTTAAACCTGGTATGCGGCCGGGCAATGCCTGTAAAAACTGAGGACTTGGCGTGGTGACTAACTGGTTGGTATATACCGTTACAGCAGACTGGAGCAATCTGTTTTTGGCTTGTTCTCCATAGAGGACCGGAACGGTGGTGGCTTCCGTGACAGTCGCCGTTTTTGTATCAGCCTTCGTTGTATCGGCCAATTGCGCCCTGGCGGAAGAAAACAGCAACAGCATAGCCGGAAGGACCAGGCGGACCTTACAGCACACTTGCCTTCCGATACCAGAAGGTAGCAGAACACCTGCGGTTAGATTTCTTTTCATAGTGGAAGTTTATAAAGACAAGAAGTTCTCTGTCAGGGCCAAAACCGCTTTTAGCCCTGATCATTACAATTGGAATTTTTGATGGATTATCTGATCAGTTAATTCTTTTTCATAGTGGACGAAGTGATTGAACAGTTTTCTTTTTTCGCATAGTAGTTTTTCCGGTATCCTGTTTTGTTTGCGTCAGCAGGTTGCAAACGCATTATAGTTTTTCCATGCTTTGCATCTTGTAGGTTTTACCGCTTTGTGTTTGTAGTTCGTATATATAATAACCTTGCTTCGCTGTGCTTTTTATCGGGCTTCCGGCTGCAGTCACCGGAACGGCTGTACGAATTTTACAGGGTTCTCCGTTGGCGGACCTGATGGTGAAACTTGTTAACTGGCCGTTGCGCCAGTTAATGTCTGCCTCAAATCCTCCCCGGGCACGCAATCCGCTCACGGAGCCATTGGGCCATGCGGCCGGAAGGGCTGGCAGGACGTCAATTACATAAGCATATGTGCCATCCCGGGTGGTGTAGGTTTCATGGCTCTGCAACAGCATTTCGGTGATGCCGCTGACGGCACCGAAATTGCCATCGATCTGAAAGGGAGGATGCGCGTCGAAGAGGTTGGGATAAGTACCGCCGGCATCGGCCATCACAGTTTTGAGTTGTGTGGTGGGCCGAAGCTGATAGGACAGCAGCCGGTGGGCATGATCGCCGTTGCGCAGCCTGGCCCAAAAGTTTTCCTTCCAGGCGATGGACCATCCCGTGCCGTCATCGCCCCGTAGTTCGAGTGTACGTTTGGCAGCAGCGGCCAGTTCCGGTGTCTGGAAAACAGTTACCTGATGACCGGGATGGAGCGGGAACAGATGCGACACGTGCCTGTGGTGCGGATCATCGGTGTTAAGGTCCCAGTCCTTGTTCCATTCTTCCAGCTGGCCTTCCTTGCCTGTTCTCAGAGGGCTTATGTTGTCCCTGGCTGCTATCAATTTTTTTCTGAACGCTTCGTCGGTATGGAGTATACGGCAGGCCATGGCCACATTATCGAACAGGTCCCAGACGATTGCTTTTTCCATAGTGGCGCCTTCCGTAACACTGCCTTTTTGTTTGTCGTCTGTGATAAAATTATTTTCGGGAGATGTGGAAGGAGAGGTGACCAGGTGCCCTGCCGCATCTTTGATCATGGTGGCCAGATAGAATGCTGCGGCACCTTTCAGTACAGGGTAAATTTTTTCCAGATAGCGGATATCCCTGCCGAAGGCATAGTGCTCCCACAGATGCTGGCATGCCCAGCCGCTGCCGCCGGCAAACACGCCCCATGGCAGGGCGGCTCCGGGGCTTGTCCATCCCCAGCCGTTGGTCGTATAGCCATAGCACCAACCGGGGGTGTCCGGCCCGAAATACGCTTTGGCTGTTTTGCTGCCGGGAGCCACGAGGGCGGTGGTAAGCCGGATCATAGGTCCATGCAGTTCGCTCAGGTTCGTAGGTTCCGCCGGCCAGTAATTCATCTGGTAATTGATGTTGGACTTATAGTCACATTTCCAGGGCAGATCGAACCCGTCGCCCCACAGACCCTGTGAATTGGAAGGCAGCTGATTGGCGGGGCGACTGGAAGATATCAGCAGGTACCGGCCATATTGATAGAACAGCGCGGCAAATCCCGGATCTTTTTTTCCATCGCCGTAATTGCGAAGCCGCTCATCAGTCGGGAGCGAGTCTGCCGCAGCGCCCAGATCGATCCTGACCCTGTTGAACAATCTTTCATAATCGGCGGTATGAGCTGCTTTTAACCGGCTATATCCTTTACTGATGGCTTGTTGCAGCCGCAAGGTTGTTTTCCGGTGCGGATGTTCTCCTTTGAAGCCTTTGTCATAATCCAGGACGTAGGAGGTGCCGGCTGATACATAAAGGGTGAGTTCCCGGGCGTTCCTGACAGTGATGCTGTCGCTGCCGCCCTCAATAAGGCCGTCGGTAACAGCTGCCAGTTGTACTTCAAAATCGAGCGCAGGACCGGTATTGCCTGTCATGATCAGTTTATTGGGTGCTTCGAACCTGGTCTGCGACTTTTCTTTCCGGTGAAGGAAAATGCTGACTGTTATCGGCGTGTTGCCGTCGGCTTTGATGTGATGGACCAGCACACTGTCCGCAGCACTTGAAAATGTTTCCCGTGTATAGGTGGTCCCTGATTGATTGAAACTTACCCCCGAAATCGCCTGTTCTATGTCCAGCCATCGCCTGTATGAGCTGGTGGGCGCTGCAGATTTATAATGAAGAAAAATATCTCCCAGGGTCTGATAGGAAGAATAGTAGGGCGCCGGGGAGGTCATATACCGGGCGGTAAGCTCCTGCGCTTTTTTATATTGCTCTTGTCGTATAGCCGCCCGGATGGTATCCAGGAATTTATAGGCGTTTTTTCTGTCAGCGTCGGGTTGCGGACTGCCGGACCAGACAGTAATATCGTTCAGCTGCAGGCGGTCATGGCCCGTACCGCCAAACACCATAGCGCCCAATGTGCCGTTGCCCACCGGCAGTGCTTCGATCCATTCTTTTGCGGGATACCTGTACCAAAGTGAAAGCGGATTTTTTTGCCCCGAAATGCTCCGTGGAACCGTCAGTACCGAAAAAATGACAATAAGTATTTTAAATGTCAAATCGACTCTTAACATGGAAATTTGATTTTGGTGCTTATTACAGGTATAGTCCCCGAAAGCGTATCCTGCTATAAAAGCCTGGCCGGTTCATTGATTGTTTTCCAACAGCGGCGGGTTGATACGATTGCTGTGCCCAGATCCTTCCTGTTGGCTTTCCCGACCAAAATACAGCGGAATGAATTAAAAATTGTCGTTTAGACAAAAATTACTATTATACACCCTGAATTATGAGACTGTCCCCCCTCGCTGCCCGTTTTTCCCGGAGTAAATTGTAACAAAGGACAGGGGGTGAATTCGTAATTCGGCCGATCAACCAAAGTAGAACAGTATTTTTCAATTTCACGGGATGAAAAAACTTGTAATGTGCTGCATGTTACTTTTTGCTGCAGCGTTCCACGTATCCGGTTTCTCCGCCGGCGATAACCCTTATCATGTCATTTCATACCTGGGCATAGAGCAGGGTTTGTCAAATAATGCTGTCCGTTGCGTGTTCCAGGACCATAAAGGATTTATGTGGTTTGGTACCTATGACGGCCTGAACAGGTACGATGGCAATGTGTTTAAGGTGTTCCGCAACAGGTTCAATGACAGCAGTTCCCTCGTAAATAACTGGGTTTTTACGATCAATGAAGATTTACAATACAAATTGTGGATCGGCACGAGACAGGGAATTAACATATATGATCATGTTTCCGGAAAATTCAGCAGCGTACAGTACCAGGTGGCAGGTACCAACCGGTTGGAGCGGATAACTGCCGTGGTGCGGGACATTAAGAGAGATGAGAAAGGAAACATGTTGATCGCAACAGAGAACCTGGGCCTGTTGTTTTGTGCCGCAGGAACATATACCGCCGTCCAGGTGCCATTGTATGCTAACGGTCAGCGGCTGACATCCTACGATGCAGGCGGTATTGAGATAACCGGCAATGGAGCGGTGTGGTGTTTTGTACAGGGCAGGGGACTATGCAGGGCAAACGGCAATATTACCGCCATTCAGATAGTGAACGCTGCTTTCCCGACGGCAGACTGTATGAAGGCTGACAGAGACCTGTTATGGATAGGCACGCCCAATGGATTGTTGAAATACGCTGTATCCTCCAACCAGTACCTGGAGTCATTTACAGAAGAAAACGGAAAACTGTCTTATAATAAGGTGTCAGGCCTGTATCTCGACAAAGGCGGAAGGCTTTGGGTGGCCACTAATGGCGGGGGGATAGATATCATCCGTACGGAAAACGGCGCCCGGGAAGAGAATATTCCGGCCGGCAATAGCAACTACACCCTGGCGAGTGGCTCCGTCAGCGCGGTTTACGAAGATACGGACGGCCGCAAATGGATCGGGACACTGAGGGGTGGGATCAATATCATAGATCCCAAGAAAGACAGGTTTCGGTCTGTGCTGCATGATCCGCTGAACAGCAACAGCCTTGTCAGTAATTTCATTTTTGCATTTTGTGAAGAAAACGATAGTACCATCTGGGTAGGAACAGATGGCGGCGGTCTAAGCCGGTGGCAAAGGAAAACCGGACAGTTTACCAATTTTAGTCACCGCCCGGGAGTGCCTGCATCTCTCAGCGATAACTTTGTAACGAACGTGCAATGCGATCATGAACAGAACATCTGGGTCTCCACGTTCTGGGGCGGTATCAACAGGTTCGACCGGAAAACAAATTCCTTCCGGCATTACAGGCTGGCTTACCCAAATAACCGGAACGAGAGTAAAACCGTGTACCTGCTTTATAAAGACAGCCACAATTCCTTATGGGCCGGAACATTCGGCAGAGGCGCGTTGTACAGGGGAGCACTGTACCAGTATGACCGGCAGCAGGATACGTTTAAGCTCACAGACGACAAGCTGACAGATCTCTTCACCATGAAAGAAGACCGCTCCGGACAGCTGTGGGCAGGTGATCTTCGCAGCCTGATAAAAATTGACCCGCAGCACCATAACAATATCAGCTACATGCTCGGTAATCCGGTAAGGGCCATTCACGAAGACCGCAAAGGCCGTTTCTGGGTGGGCACGGAAGGCGGTGGGTTGCTGCTGTTTGACCGCGCACAGGGAACATTGCTAAAGCGCTATACGGCGGCAGAGGGACTGTGTAACAATGCCGTGCTGAATATCCTGGAAGACGAAACAGGGGATCTCTGGATCAGTACTTTTTACGGAATCTCCAGGTTTAACCCCGACCGGGAAATTTTCACCAATTTTTACCAGGGAGACGGGCTGTCCAGTAATCAATTCAGCTACAATGCAGCCCTGAGGCTTCAATCCGGAGAACTGATGTTCGGTGGGATCAAAGGAGTGGACCTGTTCCGGCCTTCCAATATCCTGGCATCCGGTGAAAAACTTAAAATGTTGTTCACGGATATTCATGTCAACAATATGCCCATCGGAAAAAAAGCCGGTTATATTGAAGAACAACAGGGCGATAACATTCGTAAAATCAAAGTACCATTCCGCGAGGCCGTTTTTACCTTCGACTTCGCCGCGCTGGATTATTCCACCGCTGATAAAATATCCTATGCCTATTATATGGACGGCTGGGACAAAGACTGGAACCAGAGCGGCAACAGCAGAACAGCCACTTACACGCATCTCGCCGCCGGGCATTACACGTTCCGGGTAAAAAGCACCAATGCGGAAGGACAATGGATAAACAACGAAATCAGCCTGGAGATAACGGTGTTGCCTCCCTGGTATGCCTCTTGGTGGGCCTTCTTCTTATACCTGCTGATAGTCATAGCTCTGGCGATAGTGTACATCACCTATAAAACAAAACAACGAAGGCTCAGGTACCAGGTGGCCATGGCCAATATGAATGCCGAAAAGGAAAGAGAACTCAATGAAAAGAAAATCGCTTTCTTTACCAACGTATCGCATGAATTTCGTACACCTCTCACGCTGATCATCAACCCGGTGAAAGACCTGATGCAGGAACAAGGCCCTGATGGAAAACATCAGCGGGAGTTTACTACAATATATCGCAATGCACGGCGCTTGCTGCGTTTGCTGGACCAGTTGCTGCTGTTCAGAAGGGCAGACAGTGACATAGATAAAATGAAACCGGCCCGCGTTAACCTCACTGAACTCTGCAGGGATGTGTTTCAGTCGTTTGAACAACAGGCGCAATCGGCCAGCCAGGCATATTCCTTTGATGGTGGCGGGGAAGAATTGTGGATCATCGGAGACAGAGAGAAACTGGAAACAGCACTTTTTAATCTGTTATCGAATGCTTTTAAATATACACCTGCCGGTGGCAGTGTGGCAATGAAGCTGTATCATGCCGACGATCAGGTGGAGATAACCATCGCAGATACAGGATATGGCATTCCGGCGGAGAGCGGCCATCATGTATTTGAGAAATTCTACCGCTCGGAAGGGTGTGCATCAGCCGGAAAATCAGGATTCGGCATAGGGCTGTACCTGGTAAAAAAATTCGTTGAACTGCACCAGGGAACAGTGAGTTTTGAAAGTGAAGAAGGTAAGGGCACCCTCTTCACAGTTGTTTTACCTTGCAGCACCGATCAGCCGGACCATGAACAGGACAATGCCGCTCCTGCGGACAAAACCGGTTTCCTGGAAGCTATGGCGGAAGAGAAACTGGAAGTTGTTTCGCCGGAAGAGCCGGACAGAGAGGAAATCAGCACGCTGATCACATCTAAGCAGACGATGCTGATCGTAGATGACGATATACAGATAAGACAGTATATTTCCGGCATGTTCCGGTCAACTTTTCATATTGAGGAAGCCCGCGATGGAAAGGAAGGACTGGAAAAAGCCATGACCACGCTGCCTGATGTGGTCATCAGTGATATCCGGATGGAAACCATGTCGGGGCTGGAGCTTTGTAAAGAAATCAAACAGAATACGCTGCTGAACCATATCCCGGTCATCCTGCTCACGGGCTCTTCTGCGGAAGAAGGAAAGCTGGCAAGCGCTGAAGTAGGCAGCGACTATTATATCACGAAACCGTTTGAAAGGGAACTGTTGGCAGCAACAGTACACAGCATACTGCAAACGAGAGACAACCTGCGTAACTATTTTCTGAATGAAGTGACCCTCCGTAAAAATGATTTAAGGGTTTCAGGCGAGTACAAACAGTTCGTGGAAAAATGCATGGCTATTGTGGAAGCCAATCTTGATAACGAAGATTTTACGATTAAGGTGCTGGCCAGGGAAATAGGGATGAGTTATTCTTCGGTATATAAAAAGATACGGCAGGTGTCGGGAGAATCACTGCGGGGGTTTGTCCGCTTCATCCGCCTGAGAAAAGCGGCTGAACTGATGATCAATACAAGCCTCAACATTAATGAAATAGGTTTCCAGGTGGGCATCAATGATGTTAAATACTTCCGGGAGCAGTTCAACAAGCTGTTTGGTATGAACCCCTCCGAGTATATCCGGCGTTACCGGAAGGTATTTGAAGATAAATATAAACTGGAAAAAATAGAGGCGCGTAAAAAAGGGGCGCACCGGAAGAAGGTCTGATATCGGTTGCTGCGAATCCACTGGCAAAAGGGGCGTATACTTTCCGGAATTCATGTTTCACCCCCCTTTTTATGCGAGTACTCCCCTTATAATTGGAGGCTGCGGGTATTTATTTTGTACCCCGGCAGGCAGCCTTTGTCCAGGTGAAGGTCCGTTTGCCGCCGGAGCCGGGCTTCTCCCGGACAGACCGAAATTATTGACCGATAAAATTTGGAAATGAGTAAAATGTTTTTTGGGTTAAAGTCAGGTATTACGCCGGCGCTCATGTGCCTGTTGCTGTGCGGACAGCTTTCAGCACAAAGAAGTTATTCCATCGTATCTCCCGGCCGCACGACGGTTTTAACAACAGGTGTTCCTGATGGGAAGCCGGGTTATCAGCTATCTTTCAAAGGAAAAAAAATCACTGGCTGGTCAGCACTCGATATCGCTGTTGATGGTGTTTCACTGCGCAACGCTAAAATTACCCGCTACGATAAGCCGGTATTGCACCGGGAATCTTTTGCCAGTCCGCTGGGAGAGCAGGATTCCCTGCATAGTGTTTACCAGCAGGCGAGGTTATACCTTCAAACCACTGCCGGTCTTTCTGTGACCATTGATTTCCGCGTGATGGACAGCAGCGTGGCATTCCGTTACGCTGTCACTGCTGCGGATGCTGCGCCACATGCACTCCGTGAGTTCACCACGTTCGCCTTTCCTGCTTCCCCGCTCATCTACCAATACAACCAGGAGTCCGTTTTCACCCCAACAAGCGTGGACACCTTCAGTACTACAACGGACCTGCCGGTGACCATGGAATCGGATGGAACGTATTGCCAGGTAGGGGAAGCGGTGAACTTTAACTATACGAAAGCCGAATTGGCCCGTGGCGCAGATGGAAATACGCTGGCTGTAAAATTTCCGCAAGACACCGCCGTGCTGTTTCACCAGCATCTTGAAACACCCTGGAGGACCCTGAGCGTGGCCGGTTCAGCCATCGCGCTTGCGCACTGCCGCAACCTGGACCTAAAACTGGCGGGGGCGCCTGCGCCGGGAGACTGGTCATGGACCAGGCCCGGAAAACTTATCCGCGCCCAGCTAAATACACAGAGCGGCCTGGATTGCATCGATTTTGCCGTGAAGCATCATTTTCAGTATATCATGTTTGACGCAGGGTGGTATGGCGCGGAGTTCCGCTCTTCATCGGATCCCACGCAGGTAATCCCGGCAATTGATTTGCCGAAAGTGATTGCATATGGTAAGCAGCACAATATCGGCGTTATCCTGTACGTAAACTATATTGGGCTGAAAGCCAGGCTGGACGAAATTCTTCCGCTTTATAAGCAGTGGGGGGTGGCGGGTCTTAAATTTGGCTTTGTGGACGGGCTTACGCAATCAGGCCTTACCTGGCTGTTGCAGGCAGTGCAAAAGGTGCAGCAATACGGCTTTGTGCTGAACATCCACGATAATTATAAACCGACGGGCCTCAGCAGGACCTACCCCGTACTGTTGACACAGGAAGGCATCAGGGGCAATGAAAACAGTCCTGACGCATTTCATAACACCACGCTTCCCTTCACCCGTTATCTTGCAGGCGCCGCAGATTTTACCTATTGTTTTCCTAATCCGAAAAACAGCTTTTCAAAGCATATCAAAGTTTCAAAAGGACAGCAGCTGGCGCTGAGCGTAGTTTACTACAGCCCGCTGCAGGCGATATTCTGGTATGGTCAGCCCAATGATTACACCAATGAGGAGGAGATAGAATTCTATGATTATGTGCCAACCACCTGGAGTGAATCGCATTACCTGGCGGGAGATATCGGTAAGGGCATAGCGGTGGCCAGAAGGAAGGCAGATACCTGGTATGTGGGCTGTGCTGCTGGTTTACAGGACTGGCAATCCACGCTTGACCTGTCTTTTCTACGTCCCGGTATTTCCTACACGGTGACTGTTTATGAAGATGACGGTCTCCAATCCATCAGGAAGAGAACACTGCGGCTCACCAACGTTGATAAGCTGCCGGTAAAAATTGCTGCCAAAGGCGGACAGGCATTCATTTTCAGACCGGCAGGCCATGAGTAAGGCGTATATTTTATGGCTGTTGATGATAATTTTTTCCGGTGTGACCACGAGTGCATTGGCGCAGGCGCCTGGATTTGCGCACCCCGGCTTGCTGCACAGCAATGCTGACCTGCAACGAATGAAGACAGCCGTTGCGGGGAAACGGTCACCCATATACGAAGGTTACACGGTTTTTGAGAAAAGCCCTTTTTCTCACGCTGATTATCAAATGAAAGGACCGCTGGCCTCAGTAGGAAGAAATCCTACGGCAGGCCAGGCTGATTACGACAGCGATGCCAATGCCGCCTATCAGAACGCGATCATGTGGGCCGTCACAGGAGATAAGCGATATGCGCAAACAGCCATTCGCATTATTGATGCCTGGAGTAATACACTACTGTCGGTAACCGGGAGGGATGCCGTGCTGATGGCGGGCCTTGGTCCCTTTAAAATGGTGAATGCCGCAGAGATCATCCGGTACAGCGATGCGGGATGGCCTGATGTGGCCGTAAAGCGTGCGGAACAACATTTTCTCCGGGTGATCTATCCCGTTCTTGCGGAGTTTGCACCTTTTGCAAATGGCAACTGGGACGATGCAGCACTTAAAACAGTGATGGCCATCGGTATTTTCTGTAATGACCGGGAAATTTTTGAGAGCGCTGTTCGCTACTACGTAAATGGCTGGGGCAATGGCAGCCTTACCCATTATATTATCAATGATACCGGCCAGGTGCAGGAAACAGGGCGTGACCAGGCGCATACGCAGCTCGGTATCGGCATGCTGGCAGAATGCTGTGAAATGGCCTGGCACCAGGGATTAAATCTCTATGCCTACGCCAACAACCGCCTGCTGAAAGGATTTGAATATACCGCGAAATATAACCTGGGCCATAACGATATCCCCTATACGCCGATGCTTGACCGTACCGGTAAATACCACCATACACATCCTTCGGAAATAGCGCGTGGCAATCTGCGCGCGGTGTACGAGCAGGTATATAACCACTATGTGCATAGGGTAGGCCTTCCGGCACCATTTACAAAAGCGGCCGCAGACAGGCTGCGGCCGGAAGGACCGGGGATGCCTGGCGCGGACCACCCCGGCTATGGCACCCTGTTTTATACAGTCAGCCCGGCAACTGACAGGGCGGATACCCTTCCTCTCTCCGTGGAAATGCCTGCCGGACTGGTTTTGACAGCAAATCGTGATACGGGCATACTGACATGGGCAACACTTCGTGGTGTTTCGTCCTATCTCATCAAACGCGCCAAAAACAAAGAAGGCCCATATAGGAAAATCGGCATTGCTGCCGGAAATTCTTTCCGTGACAGCAGTATGAAAAGAGGCGTTATATCTTACTATACAGTCACCGGGGTACGGGATGGAAGAGAATCGGAAGCGTCTTTGCCGGTATCGCTGGCTGGTGGCGGACTGCCTGCAGGGTGGCGCAACAGCGATATTGGAAATACCGGGACGCCCGGCTATGCGCTGTACGATGGAGACCTGATGAGGATAGAAGCTGGTGGCGTGTTCGCGGATACGTTGCCGGAGGCTGTAAATTACACCTATAGGGAACTGATGAGGGATACAGCGATGACGATCCAGGTATGCCCGCAACCCAGTTCCCAGTTTACGGCAGTTGGCCTGATGATCAGGTCTGGTCTGCAGCCAGGCAGTCCGTTCGTTGCACTGATGCTTTACCCGGCTAAAACAAAGGAAATAGAAGCTCCCCGATGGGCGATGCAGCTGATACAACGGGGAAATCAGGGAGCAACCGTATCTGTTTTAGCACAGCAACCATTGGAGCAGCCTGCGGTAACATACGGCCGTTTAACAGGGCCTTGCTGGTTGAAAGTGGCCCGGTCGGGCGATACCATAACAGGTTTCGGGTCTTACGACGGGATTATATGGGAACCGCTGGGGACGGTCCGCTGGCCTGCCGGAAAAAGGGCGCTGACAGGTATCGCTGCCGCTTCAAATATTGCTGCTACCACCACCGTCCGGGTGCGGTTGCAGTAAAGAAAATCGGGAATGCTTCCTGCGAAGCATTCCCGATAACTGATGAAGTGTTTATCAATGAATGATCACCTTTTTGGTGACACTGAATGTTTTTGAATTGATCCTCACCAGGTAGAATCCTGCCTTCAGCCCTGAGTCGACCTCTATCTTTTTCCCGCCGTAAGCTTTCTTTTCGTAGAGTATTCTACCCTGGTCATCGGAAATGTTTACGATCACATTGTCCGGAATTTCAGGAAGGGTAATGGTAAACCTGCCTGCATTGGCCGGATTGGGATACACGCTGATGGCATCTTCAGTGATATTGGCCGTGGATGATATTTTGGCAGAACTGTTCACGGTGATAGTAAAGGTCTGTGTGCTTGGGCATCCTCCGCTATTGGTATAGGTGGCCACATAATTTCCCGCCTGGCTGGCCTGGATGTTTGAAATGTATATTTCGCGTATGCCTGCACTGAAATTATTCGGTCCGCTCCAGCTCCATGATCCTCCCTGTACAGGCTGAGGGCCAAACTGCACGGTGCCGCCTGCGGATAAAGATGCAGTGGCTGTCTGCTGCCAGGTGCCGCCATTTACTTGTGTGTATGGTGTGATGGCAGTAGGCGTGCAGGTCGTGGAGGGATCTCCATAAACAATACCTCTGCCTGCTGTGCTCATGTATACTCTTCCGAAGACATTCATGTCGCCCTGCACAAATTGCCCGTTGCCCGGACCACCATATTCATGCGCATCATCATTTACACGGACCCATGACGCGCCCTGGTCTGTTGAGCGATATACCCCTCTGACATTGTTGATGGTGCCCCAAATGTAGATCGCCGGATAGTTTGTTCCGGGAGCAGCCACTCCAAAACCAACGGCCCCGCAGTTGCTGACGCCGCTGATGGTTGAAAACGATTGGGCTGAGTTGGTTGAACGGACCAGCCCTCCATTATTCAAGGCTATCCAGACATGCCCTTCCATGCCTGGTGCCAGCCGGATGATTTTGGAGCCGCCGCCCGCAACGGAACCGGCCTGAGAAAAGGAAGATCCGCCGTTGGTACTTACCATGACGGCTCCGTTTCCTGGGTTATATGCATAGAATTTATTGGAGTTGACAGGATCGCCTACCGGCCGTGCTTCATTAAAACTTAAACCACTTACCGCTGCCCAGGAAGCGCCGTTATTGGTGGACCGGTAAGTAGCAGACGACTCCTTCGGGGAATGCAAAACAGTATTGCCATTGGCTGATAGTGCCACCTGCCCATGGGAGCCATTCATGCTGTTTTGGGTCCAGGTCACTCCCATATCATTGGAGTAATACATTGCATTGCCTACCCGCACGATTTTGTTTGTATTTTGGGCAGCTACTGCCAATCCGCTGGTGGTGCCCATTTGCGGATTGTGAATAGGGGCGTACTGACTTAGATTAGTAGAGTGCCTGAACCCATCATAGTCACCGATAACAGATAAAACGGGGCCGTTGGGAATACTTTCCAGGCCGAGCGGCACTGTTTCTTCCAGCCCTTTTACGGCGAACCGCCAGGTACCGCTGCTGCTGATGTTATCGTTTCTGAAAATACCATTGCCCGAAGTGACCCACACTCTTTCTGTGTTGAAAGGATCAAACTCTATTGAACCCGCCCAATGGATGGCATGCCCGCTCACCCAGGTGATACCGTCGGGGTCCAGGGTGAATCCGCGGTCTACCACGTCCACCCAACTTGCACCTCCGTTGGTGCTCAGGAACATCCTGTCGCCCCAGGCGCCGTTTTGGTTCATATAGGTGTTGATCGTGGAAGCCACGATCCTGTTAGGATTACCAGGATCAACGCTGATGCCGCCGAACGCCTTGTTGAATCCGGAAGGTGTGATGTTTGTCCATGTGCCTGTGGAAATATTATACTTCCAGATCTGTCCGTTGTCCATAGGCTCCGGTAGCGACCAGTGCCCGCTCGGTCCTGCACCGTTGCCATAAGTGAGATAGAGGTTTCCGTTACCGGACAGAACTGCCCGATGCGGCATAAAGCTGGTGGTAGCGCCGGAAATGGCAGCAAAAGACTGTCCGCCATTATCACTCCGGTACAGGTTTGTACTGCCGCTGCGTGAAACGCCGACAATGATCCTTTGGGTGGCGCCGCTTGCGGCGCTGCTGCCGTCCAGGACCACAAAGCTTATCCCGTTTTCATTGGGAGTGGTGGTTACGTCCAGTGAGCTTAGCCTGCTCCAGGTGGCGCCGGCGTCGGTACTTCTGAATAATCCGTTCCACCGGGTGCCGCAATACAGGATGTTGCTGTTGTTGGGATCTACTACCAGCTTTTCACCTGCTTGCCGTCCCATACCGTTGCCATGTGCCTTGAATTGTGAGGAGACATCGGTCTGGGTAAAAGTGTTGCCATAATCGTCAGACCGGAGAATGGCCGTTCTGCCGTTGTTGAAATAGGAAATGCCTACCAGCATGTAGACCCTGTTGGGTTTTTGCGGGTCTATCGCCAACGACTCTACGCCGAGGAAACCGACTTCATTGTCCGATACCCAGTCCAACAAGGGGACCCAGCTCGAAGTGGAGGCGTTCCAGCGGTAGGCGCCTCCGACGTCTGTACGGGCATACACCAGGTTTTGTTCGGTCTTACTGGGAATGATGGCGGAAACAAAGCCGCCGCCACCGATAGCTACGCTCTTCCAGGTGTAGCCGGCCGCGTTTTGCGCTTTTGTTTCATAGTGCTGTAATGCAATACATAAGGACAGTAAACAGAAGAAGGCAGACGTCTTTTGCCTGAGCCGGGAAAGGGCTTTAAAGGACATACATTGTCTGAAAACAAAAAGCATTGTAAACTTTTGTTCAAATGGTGTGGGTAAATTGGTTTTCATAAAGGTTAAGTGGTTTAGGTAAATCCGGCCTGGTATCAACGGTCCATTGATCTTGCGCCGTATAATTACGCCTGTACCGGCGCCGCCTCATCGGCTGCTACAACAGTATTCATATTTTGATGGTAGTGACAAGGCTCCTGAAGCCGGGACCAGCAGACGTTTTTTCATAACGGGAATTCTTTCTCTTGACAAGATGTGGTAAAACTAATGAGATGTTCCTGAAAACAGGGTACTCAAATGTTGCAGATTACGACAGGAAATGTTGCAGGTGCTGGTTTTCAGAAAGTTTTGACGGGGCCGGGCGTTGTATCTTGTCTCTATGGGTTACAAAAAAGTTGCAGGGCATCCCTGCAACTTTTTTGTGGCTGTAATGCTTTCTCAGTAGCCCGGGTTTTGAACCATCTTCGGATTTCGGTCTATTACATCCTGTGGCACTGGGTTCAGGTACATTTTCCGGGTGAACACATGCGGGTGGTTCAGCGGCACAATTTCGTATTTCCACACACCGGAGTTGTTATCAGGTAAGGTATTGCTGATTTTCATCGCGTGTTTGTCCACGTTCATCACGGTATTGGCTGTTTTCCAGCGAATGATATCATAAAAACGTTTGTTTTCAAAGCAGAGCTCCACTCTTCTTTCCTGATAGATGGCCGCCCGCATGTCCGCCTGTGACAGTCCCGGGGAAAGGTCGGGCAGGCCGGCTCTTTTACGGATTTGATTAATAGCGGCATATACAGAGGCGTCGGGGCCTGTGGCTTCGTTTTGTGCTTCTGCGTATCCCAGCAGCACTTCCGCATAGCGGTAGTAGATGAAGTTGGCGCCGCTTACTGCGCCGCCGCCGGGCCGTACCAGTGGGTTAAGCCGCTTTTTGAAGTAGTAGCCGGTATTGGTCACATCGTCTGTTCCAAAATCGATCTGGTTTTTGGAGGGATGTACTTTGTCGATGCGGGTGTATATAGTGTCGCCTTTGTCCATCCAGGTCATTTTATAGGGGGCGCCATCGTAAACGATCCAGTCGTAAAAGCGCTTCTCCCGGCCAACGTAGGGGTGTTGCGGATCATAGCCGGAAGCGGGATCGGTGATGGGTTTTCCGTTGGCCATAAAAAACTGGTCCACCAGCTCCTGGGTGGGGCAGTAGTTGCCCCAGGTGTAGTAGGCGCCATTGATCCATACGGGGCCGCCGTATTGTTCAAAAGACGATCCCATTGTGTTGGCCACTACCTGCCGGTCCCATACCACTTCTGAATGATATTCGTTGGCTTCGTACCAGATGGCGGAGGGGTCGGGAAACAGTTCGTAAGCCTTGCCATTGCCATAGTCGTCGATGAACTGTTTAAAGGTGGCGGCGGCTTTTGCCCAGCGCTGGAGGTCATAGTTATTGTAGCCGGCTACTTTATATGGGTCGTTGCCTGCGGCGGGTTGCGCGTCATTGAAGGCGGGGCTGGCAGCATACAGCTCCACCCATCCTTTCAGTGCAAGCGCGGCGCCCAGCGTTGCCCTGCCGGCGTTTGCATCGCCCTTGTTGTATTTGGGCGGGAGGTGACCGTCTTTAACGACGGAATCCAGTTGCGATGTGATAAAATCCACTGTCTCCGCAAAGCTGCTCCTCGGCGTATAGATAGCGGCGCTGTCCATCGTTCGTCTTTCTGCGGGCGCCGTAATGATGGGCAGCCCGCCAATATGCATCCACAATTCACTGTAGAAAAAAGCGCGGATAAACCGGGCTTCATCGAGCCGTTTGTTCAGCCACTCCGGGGAGAAGTTTTTGGCGTTTTTACGCACAGCGGCAATGAACGTGTTGCATTTACGGATATTGGTAAAGATGGCCGGCCAGTTGGTAAGATCGCCGGAGCCGGTGATACCGCCCCATATCGTATAGTCGTTGGAGGAGGCTTCTACGATGCCCTGCTTCCAGTTATAGGAAGTATAGTAGAAGCCGGCGTCGTTGTCGTCGGTAAAATTGTCCAGGTTTTCCGGCTGGTTCCAATAGTTGGGCAATGCGCTGTAGATATCGTTAAGGAAAAGGTCCGCATTGCCTTCGTTGCTCCACTGGATGTCGTCCGTGAGCTTGGTCTTATCTGTATTTTCCAGGAAATCCTTTTTGCACGACAGGACACTGAGCAACAATAGCACTATGGGCAAAAGAATGATATATCGCTTCATAATCGTTTTGTTTGACAGGATGAATCTAAAAAGTGGCGTTGAGCCCAAATACAAATACCTTCTGGTTAGGATAGGCTGTTTCCAGGTCGGTGTAACCTACTTCCGGGTCCATGAATTTCATCTTGCTGATGGTGAGAAGGTTTTGCCCGGAGAAATAACAGCGGAGGCGCTGCATCTTCATCGCTTTGGAAATGCCGGCCGGAAGCGTATATCCGAGTACGGCTGTTTTTAAACGGAGATATCCTGTTTTCATCATCCAGAAATCAGAGTTCTGGGTGTTGTTGGCGTAGGGCGACTGGTTGGCGCGAGGGTATTTACCATCGGGTGTTTGAGGTGTCCAGTGGTTGTTATAATATTCATACGCGGAATTACTGTTGTTGTTGTTGAAGGGGACCGTCTGAAACCCCCGGATATTCAGGCTGGCCAGTGCAGATCCCTGGAAGAACAGGCTAAGGTCAAACCCTTTCCAGGAGGCGCTGGGTGTAAAACCGTAGGTGATGAAAGGATATACCGGATTACCGGTCACTACTTCATCGTAGGAATCTATTTTCCCGTCAGGTTTGCCATTGGGGCCGCTGATATCAGCATAGCGGATGTCGCCGGGATGAAGCACGCCAAACTGGGTAACGTTGTAGCCGTCTTCGGCGTTGATAATGCCATCGTTGTTTTTATCATCTGCAGCGGTGAACAGTCCCAGCGCGTGATAGCCGAACTGTGTGCCGGTAGGCCTGCCTGTTCTGCTGCGATTGGGATTGTCGCGCGTAGCGGCGGTTTCAAACACCTGGACCATTTTATTTTTGGCGTAGCTGAAATTACCGTTCAGGTTTACCTGCAGGCCGTTGGAAAAGCGGCGGCTGGTGCCAACGGAAACTTCGATGCCCCTGTTTTCCATAATGCCTGCGTTTTCATCAGAGAGGTTCAGGCCATATTCCACGGGTACGGTCACGGCCGGAGGCAGCAGCATGCCCGTTCTTCGTTCGTGAAAATAATCAGCTTCTATGGTGAGCAGCCCATGCCAGAAGGTGGCGTCCAGGCCGATATCAGTTTTGGTGGATATCTCCCAGGTGATATTGGGATTAGGTTCCCGGGTGATGTTGGAGCCTTGTACCATACTGCCGTTGCCGAAAGCATAGGCGTTGCCGTACAGGTTATAGCCGTTCAGGTACTGATATGCAGCGCCGGCGAGATTACCTGATTTGCCCCAGGAGGCCCTGAGTTTGAGGTAGCTCAGGGTAGAGCCAAGGCCTGCCATGAAGTTTTCTTCCGAGATGATCCACCCGGCGGAGAAGGCCGGGAAATAGCCCCAGCGTTTACCGGGGGCGAAATAGTAATGTCCGTCGTACCGGCCGGCTGCTTCAAAAAGATATTTATGGTCGTAGACATAACCGAGGCGGTACACAAATCCAAGCTGACTGCCGGTGACCGTAGAGCCATTGTTGTCGAAATCATTTTTGTTGGAGCTGCCCATGCCCAGCTCGTCGATGTTTACCGCAAAATTATTCCGCCGTGCGGAGAAGCCGGTAGAATCGTTCCTGCGGGCTTCTGCCACCACAAGGCCGGTGATGTCGTGTTTCCCGAAGTTATTGTGATAGTTGAGATATCCCTGGTAGGTGAAGTACCGGTTTTTGGAATACTCCTGGTTTAGCCAGGTATATGGTGCGGCGCTTCCTTCGGAGGTGGATATCTGTTTCGTATAGCTGTAAGGGGTAGTGGCGGTATTCTGCGAGTAAAAATAAAACGGCGTATGCCATCCTTTAACGGTAAAGTCATTCGGGTCATAGCTGAAAGTTCCTTTAATGCTCAGCCCTTTGATGAACGGCAGTTGTTGTTCCACGGCAAGCGTGGTGAGGAGGGACGTTGCATCGCGGCGGGAGTATCCCGCATTGAGAATACCTACCGGCGAGTTGCCGGCAAACTCGCCCCAGAGGCCGTTGCTATAGTAAAGGTTGGTGATGGGTATCAGCTTGTAGGCGCTGCGGAACAACTGCCCCGGTGTAGTGGCCGCGTCCACGCTGTTGGTCTGCTGGATGGCCCCTATCAGTGACAGTGATACGGTGATGGTAGGAGTGGCGCTGACTTCCATGTTGACGTTATAATCATAACGCCTGTAATTTATCGGGTCAAACATCCCGTCCTGTTTAAGGAAGCCGATGCCCGCATAGTACCGTACTACTTTGGTGCCGCCGCTTAACTGCAGGTTGTAGTTTTGAATGGGCGCATGCATCCGTACCAGGTCTTTGGTGTTGCTGATAGGATATTTGTCCGGGTCTTTGGCGTTCAGGTCTGCATATGAGTTGATGAAATCGTCGGCAAAAGGTTGCTGTGTGCCGCCGGGGTTTTCATTCCGGTAGGCTTCATTACGCAGGCGCATATAGTCCTGTGCGTTCAGCATTTTAGGGTAGTAAGTGGGTGTTTGCCAGCCGTAATAAGCGTTGAGTGACAATGACGGCATACCTGTCTGCCCGCGTTTAGTGGTGATCAGTATTACGCCATTGGCGCCGCCTAACCCATATGGCGCTACTGCGGCGGCATCTTTTAACACGGTAACAGAAGCGATGGAGCTGGGAGAAATTTCGTTGATGTTGTTACGGATGATACCGTCCACTACGATCAGCGGCGAGTTGTTGCCGGTGGTGGCAATACCCCTGATATGTATATCGGGGTTGTCTCTTCCCGGCTGGCCTCCGTTGGGGCGCATGCTGATGCCGGAAACATTTCCGGCCAGTGAATTGGAGATATTGGTGACGGGCGCCTTGGCCAGTTCTTTTCCCTGCACTGCTGCCACGGAGGCGGTAGAGGAGGTTTTTTTCTGTGTGCCGTAGCCTACTACCACAACTTCGTTCAGGCCGCTGGCGCTTTCTTTCAGGATGACAGTGATCGGATCGGCGGTACTGATGATTTCTGTTTGTTCGTAGCCAACGTAACTGAATACCAGCGTGACGCCGGTGCCGGCCTGTAGTTCAAAGTGGCCGTTTTCGTTGGTCATGGTACCGGTAGTGGTGCCTTTTACTTTTACGGACACGCCGATGAGCGGTTCACCGCGTTCGTTTTTAACGGTGCCGCTTATTTTGGCAGCGGTGGTCCCGGATGCTATCACGATAGCATCGTTGTCCATCACGGTGTAGTGCAGTGTGGTGCCTGCGAAAGTCTGGGACAGCAGTTGTTCCACGGAGGCATTTTCCGCATGGATAGATACCGGAGGTTTTTCCGGCAGAATGTCGTCGTTGTAGATAAGCCGGTACCGGCTTTTTTGTTGAATGGTTTTCAGTACTGTTTTAATGCTGACTTTCTCCAGGGATATGCTGATCTTTTCCTGGCTGGCAGAGGTGGCAGATACGGGTATGCTGGCGATGAACAGCAAAGTCACAGCAAATATGGCCCGCAGCCCGCCATGGAGGCTTTTATTGAAAGCCCATAGGAACATTAGTTTCATAACATGGAATGTAAAGGGTGAAGGAAAGTAAAGCGGGTGAATGTGTAACGTTTTTTAGGTCATAAAAAATTATTTTTTGAAGATGAAGAATGGATTAATTACTGATATGCACCGCTTTCCCGTCAATCCGGTAGTGAAAGGGGCGTGACAACTGAAGCATTTTCAGCGCTTCGTCCGCCGATTCTGTATCGATGATGCCGGAAAACCGCAGCTGTTGGAGGCCGGGCGAGTCAAAATAAAAAGTGATGCCGTACCACCGGCTCATTTTATCGGTCAGTTCAGCAAATGTGTTGTTGTCGAATGTCAGTTTATGGTTTAACCAGGATATTTCAGCAGGTAGGCCGCTGCTGTCTTTTTCCAGGTGTTTGGGCTGGAGAGTGGCAGGCCGACGGAATACTGGTACTGTCAGCTTTTCATCGGGGCGCAGTACTACGGTTTTATCCTGGAACGATACGGCAATTTTACCGCGTACCAATGTAGCAGACACGGCGCTGTCGCTGCTATAGGCTTTTACGTTAAAGGCGGTGCCGAGCACACGGATATTTACTTTGCCGGCGTGAATAATAAAAGGAATGCCCTCGTTTTGGGCAATATCAAAGAAGGCTTCTCCGGTAAGGGTGATTTCGCGGTGTTGTTTGCCGAAGCCGTTTTTTTCATAGTGAAGTTGTGTGTTGCTGTTGAGCCATACGATGGAGCCATCGGGAAGCGGCACCCTGGATTTGCCGCCGGGAGAGGAACTGATTTGTTGTAATGCGGGGCCGGGTGGACGTAAAAAATGCCAGGTGGCCCAGGTGGCTGTCAACACCGCTGCTGCTGCGGCTGTGGCCAGCAGCTTGCGTACGGGACGATGCTGGCGGGGCTGTTGTAGTTGTGGCGCTACTGCGCCCCAGATGCGTTTGTAGCTGTCATGGCGGTCTGCCACTTCCTGAATAGGTGTTTGCCAGACAGCCGCGGAAACATCCCGGAAAGCAGTTCCCTCCGGATGGTCGGCCACCAGCGCGTCCAGCTCTGTCAGTTCAGAAGGGGAGATGTCGCCGCTCAGCTGTTTGCCGAGTAATGTCCATATGCGATCGTTGTCCATAACCGAATGAAAATGATGGAATGATGAGTGTCTGGTGTTATAAGACACCATAAAACAGGAAATGCCCCCAAAGGGTACCGGAATTTTTTTTAGGGCAGGACTACTGATGATTGATGGTGGGAGGAGATACAAGAAGAAATGCTCTCACTTTCGCGAGTTTTTTAAGGGCGATGCCCACCTGGTTTTCCACTGTTTTTATGGAGATATTGAGCAGGTCGGCCACCTCCCTGTATTTAAGGCCGTCTTCTTTTACCAGTTTAAAAATGAGGCGGCACTGCGGCGGCAGCGCATTGATGGCCACGTTGATGTGCTGCATCATTTCATTGCTAATGAGCTGGGCTTCCGGGTTTATTTCATATTCCGGCAAACTGGCCTCATCGAGATGCCAGGTTTTGTGATGGGCATATTTGCGGAGATGGTTGAGCGCGATATTACGGGTGGCCGCATAGAGGTACCATTTCAAATTAGTGATCTCACGGAGATCTTTCCTATGCCGCCATACGGCAATAAATACATCGGCTACTATTTCCTCGGCCATTTCCCTGTGGCGGGCTATGGCCAGGGCCACCTGCAGCAATGGCGCACAGTAGCAATCGTATAATTCTTTAAATGCCTTTGTATCACCGTTGTATATTCTGTTTTGCAATTCGGGGATATCGTCGCGCATGAAAATAAGAATAGCAGATTATGCAAAAATCCAATGGCGTAAATATAAATTGTCTTTTTGACAAATATACTATTTATATGCACGTGTGCGCCGCCCGCCAATACTGCTTATCTTGAACATTAATTCTGCATGCAGGTTAGAAAAATACGAGTTTTAATATTATTTTTATCTGTAATGGTTTAATGTCCCTTAATTGTTTTAATCTTTGGCCCGCTTCAAAACTGTTTGCACCAATAAAAATATTATCATGTTGTTGACTTAGTACTGTTGGCGTTTAGTCGCACTGAAATAACTGTCTGTAGCGTTTTTCCCGGTAAACTTTTAAAATAACACTTATCTATGAAATCAGTTTTTCGTCTATGCAGAAAAATTACGACCTGCCTGTTGCTTGTTACCATGGCCCACGTCGCCTATGTCAAAGGGGCCGTCCCTGTAGATACAGGCTGGGTGACAATGGGGCCTACCCAGACAGGAGCCAGTCCCTACGACCAGTATTATTACAAGCTGGTGCAGGTGAATGGCAGTACGGCACGTTATGGAACTACTATTGAGCTGGCAGTAAATGCTGATGAGAATTATTTTGATCAGCAGGCGACTTACCAGGTCCGGGTAGATAAGTATGAGGGAACGGCAAACAGGTTTGATGGACTGGAGGTCCGCTGTATATCAGGAAATCCGGCTGCCGCCACTTTTTATGTTTTTAATGATGCATTGTGGCTGAGGTCTAACTACAAATGGGGGCTTATCAGTTACCGCACTGTTGCGCAGTTTCACGGATCGCCTCTTGTGGCTGCCCCTTTTGCTCAAACCACTACTGCGCCGGTCGGGTTCCTGGCCACTACCGATACCTATGGTTTAAAATGTGATTTTGACAATAATAAATTCTATCAGCTTCCGTACCAGGATACAAAAGGCAACCTGGCTGTTGCCGGTAATATAGGCGCAGGAGTGGTACCCAACTATGCGCTTCATACTGTATCGCCTGGTAATACCAACAGGGCGGCAGCCTATCTCTGGGGCGAAAATTATGGCACCGCCATCGGAACCCTTAACGCCACGGCCGCTAATTATGCATTTGCTGTCCTGAATAATGCGAATCCTGATGGTTCCAGCGCACCCGGCGGCGGTAAGCCCCTGCTGTTTGTAAGGGGAGACGGCAATGTCGGAATTGGCACCTCGGTGCCTCAGGCTAAACTGGCTGTAAAAGGGGACGTCTTTGCCTTAAAGATAAAAGTCACCCCGACCGGATGGGCGGATTTTGTATTTCATCCGGACTATAAACTGCCGGCATTGCAGGAGGTAGAGCAATTCGTTAAGGAGCACAGGCATTTGCCCGAGATCCCATCGCAAAAGGACGTCGAAAGAGATGGACTGGACATTGGAGAGATAAATAAAAAATTGTTGCAGAAAGTAGAAGAACTGACGCTGTATCTGATTGAAATGAAAAAAGAGAACGACGACCTGAAAAAGAGAATGGAAGCGGTGGAAAAAAAACAGGAAAGATAAATTGCGATGCGGCCATTCAGATGTTGGCATATCACTATCATTAAACAGCGGGCCGCCTCATCATAGTGAGGCGGCTTTTTCTTCCTGAACAGAACACAACAGTCACCTCCCGACATCTGAAATAAAATCTACTGTCCGGGAAAATTCTTTATCTTGGTTCCTATACAAATTCCACTATGTACGGCTTCCATTTTAAAAGGATTATTTTATTGCTGCTGTTACTGGTTAAAACAGTGCTTGTTTTTTCCCAGACAACCAGGCACCCCGACGAAGTATTTGCGTCCGTAGCACCGGAAGACGAAGGGTTTTCCTCCAAAGGCCTCAGTGATATATTTACTTATGTAAAAGAAAACAACATCAATACTCACAGCCTTTTAATTGTACGTAATAAGAAGATCATATTTGACGCATCTTTTTATCCTTTTCGGCCGGGCTTACGACATGACATCGCTTCCTGCACCAAATCGGTAACATCCCTGCTGATTGGCATCGCTATCGACAAAGGTTTTATAAAGAATGAAGACCAGCTGGTGGCCTCCTTCTTCCCGGAAATCAGACCCACAGGGAAAGCCTTTGAGACATTATCCATCAAAGACCTGCTCACTATGAAATCGGGTTTTGCGTGTGGATTTTCCAATGAAGACAGCCTGTTTCATGCATTATTCCCTTCAAACAACTGGGCTAAGTTCATTTTTGAAATTCCTTTTGAGGCACCTCCCGGTCAGCAGTTCTCTTATTGCAGCTGTAATTATTACCTGCTGGGTGAAATTATTTACCGCGCCACTAAACTGTCTCCTGAAGACTTTGCTAAAAAGTATCTCTTTCATGATTTAGGTATAACGTCCGTTTATTGGTCTAAAAATAATCATGGTATTAATTACGGTTGGGGTGATCTGGCCCTGCAACCACGCGATCTCGCTAAAATCGGCCAGCTGTTGTTAGATGGTGGCCAATGGGACCATCGGTCCGTTATCTCCGCAGAATGGGTCAGGAAAGCCAAATCAATGTATACGGTATTTTCAAACGGAAACGGCTACGGTTACGGCTTTTGGATTGACAAGGACGGTAGCTGGAATATGGAAGGCAGGGGCAGGCAAAGGGTGCATATCGATTCCATACACCAGGCTATTGTTGTCGAAACAGGAGGAGGACTGACTGAAGAGCAGAAAGAGCGGATAGGCAGTATGATTGGTAAATCACTGCTTTCTGATAAAAAAATAAAAAGTGATCCGGTAGCTTATAACAATCTGAAAAGGATGACGCTTCAGACGGCAAAGCCGGTAACCGGTCCTCCGGGCCGCATTCCCATTACTGCCGGTAGCGGAAAGCTGTTTAACAGGACGCTCGTTTTCCCGGAAAATAGTTTAGCTATTGAGAATGCCAAAATTATCCGGAAAGAAGGGCGTTTGTCTCTTTGGTTAAAACAGGCCGGCCAACAAACGGTTATTTATCCGTTGGGATTTGGCAATGCCTATCAGTTCTATCAGGATGCCGGTTCGGGGCATCTGTATGCGCTAAGAGCGTATTGGAAGAGCGTCGATGAATTTGAAATCGAATTTAACTGGTTATCAAAGATTAATAAATTCCTGATCGATTTTAAAATAATGGACAACAGGCCTGAAGTGTCGATTAAAGAAGGGACACATGGTATCAATGAAACGTTCCCGGTGTCAATAAAAGATTAAAAAAGGCTCTTATTTTTTAAATAACAAACTGATAATGATTTTTCCGCGTTCGTTGATCAACTCCTTAAAACCTTTGTCAGACACCTGGAACAGCTTTTTATAGAGAGGGGCCATGATTAAGGGATAGGACAACAATGAAAATAAGTTCATCAGAAAATGGGCCGGCTGCATTTTGTCAATGTTGCCTTTCTTCATTTCAATAGCGGCTTCGTCCAGGTAGTGTTTGACCGGTCCGGACTGGATATCGGAGATAAGCTGCTTGCCTAATGTGTTGATCTCTGTAACCAGGAATGTTTCCTGGTAAGGAAAGGCGATCATGTCCCGCAGGAAAACAGCAATGATATTTTCTGTCTTGGCTTTAAACGGCTGGTCAGCCGTCATGCACTCGTTGAGCCGCTGGCTGAGGTCCTGCATGGCATCCTGGAATATGGCGGCAATCAGCAGGTCCCTGGAGCGGAAGTAATAATGTAGCGCAGTTCTGTTGACGCCGGCGGCATCTGCTATTTCCTGCGTGGTGGCATGGAGTTTCCCTTCTGCAAAAAGCAACCGTTTGGCCGTGTCTTTGATAAGCTGTTCCGTTCCTGTATTTTTTAAAGGCATATGTTTTTTAAATTAAACTGATACGATAGTCAATGCCGATTTCATTGATAAAATGGTCGTCATGCGAAATCACCAACAGCGTGCCCCCGAAGTTTTTTACTGCCAATGTCAGCACTTCCAGGCTCAGTATGTCGAGGTTGTTGGTCGGTTCGTCCAGGATCAGTACATCCGGCGCCTGATGATTGACCAACAGACAACTCAGTGATAGCTTCATTCGTTCACCACCGCTTAATGCTGCACATTTTTTGTCAAAAGCCGCAGGATTGAACTGCGCGTAAACTAATAATTCTTTTAATTCATCTTCTTCCAGCCTGCGGTTATTATACTCCTGTATCTGATCGTAAACGCTTAACTTCGGATTGAGCATGGAGTAGTTTTGATCAAGATAAAAGAAAGAGAAGGCTGAACTCTTATAGCTGCCTTCGACAGGTTGCAGTTCCCTGGTAATAATTTTCAGCAGGGTGGTTTTACCGCTTCCGTTCTCGCCTTCGATTTGTACCCGTTCGCCGGATTTGATCTGAAAGCTAAGATTATTCCACAACAACCGTTCGCCGTACTTAAAGTTAATAGCCGCCATATCGATCAGTGGCTCTCCCGGATTGATTTCCGGCGACCCGATATCGATTTTAAGCGTTTCGTACTCCTGGATTTGGGCTTTGGTTGCTTCTATGTCCAGCAGCAGGTTGCTTATCTTTTCTTCATGGGCATTTAGCATTCTCGCGGTGCTGCGCTCTGCTTTGTTTTTTAAGCCACCGGCAATAATGCGGGGTATGGAATTGCTCAATCCTGCCGAGCGGCCTTTGAGCTCCAGTTGCGCCCTTTGGCCGGCCATGTCGGTGGCTTTTTTTCCGTATTCTTTCAGCGCTTTGGACTGCTCGTTCAGCCGCGCACGTAGGGCGCTTACTTTTTCCTGTTTCTTCTGCTGGTAAAAATCAAAATTTCCGCCAAATACTTCTATGCCTTTTTCGCTGAGTTCCAGGGTTTTGTTCATGAGGTTCAACAGCGTCCTGTCGTGGCTCACGATCAGCATGGTAGCTTTGCTCTGCAGCACCATGGCGTAGAGCTTTGCCCTGGTTTTGACGTCCAGATGGTTGGAGGGCTCGTCCAGCAGAACGAGATGGGGGCTGTTCATATCCATGGCTGCCAGGAAAAGCCGGGTCTTCTGGCCACCGCTCAGGCTTCCCAGCAACCGGTTTTCATGGATATTGCCGAGGTCCCATTTTTCAAGGGCCCGTGCCACTTTATTTTCGATGTCCCAGTCGTCCTCCAGCGCTGCGAAGTGCCGGGTGTCAGTGTCTCCCTGTAAGATAGCGTGCAGTGCGTCCAGTTTTTTGTCCGCCCCTAGTGCCTGGGCAACGGTCCAGGTGTCAAATTCTCCCAGGTGTTGTGGTACGTACCAGGGTTTTTCCGAATGGATAATTTCTCCCGATGTTACGTCCAGTTTGCCCGAAACAATGCGTAGCAGTGTTGATTTGCCGGCGCCGTTTATTCCCACCAGTGCTGCCTTTTCTCCATCGTTTAAAATGAGGTCCAGGTCGTGGAACAGTTCCTCATTGTCCGGGTGGACATATTGCAATGATCTTATAATTAAGCCCACGGTATTTTTTATTTTAAATAATAATACTTCCTGCCAGGAGACAAAGATGGCATTAAATATTCATTTTTGTTAGACAAAAATGTTAAAATAAAAAACAAAATCGCTACTTTTCAGACAATATTCTGTAATCGTAGTCTACCGCAAAATGGGTAGACGGGTGTTTTACCTTCTTTCTGAATGCGGAGGGGGTGATCGACTTATATTTCAGGAACTGTTTATTAAAATTGGCCAGTGTATTGAAGCCGCTTTCGAAGCATATTTCAATCACGCTGCTGTTGGTATCTTTCAATAGTTTACAGGCATAGCCAATTCTCATTTCGTTGAGATAATCGACGTAGGTCTTTTTAGTGCTTCTCCGGAAGTATTTACAGAAGGCGGCCACGCTCATATTGACTACTGCTGATACTTCCCTGAGACTGATTTTATTCCGGAAGTTCCGGTTGGTATATTGAAGGATTAAATCAATCTCCGCTTGTTTTATGCGGTAGTTGGCATCCGGTGTTTGTGAAGAGAGGATGATGTAATCTCCTGACTCCGCCATCATGTTCAGGCACTGAAAGAGGCTGATGATACGGCCAAAACGCTGCTGGTTTTCCAGTTCCCGGATAATGTCCGCCATTTTCTCCCGGTAGCTTTCTGGTATTTTTAAGCCCTGTGCTGCCGCCAGCAGGAGGTTTTTCATATACACCCCTTCCGGTAAATTAAGCAGCTCGTTTCCCCAAAGGCTGTCGAGGAACTGAACGACTACCGCGCTGGTGATCATGTCTCCGGACTTCTGAAAGGTATGGGGCAGGTTGGAGCCAAGGAAAAAGATGTCTCCCGGTTTGAAATCCCCGATATAGTCACCGACAAAAGCGGTCCCTCCGCCTTCCAGGATCAGAATAAGCTCATATTCATGGTGTTGATGCCAGGGCACCTCAAAGTGCGGGGTACGGTAGGTCCTCGCTACAAAGGATGTGTTCTCTGATAAAGTAAGTTTCTCTATGAGCGGCTTCATGGCAAAACAGATTTTCGGCGGTTGCTAAGATATGAATTCTCAGCAAGTTGCGGCCATTTGCTTCGGGGCGAATTCATAATCGCGTGTAAAATAGTTTAGGTTTTTAAGATAATAGGAGTGGTGGCGGGAAATGCCGCGTCTTACCTTTATTGCGTCGGGTTTCTGCCGGATAAATATAATTGACAGGTATGTATTTTATTGGTTACGATATTGGTTCCTCTTCTATAAAAGCTGCTTTACTGGACGCAGACAGCGGCAGATGCGTGGCATCTGCTATCAGTCCGTCCCGGGAGATGCCCATGCAGGTTCCCAACAAAGGATGGGCAGAGCAGGACCCGGAGCGCTGGTGGCAGGAAGTCGTCACCGCTACAGGCCTGTTAAGGCAGCAGGTGCAAATAGACCCTTCCACTATCGGCGGTATCGGCATCGCTTATCAGATGCATGGCCTGGTATGTGTGGACAGGCAGCAGGAGGTGTTGCGCCCGGCTATTATCTGGTGCGACAGCCGTGCGGTGCACGTCGGTAACAAGGCTTTCAATGCGCTGGGAAAGGAATATTGCCTGGACCATTTGCTGAATTCCCCCGGAAACTTTACCGCTTCTAAATTGCGATGGGTATATGAAAACGAACCGGCCATTTACGAACGTATTGACAAGATTTTGTTGCCCGGGGATTTTATTGCCATGAAGCTGACAGGGGAGGCGCGTACCACTGTTTCCGGTCTTTCGGAAGGCGTCTTCTGGGATTTCAAGGCCAATGCGGTCAGCAGCAAACTATTGGATTACTATAATATTGATGAAAGCCTGTTACCTGCCATAGTGCCCACTTTCGGCCAGCAGGGAATGCTTACTGCCGCAGCTGCGGAAACATTACAGCTGCGCCCCGGCATCCCGGTCACTTACCGGGCGGGAGATCAACCCAATAATGCCTTGTCGCTCAACGTGCTGCGGCCGGGAGAAGCGGCAACTACCGCCGGCACGTCCGGCGTAGTGTATGCGGTGCATGACCAGCATGCGTCTGACCAGCAAAGCCGTGTCAACACGTTCGTACATGTCAGCAACAGCCCGGAACAGCCGCGTAACGGCGTACTGATGTGCCTTAACGGTACCGGTATCGCCAACAGCTGGCTGAAAAATATGCTGGGCGATATCGACTATACCGCCATGAACAGCGAAGCTGCGTTATGCGCTCCCGGCGCAGACGGACTGATGGTATTTCCTTTTGGCAACGGTGCGGAAAGGATACTGGGCAACAGGCATACAGGTGCTTCCATCAGGTACCTCGATTTTAACCGGCATGGCCGCAGGCATATGCTGCGGGCAGTGCAGGAGGGAATCGTGTTTGGTCTCAACTATGGTATGGACATCATGTCCGGCATGGGACTCAAAATTAACAAGGTAAGGGCTGGCAATGCCAATATGTTTCTCAGCCCGCTCTTCCGTGAAATATTCGCGGACACTGCGGATGCTGTCATTGAATTATACAATACCGATGGCGCACAGGGTGCGGCGCGCGGCGCCGCTATCGGGGCCGGATATGTGAATATGGAAGAGGCATTCCGCGGAATGGAGCGCCTGATGGTGATTGAACCGGAGCCAGTCCGCCAGGCACAGTACCGGGATGCCTACAGCAAATGGCTCACGGAGTTACGTTCGAAACTATAGTACGCATATATAGACAATATTTTCATTTTAAAATTCCACTTTTATGAGCATTACACTAGGAGACCACGAGTATTTTAAAGGCATAGGGAAGATCAGCTACGAAGGCCCGCAGTCTGATAATCCCCTTGCCTACAAGTGGTATGACGAGAACCGGATCATTGCAGGTAAATCCATGAAAGAGCTTTTCCGCTTTGCTGTCAGCTACTGGCATACCTTCTGTGGCACCGGCGGCGATCCTTTCGGGCCAGGCACGAAAAGCTTTCCCTGGCTTGCCTCCACGGATGCGGAGCAAAGCGCTAAAGACAAGATGGACGCGGCGTTTGAGTTCATCACCAAACTGGGGTTGCCTTACTACTGTTTCCATGACGTGGACCTGATAGATGAAGGAACGGACCTGGCCACGTATGAAAAACGGATGCAGCTGATCGTGGACTATGCGCGTCAGAAACAAGCCGCCAGCGGCGTAAAACTGCTGTGGGGCACTGCCAACGTGTTCAGTCACCCCAGATATATGAACGGGGCGGCCACCAATCCTGATTTTACCGTGGTGACCTATGCCGGCACACAGGTGAAAAATTCACTGGACGCCACCCTGGCGCTGGGAGGGGAGAATTACGTTTTCTGGGGAGGCCGTGAAGGCTACATGACCCTGCTGAACACAGATATGAAGCGGGAACAGGAACACCTGGCGCGTTTCCTGGGCATGGCCCGCGATTATGCGAGGAAGCAGGGCTTTAAAGGCACGTTCTTTATTGAGCCCAAACCCTGTGAGCCTACCAAACACCAGTACGATTTCGACAGCGCCACGGTGATTGGCTTCCTGCACCGCTACGGGCTGGAAAAAGACTTTAAGCTGAACATTGAGGTAAACCACGCCACCCTGGCGGGACATACCTTTCAGCATGAACTGCAGGTAGCTGCCGATGCCGGTATGCTGGGCAGCATCGATGCTAACCGCGGAGATGCGCAGAATGGCTGGGACACTGACCAGTTCCCTACCAACCTGAATGAGCTGGTGGAAAGTATGCTCATTATCCTCGAAGCGGGCGGGTTCTCCGGCGGCGGCGTGAATTTCGACGCCAAAACCCGGCGCAACTCCACCGACCTGGAAGATATATTCCATGCGCATATCGGCGGCATTGATACTTTTGCGCGGGCTGCCGTGATCGCGGAAAAAGTATTGACACAAACGCCGTATAAAAAATTCCGTCAGGACCGCTACAGCTCCTTCGATACTGGAAAAGGCCGGGAATTTGAAGAAGGGAAGTTGTCACTGGAAGACCTCCGCCAACTGGCCATAGCAGGCAATGCTCCTGCGCTGATCAGCGGAAAACAGGAATGGCTGGAGAACCTGATTAATAACAGTATCGCTTAAGTGCAATAAACACACACTTCATAATATAGGTCAATTAGTGAAACACAGCAGTTCTCTGCTGTGTTTTTCTTTGGTGCAGGGTCATTGCGGAATATTATCCGCTGCCAGCAGCCGGACCCTCTTTTTATAATTTCCGGGATTTTCCCCTGTCTGTTTTTTGAAGAAACGGTTGAAATACGCGTCGTTCTCGAATCCGAGGGTGTAAGCCAGGTCTTTGATGGCGATGTCTCGGCTCATCATGATCCGCTGCGCCTTTTCCAGTTTTTGCGCGTTGATATATTTGCCTGGTGTACAGCCCATATCTTTTTTGAACAGCCGGATAAAGTGGTCTTTGGTGAGGAAGCTGTTCTCTGCCAGCATGTCCACGCTGATGGGCTTGTGCAGGTGGGTGCGGATATAATGCAACGATTGCAGTATACGTTTGTCGATATGCAGGTTTTTATCGGTGGCATGTACCAGGAACCTGGATATGATCTGCCTGATGATGCCCTGCGCTTCCATTTCATAACCGAGGGGAGCCGCATGCTGGCGGGCAATGTTACGGGCCAGCGTAGGAAGGTTGTCATAAGACCAGGGATCGAAATGTGGCAGCTTTCGCTCAGGATGCACGCGGGCAAGGCGTTTGATCAGCTGGATGGTCAACGTGTCGGCTTTCATCTCCACCGGCACGTCCAGCAGATCGAAGAGGCTGCTGTGGTGGCCCTGCTCCTCATAAATGTGGAGGTAATACAAAGACAAATGTCCTTCGCATTTGTACCCGTGCGTGGTATAGGCTGGAGTGAGATACAGGTGGTTTTTTTTCAGGTCATATGTTTTGTCCTCGCGGATAAGCCTGGCAGTGCCGCTTTCCACAAAGTGTACCCTGATGAAAGGACTGCTTACTTTCTGCCAGTTCCAGTCGGCGTTATGTATGGCGTGGCCGATGTTCAGCAATATAAAATTGGGCTGTGTTTGTTCTCTGCTCATATCCGGTAAACCTGAAAGTTCAAAATATCGATAAAGTACAATTTTTTATCGATATAAGTAAAGTCCCGGAATAATAGGATAGGTATTTTTGGGAGAAGTATAAACGCTGTTTTCCGGTAAGGGACTGACCTGTAGGTCTTGGTCTGATGTCTTTAGTCATCTATGCCGACAACTACCGTCCCGGAACAATGTCGCTTTTTAAACAGAGGTCCATGCGGATAATTTCTTGTATTAAGCCGGGGAAGTTGGAATACCGTGAGGTTCCGGAGCCGGTATGTTTACCCGGTTATTCCATTATAAAAATCCGGCGTATCGGTGTGTGCGGCACCGATATCCATGCTTTTGGCGGCACGCAGCCCTATTTCAGCTATCCCCGTGTGCTGGGGCATGAGCTGGCTGCCGAGTTTGTGGAGGGCGATGCGCCACGGTTGCGCAATGGCGATATCGTCACTGTTATTCCCTACCAGCATTGCGGTAAATGTATTGCCTGCCGCAGCGGCCACACGAATTGTTGCCAGCATATGCAGGTGATAGGCGTGCATTGCGATGGTGGCATGGCGGAACGGCTCATGGTGCCTTCGCACCTGCTGCTGCCGGCCACAGGACTGGAGCCAGACCGCCTAGCGCTGGTGGAGCCTTTTGCCATTGCTGCGCATGGTGTGCGCCGTGCGGCCATATCGCATGGTGAAAACGTACTGGTGGTAGGAGCGGGGCCTATCGGCCTGGCCACCATGGAAATGGCCGCCATCGCCGGGGCCAATGTGCTGGCCATCGACGTAAGCGCCTACCGGCTTTCCTGGGCCAAAAAAATCACCGGCGTAAAAGCTGCCTTCCATGCAACGGAAGAATACCTGGCAGAGCAGCTGAAAGAGGCCACACAGGGCGATATGCCCACGGTGGTCATCGATGCGACGGGCAACCTGAACGCTATCAACAACGCGTTCCGCTATATGTCGCATGCCGGAAGATATGTGCTGATAGGACTGCAGAAAGGCGACATCACTTTCAGTCACCCCGAGTTCCATAAACGGGAAGGCACGCTGATGAGCAGCCGTAATGCAACAAAGCAGGATTTTGACTGGGTACTGGAAAATATCCGTATCGGAAAAATCACACCGGAAAAATACATCACCCACCACAGTCACTTTAATGATATAGTGGAAGAATTTCCTTCGCTGATTAGCGACGGAAATATTGTAAAGGCTGTTATCAGCCTCGATTAAAAGATAATTCATGCGCTCACCACTGCTAATAAACGGGCGGCAGTTACCGGAACTGGTTTTCGGTACCAGCGGCCTGGGGAATCTTTTTGTCAGTATCAGCCGACAGGAGAAAATCAATATTGTAAACGAATGCATCCGCCATTCCCGGGACATCACGGTATTCGACTCCGCCGGAAAATACGGCGCAGGACTGGCTTTGGAGATGCTGGGCGTTGCGTTGAAAGAGACAGCGGCAGACCTGTCTGCGGTAGTCATCAGTAACAAACTGGGATGGTACCGCACTGAACTGAAAACACCGGAGCCCACCTTCGAACCGGGCGTGTGGAAAGACCTGCAACATGATGCGGTGCAACGCATCAGTTACAACGGCATCATCGAATGTTTTGAACAGGGCAACGAGTTATTGGGAGGTATTATACCGCAAATGGTTTCGGTGCATGATCCGGATGAATACCTCGCCAAAGCAAAAGACGGCCGGCATCGTGTACGGCTATACGATGATGTCCTGCAGGCTTACCAGGCGCTTTTCGACCTGAAGGAAAAGGGACTGGTGGCCGCGGTGGGCGTGGGCGCCAAAGACTGGCGCGTGCTGCAACAAATAGCGCAGGACATCCCGCTGGACTGGATGATGGTGGCCAACAGCCTGACGGTGTTCACGCATCCGCCGGAGCTGATATCCTTTATAGCAGAACAGGACAGCAAAGGAGTACACGTTATCAATTCAGCGGTGTATCATTCCGGGTTTCTGCTCGGCAGTGATTACTTTGACTACCGGAAGCTGGACAGCAGTGACCCGGAAGATGCGTCCTACTTTGAATGGCGCGATTGTTTTAACCGGATATGTGCAGAACATCAAATTACGCCGGCGGAGGCCTGTCTAAATTTTGGCCTGCATGTACCGGGGGTAAGGAGCGTGGCGGTCAATACAACGAAGGCTGCCCGGGTCAGTGAAAATTTCAAGATGACAGACAAAATTATCCCGCCTGCGTTCTGGCAACAAATGCAGGCCGCCGGATTAACGATATAATGAAGACATGGAAACGGACGCAGCAAGGCCATAAAAACAGGTGTTTGTAACAAATCAGCCCTCTGATTGAAACAATAGGGTACCATCAATACGGACACAGCATCCTATTTTTACAACACTTAATCCACGTATATGAAATTTCAACTGTTACAGGGCCGCAACGGCCTGCGAAAACTTATTGCTCTATGGAAAGCATTTACTGTCCCTTTGCCTGTACCGGATATTCTATTTATCCCGTTCTTGTTTTCTAAAGATATCGCCGGATGGTGTTTCGTTCCTGGTGAAGATGCGGTTCACCGGGAACAATCGACACGCCGCCGGCGATGCTCATTTAATGACCCTCACATGCTGCACAATCAGTAATACCCCTTTATGTATTCAACACTATGCAATCGGATTTCCATCCGATTGCTTTGGGGCCCCTGCAGGTGAATAACAGGAATTTTCGCCATCTAAAAGAAAACATTATGTACTCAACCAAAATAAATCGCTTTCGGGCAATGCTGTCTGCATGGCTGCTATGGGGCATACTCTTCAGCTTCCATGGCTTCGCCCAAACTTCCAGAATAAACGGGATTGTCACTAATCCAAAAAACGCGACCCCGGTGCCGGGTGCGTCTGTCATTGTGAAAAATACCAGCCGTCATGCTGTCACCGATGCTGCCGGAAGGTTTGTCATCGAAGCATCGGCAGGCAATGTATTGGTCGTCTCCATGATGGGCTTCCAAAAGAAAGAAATAACGCTCACCAACGCTGCCACCGTCAAAGTGGAACTGGCGGAAAATATTTCCCAGCTGGAAGATGTGGTGGTGATCGGATATGGTAAAACAAAACGAAAGGATGTTACCGGCGCCATCTCCTCTATTACGGGAGATGAAATCCGGAAAACGCAGCCGGTCACTTTCGACCAGGCTTTGCAGGGAAAGGTGCCGGGACTGGTGGCACAACAGATCTCCGGTCAGCCTGGTGGTGCCGTATCTGTGCAGATCCGCGGTATCTCTTCGTTCGGGGCTTCTGCTCCCATGTACGTCATCGATGGGGTGATCATCGGTGGCACGGCCTCACCGGGCGCCGGCACCAACCCGCTCGCCGGCATCAATCCTTCCGAAATTGAATCCATCGATGTCCTGAAAGACGCCTCGGCCACTGCCATCTACGGCTCTCAGGCCACCAATGGCGTGATCGTCATCACTACCAGGAGAGGGCTGATCGCTCCGCCTGCTATCATGTATGATATGTACACCGGCTTTCAGCAGCTGCCTAAAAGGCTGCCGCTGATGGACCTGCGGGAATATGCCACTTTCATCAACGAGCGCAACAAAGGCCTGGGATGGGGATTTGATACCCGTGAGGAGTTCGCCAATCCGCAATACCTTGGCAAAGGTACCGACTGGCAGAAGGAGCTTTTCAGAAACGCCCCCATGTACAACCATTCGCTGACGGTGAACGGCGGCGATGCCAGAACACAATATCTCTTGTCCGGCTCCTATTTTAAACAGGAAGGTATCGCCCTCGGGTCCGACTTCAAACGGCTGTCGGTAAGACTGAACCTCGACAATAAAACGACCGACTGGCTGAAAATAGGCACCAGCCTGCAATTGATCAATATCAAGGAAAAGGTGAACTCCACCAGCTCCAATGTGATCAATACGGCGTTGAGCCAAACGCCGGACATCGCCGTGAAAAATACAGATGGCAGCTGGGGAGGCGCCTATAATCCCAACGGCTGGGTCAACAGTACCGTGAATCCCTATGCCATCGCGCTGATCAATAAAGACGAGGTAAACAGGAACCAGGTCTTCGGGAACCTGTACGCGGAGATCTCTTTCCTGAAAGACTTTGTGCTCAGGAACGAAGCCACCATGAACTTCTCCATGGCCACGGAAGACCGCTTTAATCCGACCTATGTCTTTGGACTGGTAAAAAATACGAATAACAGCGGCGCCTATATCTACAATCAGAACCAGTTCACTACGGTCAGGAATTTTCTCACCTATTCACACCTGTTTGAAAAGAAATACAATGTGAATTTGTTGCTGGGCCATGAGGCGCAGTTAAGTACCAACGAAGCGACCAGCGCTACCCGCTCCAATTTTCCCTCTAATAACGTACAGGTCATCAGCAGCGGCGACCCTACCACGGCGGCCAACACCGGCATTAAAGGGCAGAACGCGCAGGAGTCCTATTTCGGCCGGCTCAATGTGGGGGTCAATGACAAATACCTGTTCACCGCCAACGTCCGTGCTGACGGGTCTTCCAAGTTCGCGCCGGAGAACCGTTGGGTAACTACCTGGTCAGGCGCGTTTGCATGGAAACTGAAAAACGAGGCGTTTTTACAGTCTGCCAAACAGCTCAACGACCTGAAATTGAGACTGGGATATGGCCTGACCAACAACCAGAACATCAGGGACTATGCCTACACTTCCACACTCACTACCGTGGCAACGGGCCTCACCGGGGTGGCGCAGCTCACTGTCAACGTAGGCAATCCTTACGTACAGTGGGAGAAAACCAAGTACACGAACATAGGGCTGGATGGAACATTGTTTAACTGGCGGCTGAATTTCGCGGTTGATTTTTACAACCGCAGAACAGACGGCCTGGTGATGCAGATCCCACTGCCGCTGTATTCCGGAACGGCCATCGGCTGGGCCCCCGGCTCCCTGGACGCTCCCTTTGTGAACATCGGAACAGTCAATAACAAAGGTTTCGATTTCAGGATCAGCTCCACCAACATCCAGCGTAAAAACTTCACCTGGAAAACGGACGTCACGGTGTCGCGCAATATCAATGAGGTGATCAAACTGAATACCGACGGTGCGTCCCTGGACAGGCCATACAGCAAAACGGTGGTAGGCCGCTCCATTGGAGAGTTCTACGGATACGTCATTGATGGCGGTGTATTTGCCAGCCCGAAAGATTTTGAAACCCATGCGTTGCCGGTGAAGAACGGCGTGCGCCTGCCGGTGGGCGCGGCCGGCGGCAGCATCTGGTACGGCGATTTGAAGTTCAAAGATATTAATGGCGATGGCATCATCAATGAGTATGACCAGACCTTTCTGGGGTCGCCCATTCCCAAATATCAGATCGGACTCAATAACACCTTCTCCTATAAAAATTTCGATCTCAATATTTTCTTCAATGCCAACATCGGCAGCAAGGTGTTTAACCAGCTACGGATAAACGGTGATTACCCCGGCACCAGCTTCGGTTATCTCCGTTCGCTCATGGACTATGCGCAGCTGGGACTGATAGATCCGGCCGGTTCTTCAACGGATATTAAGAACGTGTATGTTAAAAATCCGGACACCAGGACCGTTGGCCTCAGAAATGATAACACCAACGATAACAACCGCAACTCCGACAAGTTTGTGGAAAGCGGCACGTTCCTGCGGTGCAAGAACATCTCGCTGGGTTATGCTGTGCCGGAGAAGCTGCTCAGTAAAATCCGTGTTCACTACCTGCGGCTCTATGTCAATGTTTCCAATGCGTTTATCATAACCAATTACTCTGGTATGGACCCTGAAATCGGCTCCTGGGACCCGTTGAGCGCTGGTATTGACAATGGGTTTTACCCGCAGCCAAGGGTATTTACCATAGGCGCCAATGTAAAGCTGACCAAATAATGTAATTCACTTTAACAGGAGATTATCATGAAGTCTATCATAAAAATATTGTTCTGCCAGATAATGGTGACAGTGCTGGCAGGATGTTCAAAAGGTTTTCTGGACCGTCCGCCATTGTCACAGATCAGCGCGGACAATTTCTACCAGTCCACGAACGACCTGCGGCTGGCCACGGCCGCATTGTATGCCGGTTCACCCTGGGGCGACTGGAACTACACCTGTTACCTGCCGGTAGGCGATGTGCTGAGCGGCAACCTGGCCGTTGGTTACTGGGGAGATGCAGTGCAGCTGAATACGTTTTCCGTTACCGGGTTGAACGGCATAATGGTGTCCAACTGGAAGGCAATGTATAACATCATTGCGCACTGCAATATTACCATCAATGCCATCAAACAGAAAGCGCCGGACAGTATTGCAGCTGCGAACAAAAATGCGGCGATAGCAGAGGCCCGCTTCATACGCGGTTTCGCGTACTACAACCTGGCGGTGCACTGGGGCGCAGTGCCGGTGATCGAAGACAACAGTAAACTGGTCATCTCTCCGCTGGTCAACCGGATCAAGACGGAGGATGTATTCCGTTTTGTGATCAACGACCTGACCTTTGCGGCGCAAAACCTGCCATCAGCCGATGTGGCGGGGCGGCTCACCACCTGGTCGGCGCAGGGCATGTTAGGCAAGGTATACCTGACGGCGGCAGGCCTTAACCACTCAGGTAACCGCGACCAGGCGCTGCTGGACAGTGCGAAAAAATATGCGGGCAATGTGTGTAAAAACAGCGGTTTATCACTGTTGCGCAACTATGCGGACCTTTTTAAAACGCAGTTCAATGACAACCCCGAATCTTTGTTCGCCCTGCAATGGGCGCCCGGCGGCGCATGGCTGGAAGGGAATATGCTGCAGATCTATTCTCCGGGAGGAGCAGAAATATCGGCCAACGGACAGCCGGGATGGTTTAGTATCCGTCCTACGGTAGACCTGTTTAAAAGTTATGTCACGCAGGATTCCGTGAGGCGTAAGGCTACTTTCATGCTGAAAGGGGACTATTATGCAGAGCTAAATGCAGCTGGTGGCGGTTATCATTTTACCGGTGACTGCGGGCTGAAGAAGCATATCATCGGGACCAACAAGGACAACAATGCCCCCACGATGACACTGTCGTCTTCTACGGAACATAACGCCTTACTAAGGCTGGCAGACGTGTACCTCATCTATGCAGAGGCCGTGCTGGGCAACAATGCGTCCACCAGCGATGCGGATGCGCTCTTGTATTTTAATAAGGTACGCGAAAGGGCAGGCGTGAGCCCTGCTCCCTCCATAGATGCCGACAGCGTGCTGATAGAACGCAGGATCGAACTGGCGGCAGAAGGGCAGTACTGGACGGACCTGGTGCGGTTGTCGTATTACAATCCCACAAAAGCCATCAGCAAATTAAACGGAGAGGCGCGCGTGACTTTCACCTACACCGACAATGTGGTGACGCCTGCCAGCCCTTACGGAGTGATCACTCCAGCGACCATTCACAGCTTTTCGTTCCCGGTACCTTCTTCCGAAGTGACTGCCAATCCGAAACTGCTGGAGCCTCCGGTATCCTATTACTAAGCATTAAAACGTATTCCAGTGAATAAATTCATCTCACATACATGCAGCAGGTTACTGTTATGGTTGCTCCCGGGAATAATGGCGATGGTGCAAACCGGCTGTAAAAAAGACAGGGACGGAAGCGGACCTGTTATCACACACGTTAGAAATTATGCGGCTTCGCCGGATGATACCTTGCTAACCGCAGCACTGCCCGGCCAATGGGTGGTGCTGTCCGGCCGCGGCCTGCAGGATGCCCTGCAGGTAACGTTTAACGGGGTGCCCGCCAGCATCAAGAGCGTGATGTTTTCCGATACCAGCGCCGTGATGCAGATACCGGCGGTGATACCTTTCCCGGATGTTACGGCAGACAATTTGAACGTTATCCGTTGCATCACGCCGCACGGCACGGCCACTTTTACCTTCAACATCGTAGCGCCGCCGCCGGCCATCACCGGTATCTCCAATGAAAACGCCCTCGCCGGCGATTCTGTGTACCTGTACGGCACCAATTTCTTTTTTACCCAACACGTAACGTTTGCCGGCACAGAGATCAAAGACTTCACTGCGGCCAGTGACGGAACGTCCATCGGCTTTGTGCTGCCGCAGCTGGGCCATAGCGGTAAAGCAGCAGTGGTGACAAAGTCCGGCGCAGATTCCACAAAATACAATGTCAATGACCTGACCACCGGCATGCTCTGCAACTTTGATGACATCAACCCGTTCAGCTGGGGCACCAACCTGGAAAGTACAGGAACTGACTTCCCGGGCAACAGAGGCACCTACGCCGTGCTGAAGAACGGCGTGCTCACCGGCGGCGATGGCGTCTGGTGGGGCAGCCAGCGCAGTATTAATACCAACGAAGTTCAGTGGGTGCCTAAGGACAGCTTACAGGCTTCGCCGGACACGTATGCCTTTAAATTTGAAATCAACGTGCCCACCGCCTGGAATGGCACCACCATCTATGTGATCCGGGATTCCCGGGATTTCATGGCGCGTTACGAACCGTGGCTGACCGCCACCGGCACTACTGCCAGCTATGTGACCAAAGGCTGGCGCACAGTGACCATTCCATTCAGCAGCTTCCGGTCCAATGACGGCAAAGGCACCAGTGCCACCGATCTGACGGCGCTGTTGACTAACACCGGCGCCGGCCCGGTAAATATCCAAACGGCCAATTTCTCCGCTGGTCCTACGGCCACCGGGCTGTACGCGGCCATCGACAATATCAGGGTCGTCAAAATAAAATGATCGTTTAATTATAAAATCTGGTAAATGAAGCAATGCATTTTGTTGTGGCTATTGGTGGTACTCACGGTGTCACAGGCTTTCTCCCAACAGGACCATCCCTTTTTTCCTGCTAAGCGCCTGATCACGACAGGTATTTATTATTATCCCGAACACTGGGACCCGAATCTCTGGGAACGGGATATCAAAAGAATTTCGGAGATGGGTTTTGAATTTGTACACCTCGCGGAATTCGCATGGAGCAGAATGGAACCGGAAGAGGGGAAGTTTGACTTCGTTTGGTTGGATAAAGTGATGGGCCTTTGTGCAAAGTATCACCTGAAAGTGGTGATGTGTACGCCTTCAGCCACACCGCCGGCATGGCTTCGTTACCAGTACCCTGAAACGTTCCAGATGAACAGCCGCTATATCCGCGGTGAGCATGGCACCCGCGGCCTTGGCTCTGTGGTGAGCCCCGTGTACCATCGCCTGGTGGAAACCATCGTCACTAAAATGGCGCAACGTTACGGCAACAATGAAAACGTGATCGGCTGGCAGCTGGACAATGAACCTGATGCAAAGCCCGATTTCAGTCCCGCTTCGCAGGATGCTTTCCGGCAATGGCTGAAAAATAAATATCATTCCATCGATACGCTGAATGCCGTGTGGGGTACTGCTTTCTGGAGCCAGTGGTACAACAGTTTTGACCAGGTCATTATTCCCAATGTGGACCTGGTGGGCTGGTGGGGCAGTAACCCGCATGCCGTGCTCGATTTTAAACGTTATATGGCAGATGCGCAGGCGGAATACCTCGATTTCCAGGCGCGCACGTTACGCAACAATATTTCGCAACATCAGTTTATTACTACCAACTATACCGCCGTATCGCCTGGTGCAGATCCGCGGCGTACAAAGCTGCTGGACTTCGCCACGTATACTGCTTATCCCAACGGTGGTACGCACAATATCGGGAAGCAGGGTTTCCGGTTGGGCAACAGCAATGTGATCCTTTTTGCTGCGGAGTACTATAAATCTGTGGGCGGTGTTACCGGCGCCATGGAGATACAACCCGGAACGGTTAACTGGGGCAACTTCACGCCGCTGCCGTTGCCCGGTACGGTGCGTATGTGGCTGTACCACATTTTTGCTGCCGGTGGAAAGCTCGCCTGTTCCTATCGTTTCCGCCAGATCAACTATGGCGCGGAACAATATCATTCCGGAATTATGGAAACGGACGGTGTGACGCCATCACCCGGTGGCCACGACTATATGCAGTTCATGAAGGAGATGGATATCCTGCGGAAGGAAGCCGATACCAAAGCGGCGTTGCCGGAGAAACTGGCGAAGCGTTCCACTGCCGTGCTCTGGAACCTGGAAAACTACTGGTCTTTCGATCAGCAGCGCCAAACCAGGCAATGGGACACCTGGAATTACCCGGTCAAATTTTTACAGATAGCGAAATCCTTCGGCGCACAGGCAGATGTGGTGCCGGAAACAGCTGATTTATCTAAATACAAGGTGGTGATCGTACCGGCCTATGAACTGGTAGACAGTGGCCTGATCAAAAAATGGCAGGCCTATGCGGCCAATGGCGGGCAGCTGATCATTACCTGCCGTACGGCGACCAAAACCCGCGCAGGCAATCTCTGGGAAGCCGGTTGGGCCGCGCCGCTGTCGGGCCTGATAGGCGCCCGCATCAGTTCCTTCGATATGCTGCCCGACCAGTATTACGGGGACATACAAACGAAGTCCGGCCATTACAACTGGAACAACTGGGGCGACCTGCTTCAGCCGGATAAAAACACTGAGGCGCTGGCTATCTACAACGATCAGTTTTACAAAGGCGCAGCCGCTGTGGTAAAACGCAGACTGGGCAAAGGCACTGTTACCTACATCGGGGTAGACACCGACGATGCAAAGCTGGAAAAAGACGTGCTGCGGGATATTTATACCGCTACCGGAGCCACCACAGAGGATTACCCGCCCGGGGTGTTTGTTTATTGGAGAGATGGTTTTTATGTGGCGGTGAACTATTCTTCTGATGATTATAACATGAATACGGGCGCATCTGCCAAAATACTGATCGGCGAAAAAAACATAAAGCCAGGCGGGGTGCTTGTCTGGAAAGAATAAACTGTTGAACAAAAATAAAAACATGAAGAAACACTGGTATGTGATGATGGCAGCGTTTCTGCTAATTGCGGAAACGGCTACTGCACAAAAAGACCATAATCAGGATCGAGCAATAAATGTTGACCTCAGAAAAACAGCCGGACCGCTGCCCGCCATGCTCAATGCATGTGTGGGCGCAGGCCGCGCTGCAGAAGGGCTTCGTGCCGACTGGCAGCAGCAGCTGGCTTATGTCAGGAAAGAATGCGGCTTCCGCTATATCCGGATGCATGGCCTGTTGGGCGATGAAATGGCCGTTTACACCCAGGACGAAAAAGGCAACCCGCAATACAACTATATGTACATAGACGTGCTGTTTGATTTTCTGCACAGCATCGGTATGAAACCTTTTGTGGAGCTGGGCTTTATGCCTTCCGCACTGGCCAGCGGGCCTAAGACCATTTTCTGGTGGCGCGGCAACGTAACGCCGCCCCGTGACTATGAGAAATGGGAGAAGCTGATTCAAAACCTGGTGGCGCATTTTACAGAGCGGTATGGAGCAGAGGAAGTGAAGAGCTGGTACTTTGAAGTGTGGAATGAACCTAACCTGGATGGTTTCTGGGCGGGCAGCCAGGCGGATTATTTTAAACTGTACACACATGCCGCAAGAGGCATAAAAAATGTGAACCCCGCTTATCGTGTAGGCGGTCCCGGTACGGCAGGAGCAGCCTGGGAGCCTGAGATGATCGACTATTGTTATCAACATAAAGTGCCGCTGGATTTTATCAGCACGCATGCCTACGGCGTAAAACAGGGATACCTTGATGAATTTGGCCGTTCCGGTACGGTGCTCGATAAAAATCCCGCAAGCGTCAGTGGCGATGTGTTGCAATCGCGCGCGGAAATTGCTGCGTCGAAAATGCCGGGACTGGAACTGCACTACACCGAATGGAGCGCTTCCTATACACCTGCAGATCCTATCCATGACAGTTACCATGAAGCGGCGTATGTGCTGCAAAAACTGAAGCAGGTGGGCAATGCCGCCAACTCCATGTCCTATTGGGTGTTCACGGATATTTTCGAAGAACCCGGACCACGGTTTACGCCCTTCCATGGCGGTTTTGGAATGCTTACCATTCAGGGTATCAACAAACCGGTGTTTTATGCCTACCAGTTTTTGCACCGGCTGGGCAGCACGGAACTGGCCAACAAGGATGCTTCGTCCTGGGTATGCCGCGACAGTTCGGGCAACGTACAGGCGTTGGTGTGGGATTTTACCAATACCCATCCGGGTGACTCCGTACATAACCAGCGATACTATATCCGTGATCTTCCTTCAAAAGCAAAAGGAAAACTACAGCTGAATATTGCCGGCATGGCGGCCGGGCAATATGCGGTGGAACTGTATAAAGTGGGATACAACAGCAACGACGCTTATACCACCTACCTGTCGATGGGCAGCCCTGCGCAGCTCAACAGGCAGCAGGTGGAGCTGATAAAGCAGCAGAATAACGGCGCGCCGGTATCGCGCGCCATTATATCGGTGAAGGAAAATGAGGCATTTACAAAAACAATTGACATCCGTGAAAACGATGTCTTTCTAATCAATATCCTCAAACTATAACCGTTTTATTATGCCACGTTCAAATGTTAAACACTACATTAAGAGTTGCATGCGCATAGCGATGCAACTGCTGCTACTTCTTTTTGCGGGCCTGCAACTGTCGGCCCAATTGCCCACGGCACAGTCTATTGCCAGTAAAATGAAAATGGGCTGGAACCTGGGGAACACGCTGGAAGCCATTTGTGGGGAAAACGCATGGGGCGGCGCTGTCACACAAGCCACTATCGATGCCGTGAAAGCGTCCGGGTTTAATACCGTCCGGCTGCCCGTTTCCTGGGACTGCCACAGCACCAACGGTGTGATAGATCCGGCCTGGATGGCCCGCGTAAAAGAGGTGGTGGACTACTGCATGCGCGACAGCCTGTATGTCATCGTCAACATCCATTGGGACAACGGCTGGCTGGAAAATAACGTCACCCCGGCGGCACAGCAACAGGTAAATGCCAAACAGCAGAACTATTGGACGCAGATCGCCAACGCTTTTAAAAACTATAATGAACATCTGTTGTTTGCCAGTGCCAATGAGCCGGCTGTCAACGATGCCACAGGCATGTCTGTATTGTTGTCTTACCATCAGACATTTGTCAACGCCGTACGGGCCACCGGCGGCAACAACAGTTCCCGTACACTGATCGTTCAGGGGCCCAGCACCAACATCGACAAGACGAACACGCTGATGAACACCCTGCCTACTGACCCCATCGCCAACCGGCTGATGATGGAGATACACTACTACGATCCTTCCCAATTTGCGATCATCACACAGGATGAATCCTGGGGCAAAATGTTCTACTACTGGGGTGCCAACTACCATTCCTCTACGGACACCTACCGGAACGCCACCTGGGGAGAGGAGAGTTATATGGACTCGGAGCTGAGCCTCATGAAAACGAAATTCATTGATAAAGGGATACCCGTGATCATCGGGGAGTTTGCCGCCGTGAAAAGAACGCTCAGCCCACCGTCCGACCAGTTGCTGCACGAGGCTTCCCGGCAGCATTTCTACGATTACCTCGTACGTTCCGCAAGAGCCAAAGGGCTTATTCCTATCTACTGGGACATCAACAAACAGTTGTACGACCGGGCCACCGGTGTGATACTGGACCAGGAAACCATTTCCACGCTCATGCAGGCCGCCGGCAATACGCCCGGTTATGTGAGGCTGGCAAACCGCGCTACCGGCCTGCTGGCAGACGGCATCTACAGAAACACCAACGGCGCCAATGCAGGGCAATGGGCCAACAGCGGCAGCGATGCGCAGCAGTGGACCGTAGAGGCGGCCGATGGCTACGTACGCCTGAAAAACCGTGCTACCGGCCTGTACCTCGATGGGATGGGCAGAACGGCTGACGGATCTGTGGCGGGGCAGTGGGCCTTCAGCAGCAGTTACAACCAGCAGTGGAAGCTGGAATCGACAGGCAGTTACATCAAACTGAAAAACCGCGCTACAGGGCTGTACCTTGACGGCCTGGGACAAACGGCCAACGGGGCTGACCTGGCGCAGTGGTCCGGCAGTAGCAGCAACAACCAGCAATGGACCATGACGGCAGTCGCATTGCCCGCAGCAGCGATGGCCGCAACAACTACATCCGCCGGTATTGCGCCTTCACAGGCAAATGACCTGAACGTATATCCGAACCCGTTTACCGCCACTTTCAGCGTGAAGGCGGACAAACAGGATAAAATAGAGAGTATCACTATTATCGATGCTTCCGGAAAAATAGTGGAAGCAAAAGCCCATCCGTCGGCTTCGGACCTTTTGTCTATGGGCGCCACGCTAAAAACAGGCAGCTACATTGTAGTGGCAAAAGGACGGGGATGGACCAAAAAAAGTAAGGTGGTCAAAATCATCAAATAACGGAAACTTTTTAACAGAGAAAACTTTGTCATCATGAATAGGAGAGATCTTATCAAATACCTGGGAATGACTGTCCCGGCTTATTTGTTATCTAAACAGGCAGGCGCATCAATGATCGGACAGCCGGCCCCGTATGCAGCCCCCGGGCCTTTTACCGCCAGCTGGGATTCGCTGCAGCAGTACACTGTGCCGGAATGGTACCGCAATGCCAAGTTCGGCATATGGGCCCACTGGGGCCCGCAATGCGAGCCGGAGTATGGCGACTGGTACGCACGTAACATGTATATGGAAGGAAGCGACCAGTACAAATACCACCTCCAAAAGTATGGGCATCCTTCCAAATTTGGTTTTAAGGATGTGATCCATCAGTGGAAAGCCGAACAGTGGGACCCGGAACATTTGGTGTCATTATACAAAAGGGCAGGGGCAAAATACTTTTTTGCCATGGCCAACCACCACGATAACCTCGATCTCTGGAACTCCCGTCACCATGCATGGAACGCGGTGAACGTAGGACCTAAAAAAGATCTTATCGGCGGCTGGGCGAAAGCCGCGCGCAATAACGGCCTGCCTTTCGGTGTGAGCATACATGCGGCCCATGCCTGGACATGGCTCGAAGTGTCGCGGAGGGCAGATAAAAACGGTCCGCTTGCCGGAGTGCCATATGATGGCAAACTAACGAAGGCGGACGGCAAAGGCGCCTGGTGGGAAGGACTGGACCCGCAGTTACTCTATGCACAGGACCATCCGCTGGGCAAAGACAGCGAAGATAATAACGCCATCTTCCGCCAGTGGGACTGGAGCAATGGAGCCGCAGCGCCTTCAAAGGCATACTGCGACCAGTTCCTGAAAAGGACCATCGACCTGATAGACCGCTACGAACCGGAGCTGGTTTATTTTGATGATACCATACTGCCGCTGTACCCGGTCAGCGACGTAGGACTGCAAATAGCCGCCTATCATTACAACAAAAGCATCAAACGTAATAAAGGTAAACTGCATGCGGTACTCAACGGGAAAGTATTGAACGAAATGCAGCGTAAATGCATGGTATGGGACATCGAGCGAGGACAGAGCAATGTCATTGAACCTTTCACCTGGCAAACAGATACGTGTATCGGCGGATGGCATTATGACAAGCGGTTTTATGAAGGCAAATGGTATAAGTCCGGCAAAACCGTTATCCAGACGCTGGCAGACATAGTAAGCAAAAACGGGAACCTCCTGCTCAATATCCCGGTGAAAGGCAACGGCACCATCGATGACCAGGAGAAAGCCATCCTGGAAGAAATAGCTGCCTGGATGGCCGTCAATGCGGAATGTATATTTGATACCAGGCCGTGGAAGGTACTGGGAGAAGGCCCTGCACTGGAAAATGTAGCACCTATTGCGGCCCAGGGTTTCAACGAAGGCAAAGGTAAACCGTATGCCGCCGGGGACATTCGCTTCACCGCCAAAGGCGATGTGCTGTACGCCATTTTGCTGGGCTGGCCTGACGATGGTAAGATGAAAATAAAAAGCCTCGCGGCCGGAAGCTCATTAAGGCCTGAAAAAATCAACCGCATTGATTTGCTGGGCGGCGGTGAGTTGAGTTTTCAGCAACAGGCAGATGCTTTGGAGGTCGTATTGCCGGAAAACAAGTCTGCTTTTCCTTATGCAGCAGTTTTGAAGATCAGGTAATAGCTGTTGAAATAAAAAACAAAAACCGCGCCTCCACAGAGCGCGGTTTTTGTTTTTTCAGTTATAGCCAGGCCCTGGCTGTAAATAACCGTATGAACTAATACGACATTTGTAGATAAAGAGAAGAGGTTTGTAACGAAGTAGGTTCTATGGCCTATCTTTGGCATCCGAATGCTAAAACCATCAGTAGAAACATGAAATTATTCGTTCTTTGCACCACCATGCTGGTCGCCTTGTTTGCTTTCCATCCTTTGTCCGCGCAGCAAAGCGGCCCTTCTTTAACCGTAAAAAAACTGTTTACCTTGCTGGACAACCCCAAAAGCCTGATCAATAAGGAAGACGAATGTTTCAAGGAGGTGGACGGCATGGATATCCTGAAGTTGAATAAACCGTATATCAGGGTGTATTTAAACAATCTTAAAAATACCGGGCTGTTTTCATCCGCTTATCTGTCGGAAAAGGAAAAATACTACCAGCAAATGGAAAAGGACATTGCAAAGGATGGATATGCCACTGGAAGGGATTGTGACGAATATACCGCCAGCCAGGACCCGCCGGAGTATAAGGAAATACTGGCCGCCTTGCAAAAAACAGCACCGGTGGTGACCGGCAATACAGCCACTATTACGCTGCGTTTTAAAAGCATTCCTGGTTACAAGCTGGTCTACAAACTGGTCAAAGTCAATAACGACTGGCTCATTGATAGTTTCAATTCAAAATAAGCCTGCCTGAAAGGAATATAAATAAAGCACAGCGCCCGGTACTATACCGGGCGCTGTGCTTTATAGTTTAATGCTGTTTACTGGCTGATTTTTCTCGCGCCGGTCTTTTTCAGCCATGCTTCAAACGTGAGCAGGGCGGGATGTATGCGCCGCAGGCTTTCCTCGTCCGCTCTGGTGGCCTTGCCGGAGTTGAGGAACTCATAGCCCCGGGCAAACCGTGGATTGAGTTGCCGCAGCGTTTCCATGGGAAGCAGTTGGTATGTGATGTTCAGGCCGGTGGCCGAGCTCATGGCGGCTGCTATTTGTACGGGCGTTAAGGTGTCACCGGACAATTCAAGGATGTTGTGATTGAAGGTTTCGGGTTGCCTGAAGGCCATGGCCGCCAATTGGCCGATATCTTCCAGCGCAATCAGCTGCATTTGTGTGGTAGGCAGCGCTGCGGTGGTAAAGGTCGTGCCTTGCAGCCCGAATCGTGGGTCCAGGAAATTTTCCATGAAGGAGGCGGGCCGCAGTATGGTATAAGACAAGCCGAGCTCCCGGATATACTTTTCCACGATGGCCTTTTCCGTTTGCATGCCGGTTAGCGCCGCCTGGTCTGTCCCGATGGCGGAGCTATAGACCAGGTGCGCCACCTGGTGCGCTTTTGCTGCATCGGCGATATTTTTTCCGGCCTGTACTTCGTCCTGGTCCATGGCTAACGGCCCCGGATGTACGTTAAATACGCCGTAAACATCTTCCATGGCCTGGTCCACAGATACCCGGTCGGCCAGATCGCCTTTTTTCATTTCCACGCCCAGCGCCGTCAGTTCCTGTGCGGCGGCGCTGGCGGTATCGCGGGTAAAGCCACGTACCAGCCATCCTTCGGCCAGTAGTACACGGGCTACGGCGCCGCCCTGCTGGCCTGTGGCGCCGACTACCAAAATACGTTTCCTGTTTTGCATACAAACAATCTAGTTTATTGGCAAAACTATCGCGGGCGCAGGGTTTGGAATTGTATCATACCGACATCTTCTGCTGCGGGGAACAGCACAGCCGGAAGTTTTTGGGACTGACGCCGGTAAGCCGTTTAAAGTCGGAAATAAAATGGGACTGGTCAAAATAACCCGCGAGAAGCGCGATGTCTGTCAGCCGCCGGGAGGGATGGGCGGCAATAAGTGTTTTGGCCCTTTCAAAACGGGACACGCGCAGAAAACGGCTGATGCTGATGCCGATGTACCGCTTGAAATTCCGTTCTATCTGCCGTTCGCTCAGCGGAAGAGCTTTCAGCTGTCGGAACGGAGACCCGTCCACCTCATTTCTGATACTGTCGGCCAGATCAAAAATAAGCTGATGCGATGCATGTGGGGCGGTGAACCGCTGCAGTAAAAACGTTTCAAACATATTCACCCGCGCGGCAAAAGGCAAAGGCTGTAACTGTTCATATAAGTGGTGTAGGCTGCTTCCGAAAATATCTTCCCCTGCCACGGGGCCGCTGCTCAGCTCCTGCATGGACTGCCGGGTAAACACACTTAAGCCGTATGGGGTGAAGCTGACGAAAAATTTATCTGCGGAAGCGGAGTGACTGGCAACAGGACTGAAGCGGACCATCTTGTCTTTTACGCCCAGCAATCCCGTTTTCAAAGGCTGCCCGTCGTAAAAGGTGGCCTGATCAAAATCCATCAGGAAAGAAGTGCTTAACCGGGAATAGATGGATTTAAACAATACGCCGGTACCATCCAGTTGAGCGAAGTACTCAACATAAGGCGCTAACAGCGGATGATGCGGTTTTGCAAACTGGTAGTTATACATGGCCGGCTTGTTTTATGGATGACGCTCTACAGCTTATCGCATGGGGGCATACATCGGCGAATAAAAGGGTGAATAGCCGGGATAGCTGCCTCTGCCTACGCCAATGCTGCCTGAGATAGAAAACGTCCTGTCATTGTTGATATACATGACGCCTATTTTCGCATCTGAATATGCACCAAAGTGATTCGTCTGCATGAAGCCACTGTTCTTGTTGATGGCTGGTTGATACGGAACATTGTTATACCGGAAAACAGCAGGCGTCACCGATACGCCGCCAAAGGCAAACAGGTTATTGGTCAGCTGACGGTTGAGCTGTAAGCCCAGCGGCACCGACATAAAAGAACTGCTGCCGCCGTTAAAGGCGATAAAGCCGGTAGAGATGCTGGCATATTTTGTGGTGAACCATTTCTTATGGATGTTGCTGGTGTCGGTTGCGCGTTGAGGATACCCGAAAGCCGGAGCTGTCTGCGCTTTGGCAGCCATGCCCGACATTAAAACAGCCGCTAATAAGATTGTCCGTAACATATCGATAAAGGTAAGCATCCTTTTTTAATTAAAATGCTAACAACATCTTAATATGCGGGGTGTTAACCGGGTTGTTATATTATACTTTATCTGTAATTGTTTAACAGTCACCTTATTCTAAATTATTGTCCGCTCTATTTGCAATACTTTTATGGCTTAGCATATAACTTTGCAGCACCGGTGATATATCACCGGGCAAAGCGTAAAAATATGTTGAGCGTATGAGAGTTGTTATGTCGTTGCTGTTGTGCATGCTGCTGATCAGCGCCTGCCGGCAGACAGAAAAAAGACTGCCTTACCTGGGCACGCCCATCGTGACCGAACATTTCGTGAACGGCCATACCGTTTACGACTCCGCCTATCCGGTCATACCGGCTTTTTCGCTGACAGACCAGGACAGCCTGACCGTAACACAGCAGACATTCAACGGGAAAATATATGTGGCGGACTTTATCTTCCTGTCATGCCCTACTATCTGCCCCACCATGAACGACAACATGCTGCAGGTGTATCATCATTTTAAAAACGAAGACCGGGTAAATTTCCTCTCGCATAGCATTGATCCGAAGAACGATACCATCCCCCGGCTGAAAGCCTATGCGAAAAGCCTGCATATCACAGACAACAAATGGCGGTTCGTGACCGGCAACCAGGACACTGTTTTCCGGCTGGCGGAAAAAGGCTATTATGCCGCCGCGGCCAAAGACAGTACCGCGCCGGGCAACTACATCCATAGCGGAGGTTTCTTCCTGATCGATAAACAACGGCATATCCGGGGCATGTACAACGGCACTGACAAGGAAGCGATGCAACACTTGGTCCGTGACATTGAAACCCTGTTAAAAGAAGGTTGAAGAAGATACTGACCATATGGCTGCTGGGGATCATACTGGTCCAAAGTACAGGCAACTGCTGGATCATCGCGGCATTTTACCTGAACAGGAACCGCATTGCCCGGGACCTGTGCATCAACAGGTTTGAACAGATACCGGTTTGCCGCGGCATTTGTTACCTGCAACAGAAACTAACGGAAAATGAACATCAGCCGGAACAGGCGCCTGAATTTAAACACAAGGAAGTACTGCTGTTTTTTGAACCGGTGGCCACGCCGGTCATCGGGATGTCAGCTGACCACCAGCGGCCATCCTGTAGGTATATATCTCCCTATTTCCCCACCGTCCACCTGCACGAGGTCTTTAAACCCCCCGTCTGTTAACGTCACGACTAAACGCCCGATTAACATTATCCATCTTTTTATGTGCTTATGAAAACAGAAGAAATAGCTGTTTTGTCCGTGAGCATGTTTCAGGGAGGTAGTGAATATTGCTGGGTGGGCGATCTCGAACATCTGCTGGAAAAATTTCCCCTGCTGGAATTTCCCAACAAACGACGTTTTTATGTATTGATGATCATAGAAAGCGCCCAGGGCACTGCTGTTATTGATGGCAACAGCCTGCGGCTCGACCACCCAAAGATTATCTGTATCAACCCCGGAAGCATATTCAGCCTGGAAATAAACCGTAAGGCAAAAGGGACGATGCTGTGTTTTACAGAAGACTTTTTCTCCATCAGGTATAACAATAACGCCCTGTCCAATTTCACCTTCCTGGAAAGGGAATATGGCAGTTACGTGAGACTGACGGAAGAAAAAGCCCGGGAGTGGGAACAGCTGTCCGCCTTTATGAAAGGCGAATATACCGGGCAGCAGAAAGGGGCAGACAGTGTGCTCAGGTCTTTTCTGAATATTATGTTGTGTAAGCTGGACCGTGAGTTTTCACACGTAGTGCCGCTGATGAAGAAAAACACTTACGAAGAAAAGATCAAACAGTTCAGATCATTGCTGGACGAACATTTTGTAGCACACAAAACACCTGCTTTTTACGCTTCCAGGTTAAATATCACGACCAACTACCTGAACAAGCTATGCGGAAAATACCATGGCGTGTCCACTGGTGAACTGATAAGAAAACGGATCACGATTGAAGCCCAGCGGCTCTTGCATTATACGGTACTGCCTATTGCAGATATCGCCAAGCAGCTGGAATTTGAAAGTGTGTCTTACTTTATTACTTTTTTTAAAAGAAGCGTGGGCACCACGCCGGAAAATTTTCGAAAGAACCATTAACTAAAAAACTTCATGTATGCTGAAAGATACCAATGAGGTGCTGAAAAGTAACGAACGGAAATTCAACCTCAGCAGAAGGATGCTGAAGGCGGTGTTATTATTGTTGATTTTGCTGATCGTCATATTGCAGTTTGACCATCTCGCTGCTTTGCTGAAAAATATTTTTTAAATGCTTTTTGTGCTATGAAACTTACACATTTTTTATCGAGATATATTGACCCTGAGAACAGGAATGTGATCGATGCGGTGATATGGACCAACAGGATAGCGCTGGTGCTGCTGTTTTGTTGCCTGGTACTGCTGCTGGTCCGCATATAGCCGTTCCCGATAGTGCCGGAAATTGATATTGTTGTCATTAAAATCCGTATCGGCACTATCTTTTTTCTAATCTTTTATTTATTAAATCAGCAAAAGCCGGCTTGTTTCCTGAAACTTCCGGCTTTTCTGTTTCTTTGCTTTTATCCGCCACCAGTCTAGCTTTGCAGTGTATTAAAAGTATTGCTGCATGGATTTTCCAATGTTTCATCTGGACTGGCTCAATGACCGGTTTCTGATAGCGATGATCGCTATTGTGCACGTATTTATCAATCATGGATTGGCTGTCGGGTTTATTCCGTATATCACCTGGCTGGAGCAGAAAGGGGTGAAGATGGCGGGCCCGTCTGCCATTACCGATGCGGAATGGGACCACCTGGTGTACCGTAAAATGAAAGTCGCCTTTATTATCACCACCACTTTAGGGGCTATGACAGGCGTAGGCATCTGGTTCTCCGCCGGTTTGATCAGTCCTTCGTCCATCGGCAGTCTTATCCGGGTGTTTTATTTTGCCTGGTTTGTGGAGTGGCTGACGTTTGTGACGGAGGTGGTATTGATCATGATATATTTTCTTACCTGGAAACAGAGCAATCAATCGTTGAAAGCCAAAATCAGGCATATCCGTTTCGGTTGGTTCCTGTCCATTTTCTCCTGGATCACGATGTGTATCATCGTTTCCATACTTGGGTTTATGATGGACCCGGGCAACTGGAATACCGACCATTCGCTGATCAGCGGTTTCACCAATCCTATTTACCTGCCGCAGCTGTTTTTCCGTACGCCCACGGCCATGGTGCTGGGCGGTGTGTTCGGTATGTTGCTCACCACCATTTTTGCAAACCGGAATGCCACCTGGCGAAGCACGGCGTTGAAGTATGGCGCACGGTGGGTATTGTGCTGGGCGCCGGTTTCACTGGTGGCCGCCATTATCTATTACAAAGCAATGCCTGCTGCCATGCGCGAGAATATGAGTACGGCCGTAGGCACTATGGAGTTCGCGCAATATTATGACCTGCTGCGGTACATCATTCCGGGAGCGGTGTCGCTGGTGGTGATACTGGGCATATGGACGTTGTTCCGTCCGCGTTCTGTCCGCATGTGGATGGTACTGGTGCCCTGCGTGGCAGCTTTTGGTTTTCTGGGGATTTTTGAGCGGGTACGGGAGTTTATTCGTAAGCCTTATGTCATCGGGGGGTACATGTATTCCAATCTGTTAAGGGAAGAGGATTATCCCCTGTTTAAACGCGACGGGCTGCTGAAATACGCCACCTACGCCGCAGCAGGCAGGGTGACGCCGGAAAACAGGCTGAGTGCCGGGAGGGACGTATTTATGCTGTCCTGCAGCCGCTGCCATACCACCAACGGCATCAATTCCATCGTGTATGTTTTTGAAAGGCTTTATGGCGCCGGTAAACCGCTGGATGAAAACTCTATGGCGGCATATATTCCCAATATGCATAACGGCCGGACCTATATGCCTCCCTTTCCGGGGAATAAAGAAGAACTCGGCGCGCTGGTAGCCTATATTAAACATCTTCAGCTGACAGGCGAAGCCCTGGAAGGCGCCCAGGCAGCGGGAGTCAGCATTAACCCTGAAAACACTACCGACCGCATTGAGCAAACAGCTGATTCGGCACAATCGAAATAATAATCACTGATGTCTTACAATTATTCCATGAATCGCATGTTAACGTTATTGCAGTCCGCAACCCCTGTTCCAAGGGATATTCCATTGCCGCTTCCATTGCCGGAATGGCTGCTGGTGATATTGCTGGTTGTTTCATTTCTGGCCCATATCCTTTTTGTGAACCTGATGCTGGGAGGTTCTTTACTCACTTTATGGGCCCAGGTGAAGGGATTGAAAGAGAAAGAGTATGATACGCTGGCCTATGAAATCGCCAAAACCATTACCGTCAATAAAAGTTTGGCGGTAGTGCTGGGCGTGGCCCCGCTGCTGAGCATCAACGTGCTTTACACCGTTTATTTTTATTCCGCCAATGCTTTGACCGGCCTGATGTGGATCGCGATCATACCGTTGGTAACTGCCGCTTTTCTGCTCACGTACCTGCATAAATACGCCTGGCACAAGCTGGAGAACAGTAAAGGGCTGCATATTTCTATTCTTGCTTTGGCGGTGGTGATCTTCCTTTTTATTCCGCTGATTTTCCTGACGAATATCAACCTCATGTTGTTCCCGGAGAAATGGGGCACCGTCAAGGGGTTTATGAGCGCGCTGACGCTGCCGAACGTATTTCCGCGGTACTTACATTTTTTGGGCGCCTCGCTGGCCATCACGGGCTTGTTCCTGTTCTGGTACCTGGGGAGAAAACGCTATGCTTTTGAAACACGTTTCAGTGCCATTACCCGGTATGATATCCTGAAACGCATGTACAGCCTGACGTTGGGTGTTTCCGTGTTCCAGTTTGTGCTGGGGCCACTGGTGTTAATGACATTGCCGGCCAAGGGAGTGCAATGGAACCTGATCATTGTTATTTTGTGCGGGGCCACGGCCGCTTTGCCTGCCATGTACTGGATGTGGAAAGGGATCACCGGCAAACCGGAAGAGATAAGCGCCAATTTTGGAAAGGTGGTGACAGCTATGACGCTGACCGTATTGCTGATGGCCAGTGGTAGGCATGTGTACCGGTCTAACGCGCTGGCGCCCCATAAAAAACTGATGGCCGAAAAGACGAAAGCGTTTGAGCGGTTGTCTGCGGAGGCGAGGGCACATCCGGAGGAGGAGGGCGCATCCGCAGCTGCAACAGCAGGTGGGCCCATACCTCCCGGTGCGGCCGTTTTCCAGGCTAATTGCGCTTCCTGCCATAAAAAAGAAGGACGGCTGGTAGGTCCGCCGGTAACGGAAATGGTCAGCATTTACCAGGGCGACCAGCCGGGGCTGAAAAAATGGATACGCCAACCGGGAAAGAAGCGGGAAGGATATCCGCAGATGCCGGGCTTTCCACAACTCTCTGAACAGGAACTGACGATATTGACCGACTATATTTTATCTGTTAAATAATCACCCATGTTATCTGCGTTCTTTATTATATCGATTGTATTGTTGCTGTTCTGGATACTAAGGCAACTGATACTGGTTTCTACCAATATTCTGTATTTATCAAAAGATGATGAACTGGCGAAAGCGGGTGATGCAAGGGACACAGCATAAAAACAGGAAAGGCGGGAAGATAGCTTCCCACCTTGTTATCAACTTTGCTTGATTATTGCTAAAACTATCTTTGGTAATGCGCCGCCCAGTTGTCCATATATTTTTCCAGCACCTGCAGTGGCATATCGCCATAGGCCAACAGGGCGTCGTGGAAGTCGCGCAGATTGAATCTTGCGCCCAGTCGCGCTGCCAGTTTATCCCGTAATGCTTTTAACCTTATTTCGCCCGTTTTATAAGACAATGCCTGTCCGGGCATGGCCATATAACGTTCTACTTCTGCGGTGGCGATGGCCTTGCTGACGGATTCATTGGCCATCATATAGTCGATGGCTTCTTCGCGGGTCATTTTACCGGTATGGATGGCCACGTCCAGCACCAGCCGGATAGCGCGATGGACCTCGTTGTTGAGCGCCCCCATTTTCTGATAGGCGTCAGTGTAGCAGCCCAGTTGCTCTCCCAATGATTCCACGTACAACGCCCAGCCTTCAAAGTAGGCGCTGAAAGTTGGCTGTCGCCGGAAGGCCGGTATAGCTTTATTTTCCTGTTGCAGGGCTATCTGAAAGTGATGTCCTGGTATGCCTTCATGGATAAAGGTTGCTTCCATGCCATAAAAGGTCACGTTCACCTTACGGGCGTCTGGCACCGGCACATACAGGATGGCCGCCCGTTTTTCAGCGATATTTCCCTTGATATAGAATGGGCCCCCGCTGGCGGCTTCGCGGTATGCTTCCACTCTGCGTACGTCCATGGGCGTTTGTGGCTGGTGGCCAAATAACTGCGGTATGTGTGGCAGTACTTTCTGGTAGATGGCCCGGTAGGCTTCCAGCACTTCTTCCGGCGTTTTGAAAGGCATCAGGCGGGGATTGGTTTTCAGATAGTCAAAGAACCCGGACAAGCTGCCGGTAAAGCCCGTCTGCGTCTTTATTTTTTCCATCTCTGCCCGTATCCTGGCCACTTCAGATAGCCCTGTCCGGTATACTTTCTCCGGTGTGAGGTCCGGCGTGGTGGTAAACGTGTGTACGTAATAGTTATAGATGCGGTCGCCGCCTTTGATGGCGAATAACCCTGCCTTGTCCTGCGCTACGGGCAGGTATTTTTCTTTCAGGTAGCTAGCCAGTTTGGCATAGGCAGGGCGCATTTTTTCTGCGATGACATGGTGGTATAACGTTGTTATCCGTTGTTTGTCGGCGGAAGTAAAGGACGCCGGGAATTTTGACAACGGTTTGTAGAAGATATTTTTAGCGGTGTCTTTTTCCGCCAGGGCTTCCATCTGGGGAATCATCAGTGTCACCAGCGCTTTGGGCAACACTACGCCTGCCTGTATGCCTTTGTTGAAATTGGCGATGCAGGTGTCTGCCCAGTCCATAAAGGCGGTCATGCGTTTGGCCCAGTTCTCATAGTCTTTCACGGTGTTAAACGGCTGGTCGCCGTCGCCGGAGCCAAAAGAGGCCAGTTCCAGCGGCGTGGAGACAAACTGGTTCATCGGCAGGTATTCCAAATGGAGGGACATGCCTTCCAGGGCGGATTGCAACGTGTATGAGAGAATGTCGCAGGAGATCCGGTCACCGGTGTTCAATGCGGCGTTGTCATATTTTTTCAGTTCCCGAAGGTATTTCCGGTAAAATGTTTCTGTGGCGGCGAGGTAAGGCGCAGCGCCTTCGATGGCCAGCCGGTCATCGTACTGGTGAAAACCGGCGGCGGTGGCTTCGGAAGGAAACAGTTGCATCCGTTCTGCGTAGTAGTCATCAAATAACTGCTGCAGCTGTTGGTTGTTTTGTTGTGCCCGGATAGTGGTCGTACATAACAGGGCGGCGATTACCAGCAGGCTGGTCGTTAGTTTCTTCTTCATAATGCGAGTGCTTTTATCATCCATATGCTGCAGCCAAAATGAACGGCGTTGCCCAGAGGCGCAGGCAGATAGGTAAATCCCATTTTTTCATAGAGGGGGATGGCCTGTTCCAGTTCGGGCAGTGTTTCCAGGTATACGTGGGTATATCCGAAAGACCTGGCGGATTGCAGGCATTGCGCGATCAGCTGTTTGCCCAGGCCGAGGCCCCTGGCTTCGGGCAACAGGTACAGTTTCACCAGCTCGCAATGTGCGGGCGGTAGTCCGGGTACGGGGAAGATACCGGCGCCGCCAGCCACGCTGCCGTCTACTTCTACAATCCAGTAAGCGGCATTGGGGATGGCGAAAGCGCTGTATAGTTCATAAAGGTTATTGTCGAAATAGGCGGTGCCGGGTTTGTTGGCATGGAATTCCTCCAGCACCTGTCGTATAATAGTGCCCAGCTGCTGGTTGTCGTCCGGCTGCAGTGGCCTGATTTTACTGATCGCTGTCATGCCGCAAAGCTACCCAGCTGGTGGCAGCTAAAATTGTACGGGATTAACCTTTTGATGTTGTCGTCAGATTTTTCTGTACTGGTTGGGCAGCATGCCGGTGATGCGCCGGAAGGTCTTTGTGAAGTGGGCCTGATCGGTAAACCCGCATTCATAGGCTATATCAGTGAGGGTTACCTGTTCTTTTTTGATGAGGGAGATAGCGCGCTCCACTTTTATTTTCCGGAGATATTCACCTGCGGAGCATCCGAAATAACGGGAGAAATAGCGGGAGATGGTCACCGGGTGAAGGTCCAGCTGTGCTGCCAGAAATGGCAATGACAGCGGGGTGTCCCAGTGGTCGTACATGATATCCCTGATTTTCTCAGTCCATTCCGGATAACAGCGGAAATCTTCCTGGCAGGGCGCGATAAGGTCTACGCACAGCTGGTCCATCGCCATGGCAGACGCTGCATCGTTGAGGTAATGTTCCTTCATGATCCTGACAAGGCCGCTGGTGTTGAGCTGGCACTTGTCGCCGAACATCAGCGACGGTGGAGGATGAGACAGCCCGAAGGTCTCAAAGAAATTACCAGTCAGCTCTATATTAAAAATACGGGTGCCGGGGAGATAGTCAATATTCTGGTGCGCCACGCCGGGATAGTAATAGAGACCGGTGCCGGCATATTGCCTGTCACTTCCGCCTTTTCTTACTTCCTTGCTTCCACCTTCCAGGATATGGGAGAAGTGGGGGTTGGAATGAAAGTGCCAATCGGACGCCATATTGGGCACAAAGGAGGTTTCGCTGGTGATGACAGCGCCAAAAAAACGCTCTTTCACCTTCGTGCCAACGTAAGTGCCTGTTGCAAGCTGAACCGGAATAGAACCTGACATATCCTCTGATTGATCGTTAAAAGTAAAAAAATTATGAGAGCGCACAAAATAGGGGAATGCATTAGCAGCGCATTTGAAATAGTTAAATTGTTATAGCAAGCAACCCGGTCCCGGAAGATTTTGAGCAAATATGTAACCCACAGCATCACCCTGTATTGTTCATCATAATTGTAAATTCCATGAAAACAAAACGTTTATTATTCCACGTTAGCGCGCTCTTGCTGGCCGCTTTAACCTCCTGTAAAAAAGACATGAAAGACAATGGCGCCCAGCCGCCATCGAACAGCAAAACAGCTGTTACAGAGGCTTACCAGCTGGTGTGGTCCGATGAATTCAACGGCAGCAGTGTAGACGGCAATAAATGGCAGTTTGAAACAGGACCCAATACCAGCAACAACGAAAAACAATATTACCAGGCCGCCAACGCAACGGTCAGCAACGGCAACCTGGTGATCACAGCGCGGAAGCAGTCTGTCAACGGATGGCCTTATACGTCTGCCAGGCTCAATACCGCCGGCCGCTTTACCACCAAATACGGGCGCATAGAAGCACGTATCAAGCTGGCTTCCGGGCAGGGACTGTGGCCTGCCTTCTGGATGCTGGGCAATAACATTGGTTCCGTAGGCTGGCCCCAATGCGGTGAAATTGATATTATGGAACAGGTCAATACCAGCAACACCATCTACGGAACCATGCACTGGTTCTCCGGTGGTCATGCCTCTTATGGCGGCACTACCACCACCTCCTTTACGGACTATCACGTATATGCGGTAGAGTGGGATGCAGGCGCCATCCGCTGGTACGTGGACGGTGTCAAGTACCACGAGGGCAATATCCTCAATAACATCAACAATACCGGTGCGTTCCACAATCCTTTCTTTATCATCCTTAATCTGGCGGTGGGCGGCGATTTCCCCGGACAGACCATCGACGAAAGCAAGTTGCCCGCCAGCATGTACGTTGACTATGTGCGGGTATACGCTATGACCAATAACAGCGGCAGTGCGCCTATTGGCTCCACCATTTCCATGAAAGGGTTTAACAACGCTTATGTCAGCGGTGAAAACGGTACACAGGCCATGACCTGCAACCGTCCTGACGCACAGGCATGGGAACAGTTCACCGTGGAAGATGCCGGCGGCGGAAAGATAGCCCTGAAAAGCATGGGAAAGTATGTGTCCTCTGAAAACGGGACACAACCTATTACGTGTAACCGTACCAGTGCCAGCGACTGGGAGAAGTTTGACTGGATAGCAAACGCTGATGGCACTTTCTCGCTACGCGGCAATAATGGGCTGTATGTTTCCAGTGAAAACGGAACGCAGCCGATGACCTGTAACAGGGCCACCATATCGGGATGGGAAGCATTCCGTCTTTAATTCAAAAACAGGGGTGATGATATGCCTGTTGAACGGATAATTATCTCTTCGCGGCATGTAAGGAAAAGACCGGATTTTTCCGGCCTTTTCCTTATTTTTATACTTGTTAAATCCTGTTGCCACACCGCAGTGTTTGTCGCAGCCGCACATTAAAGTATTGTTACCATTCTTATCCAGTTGAAAAAGTTTACCCGGAATCGCTAATTTCATCTTATGAGCCAAAATACTTTATTAGAGAACCTAACCACCAAGACCACCGGCATTTTATATTACAGTGAATCGGAGAACCCATTGACCATCGAGTCATGGGGGCATGTTCCGGCAGCTGAAATAACCGGTAAGGTCGCCACCCGGCATCAGGTTGCGCCCAACGTAGTAAAAACCATCAGTTCAGCAGATTTTTTCAACGAAGTAGAGAGAGCACCAGACCCGAACGACGCCCCCATCGTAGAAAACGCACAAAGATTCAAAGCCCTGCATCAATTCCTGAAAGAACATTTTACCGGCATACAGGTAGTCCGGGTGGAAGACGGCACCAGTATTCCGGTGTACATCGTTTGCCATCAGCCGGATGACACCTGCGTAGCGCTGGTGACCACAGCGATAGAGTCGTAAGCCTAATCTCCACATATTACAGAAACCCTTAAAAAAAACCTGAATTATGAGACAATTCATCAGGCATTGTATGATCATTTGCCTGGGCGGTTTATTGTTTTCTGCCTGTAAAAAAGAGGCGGACATCCAGCCCCGGGAAATGGAACAATCACGTTCCACCATTACAGAATCGGTAGTGGTCCTTAATGAAGACTTTGAATCGGGCAGTAAAACAGCTTATGCCATCGGCAATGTAACCCTGAGCAGCGGCTCCTGGACCCTGGACGACGCTTTGATCGGCAATCTGGCTGCCGACCTGAAAAACGGAACTAAATCCGTTCGTATCAGGAACACCGGTAGCATCACCACCAATTTCAGCAGCAGCAGTGCAGCCGGCACCGTTACCGTAACCGTTAAACACGGCACCTACGGCACCGATGCCAACAGCAGCTGGCAACTCTGGACATCCGCCGATAACGGCGCCACCTGGACGCAGCAAGGCAATACCATCACCACTTCCAACAGCCTGCAAACAGCTACTTTCAGCTTCCAGTCAACTGGCAACCTGCGCATCTCTATCCGTAAAACATCCGGCAGCACCAACAGGATCAACATCGACGATGTGAACATCACAGCCGGCAGCACCGGCGGTGGCGGCGGTGGCACCAATCCCGGCGATGACAACAACCTGTTGCTGGGCAACCCCAGCAATGCGCTGGCCGACGTGGCTTCGGAGAACAACTACCTGATGGTGAAACCTTACTATACTTTATCATATAGCCGTGGCCGTGCTACCCCTAACTGGGTGAGCTGGCATATCCAGTCATCTGATCTCGGCAGCATCTCCAGGACCAACGACTTCCGCGCCGACACCGATCTGCCCGCAGGCTGGTACCAGGTGCAGAACAGCAGCTATTCCGGTTCCGGGTTTGACCGCGGCCACAACTGCCCGTCAGCCGACAGAACAGCTACTGCAGATGCCAACTCCGCCACCTTCCTGATGACCAACATGATGCCACAGGCGCCTAACAATAACCAGAAAACCTGGGCCAACCTGGAAAACTATACCCGCGACCTCGTGAAGGCCGGAAACGAAGTATTCGTTATCTGCGGTTCCTACGGCCAGGGCGGTACCGGCTCACTGGGCGGTGTCACCACCACCATCGACAACGGCCATGTGACCGTTCCTTCCAATATATGGAAAGTAGTGGTAGTAATACCTGATGGCAGCAATGACCTAAACAGGATCAATGGTAACACCCGCGTAATTGCCATCAATACGCCCAACAGTAATGATATCAATACCGACTGGACCCAGTATAAAACAACTGTTCGCGACATCGAAAGCGCAACGGGTTATAATTTGCTGTCCAACCTGCGCCCGTCGCTGCAGGACAGCCTGGAAACAAGGATTGATCCGTGAGGACATCTCCAATAGACAAACGAAAAGGCTTGTAAGTAACACTTACAAGCCTTTTCGTTATAGCGTTATCTTTACTTTGCAAACTTCCTTGTTCCCGCCACGCAAAGGATCACGCCCACTGTAACACCCAACATGCCGATGCTCACTTTTTCATGCAGGAAGGACGCGGCCAGCGCCAGTCCGAAAAACGGCTGTAACAATTGCAGCTGTCCTACTGTAGCAGTACCGCCTTGCGCCAGTCCACGGTACCAGAAAATAAAGCCGACGAACATACTGATGAAGGACACATAGGCGAGGCTTATCCAGGTATCAGCATGAATACCTTCGAAAGACGGCGGCATATAGATAAACGCCAGCGGCAGCATGACCGGCAAAGCCAGTACAAGCGCCCAGGAAATCACCTGCCAGCCGCCCAGCACCTTGGTCAGTTTGGCTCCTTCCGCATAACCCAGTCCACAGACGATGATCGCTGCTATCATGAGCAAATCACCTATAGGCGAGGCCGTTAGTCCCTGGGCTACCGCGTAACCTGTTACCAGCAGGCTGCCGGCAACAGAGAATACCCAGAATACAGGCCGGGGCCTTTCTCCGCCACGAATGATGCCGAAGATGGCTGTCGAAAGAGGCAGCAGCCCTAAAAAAACGATAGAATGCGCCGAGGTAATGTATTGTAGTGCCATGGCCGTTAACAACGGAAATCCCACCACCACGCCAAGCGCAACCATCACCAATGGAAAAAGCTGTTCCCGGGCCGGCCTTTTTTGCCTGAAAACCAGCAATGCAACAGCGGCCAGTATGCCCGCATTGGAGGCGCGGGCCGCCGTCAGGAAAACAGGATTCAACTCCAGGACGGCCACCCTGGTAGCAGGCAACGACCCGCTGAACAATACCACGCCGATAAAACCATTGAGCCAGCCTCCACTATTACTTCCTTTTGACATACTGATATTCATTTAAATTCAGATCACAAAATTAGTGACCCTGTACAGATGATCACGGTATCAGTTTTGCGTTTTTGTATGAACACAGTTGGAGCCGCTATTTAGGTGATTATTGGCTACTCCTGTTTGGCGCTTCCTGTGACGATACCCAACAACAAAGGAATGAGCATCAGCCCCTGGAAAACATTAAACATCATGAGCCGGGGATGAATGCCAAACGGCAAATCCGTGGCATCCTTGTATTGATTGAACAGGAAATAAGCCAGCAGTAGTGCCACAAAGGTCAAACCGATAGTGAAATACCGGAACCGCACACCGTAACATTTGTCAAATACAAGTGTCATCGTAACAGCCACAAAACATGAATTCAGCACGGCATACAGGATGGTTGCGTTTGAGATGAGGGCTGTCAGTGGGAAGATAATAAAAGACGCCACCACGAATATAACAATCGTTGCAATCAGGCTCGTTATCAATGCCTGTAGTTTTTTTCTGCCGATGCCTGCATAAACGGACACCGGAAAAAGCACCAGGAATCCGAGGCCGGTCAGAAAGATCGGGCCGGAGCCGAAAGGATCGCTTATGAAATGGCAGATGACCGTCCAGAGAACGGTCAGTATCAAAAAGAAGATAATGGCTTTTAAAAAAGCGGCTGTGTGGAAGGTTATCTTGTTCATAGGTGCAGGTGGAAAAATATGTCCGAAGATATATATCTTTCTTATCAATTCTCGTTGAAAAATATGCCGGTAAATTGTTTAGACTCAGAATAAATACGTCCGCTGTCTTCCTCCTGGTAAGGAAAGTGACAACGGACGTTGGTTTTCAGTCTGTTTATGCAAATAAATCCGGGTGAAGTGTTTTGGGTTATAGGTCTTTCTTGCGTACCGCGTTAAATATCCATTCGGGATATCGGATTTCCCCTGCGTCTATTACCACTGCTTTCCCGTCAGGGGCTAAATGCGCCGTAATATCAACAAAATATTTTTTGGTCATTTTACCATAAATAGAGGATTTAAACATAATCCCGGTTGCATGCCAGGTATTACCTGATTTAGGTACCTTCACTTCGTCAACACCACCATCATTTTTTGTGGCCTGAACGTATAACTCCGGTTGGCCTTGTTCGTTAAGTTTAGGATATACTAAAATGCTTTTTGCAAGACCGGATTCGAAAAATTCATTTGATGACTTGGGAGTTATTCTGTTGGATGGTACATTCATCGCTATGGTAGTGCTTTTTAACTGATTGGGGATGTCCAGGAACGCATTGCCGGCATATACCACTTTAATGTTTCCAACGATCATTGCATAGTAAACCGAAGGATTTCTGACAACAATGTTAATAGTCTTGTTCCTTTCATAGTTGGCGCTGTCAAGAAGCGTAACGGCATTCACTGCGCTGGTCTCTGTAACAGGAACATACTTTTTGATCTTGTCCAGGAGCTCCCGCATTGACAACTTGTAGGTGCTTTTTTTGGTCATCGTAACAGTTACGGAATCAGCCTTAAACCCGTTCATTACCATTTTGGTGCCTAACGGAAGTGAATCAACGGAGTTCATCACGCTGGTGATCCTGACGTTGGTTGCATCAACTGTGATCTCATTTACATTTGAGGCATTGAGTATTGTCGACAATCCCAGTGCGAAGTTTTCTTTAAATACTTTTACATCCTCTGAAGAGGATGGTTCATCTGCAACAACGACGTTGGGGATTTTTGTGCCAAACAATGCCTGCCCATTGCTGAAGGTGGAAAGGGACTTGCCCACAATGCCACCTTGTACATTTTCAAAACCGATGATGATGTCTTTTCTCTTTTGTGCTAACAGAGACAGTGAACTACAGAGAAGGAAAAACAGGGGTGTAAATTTGTTCATTTTAGTGCTTTTAGTAGATGTTTTTGAAAATCCAGATTTTGAATTTGACTAAACAGACGTAGACCTGAAATAGACCTATAATGGATATTTTGTTGTTAATACGATTAAAACGGGGCAAATAAGCTTCGACAGGCTATTTACGATAAGGGATTGCTGGGATGCCCATGCCGGCTGCTTTTATAAATGTAACAATAAAAATCCACCCAGGCTGCCGATCAATATCACATACACCGTGCTCAGTTTTTTCCATACCAGCGTGATTCCCAGGCAGACGGCCAGTATCACGGCGCTGCGCCACTCCGCGGCAGAGGCGAGCAGCAGGTGCAGACCCACTACTGCTATAACAGACACTGAAGCAGCGCTAAGCCCGTCCAGGAATACCCGGAGCCGGTCGCTTTTGCGGGCGGACGACAGCAACCTATGCAGAAAGAAAGAGATAAAAAAGGAAGGCAGGAATATGCCAATGGTAGCCAGCACTCCACCGGAAAGGCCATGGATCAGATAACCGGCAAAGGTGGCACTGGAGAGGATAGGGCCGGGCGTTATCTGTCCAACGGCAATGGCGTCCATCAGCTGTTGCCGGGTAAGCCAGTGGTTTTTCCTGACCAGCGATTCATCCATGTAAGCAAACAGTACGTACCCGCTGCCGTATAATACCGCTCCGATTTTCAGGAAGATGGAAAACAGTTTTAAGCTGGAGAAAGCGCCGGCACTGCCCTGTGTTGCCGGTACCAGCAACCACCCGCTCCAGGACGCCATTTTATTTTTCATCCTGTGAGCGAAATAGTTCAATGCCCCTGCGCCTAATATCAGTAATACTTCATTGAGCCCAAACCAGGAGCCTGCAAAGACCAGTACACACAAAACTATCAGCGTGGTGTTCCGTTTGAGGGTGGTAGCAGACAAGCGGAACACAGTGGCGATGACCAGTGCCGTGGTGGCCGGGCGCAGGCCGTAAATAAAGCCCTGCACGTCCGGCAGCGCACTGTATTTTTGATAGAAGTATCCAAACAACAGGCAGATCACCATAGCGGGAAAGATGTAACATACACCGGCCACGATGAGCCCCAGCCGACCGGCCCGCTCTTTGCCGCAATGCATGATCACCTCTACGGCGTTAGGGCCGGGTATGATGTAAGAGGTGCTGAGCACATCCATAAAATGCTGATGGTCTATCCACTTTCGCTTCACCACCATTTCATTTTCGATGGTGGCCACCATCCCGGCGATACCGCCAAAACCAATACAGCCCAGCTTGAACGTGGAAAAAGCCACTTCTTTCAGTCGTTGGGTTGTTGAGTCTTCATGGTGTTCCATACACAATCAGTTTGACCGGAGGTAGCTGTAAATATAACTATTGAACGCCTGTCATCAAACTGGTATAGGCAACGAAGTTATCTTTTTATCGTCCACAGGCCGGTGCTGCCTGGCTTCCTTTCGTCAGTGGCCTTACTCAGCAAAGTGTCCCCTGCGGCGATATTGCCAAATATCTCCACACCTGCATCTACCGTCATGCCCGGGCGGACGTCCACCCATTCGGCTTTTCCTTCTTTCACACGGATGACGAATTTCTTTTCCTGCGTGGTGGCCACTGCTGCAAAGGGCACCACGAAGGATGGCGCGTTTCTTTCCAGCGGAACTTTTACATAACAAAAAGCGCCTGCTTTCAGCCGGTGATCGCTGTTGTCTACTTTAAACTCCCATAATTCGGTACGGGTATTGGGGTCGATGGTTTCTGACTTGCGGGTGAGGACTGCCTTAAAACGTTCAGTCGGATAGGCATCTACACGGAAGTCGATATGTTGAAGCTTGTCCGCAGTGGCCACATATATCTCAGGTACGGCGGCGCGTAAACGCAGCACGTTGTTGTTCTGTACGGTGAGCAGCATGGCGTTGGTGCCAACCAGCGAACCCGGATCGGCTTTACGGGCGGTAACAACGCCGTCAAAGGGCGCTATGATATATAAATACCCTGATACCGCTTTGTAGGATTGTGCCTGTCTGCCGGCGGCTACGAAGGTGGCGCTGTCGGCCTGCATCTGGTTGCGGCTGCGCTCCAGGTCCACCGGCGCCACGATGCCGGGCGTATTGGCCTGTGATGCACGGTATAACCGCTCGTACTGGTCTTTGCTGGATGTCCATTTAGCTTTGGCTGCCTGCACAGCGGCTTCTGATTCTGCCAGCCGGCTGTTCACCTCCGGCGCTTCAATCACGGCTAATACCTGTCCTTTCTTAACACGGTCGCCCATATCCACTTTCATCTCCTTTACAAAGCCCTGTACTTTGGCAAAGAGTTCCGCATTTTCATAAGGCACCAGTTCTGCGGGAAATTCTGCTGTTTTCTTCAGGGTGTCCTGTTTCAGGATAAATACGGGCACGGTGTCCGAAGCCGGCGTATCGGCACCGGCGGCCGGTGCCGGTGAATGATGGCCACAGGCTGAGAGAATGAGCAGTGAAGAGATGGAGGCGATTATCCGCATATTGTTATTGCATGTTTTTGTCATAGTAAATACTTTTTTCATCGTCAGGGTCAAGGGATACGTGTTTGTACGGGGTTCTTCCCACCGTCCACTGATAGAGGGAAGGGAGGAAAAACAGTACGCTGATGGAGGAAAACAACAGGCCGCCGATCACGGCGATGCCCAGCGGCGCCGTCTGATCGCCGCCTTCAGACAACCCCAGCGCCATAGGGAGCATCCCGGCGATCATGGCAGCGCTGGTCATCAGGATGGGACGGAGGCGGTGCTCAGCTGCCAGCAACTGCGGATGGTCAATATTGTTTTTCCGGTAATGTTCTGCGTTGGTGATAAACAACACTGCGTTGGCAATGGCTACGCCCACCGCCATAATAGTGCCCATATATGATTGTATGTTCAGGGTGTTGCCTGTCAGGTATAAAAACAACAGGGAACCTGCTACCACAGCTGGTATGACCGCTAACGTGGTGATGGCCACCCGGAATGATTGAAAGTATACGGCCATCACCAGGAAGATCACCAGTATGGCGATCAATAAGCCAAACTGAAGACTGGACAAGGTGTCCTGCAGCAGGGAAGGCTGGCCACGCAGAATGATTTTAGCACCGTTGGGCAACTGGCCCATGCTGCTGATGGCATGTTTGACTTGTTTGAAAACCGTTCCCGGGTCCTGCTGGTGGATATTTGCGGTGATGGTGATGTAACGCTGCTGATTGAGCCGGTCGTATTCGCCGGGCATGGAAGTACGTTTCCACGAGGCTGCTTCACTGAGATAATGGGTGGTGCCATTACCGCCGGAAACGGGTATGGCTTCCAGTTGGCTGGTGCTGTTCATCCTGAACTCGGGATACTGTACCTGCACCTGGTAAGCCGTACCGGTGGCTTTGTCCAGCCAATAGTTGGGCGTGGTGAAACGACTCGAGGAAGTGGCGGCAACAACAGAACGGGTGATCTGTTCGCTGGTAAGCCCCAGCTGACCCGCTTTTACACGGTCCAGCTCCAGCCGGATAACGGGATAGTCGAGCGGTGTGGCTATCTGAAGATCGCGGAGAGCGGAGATGGATGACAGCTTTTTGATTAGCTGCGTGGCTGTCTTTTTACCTTCCGCCAGGTTTTTGTTGACAACGGCAATCTCTATCGGGTTGCTGCTGCCGAGGTTCAATACCTGTTCCACGATGTCTCCCGGCTCAAAAGACAATTTAGCGCCGGGAATGGCGGTAGCAGCTGCTGCCCGCAACTTTTCCCGGAAGGAGGCAATCGGTATCACGCCCCGTTTAAGTTTTATTTTCACCACGGCTTCCTGTGGACCGCTGGTCCACAGATGGATATAGTTCACCGGGTAACTCGAAGGTTGTGTGCCGATAAAAGCAGAGGTGATTTCCACGTTTTGTTTTCCGGCGATGCTGTCTGTCAGCGACAATAATTTCCTGGTGGCATCTTCCGTCCGCTCAAAGCGGGTGCCTACGGGCAACCGTAACCGTACCTGGGCCTGACCGCTGTCTGTTTGCGGGAAAAGTTCGGTGCCGGTAAAGATAAAGAGCAGTACCACCAGGGCTGAGGAAACAAGGAGAAACAACAAGGAGCTGCCCCTGAAGGCCGTTTTCCGGCGTTCTCCGGCGGCAACATAACGGTGCTTCAACGTTTCAAAGAATCCACGTTCCTTTTTTTCCTTTTCCTGCAGCGTTGTTTTGAACAACCAGTTAGCTGCTACCGGAACAAATGTCTGCGACAGGATAAAGGAGGCGATCATAGCAAAGCCCACTGCCAGCGACAGTGGCATGAACATCGCTCTGGGCACGCCGTTCATAAACATCGACGGAACAAATACGGCCAGAATGCTCAGCAGGATCAGCAGCTTGGGGCCGGCAATTTCCATACTGGCGTCTGCAATGGCGCGGGCTTTGGTTTTCCCGGTTTCCATATGCCGGTGGATGTTCTCTATCGTAACAGTGGCTTCGTCCACCAATATGCCAACAGACAACGCTAAACCGCCCAATGTCATAATATTGATCGTTTGTCCTGTCAGGTATAAGAGGATGGCAGACGACAGTAAGGCCAGCGGAATAGTCATGATCACAATCAGCGCGCTGCGCCTGTCACCGAGGAAAAGCAGTACCATCAGACCAGTAAGGACCGCGCCCAGTCCACCTTCAAACAACAGGCTCTTTAATGAATTAATGACATAGCCGGACTGGTCAAACGCGTAGGTGACTTTTATATCGGAAGGTATGGCGGCCTGCATGTCGGGCAGGGCTGCTTTCACGCGCTGCACCACGTCCCACGTGGAGGCGTCCGCCCTTTTGGTGACGGGGATATATACGGAACGTTTGCCGTTGACCAGCGCATAGCTGGTAGTAACGTCAGCGCCTAAACTGACATTGGCGATGTCCCTGATGTATACCGTTGCACCTGCGCCGGGCTGCAGTGGCGTGTTCTGAAGGTCCTGCAAAGATTCGATCACACTGTTCTGCGGGGTGATGTAAGTCGAATCCCCGATGCGCACGTTACCGGCAGGGGAGATGGTGTTGGATTTTGCGATGGCCTGTACTACCTGGTCGGGTGAGAGGTTATAGCTGCGCAGTTTGTCCGGGTCCACCGTGATCAGCACTGTTTTCTGGTTACCGCCGAACGGCGGGGGCGCAGACACGCCGGGCAATGTCGAGAACATAGGGCGCACGCGGAACAGGGCAAGGTCGGATATCTCGCTCAGGGACCGGCTGTCTGAACTGAACACCAGCTGTCCTACTGGCACACTGCCGGCGTCAAAACGGGTAATGAAAGGAGGAACGGTGCCAGGCGGCATAAATGCCCGGGCGCGGTTCACGTATCCCACCACTTCCGCCATGGCCTGGCTCATATCGGTGCCCTCATTAAATTCGATTTTAATAATGGCCGCCCCCTGGATATTCCTGGAGTCGACTGATTTTACACCCGTGATGTATAGGAAGTGATATTCGTAGTAAGAGGTGACGAAACCTTCCATTTGTTCCGGTGACAAGCCCCCATAGGGCTGCGCCACGTAAACCACCGGTAGGCCGAGACGGGGGAAAATATCCACCTTGGTTTGCCGGATGGAGAGGTACGCGAAAAACACAATAGCCAGAACTGCCACCACGATGGTAACAGGATGCCGCAATGCCGAACGGATTAGCTTCATAGTACTTGCTTATAGCTTTATTTCAGATTGTCTGTAAAGGTTGTCAGCTGGCCGTTTGCTACGGCGATGTCCAACAGGGAACGCCATGCCTGCAGGAAGGCGGCGGCTTCTCCGGTTTCCGCCTTCAGCAGGTCGTACTGACCTTGTATCAGCCGCGTGAAGTCGATCAGACCGCTGTTGTAACTGAGTTGCAGGCCGTCAAAAGCAAAACGGGCCGCCTGCGACTGCACTACTGCCTGTTTCGTGATCAGCATGTTCTGACTATAGTTGTACCGGGCCGTTTCTTTCTGCTTTTGCAGGTTTAACGCCACCTGGTCCAGCTGCGCCTCGTCGGCTTTAACCATAGCCTGGTATTGTTTCTTTTTCAGGTGGACTTCAGAAAACTGAAGGATAGGGAAACTGAGCTGAATGCCTGCGCCGTAGTTCTTATGGGAAAGCGACCAGCCGTCCGCTTTATCGATGGTGCCGTCGGCTTTTACGCCGGAGCCTCTTGCATAGGCATTGGCCCACAGGTCCAGCTTAGGCCGCCATATACGTTCCACTTCTTTCAGAGCGGATGTTGTTACTTCCTTTCTCATCTGGTAATACTGGTAAACAGGATTTCCTGCCGGACCAGCAGTGGGGTCGGCTATCAGCGGCAGTTGGTTGAGCAGGGAGGTGTCTGCCAGCAATATGTTTGTTGGCGCGTCGGGCAGTCCCGTCAGCCGGGTGAGTTCTGTGATCTGCGCATAGTATTGGCGCTGCACGATCAGCAGGTCCGTGGTGGCCTGCGCCAGGGCTGCCTGGAACTGTGTGGTGTCTATTCCCGGGCGTAGTCCCTGCCGCGTAAACACCAGTGATTGTTCCAGTCCGGCTTTGGTCCTGTCGATATTAGCCTGGTAGGTTTGTATGAGTTTTTGCAGGTACACGGCGTCCAGGTAGGTGGCTACCGCTGCATACTGCTGACGGAACAGCGCATCGTTATAGGTACTGTTGGCCAGCTTGTACTGGGCGCTGGCTTTTTCGATGGCCGCACTGCGTTGACCGAAAGTGAGCGGGTTCCACTTCAGTATCGCGCCCGCGGCGGTACCTGGCACAGGATCATAGATATTGCCGGCAACAGGAGGCCCGCTGATAGGGAGTATCAATCCCGGATAACTCATCCCGGTGACATTGTTGTAGGTGGCATATCCTGCCTGATAGCCGATGTTGATGTCCGGCAGCAGGGTGTTCTTCGCAAGACCAACGCCATACTGACTGCTCTGCGCCTGTGCCGCATATGCCTTCATCTGCGGCTGTGCGGACTGTAGCAGGGAAAGCATGTCCTTTATATGCAGCGGTTTGGGTTGCGCATAGGCATGAAGGGTGAATAACACGATACTGCTCAGGGAGACGATCTTTCTATAGGAAGCATTCATTCATCAAATATATTTATATAACGATCTGTATTTATATTAAGAAATCGTTTTCACCAGCAAACCGATACCGGCAGCCGCAAGGATGATGACTGGTTCCGGTATTTTTTTGGACCGCCACAGGATAAATGCTGTTAGTACAGCAATGGCTATCGTATAGCCGTCTATGAGCGATCGTTTCGCCAACACAATGACGGCGCCCGCAATAGCGCCGATAGCGGCAGCCGTCACACCGTCCACAAAAGCCCTGATCCCTGGGTGTTTGCCATACTTCCTGAAATAGGGGGCTGGCAGCACGGTGAAAAGGTAACAAGGGAAAAAAGTCCCGAAGGCGGCCACGCCCGCACCCGAAAGGCCGGCGGTAAGATACCCGATAAACCCTACGGTGATCACCACCGGGCCGGGCGTAATCATCGCCACTGCTACGGCATCTACGAACTGCTGCTCATTCAGCCAGCCATATTCCTTTACAACGCCGCCATAGAGGAAAGGCACAATAGCGAGCCCGCTGCCAAACACAAAAGCCCCCGCCTTGGTAAAATACAAAAGTATTTGCCAAAGTGTTTTCCCGGAAGTGCTATTAGTGATATTCAGTAAGGCGGCGGGGGCCAGTAATTTAGTCATCACTGTTCCTTTCCGGGGGAAGGTTAACCGGGTGGGAGGCGCTTTTAACAGCCAGTAGAGCACTCCGGAACCGAGGAACAACCAGATGTTTTCGTTTTCCTGCCATACCGTGTAAGCTGCTGCCGTGATGTAGATAACAATCAATAACTTGTTACCTCCCACAGATTTACGGGTCAGTTTCCATGCGCTCATACCAATGATGCCGATAACGGCAGCGCCTACACCATAAAAAACGGCCTGCATCCAGGGGATGCCCTGCCAGTGGACATAGATGAACCCAAGGACCACTACCATCAGGAAGGAAGGGAGCACAAATGCCAGGCCGGCCAGCGTGGCGCCCAGCAACCGGTAATGAACATATCCCATGTATATACCCAGCTGGGCGGCCAACGGGCCGGGAGCCAATTGGGCCAGTGTCAGTCCTTCTTTGTAGTCCTCTTCACTGATCCATTGTTTGTTTTCAACGAGGTCACGGTGCATGTACCCCGCCAGCGCTACCGGGCCGCCGAAGCCCCAGGTGCCCAGTTTTAAAAAATAAATGACGAGGTCCCGCAGGCTGTATGGTATGGTTGATTTGCTATTGTCCATTTTTTGGAGATGTTGGTTTACACCTGCAAGTTCATACTATGGATATCCAAAAAATAGAACGAATAAGAAGGTTTGGCCTGTTTTTTACTTTTGGGAGGAATTATCGATGCTTTCTCCCTGTCTGGTCCAGTGCGGCTTTGAAGCCTTGGGCCAGTTTTGCTGCCGGTCCCACGCCCCAATAGTGCAGGAAAAAGATGCGGGGTTGCTCATGCACCATGTGGTTATGTACGGCCACCACTTCAATGCCGTTTTCAATCAGTGCTTTGATGACCGGTTCCACTTCATTTTCAAGCATGGTGAAATCGCCTGCTACGGCTGCTTTTTCATTGGTGCCTTGCCAGGCGGCCCAGGTGTTGAATCCCATGAAGGTGCTTACAGGAATGCCGTGCTCTTGCAGGGCGACATCAGGGCGGCCAATGGTATATTTATAAACACCTCTGCTCATTTCCCCGTGTTGTCCGATGATACGATCGAGGAGCGCTGTATCAATGGTGTTCTGAACGCTGTCTGCGCTGCCTGCCTTAGGGTCTTTGCCTCTTACTGCTGCCACTTTGTCGAAGATGGCTTTGACGGCGGAAGCGACCTTCTCTGTTGGGCCTTTGCCGTCAATATGCATGTACATCACATTGGGATGGTTCCGGACAAAGTGGTTATGAATAGCCGTGATGGTAAAGCCCTGGCGTATCACTTCCTGTTGCACCGGTGCGAGATCTGTTTCGGTAACAATAATGTCACCCATGACCATAACGTTGCCGGCGCAGGGCGTAAAGGCCGCCCAGCTGCCCAGTCCCATAGGTGGAATGATCCTGAACCCGTCTACTACTATGCTCAGGTCGTTTTGGGGAACGGTGATCTTATATTCCCCGTTTTTTGACACTCCTTTCATGCCCGTAACAGCTTCAATCTTTTGCACGTCCAGCTTGCTGCTGCCGGGAGGGCACAAGATATTATTGCGTTTGGTGGTGTCTGCATGCGCTGCCGGAAAAGTAGGGTTGTTGCACGCAGCCGTGTATAACAACATAAAAGCTGCTGAAGATAACAGCGGTAAGATAGTGCGTTTCATAAGAGATGTATTACAGGGTAAGATGTTATAACTGCAATTTCCAGCTCCCGGATATCAAAAAATAGAACGAATAATAAGCTTTGGCCTGTTTTTTACTTTTTTGTCAGCCCCTTTTTATAGACAGATGGGCTTTTACCGGTAAATTTCCTGAAGACCCGGGTAAAATGGCTCTGGTCTGAAAACCCGGTGAGATAGGCTATTTCAGTCAGGGAATGGCTGGTAGTGCTCAACAATTGGACTGCCTTATCGATCCGCAGTTTACGGATATAGTCACCAAATGACAGATCATCAAAATACTTGGAAAACTCCCGCGATAAGTATGCCGGATGTACCTGGAGTGTTTCTGACAAGCCTTTCAGGCTGAGGTTCAGGTTGGTGTCTATCTGGTCCTGGATGATGTCTTTTAGTTCTTTGGCCCACCCTGGCACCTTCCTGCTGTCTTTTTCCTGCTGGAGATATTTGTTGAAAATATCCATCAGTTGTTGCTCAAACGGCTGCTGGGTGTGCTTAACGTGTTGGAGGTATTTGGCCCAGCTGTAAAGGGCGTCATACAGCATCATCCCTTTTTCGAGCAAAGCCTGATCATCAGATTCGTTGTAGGCCAGCCCGGCAGATATGGCCCACAGGCCGGAAGCCTGGGCGGCAAAATCGTGACGGTCGGTGTCCGCGCCACGGACAATAGGCGCCATGATCAGCACTGCAGGATCATCGATGCCATGTTTTTTGATAATGTAATCAAATGTACACTGGTCTTCGTAATGCGTATACTCAACACCCACTACGTCAAAAGGGATGGCGCCTTCCGCTTCCGCCAAAGGAATTACCTGGTCAAAGGGCACATACATAAACTCCGCCGTAGCGTCCACAAATCGCTTTATGAGCCATGGACTGGCAATCCGGTCAATCTTAGGGCGCTCACGGGTAATCCACTTCATACATGCTGATGATTTACACAGGCCTGTAATTTAATGCGGTTTCGGTAAATCCTGCCGAAAATATCGGGGAATACGTAACATCCAGGCGGACAGTAGTTAAACTGTCCCGGTATTTGACTACAAACTAACAGGATTAGGCTACATGCCTGCCTACAGGCCTTCGGATATTTGCAAAAGGAAATAGTTCCATCGGATTTTTTAATTTTATAGTGTAATATGAAGACCGTTTTGATTACCGGCGCCAACAAGGGCATCGGACTGGAAACAGCCAGGCAGCTGGCACAACAGGGGTGTTTTGTATATATCGGCAGCAGGGACCTGGAAAATGGACAAAAAGCTGTTGAAGCACTGACAGCCGCCGGCTTGTCCAATGTGGCAGCTGTTCAGCTGGACGTGACGGACGCGGATTCCATCAGCCAGGCAAAGGATGCCATCAGCCGGCAGACCGGCTCATTGGACGTGCTGATCAACAACGCCGGCATCGCAGGAGCGCAGCCCCAGCAGCTGGCCGGCGACAGTATGCAGAACCTGCGGGACCTGTTTGAGACGAATTTCTTTGGCATGGTACAGACCACCCAGATCATGTTACCCTTGTTGAAGCAGTCTGCTGCACCATCCATCATCAATGTATCCAGCGAGGTTGGGTCTTTGACGATGAATACCACTTCCGACAGACGCGCTAACTGGACGCTCTATTCCGCATACGGCGCTACCAAAACAGCCGTAAACGCTTTTACGGTGATGCTGGCCAACGAACTGCGGGACGAGCGCTTTACGGTCAACAGCGTTACGCCCGGCTACACCGCTACCGACCTGAACGGATTCCAGGGCTTTAAAACGGCGGCAGAAGGGGCGAAGCCCATCGTGGAGCTGGCAATGTCCGCAGACAGAACAGCGACCGGCAAATTCTTTAACGACGGCGGAGAAGTGTCCTGGTGACCGCCGCTAAAATTTGGTTCATGACAAACAACAATATTCAACGGTTAAGGTCTGTCAGCGATTATCATCGCACCCGTGGCTTACCGCCCCCGGAACATCCGCTGGTAAGCCTGGTGGATTATAATGATGTCAAACTTCCCCCGGGGATCAACGATATCAGCTGGGTATACGACTTCTACTTTATAGCGCTGAAAAGAGGGTTTGACGCCAAATTTAACTACGGGCAACTGCAATATGATTTTGATGAGGGCACCATGTTTTTCATAGCGCCGGGACAGGTGTTCAGGATAGAAATAAAACAGGACGCGCCAGGGAAATCCGGATGGATGCTGCTCATCCACCCGGATTTTTTCAGAAACCTGCCACTGGCACAAAACATTAAAAAATACAAATACTTTAGTTATTCTGTCCGGGAGGCACTGTTTCTTTCCGAGAAGGAAGAAGCCGTGATGACCGGCATTGTACAGAATATCCAGCGGGAGTATCAGACCAGCATCGATAAATTCAGCCAGCAGATCATTACCTCCCAGATAGAGGTGCTGCTCAGTTATGCGGAACGTTTCTATCAACGGCAGTTCATTACGCGGGAGGTGGCCAACCACCAGGTGCTGGAAAAGCTGGAAACCCTGCTGGAGGACTATTTTGAAAATACGCACAAAGAAGGCCTGCCTACCGTCAACTACCTGGCCGCGCAGCTGAACCTGTCTGCCGACTATCTCAGTTCGCTGTTAAAAGTCACCACCGGATTAAACACCCAACAACATATCCATGAAAAACTCATTGAAAAAGCAAAAGAGAAGCTGATCGGAACAACGTTGACCGTCAGTGAAATTGCCTATGAACTTGGCTTTGAGCACTCTCAGTCTTTCAGTAAACTTTTTAAGGCGAAGACCAACCTTTCTCCACTGGCATTCAGGCAATCGCTGGGGTAAGCTTTTGGTACCGCGAATCCTTCATTTGGTGTAAATAAATTGCCGGAAGGCACGGTGCTGAATAGTTTAGCGCCTAAAAAAACACCGGATGAGAAAATTGTTTTTTTGTGTACTGTTATTCATGAGCGCTACCTCCCTGTACGCGCAGAAAACCTTGTTTGATACTGTTTTTACCCTGGTGAAAACGAAGTCCGTCTATGCGCAGCAGGTTAACTGGGATTCTTTAACGCCTCTTGTCTATCAAAAAATGGACATCACAAAAGCAGACAGCGTGGCGGCGGTGCTGGAGGCTTTCGGTCCGCTGATGCAGGCCCTGAAAGATATGCACAGCAGCATGTCCTGGAAAGACAAGGTAAATGGCAACCCCGATGCCTGGGCGTTCGTGGACAGTAAAATCACCCCTGAAATGCGGGATGCCGCCAACAAAGGATATAGCCGTTTACGTACGGTCATGCTGCCTGGCGGGTATGGTTACATCGCCATCCCGGCTGCCGGTATAAAACCAACGGAGGACATGCAGGAGGCGATTGAAAAAATGTCGGCCATTGCGCAAGACATATCAGATTCCCTGTGTGTGCTGCAACCAAACCACCTTAAAGGTCTCATCATAGACCTGCGGCTGAATGGCGGCGGCAGTTCACCGGCGCTCATTGGCGGTTTGTCTGCTGTATTGGATAACGGCCTTTGTTTCGCCTTTGCCAAAAAAAATAACGACCGGGAAGAGATGCGTTTAAAAGATGGCAACCTGTTTTATGACACCCTGGAGATCATAAAACTGAAAAAGACCTGCCCGTTGAAAAAAGCTGTGAAAGTAGCGGTGCTGATCAGCGGTTATACCACCAGCGCCGGTGAGCATGCGGCCATTGCACTGAAGGGCAGCAACCGTGCCCGCTTCTTTGGAAGCCCCACCAGGGGACAGATTTCCGGAAATGAAACCATTTTTATAAGAAAAGATGTTACTTTAAGCCTGTCAACCGCCTGGGCCGAAGACAAGGCCGGCCGGAAGTACATGGTGGACGTGGCTCCTGATGTAGTGGTTGCTGACGGGGCCGATTTTGAGCATCTGGACAACGATAAAAGTGTGCAGGCCGCCATCAGGTGGTTCACGACAGGTAAATAGAAAACGAGTATGCCAGGGATAGCCGTTGCCCGACTTTTAAAAGAGATCATCAAACACCCCAGAATTCCGTACTGGAAAATTGCCGGCTGGCTGGCGGTAGTGCTGATCGTGATTAATGCCAAAACCTATTATGTCAATAGTCATCTGAAAGACCCGGTGTTAAGAGCCGGGTTTCTCAGTTGGATATCCAGCTGGACATACCTGTTGCAGCAATTGCTTTCCTGTGTGCTGGTGTCATCGCTCTGTTTTTTGGTCTTCAACCTGTTTTATGACCTGTCGGCCCGCAAAGCCCGGCTGCCCGTGTTCCTGGTTGCCGGTGGGTTGTTGTTTGCACTGTACCTGATGATAGACCAGGGGATCAATTATTTTTTTTACCCGGATACCTTCAAGGTTTTTATCACTGACCCGCTGGCGCTTACATCGGACGTGTTGCTGGGAGTGACGATCATTACTGTGTTAACGGTGGTCATCGTCAAAGTGGCCATTTCCAACGATATCAACAAAAGAAATAAACAACTGGAACTGGACAAGCGGGAAGCGGAATACGAACTGTTGAAGGCGCAGGTGAATCCCCACTTCCTGTTTAATTCGCTGAACTATTTGTATGCCCGGTCGCTCCCTTATTCAAAAGAGCTCTCCGAAGGTATTCTGACGCTGTCTGAAATTATGCGGTATGCCTTTGATACGCACGATCTGGCGAAGGACGGGATGGTGTTGCTGAAAGATGAAGTGGAATATATCGGGAAGTTTTTAAAGATGAATGAGCTGCGCTTTGGGGTGGGGTTTTATGCCACCTTCGGCAAAACCGGCGTGATAGGAAGCAGGCGGATTATTCCCTTTGTGTTAATTACGATGGTGGAAAACGCCGTCAAACATGCGGATGCCAGTGATGCCAGGCAGCCTATCCGCGTCCTGCTGGAGGTGACAGAAGAGCAGCTGGTATTCAGCTGTGAGAATCAGAAAAAGGCCCATAACATGGCCGTCCCTTCAACCAAAGTAGGTATCCATAATATGAAAGAACGGCTCCGGATGGCCTATGGCCATCACCACGAGCTGCTGATACACGATACGGCAGACACCTATTTTATTAAACTAACACTGCGTAATGGCCATTAAAGTTGTTGTGATCGACGATGAACCTGCTGCGATAGACGTGCTGAAATATTATATCAACATGACGCCGTCGCTGGATTTACTGGCTGCTTTTTCAGACAGCGGGGAGGCGGTGCGCTACTGTATGCAGCAGCAGGTTGACCTCATTTTTTGTGATATAGAAATGCCGCTGCTGAACGGACTGGAAGTTGCCGGTCAGCAGAAAGGGAAGACGGCCATCGTTTTTGTTACAGCGTATACCCACTACGCGGTAGAAGCCTTTAACCTGAACGTGGTTGACTACCTGGTGAAGCCCGTCCGGTACGAACGTTTTTTACAGGCGGTCAATAAGTACAGGGAACAAAACGTCCACGCGGAAGAAGATCATTTTTTTGTGAAAACCGGCGTGAAAGGGTGTCTGGAGAAAATCAACATCGCAGATATCATCCAGATAGAAGGCGCAAAAAATTACGTCACTATCTGGCATGGGCATACGAAAACGATGACACTGCTGAACCTGAAAGACCTGGAAGCCCGCCTGCCCGCCCGGGATTTCTGCCGGGTACAGAAGTCCAGCATTGTGGCGGTAAAACATATTACAGGCCTGAAAGGCGGCGCCATCGTGTTGTCCAACGGGCAACTGGTCCCTGTCGGCCCTACGTACAAGGAGGAAGTGGTACGGCTGATCAGCAGCCGGCTGATTAACTAGCGGTTACTCGTCCTTCATACGTTTGTTATTTATTGCTATTACTGAACACCGGCTTCCAGCAGTGTAAACGTTTTCTCCGTGCAGTTGACTTCCGCCAGCACGCCATAGGGAAGTGTGAACGTAGGGCAGGTATGGCCAAAGTCCATTTGGGTAACTACCACCATGTCCGTCAGGCCTTCTTCCTTCAACACTTTCAGTATCTCTGTTTCATATTCCGCGGCGTATTGATTATCATACGGCCGTCCCCACAGGATAGCTTTTGCTTTGCGGAGAATGCCCAGCAGGGCGTAGTTCCTCATCCAGTAGCGTATCAGTTCCGGCCGGACCGTCTCTTCTGAGGTCTCGAAGAACAGGATGCTGTCTTGCCAATAACTATCTTCCGGCCAGTAAGGCGTGCCTTTGAGAAACTCCAGTACGTCTATGCATCCGCCAATGAGCCTGCCCTGCACTGTTCCGCTGCCTTGCAGGAACTTCCATCCGGTATTGGGTTCCAGCTTTCTTTTGATATCCTGTAAGGAGGGGTCGAACCATTCGAGCCTTTCAGATGTCCATCCTTCGGTATTGGGCATGATCCGGCGCACCGGCGGTGCTGTAAAGAAAGTATTGTTGATGTCTTCTATCTGGTAGCGGTGCATGCCGCCGTTTTCCGCGAAGCCTGTCAGCAGGGAGGTGCCATAGAAGGAGGTGAGACCCGCTTTCAGGCAGAGCAGGTGTGTGGTGGTGGTATCAGAGAAGCCCAGGAATATTTTAGGATTGTTCCGGATAATATTTATGTCCACATACTTCAATATCCGCGCACTCTCTTCGCCGCCTATATTGGAAATGATCGCTTTCACCGATTTGTCGGCGAATGCCTCCATCAGGTCTTCCGCCCTTGCCTGCGGATTTTCGTAGAGCCATTGCGCAGGCTTCAGGGCGTTTTCTGTTTCGGTGACTTCAAGGCCAAACTGTTGTTGTAACTGTTCTTTGCCTTTCCGGTAGCGGTGTGGCAATTCTCCCGCTCCGCCCCAGGAGAGGGAAATAGTGGCGACTTTATCGCCCGCGGCCAGCCGGGAAGGTTTAATTAAGTTCATATTTTGTCATTGGGTTATTAAATCATTGCTCCCTGCAAGGTATACCTTTTTTGCTCATCGGGCCGAAGGCCTGATAGTTGATCTTCCTGTGATAAATCGTATATTTACTGACGGTTTTTATGAGTATCATTCTTTCACCCGGGCATTATTTTGGCAAGGAGCAGCAGTTCAACGAAAATGCTTTCTTCAGGCTGAACATCACGGCTTACCAGCCGGATACGCATATTGGTGCGCACTACCACGAAAATGCGTATCTGAGCCTGCTCGTCAACGGTGGTTATCATGAAATGAACCGCCGTACAGACGATGAGGTGAGCCCCGGGCAATTGCTGTTCCGTCCGGCCGGCTACACGCATGCCAACCGTTTCCTGGAGCTGCCCGGACGCTGCCTGAACATAGAATTCAAACAATCAGGGATAGAAGCGCTGACGTTGAAGGGTTCCCTTCCGCAGCAGCTGATCATTTACAAACCCGGTGCTTTCAGTGACTTGTACCAACTGCTGTACGCCTTTTTGAAAGAGCCCGCCAACTGCCTGCCGGAGGAGCATATCGTCAACTGGCTGTCGGAGGTGACGGACGTGAAAATAGCCAGCCGCCTGCCCTGGTTCATACAGGCGAAGGAAATCCTGCAAAACGAATTCGATACGCATCATACCATTCAGTCCATCGCCGGCAGGGTGTTCGTACATCCCATTTACCTGGCGCGGGCTTTTAAGGAAAAAGAAGGCATGACCGTGGGTGGCTACCAGCTGAAGATGCGGGCGCAAAGGGCGATGGAACTGCTTTTTACCACCCGCCTGCCGGTAACGGATATTGCCTTTTCCGCCGGATTCTCCGATACTTCCCATCTGATAAGAGTGTTCCGGGCATTGTACCGCTGCACGCCACATCAATTCCGGCGTCAGCTGAATAGTTAATCTGATACTATTTTTTGTGTGTATGCCGGCGTTACTTTGTGAAAAAAAAGTATGCGCCGACTTATCGCCCTTTTATATTTACTTTCACCGGTATGGCTGGTCGCCCAGCAGAAGCCGGATTACCAGTTGCAGGTACAGGCCGACCTGGTGAAAAAGACCTTTGCCGTACAGGGAGATCTCTCTTTTGAAACTACCGCCGCTACCACTGATTCCGTTAAAATAATGATCAGCAAGGGGAGAGGCCCTGCCAAACTGCAACTGCAGGGTGGCATCGCCGCCACGGTAGACACCAGTCTTAGCAGTTCCGGTGACGTGCTTTACCACTGGCGTTTTCAACGTCCGCAACCGGTGGGTTCCCGCTTACATTTTACCTATGCCTACGAACGGGGAGACGCCCCCGCTTTTCAGTACTACCTGGACAGCAGTTTTTGTATGGCCGGCGGATACGGTTCCGCGTGGTACCCCCAAGTGATGGCCCGGGCAGCCGACGGAACGGATGACTACCTCCGCGGTACCGGCACCCTGTGGGTGACCCTTCCCGAGCCGCTGATGGCCGTTATGGCCGCATGCACTATTAAAGCCACAAAAGGCGCCGGCACCAACACCTACGAGTTCCACTATGACCAGCCTGACATCTTCTCCCTGTATATCGGAAATTATACCCGGCAGGACTATCAGGGCAAGATGCCGTTTTACACCTACTGCCTCAGTAAAGCGATCAACGGGAATGACATCTCCCGGAAAGCCGCGTCGGTACTTGATTTTCTGAGTTCCGAATTCGGGCCGCTGCTTATCCCTAATTTCTCTATCATCGAATTTCCGGAAGCCGTGGCCGAAAAAACCGGCATCGGCGGCGCCAGCATCTTCGGCGGCGTAGTGATGCCTACCGGCGCATTGCGGGAATTTAACTACGCGCTTTTTGGTCATGAGATAGGGCACCAGTGGTGGGGCAACAAAATACTCACCAGGGGAAGCACCGGTGCTGAAATGCTCTCCGAAGCCATGGCACAATACGGCTCGCTGCAGGTGGTGGAGCATTTTGACAGCGCAAGGGCCATCAACTACCGGAAGACAGGATATCCCGGCTATTTGTCCGATCAGAGCGGAGTGGGATACCTTAAAAACGCCGCTGCCGGCAATGATGAACCCCTGGCAACGCTCAGCAGTAACAACGGCCATATCCTTGGCGACAGTAAAGGCTTTCTGGCGCTGGAACTGCTGGCGACAGTAGTAGGGAAACCAACATTTCACCAGGCACTGCAAACCATCGGCGAAAAATACAGCCACGACGGCCTTACCTGGAACGACTTCTTACAGGAAGTGTCCAAAGCGCACGGCAGCAGCCTCGACTGGTTTTATCAGCAATGGTTTGACCGCACCGGCGCACCTGCATGGCAAAGCTCCTGGCAGCAGCAGGGAAATATCCTTCGGCTTAGCATCACCCAGCAGGACAGTATTTACCGGTTACCCCTGGAAGTGCTGGTTACCTATCGCAATGGCGCCACTTCCCTGCAGCATATCACCATAAAGGACAAGGCCAGTCAGCTGCAATTGCCCGTGAACGGCCCGGTGGCGACAGTGCAGGTAGATCCCTACTTTAAGGTATTGCACTGGGACGAAGCGCTGACGCCCATTGCACAGGCACAGTCGAAAGTGGTGAAAGTGCTGAACCTGCGGATACAACAAAAGCCTGATGAAGCGCTGGCGCTGGCGAAATCCTATATACAGGCAGGTATCCCTGATGATCAGTATGGCGTGGAGTTTTCGTTGTACTACCAGATGGGCCGTATTGCCGCCGCGCAGAACAAAACAGATGAGGCGATAGGCTGGTACCAGCACGCGTTGCAAAGTGTTAGCCGTAACAGGGAACTGTTAGCGTATACCTATTATCGTATGGCGCAACTGGCGGCAGCCAAACAGGATACCGCCCTGCTGGAATGGGCCTGCAATAACGCTGTCACCGCAGATGCCGCCAATCAGAAGGCTGATGGCATGGACTCAAAAGTGAAACTGCTCAGAAAATAAAATGACGGCAGGCATCCGGCGTACATGGATGCCTGCCGTTTCACCAGTCATAGAATTATTAACGGTTATTCCTCCGAAAAATATACATTTGGAGATACCAAAATCAAACCGTTGTTACCTATGATTGTCAACAAACTTTCATCGTTTATCCTGCTTTTACTGCTTAGCCCGATCTTCCTCCTGGCCCAAAAAGACTGTCATTGCGAAGCTAATTTCAAATGGGTAAAAGAAACCTTCGAAAAAAATGACGCCGGCTTTGAGTACGCCCTTCAGCAAAAGGGAATGGCCGCCTACCAACAGCACAACAAAGACATCCTGGCAAAAATAAAAAAGGCGACAGACAAGGAGCAGTGTGCCGCCGCTATGCGGGAATGGTTGCTGTTCTTCCGCAAAGGGCATCATGCCATTATTCCGGTAAACGACGCAGCCCCGGCCGCGAAGGCCGCCACCGGCGCTCCTGAAATGCTGGCGCTTTCAGAAGACCAGGTGAAACAGGGAATCCCCAACGCTTCAACCCCTTTACTGGAAGGCATCTGGACAACCTCTTCCTATAAAATAGGCATCATCAAAAAAGACAAGGGTTACAAAGGCGTTATACTAGCCTCCGGCAACCCGGCATGGAAGCCCGGTTATGTAAAGCTGAACATCGCTGCCGACAGCGCCGGCGCTTTTTATATGGGTGATTTCTCGGCCAATAAATTTGATAAGGCGATAATGATCGGAAAAAATACGCTGCAACTGGGAACCGTGTTCTTAAAGCGCGAGTACCCAGTGTTTCCCGGAGATGATAATGCTGCCGTTCTGTTTGCGAAGGAAATGGCTACCAGCGTGCCTTTTATGCAACAGCTGTCTGATAAGACCATCCTGTTCCGCATACCCACTTTCGAAGACTACGCCAAACATGATATTGACAGTTTGCTGAAACTCAACGACGCATTGCTGAAACGTACCGAAAACCTGGTCATCGATATCAGGAACAACGGCGGCGGATCAGATGTCAGCTATTACGAGATCATCCCGTTGCTCTATACCAATCCTATTCGTTCCATTAATACCACGTTTTTGTCCACCCCGCTGAACAACAGCAGAATGGAAGGGTTCCTGGCTACGCCCGGTATCTCCGATGCTGAAAGGAAGGAGTTAACGGAAGCCATACAAACACTGAAGGACAATCCGGGCAAGTTCGTCAACCTGCATAAGGGAAAAACCGTCAACATAGAAAAACTGGACACCATTTTCCCTTACCCGAAAAATGTAGCGATCATCATCAATGATAAAAACGGCAGCACGTCTGAAGAGTTCCTGCTGGCGGCCCGGCAAAGCAAAAAGGTAAAACTCTTTGGTATCACAACGTTCGGCGTGCTCGATATCTCCAATACCTACGTGGTGGAATCGCCTGATAAACAGTTCAGGCTGGGGTATTCTCTTTCCAAAAGCCTGCGTATACCTGACCTGGCTATTGACGGAAAAGGCATTATGCCGGATTATTATATCGATAAAAGCATCCCTGATGCGGAATGGCTCAACTATGTATTGAGTGTGCTCGAACAGTAACGCCTGTACGAATACGGACACTGTCCGTACACATCCGGACATTTGATAGATGTTTTACATAAATAATGTATTGAATTTTATTGTATTATAAACACGGCATGAAAATGTTGTGCAACATTGTCACACCGGTCCGGTGTGACAATACTTTTTTATGAACCTATCTGTCAAATCCATGTTCCGCCGGCTGTGGCGTCAACGGCTTTTTTCTTTTCTGAATATCGCTGGTATAGCCATCAGCGTGAGTGCCTGCTGGGTGATATACCGTATTGTGAGTTACGAGTACAGCTTTGACAGCCAGTTGCCCGACAGGGCCAATACCTACCGGCTGGTAACAGGATTGGTGTTTGATGAAAAAGGAAACTACAACGGCGGTGTCTCCAAGCCTATGTACCAGGCGCTGCGGGAGCAGGTGCCGGGACTGAAGCGCGTAGTACCTGTTTTCGGACAATGGGTGAACACCGTGGAAACCAAGGACGTGCAACAGCGGCCCGTGTTGGTGGAAGATGCCCAGGGCATTGTGGCTACGGATTCATCGTATTTTATGATGGTGCCTTATGCCTGGCTGGCCGGTAATCCGGCCACGGCGTTGCAAACGCCGGAGAGCGTGGTGCTCACGGAAAGCCGTGCCAGGAGCTATTTTGGTGCGGTGTCACCGGAAGCGGTGCTGGGAAGGGTGATCACCTATAACAAGGAAAAAACACGCACGGTGACCGGTGTGGTGAAAGACCTCGGGTATCCGTCTGAGTTTACAGCAAAGGAATTTTTCAGGTTGCAGCAGGTGGAATACCCGCTGGCGGAATGGACCAACACCAATGGCTCTGACAAGGTATATCTGCAGGTGGCGGCGGGTGCAGACACCGGTAGGATCATGACGCAGATCAGCAGGATTGGGGCAGATAAATGGGCGGAACAAACGAAGCACTGGAGTTTACCATCAACCGTTAAACGCTGGTTTAAGCTGATGCCTTTTGAAGACTCTCACTTCTCTACGTATATTTTTGAAGGAAACGGGCACAAAGCCAACCGGTCTGTCATGCGGGGATTGATAGGATTGGGAGTGCTGCTGGTCATCGTGGCCTGCATCAATTTTGTGAACCTGACCACTGCGCAGCTGCCCCAACGGTCGCTGAGCATCGGCGTCAGAAAAGTACTGGGCAGCAGTAACCGCCAGCTGATGCGTATCATTATGGGTGAAACATTTTTGATTGTGCTGCTGGCCATAGTAGTGGCTTTCCCGCTTACTACCGTCGCTTATCGTTTTCTGGGAGATATCATCCCGGAGGGTATGTTGAATTATAAGACAGGATGGGATTTTGTGCTGTTCCTGGCCGTCTTGCTGACTGCTATCACCCTGCTGGCAGGCAGTTATCCGGCTTGGCTGATGACCCGCGTACAACCTGCCGGTATCATCCAGGGGCAGGGGGTGCTGAATACCGGTAGCAACCGCAGGCTGGCCCTTCGCAAGGTGCTGATCGTATTTCAGTTTGTCATTGCGCAGGTGTTTATCGCCGGTACGCTGATCATGGGCGCACAAATGAATTATACGCTGAAGAAGGAACTGGGTTTCAGCAAAGATGCGGTCATACTTGTGGATATACCCTGGAAGCTGGCGCAGAGCCCTGTTTATGGCAATAAACAATATGTGCTGGCCGACGCGTTGAGAAACGAAACCGGCATCGCGGCGGTATCAGTAGCGCGGGCGCCGCTGTCGGACGGTTACAATTCAAGCATGTACGAATATTTTAACGGTAAAAAACAGGACCCGGTACGTCGGCAGATCTTTAAAAAGTTCATCGACACGGCGTATATACGTACTTACAACATGCAACTGTTGGCTGGCCGTAATATCAGTCCGTCCGACACCACCAATGAATTTGTGATCAATGAAACGGCTGTGAAAGCCCTCGGTTTTGCTTCTCCGCAGGAAGCCGTCGGGAAAATGATCGGGCAGGTGTCCCAGAAGCAGTTTCCCATTGTGGGTGTGGTGAAGGATTTTCACGTGCGTGATTTCCATGCCTCCATAGACCCGGTGGTGCTGATGGCCCTGAAGGACGTCTCCAACGGCCTCAATATACGCCTGGCCGGCAATGACCCGGCGCAGTGGCAGGCCACGCTGAAAATGATTGAAAAGAAATGGCATGCTATGTACCCCGACGAAGAATGGAAAGGACAGTTTTATGATCAAACCCTCGAGGCACTGTATAAACAGGACCGTACCGATTCCAGGCTGGTGAACCTCGCCACGGGAGTGGCCATTGTGATCAGCTGCCTTGGTTTGTTCGGACTGGCCGTACTGGTAGCTTTCCAGCGCACCAAGGAAATAGGCATCCGGAAAGTGCTGGGCGCCACCGTGACCGGCATTGTGCAATTGCTGATGTCAGATTTCGTGAAACTGGTAACGATCGCCTTCGTCATTGCCACACCTATTGCCTGGTGGGGGATGGACCGCTGGTTGCGCGGCTTTGCCTACAGCATAAAAATTGAATGGTGGATGTTTGCCCTGTCCGGCGTGATAGCCGTGCTGATAGCCGTATTCACGGTCAGCTTCCAGGCAGTGAAAGCGGCTTTGTCCAATCCCGTAAAATCGTTGCGGACGGTGTAACGTTATACCGTCCGGAAGCTCAGCTGGTACATCCTGCCATGTTCCAACAGTTTCACTTCGAGTTCCCGCATATTGCCCGGCACCAGTTCTACCGGTGCCAATGCACGCATTTCATCTGCTGCGCCGTTGTTGAAATAACCTTTCACAAAAGGGATTTTGCGGTACCGTTTCTGAATATGGGCGGCTGTTTCATCGATGATGACGATGCGGCTGCCGGGCCTGGCTACACGGATCATCTCCCGGATGGCCCGCACACGGTTGTCGAAAAAATTGATGCCGCCTACATGAAATACGGTGTCGAAGGTATGGTCTCTGAAGGGGAGATATTCGGCATTGCCTCTGAAAAGCTGTATGTGCCGGCGCCACTTTTCCATATTGCGGACTGCCTGCCGTAACATACCGCCGGAAATATCCAGTCCGTAGTATTCCGCGAAATCCGGTAACACCCTGATGTTCCAGCCGGTGCCCACAGAAGTCTCCAGTACCTTATAACCCGGTTTCACTTCCACATCGGCCATCCATTCACGGCGAAGTTTGTCCAGGTCCATAAAGTAAGACATCACCGTCTCTGCGATATCATTGAAAGGGCTGATGCTGTCGTACAGGCGCTGGTACTTTTTGTTCATGCCACCAATCTTTTCAAGCGCCAGAAAATCCGGGACACCCTTGACAACAGGAATCCGGTTGCCGGACACATCTTCCAGGTATTGATCTTCAACTGCGTGCAACGACTGATGGTTATATGGATTAATAAGCATAGGTGCCAGTTCGCGGATGTTCATGCTGTTTATTTTGTCTGCAAAGCAACACCATAAAGGCTTTGCAGGAAAGGGCATATACGCAGGACGCAGCGCAGGGTCGGTGAACGGTGGGTTTTTACCGGTGATTCAGGAAGACTTATTACGCAAGTCGCCAATCATTTTTGCACGGCCCTGTGTTTGGTATATCTTTGCGAAGGCCAGAAAATTAAAAGCCTTTTTATGACAGTCCATGACCTTATCAGTCTGATGGGAACAAAAAGCACAGACCCCGCCATCAGCCAGTTGTTTGAAACCTACGGATTAGGCAAGCCACCTAAGACCGTGAATGCCAACCAGGGCAGCAAAGGTTTTAAAGACAAGCAGCAAAACCTTTCCTTTACCTTTAAGTTCGATATTACCAACGACCGCTTCTATCCGCCGGTGAGCCCTAAAAAAGATGACTACAGTTTTGAAAGCCATCTGAGCTCAGTGGTATTGTACAGTGAAGACCGCAAGAAAACGCCGGACCCAAAACCGGCCGTCTTCTGGGAAGGGTTTATCCATCCCCTTGCCACTTACGAAGATTGTCTCGCTTTTTTTTCTCTGGAGAAAAACGAGAAGAATATTTTGAGAAAGCCCGTGAGTGATGTGGCGGAAGTAGTGTTGTGGCTGTCGCAGGACAAGTCCCGGATTACCGATATGGAACTGCGTTTGAAAGAAGACCGTGAAATCTTTTCCCGGTACGATTTTAGCCAGACCAGTCAGCTGAACACGATCAAACAGGCTTACCCGTTGCTGGTGAAATGGTTGTTTGACAACCGTTACCTGGTATTACCGGAAGATGCCTGTCGTGAGCCCCTGAGCGTAGATCATGCTGCACTGGTCGATTTTACCGGGAGATATTTAAAAAACCACATCTGGGACACGCAGGTGATCGATGATCCGGAGCTGGTCTCTTTTCTGTTTAAGATCGCACGCAGCAGTACCATCACGCTGCCCGGCGATAAGAAAATAAACATCTATATTAAAACCCTGTATATTAAAGTGGCCGGTAAAGCGGAGCAACGACAGGAGCTGTATGACAACGGCACGATGGATGACGTAGATGCGCTGGAACGGAGCCTCTGGCTGGATGAAACACAGTGTGAGGCTTTTCTGCAAACACTCACGGATACTTTTACGCTTTTTAAGCAGCGCGTCCCCGAAGAAAGATTTTAAAGGAAAGGCTCCCGGCAGGGGCCTTTTTTAGTTTTCCAGGTTCAACAGTTCCAAAAAAGGGTCGCCATCTATGCCTAGTAGTTCACAAAAAGCAGCTTCGGTATGGTATCCTTTTTCTTTTAAAGCCACCACCTGCTGCCGGAAGTTGTCTCCCTTCTGTTCGAGAATGGCCGCTTCTATCAGCAGATGCCGGTAAGCCATCTGTTGCCGGGTAGGCGTGGCCTGGCCAAATATCTCTACTGGTTGTTCGTCTATCCTGAAATTAGCCACCACGGAAGGTACGTCCCTGATCAATATTTCCCGGGCTATAAATCCGGGACAATGTCCGAACAACTGTTTTACAGTTGACATAAACATCTCCCGATGATCAAAACAACAGATGATATCGATATCACTGTCAGCGGTATGTACCAGTATGGGGATGCTGCCCACGAACACAGGAGAGTAGGCGTGCAGCTGCGAAAGTAGCTGGTGGCGGGTCAGCAGATCATATACTTTACGGTGGATGGCAGGCCCGTGCTGAAGGTAACTGATATCGGTAAAATCATGCATATGCTGCAAAGATAATGGCATTGCACGGTTTTGGGCTCATCCGCTGGCAGGTCCTGCATTATTCCGTAAAATTGTACCTGAAAAAATAGTTGTCAATTTTTCGGTTGTCCGGCGGGCATCGTAGACTTACTTTTGTAGGGAAATCAATCAGACAGACCATGCAATTGAGCTTTGACAGGATGTACCAGGCTTCGCTGGAGAAAGACGTGGCATTTGAAGGGGTGTTTTTCACAGCGGTAAAAACGACCGGCATTTTCTGCCGGCCTTCCTGCCGCGCCCGGAAACCGAAGCCGGAGAACATCGAATTCTTCTCCACCACCAAAGAATGTATCCTGAAAGGATACCGCCCCTGTAAAGTATGTCATCCGCTGGAACAGCTGGACCAGACGCCGGACGATATCCGGCAGCTGCTGCAGGACCTTACAAACGACCCGGGACTAAAGATAAAAGATACCGACCTGCTACGCCGTGGGATAGAACCACATCAGGTACGGCGCTGGTTCCTGAAGAACCATGGCATCACTTTCCATGCCTACCAGCGTATGTTCCGTATCAATTCCGCCTTTAAGAAAATACAGCAGGGAGAGTCGGTCAGCGGCGCCGCCTTTGACGCCGGCTTCGAATCCCTGAGCGGCTTCGGGGACTCTTTCAAAAACATCTTCGGGGTGTCACCCAAAAAAAGCAGGCAACAGCGGATCATTGACCTGAAACGGCTGGAAACCCCGTTGGGCACTATGTACACCTGTGCGGTGGAAGAAGGCGTATGCCTGCTCGAGTTCACCGACCGCAAGATGCTGGAAACAGAATTCCGGTATTTGTCGCGCGTGCTGAACGCCACCATCATACAAGGCGACAATCCCCACTTCGCGACGCTGGAAACCCAGCTGAAAGCGTATTTCAACGGGCAACGAACAACATTCACCGTGCCGCTGTATATGCCCGGGTCCGCGTTCCAGCAGTCGGTATGGCAGGTGTTGCAGCAGGTGCCCTATGGCGCTACCCGTTCCTATAAAGACCAGGCGGTGGCGCTTGGAAAGCCGGAAGCTGTCCGCGCAGTGGCCAATGCCAACGGCATGAATAAAATCTCCATCCTCGTTCCCTGTCACCGCATCATTGGTGCTGACGGTTCTCTGACCGGCTATGGTGGCGGCATCTGGCGCAAACAATGGCTGCTGGATTTTGAAAAGAACAACCTCCGCTAACAACATTTTCTTTTTTTATGATTGTAACTACTTCCACCGTCAACAGGTGGTATGCGCTGCTTATTGTCCTCACCGCGCCACTGTTGTACGTTATAGACATCTTTATCATCAACATCGCTATTCCGACTATTAAAAGCAGTCTGCATGCCACAGACGGTGAAGTACAGCTGGTTATTGCCGCTTACCTGCTGGGCAGCGCCTGTTTTCTGATCACCGGTGGCAGGGCAGGCGATTACCTCGGCAGGAAAAAAGTATTTTTTCAGGGGATGGGCTGGTTTACGCTTACTTCCTGCATCTGCGGACTATGTCAGACTCCTTTGCAGCTGAATATCGCACGTTTCTTTCAGGGGGTTAGTTCCGCTTTTATGGTAACGCAGTCCATTGCGCTGATACAGGTGCTGTTCCCGGTGGCGGAAGAGCGGGCCAAAGCCATTGGCTGGTATGGTATCACGCTGAGCGTGGCCGCCATCATCGGACAGATGCTGGGTGGTTATCTCGCGGAAACGCACGGTACTGTTGAAGGCTGGCGGTTGATATTCTTCATCAACCTGCCGGTAGGCGCTGCGGCGATGTGGGCTATTTATCGTTATTTGCCGGAAACGGCTGCCACTACCGGCGTGAAGTTTGACTACTCCGGCGCAACGGTGCTTACGTTGGCATTGGGTTGCCTGATATACGCCATCACAGAAGGGAGGGAGCAACACTGGCCGCTGTGGAGCTTTGGACTGCTGGCGTTGTTCGTGGTACTGGCGGCGGTGTTTGTACGTATACAGCAGGTAAAGCAAGGTGGCAATAAAGGTGCGCTCATTAATCTGGCGTTGTTCAGGCAGCCTGCGTTCAACATCGGATTGTTGGCGGTGCTCTTTCATTTCATGTTGCATACGGCCTACCTGCTGATGATGGCCGTTTACCTGCAGAGCGGCCTTGGCATGTCGGCGCTGGCCTGTGGCGCCAGTTTCATCCCACATGCCCTGTTGTTTATGTTGTCGTCTGTGGTGGCGTCCCGTTTGTTGGTGAAGCATGGCAAGAAGGTATTACAGGCAGGGCTGCTGCTCATCTTTATTGCTTTTCTGGTGCAGTTGAGCGGTGTCAACGGGCCTGCAGGGACGGTGGCGCTGATTGCTTTATATGGGCTGGGCAACGGCATGGTGTTGCCTTTCCTGCTGAACATCGTGCTGGACAAAGTACCGGTGGAAGATGCCGGCGCGGCCTCCGGTATTTTCTCCACTTTTCAGCAGACGGCTTCAGGGCTGGGGATTAGTATTATCGGAGGTGTATTTTTTGCAGTGCTGCAATCGGACATACACGCCAACGACTATACGGAGGCGCTGCGTTACGGGCTGGGAGCGGCAATGGCTTGTTTGTTCGTGGTGGCGGCCACGTTATATTGTTTGCCGGATAAAACCGGTCCTGCATAGTACAAGAAAAATTATTTTATTTGGCGATCCTGTCTTAAATTAGATAATCATCAAAACAACCAAAATAGCTGGACCTTTACTACCAACAGTGAATCATATTCCCGTGCAAACATTACCGGCGTGAACAATGGAATGGGCAATAGTTGCTGTTAACCTTTATTGGGTTTTACCATCAGCATATATCCTGACTAGCCGCTATGCGGGCCTTCGAGATATTTTTTGTGCTGTAGAAAAATCGTATAAGCAAAGCTGTTAGTCTGCAACCATCAAATCGCATCCAATGAAAAAAGCACACCTTATCTTTATGTTAATGGCAGCCATTGCCATTGTGTCCTGCGGTAAAGGCATGCAGGACGCGCTTCCCGCCGATGACTCATCCGCCGGCAGGGTAAAGGCTTCCCTCGTTCCTCCCGCTTCCAGTTACGCGGTAGCGCTGGCCGGCAATGGTTTTGTGACCACGCTTCCTGCCGGTGGTGCAGAAGTGATCACCAACAATGGCCTGGGCAACTGGACCAACGCCAACAGCATCACCAGCACCTGGTTCCGGCTAGGGCAAACCGGTCAGCTCAATGTGGCCGTCCGCATGAAAGTGCCTTCCGGCAGCAGCGATATTAAAGTGACCGTCAATGGTACGGCCTTCACCAAAACGGTTACCGGTACCGCCTATACGGACTTTAATATCGGCACGGTGAACATCACCAGTGCGGGCTACGTTAAAGTGGAGCTGCAGGGCGTCAGCAAAACAGGCAGCTACTTCGGCGACGTGTCCCATATCGTTATCAGCGGCAGCGCCACCACCAGCAACGTGGTATACGCCAACGATTCCACGAACTACTATTGGTCCAGGCGTGGCCCCTCCGTACACCTCAACTACCCTGTTCCCTCCGGCATCAACGCTGAATGGTTCTACAATGAAGTCACCGTACCGGCAGGGGAAGACAAGATCGGATCTTATTTTATGAGCAATGGTTTTAACGGCGGCTATTTCGGTATACAGGTGAACAGCGCTACCGAAAGGAGAGTGCTGTTTTCCATCTGGGACCCCGCCACCGGCAAGACCACGCTGGTGCGGAAAGGCCCGGACGTGGTGGATAACGCTTTCGGGGGCGAAGGTACCGGCGGACAGAGCTACCTTGTATTCAACTGGCAGGCCGGCACCACGTATAAATTCCTGACACGTATTGTGCCCGATGGCGCAGGAGCTACTGATTTTTCTGCCTGGATATATACGCCGGAGACAGCGTCATGGCGCTTTATTGCCACCTGGAAACGGCCTAACACCACTACTTATCATGCAGGACTGTATTCTTTCCTGGAAAACTTCAATGACAAAAACGGCTATATGGGCCGGAGCGGACAATACAATAATCAATGGGTACGCTCCACTGCCGGCGTGTGGACAGAAATCACCAGCGCCAAATTCACCGCAGATGCCACTGCCACCAGTGATCAGCGCAGGGATTATGCCGGTGGCGTAGATAATAGCACCGGCCGGTTCTTCCTGAAAAACGGGGGCTTCTTCGCCAACTATGTAAACTACAATACTACTTTTACGCGCACCGCAACAGGAGTGGCGCCTACAGTGGACTTGAACACATTACCCTGATTGCAGCAGGGCTTTGCTTATCAAACGGGTGCTTCTGTGAAGCGCCCGTTTTTTATTGCGGCAGGTCCTTGCGCATGCATACGCTGTTCTCTACATCGATATACTGACCGTAATTTTCCGTGACGGCATAACCGGCTTTCTGATAGAGGGCAATCGCTTCGGGCTGCCGTTTGCCGGTTTCCAGTACGCAAGCCCGGGAGCCAAGTTCGCCGGCCCATTTTTCCAGTTCCTGCAATACCTCGCTGGCAAGGCCTTTGCCACGGTAGTCGGGATGCACATACATGCGTTTCACTTCCATTTGGCCTTCAGAAAAGGGTTTGATAGCGCCGCAGGCCACGGGACGCTGGTCGAGATAGCCTACCACTGCGTGTTTGATAAGATCAATTTTGTTGAACTGAGCATAAAAGGTATGGTCTGCGCCATCACGGATAGCAAGGTCCTGGTCCAGCAACTTTACCAACGATACAAAATCGGGGTTGCCGGAATCGGTTCTGATGAGTTGTAGCATAGATAAAAAATATTGAGCAGGCCCTGAAGGTACGAATTCCGGCTGTTAACGTCACAGGATGAACGGGATCAGTTTACGGGTCTGCCGCTGGTACGCGGCATAGGCGCCGGGAAAAAGTTCATTCAGCAATATTTCTTCCTGCCCTATTTTCAGGTAGAGCGACAGGGCACAGATAATCGTTACAAAGATGGCTGCGCCTCCGCCTACAACAAGACTGGTGCCTGCCAGTGCGGTAAGGAAGCCGGTATAGATGGGATGCCTCACCAGGCGGTAGGGTCCTTTGACGATGAGTTCATGGTTTCTTTTGGCGGCCACACCGCCACTCCAGTTGGTGCCCAGCAGCAGGCGTGACCAGACAGAAAGGCAAACGCCGGTCACACACAATAGTGCGCCAAGGCCCTGCAACAGCGGAGAGGCGGGGAGGAGGCGGCTGCCTGTAAGCAAGGGGTAGTATAAAGCTGAAAAGATAATCATATAGCCAATAGCGGCCATCCAGCGCTGGCGGGTGGTCCTGTGTTGAATGTTTTCTTTGGTGCGGTTTCGGAGCGTAAGCCAGCAGCAGCCAAACAGTATCCAGCTACAGAGGGTGATCCAGGTGAAGAGCGTCAGGTTTTCCTTGATCATAGGATGGGTTGTTTTGAAATTGAAGTTAAAGAGGATGAGGGAAAAGAAGGCTATTCATTTTATTCATTCCTGTAGGAGAACGGTTATTCTCGTGGTAAGAAAATCAATGGCCGGTCAACGTACTGGCCGGCCATTGATGGCGGGTTCCCGGAAAAATTATTTTTGTAACAGCACTGCGCTTTGGTATACTGTTCCGCTGCGCGAAATGATTTTAACATGATACCATCCGTTTGTACCTTCTATCCGGATGATATTGTTGTTCAGCCTGCTTCTCTTTATGGCCCTGCCTTGCAGGTCGTACAGGAAAAACATTGCCCCGCTAAGGTCTTCCTTTATATCGATTTTTACTTCGCCACTGGTCGGGTTGGGAAATAACCGCAGTGTGACCGGTTTCCCGGTCCGGGAGGCAGTCAGTGCGTTTTGTTGCTGTGCACACGTATTCACCGTGACTTTCACCGGATGCCGCTGCGGATAGTCGCACTCAAATCCGGCAGTAACATAATACATGGCACTGGCGGCCGGACGTACTGTGTAATCCTTCCCGGTAAAGAGCAGATTGCCTCCGGAAGGGGCGTCGTACCAGCGGATGGCGGAATAGGCGGAACGTGGGTCTGCCGCATGCAGCGTGACACTGTCCCCCTGGCAAACAGCGGCGCTGTCCCTGTCAACGGTTACCGGGCCGGCAAAGCCACCCTGCAGGAATACCTGGCGCACGGTATCTGAAATACAGCCATCGGCGATCGTCTGCACGTACAGCTCTACTTCCAGCTGTGAGTAAGCGATATGTGGAGGGACAACGATCCGGTTGTCGTTGACGAGGTACCAGGTGGTATCTGCTACTGGTCCCAGGAAGCTGGAATACAGTGCCCGGACTTTATAGCCGTTCCCTGGTTGATGGTTCTGTATGGATATTACCTGGGTGTCACAGACGGCTTCCTGCGGAACGGAAAATACCGGGGCTGGTATCCGGCGTACGATTACTTTTACTGGTTTGCGTTGCGGGTATTCACAGATGAAAGCGCCTGCGGCGTAGTAGGTCGTGGTGGTGTCGGGGAACACCAGGAAGTCGTTGCCTGCGCCGAGCCACTTGCCGCCAACAGGTGCGTCATACCAACGGACCACCATATCGGCAGACTGATTACTGAAGGCGTGTAAAAACACATAGGCTCCTTTGCAGATAGTGATGCTGTCGAAGCTCACGCTGGGCAGTCCTCCGCTGCCGCCGATATGATAAAGCTGTTTTACGCTGTCGGAGGTGCAGCCGGTGAAGGGGTTTACGGCTTGCACCGCTACGTTGACGGTAGCGCCCATAAAGGCCACAATGCCGGGCACGGTGATGGTGTTATTGTTTTTCACCGTCCAGGAAGTGTCTTTCATGAGCGTTCCACTGATGGAAGTATACTTTGCATTCACGCGGTAGTCATTGCCCGGCTGATGGTTTAACACTGGCAGTAGCTGTGTGCCGCATACCTGCCCCTGCGGCACTGTGTAAACAGGACGCGCCGGAGTGCCGTTGTGGTAGTAGGCGTAGTAGACCCGGAAGTCGTCCAGTAAGCCCAGCAAGCTGCTGCTCAGCGTAATCCTGACCCGGTCGAACGTTTGTTTGGGATGCAGCAGTACCTGTGCCCGGGTATCGCCCTGTAACAGCCGCAGGCTGCTGCTGTCTACGACCACAGCGTCGTTATTGGCCGTATTGCCGTTGAACGTCTGTACGGTCACAGCCTTCAGCAGATTGGCCGACAGCAGCGTGCTGCCGCTGCCGATGCTGATGACCAGGGAGTCGCAGCCGCTGGTGCTGGCGGCCGGAAATATCAGCGTTTGCTGTACTGTGACGCCCAGTAACCCGGCAGTGATGGCAAAGCTGGAATAGTCATCGTGGTTGGCATTGACGGCGTTGGCGGGGTTGAGAACGCCACAGAGTATACACAGCCCGGTCACACCGTTCGTTTGGGTGTTGGCGTAAGTTTGTGCCTGTGTTCCAAGGGGGCGTATACAGGCTGTCCAGATAATCAACAGGATGAATTGAAGTGTGTAAAATTTGATTTTCATGGGAAGGAGATTAAAGGTGAATTATGTGGGAAAACGCGCTTACAGTAAGGATTATCGTATTCAAAGCTAGGGTGAACAACTGTTTAAATATTGCAGGCAGGGGCCGGATTTTATGCAGCAGATACTTTATATTTGAACGTATAATCAGGATATATGACCCGGCTATTGCGTTTATTCGTTGTATGTTTTTTATGTTCACTTCAGGGGTATGGTCAGCATACGGAAGCGGTTTTTGGAGATATGGACATGTTCACCCTGGAAGGTATTAAGCCGCTGAAGCCTCCTTTCGTATATCCGTACGTGACCATAAAAACACGTAATAATGAAAAAGATATTTCCTGTCATACAGATAATAAGACGGTTAAAAATTATCACTATAAAAAAACAGGCAACTATTGGATGGCGGTATACAGTGAAACGGGCGATACCTCCCGGGAATACATATACGAATACGTTATGCCGGACAAAATTGTCAGACTGAACTATTGGAACAACGCTAAAACGAGGGTCGGTTACCTGAGGGAGATCACCGTTTTCAAAAAATGGGAAGAAGAAAATTTCCTGATGGGTAAAGGTCTTGCCATCAAGCCAGATGTTATGATCGTGGACAGGGTGAAAGCGCAGGCATCCGGGTCGGTCATCCAGAAAATGCTGATGAAGAACGGAGTGTTAAGACTGGAGAGAACGATTTATAACGAAAAAGGAAAAGAGAATCACCGGAGCGTGACCTGTTATAGGATGGGTAACCGTTCTTATTTCGCCTGGCGGTACCTGTATACAGACAAACAGGAGATAAAGTGTGAATAATCTCAAAACACATCCATATGAAACGCGTAACAGGAATAGGGGGTATCTTTTTCAAGTGTAATGACCCCGAAAAAGTAAGACAATGGTATAAAACCCATCTTGGATTTGATACCAACGAATACGGAGCGAAGTTTGACTGGGCGCAAAAAGAAGGCTCCGCACAGGAAGGATACACCTTGTGGACCCCTTTCGCGGAAAAGACCAAATATTTTGAGCCTTCCGCCAAAGACTTCATGATCAATTACCGGGTGGAGGACCTGGAAGCACTGGTCGTGGAACTGAAAAAAGAAGGGGTAACCGTGTTGGACAATATAGAAACGTACGACTACGGCAAGTTCGTTCATATCCTGGATGTGGAGGGCAATAAAATAGAACTGTGGGAGCCTGCTGATAAATAATATTCTCTTTTAAAAACTCCGGTAAATGAAGACAAAAAAGATCTGGGCTAATTTCGGGGTTCAGGATTTGACCCGTACCACTGCGTTCTACAAGCAACTTGGATTTAAACACAACGGAGCGTCTGACCAACTGACGAGTTTTTTCTTTGGCGAGGACAGCTTTATCATTCATTTCTTTTTGAAGGACGCGCTCGTACCGGGTATGAAAGGACCCATCATAGACACTAAAGAGGGGAACGAAATTATTTTTACGCTCTCGGCTGATAGCAGGGAAGAAGTGGATGCCTGGGCAAAGGAGATACAGGAAGCGGGAGGGACCATCGTTTCCAGGCCGGAAGAATTTGGAAAAGGGTATTATGGTTTTGTGTTTGCAGATCCTGATGGTCATCGGTTCAATGTATTTTATATGTAGTGTGGTCTTTATCTTCACTATGCAGGATATAAAGTATCCTTCAGGTTCTTTTTAAGTTTATAATTAATTGATATTTAGTGTTTTACATATTTGTGTTGCAGATTTTTTAGCCTTGTACGTATGTTTGTCAGCAAGGCTTTTTTGTATCTGTGCAGGTAGTATTACCTGATTGTACAGGAATTCCCTTATTTTTGACGCCTGACTAAAAGAATAAATGGAGAAGGAGCAATATTTTGACATTGAAGCACCGATCATTCCCGGCGTAAGTCTTGGTGGTATTCAGCAGGGGATGGAGGTAAAGGGACTGGAGAAGATGTTTCGGACAGACCAGTACTTTGCCCGTGATAAGAAGATCAGCCTCGTGACAACGCCTTCCTTGCGATATATAGAATACTGGTATATGGGCGGTATTATCCGTCTGAAAGTAGATATTTATGATGGAAGAATTGCCAATATCATTGCTACAAAAGGGTATCAGGGCACGGTTAACGGCGTGCTTCGTGTAGGCATGACCGTGCGTGAAGTGCTGCAGGTGGATGCAGGTTTTAGCTGTTATTCTCCTCCGGGCGGACTGATGAGCCCTAATTTCCTTGGCATCTGCCTTTATTTTACACCTAATTTCGATGCTGAAACCGACAGCCTGTCGGATTACATGGACCATAAGATCCTGGGCATCGGCCTGATCAATGAGTTTAATGCAGAAGGTGACGATGTATATGTGATGTTGTATGGGTTGAACCATCCCCGGTTCAACGGTTAGTTTTTCAGTTCCATATCATAGCGGTCCAATCCCGGTCCGTAAAAGTCAGGCGTGACTTTGGTCACTGCAAATCCCATTTTCGTGAAGAAAGGAGCGGAGTGTTGTGTCGTGTCCAGCAGGATGGTACATGCCGGGCAATTTGTTTTGATGAGGTCTATCCTATACAGTAACAGCTTTTGTCCCCATCCCTGCTTGTGGTATTGCCGGTGCAGCATTCCCCAGGTCATCACCGCCGTGGTTTTATCCGCGCGGACGTAGTAGCCGCCGCAGCCTATTACCTGTCCATTTACTTCAATAACGAAGTAGCATTCCTCCTTGTTGTCCGGATTGTATTGCGCCTGCGCGTCCAGCCATGCGTCGAAGTCTTTGAGCTCTTCCGGCGCGAAGAACTGCGGCATGTTGCTGTGAAAGGCGTCGAGGCAGGCGTGTTTGTCGGCAGCGGCATACGGTCTGATGGTCATGTGCGTGAAGGTAGCGAATTATGCCGGGATATGCTCCGCCACTACGTGAAGGAGGATGTCCTGGCATCTGGCGCCGAAAACGGCTTCTTCTTCCGGAGTATTGGCCGGCGTGTTGATGATATCATTAAATAGTTGTTGTAGTGTGCCGTCGATTTTACCGCGGCCGTACAGCCAGGATTTTTCCTGTTCGAAGCCGTCGTGCCAGTGTTTGGTAGCATCGGATAGTTTCTCCTGCTTTAGGGCATCTGCGGTGAATTCCAGGCGTATGATTTCCTGTCTGCCTTTGTCCAGGATGATTGATGAATATTCATTGCTGCCGTGAGCGATGCCGTATTCGTCCGGTTCGAGGAGTACTTTGCCTTGTTCTATGAAGCGGGCATATAAAGTTTTGTTGAGAGAGGTTTCGAGGACCAGCTTGTTTTTTTCTTCGCTTATCAGTAAGGTCCTTCTTTTTTCTGTGAAACAGACCATCCAGCGTAAGGAAATTCCGTTGTATTGTTTATCCTGAAAGAGGATGCCTACATCTTTGAAGTGCAAAAAATATGAACTTGAGAATGGTTTGACGTATCCGCAGTAGTAAAAAGGAACAACCTTTTCACGGGTATATAAATCAGGTTCGGTTTCAGCAATACGTAGTATCATAGAGTAGATATTTTGAAATATGAACGAAAAATAACTATTAAGTTATGATCCCAAACTGTTGATAGGGCCGCAGTAATAAAAACTTAACATTGGATGTGTCTCTTTTCTGTAAAGGGTTTTAAGGGAATGTGATCTGTTGCGTATTAGCAGTGCGATTGTCTAAATTGTACGATACGAGTTTTGTTGAATGCTTTAAAACCGCTTTTGAAATGTCCTCTATTCACTCTGTTGAGTTTGTTATAGCCAACGCCCCTAATATCCGTGTTGTCCCGTCAAGTGTTATTCCAGAGGAATACAGGCAATACGTACATGATTTCGCCAGTCCGTATTTTTTGAAGTCTTCCAAAGTTGATATTCTTTTGCACAGGTATGAAACATCGATGATCAATGTGATTTTCTTTGTTAAGGAAAAAACTATTGTTGAAACACAGGTGAAGCGTGCATTTCACGTGTGTTCATGCATGTTGCAGGGGACTGCCGAAGTATTTGTTAAGGATATCGGGAAGGTGATTTTTTATCAGGGACAGTTCAGTCTTTTGGAAGTGAAGCCGGATAAGTTGTTGTTGTATTTTGAACCAGGGACTTATGAGTGGCACGGGATCAATTTTTCCGTAAAACAAATTAATGACCTGGCAGGGGTATCCCCCATGATGAATAAATGGATGGCTATTGCAGACGGAATTAAGTCGATGGTTGTTAGTAAACATGCTGGCGTGATCCAGGAAGGCCTCGGAGGGCGGTTTAGAGAGTTGAAGAAAATGGGCGTGCTGGACAAGCTAAAGTCCACCTGGGTCCAGAATAAGATATTCGAGGTGTTGATTTTGGTGGTTACTTATTTTGAAGGCGAGCAAAGTCCGGACACAGAGAATAACGATTTTATGCTGTTCGCCGGCATTAAGTCCTATATTGATCAAAATCTTGATATCCCTCATACTATTGGTGAATTGGCCCACATGTACAATATCAGTGAGTCCAGGATTAAGAAAGGGTTCTCGAGATACTATCAGATACCGATCAGCAAGTATCTTATCAAACAAAGAATGGAAACTGCAGAACGGCTTATCAGGGAGTCAGAGTTGAGCCTGAATAAGATAGCCTACATGCTGGGATATGGTTACCCGGCTAATTTTACAAGAGAGTACAAGAAATATCATGGCAAGCTTCCAGGAGCTACCCGCTAAGCTTCCAATGTTAACTTTTCCAAAATGACTAAAATGATAAGGTACCATTTCCAAAATGAATATTTTGTTATTTTTTTATTAAGGAACTTTATATCGTTAACGTTATCTCCGGAAAATGTAAGAAAGCCCGACAAGAAGAACCTGACAATATCATCAAAATAACCGTTAATGTTTTTCCGGAGAGTATACCATTAAAGACATGATCCAATAATCAGGATGAAAAATGCGGAGAATAAGTATCTGAAAAGATCTCCTGGTCTTTTACAGGTTTGCTATGCCAATGGATGCCGGAAGTAATCCCGATAAGCGATATTTAATAACTATGCCTGAATAAGACGTGCCATATGTATGCATGGCAGTGGCCTTGTATTGCATAAAAGACTCAATATGATAAACGAATTGAAGGAAACACACAACCAGAATGTTGATCAGCAAAATGGTTTCCACCACCTGCTTGATGAAATGGCTATTCCTTACCAGGAAGATGGGTACTATCTGAATATAGGTGGAATTCCTGATGTCGATGGATGGGCTTTATTCCTGACAGCTAGTGTAGATCAAATTAGCGATTTGGCAAGGCTGGTTTGTCCGGTATTGTATCAAGCAAAGGTGCCATTCATTCTCATTAAGAACGAGCAGCTGGCTCGAAAGAAGAACGATTTTTTGATGGGGCCGGATGAAGTAGGTAAAATATTAGCTGTATTTACTATTGAAGAACATATCACCAGGGAGATGATCAATCAATTATCTGAAATGACGAAGGGGTTTATGGGGCCATCTGTAAATAATGCCATACGGCTGGACGGTATAGTATACGTAACACGCATTAAATACATTGAGCAACAGGATACTGATGGAAATGTAATGAGGGTGGCAACTATAGATACGCCGGAGGGCCGGAAGTTACCCTTCTATATAAATCCAAAGTACCGGTATTGGAAGACAAAAAGATTGCTAAAGTGGCGTTATGTTCCCATGGTAATGCTGGGAAGATCACCTAAAGGAGACTTGTTGAAGTCTATAGACTTAAAGGGTCTCAAATTCAATTGGTGCTTTATAAAAGAAGGGAAATACCGAATGTTTCAGGATGAGCATGGTAGAACAATAAAAGAAAGGCTACAGTGGCAGGCAAAAGTGTTACAAGAGTTGTATGGGTACATACCACTCCCCAGGTTCATTGATTATTTCGAACAAGGAGAAGAAAGTTACCTGGTTATGGAGTTTCTGGAAGGGGTTGATTTATACACCACAATTGTAAAACTGCATCAAGGCAAGAATTGGAGAGATTTACCGACAGATTTGCAGCATTTGTTATTGGGGTATTATTTGAAAGTTCTGGAGATAATAGAGAAAATGCACATAGCCGGATATGTTCATAGGGACGCGACAGCAGCCAACTTTATGATTCTGAATTCCGGCGAGGTATATACAATTGACCTGGAACTATCATATAGTTTCAAAAAAGAAGAGCCCGAAATTCCTTTTGGATTAGGTGCTTTTGGCTACGTTTCACCTGAACAGATTTTACATAAACATCCATCAGTTAAAGAGGATATATATGCTATGGGAGCATTGTTGTTACATCTCATAACAGGAAAACATCCCATTGTTTATCTGGATAAAGACATCGTGCCGGATAAAAAAGAGATAGCAAATGATGTTGAGGTTCCTGTAATACTTGATGTAATATTGAGATGTATTGAAGAAGACCCGCAAAAGAGGCCTGAATTGAGTGAGTTGAAACAGATTGTGAAAAATATGTTTCTATAAAATGATAAGCAAAATGAAAAAGACGTTTTTAATTGAGCTGGCAGCTTTTGCCTATATCCTGCTTTTTTCATACGTAGGGGCGAGTAAGCTGTTTGGTATAGACAAGTTTGAAATACAGTTAAAGATGCAGCCAATTAGCCATACATGGGTTCCATTTTTAATGTGGGCAATTCCCATTTCTATGATATTAATACTATTGGTCTTGTTGTTTCCTAAGTATCGGGTGACGGGATTGAAGCTGGCAACAGGATTGATGATTGTGTTTACTGGCTATATCTCTTTGGCCAAGTTTGGTTACTACAAGGATCCCCCTTGTACGTGTGCGGGCGCTATTCCTAGCTTTACATGGGGTCAACATTTATGGTTCAATCTGTTTTTTTTGAGCCTGGGAGTGCTGGCTATCCTGATTCAGGCAAATAAAAGAAGCTTAAAGTTAAATTAAGATACTCTTGCGCATGGTACAGAATTGCCGATCTGTTAAAAATACGGCAAATAAATTTTAATAACCTTTTAAAATCAGATTTATGAACAAGATTAAAGTTGCTTTCGCAGCGTTGACAGCTGTAGTTGGTATTGGTGGCGCTTATGCAGCGACTCATCATCAGGTTTCTGCTAACAGAGCAGTTACTGTTTACAATTGGCGTACTGTGTTGCCTAATGGACCAATATTATTTAGTGCAACAATTGCTACTGCTAAATCACTGAGAAACTGTAACGGAGTTACCCTTTTCTGTCTCCAGGGAACAGCTTTCTCCTCCTCAACTCCAACTCCAGTAGTTACATTGTTGAAAAAACAATAATGTGATAATAGCGAGAGATGGCACATCCGCCATCTCTCGCTACCATTTTTTTTACATCTCTATTCCTGATAGTCATGTTTTAATACTAATAATTTGACCATGAGAAAAATCGAATTGTCTATCGCGGTAATCGGCGCTTTACTGGGGGTTACGGGGGCTTACGCGACTAAACGTCATGCCGGTTCAAAGTTTGATGTTGCGGTCTATAATTGGTATCTCAATGGGCAGATTGCGTTTACTGCAACCATTCAGGTGGCAAAAAGTGCTTGTCCTACTGGTCTTAGGACAATTTGCCTAAGAGGTACAGCAACAAAGTACATGGTTCCGCCGGTGACACTTTGGCGCCCTTAACCACTAAAAATATCCCGAAAATTTCACCTGTAATCCTACCCTATTGTAATGTTAGTTGGCAGAATTGTATGGATGGTAATGTAAGATAAAAATACCCTGGGTTTTTGGTTTCTGGTTAATGTCCAATCTATGTCTGATCAGTGCTATTTGATTTTTGTACATTATTGGTTTGGGGCGATGCTGTCCCTACGGGTCCAAAATATCTGGTTTTATTTAGACATTGTATGGTGTTCACCGTTCTCTATCTGCCGTTTTGATTTAAAGGGACTATAGGGCTTAAATTATCTTCGCTGTGCTGAAAGCTGACTGCGCTAACGTGTAGACGCTGAGAGAGTCGGCAAGCCTGTCGTCTCCCTCAGGTGCTATATTTTTTACATCTTGCAATGTTGGTTCGGAGCTTGATGGCATAGATAAATTTTATCAGCCATCATGCTGTATATATCTTGTTGATGAATAGTATATCATTGTTGGTCTACTGCATCTTGCAAAATAAGAATATTCTCTGTTCTTGTTTCTTGATTGATGTCAAGGCCATATTTATTTAGCGCTTGCTTAATTTTTTGTATATTACTCGTTTTGGGGATTACTATATCTACGGCCCCGAAATAGCCGGTTTCATTTATAACGTCATAAGGAAGAGAGTTGTATAGATGGTTTTGCGCAAGATATTGCATGTAAATGCTTTTAATTGAAATGCTGTCACCTTTTTTTTCGACATAACCATCCCTTAGTATTTCTTTGGCTGAAAATGTATTATAGTTAGAATGGTCTTTTAATCTGGATAGTACAAAGTACTTTATTCTTTGTTGCCTGATCTTGCTTTCTAATTGGAAGTAGTTGTCAAGGTCTCGCTGCATTATCTTCTTTATTCTAAATTCAGAAGAATCTCTTGAGAATACTTCATAACAGAAAATGTTTTTCCATGTCCTGTGATCTGATTCGAATCTTGCGGTATCCTTAAACTTTTTGAGCGCTTTAATCTGTTCTCCGTTTTCTACCTGCCATTTTGATCTGAATGGGCTGTAAGCGATTTTGTATAAAGTCATAAAGCTTGTGTTTTCATAAATCAGACGCCTGCCTTTTGTAGCAGTGTCTCTTTTCATGGCAGTCATGCCCGGTACCCTAGGGTCGGCAGTTCCCAGCCAGGAATAGATGAGCTTTCTTTTTCCTCCGCTTCGTTCGTCATCGCCTACGAGCATTGATGTTTCACCCATAGCATATTTCGAGTCAAGTGCTGTCGTTTTTTCTGGTAGGTTGAGCGTGTCCCCTTTCAAGAACTTCTCGATATTTTCAGCTGTAATTTCATATTGTGTGGTAATTGCCTGTACAACACCGTTTTTTCCTATCCAAACTTCATGTGGCTCTCCCGTGTGAGGGAACAGCTTTCTCAGATCTGAAGTCAAATTATCAGTATAAACGATGGGATGCTTTATGTTTTTAAATTTTTCATGATGTGTAAAGAACTTTTTTATATCTTCTTCTTTTTCGGTCGTAGCCAACAGGATATTAAATCTGTCTTTGTATGCTTTCTGAAGGGAGTCGAGTCGAAGTATTGTCTCGAGACAGGGAGCACATGTGATAAACCAAAAATCAATAATTAATGGTTTGTTGTTAAATGCCGTTAGTAGGTCGGCCTCTCCTGAGTGATAGTTCATTACTCCTTTTAACTTTATATCTGGGCATTTCTCACCGATGTTTATTTGTTGAGCGATCGCTGTTTGGCAGATTTGATGGAGAGTGAGAACTAAAATGATTAATCTTTTTTTCATCTTTTTGAATTTAATAGAAGTTGAAAGCCTAAAATCGGATGGACGTCTAGTTATATCCACTATTTTGGGTTAGATTTTTGTTGATAAGTATTTCCGAGAGAGGGATAGGGAATAATGTGTCTGTATCCTGCCAGTTAGGTTTGATTGGCTTTAGTATTGTATTGCACAGATGAAGCCTTTTTAGGTCTAGCCATCTGTTACCCCATTCAGCCATTAATTCAACTCTCCTTTCATTGAAAACATATGTCAATGCTTGTTGTTGAGTAGATCCCATGGGTAAATCAGGTAAGATCGTATTGTCATTTCCTCTCGCTCTTCTTCTGATAATATTCAGGTCTTTTACTCCCTCGTCTGTTTTGCCCTGCCTGATTTTTGCTTCCGACCGGATTAAGTACTGTTCCGCCAATCTGAACATGACATAGCTTTCAGTTGCGGCAGGAGCACCGTAGGATAACTTGTACTTGTAGGGAAAATAATATGTTTTGTTACCGATTGTTCTCGTTCCTACCCAGGCTGTTTTTCTCGGATCGTTTGTTTCAAAACTGTTCATGGACGCTTCGCTGATAAGATAGTTAGGTATTGCATTGGGATTGGTGTTTACAAGTACTGTTCCTTCTATCGTATTGACAATAGTTGCCCCTATTTGCCAGATCGCTTCGTTGCTGCCGGTAAGGAACACCTTTGTTAAATCGCTTTGAAGGTTGTATTGAGCCGAGTTGACAACATTGGTAGCCTCAGTTTCTGCTTTGTCCCAGTTTCCGGTATAGAGATACACTTTGGCCAGCAGGGCTTCTGCTGTTTGGAGATTGGGACGTAATCTTCCGGAAGTTGGATAAGCCTCAACTAATAATTGTTTAGCTTCATTGAGATCTGTGGTAATAAAGTTTAGTATTTCTGAAGCCGGATTTCTTCCCTGCGCATTGTTTGTATTGACGTCGGTCGTGGTGATGAGTGGTAGGTCTCCATATAATTGTACCATGTAAAAGTAAATCATGCTTCTGACCACCTTGCATTCCCCCAGCAGTTGTTTTTTCATCTTAGGTGATAGTCCCTTACTGGCATTGATACCTTCAATACATGCATTGGATTGGTAGATAAAGCCGTATGAAGTTGTCCAGAAGTTACCTGAATTCGTAGAATTATGAGAAGTGACGGAATTGGTTTGAAATTCATTATCGTCGGCTGAAGTGCCAACATAGTTTAGTTCATCGGAAGCTGCTCCTGTATAAACTGTCAATGCTCCATTAGCAACGTTCAACAGAAGGTTCGCCATTGATGTATATATACTTGTTACGGCAGAAGTAGCATTGGCGTCGTCCTTAAAGAGTTCTTGTGTCGTAATTTTATTCGTAGGTACCGGCACATCAACAAACTTGTTACAAGCCGTAAGGGGTAGTAACATGAGGAGGATAACTCCGGATGTGTTAAGCAAGCTGGTTAGCGAGTGATTAGCAGATGTTAAAATGCCTTTGTTGCTATAACAGAGTTTTTTTTGCATAATTCATTAGTTTTTTCTGATGTATTTATCAGTTTACAGTGTGATTTCAAATCCTCCGGCTATTGTTTTCAAAGGCGGGATGCCGTAGAAATTTTGTGTTTCGGGATCGCCTAGGTAGTTAGTAATAGTAAATAGGTTTTGTCCCTGAATAAAACACTTTCCACCTTTTAGTCCGATCTTTTTAAGCGTATTTTCAGAAATCATGTAACTCAGAGAAACGTTTTTTAATCTGATAAAGGATGCATCACCATAAGCACCGCTTGATCTTGTAAATAGCGTTCCTTGTGTATATGCAGGGCTGTTATAGGTTGTGGTGTATTTTTCAAATGAAGCGTTGTCTCCGGATTTTGTCCATCTATCGGATACAATAGCCGGTTGATTAAACATGAGGCCAGGAAAGTACCTGAATTGGTAGATGCTTAACTGGTTGTTAGGTCCCCATTGTTTTCTAAAGCTGAATAATACATTTAGCCTAAATCCTTTATAGCTGAGTTCACTTCCGAGCGAACCATAGTAATCGGGATCTGTTTTTCCAACATATTGATAATCCTTGTAGTCAGTAGAGTTGTCCTTGTTGATGTCTTCAAATGTAAATAAACCTGTTTTGGGATCTACGCCAGTATATTTAAGTAGTTTTACGAGATTGACTGATTTCCCAATTTGATAGGTGTTCGCATAACTAGACATCTCAAGGGATGGGAAGCTTACTAAGCTATTCGTTGGTATTGTCAGAATCGACTGTATGCTCCACCTGAGTATTTTTGAGTTAATAATTTTAACATTCAGTTCTAACTCCCATCCTTTGTTGATAATAACGGCCGGTAGATTTTTGGTGATACTTGAAAATCCGGTCTGAGTGGCAAGTGGATAGTTGACGAGTTGATTACTGCTGTTATTTCTGTAATATGTGGCCGTAAAGAGAATTTTGTCTCGCCAGAGTCCTAGATCCAGTGAACCCTCTAATTTTTTATTCGTTTCCCAGTTGAAATCGGGGTTAAATGGATTTTCTGGACGTACTGTTGTGCCTCCCTGATAAGAAAGGAAGGGCACCCAGGTGGAGAGGTATTTATAGTCTCCAATCTGGTCACTACCTGTGGTGCCGTAGCTCCCTCTTAGTTTTCCATAACTTAGGAAATTAACATTATGTGAGAAGAAGGGTTCATTGGTAAAGATCCAGGCCAGGCCAGCAGCTCCAAAGTTGGAGAACCGCCTATTAGGTCCAAACCTGGAAGAGCCGTCTCTTCGTCCGGTAAGATTTACAATGTATTTATTTGCATATGTATAGTTTACACGTGTGAATAGCGCTTCGTACCTGTATTTAGAGTCATCTGATAATTTGTTAAGCACATTTGGGGCAGCACCAATTGACCCTAACAGGGCGTCTGTAGTATATCCACTAAAGCTGAGAAAAACGTTATCTCTTTGTATGGTTTGCCATGTACTACCAAGTAATAAATTTATTTTCCCTCTCAGAAGAGATCTGGTATATTCTAACTGCGGCTCGATAATCCAGCTTTTGAAGTTGGTATTAGCAAAAGATGATGATCCTGTTGGGTTTGTAGCCGGATTCGCCGCTGAGATGGGAATGAGTTGTTGCTCTTTTACGGTCATGATGTTAAACCCTGCACTGGTACGAAAAGTAAGTCCGTCAATTATTTTATATCCGATAGTCAGGTTATTCAGAAAATTGTTCGTTGTGGCTGTGGATTGTGTCAGTAATGCGCTCATTGGGTTTTGGAAACTTGCTCCTCCTTTAGCCCAGTTGAGGTGTCCGGTTGAGTCATAAAGTTCAGGTATATTTGGAGGGAGTTGAGACCCAAGCTGACTGCTGGCTATTAATTTGTTATTGTCAAATGTCGATAACGAAGTGACTGAAATGGTTAATTTCCTATTGGAAGTTGTATGATTTAGATTCAGCTTAATAGACGATTGATTGTCTGCTGCATCGGAAGGTAGTATTGTGTTTTCTCGATGAAAGTTTCCTCCCAGTGAGAACTGGGTCTGTTCACTACCGCCGGAAACAGACAAGGTGGCATTCAGGAAGCGCGCCTGTCCGCCATAGAATAGTTTCTGAAGGTCGGTGTATCTGGTGGTATCCCAAACCATAAGGTCGGGTGCATATCCACGTGAGGTAGGGTTCGCGCTTGGTGTCAGGTCGTCGTTCTTGAAGGCTTCTCTGCGCATTTCCAGATATTCCCTGGTGTTCATCATTTTGATCGTCCGGGTTGCTGTACTAACACCTGTATTTACATTCGTATTGAGTGTTGTTTTTCCGGCTTTGGCTTTCTTGGTCGTAATAAGTATTACACCGCTTGCTCCACGGCTGCCATAGATGGCGGTAGCATCTGCATCTTTCAGCACTTCTATGCTTTCAATGTCTGATGGGCTGAGCATACTGAACGGACTTAATCCTGCGTCTTTTTGATTAAGTATGGAGTTGAGGGTATTGATATTTCCATTATTAGGTGCAAAAGGTATTCCATCGATAATGAACAACGGTTCAGAACCGTTAATCAGGGAGTTTTGTCCCCTTACCTGAACCTTCACGGAAGCGCCAGGCCCTCCACTGCTTTGTGTGATTAATACTCCAGGGATTTTCCCTTCCAATGCCGCCAACGGATTCGATACCGGCTGCATACGAATCTCCTCCCCGGTCACTTTCCCAATGTTCCCCGTATTCAACCTCCTCGATGTAGTACCATACGCCATCACCACCGTCTCATCAAGTCGATTGTCCGCCACCTCCAGCTTCACCTGCAGCGGCTCACTGGTAGCGGTTATTAGCTTAGAAGTATAACCAGTATAGCTGATCTGCAGCAATGCCCCGCGCGGCACGTTATTAATGGAGAACCTTCCCTTTTCGTTGCTGACAGCGCCTTTCTGTGTGGACTTTACAATGATAAAAGCGCCTGGCAGTGGCATGCCGTTCTGGTCTCTGACCACGCCGGAAATGACATGGCCTACAGAGTCAGCGGGAGCCATGCTCACCGGTGCAGCTGCTTTCTCCGGCTTTAATACAATTGTCTTTGTCCTGAATTCCCATGTAATGCCTTTGGCAGAAAGAATATCTTTCAATACATCATTGAGCAGCGCTTTTTTTACGTATATGCTTACCCGGTAGTTGTCCTGTATCTGGTTGGTGTTATACATGAACACCAGACCGGTCTGCTTCTCGATGCCCTTAAAGACTTTACTGACGGGAGCGTCTTTAAAGGAGAGTGTCACTTTCATTTCCCCCTGGCCGGAGGCGCTCACAGGAGGGGAGATGTACAGCATACCGGCAATAAGTACCAGTGTGATCAGTTGACGTACATAGTGTGTAAAGTTCATGACAATGTGTTGATGGTTTGATAATTTGTTGTTGCAATCAGGTACTTCTAATATGAAGACAACAAAAAAAAATCGCTGGCCTAACAACACCGGAATTTTTTCGCATTAACTTAATGTTACGTCACTATAGCCCATAACAGAAAATTAACATGCAAAATTGCTATTTGCAATCTTTCTTTGCATTTGAGTTTTCATAACAACTGCTTAACATTTTTTCTTTTCGTCCCATTCGCTGTAGCCTCCGGTTATGTGTTATTTTCATGTAAGACTATTATTGATATGCTTTAGTACGTTACTCGGTTTGCAAAAAGAAACTAGCGCGCTGTGCGGGCGCCAATCATCAACATAACATTATTCCCATGCTTAACACTATGTCAGTGCTTTATCGCAACTGGCCTGTTTATCCCTTTGACGGACATTTTTACGGCATACCTTGTCGCTGCTGCATATCAAGACCGAATACACAGCCATGAACAAGTACGAAAATGATATGATATTATGGCAAAAGCTAAAGGAAAAAGATCCGGATGCTTTTGGGCATGTATATACCACCTACCGTAAATGGCTGACGGTAGTAGCTTATGGAATCGTGCAACAGGATACGGAAGCACAGGACCTGGTACAGAAGTTTTTTGTGGACCTCTGGCAGATGGACTGGAGCAAAACCGGCGCCCTTGCAGGCCCGATCAGGAATTTCCTCTTTATCAGTATCCGCAACCGTAGCCTTAACTATATCCGGGCCAGCGAAATCATGCGTAAACGCGCAGCCCGCCTGCAACTGCCGCCCGATTACGAACCACCTGCCGATATCCTGGAGAATAAAGAACTTCAGCAACACCTGACCGACGCCATGGCCCAATTGCCTGCCGTCAGGGCCAGGGTATTTAAACTGGGATACCTGCACCAGTTTACCCGCCAACAAATAGCCAACTACCTGGGCGTTAGTGAAGCCACCGTGAAAACACACATGGCACTCGCCCTGAAAGATCTGCGGAACCTGCTGAAAAATAAAGTCTATTGACCGTTAGCCCGCCTTGCCAAAAAATGTGTCTTATTTAAGTGATGAGAGCCAATTTAAAAATACAGCAACTGATGATGGAGAAAATCGGTCGCGTAATTAACGCTGCTGATGAAGCCTATCTCGACCACCTGATCGAAACCGACAGCGTGGTGGCCAGCGTATGGCACCAGACAGTACAACTATATTCTTCCGAAGACATTGAAAACAGCTTTAGCCGGTTTGATCACCTCCAATGGCAGGAGATCACCATGCTACCTGTTGATACCAATATAACTACCCCTATGCCATGGGAACAGGACAGTCAGCCAGATGCCACTGTCCCGCTGGTATCACAAAACGAATCACCTGGCCCGATAACAATAACCCGACGCATACACCCGGCCGCCTGGGCCGCTGCCGCTGCATTGGTTGTTGCGGCCGTCTTTTCCTGGTGGCTGTTCCAATCCACACGGCCTGCCCTCCAGCGCCTGGAACTCGCCGATAAAAAACATGGCGTACAACTGCAACTGGCCAGTGGTAAAGTAGTGAACCTGTCCACCGACAGCGGCACCATCGCCCTGCCAAAAATGCAATTCACCAACAATAATAAAACGTTTTCACTGGCGACAGGTACCATCGACAAATCAGCAGAAAACGAAAAGTTAACATTGGCCGTACCTGTTGGCCTCGATTATAAGGTGAAACTGCCCGATGGCACGGACGTATGGCTCAACTCCGCCACTACCATGCGTTTCTCCGTACCTTTCCTCAACAAGGAAAGAGAAGTGTTTATCGATGGGGAAGCATTTATTCAGGTGGCTAAAGACGTGGACCGGCCCTTCCTGGTACACACTGCCACCAGCACGGTACAGGTGCTCGGCACCTCTTTTAATGTCAATTCCTATGATAACAATACTATCAAGGTATCACTGGTGGAAGGAGCGGTGAAAATGAGGGAAAACGGGGAAGAGGTAACGCTCAAACCCGGTCAACAGGCCGTCGCCAACGGTAAAGGCATCAGTATCCATCCCTTCGACGAATCAGAAGAACTCTCCTGGCGCCAGGGCGTCTTCTATTTCTCCAACACCTCCCTGGCGGAAATAGCCCGTGTGCTTCCCCGCTGGTTCGGTATCCCCGTGATCATGGACAACAATCACATCGCCGGCGAAACCTTCACTGGAAGCCTGGAGCGGAGCCAGTCCATCAACACATTCCTGGAAAACCTGAAATCAACAACAGCCGTAGATTATTATTTCGATAAAAACGGACGCCTGCATTTTAAATAAGCATCACTTGTCCAACCACTGTTTAAACAGCGGAACTTTCTCTTTGCTGACCAGCACTTCCCGCTCAGGGTCCCGCTTCAGCCGTATCTGCAGTTTGCCGTTAAAAGAGTGGAGTATACGGTCTATACTGTGTACACCGATGATATGCTGCCGGTTAGCACGGAAAAACTGAATAGGGTTTAACTGCTCTTCCAGCTCGTCCATCGTCTGGGTGACCACCACATGCGACTTGTCCTTCAATACCAGATGGGTGACATTGGCAGCGTAAAATACAAAATCAACATCCTCTACCAGCACAGTGCGGTACCCATCCCGGAACGGGAGCATGAAACGGGTACGATAGGAAACTTCTTTTTGTTTGAAAAATTCAAGCAGCTGTTGTACCATCTCGGTCGGACCGGCCTGCACCGGTTCTTTTCTGATCTTGTCCAGCGCCTGCCGCAGGTCTTCTTTCTCAATCGGTTTCAACAGGTAGTCAATACTATTCACCTTGAATGCCCGGATGGCGTATTCGTCATAAGCGGTAGTGAAGATAACAGGACATTGAAGCGGCACCTGCTGGAAGATGTCAAATGACAAGCCATCGGCCAGCCGGATGTCCATCAGGACCACGTCAGGGTGAGTGTGCTCCCGGAACCAGGCCACGCTGCCGGTCACGGTGTCCAGCAAGGCGTCCACCTCCGCATCGGGACAGATGTCCTGCACCAGGTTCTTTAAGCGGGTTGCATTGGGTTTTTCGTCTTCTACGATCACAACTCTCATACAGTTAATTTTAAAAGTCCAGTAAGGGCAGCATCACCATAAACATCCCGTTTTCTTCTCTGATGTGGGGTGTTTGGTCAGAAAGCAGGGCATAACGGTTCCGGATATTTTCCAGGCCCAGTTTGGTTGACGGTATCACATTGAGGATACGCTGTTTGTTATTGCTGACAGTTAATTTTCCTTCTTCGTTTTGATAAATATGAATGTGCAGCGGATGATCCCCCGTGGCCACATTGTGTTTGATGGCATTTTCTATCAGCAGCTGGAGCGTGATAGGGGGGATGCCCCGGCCGGTAATATCATCCGGCACATCAATCCGGATGTCCACATTGTCACCATGCCGTATCCGGATCAGGTAGATGTAGGCTTGTATGAAACGCAACTCTTCTTTTAAGGTGATAATATCATTGGGAAGGTTCACGATCATATACCGGTATACCCGCGAGAGATTTTCGAGGAAAGACAACGCAATGGTTTTATCTTCTTCAATCAATGCAGACAGTGTACTGAAATTGTTGAACATAAAATGCGGGTCGAGCTGCAGCTTGAGGGACTGCAGCTGCGACTGCATGGCTATTTGCCGTAAATCGGCGGCTTTAAGCTCCAGCTCGGAAGCCTCCAGCATGGAGGTTTTCCAGCGTTGCAGGAAATAGTTGCCGGTATGTACGGCGCTGATCAAAATTGATAACATCACACACACGAACACGAACTGCCACTCTTCCAGCTTTTCCGGTACGGTGACCGGCTCGTTCTCCCTCGGCCCGAATATAAGTGAGAGGATGACGTAAAAAATACTCAGCAATACACCAACGGAGATGATCTGGCCACAGAGCTGGGCAATGAAACGCCGGATAGGCCATCGTTCCCAGGGAATCCACCGGTCCATCCACCGGGCGGTGATCAGGCTCAGCTCCGTGATCAGCCAGCAGAAGATCATCATAATGGTGATCTCTGTCATCCAGTCCTTCCAGCTCTGTTTGAACATCCTGGTCCACGACTCGCTGTAAGGATTTACCAGGTAGGACAACAGGTAATACAAGAGAAATATCATCGGAATGATAAATATCCGGTAATACCTGTTGAACATTTTTTCTGCTCTGTTATTTTTGGTCATTGCTTGTTTTTAGTGCTTCAACTGGGCCTAAATATAAAGTAATCATATGATACCTATTTCCAGCCGCCGCCAAGCGAGCGGTAAAGCTCTACTACGGCGCTTTGTTGGGCACGTTGTACGGAAGCGAGGTCCAGCTCACTTTGCAGTACATTGCTCTGGGCGGTAATGACTTCCAGGTAGGTGGCCATGCCACTTTGAAACAGTAAGCCGGCGTTTTTGGTCGCGCTATGCAGCTTGTCCACCCTTAGTTGCGTCATCTCCTGTTGCGCTTTGAGTTTGTCGATCTTCACGAGGGCGTCTGATACTTCTCCAACGGCTGTCAATACCGATTTTCTGAAGTCGATGGCTGCTTTTTCCCATTCAATTTTAGCTATTTCCCAATCTGTCTTTAACTTCTTCCGTTGGAAGATCGGCTGCGTGATGCTGCCGGCTACTGTTTCAAAAAGGCTGCCTGGTATGCTGAACCAGTTACTGGCTTTAAACGTGTTAAGGCCGGCAGTGGCGGTAATGTTCAGGGCTGGGTACATGCTGGCCTGCGCGATGCCTGCTTTGGCATTGGCCACTTTTACGGCCATTTCGGCTGCCTGTACGTCGGGGCGTTGACTGAGCAGACTGGCAGGAACGCCTGCCTGCAGGGGGCTGCCGGTGACAACGGATGAAGGCCGGTTGCTGCGGCTTACGCTGGCGGGCAGCGTGCCGGTAAGGATGCTCAACGCATTTTCCTGGAGTATGATCTGCTGCTCCAGCTGGGGAAGCAGGGCGGCGGCCACCTGCCGCTGCGCGGCGGTTTGTTCGATGGCCAGGTTGTTGATCATGCCTGACTGGTACTGCAGCTGCATCATCGACAATGTGCTGTCGTTCAGCGCCAGGTTTCTGGCGGCGATGCCGCGTTGCTGGTCCAGCATCAGCAGGTTGTAATACCCCTGCGCTACTTCGCTCACGATGCGGGTCTGCACAGCGCGGGCAGCTTCATTGCTGGCGAGGTAACTAGCCAGGGCGGCTTCTTTCATCCGGCTGATTTTACCCCAGGCCACAACTTCCCAGCTAAGGCTGACGTTAGCGTTGTAATCGTCCATATAACGGGTACCCATAAACTGGTCGGCCATGGAGCCGTTCAGACTGTTCTTGGACGGGTAGCTGCGGTTGGCCTGTATCTGCAGGTTGATATCCGGCAGATTGCCCAGCCTGGCGGTTTTGAGCGTTTGCGCGGAGATCTCCGCATTTTTCAGGGCGGTCTGTATGTCGAAGTTGTGGGCGATGGCGCTGTCGATCAGCGTTTGCAGCGCCGGGTCAGTGAAGAAGGTCTTCCACGACAGCTGGCCGATATTGCTGCTGTCTGCCGGAGCGGCCATGTCCCGGTATTGGGCAGGTACCGCGGTAGCCGGTCTGGTGAACTCTTTGCCCACCCTGCAGGCCATCACCGTGCTGGAAAGCACGGCAATAGCGAACAACAGTGATTTATTGGTAGTCATTGTATACTGAATTTTTAAAAGTGTTTATACCGCTACGGCTTCTTTGACGGCTACCGGTTTTTTACCGGAGACTTTCTCCTGCAGGTACTGGAACACGATAAATAATACCGGGATGATGAACACACCGAGGATAACACCGGACAACATACCACCGGCGGTGCCGATACTGATGGAATGGTTACCCAGGGCTGACGGACCTTTTACGATCATCAGCGGTATCAGGCCGGCCACAAAGGCAAGCGATGTCATGATGATCGGCCGGAGACGCAGCTTGGCAGCCTCCAGGGCGGCCGACAGGAGCGTTTTGCCTGCACGGCGCCGCTGTACGGCAAATTCCACGATCAGGATGGCGTTCTTGGCCAACAGGCCGATCAACATCACCAGGCCTACCTGCACATAAATGTTGTTATCGATACCGGCCATGTTGATGGCGAGGAATACCCCCAAAATACCGGTAGGGATGGACAACAGTACGGCCAGCGGCAACAGGTAACTTTCGTATTGCGCTGCCAGCAGGAAGTATACGAACACCAGCGCCAGGATAAAGATGAACACCATCTGGTTGCCGGCGCTTTTTTCTTCCTTGCTCAAACCGGTCCATTCGTAGCTGAAGCCGGTAGGCAGTTTGGTAGCTGCCAGTCTTTCCACGGCCCTGATGGCGTCGCCGGTGCTGTAACCCGGTTTGGGTATGGCATTGATGGCGATGGAGTTGAACAGGTTGTAACGGTTCATCATCTCGGGGCCATATACTTTCTTCAGGGTAATGATACTGTTCACCGGCACCATCTGTCCCTGGTCGTTCTTCACGAATATGCCTTCGAGGCTGCCGGGATTGCTGCGGGACTTGGGCTCCGCCTGTACCATCACGCGGTAATATTTGCCAAACCGGTTGAAGTCATTGGCCTGGTTACTACCATAGTAAGTTTGCATGGTCATCATCAGGTCGCTCACGCTCACGCCCAGCTGTTTGGCTTTTACGGCGTCCACCATCAGTTCGTACTGTGGAAAATCCGCCTTGAACATGGTAAAGGCCACGCCTATCTCGGGTGTCTGCATCAGTTCACCGATGAACTTATTGGCTGTTTCGCTGAACTTCTCCACGGGGCCGCCGGTGCGGTCCTGCAGTACCAGTTCCAGGCCGCTGAAGGAGCCGAAGCCGGGCACCGTCGGGAAGGTGAACACACTGAAGGTGCCTTCCTTGATGGTCGCCAGTTGTTCGGTAAGTACGGCCACGATGTGGTTGATATCGCTGGTGTCGCCGCGTTCCTTGATAGGCTTCAGTTTCACAAAGCCCATCGCGTAAGCGGGACTGGCGCCGTTGCTCAGAATGTTATAACCAGAGATGCTGGTCTCGGACTCAACGAAAGGCATCTTTGTCAGGATGTCGTCTGCACGGTGCAGTACCTGTGTGGTCCTGTCCAGGCCTGCGCCCGGAGGGAGCGACAGGGAGTAGGCCACGAAGCTGCCGTCCTCGTTGGGGATGAAACCTTTCGGCGTGGTCTGCATCAGCCATACGGTGGCTGCAGTAATGATGCCGAGTAAACCAAGGCCCACCCATTTATAGGAGATCAGCCATTTTACCGCGCGGCCGTATTTATTGGTCAGTGCTGTAAAACCGGAGTTGAACGCGGTGAAGAAACGGCCTGCAAATCCTTTCGGAGCGGCGGCTTTGCCATCATCTGTGCCTTCGCCGGCGTGGGTGTTCTTCAGGAAGAGGGCACACAATGCGGGGCTCAGCGTCAGCGCGTTCAGCGCGGAGATCAGGATGGCGATGGCCAGCGTGAAGGCAAACTGCCGGTAAAATACACCTGTTGGTCCTTCCATAAAGCCTACCGGCAGGAACACGGCGGCCATGACCAGGGTGATGGACACGATAGCGCCGGTGATCTCGCCCATGGCGGACATGGTGGCGGCTTTGGCCGGCAGGTGCGATCGTTCCATCTTACTATGCACGGCCTCCACTACCACGATGGCGTCGTCCACCACGATACCGATGGCCAGCACCAATGCAAAGAGCGTCAGCATATTGATGGAAAAGCCCATCATCTGCAGGAAGAAGAAAGTGCCTACCAGCGATACCGGTACCGCGATGGCGGGGATCAGGGTGGAACGGAAATCCTGTAAGAACAGGAACACGATCACAAACACCAGTACGAATGCTTCTATCAGCGTGGATTTTACCTGTTTGATGGAGATGTCCAGCTGCTCTTTGGTGCTCATGGTTATATTGTAACGTATCCCTTTGGGGAACAATTTGGACGCATTTTCCATCACTTCGCCGATGCTGGTCTGGATGGCGTTGGCGTTGGACCCGTTGGTCTGGAAGATGGCCATGGTCACGGCATCTTTGCCGTTCACGCGGTTATCGGTGGAGTAGTTGGCGGACCCCAGCTCTATACGGGCGAGGTCTTTCAGGTACAACACTGAACCGTCGGGCGCTACGCGGATAACGATCTTTTCATATTGTTCAGGGAGATTAAATTTCCCTTTATAGTTGATAACGAAAGACAGTGGTTCGTCGGAGCCTTCTCCGAACTTACCGGGAGCGGCTTCCAGGCTCTGGTCACGGATAGCGTTCATTACCTCGGCAGGCGTAACGTTATAGGCCGACAGCTGTTCAGGCTTCAGCCATACGCGCATGGAGTAGTCCTTGGCGCCGAAGATCTGCGCCTGGCCTACGCCCGGAATACGTTTGATCTCCGGGATGACGTTGATCTTGGCATAGTTCTGCAGGAAAGCTTCGTCGTATTTTTTATTATCGTCGCTCACCAGGTCGAGGATCATGATCATCCCGTTCTGCTGTTTGGTGGTGGTAACGCCGGCCTGTATTACTTCAGCGGGCAGCTGGCTGGTAACCTGCGCCACACGGTTTTGTACGTTTACCGCGGCCTGGTCAGGATCGGTGCCCAGTTTGAAGAAAACGGTGACAGAGCCGGTACCGTCGTTGCTGGCGGTGGACTGGATATAGGTCATGTTTTCCACGCCGTTGATGGATTCTTCCAGCGGTGTTACTACCGAACGCAGTACGGTGGCTGCGTTACCGCCGGGGAAGCTGGCACTTACCATAACGCTGGGCGGCGCAATGTCGGGGAATTGGGTCACCGGCAGGCGGGTAAGGCCTACGATACCCAGGATCACCAGGATCACCGATATCACGGTGGCGAGTACTGGTCGTTGAATAATTTTATTGAGCATGACTTGTATTGCTTTGGATTTATTTCACTGCTGCTGTGGCAGCGGTATCTTTACTGCTGGCGGCGGGTTTCACCACGGCGCCCTCCATCAGGGTTTCTATACCGGCAGTCACGATCCTGTCGCCTTTTTTCACCCCTTCGTGCACGATGAAGTTTTCTCCGCTTCTGCCAGCCAGATCAAGGATGCGGCGTTCCACTTTATTGCTGTCTCCCACCTGGTAAACAAACACTTTGTTCTGTAATTCCAGGGTGGCGGCCTGCGGCACCTGTATCACGCCGCTGTACAATTGTTCTACCCGCACTTTGCCGGTATTGCCGGAACGCAGCAAAGAGGCCGGATTAGGGAAAGTGGCACGCAGACTGATAGCGGCGGTGGTTTTGTTGAACTGGCCATCTACCATCTCAATACGTCCTTTGTGTGCGAAGGCTTCTCCGTTGGAGAGGATTAACGTTACAGGGCGCAGCTGTTTCAACTGCTGCTGTAAAGTGGCGCCGGACGCACCTTTGCTGAAGTTCATGAAGTCGTTTTCACTCATGGAGAAATACGCATATACTTCGCTGATGTCAGACAGGGTGGTGAGCGGCGTTGCGTCGCTTTTACCCACAAGATTGCCGATCCTTTTGGGGATACGGCCGATGTAACCACTTACCGGCGCTTTCACCAAAGTAAAGCCCACATTGATACGGGAGGAGGCTACCGCTGCTTTGGCCTGTTCCACATTGGCTTTGGCCGTTTGTAGCGTGGCGAGGGCTGTTTTTAACTGCATCTCGGCCATCACTTTGTTGTCTACCAGCGGTTTAACCTTGTCCACTTCCAGTTGGGCCGCATTCAGCGCGGATTCCATGGCATGCAGACTGGCGATGTCCTTATTGAGCTGCTCACGGTAGGTCTGGTCATTGATCTGGAACAGCGGCTGGCCCGCTTTCACATAGCTGCCTTCATCGACAAATATTTTATCGAGATAACCATCCACCTGCGGACGGATGTCGACATTCACCTTTCCTTCCAGCAGTGCGGAGTAATCGTTGGTGGTCATCGCGGTGGTGGTGTCTAAAGTCATTACCGGCAGTTCGGGCACGGGAGCTTCCATTCCGGCAGCTTCTGCTCCGGCTTTGCTGCCGCAGCTGCTGAGGGCGGCCGGCAACAGGCAGGCTATCATCAGCCCCGGGATCAGATGTCTGCTTATGTTGCTTTTTGGGTGTGTCATTGCCATCATTTTTTCTTTATAGAGGGCAAATGTGTGCTATTACAGGCGCGTACAGACCGACAATCCGGATGAACCGGAAAAAAAGGAGGGTGAACCGGAAAATAGGAGGAATGAAAAAAGACCGCCTGTGGAGGCGGTCTTGATAATTATGTCAGGACTGCTGATAGGCCTTAACAGGTGGTGGTGCTATCTATCCCGAGCCAGCTATATCATCGTGCTTTATTAGGCGAGCAGCCAAACTTCTTTTTAAAAGCGGCACTAAAATGCTGAATAGACGAATACCCCAGCATGACCGCAATCTCGCCAACTGTTTTATGTTGGTCCAGCAGGTAGGTGCGGGCCAATTCCAGCCGTTGTTCGGCTACAAAGCCAAATGCGGTGGTATGGAACATCTCTTTAAAGCCGTGTTTTAATTTGTATTCGTTTAGCCCTGCCAGTTTGGCCAGTGCAGAAAGAGTGGGAGGGTTCTCCAGGTTTTGTGACAGGTGCTCACGGACAAAGTGCAGCCGGTCGCGGTCATAGGGAGTACGTACCACGGAGTTTTTGGCGTGATGGTGTTCCTGGTAGGCAGCAGCTTCCAATACCAGCATCTCAATGGCTTTGGAAAAAAGGAACATCTTTTTAATACCGCCCTGGTAGCCGCAATGCAGGATGGCGTTGATAGTCTGCTGCATGGGAAGCGTAATGGGCATGGAACGGGGAGAAAGCGTGCTGCGCTGGCCGTTCATTACTTTATCGGCAAAGCGTTGCAGCACTTCATCGGAATGTTCTGTCAGTTGAAGAAAGAGGTCTTTGGAAAACTGGAGTATAAAAGCGGAAGCTTCCAGCTCCTGGATGTTCAGTACGCCCGGCACCATTTTGTTATACAGCATGTTGTGCGTATTGGTGGTAAAGTGCAGTGGCGTCTTCCCGTCAATAGGCTCCATGAGCAGGTCCCCTTTCATGATGAAATGCAGGTGGACCATATCAGCTTCGGTTTGCCAGGTTAACTGGCTGCGGCTGCTGTACTCCCAGTTGCTCCGGATCATGCGGATACCGTCGAACTGCCAGGTGGAAATTTTTCCCTGGCCAAACGGCGCCGATACCTCTGATGAGTTTTCATGTAAGTGAGGTGTAAAGATGTCCGGTTCGTCGGTGTTGAGCTTTTGCCGTCCGTTTCCGGCGGCGTCCCATTCCATCGGCATGGTACTTTTTTTACAAATCTAATTCCTTTTTATATAAATAAGGCTCCTTTTAATATAAACGGAAAAGGCCGGTGGTACAGACCTTTGTCGGTATAAAATCAAGTTAAGATGAACACCTATTTATTGAGTTTATTGGTGCATATTACCGGGCTGGCGATGGTGTCCGGTATCGTACTGGCAGGATTTATGGCGAACCGGCGGTTTTGGAAGATTTATGCGTCCGACAGGGTAAGGGCAGTGGCCATTTTGGACCTGACGGCCCGCTTTCCGGTGGCGATGGGCATAGGGATGTTATTGTTGCTCCTCTCGGGCACTATGATGATGGCACTGGTACATGGTACCTATGGGGAACAGCTCTGGTTCAGGATCAAAATGATCATGTTTCTGTTGGTGATCCTAAATGGGATACTGGGTAGAAGGCTGGGCCAGAAGATGAAGCCGGTATTGCAGGCGGCCACATCGGGCGAGAACATCAGCGCGTCCATTGAACCGCTGAAAGGCCGTCTGAACCTCTTCTACATTATCCAGCTGTTGCTGCTGCTGGCTATTTTTGCTTGCGGCGTATTGAAATTTACCTGACCGGTGCCTGGACGCTCATCTTTGCCATGGCGCTGTCTATCCAGGTGATGACCGCCTGTTGCTGGGCAGGTGTCCATATGGCTTCCTTGTGGATCAGGGTATAGGAAGATAACGGCATTTCGCCTTCTGTGATTTGTTCTTTCATTTCTTTCAGCTTATGCAGCTGCCGCTTGGTGGTATATTTTCCATACTCATGGAAATTCAGTTCTCTCTTGCCTTCGTTGACATGATTTGCCAGCCACCAGCTCACCGGCTGTATCTCCGCGTACCAGGGATAGTGCGTATAGTTACTGTGACAGTCATAGCAGGCTGCCTGTAATAATGCATGGATGCTGTCCGGCGTGGTGATTACCCGGCTAATGTCTGCTGTCTGGTCATTTCCCTGGTTTTTAGCCGGCCGGAAAAGCTGTATGCCGGCGAAGATGAGCAGCAATATGCCCGCGATTAATTTTCCCTTTTTCATAAGTAAGTGTCCCGGGGCATTGGCCCCGGGCTGTTTCAAATATAAGAAATTAAGTGGACCTGTTTATTGTTTCGCGGGTGCTATCAGTTCTTTTACAGCACCACAGCCGGTCATTTTACCACCCATATAAGGATTTTTAATCGTGGCAGATTCGCTCAGCCAGTAAGCGCCTTTATTTTGATCATACATGGGGCAATGGGCACGGTACAGTGGTTGGCCCCCACCAAAGGCTTTGGCCAGTTCATACATATCGTCGCTCATCATCACGAAGTGTTCCCGTTGATGCGCGATGTTACCGGCGTTTTTGCTGATATGTTCGGCGTGTTCCTTCAGGTCTTCTTCGTTGTTGAGATAGATTTTTTTCTGGTCTGCCGTGAGGCGGGACACGTCTGCTTTTGCCAGGGCGGCGCTCATGGTTTCGCCGGCTTTGGCAGCGGCGGCATCGTCATCGGCGGCGAGACTGTTTTTCAGTTGCAGATAGCCGTCCACGATGCCTTTCATGGCGGTGGCCATAGCGGGGTCCACATCGGTGAACTGCGGCTGTATGGTGGTTACGTCCGCAGCGGTGGCAGGTGCGGCATCATGATGATGCGCGGTGGCGGTGCTGTCGGTGTGACTGCCCTCATGAGTGGCAGTTTGATTGTTGCAGGCTGCAAAGGCCAGTGTGGCTACTGCCAGTGTGCTGGTGATAATCGTTTTCATGCGTGTGTACGTCTACGTTAGTGTTAGTGAATAGTTTCTTTTATTTCTCCGCAGGTGAGCATCTGTTCACCGAAATACGGGTTCTGAATATTTTTCTCAGTGCTCAGCCAGTAGCCGCCTTTATCGTTGAGGGCCATCGGACAGAAATCCACATACAGGGCGCCGCTGCTGACGCCTGATTTTTTCACCAGCGCAATCAGCTCATTGCTGAGCGACGCGTAGGCGGTACGCTGTGCTTGGATGTCTGCTGCCGACACGATGGCGGCTGCGGTGCTGGCGGTCTGTGTACCGCCGGCGAGGTCTTTGGCGCCTGTTTCAATAGCATTGGCTGCAATGCGTGCTGCGCCGGCGTCGCCGTTGACAAGCGCCTGCGACAGCAGCTGGTATTGCTGGTACACGGCGTTCAGCTGATCATCTTTCAGCTGAAGGGCTGCCGGCTGCGCGGCAGAAGCCTGTTCCGGCTGCTGCTGACGGGACGTGTCTGTGCTGTTGCCGGTAGTGGCGCTGTTGCCGCAGGCGGCCAGCACCAGGGCCGAGAGTACGGGAATGCCCGCTTTAACGAATGATGTCATGTGTTGATTTTTATGATGAACAGTAGGTTTTTTAATGTTGATGACTGGCCGCTGCTGCCAACGGGTCTGCGCCTTTTTTGAGGATATACTCGCTGTACAGCAGGTAGGCGCCGGTCACCACTACTTTATCACCGGCGGTCAGCCCGTCTGCTATCTCTACGGCATCGTAGTTCTCTATGCCGGTAGTGACGATGCGCGGTTCAAACTTGCCCTTGCTTTTTTCTATCCACACATGCGTGCCTTTACCATCGCGGATGACGGCATCTACCGGTAACGTCAGTACGTCGTTTTTACTTTTAACAGGTAGGAGTATATTGGCTTGCTGGCCCGGCTGCCAGCGGTTGTCGGGATTGGGGATGGTGCCACGCAGCTGCATCAGCTGACTACCGCTTTGCAGGGCAGGGTTGATGAACTGGACAGTCATCTGCTGCGGTTCCTGCTCCCAGCCAGCCACCATTACTTTAACAGTCTGTCCGGGTTTTACAGCATTGGCTTCCGCAGGGTAGAGGTCCGCTTCCACCCACAACTGCTGATAGCCTTCGAGGCGCATCACCGGACCGCCCTCGGCCACATACTGCCCTTCGGTGACAGACAGTTCGGACACTACGCCGCTTTGTGTGGCAGGATACGTCACATAGGGATTGACTTTCTGAGACTGCAACAGCTGCTGAATAGCGGCGTCGGACTGGTCATACAGCGACAGCTTCTGCCGCGCGCCTCTTTCTATCTGCGCAAAGCGGGCATCGTCGGGAAACTGCCGCGCCTGCGCGGCCGCCAGCAGGTATTCCTGCTGCAGGGCTGCCAGCTGCTCGGAATAGATGCGGTACAGCGGTTGTCCTTTGGTGACTTTGACACCTGTTTCGCGTACGTACAGCACTTCCACACGGCCGGGCACGCGGCTGGAGATGATATTGGTCTTCTCCGGATCGGTGGCCAGGCGGCCGTTCAGCTGTTTAAAACCTGCCAGGTTGCCGGCGCCGATGGTGACGGTGGTGATGTTGGCCAGCGCTATCTGGCTGTTGTCCAGCGTGAGTGAATGGTCCTTGTTGTTTTTGTCGAACGGCACCAGGTCCATGCCGCAGATAGGGCAGGTGCCGGGTTTGTTCTGCACGATCTGCGGATGCATGGGACAGGTGAACGTGGGCTGTGGCCCTGCCTGCGCCGCAGGTTTGCCGGTTTCCTTGCAGGCGGCCAGCAATACTGCAGGAGCAAGTGAGACCAGGAATATATTGCGTAAGAAATTTTTTCTTTCCATGGTTTGATGTTTTACACTATGGATTGGTTTTGATAAAACTTTCGCTGTCTACCAGGTAGGCGGCGTTAGAAGCCACTTCCCAGCCGGCGATGTTGGAGGTTACCTGTACCATGCCGGCTACAGTGGCGCCGGTGGTTACAGCTACCGGCATAAAGGCGCCCCCTGTTTTCCGGAACACGAGCGATTGATTGCCGGAGCGGTACACGGCTTTGGCGGGCAGCCACCATCCTTCGTGGTATACCAGCGGTATGCTGGCGGTCAGCAGCTGACCCGCGCGGAAATGGTGCGCGCCCAGGTATACCCTTGCCAACATGAAGTTTTGGCCGTTGCGGTATACCGGCTCTATCAGCCCGATGGTGCCGGGTTGCATGGCGTTTTTGTCATGCACCGGGTACAGCAACAGGCGCTGCTGCGTTTTTATTTTCGATGCCAGCGTGGAAGGAAAAGAGAATTCCGCCACGAGGTTGTCTGCCTGGTAGATGGTGAACAGCGACTGCCCTGCGTTGACGTATTGCCCCTCCCGCAGCATCACGGGCGTATTGGCGGGTGCCGCCGGCGTAGCGGCTGTGGGAGCGCTGCCACCACCGCCCATGCTGCTCATGCCGTCACCGGCAGGTGCGGCGGCGACAGGCGCTGTAGCGGTGGCCGCTGCGGCACTGCTTTGCTCCAGGATATAGCCGTTGGCGTTACTATATACCGGTATACGGTAAAGGATACGCCCTGTTTTCAACACCTGGTCTATCTGCGCAGGCTGCATGCCCAGCAGCTGCAATCGCTCACGGGCGGCGGAAAGCAGCGGGCCATCCTGTTTGGCTACGAGCAACAGCTCCCGCTGTGCGGCAGCCAGGTCAGGGGAGTAGATCTCCATGATCAACTGTCCTTTGCTGACCGGCTGGTAGTTGTATTTGACCAGCAGCCTTTCGATACGGCCGCCTACACGGCTGGCGATGCTGGTCTGCCGGCGGGTATCATAGGTGATGACACCGCTCACTTCAGCCGTATGGATGCGCGTGCCGCTGGTGGCATTGATCACCGGAATAGTGGCAATCACACGGGCATTGACGGGCTGCGTCAGCGCGGTAATGCTGCTGTCCGGCGTTTGTGTGTGACCGGTAGCATGCGTCTGCGCCGGTTTACGCTGGCAGGCTGCGAGGCCCAGCAGCACCAGTGCGGCAACAGGCAGGATGTTTATATTAGCGATATAGTTGTTTCTCATAATCCACGATCATTTCATAGAGTTTCAGTTTCTCGTCCAGAATATTGGACTGCATCATTGTCAGCGCCTCCCACGAGTCGATGACAGCGGAAAGCGACAGCTTGTTTTCCTGGTAATTCAGGAAACCGGTGTCCAGCGTTTGCCGCAGCGCCGGCACGATCTTGTCTTCCATAGCGCAGATACGCTGTTGCATGGAACGTATTTCGTACTGCATGCCGTACAGCATGCCCTGCGTTTCTTGTAGCATGGCGGACTTCTCCTTTTCCATGGCGGCTACGCTGTATTCCATGGACTTAATGCCTGACTTGTACATTTTAGATGCCCATGGCACAATCGGTATGCTGACCATGCCCATGGCGCTGAAAGCCTTTGGCATCGCAGGGCCCAGCGGTTGCATATGATCGAACCGTATCCTGAAGTCAGGCTTTTTGTCCCGCTTCATGGCTTCTGCGTTGAGCTGCATGGACCGGATGCTTTCATTCATCTTCAGGATATCCTGCCGCACGGCTGCCAGCGACGCGGTGTCATAGGACGATGCCTGCTCAAATACCGGTTGATATGCAGTGTCTATATCGAATGACTGGTTGCCGGGGGCGTTCATCAGGCTGTTGAGCCAGGAGCGCGCTTTGGAAATGGTGCCTTCCTGCATGCGGACCATGTTGCGGTTGTCTTCCAGTTTGGCCGCGGTTTTATAGACACCGCTGAGCTGCGACTGGTTATAGGGAAACCGCACTTCTTCAATTTTCTGCATGGTCTGCATGATTTTTTCATTCTCCTGCAACACGCGGATTTTTTGTTGTGCTACTATCCAGGTGAAGTACAACCGCTTTGCCTGCGCTTTTAATTCGTTGAGCGTAATGCCGCGGGTGGCCATTTCCACATTGCCCTGTGAAGCGATGTAACGCTTTTTGGCGGCCAGTTTGGCCGGATTGGGAATGTCCTGTTCCAGTTGCAGCATGAGGTTGCCTTTGTCGCGGTCGTCCATGATCATCTGGCCGGGATAGGGCGTCATAAAGGTACCGGCGCCCACCATGGGGGCCATCCAGGCGGTGGCTGCCTCGGCGCTGTGGCGGTAACTTTCCGCCTTCAGGCCGTAGGATTGCAGTAACACGTTGTTGCTGTCTATTTTCTGCAGAATATTTTGCAGCGATAATACCGGCGCCTGCTGCGCGCTGGCAACATGCGCCATCAAGGCCATCACCGGCATCAGTAACCGGGTGAGCCGCTTTGAGCCCTTGCTGCTTTGCGTTTTTGCCTGCGCATATTTATATTTAGTGATGTACTTCATGGATCTCCAGTTTTCCGTGCTTACGCAATTCATATTCTTTTGTCATGAGGAAGATCAGCGGGGTGACCAGCAAAATATGCGTGGACGAGGTGAGTACGCCGCCGATCATGGGCAGTACGATGGGTTTCATGACATCGGTGCCTACACCGTTGGCCCATAGCACCGGTACCAGCCCAAAAAGGGACACGCAGACGGTCATCAGTTTGGGGCGGAGCCTTTTGGCGGCGCCGTAGATCACGTGTACCCGCAGGTCTTCCCGTGTGATAGTCGCCGAGCTGTTGCCTTTTTGTTTCACCAATTGCTGCATGGCATCGTTGAGGTAGATGACCATCACAATACCTGTTTCCACCGCAATACCAAAGAGGGCGATGAAGCCCACGGCCACGGCCACGGACAGGTTAACGCCCCAGAAATAAATCATATAGGCGCCACCGATAAGGGCGAAAGGAACGGTGATCAGGCTCAGGAAAGCTTCGCGGATGGAGTGGAAAGCGAAGTAGAGTGAAAAGAAAATGATGATCAGCACTACGGGCGCAATCCATAATAGTGTCTGCTGGCCGCGGATCAGGTTTTCGTACTGACCGCTCCACTCCAGGTAATAGCCCTGTGGCAGGATGTTTTGTGCCTGGCCCATTTTGTTGATGGCTTCCTGTACGGTGCTGCCAAGGTCACGGCCACGAACGTTGAACAGTACGGCGCCCCGTAGCATGGCATTGTCGGACGTGATCATGGGCGGCCCGTCGGTGAATTTCACATCGGCCACGGCAGACAAGGGAACTTCGCCTGTGGTGGCAGACATAATGGGAATACGGCGGATACGTTCCACACTGTTGCGGTAGTCCTGTGCCAGTCGCACGCTGATAGAGAAACGTTGCCGCCCTTCGATGGTATTGCCGATGGGGGCGCCGCCCAGCGCGGTTTCTACGGTCTGGTTCACATCGTCTACGTTGAGGCCGTAACGGGCCAGGTCGGCCCGCCGAACGGTGATGTCGAGGTATTTGCCGCCGGTAACGGGTTCTACGTACAGGTCGGTGATACCAGGGGTGCCTTCCAGCGCCTTTCTCACTTTTTCGGAAACAGCTGCAATAGTGTCCAGCTGCTGGCCATATACTTTCACGCCTACGTCTGTACGAATACCCGTGGCCAGCATGTTGATACGGTTGATGATGGGCTGTGTCCATCCGTTCACAACACCGGGTATCTGCAATTTGGCGTCCAGCTCATCGATGATGTCTTTCTTCGTTTTGCCTTCGCGCCATTGCGATTTGGGTTTCAGCATTATGATGGTTTCGATCATGCTGATAGGGGAGTTGTCGGTAGCGGTGCTGGCGCGGCCCGCTTTGCCCAGCACTTTCTCCACTTCCGGCACCGACTTGATGATTTTGTCCTGTACCTGCAGGATACGTTTGGCTTCTGCATTGGAGATATCCGGGAGGGTGACGGGCATAAACAGGATGCTTTGTTCGTCCAGCGGCGGCATAAACTCACTGCCCAGGCTTTTCAGCAGCGGTATCGTGATCACCAGGGCTATCACGTTGACTGCGATGGTGGTTTTACGCCATTTTAATACACCTTTGATGACCGGTTCGTACAGGCGTTCCAGGAACCTGTTGACCGGATTGGCATTGTCCGGCCGGAACTTGCCTTTCATAAAGAAAGAGATCAGGACAGGCGCCAGGGTGATGACCAGCAGGGCGTCCATGATCATGATAAATGTTTTCGTATAGGCCAGCGGGTGAAAGAGCTTGCCTTCCTGCCCGGTCAGCATAAACACCGGGAGGAAAGAGGTGATGATGATGATAGTGGCGAAGAATACGCCGCGGGACACCTGTTTGCTTGACTGCTCAATGACTTTCAGCCTTTCTTCTTCGCTGATCCACTGCGGTGGTTTTTTAAATATCTTTTTCAGCCAGTTCATGTTATTGGTTTTTTTGTTGTTCCTGCCAGCTGGCGTACCGCTCAGCCAGATGTTTGTAGGCATTTTCACTCATGATGATACCATTGTCCACGATGACGCCGATGGCCAGTGCGATACCGGTGAGCGACATGATATTGGAGGAGATGCCGAAGGCGTTCAGCAGCAGGAAGCTGGCGGCCAGCGTAATGGGTATCTGTATGATGATGCTAAGGGCACTGCGCCAGTGGAAAAGGAAGATGATCACCACTACAGACACGACGATCATTTCTTCTATCAGCGTATGTTTGATGGAGTCCACCGATTCTTTGATCAGCTGTCCGCGGTCGTACACGATATCAAATTTCACCTGGTCCGGGAGTCCTTTGGCCACTTCTTTCATTTTGGCTTTCACGCGGTCGATCACTTCTGCGGCGTTTTCTCCGTAGCGCATGACCACGATGCCGCCTACACGTTCTCCCTGTCCGTCCTGGTCGAAGATACCGAGGCGTGTTTCGCCGGTCATCTGCACGGTAGCCACATCGGCCACGCGTATGGGAATGCTGTTTTGTGTTTTGACAGGTATGTCGGCGATTTCCTCAGCGGATTTCAGGTAGCCGGAAGTTTTGATGATATAACCGATGTCGCTGATTTCAAATTTGCGGCCGCCGGACTCATTGTTGTTGGTGCGGATGGCGTTGATCACTTCGGGCACGGAGAGGCGGTAGTACAGCAGTTTGTTGGGATCTACCGTGATCTGGTATTGTTTCTGGAAGCCGCCGAAGGAAGCGATTTCGCTGACGCCCTCCACATTTTGCAGGGCGAATTTCACGTACCAGTCCTGTAGTGCGCGTTGTTCGCCGAGGTCCATCTGTGGCGCGTCGAGCGTGTACCAGAGGATGTGGCCCACACCGGTGCCGTCAGGCCCCAGTTGCGGTGAAACGCCCGCCGGCAGTGTGCGGGACACGGTGCTGAGCCTCTCCAGCACTCTTTCGCGTGCCCAGTAGATGTCTGCATCATCCTGAAAAATAACATAGATAAAACTCATGCCGAACATGGAAGAGCCGCGTACATATTTGATTTTAGGCAATCCCTGGAGGTTGGTCACCAGCGGATAGGTGATCTGGTCTTCTATCAGCTGGGGGCCGCGGCCCATCCATTCTGTAAAGACGATCACCTGGTTCTCCGACAGGTCCGGAATAGCGTCAATAGGGTTCTTTTTAACGGCATAGATGCCCCAGGCAAAGAGGGCGGCTGCCAGCACCAGCACAATGAAGCGGTTGCGCAGCGACCATTCGATAATTCGATGTACCATATATCTTAATTCAATGGATACCAGAAGATAACAGAAACCGCTGCGGGTACAAAGTCTGTCGTACACTGCGACGCATAGCAGTAAACCTAATAACGGTATCGGTTACACGTAGCGTGAAGAGGTGGGTTATCTCCCGGAAAAAAAGTAATAAAAGGGTGTAAATCAGTAACGGCAGGTTTACCGTTCTGCAGGAAGGGGTATCACACGCGGAAAATACAATGCAGGATATAGGGCTGTACTTTACTGCTGTAGGGCGGCGCATGGCTCACCGGGTGCGCTGTTGCCAGTGGCACTATTCTGGCAGTGGGCAGCTGCACGTAGCTGACAGGGACTTCCGCCACCGGCATCTGCAAAAAATGCAGGGCCTGAGCGGTCACTTTCTGGTCTTTCTCCAGTTTGACCGTTTTATGTTCGTCCTTACAGCATTTTTTAGGGCATCCCTTGCTCAGGTCTGTTTCGCAATGACTGCATTTTTTATTGTCCCCATGCCACAGCGTTACTTCTACCAGCTTGCCCATGCAGTAGTGCATGTGGAACGTGGCGCCCGTAGAGGTGCCAACGTACAGCAGTAGTAACAGGAGTGTGAGGACTTTCTTCATATGTGAGCAAAAGTAACCGGAAGGACCGGTATGGCTGTTATATAATTTTAGGTTTTTTTATATTTTTTTATGGCGATATCTGTACTGCTTCCTGTTCGCGGGCTTTTTTGTACCTTGTAACCATATCGCATGTACAATGGATGCTAAATCGGATATTCTGGACTATCTCAATGCTCATTTTCCTTCCCTGGACGATGCTTTGAAAGCTCACCTGTCGGAGATCGGAACGTTGCAGGAAGTGCCTGCGGGCACGGTGCTCATGCAGCAGGGCCAATATATCAAATACACGGTGCTGGTGCTGGAAGGCAGGATCAAATTATACCGGGAGGGAGAAGATATAGGCGAATTTTTTATGTATTACCTCGAACCGGGCGATGCCTGCGCCATTTCCATGGTATGCGTGGCTTCCGGTAAAGCCAGTGAGGTGATGGCCAAAGCCGTAGAGGATTCCGTGGTACTGATGATACCCGTGCGATATATGGAGGCGTTGATGAAAGACTACAAAAGCTGGTACCAGTTTGTGATCGAGTCTTACCGCCGCCGCTTCGAAGAGGTGCTGAACGTACTGGACAGCACGGTATTTAAAAACATGGACGAGCGTCTTTTATCCTATATCCGTTCCCAGGCCACCAAACTGGGCACACAGGAGCTCAAATTAACCCACCAGGAGATCGCTGCCGACCTCAACTCGTCCAGGGAAGTCGTTTCCCGCCTGCTTAAAAAAATGGAACAGAAAGGTTTTGTCAAACTCAACAGGAATTCTATAGAAGTACTGCCTGTGTAACCTAAGTCACAGAGTTTGCTTTGAAGCGTTCGTACTTTTGTATGAACAGTAAAGCAAATGTGTAACAAATGGAAATTATAGGTTATATCGCAGCGGCATTGATAGGTATATCACTGGGTCTCATCGGTGGTGGCGGGTCTGTGCTGACGCTGCCGGTACTGGTGTACCTTTTTGGTATCACGCCGGCGGCAGCCACGTCCTACTCACTCTTTATCGTGGGCTCTACCAGCCTGGTAGGCGCGGTGGGCAGCTACCGGAAGAACAAGGTGAATGTGCCGGTGGCGTTGTTATTTGGCGTGCCGTCTATTGCGGCGGTATGGCTCACAAGACATTTTGTAATACCGGCTATTCCGGCGACATTAATTAGTATCGGCGATTTGGTGGTCACCCGCGAGCTGGGCGTCATGTTATTGTTCGCCGGGCTCATGCTCCTGGCCTCTTTTTCCATGATACGGGGGAAAGCTGTGGTGACAGAGAACCCTGCACCGATGGACATCACCGGCAAAGTGCGGCTGGCGCTCTATGGCACGCTGATCGGCCTGGTGACAGGCCTGCTGGGCGCCGGTGGCGGTTTTCTGATTATTCCGGCGCTGATCATGATGGCAGGCCTGCCCATGAAAACGGCGGTAGGCACCTCCCTGATGATCATGGCCATGAGCACCCTGATCGGTTTTATGGGCGATACCGGCCATGCAGCCATCAACTGGACGCTGTTACTGACGCTGACGGGTATTGCGGTGGCCGGGGTGCTGGCAGGCGGACTGCTTTCCCGGAGGATACCGGGCGAGCGGCTGAAACAAGGCTTCGGCTGGTTTGTACTGGCCATGGGCGTTTACATCATCCTGCTGGAGACATTATTGAAATAAAGATGCTCTTCTGTAACAATTGTCACCGTAATCGTGACAGTATTGCTACAACTTTGTAAAATAAACACATACTAGATGACAATCCTTGAATTTTTACAACAACCCTGGCCCTGGTACATAGCAGGCCCGTTGATCGGTTTGACGGTGCCGGTACTACTGCTGGTGGGCAACAAATCTTTTGGTATCAGTTCATCCCTGCGGCATATCTGTGCTGCCTGTGTGCCGGCTAAAGTGCCTTTCTTTCATTACGACTGGAAGAAGGAGGCATGGAACCTCTTTTTCGTAGGGGGTATCCTGTTAGGTGGCATCATCGCGGGCGCGGTGTTGGCTAATCCGGCGCCGGTGGCGGTGAACCCTCAACTCGTGACAGACCTCGCGCCATATGGTATTACGGACTTTCATTCGCTGGTGCCCGGCCAACTGTTCAACTGGCCCGCGCTGTTGTCTGTCCGTGGCCTGGTGATGATGGTCGGTGGCGGTTTCCTGGTGGGCTTCGGCACCCGTTATGCCGGCGGCTGTACCAGCGGTCACGCTATCATGGGCCTCTCTACTTTGCAGTGGCCATCGCTGGTGGCGACTATCTGTTTTATGATCGGCGGTTTTGTGATGGCTAATCTGATACTGCCTTTTATTCTTTCATTGTAATGCTGACTTTTTTATGAATACATGGTTTAGTCAATTAAAATATTTGGTGATCGGTACGTTGTTCGGGATCATTTTTGTGAAGGCGGAAGTCATCAGCTGGTTCCGTATACAGGAGATGTTCCGGCTGCAATCTTTTCACATGTACGGCGTCATTGGCTCTGCCGTGATGGTGGGCATGTTGTCCGTATGGTTAATCAAAAAATTCAATATCAAAACACTGGACGGGGAAACGGTCGTGTTTCATCCGAAGAAGTTCAACAAGGGACAGATCTATGGCGGATTGTTGTTTGGTCTGGGATGGGCCATAACTGGCGCGTGTCCTGGCCCGCTGTTCGCCCAGATCGGTGTAGGCGCTACCGTAGTCGCTGTTACTTTACTGAGTGCCATCGCCGGCACATGGGTGTATGGCCGTTTTCGTGATCAATTACCTCATTAAAAATATTTAGTTATGGAGATCAGACAATTCGAAGATAAGGGGCTGTCACACTATGCTTATGCTGTGTATAGTGAACAGGCAGGAGAAGTAATACTGATAGACCCTGCCCGTGACATAACCCCCTATGTGGAATATGCAGCGTCGAAGAAGGCAAAAATCACCGGGGTGATAGAAACACATCCGCATGCGGATTTTGTCAGCAGCCACCTGGAATTGCACCAGGCCACCGGCGCCACTATCTATTGCTCGGCCTTGGTGGGTGCGGCTTATCCGCATACTGCTTTTGATGAAGGAAACATTCTGCAAATAGGTGAGCTGACTTTCAGGGTGCTGAATACGCCCGGTCATTCGCCGGACAGTATCAGCATTGTGCTGGAGGAAGAAGGTGCTGTAAAAGCTGTATTTACCGGCGATACATTGTTCATCGGAGACTGCGGCCGTCCGGACCTGCGTGAGAAAGCGGGCAACCTGACCGCCACCCGTGCCGACCTTGCCCGGCAAATGTACCATTCCCTGCGGGAGAAGCTGATGACACTGCCGGACGATACACACGTGTATCCTGCCCATGGCGCCGGTACGTTGTGCGGGAAATCGCTGAGCGCCGCCAACCGCAGTACCATCGGTGCAGAGAAACTGACCAACTGGAGCCTGCAGGATTATACGGAAGATGCTTTTGTGGTAGAGCTGTTGTCACAGCAGCCCTATATCCCGAAATATTTCCCGTATGATGTGGACATCAACCGGAAAGGGGCGCCAGCCCTCGTGCCATTATTGGAGAAAGTACCCACGCCGGCTTCCATTGAAGCATTGGAAAAAGGCGTGTTGCTCGTAGATACCCGTCCGGCTGCGGCTTTCAAACAAAGCCATCTGCCACATGCGATCAACCTGCAGCTGAACGGCAAGTTTGAAACGTGGCTGGGCAGCGTGGTGGTGCCAGGTGAACCATTTTACTTGCTGGCAGCAGATGCGCGGCAGTTGCAGGAAGCTGTTCGCAGGGCCGCCAGCATAGGCTATGAAAGCATGATACGCGGGGCTATAGTTTATACCGGCGGCAACGAAACAATGAAGCCGGTACCGCTGGACCAGCTGCGCGCGCATCCGGAGAATTTCACCATCGTGGATGTAAGGATGGATAACGAAGTGCAGGCAGGCGCCTTGTTGCCGGGGGCCATCGCCATTCCACTGGACCAGTTACGGGAACGGATAAACGAAATACCTGTCGGCAAACCTGTCGTGGTACATTGCGCCGGCGGTTACCGCAGCGCCGCGGGCAGCAGCATCGTGGCAGACGCCCTGGATGGGCAGGTGCCCGTCTATGACCTCGGAGAGGACATTAAAACGTTTTAAGTGAACGAATATAAATCCACCTGCGGCCCGGTTCTCCGGGCCGCTTTTTTTTTGGCGTCCGCTACTTTTACAGATTTATATCAGAATTATACAAGGAAAGCAAACCAACGGAGGCTTACTTTTGTAATCAATCAATTTTAACACCATGAAAGCGATCATAGTAAAAGAGGCCGGTGGTATCGATAAGCTGATACACACAGCATTACCGGTACCGGAGATAAAAGAAGGAGAAGTACTGGTAGCGGTAAAGGCCATCAGCATCAACCCGGTAGATGTGAAAACCCGCGCGGGGAAAGGTCAGTTCAATAAACTGGCGGCAGAAGGCCCCATTATCTTGGGCTGGGATATCTCCGGTATCGTCACGGCTTCCCGTTCTTCGTTATTCAAGGAAGGAGATGAAGTATTTGGAATGGTCAACTTCCCCGGTCATGGTAAAGCCTATGCGGAATATGTGGCCGCGCCCGCAGACCAGCTGGCGCATAAGCCTGCCGGCATCTCCCATGAAGAGGCTGCTGCGGCCACACTGGCTGCGCTGACAGCCCTGCAGGCACTAAACAGCACGCAGATCAATCCCGGCGATAAAGTATTGATACACGCCGCAGCCGGCGGTGTTGGCCATTATGCGGTACAACTGGCGAAAGAAGCCGGCGCGTATGTGATTGGCACTGCTTCTGCGGCCAACCGCGATTTTGTACTGGGCCTCGGCGCAGATGAACACTTCGACTACAAGTCCGGCGCGTTTGAAGACCACTATCATGATCTGGACCTCGTACTGGACGCCATGGGCGGCGAATACATTGACCGTTCGCTGAAAGTGCTGCGGCCACAAGGCACTATCATCAGCCTGCCCAGCGGCCTGCGGGAAACGGTGGAGGAAAAAGCCACTGCGCAGGGCAAAAAAGGGTATTTCATTACGGTCGCTTCCAGCGGAAAAGACATGCGCCGGCTGGCCGATCTATTGGAACGCGGAAGGCTTAAATCCCATGTGTCCGCAGTATTTAATTTTGAAGATATGGCAAAAGCACATCAGCAGATTGAAAGCAACAGCACCCGCGGTAAAGTGGTGGTGGCGCTGTAACTCAGATCTGATGGTGGCCCGGCAGGATCATCAGTTTCGGGATACGCACATGCTCAGGCTGTTGCAAAATAAACTTCACGGTGCCTACGATATCGTCTACCGTAAGTGGCTCGTGAATGCCCATGCTTTCTTTGGGATGCACGGCCCAGTCTTTGTGCAGTTCTGTCATCACCAGCCCCGGCTCTATGCACGATATCTTGAGCGGCGTGCCTGCCAGCTCCAGCCGCAGGGCTTCCGACAGCGCTTCCATGGCGAATTTGGTGGCAGCATAGGCGCCGGCCGTAGGCCGCACTTTCGTGCCCATCACGCTCGACAGGTTGATCACATGTCCGAAGCCCTGCGCTTTGAAACGTTTCAGCACAAGATAAGTCAGCCGGAAAGTGGCTTCTACGTTCAGCCTGATCATAGCAGACATCTTATCGATGTCGATGCCTTCAATAGGGCCGGTTTCAATGCTGCCGGCACAGTTAAAGAGATAATCACACCGGCCGTAAGTGTCAAAAACAGCATGCACTACCTGTTCCTGGAAACCACTGTCAGTGAGGTCTCCGGCCATCACCACTACGTTGTCGGCGTCCATCGCTGTTAATCGCTCCTGCCGGCGGGCGGTTATCACTACAATATGGCCCTCTGCCGCCAGGGCGCGGGCAATAGCCTGGCCTATGCCACTGCTGGCACCGGTAACAAGGCTGATTTTAGGCTGTTGGCTGTTTGTCATGTGTATCGAAATAGGTTTCCCAAAATAGTCATTTATGACGGTATCTCCCCTTGTAATTGTCGTATTGACACCGCCTTTGGTTGCACCGGTCTTTGTATGTTTGTAGTGACATAAATTATGTATGATGGCTACAAAATTCAAAACCACCGATGAATACCTGGCCACTGTGCCGGAAACAAGCCTGCAAAAGGCGCGTGAAATCCGTGAGATCATCCGCAAAGCAGTACCTAAAGCTACAGAGGTGATCAGCTACAATATCCCGGCATTTAAGCTCAATAAGGTGCTGGTATGGTTCGCCGCTTATAAAAGCCATGTGGGCTTTTATCCCGGAGGCACTGCTATCAACGTTTTCCAGGACGATCTTACCGGCTATAAGACCTCCAAAGGTGCTATTCAGTTTCCGTTGGACGAGCCGCTGCCGGTATCGCTGATCAACAAGATCATAAAGTACCGGATAAAAGACCTGGCGGAGTAATATTTTTTATCAGGCCTTCGGCCGATGACTGTGTTTTACGCTTTTCGTTTTTGCGTAAACGTTAGATGAGATAAAAAGGCTTCCTGCCTTTTAACGAACGCGTTGCGTCGATTCCCGTTCAATCAGCTTCCCCGGTAGCACCACTTCTTCCGCAATGAAATTTTTTTTCCGGATGTGGTTCAGCAGCAACTGGCAACTTACTTTGCCAATCTCAAAGGCCGGTTCTGCGATAGTGCTGAGAGAAGGGGAGATGATGGCCGATACCGGGTCATTGGTGAAGCCGATGACACCCACTTCTTTCCCGGGAACGATTTTTTTTTCTTTCATTGCCAGCATAGCGCCGACGGCCTTCCGGTCGTTGACCGCAAAAATAGCGTCCGGCTTTGAGCGTAGCTGCCATAGCTGCTGGAAGTCCTGGTACCCGCTGTCCTGCGAGAAGCCGGAGTGGATGATCCAGGAATCATGCACCGGCAGTTTATGTTTGCGCAACGCGTCCAGGTAGCCCCGTTGCCGGTTGCCGGTGAAGGTAAGTCCCTGCGGGCCGGCAATATGCGCAATGCGGCGGTACCCTTTGGCGATCAGGTGCTCCGTTGCTTCAAAGGCGCCGTTGTAATCGTCCTGCATCACCTTACTGGTACTAACATGCTCGGCTACACGATCAAAGAACACGACAGGCACACCGTCGTCGATGATTTCCTGGAAATGGCTGCAGGCGTCGGCCTGCGATGATACAGACACCAGCATACCGTCGAGGCTGCTGAAAGACAGGCTGCGGATAATATTCAGCTCGCGTTCCGCATCGTCGTTGGTGACATGCAGGATGAGATTATAACCGTGGCGATAGGCCACTTCCTGTATACCGGTAAATACCGTGGAGAAGTAGTAGTTGGTAATGCCTGGCAACAGCACCGCCAGGTTATGGGAACTGTTTTTTACGAGGCCGGTGGCATTGAAATTAGGCCGGTAATGCAGTTCTGCCGCCTTGTCCAGTACCAGCTGCCGGGTCTCGGCATTCACATCATAAGTGTCCCGCAAGGCCCTGGAAACCGTTGATACGGAGATGTTCAACGCCCGGGCAATATCTTTTATCGTAGCATAGTGTCGGCGCATATGCCCGAATATAAGAAATCACCGGTGTTTTCGGTAACGTTACCGGTGAATTTCCGTCAAAACGTTTTAATGCGGTGTATTTTAGACCCTGTTTCAGCCATGAAACCAACCAGGAATCACTCATTAAAATTCGCGCGTATGAAGAGCTGTAATTACCACCGACTGTTACTGTACCTATGCTTGTATTTTCTTCTTATACTGCCATGCCGGCTGATGGCGCAAACTTCTCCTGTTAAGGGCACTGTCAGGGACGCTGTGTCCAAAACACCGCTTCCCGGTGTTACCATCACGGTGAAAGGCACTACCCAGGGTGTCACCACCAACGCTACAGGCACCTATTCGCTTTCCGTGCCTGCCAATGCCACATTGATATTTTCTTTTGTGGGGTACGCCCGCCAGGAGATACCGGTAAACGGCAAAGCGGCTATCGATGTGGCGCTCAGCGAAAGTTCCTCCAGCCTCAGCGAGGTGGTGGTAACGGCCCTGGGCATCGAACGGAAAACACGCTCGCTGGGATATGCCACGCAGCAACTGGGCACTGAGAGCATCAATGCTGTCAAAGACCCGGGCGCCAATATCATGAACACGCTCAATGGCAAAGTGGCGGGCGCGGTGGTGACGCCTGCCGCCTCCGGTCCCGGCGGCGCGGTGAGAGTGGTGCTTCGCGGCAACCGCTCCATCAGCGGCAATAACAATGCGCTGATCGTGGTAGACGGCGTACCTATCGATAATACAATGAGCACTGAAACTGGTGGCAAAGGGTCTGCCAATGCGGTGTCTACCCAGGTGAAAAGTCCTGCCAGCGGTTATTCCGGCAGCGACGGTGCTGCAAGTATCAACCCGCAGGACGTGGAGTCGATCAACGTGCTCAAAGGCCCGGCAGCTGCTGCGCTCTATGGCAGCCGCGCTGCCAACGGGGCCCTTATCATCACCACTAAAAGCGGAAAAAGCGGCAAACTGGCCATGCATTATAACGGAGGCGTGTCTGTTGACCAGCCCAACCTGCTCATGAAATTCCAGAACACCTATGGCCGTGGCAATGGCGGCCAGTACGGCGCCCGCTCCGGCGGCAGCTGGGGCGCTCCGGCACAGACCTACGCGAACAATGTACGCGGGTTCTTTAACACCGGCACGGCTGTCAATAATGCCGTGGATGTTTCCGGGGGCACTGACAAAATACGCGGATATGCTTCCTATGCTAATAACGCCATCAGCGGTATCTATCCTAAAAATACGCTGCAACGTAATACGCTTAACCTCCGCGTGAATGCGGAAGTGCTGCCCCGCCTCACGACAGACGTGAAGCTGACCTACGTCAGCCAGGACATCAAAAATAAACCACGTGTGGGCGACCAGGGCGTGGCCAATGAAGCCTACATCATGCCGCGCGACCTCAGCCCCGATTCACTGAAACGCTACGAAGGCTTCGACGCTACCGGCAAACCATACCCTGTGTACTGGACCAACTCCTCCGCCTTCCAGAACCCTTACTGGGACGTATATCGCAACAGCCTTAACGAATCACGCAACCGTATCATGCTGATGGGACTTGTAAAGTACCAGCTACGGAACTGGCTCAGCGTACAGGGAAGATATAGCCTTGACCGTTATGACGACAAGATCACCGCTTCCTATTATGATGGCACGGTGGCCTTTCCCGTGCAACCGGGCGGCCGTTATCTCGAAGGATATGTGAACCACTGGGAACGTAACATGGACCTCCTGTTGTCCGGCAACAATACGATCTCCAACAGTTTTCATCTCAGCTACAACGTGGGCGGCAGCGTGCTTACCAGCCGGGGCTACAATACGCAATCGCTGGCCAATGGCCTGAGCATTCCTAACCAGTTCAACCTGAATTTTGCTTCGGCGCCGGCTTTCTCCAATACTACCGTCAGAAAAGAGATACAATCTGTTTATGGCAACGCCCAGCTGGATTTTAAACAGTACCTCTATCTCGACGTCAGCGCGCGTAACGACTGGTCGTCCACGCTGCCCAGCCCTTACAGCTACTTTTACCCTTCCGTGGGACTGTCCGCTGTGCTGTCTGATATGATCAAAATGCCTTCCTGGGTTTCTTTCGGGAAGGTACGTGCCTCCTATACGCAGGTGGGCAACGACGCAGATCCGTACCTGCTGCTGCAGACATATGACTACGCCATGGGCGCGGGCAACGGCTTTGTGTCCAGGAACGTTACCAAATCCATCAGGGACCTGAAACCGGAACAAACCAAGTCCTACGAAGCAGGCCTGGAAGCGCGTTTCTTTGACGGCCGCCTCGGTGTGGACGCAACAGTCTATAAGAACAATACCATCAACCAGCTGATTTATATCGGCCTGCCGCAGGCCAGCGGATTTACCAATCAGTACATCAATGCCGGTAATATCGAAAACAGAGGCATAGAAGTGATGTTGACGGCTACGCCTGTACGTAAAAGCAATTTCAGCTGGAATACCACGTTGAACTATGCGACCAATAAAAACAAAGTATTGTCACTGGCGCCGGGCATAGACCAGGCCAACCTGTCGCCCTCCATTATCTTCGGCAGCCTGCTGATTTCGCCGGGCGGTTCTTATGGCGATATCTACGGTTATACCTGGAGCCGCGACCCGAAAACCGGTCAGCGTATGGTGAACACCAACGGCTTGCCGGTGGTGACGGCCAACCAGAAACTGGGCAATTTCAATCCTGACTTCACCCTGGGCTGGAATAACCAGTTACAGTATAAAAACCTCTCCCTGTCTTTCCTGATAGACGGCAGGGTGGGAGGGGTGCTGGTTTCCGGTACAGACGCTATCCTGGCTGCTTACGGCGTGGCAGACTATACCACCCGTTTCCGCGACGGCGGGCTGATACTGCCCGGCGTCCTGCCTGATGGCTCCCAGAATAACATCGCCATTAAAGCAGAAGACCTATGGACGACGGTGTCGCAAGGTGGCCGCAACGCTTACGGCGAGTTCTTTACCTACAGCGCCACCAACTTCCGTTTGCGGGAACTGTCGGTCGCCTATGATTTTAAGCTGAACAACAAAGTGCTGAAGGCTGCGAAAGTATCGCTCACCGGCCGCAACCTCTTCTACCTGTACAGAGGGAAATCGTTGCTGGACATACCAGGCATCGGTAAACGAAAGCTGCCTGTTGACCCGGAAATGGCCAATGGCGCCAGCAACTTCCAGGGCATAGAGGCCGGTTTGCTGCCCGCTGTCCGCAGTTTTGGCCTGAATGTAAACCTGTCTTTTTAGCCGCTAAAACCAACTGCCATGAAAAAACAATTCCGATATATACTTCCGCTGGTAATGGCTGCTGTACTGAACGGCTGCACGAAAAATTTTGATGACCTGAACACCAATCCCGGTGCTATCACCGATGCCGGCCTGCGGGAAATACCATTTATGTTTTCCAAAGCCCAGTCTTCTGCCGCCATCAACCAGGGCTATTACCAGACAACGCAGAACCTGTACGCCGATCTGTACGCGCAATACTTTGCGCTGAATACCACCAGCTTTCAGACCGACCGTTACCAGATCAACGATGCGTGGCTGCCACGGCCGGGCATTGTCACCTATGTACAGACCGTACCACAGTTGTTTACCATTTTTGAGAAGACAGACAAGGCTTCCGGTGAATGTGCCCTGGCAGAAATTATGTGGGTGTACGCTTTTCATCATATGACGGATTACTTCGGCCCGGTACCGTATTTCGATGCCGGCAAAGCACAGGACGTGATCGCCTATGATGCGCAGGACAAGATTTATGACGATTTTTTCAAGCGACTGGACCATGCCGTAAAGAACCTTCAACAGGCCGGCGCCGCTAATGTGTTCGGCACCTATGATCTTTTTTATGGTGGCGATGTTCAGCAGTGGATACGTTTCGCCAATACGTTGCGCCTAAGGCTGGCGCTGCGTATTTCCGGCGTGTTGCCCGACCGTGCCAAACAGGAGGCGGAAGCAGCAGTGGCCGCCGGGGTGATGACGGACATCACGCACACGGCTAAACTGAAACGTTCCCTCAACGGCAGCGATGGCAACGGCCTGGCGAGGATAGCATCCTATAACGAGTTCAGTATGAGCTCCACCATGCTGTCTTATCTCAAAGGGTATAACGATCCCCGTTTGGGCAAAATGTACCAGCCTTCTATAGCAGGTGGCACATTCAGAGGGGTGCGCAACGGTTCACCAGCCGTAGCGCTGAACAATCCGCTGAACCAGGCGGCACAAACATCCAACGCGGGCACCTATTGGGTCACCTGGAACGGCAGCTCATGGCTGCCGGCGCTGGAGGCTTCGCAGACCATCCTGTACGCCGCAGAAGCTTACTTCCTGCGGGCGGAAGGCGCCATGAACGGCTGGAACATGGGTGGTACGGCTCAGGCTTTGTATGAAAAAGGGATCGAGACCAGCCTGCAGCAGTGGGGCGTTACCGACGGGGCTGTCATTAACGCCTATACGCAATCTGCCGCCGTACCGGTGGCGCCGGGAGATGTGGCTAATTCACCTGCCGTTGCAGATATACCGGTGAAATTCGGCACCGGCGCCGGCGTGCAACGCCAGCAGATAGGCACCCAGAAGTGGATCGCTGTCTATCCCGACGGCCTGGAAGGCTGGGCGGAATTCCGCCGCAGCGGTTATCCTAAAATGTACCCGGTATTACAGTCAGAGAATGCTGACCTGCCTGCCGGGACTTTCATCAAACGGTTGCCTTACCCTTCCGCAGAGGCCACTACCAATGCGGCTGAACTGAAAAAGGGCGTGCAACTGCTGGGTGGGCCTGACAATGCCGCCACGCGCTTGTGGTGGGACGTGGAATAGTTTATCTTATAGTAAAATCATTGGATGTTGAATACGATAGTGCAGTTTTTCATGGTAGTGACTTCGTTTTTTCCGGCCATAGGGCAGCCGTTGCCCAAAGTGCTTCCCGCTGAGCGGGAAGATATTGCCGGCAGGCAGCTGAAGCTGGCGGCTGCCGCTGCTTTCCAGCGGCATACCACACTGCCGCAGACAACTGACGAGTGGTCCGCCTGGCGGCAGCAGCTGCGCGAGAAAATTGTCCATGAAACGGGGATGCAGGAGGACCATGCGCTGCCGCTCGATGTAAAGGAGACAGGGCGCATACAACAACAGGGGTACAGCATCCGTAATATCTCATTTCAAACCCGGCCCGGTGTATACGCTACCGCCAATCTGTATATGCCAGACGGACCCGGGCCTTTTCCGGCCGTGATCAACATGCACGGCCACTGGCCCGGCGCCCGTACCGGCGATATGGTGCAGGCCACCGCCCACGAACTGGCCGGCCACGGCTATATCTGCCTGAATATGGACGCATGGGGCGCTGGAGAGAGGACCACCACGCCCGGCGTGGCAGAATACCACGGCGCCAGCCTCGGCGCTTCGCTGATGAACGCCGGTGCTACCCTGATGGGCATGCAGTTGACCGATAACATGCGGGGAGTAGACCTGCTGTGCAGCCTGCTCCAAGCTGACAAAAAACGTATAGGCGCCACCGGTGCCAGCGGCGGCGGGAATCAAACCATGTGGCTAACGGCCATGGATGAACGAATTAAAGCAGCTGTGCCGGTCGTCAGCGTAGGCACCTTTGAAGCGTATATCCTTAACAGTAACTGTGTATGTGAGTTGCTGCCGTCGGGGCTGACCTTTACCGAAGAAGCCGGTATCCTCGCCATGGCAGCGCCACGGGCGCTGAAAGTATGCAATGCGGAAAAAGACGCCAGCAAATCCTTTTATCCTTCGGAGATGCTGCGTAGCTATAAAGCGGCCATACCGTTGTTTCAGCTGCTGAAAGCCGGCGACAGGCTGCAATACCAGCTCTTTGATACCACCCACGGCTACTGGCCGGAAATACGCAGCACCATGCTGGGCTGGTTTGATCAGCACCTGAAAGGCACCGGCAATGGCGGGCCCGTGCCCCTGCCTGCCACGGTTTTATTACCCGCTGCGCAGCTGCTTACCTTCCCTTCGTTGCAGCGTGACAGTAACGTGATGAGCACCGCCGCATGGTGCCGTCAGGCTGGCAGCGAATGGCGCGCCAATATGCTGGGCCATGACCGCCTGGACGTAAAAGAAAAAAGGGCCGCGCTGAAAGCCGTATTGAAGGAGCAGCAACTGCAACTGAAGACAATACATCCGTTTTCTCCTGAACAGGGGTGGGACCGGCTGGCACTGGAAACAACGGACGGTGAACTGCTGCCGTTGCTGCACCGTAAGCCGCGCAAAAGAGAAAACGGCTACGTGATACTCACGCACAGCGGCGGAAAAGACAGCATCCCTTCAGACCGTATCGATGAGCTGCTGGCGCAAGGCTACGGTGTAGTGCTGGCAGACCTGTGGGGCACCGGCGAACAAAGCTCCGAAACAGCCAATAAGATTGACGGTAGCCTGCCCCGCTTTCATACGCTGGCACGCAGCGCGCTTTGGCTCGGACATACCCTGCAAGGCAAATGGGTCAGCGACCTGCGGCTGTTGACCGGCTTTCTCCGCAGCCATTACGGCGTAAAACGCATTACACTGGAAGGTTACCGGGAAACAGCCATGGCCGGCCTTTTCCTTGCTGCGCTGGAACCCGGCGCCAGCAAAGTGGTGCTGCATAGCAGCCCGATCAGTTACCAGTTTGCCAGCAGGCAGGGCGTCGATTACTTCAACATGGCCATTCACCTGCCAGGCTTCCTGCCCTGGGGAGACGTATCCCTGGCCGCCGCGCTCACCGGCCGCGAAATAGAACTGATAGCGCCGGTAGACATGTCTGGTAACCCGGTCAACGGGCTGCCGCTCAAATTTTACCGCGATGAGTTCCAGGAAATGCGTAAACGCTGCCGCCAGCGCGGACAGCTGATCGTCCGCACAGCAGCCGCCAATTTTAACATCGAAAAATAATATGCATATGAAAAATAACCGCAGGGATTTTCTCAAACTGGCCAGCCTCGCCGGTATCGGCCTCACTGGCAGCGCCGTGCTGCCGGGCATTGGAACAGCCCATGCCGCCGGTATGCCGGACAACCTGCTGCAACTGGCGCAACAAGTCCGTAAGCAACGCTTTAATATGAGCGGTTACGCCGCCCCAAAAATCGATACGGTCCGCATCGGCTACGTAGGTCTCGGCAACAGAGGCTCTGCCGCGGTAGAACGTATCACCTGGCTTCAGAATATTGAAGTGAAAGCCCTCTGTGATATCCGCCCGGAAAAAATAGCGGAAACAAAAAAAAGAATCGCCAACAGTGGCTATCACCCCCACGAATACACGGGATCTGCCGATGCCTGGAAAAAGATGTGCGAACGCAATGATATCGACCTCATATACATTGCCACGCCATGGGAACTGCATACGCCCATTGCGGTATACGCCATGGAACATGGCAAACACGTGGCCACGGAAATACCCGCCGCCACTACACTGGAAGAATGCTGGCGGCTGGTGGAAACATCGGAACGTACCCGCAAACACTGTGTGATGCTGGAAAACTGCTGTTACGATTTCTTTGAGCTGCTTACGCTCAACATGGCCCGCCAGGGCTTCTTCGGAGAAATCATCCACTGCGAAGGCGCCTATATCCACGATATCTTCGAAAGCATGTTTGATAAAACCAAACGGTATAACAACTGGCGCCTCCGCGAAAACGCCAAACATAACGGTAACCTGTATCCCACACATGGACTGGGACCGGTATGCCAGGTGCTGAACATCAATCGCGGCGATAGTATGGAATACCTCGTATCTGTTTCGTCCAACGATTTTATGATGCATCCCTATGCGGTATCACTGGCGGAAAAAGACGATTTCTATAAACAATTCGCCAATGCGCATTTCAGAGGTAACATGAACGTATCTACGATCCGCACCCGCAAAGGCAAAACCATTATGGTGCAGCACGATGTTACCTCTCCGCGGCCTTATTCCCGTATCCACCTGGTCAGCGGCACCAAAGCCACCGCGCAGAAATACCCGTTGCCCGCCCGCATCGCCACCAGCCACGAAGGATGGCTCAGTGATGCTGATTTCAAAAAACTGGAAGAGCAATATATGCCGGCCATCGTGCGGAAAGTAGGGGACATGGCCAAACAGGTGGGCGGCCATGGCGGGATGGACTTCATGATGGACTGGCGCCTGATCGATTGCCTGCGTAACGGCCTCCCCATGGACATGGACGTGTACGATGCCGCTACCTGGAGCGCCATATGGCCGCTCAGTGAATGGTCCATAGGACATCGCTCCAATTCCATTGATGTGCCTGACTTTACAGGCGGGTCATGGAAAAACAACCAGCCAGTGGACATCTCCCTGACACAGGGCGGCACCACCGGTGTGGTCAACAAAAGGCAGGCATCTCCCGAAAACAAACAATAAAAAGGCTTGCTGTCTCTTTACAGACATCCATTTGTCACGACTAAAAAAAGTATATACATGAAAATCATCCGATCCAACAACCCGCAGGAATTAGGAACAACAGCCGGTCAGGATGCGGCTGCGCTGATCAACCAGGCTATCCGTGAAAAAGGACAGGCTAATATTATCCTGGCTACCGGCACCAGCCAGTTTGAAACCCTCCAGGAGCTGATAGCCACTGATATTGACTGGAGCAAGGTGGTGATGTTCCACCTCGATGAATATATCGGGTTGCCAGTAACCCATCCGGCCAGTTTCCGCAAATACCTCAAAGAACGTTTTTTGCAGAAGGTAGGGCCACTTAAAGCGGCTTACCTGATTGACGGGGAAACAGACCCTAACGCAGAGATAGCCCGCTTGTCTGCCCTGATACAGGCACATCCCATTGATGTGGCGCTGGTAGGCGTAGGGGAGAATGGCCACCTTGCTTTCAACGATCCTCCGGCAGACTTTACCACGAAGGCGCCTTACCTGGTGGTGGACCTGGACCAGGCATGCCGGCAGCAACAGGCCAATGAAGGCTGGTTTGAAACAGCGGCGGATGTGCCCGCACAGGCCATCAGCATGTCGGTACATCAGATCATGTTGTCTAAACATATTATCTGTTCCGTGCCGGGCGAAAGAAAGGCCACTGCCATAAAAAACAGCCTGGAACAGCCGGTCAGCAACCTGTTCCCGGCCAGCATATTACAACAACATCCGCATTGTACTTTTTATCTCGATACTGCTGCGGCAGCATTATTGGCATAAGGCAGATGTGGTGGCTACAGGCAGCAGGTGTTGTATGGTTAATGGCCTGCTGCCATTTTATTTTTTGTTTGCAGATACTTCCATAAAAAGGGAAAAACCGATTGCTCAAAGTACAGGGCCTGTCGCACGGCAGTAGTATCGTTCACCCGCTCGTGTACAGCTATCACGGCTTTCAGGCCAGGAATAATGATCATGTACTGGCCGCCCCATCCCATACCATAAGTAACAGGCTGACTATCATAACGCACATGATACCAACATAAAGCATATTGTGAACCGGCAAATCCCCAGCCGGTAGCCCGCGTTAGCGGCGGTTGCATCAGCATGCGTGCCCATTTCCGGGATACGATGGTTTGCCCATTGTACTGCCCTTCCTGCAACAGCAGGTTTCCGATTTTATTAATGGCCGCGGTAGACAGGTATACGCTGCGCAACCCCGCGCCATCATGATATCCGTCATTCATCTTTTTCCAATCGGCGTGTTGAATGCCCAGTTTGCTGAAGAGAAACCTTTGCGCGAAAGTGGCCACAGGCATGCCGGTGGCCCTGGTCAGTATCACTGACAGCAGGTGAGTGGCGGCATTGTTGTAATGGAACACTGTTCCCGGCGCATCAAGCAGCGGCTGGGCCAGCACATATTGTGAAGGATTGGCTTGTGACAGGTATTCACCCAGTCCGCCTTCCAGGTTTTCATGCCACAGCCCCGAAGCCTGGTCCATGATCTGATGCAGTGTGATATGCTGTTTACGGACATCCGGGTCTTTGGCCAGCTCCGGAAACCATTGACCGATTTCCTGGTCCGGAGCGGCAATATAACCTTTGTCGATAGCGATGCCGATTAATACAGACATGATGCTTTTAGTGAGCGACTGGCTATTGTGAAGGGTGTCCGGCTGCTGGCCATTGTAGGTATGCTGGAAGATAACACGACCGTTTTGGGAGATGACCAGCTCGTATATGGCGGTGTTTTTCGCCAGTACCATGGCGGTGTCTGGCAGGGACTGCCCGGTGGCCTGAAGCGTGATTGTCAGGGAGAGCAGCAGGATTGATTTCCATCGCATATCAACGTGGTTAAGTAATATGAATGTAAGGCATTTTGTTTTTCTGGTAACAAAATTGAGGAACAGGTGATATTCCTCATCAAATAAACCTTAGTTTATGCTAAAACATTCAGGGGCCTTCAGCAGCTTTTCCGTCAATGATCTGCAGCAGGCTAAACAGTTCTATCAGGACAAGGTGGGACTGGAAGTATCCGAAACGCCGGAGGGGCTGGAATTACAGGTAAACGGTGGAAGCAAAATTTTTCTGTACCCTAAGCCGGACCATGAACCGGCCACTTTTACGGTGCTGAATTTTATTGTAGACAATGTGGACGATGCTGTGGAACAGCTTACTCAGAAAGGTATCCGGTTCCAGCATTACGAAGGGGAAATAGGCACCGATGAAAAAGGTATTTTCCGGGATAAAGAACGGGGGATGGCCATCGCATGGTTTACAGACCCGTCAGGTAATATTCTCTCGGTGCTGCATGGATAACATGTATCTATTTTGATATTTAGTCATTTTGTTTTAACACAAAACGTAATCAAAATGACTAAATATCAAAATAAAAAAATGACTAAATCTTATCTGATGTCCGAAAAGTAAGTCACCTCGCCTTCCGGTGTTACCCGTAGCACAATGAGCTTATTATTATCGTCTTTTAGTTCCACGAAATAATTGTCTTCGTCTTCAAACTCTTCTCCATAGATGATCATATTGGTTTGATTAAACTCATTGTCGTCAAAAAATATGACGGTGGCGTCTGCGTAGTTTTTATAGTGTTTTTCGATGTCGCGTTGCGCAGCTGGCGGCAGGTCGGAGAATTTAGCGGGGGTAGTAGTGCCCACCAGGTTGGATTGCTCGTCGTAGAAGGCTGTCATGGGCTTACCTTCCTTGCTGGTAAAGGATGCCTTGTCGAAGTAGGTGGTCCGTTCCCAGACCACATCTGAAATATTGCCAAAGTCCTGTCCGAAGTGCAATTTTGACTCGTAACTGACGTCCCTGCCTTTCAATGCGCGCAGGGATTTTTTTTCAGCATGTTTTTCTTTGCGGATTTCTTTTTTGTCGGCGCGGGCCATCAGGGGCTCCTGGGCATTTGCTGCACAGAGCGCGATGAACACAGGCAACGCCATGAGAACGAATAGTCTTTTCATATGCAGGATTTTAGGATCAACAATAGTTTTCATGACAGGTAATATGTCCTGTAGGAGGGCACATTGCCATATTGCTAACAATAGCATGATCACGATTGTTCTTGCCTGCCTGCTAAAGAAAGTATAATTAACGGACCGTTTGGATATTCCCTGGCAACCGATCAAAAAGATAGTACAGCGGAGCTTCCTCCAATACTTTACGATATGCCACAGGACTGTTTTTGCCACTCCATTTAATGAGGCGGATGAAGCCGTCAGCGATCTCTATTCCGGTGATGTCTCCATCGCTGAAGCAGCAGCAGCCGGTATTAAAATAGGTAGGGTGTACCATGGTTTTCACCAGTTGTTTGCCGGCGTATTCTTCCTGTCGCTGCTGCAGTTCGGTTTGGAGCGCAGCGACGGCGATCAGGTCGTTGTCGGTAGTAGCGCGCTGCAGCTGTTTGGTGAGCCGGTCGATATGGTCCAGCGAGGCAAAGACCGGTTTGTGGGTGTGGCCGGAGATAAACAGGGTGTTGGCTGTCTGCAGGCTCCATTCGTACATCATTATGTTATGAGCGTCCACGAGGTCAAACGATTCAGAGAGCGTATCGGGGTGGATATCCAGAAAGCGTTGCACCGGTGTCCAGACGGCCGCCACGAACCATTTGCTGAAAGCGTTGCCGTCACTACGTTTGTCGCCCTGATGGCCATGGGCCAGAAATACCCTATAGGCGTGGCCGTTATATTGTGTTTGCAATACCAGTCCTTCGTATACCCGCAGCTTTTTGCCGAACAACGGCCGCAGGAACTGGCGGCGAGGCACTGCATAGTGCCATTCCAGGTCGTGGTTGCCGAAGATGCGGTAGTAGCGTTTCTTTTGCAGGAAACGCGCTTCCATCCGCAAGGGAGGCTCATTGTACTGCATCACGGCGGAAGGGGTGTTTTCCCACAACTCCTCGCAATCGCCCAGGTTGATCAACGTATAACCATGATCGTAGTAGTGCTCCAGCGCATGGGTATAGGCACCGGCAGCATCTTTGAAATCATCTGCAGCATCGCGGCAGCCCTTATGCTGGTCGGAAAAAATAATGAAACGGCCCTGCTGAAGATCGAACGGCACCAGCAGGCCGCTGTCCTTTTTCCCTTGGAGGATACGGTCGTGCAGCCGGGTCAGGGACTTGAATACAGCACCTTTGTCCGGACGGGACGACAAGCGGTCAGACATCCGGATGATCAGCCGGGCCAGCGCTTTTTTGATTGGATTTGGCAACGGGTTTAGATTAACTCAGGGAACAAGATAATGGAAATTTTTTATTCTGTTCCCAGGGCTTCAGCCCTGGGCCACAATCAGGATATAGGTGCAGCATCGCTATTGAAAAGACGGTGATGGCGCGTTAAAAATCATTACAAATCCTGATCGCAAAAATCGGCCCCCGGCACTTGAAACATCTGCCAACAAAAAACATCCTGAAAACAAAACGTAGCCCAGGGCTTCAGCCCTGGGACGCCGTGGACGAGCAAACATTACAACGTTTTATGCAACGTTTCAAAAAAAGCTTTCTGTTGTTCAAACATGGGAAAGTGGCCGGAACCCTGCACCCAATACAGCACCGCTGAAGGATGTATCTGTTTCAGCTCATATGTATAGAACGACAGGGCGTCCTGTGCGCCACCGATCAGGTACATGGGGCCTTTATAGCGGGACAGTGTTTTGCTGAGGTCGTAGTGGGTGCGGCTGAGGTCCTGGATCATGAGCATCTGCATGGTGGTGTTGGAGGGCGCCACGTCTATTTTTTTCAGGATGCTGTCGATCATCGTTTTGTCGTAGATGTACGACATGCGGATGATGCGGTTGTATTCTGCGGAATCGGCTTTGGTGGCCTGATGTGCAGCTATTTTTTTGTCCAGGGAATCATAGCGGCCTATGTCATGCAGTCCCATTCTTACCCGCAGGTTGTTGATATGTGTGGTAAAGAAGCCGGCGTCAAATTTATAGTAGCCCGGACAGGCCAGCACCAGTTTTTTTACCCGCTGCGGGTAGGCGACGGCGAAGTTCATGGCCAGCATGGCGCCCCAGGAGTGGCCGTAGATGGTCACTTTGGAGAGATGGAGATGGTCCATTAGCAGACGCAGGTCGTCTACAGCTGATTTGAGGTTGATGGTGGTAGAGTCCATGGGCGTGGGAACGGACAGGCCGGTGCCCCGCTGTTCCAGGAGAATAGCCTGGTGTGTTTTGCCCAGTTCAGCGGCCACTTCCGCCTGTTGCAGGCAGGAATTGCCCGGTCCGCCGGATAATACAATGACGGGCTCACCTTTGCCGTAAAGATGATAGTACAGGTGGCCCCAGGCAGTACGGATGGAGTCGGTGGACTGGCCGGAGCTCAACAGGGTAGCAGACAATAGTAAAGTCAGCAGGATAGAAAATTTTCTCATAAGAACAATTTCGGGTAAAATCTTCCCGAATTTATATTATTTTCCGGGAGAACTTTTTCCGCGTTACTGATCTTTTTTAATTATCCTGTTATGGCCATTTTCCACACCTTGTACCAGGAGGTGATTTCTTTCCTGGGTATCGGAAACCTTCTGGAACTGTACCGTACCGGCAATTATTCCTCGTTGCTGACTTTTAATGGTATCCTTTCTGTTATTTCACCGGTGATTCCTTTTCTGCTGCTGATAGAAGTTGCCCGTGCACTGATTTACAAACGTTTTAAGATAGAAGACTACAAAATTCCTTTTTTGATTTTTGTGCTTAATCGATTTATCTCCCGGTTTATTTCTATTGCGGCTATTGCTTTCTGTATCGGTGTATTTGAAAAGATAGCGCCTTTTCAGACTACGTTTACCTGGTACTGGTTTATTTACGGATATGTGGTATGGGAATTCGCTCATTTCATCTATCATTACCTGGGGCACAAGGTGCGTATTTTCTGGTGCCTGCATTCCACCCATCATGCGCCGCAGGCCATGAACCTGTCGGTCACCTATGCGCACTTTTTCCTGGAAGCGCCGTATGCAGACGTGATCCGTACTTCCATCTGTATACTGGCCGGCGTAAATCCGCCTATGTTGTTTCTGATCATGTTCATCGATGGTACATGGGGCGCTTTTATCCATGTGGGGGAGAACATCCTGCCGGATGGCAGGATGGGTTTTCTGAACCGTATCATCCTGACCCCGTCCTGTCACCGGGTGCATCACGCGAAGAACCCGGAGTACATGGACACCAATTTCTGCAACCTGCTCAACATATGGGATAAGGTGTTCGGTACTTTTCAACCGGAAAAAAGAGAGGTGAAAATAGTATATGGCATTACCCGGGAGATGAATCCTGGCAATCTGCTGGACGTGTATTTCGGCGAGTTGTACTGCCTGTGGAAAGATATCCGCAGGGCGCCGGGAATTGTCAACAAGTTGCTGTACATCGTGATGCCGCCTGGATGGAGCCATACGGGCGACCATAAAACTGCCAAAGTGGTAAAGAAGGCGTACCAGGACGAAGTGACAGCAGCACTTTAAAGATATGGCCGACACAATATAGCCCGGAGCAAAACCCCGGGCTATATTGTGCTGCAATTGGCCATACTCTTGTCAGAAAAAGAATTGCTCTGAAATGACTTTGCCATCCTTGACAACATACACACAAAGTTCTTCAAACGTACTGCGGTCCCTGCCTTTGAATTTGGTGTCCATGGTGAGCACAAAAGCAATGGAATTACCGGCTATCAGGGGTTCGGATACTTTCACGCCGTAGGATGCTTCTATGAGGTCCGTAAACAGCTCTCCCTTGCGGATGATATTTTGCAGGCCTTTGGTTTCCTTTTCAAAACCGCCGGTGGCTTCCGGTTCAATGCTGATGGCATCTTCTGCATACAGTTCCTGGTGTGCGCCCATGTAGTCCTCTTTTTCGCAGTAGGTAGCGAGGCGCCTGGCAATTTCCTGGATTGTCATAGTGCTATGGTTTATAAGTGTTTGTTTTTAAACACAATAAAAACCGGGCCGCATTTTACTCCTGGCAGGCAGATATTGTTGGGCCCGTATTAGTTTTTGTCCTTCAAAAAAAGTACCTTCAGGGGGATGAAAATGCTTTCTAAGTCAAAAATGCCGCTAAACCGGCAAGATTTTTTCTGCACACTATCTGTTATACGAAGATACACGCCATCCGTCCTACAACCGGATGAAGCGCATGTCGGGGTATGGACCTATTTGCCTTTTATCAAAAAAATCAGATTCTACATTGAACAAGACCAACACTATCATCAAAGGATCAGGTAGCTTTATTCCTGCGGTCGCAAAACTGAACCGGGATTTTATTCCCAACCATTTTTATGATGCTCAGCATGCCTCTATTAATACGCCGGGCGAAGAAATTGTCGACAAATTCCGGCAGATCACCGGTATCTGTGAGCGTCGTTATGTAACTGATGATCAGCATACCTCTGAAATAGCCGCATGGTCGGCCAAAAAAGCACTCGAAGATGCCGGCGTGGACCCGGAAACGATTGACCAGCTGATAGTAGCGCACAATTTCGGAGATGTGGAGCAGGGCTCTATACAGTCTGGCGCTGTGCCTTCACTGGCGGCCCGCGTAAAAAATATACTGGGCATCCGCAATCCCAACTGTGTGGCATATGATATCCTCTTCGGCTGCCCTGGCTGGCTGCAGGGAGTTATACAGGCAGACGCGTTTATCCGTGCCGGTGTAGCGAAACGTTGCCTCGTCATCGGCGCAGAAGTGCTGAGCCGCGTGCTCGACAGCCATGATCGTGACAGCATGATCTTCAGTGACGGTGCCGGCGCCATGGTGCTGGAAGCTGCCGAAGGAACGGCAGATGGTCCGGGTATCCTTGCTGCCGCCGCACAGACTTATGCAATGCAGGAACTGAACTATATCAGCACCGGCGTTTCCAACTCCCCGGACGAAAATACCGGTATCAAATACGTGAAGATGCAGGGACGCCGCGTGTACGAGTTTGCCCTCAAACATGTGCCGGAGGCTATCAAATCCTGTATCGACGCTACAGGGATACCTATCTCACAGATAAAAAAGATATTCATTCACCAGGCCAACGAAAAACTGGACGAAGCCATTATCAAAGCGCTGTACAAACTGTACGACCTGACACCGGACCTGGCCAGCGTAATGCCAATGAACATTCATGAACTGGGCAATAGCTCGGTGGCCACCATTCCCACGCTGTTTGACATGGTGCGCAAAGGCGATCTGCCGGAACATACCCTGCATCCGGGCGATGTGATCGTATTTGCTTCTGTAGGCGCCGGTATGAATATCAATGCGGTTTGTTACCGGATGTAACAGCCTCATCTGATATGGCCAAAAAAGGGGAAACTGTATCTGTTTTAGGCGGAGGAATTGTTGCATTTTTGCTGTTCAATAATCCTCCACGATATGGATATCCGTTTCTTCCAGGTAGACGCTTTTACGAATAAACCTTTCTCCGGCAACCCGGCTGGCGTATGCCTGTCGGAAGCTCCATTGGCCGATGAAACGATGCTGGCCGTTGCGGCGGAAAACAACCTCTCCGAAACAGCTTTCCTGTTGAAGCAGGCAGACGGTTACAGTCTTCGCTGGTTTACGCCCAGAGTAGAGATAGCCCTCTGCGGGCATGCCACGCTGGCCAGCGCGCATGTGCTGTGGAGCAACGGACTGGAGCCCCGTGATACGCCCCTGCGCTTTCATACGGTGCGCAGCGGCCTGTTGACCGCCACCGCCAGAGCGGAACTGATTGAACTCGATTTTCCCGCACGTACTTATGAACCGGTAGTGCTGCCAACTGCTTTGCGCCAGTTGTTCCAGGACAACTACTGCAATACCGTGTTTAGCCATGACCGTTATATCGTGGAGCTGCCGTCAGCCGGCGCGGTGGCGGCATTTGAACCCGACTTCCAGTTGCTGGCGTCTTATCCGGTGGTGATCACCGCGCCGGGAGACAGTGACAGTCCCTATGATTTTGTTTCCCGCTATTTTGCCGCACCACTGGGCGTCAACGAAGACCCGGTGACCGGTTCTGCGCATTGTTGCCTGGCGCCTTACTGGGCGGACAAGTTGGGCAAGACCAGCTTTAGCGCTTATCAGGCTTCCGCCAGGGGAGGAGAACTGAAGGTGGAGCTTCATGGCGAGCGCGTTTTACTCCGTGGGGAAGCCGTGACCGTTATCTCCGGTACATTTCATGTAAACCAACAATAAAAGGAACCCATGTCTGTTTACGAACAATTCAAACAATTACATCACCAGGAAACACCACTGCTGCTGAGTAATGCCTGGGATGTGGCCAGCGCCCGCGTGATGCAGGAAAAAGGCATTAAAGCCATCGCTACGTCCAGCTCGGCCATTGCGGACACGCTCGGATATGCCGACGGTCAAAACATCTCTTTCGGGGAACTGCTGCATATTATCCGCCGCATTGTGGCCTGCGTGGAAGTGCCTGTATCTGCTGATATTGAAGCGGGATACGCTGATTCCACAGAAGACCTGCTGGCTAATATAGACCTGCTGGTAGCAGCCGGCGTGGCAGGTATTAACCTGGAAGATTCAGCACCTTCCGGCACGAGAACGCTGCTGCCCGCAGATGATCTGGTAAAAAAAATCTCCGCTATCAAAAGCCACCTCGCGGCAAAAGGACAAAACCTGTTCATCAATGCACGCACCGACACGTTCCTGTTAGACATTCCCGGAAAACTGGAAGAAACGTTTATACGGGCACGGTTATACGCACAAGCCGGCGCAGACGGACTTTTTGTTCCCTTCATCAAAGAACCTGCGGATATTAAGGCCGTAATATCTGCCACCACACTGCCGGTGAACGTTCTGGCGATGAAAGGCCTGGCGGGAATAGCGGAACTGAACACGCTCGGCGTAAAACGTATCAGTATGGGCGGCAGTATGTACTGGGCCCAGAAAAGAGCGTTGGGGCAACGCCTGGAGCAGGTAATCGCAGATGGCGGTTTTGAATCAGTTTTTTAATTGACAGATTTTCTAATTGACGGATGTTGGGATGCTGATAGGGACTATCGGTCCCAACATCTGTCAATCATATAACTGAATATCAAAATAACCGAATATCAAAATGTAATAGTTTGTTGACCGCTGTGTAAGGCCTTCTCTTTTCCTTCCCACACAAAGACCCCGTCCAGTCCGGCCGGCAGGCTAACGCTGGCGGTAATGCCATGTGTCCCTTTTCGTATAATCGATACTGTTATATTGCCCAGCGGATGTGGCATACTGCCTTTAATTTGTTGCAGTTCACCGAGCGCGGGCGCGATCTTCACGCGCGCAAACCCTGGTTGGGCAGGCACGATGCCACAGATGGTGGCCAGGAAATCGTAGTTGGGGCTGGCGCTCCAGGCATGGCAGTCGGAGCGGGTAGGCTCCGGGTTTTCCGCGAAAGTGGTAAGGCCCATCGCCAGCATATCACGCCATGGTTGTAGCTGGCCGTAGTACTGATTGGCCATGCCGGCTTTCTTCAACGCCTGGTTGAGATAAAAACGATAATAGAATGTAGCCTGGCTAAGGGTGGTGTCGGTCATCAGCCTGCGAAGGACGGACTGCTCCTGGCCGGCAGGGATGGCGCCCGCCAGCACGGCCATAATGCCGGCATGCTGACTGAAAGCCTTTTTCTCCGGGGTATTGGCCATCGCGTTGCGGGCAGGGTCAAAACACTGGCGGTACACGCTCCGGGTAAGCTGTTGTGCTACCTCTTTGTAATGCTGCGCCAGCGACGCTTTACCAAAACCGGCAAACAAAGCGGCCGCCTGGTGCAGCGTATACGCATATTGTAAAGTGATCACGGCAGAATGGCCGTTGGTGGCGCCATCAGGCACACCACCGGGGAAGGAGGTGTTCCAGTCGGTGAAGCCCCACCACTGCATAGGCCCCAGCATCATCCGGCTGCTGTCGATATGCCGCTCGTACCAGTCCAGCACGCCCTGCGCGGCCATGAGGTACTGTTGCAGGAATGCATCGTCTTTGCGGTGCATCCAGTAATCGTGCAACATAGACACCCAGAAAAGCGAGAAAGGAGGGATCACCTGCATACGGTTGCTCGGATAACGGCCCTGGGTAAGGCCTTCGAGCACACGCGAACAGTAGAAGTCATGGATAGCTTTGCGCATCAGCCGGTCGTCACCGGCCACATAGAGGGAAATGAGCGATTGTATACGGGTATCGCCTTCATATTGCAGCTGTTCGTAGTAAGGGCAGTCGAAATACGTTTCGCCGGCGCAGAGCCGTGCGGTGCGCCAGCCGGTTTTCCATATGTCCGTCAGCGTAGTATCGTTGCAACTGAAAGATGCTTTTTCTTCAAAGGGGTAGCCGGTGCGCATGCCATAGAGATCGTCTATACGCAGTGGCTCGTCACCGGTGGTGATGTCCAGCTGGAGATAACGATAGGTGCGGAACCATAACGGCCGGAAAGTGCGGCGGTTGCCGCCATCCGGCTCAAAGATGTCATAGTTGCCGATGATCTCCATGCCTTCCACCTGGTTACGGTTAGCTTTCTGGTGGTCGCGGAACAGTGCTTCTGCATACGTCATTTTGATGCTGGAAGCCTTACCGCCGGAAACGGTCAGTTGCGGATAGGCGGAGGTGTTGTAGGTCTGGTCCACCAGTATGCTCACCGTCTGGTGTGCCGGTATTTCCAGCGTGCCGGGTTTGTTGGGCCAGCCGGCCACCGGGGTGATACCGCCGGAGCGCCGCACGGTGCCCATTCGCTCCGGCACTTCTTCCATCAGCGGAATGCTGCGGGGCACCAGTGTCCATAGGTTATCGGTGCCATAACCGGCGGAAGCGGGGTGCGTGACGCCGGCAGCGGCGCTCCAGCCGCTGTCGTCAAAGCCAGGCTGCTCCCAGCCCCAGGGAAAGGCTGTTCCTTTTACATGATCGCCGGGGCCAACTACCATATAGCTGCGCATGCGCGCGCCATTGTCGAGTGAGCAGGGCGTATAGGCGGTATCGTGATACACTTTCCAGCTTTTGTCTGTATTGACGATCTTCTCCGCATCGGTATCGCCCTGAAGCAGCCAGCCGGTTTGGTTAGATACCTGTGCTACCGGCGCATGTTCTCCCATGTTCCAGACCAAAGCCGCCAGGGTATTGTTACCTGCCTGCAGGTAAGGGGCGATGTCTACGCTCTCGTAGTTCCAGTTATAGAGGTCGCCGCGTGCAGGACCGCTGCATACGGCCTGACCGTTCACAAAGAAGCGGTAGCGGTTATCAGCGCTCAGGTGGACGATAAATTTTGAAGGTTTGGCGGCCAGCGTGACGGTCTTCCGGAAATGATAGATGCCATAGGCCCGCTGGGCGATGCCCGGACAGCTGATCCAGGTGGCCGTCCAGTGGTTTTGCAGCAGTGCCGGATTGGGAGGCAGCTGGCTGTGCGCCATAAACGGACTGACGCAGCAAAGCAAGGCCAGTAGCGGATATACGTGGAACTTCATATAGTGGCTTTTATTGGTAAGCAGTGCCGGTAAGATAGTGCCTAATGTTTATACACAAAAGAAAATATGACCGGCGGACAGGACAGTACAGGACGCGCGGCGGGGTGGTTGTAAATAATTCTGTACTTTTGCGCCGCTTTGACCAATTTTAACAGCATGCGTTTTTATACGAATAACCGTACACTCCTGGTATTTCTGCTGACAGGCCTGTGTGGCCGCGCAGCGGCACAGCAGCGTCCCGATACGGCCATGGCCACCCATAGCCTCGAAGAAGTGATTGTACAGGAAAACAGGCTGGCAGCGCCTTTGAAGGCGGCCAACCGCAATATTACCATCATCAGCCGCAAACAGATAGATGCTTTGGCTGTTACCTCCATCAACGAGGTATTGGCCTTTGTTCCCGGCCTGGACGTACGCCAGCGCGGCCCGGGAGGTATTCAGGCGGATATCGGCATCGATGGCGGCACTTTCGACCAGACACTTGTGCTGCTGAACGGCATTAAAATCACCGATCCGCAGACAGGACACAATATCATGAACCTGCCCGTTTCCCTGGAAGATGTGGACCATATCGAGGTGCTCCGCGGCGCGGCAGCCAGGGTTTACGGTATCAACGCCCTCAACGGCGCTATCAATATTATCACCCGGCAGCCGAAGGAAACAGGGGCCATTGTCCGCGCCAATGTGGGCAGCAGCTTCAAAAAAGACGAAAAAAACAAGTTGTACAGTGGTTATGGCGTAGGTGCTACCGGCACCCTGATGACTGGCAACACCGGACAGTCGCTGTCCCTCAACGCCAACAGCGGCAATGGTTACCGCTACAATACGGCTTACGATAACTACCGGGCCTTTTACCAGGGCGTTTTTCAGCCGGCAGCCAACCACGACGTCCGCGCACTGGCAGGCTTCGTGAAAAACAGCTATGGCGCCAACGGCTTCTACGCCGCCCCCGGTGACAAAGAATCAGAAGAATCAGTGAAAACTTTCCTGGCCGCTGTGAGCGATAAAATACAGATCAACAAAAGCTGGGAGATGACACCCCGGGTAAGCTACCGTTACACGGAAGACAATTATCTCTATGTAAAACAAAACAAGGCAGGTGCCAACCTGCACGACAATAACATTGTGGACGCAGAGCTCAATAACCGTTTTGAAACTGCCATCGGTTCATTCGGCGCGGGCGCGGAAGCACGTTATGAAGCCATCAACAGCAACAACCTGGGCAAGCATGAACGTACCAACATTGGTATCTATGGTGAGTATAAAAGTAAAGCCGACAAGCGGTTCAGCTTCTCGGTAGGAGGTTACCTGAACTACAACTCCGCCTATGGATGGCAGTTCTTTCCCGGAGCAGACGCGGGTTTCAACATCACCTCCGATCTGAAACTGTATGCTAACATCGGTACGGCACAACGCCTGCCAACGTATACAGATTTGTATTACAAGAGTCCGGCCATCCTGGGAAATGCCAACCTGGGCGTGGAGAAGGCCACTTATATGGAAGCCGGCCTCCGGAAATACAGCGGTAAATTCTCCTATTCCGGCAGCGTCTTCTACCGTCAGATATCCGATTTTATTGATTATGTGAAAGACAGCCTGCCACAGCCCTGGCAGCCGCAGAATTTCCAGCGTGCGGACACCAAAGGGTTCTCGCTGCAAACGGGCTATGCTACCACTTTTGCTTCCGGCGTGTTCAATAGTTTTGCCGCCAATGCAGGTTATAACTACCTGTCGCCTTCTTTTAAGGGAGATGACAACAGCAAAAAAATATCCCGCTACGTGATCGAAAGCCTGCGGCATCAGCTCACCGCCGGTGTAAGAGCTTCCTTACTGCAACACTGGATGGTGTCTGCAACTGCCCGTTACAATATGCGCATTAACTATAAGGACTATACCGTGGTGGATGCGCGTATCGCTTATCAGCAGCGGCGTTTCCAGGTATATGCAGACGCGAACAACCTGCTGGACGTGACTTATGTGGAAGCCGGCGCCGTGCCGATGCCCGGCAGATGGGTGACCCTGGGAGGTAGCGTGAAATTCTAACAGCAAGGTTTAACAATAACAAGGTGAACTTTTTTCTTGTCAGGAATGTATTTTAAGTCACACTTAAAGCCTTCCGTACATGAAAAAGTTCACCTTCTTTTTAAGTATCGGGGCGTCAGCCCTGCTGTTATGGATTTCCTGTGCCAGCCCCAATTCCGGTGGCGGCGACTGGAAAGCCAAAGCTGATTCCCTCCAGGCAAAGCTGGACCAGTATGAGAAAGACCAGCAACAGCTGAACACCTACCTGGCCCGTTTTGATTCGCTGGACTTCAACTTTTACAGCCACCAGCTGTGGGACAGTCTGCAGATCAGTCACGCCAATAACATTGTAGTCACCTATCCCGACGGGCACCAGACAACGGGCATCCCCACCCACATTGATGAACTGAAACCCATGTTTGTATTTGCTCCTGACACAAAGATCACCGCTCATCCTGTTAAATTCGGCTCCGGAAAATATACCTGCGTGATAGGCGAAATGCAGGGCACTTTCTCTCAGCCGATGCCTATTGGCGGCGGCAAGACCATGCCACCTACCGGCAAAAAATTCAAACTTCAGATGTGTACCGTAGGAGAGTGGAAAGACGGTAAGATGGTGGCGGAAACGCTTTTCTGGGACAATGCGGCATTGATGAAACAGATTTCGCAATAGTAGCTGTTACAAATGTGTGATAAGGCGCGCGCCTGGTATGTCTTTTTCATTGACCCCACTGTAAAACAGCACCGTATAAGCCTTTCCCGCTTCCAGTTGCAGACCGGAGAGTGTCGGGATATTTAATGCCTGACCGTTTACGCTGACAGTCAGCGAAACCGTACCTGCGTCTACGTTAGTGAACGGTCCCAGATCATAGGCAGCGCCCGACAGGTTAGCCCCGCCGGCGCTGCCATAACCCACCTTTTCAAACCAGACTTTTTCATTGCTCTGCTGTTGCAGCTTCACCTGTACATCGCCGGTACCGGCAGCGAAGTGCAGGAAGCGTAGTTTTGCTTTGCCGGCAGGCGCCTGGCTTAGGTCATCATAAAATAATACCAGCGTGTCCTTGCTACGGTCGTTCTTTTTGGCTGCGGCCACAACGGTGTGATAGTAACCGGCAATAGGGCCGTTAGGGCCGCCTGTTTCCGTATAGGCGGCACTGTTGCCAAACTGGCGCGAAGCCTTGTAGCTGGCGCCGTTGCCTTCGGTGAAGTTGATCTGCACATTACCGTAGGTAGTAGGCACATAAGGAGAGGCTTGGTTTATGCCCACGGCCGTCGTGGTGACCTGTTGGGTGAACGTCCAGAACTGGATGCCGGTGGCCACCGGGCGGGCATTGACGAAGCTGATGTAAGCATTGAGCGGTGGCCGTTCTGCGGCATTCACATCGAGGTAATCGTTTTTGGTGCACGCGCTCAATGTTAACAGTATAAGCGGAAAATATCTTTTCATATGACGTTGTTTTAGGGCGATGATCAGAATTTGCCAAAGAGCCTTACAAATGGCTGTATGCCTGCGCTGCCGTTTTGTATGCCCACTACCGTGGGATTGCGCAGGCCTGAAATAGCGGGGTCGGTGTAATCTCCCAGTACATTGAAGACATTATTAACGCCTACCGTTACCTGGATGGCCGGGCTGATATGATAGCCTGCGGACAGGTCTGTGACCCAGATGGGTTTCAGTTCCTGGAAGTAATAGTCCGGTTTCGGGAAGGTGGCATTTTGTGCCGTAGCGGTGGTCACAGACCCGAAGTATACCGTGCGTAGCAGCAGCGACCAGCGGGGTGTGTTCCAGGTGCCCTGCAGCGTTATTTTCTGACCGGGAATATTGGTCGTTACCCTTGCCCGTTCAGCTTCGCTGAAGATCACGTATTGATATTCTTCCAGTCCTTTGGGCGTATTGATATGCGTTACTTCATTGTGTACGAAGTTGCCGCCGGCGAGTAGCTGGACCTGGCTGCGGTCCAGCGGAATGCGGTAGCTGGCGGTTATCTCCACGCCTTTGGTGCGGGTGCTGAAGGCATTGTAAAAGAATTTGGCCTGTGTAGTGCCTGTTTGCAGCAGCAGGGTGCGTACGTCTGCCGGCAGGTGGGTATCGCTGGCGGAGAAGTTACCGGTATTGCCTACACGGTTTCTGATGTCCACGTAATACGCGTCGGCGGTGATTTCTGCATTAGGCGCGGGCTGCGACGTAATACCGGCGGTATATCCGGTGGAACGTTCGGGCGTAAGCGAAGGGATGCCGAGAGCGCGGGTGGCCGCGCTTTTGTTGGAGGCTGTCACCAGATCTATGGCGCGGCCTTGTTGAAAGGTGGTAGAGGTTTCAGTGTAATAAAACTGCGCCAGGTCGGGCGCGCGGAAACCGGTATTAGCAGAGGCGCGCAGACTTAGCCATGGCGCAAAGCTGTAACGCGAAGCTATTTTACCGGTGGTCACATTACCAAAATCAGAGAAGTTCTCTGCCCGCACGGCGGCAGACACCAGCCACTGTGAGGTGATTTTCGCTTCTACATCGGCATAGGCGGCTACTATGGAGCGGCTTACATTCACTTCATTGACCGGCCGGAAGCCGGCATGTATCTGCGATCCTGGGGAGAGGCCGTTAAGCGCCAGCCAGCCTGCATCGGAGAGATAGGGCACGCCGGCGGCGCTGGTATCTACACGGTAAACGGCGCGCAGGTCGCCTTTGACATAGGACGCTTCTTCACCGGCAATGATCTGGTAGGTTTCGGTGCGGTATTGCGCCCCAAAAGCAACGTTAATGCCGTGCAGCGCCTGTTTGAAATAACGGCTGATATCCAGGCTGGCGGTATTCTGTGCGCCGTTGTATTTGCCGGCATCGAAGGTAGTGGGGCTTTTGGCGCCCAGGCTTGCATTCAATGAGTTGCTGATCACATTGCTGAAATCATTTCTGCCGTACACATCGGACAGGTCGATTTTCCATTGGTTGATCGTTGTTTTTATGCCGATGGCGATGGATTTGTCGGTGATACCATTGTCCATGGCGGGAAGAAAACCGTCGGGGTACAAAGTGGTATTGTTGCGCTCTGTCCAGCCCGGGAGGCGGTACACGGCAGTGAACTGTGAGTTTCGGCGGCTGATGCCACCGAAAGCGTACAACTCTGTCTGTTCCCTAACGGGAATGGCTGTATTAAAAAACAGCAGCGCTTCTTTGGCTTTGTTGGAGCCGGGGCCACGCTGATCGAAGTAGTGCCGGTCTATGCCGCGGCTTTTCAGGATGGCGTCGTCTATCTCTTTGGTATAGATGGCGTCGTAGCCTCTGGTATTGGCACCGCCGCCATAGATGGGGCCGAGGTACAGGCCTGCGTCATCGCGGCCGGGCGGCAGGGCGATGGCCTGTGTGGCAAATTCGGCGGTGACATTCAGGAAGCCGCCTTGTTGCCCTACCCGTGTGCCGTAGTTGATACCGGTGCGGGTAATAACGCCATCGCCTCTACGTCGCGTGCTGGCCGAGGTATTGACAACGATATGGTCGGTTTGTTTTTTCAGTACGATGTTGATCACGCCGGCGATGGCATCTGAGCCATACTGGGCGGCGGCGCCGTCCCGCAGTATCTCGATGCGCTCAACGGCGCTGACGGGGAGAGCGTTGAGGTCATAACCGGTAGCGCCGTTGCCGAGGCCGCCCCAGTTGACATTGGCGCTTTTGTGACGACGCTTGCCGTTGACCAGCACCAACAGCTGGTCTACGCCCAGTCCCCGCAGCTGCGCCAGGTTGAGGGCGGACCCGGCGTCGCCGGCATTGCTGCCGTTGACAGAGTGAAAAGAAGGGGAGATGTACTGCAACAGCTGGGTGATACTGGTCTGAGGAGCGGTTTCCTGTAGTGATTTGATATCGATGATGTCTACCGGTACGGGAGAATTGAGTTTGGTACGGTCGGCGCTGCGTGAGCCGACGATCTGTATTTCTCCCAGTTGCCGGGTGGTGTCGGTCAGGTGTTTTTCCTGTGCCGACAGGCTGTGAAACAGCAGGGGGGCGGTGACAGTGAGTATAATTTTTTTCATGCGTTGGTTGATGATAGTTAAGGTCGATGTGTAAAGCGGTCGTCTGTCAGCGCTACCAGGAAGGCTTCCAGGTCTTGCATTTCCTGTTCGCTCAGGTTCAGTGGTTTGCTCAGTGACAGGTCTCTGCCGATGCCGTCGGGTACGATGGCATTGGGATTATTATAATAGGTGATCACTTCACGCAGGGTATGGAACATACCGTTATGCATATACGGAGCGGTGACCGCTACGTTGCGTAGGCCCGGCACCTTGAAAAAACCTTTGTAATGCTCATCTTTGGTAATCTCATAGCGGCCGGCATCGTTGAGCGTGGTACCGTTGTACAGACCGATGTTTTTGAAACGGTCGGCCGTAAAGTCTTCTCCGGAGTGGCAGTTGTTACAGTTGGCTTTACCGATGAACAATATCCTGCCGCGTTTAGCCGGTTCCGTGAGTGCGTTGTCATCTCCGGCGATGAAGCGGTCGTAGGGGCTGTTGGCCGTTTCGAGCGTTTTCTCGTAAGCTGCCAGCGCCTGCGTGATATTGGCGGCGGTGGCGGGGCTGCCGAACACCTGCCGGAACAGTTGCGAGTACCGCTGGCTGGCATTGAGCCGTTGAACAGCTTCTTCGATGGGCAGTCCCATTTCATCCGGGTTGATGATGGGCTGCAATGCCTGGGCTTCCAGCGTGGCAGCGCGGCCATCCCAGAAATAGTTGGGCCTTCCGGAGAGATTGGTGATACCGGGCGTATTCCTTTTGGTGGGCGTGCGGTGGATACCCAGGCTTAAAGCGGCGGTATCCGCAAAGCCATGCTGCGGCTGATGGCAGGAGGCGCAGCTGATCGATTTGTCTTTCGATAACAGCGTCTCAAAAAACAACTGTTCCCCCAGTTGTGCTTTCGTGGGGGGATCACCGGCAGCTGCGTCGTTGCGGAAACCCGCGAGGGTAACGCAAAGGCACAGCACACCCATTAAAATGAAAATCATTTTTCGAGGAGCCATTGAAACGTAAAAATTTGAAAAATTGGATGTTTACCTTTTAGCCAATAGGGTAAAGAGGTGTTTGCTGTTAACGTCCGTGCTGTAAATAGATAGGATGGCAGTGGTTTGGTGGGTGGTGGGCTGCCTGTGGTTGATTAGCTGTTGGTTAATCTGATTTTGGCATTCCCGGGAGAGCGGGCGATAGTGCCTGCTCTCCCCAGGAATTATAATGGGGGTAAGTAGTAATGGACGGAGGAGGGTAATTACTGAGCGTTCGCAACCAGTTCCACGGTGAGATCGAAATCATCGTAGATGGCTTTGTCGCCTATGCCTTCAAAGAAGTTTTTGGAACCGTAACGGATGTTGTATTTGGTACGGTCTACTTTAATGTCCGCTTTGGCAGTCAGTTTGTTGCCTGCAACAGCTACGGTGGCAGGGAAGGTGATCGGGTTGGTAATGCCTTTGATAGTCAGGTTACCGGTAATGTCATATTTACCGTTGCCTTTAGACGCTACTTTCGTGATCACGAAATTGGCAGCAGGGTATTTCTCTACGCCGAAGAAGTCTTCGCTTTTCAGGTGGCCTACCAGTTTAGCGTTACCGTCTGCATCTTTGATGTCGGTAACTGCGATGCTGCGGGTGTCGAGGGAGAAATTACCACCTTTCAGTACGTTGTTCTCTACGTCCAGTTTGCCGTCGGCCACATTGATAGTGCCGCTGTGCTGACCGGTTACTTTTTTGCCTACCCAGAACAGTTTACTCTGGGATTTGTCTACCTGGAAGGCAGTGGCTTTCTTAGTGCTGGTAACAGCTTTTGCAGGTTTGTTGTCGCCGGCAGTAGCAGGAGAGGTTAAAGACATCAGTATGATGGCGCTTCCCATGAATACCAAGGATACTAATCGTTGCATATGTGTGTGTTTAAATTTGCTGCAAAGTAGGTTGATTTACGGAGAAGCATTTGCGCAAAGCGGAAAAAAAACGTTAAATTATTTTTCAGCTATCAGCTCGTCCAGGTCTTTGTTCCATTTGGCTACATAATCCTGGTAATATTTCCCGGTGATTTCGCCGGTATAGCCGGTATGTATCTGTCTTACTTCTCCTTTACGGTCTATAAGGATGGTGGTGGGAAAGGCCATCATGCGGTTGAGCGCCGGTAATTTCTCTGACGCCACTTTCTTATCAGCAATGCCACCAAAAAGAATATCATATTGTATGTTGTATTTTTCTTTGAGTTTACCCAGCGTATAGCGGGCGTATTCCAGGTCGTCTTTCTGTTCAAAACCAATAGCGATCGCTTCTACGCCCCTGTCTTTATTTTTGTTGTACCACGGGGAGAGGAAGGATGTCTGGTCAGTACAGTTGGGACACCAGGTACCGATGATTTCCACGATCACCACTTTGCCTTTATATTTTTCATCGCTGAGGGAAACTGTTTTTCCGTCCAGATCGGGGAGGGTGAAGTCCAGTTTTTTGTAGCCTTCTTTCAGGAACGTGAGTTTGTATGGGTCTGGCAGTTCCGCGCCTGCGTTTTTGCTGCCATCGAATTTGATGTTATTATAGATGCCCAGGCTAAGCTCTCCTGTCAGGGACTTGTCATCATTTATTTTCCCTTTGATGTAGATGGGGCTGGGGCCGGTGAATCCGGACAACTCAAACTCGTCTCCATGCACAGTGCCTTCCAGTTCGCGGCTGTCGCCCACTACAGACATGATTACGCCGGTCAGTTTGTTGCCCTGTTGTTTTAGCAGGCCAACGCGGTTGGGCGTAGGTTCTTTACTGTAGATGGTCAGGTCCCATTTGCCGCTGATATCATGTTGCGGGGCTGCCTCCGTGCCGGGCGGCGCAAAGCGGTAGTTTTGGCCGTATTCAGCGGAGAAGGGAAGGGCGTTGCCCCTGAAATTGGGCACCAGGCTGCGGTATTCGCCGGTGATTTTACCGTCGTCTTCTATTTTGGCCACCAGTGCGGCGTCGTAGGTGTTCATTTTGATGAAGAGCGAGTCGGCGCCGATGCGTTGTACATGGAAGTCGTCACGGCGGGAGCCGTTGAGCAGCGTAAACACTGCGTGTTCCGGATCTTTGCCTTTCAGTTCGAAGTTAAAAGGCACCTGTGATTCGTTGAGGGTGAAAACGCCGCGCCAGATGCCTTCCCGGACAAATGGTTTGTCGGGCGTAGCGGCAGCGGCGCCCAGAAGTGTGACAGACAACAAGCCTGTGAGCAAGAAAGACTTATGTGTTTTCATGGGTTTTATATTTGGTTGAGAAAAATCTGCTTGTACATACACAGGGAGGCGCTGTGCCCGGCCGGAGCCGGAGCGGAGATGCATGGAAATACCTGCCACTGACAGAAAGTCCCACAGCGGTCCCCTGCGCAGGACAATGACGCTGTACCACTGTAACGCCTATACGATACAGGAAACAGGCATTCATCGCCCGGAGGGCAAAAAATGAAAAAGAAAAACAATGAAAAAGAAAAACTAAAGGATATCGCTGACAGGTATATCAGCCAATATCAACATCCCAAAATCCCGGTATCAACAGCACCTTGCTGACAGGGAAACCTGTCCATACCGACATTTTAAAATGGCTACATGATGTAAGGACAACATCGAAAGAAGTAAACTGCTCGTTTCATGCTAATTATTTTATAGCTCCGCAAATTGATGGTGGTGGCATAAACTAATTAACGGTGGGCTTAATTAGGTGTGATAAAACAAAGATAGGAGGGGCTGTTTATATTTCCAAATAAAAGTCTATAATTTTTGTAGACTATTATTGTTTTTATACGCGCAGCCGCGACCCTGCTATCTTTCATTAATATGACCTACCTTTGCGGTTTAAATAACCGGTTTTGAGTCATTCTGTTTTTTTAATAACACCGCCATTTACACAGCTGAACACGCCCTATCCGGCCACAGCCTACCTGAAAGGGTTCCTGAACACAAAAGGGATCAGCGCTTTCCAGGCTGACCTGGGTATAGAAGTAACGCTGGCTTTATTTTCAAAACAGGGCTTACAGGAGTTGTTTGACAGTATCACCGCAGAACCGCCGGCAACGCTTTCTGAAAACGCTGCCCGTATTATAGCGCTGCAGGACGACTATGTCAATACTATCGACGCGGTTATTTTGTTTTTACAGGGCCGCAACCCCACACTGGCCCATCAGATCAGCAAAAGGGATTTTCTGCCGGAAGCCTCCCGCTTTGCGCAGCTGGACGACCTGCATTGGGCTTTCGGTTCCATGGGCACTCAGGACAGGGCTAAACACCTGGCCACCATGTACCTGGAAGACCTGTCGGACCTGATCATGGAATGTGTGGACCCGCATTTCGGCTTTAGCCGGTACGCAGAGCGCCTGAGCCGCTCTGCCAACAGCTTTGATGAGCTGTACGACGCCCTGCATGAAGGATATACCTATGTGGACCACATCCTGACAGACCTGCTGGCAGCCCGCATGGAAGCGGTGCAACCCTCGCTGGTAGCTATTTCTGTGCCTTTTCCGGGCAACCTGTACGCCGCTTTCCGCTGCGGACAATGGATAAAAGAACATTATCCGCAGGTGAAAATAGCGATGGGCGGCGGTTTTCCCAATACAGAGCTGCGCTCCCTCAGTGATCCGCGGGTGTTTGAATTCATCGACTTCATCACCCTCGATGACGGCGAAGCGCCTATGGAGAACCTGTTTCAGTACCTCCAGGGCCAAAAAGCCCTCGAAGAGCTGAAACGTACCTTCCTGCTGCAGGACGGAAAAGTGACATATATTAATAATGCGTCCTGCCATGATTACAAACAAAGCCAGGTAGGTACGCCCGACTACAGCGATCTGCTGCTGGACCAGTACATATCGGCCATAGAAGTGGTGAACCCGATGCACAGCCTCTGGAGCGACGGGCGCTGGAACAAACTCACCATGGCCCATGGCTGCTACTGGGGCAAATGTACTTTCTGTGATATTTCACTGGACTATATACGCGTGTACGAGCCGATAGCGGCCGCCATGCTGTGCGACCGTATGGAGACCATCATCGCGCAGACAGGCCAGAACGGTTTCCACTTCGTGGACGAAGCCGCACCGCCTGCGCTGATGCGCGCTTTGGCGCTGGAAATCATCCGGCGCAAGCTCACCGTCACCTGGTGGACCAACATCCGTTTTGAGAAAAGTTTTACGCGCGATCTATGCCTGTTGCTTAAGGCATCCGGTTGTATTGCCGTATCAGGCGGACTGGAAGTCGCCTCTGACCGGTTGCTGGGCCTTATCCAGAAAGGGATCACCGTGGCGCAGGTAGCACGGGTGAACCGCCACTTCACGGAAGCAGGCATCATGGTGCATGCCTACCTGATGTACGGCTTCCCCACACAGACAGCACAGGAGACCATCGATTCCCTGGAAATGGTACGGCAGATGTTTGCCGCCGGCATCCTGCAATCCGCCTTCTGGCATCAGTTCACCATGACCGCCCACAGCCCGGTAGGGCTGGACCCCGCCAAATACAACGTGCAGAAAGAAACCGAGGCCGTCGGCACTTTTGCCAACAACGATATCATGCATGTTGATCCCACCGGGGCAGACCATGAAAGCTTTAGCTTCGGCCTGAAAAAATCATTGCTCAATTTTATGCATGGCACCTGCCTGGATTACCCGTTGCAGAAATGGTTTGAGTTCAAAGTACCCAAAACCAGCGTAGCACCGGATTTCATCACCAAAGCACTGATGGAGGAAGAAGCAGGCGCCATCAAACCCACCAGCAAAGTGGTGTTCCTCGGTAAACAGCCGTCCATGGAGGTGATCACCAAATCCAAGAAAGGCAGCACCTGGGAAGTGGCGTCTTTCACTTTCCAGAACAAAAAAGAGAAGATGAATATCAGCGTGCCACCACCGCAAGGCGAATGGCTGGCCGGCGTGCTGGCGCAGGTGGCCGTAGCTAACCCTAAGACCTATACGTTGCAGGAGCTGAAAGACAGTTACGAAGCCGCAGGCCTGGAGGACTTTGAACTTTTCTGGGACAACAAACCGGTGAATACCCTCTACCGGTCAGGTTTGTTGAAGTTGTAGCAACAGATAAATGGCCATCTTCTGAAAAAAAATATAATATCTTGCGGAGGAAAATTCACACCTCAAAGCAATGAAAAGACCTGTTTCTGTCCCCGAAGGCGCCGTCTACAACGAAGCCGACAAAGAATGGCTCCTTGGCGAAACCAATGAAAACAACCAACGTGTTGGCCCCTGGAAAAAATGGCATACAGATGGCTATCTCTGGGAAACGATCGATTACCGGGAAGGTATCCCTCCTTATCCTACCCAACGCTTTCACCCTGATGGCACCCTATCACAGGCTGGTGAATGGTATGGCGGCGATAAATATATAGGCCCGCTGCGCCTGATAAAAAGTGACAATCCCACGCCTGAATATTTTCCTCCCGATAATGCTGCCAATGTATGGGCTGCGGAATTTGATTATGAGGATGAATTCATTTACAATGCCCAGCGTTATTTCGATAAAGACAATAATGAGGTAAGCTCCGATGGAGACCTGCTGCCTGCGCGGCCTGCGAATGTGCCCGCACGCGCGCATTTTATCAGGGCTGCCTATTCATCCACCAACTGGGTGATGGGCACTGTGGATACCCGTATCGCTGATTATATCGGGGAATATTATGAATGGGACCTGGACGGCAAGCCCGTGGTAAAAAGATTGTACAGCGCTTCCGGCAAAGTATTGGAAGAGTATAAGTATACCGATGGCGTATTGAGAACATCCAATGTGTACGATAAAGACGTACCAAAGGACTCCGAGACATGCTACTACTACAGTGGTACAGCCGCACCGGTGGTGAAAACCCGGATAGTTTATCGTCATCAGGGCAAAGATGTGACTAACACCTATTTTGATAAAACGGGGAGGCAGCTTTATTCCGTACGAAGAGAAGAGTTGTCTCCCGTCCATAAACGAAGATATTTTAACGGTGAACTGGTTTGTGAAGGACATCTCTCCGAAGAAGGTTTCTGCTTTCCGGAAAGTGCCGTCTACTATGCATCCGGCGGCGGCAAACTCATTGACTTTACCAATAACGGCGATGGCACCGGCACCTGGCGCCTGTATGATGCCACCGGAGAAGTAGTACGGCAGCTTACCGTAACAGAAAAGGAGGGCGATCATTTCCGTTTGATTGGCTGGGCAGCCTTTATGCCGTCATGGGGCGGCTATGATGCTGACACTGCCGACACCGACTGGGAAAGCGTGGAGTACTTCTTCAACCGCTACTACGATGAACTCAATGCCAAACTGAAGCTACATGCGCTGGAAGTGCCGGCTTACCTGCAAAAAGAGCTGGAGACCGTCAACTGGGAAACTATCGGCGCCTACCATAGTGACGGCGGCACTGAACTGCCCGTTGCCATCAATGGTCTGCTGTCGGACGATGAAAAGGTAGTTGAAGTAGCTGAAAAAATGCTCTGGCCGGAGATTGAACAGCAGGGCGTGGTATATGAAGCTACCTACAAAGTAGCAGCCATCCTCGCACGCATGGTGCCTCACTATCCGCACCTGCCGGCCGTGCAGCTGCGACTGGTGAAATTCCTGTACGATATCCTTGACTTGCGTTACATCACCGAGCAGACTGATTTGTATAAAGAACTATTGGGAGCTATTGCGCCGTTGGAGCCTATACTACTGCAATGGGCCGTAGGCAGTGATACTGACATGGCGCCTATCGCGCAATATATCCTGATGTATGCCGGCCAAGAGGCCACAGAGCAGTTCCTGCTGGAAGAATCGCGAAACACAAGCTACAGCAGTACCAGGAGAGGATACGCCGTCTATTCCCTGTCAGGCTTCTACCTCAACAAAGACCAGCGAGATAAACTGCTGACATACTTTTCTGCCGCATTGGGCGCAGAAGGAGATGCATTTGTGCGTTTTGTGCTGGCCGCACAGCTGGTGCTGCTCACCGGTGCGGAAGCAGAAGATGCCTGGTTGACGGAGTTACTGCATGCACTGGCCAACCACGAAGCGCTCGATCATGACTTCGGCAACATGATGCCTTTCATTGGGAATATCGATAACGCACATGAATATATTTTAGCAGTACTGCGCCAATCCAGGCCCGATGTACTGGAGAAGAATATCCTGCCCATTATAGAGGCACTGCCCGCTGCTGACTCATTCAAACAGATCAGTTATCTGCAAACAATATTCGCTGTGTTGTTCAGCGATGAAGCCGCGCTGGAGGACATGACGCCGGTCAGGAAGAAGGCTTTGCTTGCAGCGGCGGACGTGGCGGCGAAGTCGCCGGGGTTTGTCAATTTACTGGAAGTGTTCAGGGAGTATGGATTGCCGCATGATGCGTATGCGTTGAGGCAATTGGCGGAAGCGTAAGATGGATATCCATTTATTCTATTTACTTTTATCAATAGAAGGCTGGGAAGGCGTTGGCCTGCCTCGTTACAATATTGTTAAATCCATATTGCGGTAAACAAGATGAAGAAAATAGGATTTTTATCATTTGGGCACTGGGCCGATCATCCTGCTTATATGGCCCGTACCGCCGGCGACACCTTGCGTCAGTCAATTGATCTGGCTGTAGCTGCGGAAGAAATAGGGCTGGACGGCGCGTATTTCAGGGTGCATCACTTCGCTGCTCAATTAGCCTCTCCATTTCCTTTGCTTTCGGCCATTGGCGCCAGGACCAGCAGGATAGAAATTGGCACCGGCGTGATTGATATGCGTTATGAAAACCCACTGTATATGGTGGAAGATGCTGGCGCTGCTGATTTGATTTCGGAGGGGCGGTTGCAATTAGGTATTAGCAGAGGTTCACCGGAGCAGGTCATAGATGGATGGCGTTATTTTGGCTATGAGCCAAAGGAAGGAGAAAATGATCAGGACATGGGGCGTCGTAAGGCGCTGGAGTTTCTGGACAAACTGAGAGGGGTAGGCTTTGCAGCGCCCAATCCGAATCCTATGTTTCCGAACCCGCCCGGACTGCTGCGTTTGGAGCCATACTCAGCAGGATTAAGGGAACGTATCTGGTGGGGTGCTGCCTCTAACGCAACTGCTGTCTGGGCAGCTGAAAATGGCATGCATCTTCAGAGCTCTACCCTGAAGTTTGACGAAAGCGGTAAGCCCTTCCATGTGCAGCAGGCCGAACAGATCCGGTTGTACAAAGAAGCCTGGAAGAAAGCCGGCCACCAGCGCGAAGCCAGAGTCTCTGTGAGCCGGTCTGTTTTTGCATTGGTGACCGATGAAGACCGCCAGATCTTTGGGCGGGATGGAAAGAGCCGTGATCAGATCGGTATGATTGAGCCGGGCAAGCGCGCCATTTTCGGAAGAAGCTACGCTGCAGAACCAGATCAACTGATAAAAGAACTGGCTGAGGATGAAGCTATCCGCGAAGCAGACACGATACTGCTAACTATACCCAATACCCTGGGAGTGGAATACAATGTACACTTGCTGAATTCTATTCTGAAATATGTTGCACCTGGGTTAGGGTGGCGTTGATGCATCATTTCACATACTTCCAGTTCCGGATTTTGCCTTCTGCCATCCATGTCAGCGCATCAGCGAGGCGGCTGTCGCGTGTGGCGTCCGTTTTAGCGCTGACAATCCAGTCTACATATTCTTTTTTGTTGCTGTAGCTGAATGCATCAAAAGTGGCCCATGCTTTTTTATTCTTCTTGATGGCAGACAGGAGCCAGTCCGGCACTTCCAGTGCTTTTTTCACCGGTGCTGCCTTTTTAGCGGCGGGAGGGAGGTCGCTGGTGCTTAGTGTAGCCGCGGCCTTCAGGTATTTGATAAAGGTCCTGTCGGATGGAAGGTCTTTAAGACTGGTGATCTTCCCCAGTTGGCCCATGCCATTTTCGCCCCGTTGCTGAAAGATATTGTCAGGGTCGTCCATCAGGGCGCCTTTCCAGAAGATAAAGGAGCAATGGGCCTTAAAAGCGGCAAAGCAGCAAAACAGTTGTCCTTTGTAGGTGAAGTAAGGCATGCCCCATTTGATGGTTTCTTCCACTTCGGGACAGGCTTTATGGACCAGGGCCCGCATATGTTCCAGGACAGGCTGGGCGAAGCTGGCCGATTTGCGGATATAGGCGTCGATACGGGCATCCTGCTGACTCATGACAATTATTTTAGCGTAATTTATACAAATAGATCATTTCGGTTGCTGTATGATTATACCTAAGTTATATATTTTAGCAGAAGAGGAATTATCCCGGGTAACTACCCGGGGAAAACCCCGGTGTAAGCATAAAAAAAATGTTGAATATTTGCTTCCACTAAACACAACAACATGAGCGACAAAATGATGGTTAGCGGTTATACCGCCAATAACCAGGGGTATCTTGATAATACCACCATCCCTATTGACTCACACATGCCTTTCACTGGTGATCCCACTACCTACGGGATGCCCGTTACCGTGAGTGCTTACTTCGGAATGCTGTTTCATTTTTACAATTACCTTTCCAAACATCCGGAGGTAAAAGAATTTTTCCAGGGCCGGTACTCCGTCGAGTTCAGCAAGGCTTCCCTTTTCCGGTTGCTGGGCCAGCCCGGATGTGAATTTGTACGCTTTCATTTTGTTATTCCGGAAAATAACGAAAAAATCAGCCTGATGGCCGAAGGCCTGGATGCGAACCATGTCAACATCGGGTTCCCTGTGCTGCTGGAAAAAGCCAAAGCCGGCGTGCTGGACCCTACTCCGGCTGATCCGGGCATTGAAGAAAGAGGCAATGGCGGCGAAGACGAGCCACTGATGACCAGGCTGTTTGCCGCCCTGAAGGCCAGCGGTCATCCGTTTGGAGCTGTGACGCCCATTGACCTGGAGAACAACTGTTAAAAAAAATTGCTGCGCTGAATGAACGGATGGATCTATGGATACTATGTGATGCTGGTGACATGTTTTGCCATTAGCCTGTTTAACCTGCGGTACACGCAGGTAAAGCAGCTGGCGGTGTTATTGGGTTTTTCCATATTATCGGAGGTGATAGTGGAACTGATCGGGAAGCGTGGTTCCCATTTCTTTATTGTATACCACTTTTTTGTGGTGCTGGAATATAGTCTGATAACAATTATTTTACGATCAGGAATCAAGGATGAACGCTGGCGGTTGCTGATGTGGATTTCGATATTTGTGTTTGGCGTGGTGTCACTCGGGTACAGCTTTGTTTATGGCGGTTGGCGTTACTTCCCCGGCATTAATATTACCATTGAGAGCTTCCTGGTCATTTGCTGGTGCCTTTTGTCCTTTTTTACGATTACCCCCAATAGTGAAGCGTCTATATTCCGGCACCCCGACTTCTGGCTGACCCTCGCGTTTTTCTTTTATTTCGCGGGATCGATGTGTGTCAACGGCTTTTATAACCTGTTATTGGCCGGCGATGCGCAGTCTGCCAGGCATCTTTTTACGATTTTGAACTCATTATCCAATTACCTGTTGTATATTATGCTGATAAAAAGCATCATATGCTTCCGGTCAAACAGGATTTCTTCGTAGCAGTCATATTACTCACCTTGTTGTTTACCATCATGGGGTTGATAGTGATTGTGGCGATCATTAATTACAAGAAAAAACAACAGGCTTACCTGCATCAGCTAAAATTAATGAAAGAAGAGTATGATAAACAATTGATGTGGTCTCAGATCGAAATACAGGAAGAAACCTTTGCCCACCTGGGGCAGGAGCTTCACGACGATATCGGCCAATTGTTAACCAGCACCAAACTATTGATCAATGTTACCCAGCGTAACCTGACCGATGCACCGGAGACGTTAAAGACCGCCGAAGAAACCCTCAGTACGGCCATTCATCATTTGCGCGCGCTGTCCAAATCGTTTAGCCGCCAGTGGCTGGACCAGTTCAGCCTGGTCGATAACCTGAAGAGCGAAGTGGCCCGTATTAATGCCAGTCGTACCATTAAGGTGAAGTTTACCCACGAACTGGCCGAGTTGCCGCTACAGGCAGAACCGCAGATCATTCTGTTCCGTATCATACAGGAAGCCATGCAAAACTGCCTGAAACATGCCCGTCCGCAAGTGATCGACATCAGCATGCGTATAGCAGAAAAGGCACTACTGTTGATCATTGCAGATGACGGCGCCGGCTTCGACAAAGCCGGCATGTCTGCCACCGGACTGGGTATCCGGAATATGCAGCACCGCACCAGGCTGCTGGGTGGAACGATCAACTGGGAAGTGACGGATGCAGGAGGTACTGCTGTGTTGATAAAATTACCCGTTGAACCAAATCAGTTATGAACATCAAAATTGCCATCGCAGACGACCATCAGTTATTCCTCAAGTCACTGAGCCTGCTCATAGCGGGCTTTAACGGTTTTAGCATTGTAGCGGAAGCAGTCAACGGAAAAGAGCTGCTGGACAAGATCTCCGCATTGCCGGCCCCGCCGGACATCGTGCTGCTGGACGTGAACATGCCTGTCATGGACGGCCCCAAAGCAACGGCCCTGTTGCAGAAACAGCATCCGGGCATTCGCATAGCGGCACTGTCCATGAAGGAAAATGACACCACCATCATCACCATGCTCAAAGCCGGATGCTGCGCTTATCTGCTGAAAGATATCCACCCGGTGGAACTGGAAAAAGCCCTGCGTGAAATACATGAATCGGGCTACTATCACAACGATGCGTCCAATGTGAACTATCGCCGGCTGATCCTGCAATCGGAACAGCAGGAGACCATCACCGAAAGAGAGAAAGAGTTTCTGAGCCTCGCCTGCAGCGATCTTACGTATAAAGCCATCGCGCAGAAGATGAATGTTTCCGAACGTACCGTAGACGGTTACCGCGAAATCCTTTTCCACAAGCTCAACGTACAAAGCCGTACCGGCATGGTGCTCGAAGCCCTGCGCCGGCAACTGGTTTCCCTCTAGTAGCCTGATTTACCGGTAAAAAGCCGCACTTTACCGACCTGTACTGGTCGTTGACCTTATTTCCTGTGTGCCCTTTGTTGGTTTTTGTATCATTGCAGCCTGTTCATTCATCCAAAATCGAATCAGCACATGAGTAATCAACAAAGGGCTATCCTGGAGGTAGACCAGCTGAGTGTTTCCTATGGTCACTTTCAGGCGGTGCGACAGGTATCCTTTACCGTGGCATCCGGCGAGATTTTCGGTCTGCTCGGACCTAACGGCGCCGGCAAAACGAGCACCCTGAGCGCTATTGAAGGTCTGCTACGGCCACAGGGCGGACAAATCAACGTCGCCGGCTTCAGCATCCTCGATCAACCCCTTTACGCCAAAGCCAACATGGGCGTACAATTACAATCCACCAGTTTTCAGGCGGAACTAAACGTGGCCGAAATCATCCGGCTGTTCGCCGGTATCTATGGCAAAGAAATGACGCCTGCTGAAGTAGAAGAGAAGCTGGTGGAAATCAACCTGCAGGATTCCGGTACCAAACGTTTCGGACAGTTGTCCGGCGGACAGCAACAGCGGGTATCGCTGGTCATCTCCACTATTCATGATCCGCAGCTGGTGCTGCTGGACGAGCCCACCACCGGACTGGACCCACAGTCCAGAAGGCAGTTGTGGGACCGTATAGAGGCCATCAAAGCAAAAGGACATGCCGTACTGCTCACCACCCATTCCATGGAAGAGGCCGAAGCGGTCTGCGATCGTATCGCCATCATCGACCATGGACGGGTGATCGCTATCGATACCCCCGAAGCGTTGATAGCCGCACATCGCAACGACCCCGACGTCATTGCCGTGTCCCGCAAAGGAAAGATCACCCTCGAAGATGTATTTATCGGCCTTACCGGCCGGGCTGTCCGTTCATAACTCAATACCTACTTTATGCAAACCAAAATACCTCAGACTTCTGCCGTGATGACCGCCTTATTGCGGGCCGATTTTACCACCCTGTGGCGCAACCGCCGTTCGCTGCGGCTTGTGCTGCTGGTGCCCCTGGTGATCGTTATCTCCTGGAAAGGAATGGTGAAAATGATGGGCGGCCCTTATGTGATCTCCGGTGGTATCACCATTGGCCTGATCAGCATCGGCCTGCTGGGTTACACCAATTCCATTGCGCGTGACCGTGACAAAGGCGTGTTCCAGCGCCTGCGCGTAGGGCCTGTTGCCGCATGGACCATCATGTGCAGCCGTGTCATGGTACAGATAGTCACTATCATGGCCATGACCATTGCCATCTTCGCCGTTGGCAATCTGGTAGACAAAATTGTACTGTCGCCGCTGGGTTATCTGACAGGTTTCTTCGCCGCTGTATTGGGCGGCGCGCTGTACCTCAGCCTGGGACAACTGATCGTGGGACTGATTAAAAATCCGGAGACGGTGAACTCCACCACGCGACTGGTATATTTTATCTTCATTATGGTGGGCATGCTGGGCAACTTCGGCGTGTTAGGCGATGTCGTGAAAGATATGGTGCAGTGGTCGCCTTATGGCGTGGTCAATCGCATGATCGGTACAGCGTTGCAGCCCGACACCTGGAACCTGCAGGCCACCTACGCGTTGCTGGCCACACTGGGATATTCAACTGTATTCGGTATACTGGGCATTCGTTTCTTTAAGTGGAACTAGTTTGCCTGATGACCACTTCCTCAATCCGGTGCCTGTCCATCCGTTTGATTTCAAAAGTGAGCTGGTTGATCGTCACTTTTTCACCGGATTGGGGAATGTGTTTCAGTTTACTGATCAGCAGGCCGGCCACTGTAATATCTTCCTCTTCATATGGCCGGAGCCATTCCATGTTCAGCGTTTCCCGGATAAACGATAACCGGGTGATACCGTTGGTCAGCCAGCTTTTGTCCGGCTGCTGTTCTAAAAATCGCTCTTTGGTATTATATCCCGGCAGATTGCCCAACAGACCAGACACGATATCGTGGAAGGTGACGATGCCTTCAAACTCCCCATATTCATTCAATACCACCCCCATGATGGTGCTTTCGCGGCGCAACAGCTGGAACATGTCGAAGACGCCCTGGTTGAGCGACAGATAGGAGACAGGGCTGATCAGTGCGTGCAAAGGTTTGTCCGGCTCCAGGAAGAAGTCCTTGATCATAAGGGCGCCGATGATCTCGCCGCCGCTGTTCATCACCGGAAAGGTGCGGTGTGTACTTCGTTTAATCGTTTCAGTTATCTCTTCACGGGCCATGTCTTCTTTGAGGACCATCACGATGCTAGCCGGCGTCATAATGTTCTCCGCCGGCAGGTCGTAGGCTGCAGATATATTTTTATGCAGCATAAATTCCCCTTTTTCTATCAGTCCCTGTTTATAGGCCATGACAAGCATGCCGCGCAGGTCGTTGTCTGTCAGCTTCTGTTCCTGGATAGTATTGATATGGAACAGTCCGAGGATATACTTGGTACTGCTGGTCAGTAGTTTGATAAAAGGGTAGGCGACCTTTGAAAAGATGATCATGGACGGCGTGATGAGGAAGGAAATTTTTTCCGGGTCCAGCAGCGCGAGGGTTTTAGGGATGAGTTCACCGAAGATAATAGTGAGATAGGTGATAGACCCTACGCCGATCAGCAGTGCCAGCAGATGTGCGCCGTAGTTGCCCATATGCCACGAGCGGAATACGGGTTCCAACAGTGCCGCCATCATATCTCCGCCGTATAGCCCTTCCAGTATGCCTACCAGGGTGATGCCTACCTGTACCGCGCTAAGGAATTCGTCGGGGTCGCTCACGAGCCGGAGGGTGCTGGCGGCGCGGTTATTACCGCCGTCAGCCTGAATTTTCAGTGTTGCTTTATCTACTGATATCAGTCCTATTTCTGCCAGGGAGAAGTAAAAGTTAAAAGCGATGAGAACGATGATAATGATAATAGAGAGCATAAGTCATGTTGCTTTACAGGATAACAACTGTCCGCTGCAATTGTTTATAGCGCTGGTTTTCAGCTCGTTTGTCAGCGCTGGTTGAAAAAATATTTCAGCAAAAAATTTGGAGAATTAAAACGAGTGCTTATCTTTGCGCTCCCTGATCACAATATCAGTTGCCCAGATGGCGAAATTGGTAGACGCACTGTGTTCAGGTCGCAGCGCCTGCAAGGGTGTGCTGGTTCGAATCCAGTTCTGGGCACGTAATAGGTTGTAGGTATTTGACTTACAACCTATTTTTTTGTGTCAATATCGTTTTGGTACGCTTTTATCCGCTTCTGCCCACTATTTGCGACACATAATTGACACACGACATGACACAGAAAATTATTTCCTCGTTCTTGAGCTGCCACCTATTTTCCTTATTACTGTCTATGTCATATTCCTGATTGGGAGATGAATTCCCTGGATATTCTATTAAATTATGGTTTAAAATTAAATTTCAAAAATAGCAACGGGGAAAAAGGCAATTAGCCATTCTCCCCGTTTAGGTTCAGTATACGTGCCAGCGATTTGCGTCTGACGACCACTTACTGATAATTCTTTATGCTTTCTAATTAAGGATGTAATCTATCTTTTTTTGCCAACAGTTCTTCCGTAGACTCCTTGCACGTTTCGTCGGGTACACAACAGTCTACCGGACATGCGACTGCACATTGGGGTTCCTCATGAAATCCTTGACATTCTGTACATTTATCTGAAACGATATAATACAGATCGGTGGCCAGGGGCGCATTGCGCTGGCTGACATCAATAATTGATCCGTCCATCAACACAAAATCACCTTTAACCATTGTGCCATCAGCTATTGCCCATTCTACGCCGCCCTCATAGATGGCGTTATTCGGACATTCTGATTCACAAGCTCCACAGAAAATACATTCATTTGTAATTTTAATAGCCATAGTAATTTTAATTTGGAAGCTTTCTATGCTTCATTATAAAATATATATCCAGATAAAATTAGGAGAAAAATAGTTTCATATCCAAAAAGAACAAATACCTCACAACTAATTCTTTCTTAGCTAGATAAGAATTCAGTTCCGGGCACTTAGATAAAGAAGCTTGTAAGTTGATGCTTAGCTAAGTATCGTTTTTACCGCTTTCTCCTGCCATTCCGATACAATGTTATATATTTGATTGTTACGCCAGGGGCCATCAAATACTTTATTTTTATTATGAATGCGAGTGAATTATTGAAAGAACATATTACCAAACTTGCATCGTTTACGCCAGCGGAGTTTGATTATTTCTTTAGTTATTTCAAACCGCTTTCGTTTAAAAAAGGACAGGTAGTCATTCGGGAAGGCGATAAAGTCGACCATGAATATTTTGTTGTTTCCGGTTGCCTGAAAACATTTTTTATCAATGACGATGTAAAGATGCATATCCTGCAGTTTGCAATGCCTACGTGGTGGGCATCAGACTATAATGCATTGTATACGCAGACAAAAGCCTCTGTCAACGTGGATTGTATTACGGACGTGGAGCTGCTGGGTTTATCCAATGCCGATCGTGAAAAGCTCTGTAGGAAGATCCATCAGGTAGAATATTTTTTCCGCTGGCGTACGAACTGGGGGTATGTGGCTGCACATAAGCGGCTACTGTCATTTATGAATAATGACGCCAAAACCCGCTATGAAGAACTAATGAAATTATACCCCCAGTTGTATAACCTAGTCCCCAAACATTTAATTGCCGCTTACCTTGGAGTGTCCAGGGAAACTTTAAGCCGGCTTTACAACTCGCATAAGAATGTGATGTAAGTCACCTAATCAGCCGGAAATCCCGCCGTTACTTTGTATCATAAATTTTGAAACACTTAAATACAAAGCAATGAGAACGCAACAATTTAACATTGAAATTGCTCAGAGCACCATTGATTGGATAGGTAAAAAAGTAACAGGGGCCCATAACGGAACTATCCGGCTTAAAGCAGGTGAACTTTTCCTGACGGATGGACAAATAACAGCCGGCAGGTTTGTGGTGGATACCACATCCATTAAAATACTGGACATTGCAGACCCTGCCACCAACGCCCAATTTGCGGGGCACCTGGCTTCCGATGATTTTTTCGGTATTGAGCAGTACCCGGAAGCCTGTTTCGAAATCACTTCTGTACAGGACAATCACGTAAAAGGTGATCTGACCATTAAAGGCATTACCAATCCCGTGGCATTTGATGTAACGACCAGGCTGAATGATGATACATTGACCGTAACCGGAGCCATCGTCATTGACCGCACAAAATTCGGCATTAAATTCCGTTCTGGAAATTTCTTCAGGGACCTCGGAGATACGCTTATTTACAACGACTTTGAGCTGAATATCCTGTTAACCGCAAAAGCGGTGGAAGTACCTGCTCAGGCACAAATCTGAAGATATGCCAATCGTTGAAACTGAAACTAATAAACAAGACTCATTAGCGATATCCGGTGTGCTGGAAAATCGCTACTTTAAAGGTATATATGAGGGAGACGTTGCCCTGCTAAGCACAGTGTATCACCCGGGGACTTTGTTTTTGGGAGATGTAAAAGGGCAGCCCTACGCCAAAGATTTACCGCAGTACCTGGATGGTGTTAAAAATCGACAGAGCCCAAAAGCTTCCGGCAAGCCATTCAAAGGTGAGATACTTTCTATCAAAGTGGTTAATTCGATAGCCATTGCCGAAGTGAAAGTGACGATGTATGATTTTGTTTACCAGGAATTTTTGTCTTTTCATAAAATTGATGGAAAATGGCTCCTGGTCAATAAAATGATTAGTGACACGGCCGGACGGCAGACTTCTGAAAAGTCATCTGATATTCCGGGACCGGAACATAAAGCTAACGTGGTGGCCTATATGGAAATACTTCCTGCCTTTCGGAAAGAGATGAAGGAAGCACTTGCTGCCATGGCAGCGGAGAGCAACAGGGAGCCCGGCTGTGTGCAGTTTGTGGTGAATACACGGAATGATTCGCCTCTTTCGGTCGTTATTTACGAAGAATATAAGAATGACGCGGCTTTTGAAGTGCATAAGACATCTGCACACGCCAGGAAATTTTTTGAGTTTGTGAAAGGGAAAATTGTGAATGATAAGATAGATGTTGTTCTCCTGACTACAGTAAACAGTTCAAACTAGATTTTTTATATTAACACAATGTGGTATCAAACGAAAGCAACGGAGTTATTGGGTATTGATTACCCTATTATGCAGGGGCCTTTCGGGGGTAATCTCTCGTCAGCGCAGTTGGTATCTGCGGTTTCAAACGCCGGCGGATTGGGTGGTTATGGCGCATATACCAATAGCCCGCAGGAGATCGCGGAGATAGACAGGCAAATAAAAGCAGCTACCAATAAGCCGTATAATCTCAACTTATGGGTGTCGGATACGGATGTTACCGGAGCGGTTACCGATGAACAATATCAACAGGCGGTCCGGGTGTTTAAGCCTTACTTTGATGAATTAGATCTGCCGGTGCCTGTTAAGCCAGCACCTTTTCAATCCAGGTTTGAAAATCAGTTGCAGGTAGTCATGGACATCCGGCCCAAAGTATTCAGTTATATGTTTGGTACACTGACGGAAGATGTACTGGAGCAATGCCGCAGAAGAGGGATCATCACGGTGGGAGCGGCCACCACGTTGGATGAAGCCATTGCATTGGAAGCAACCGGTACAGATATGATCATCGCCTCAGGGTTTGAAGCCGGCGGGCATCGCCCATCGTTTCTTCGCTCAGCTGAAGCTTCTGTAACAGGGACTTTTGTGCTGGTGCAACTGATACGGGAGAAAGTGAAAGTTCCGGTTGTAGCGGCCGGAGGAATCGCAACCGGTGCCGGTATCAAAGCTGCCCTGACGTTAGGAGCAGACGCAGTACAGATAGGAACAGCTTTCCTGGCCTGTGAAGAATCCAATATACTGCCTGTTCACAGGGAGGGGTTGTTCTCTGAAAAGGCAAAATACACAGCGCTGACGCGTGCATTTACCGGCAGGCTCGGACGTGGACTGTCCAGCAGGCTTGGGGAAGAGACGAAAGGAAAGGAAGCCGGATTCCTGCCTTTCCCGTTGCAGGGCCACTTTATGTCGTCCCTGCGAAACGCCGCTTTAGGCAAAGAACAATGGGATATGGTCCAGTTTTGGGGTGGGCAGATCGCTCCCATATTGAAACACCGGAAGGCGGACGCGTTAATGCATGCGCTGGTAACGGAGACCACCGCTTTATTCGCAAAATGATCCAACGGGAAAGGTCCTGGCTATTGCCCCTGTGGGCTCACTTAGCCAGCCTGAGAAGAAAGAGGCTTGTAAACATTCATTTACAAGCCTCTTTTAATGTTGTCAGTTGTCAATTTTTACCGGGAATATGACTTGCTTACCTGCCTTGCAGGTTTGCCATGTTTGCGGGATAGCGTTCCCCCTGAAGGCTGATATTGTCCAAAGCCTTATTGATATTGACCAAATCAGCATCGCTTAAGGTGATGTTTGCTCCGCCTGTATTTTCTTCGAGGCGAGTCATTTTTGTAGTTCCCGGAATCGGCACGATCCATGGTTTTTGTGCCAGCAGCCATGCCAATGCAATCTGCGCTGGCGTAGCGTTATGTGCGCTGGCAATTTTGGTTACAAGATCGATAATGGTTTGATTGGCTTCGCGATTTTCTTTGCTGAAACGAGGCAGGATATTTCTGAAATCGGTCTTGTCAAATTTGGTGTCCGCATTCATCTTACCCGTTAAAAATCCCTTTCCCAAAGGGCTAAACGGAACAAAGCCAATGCCCAATTCTTCAAGCAAGGGAATGATTTCTTTTTCGGGTTCGCGCCAGAACATGGAATATTCGCTTTGCAGCGCTGCCACGGGTTGTACGGCATGTGCCTTTCGTATACTTTGCACGCCGGCTTCACTCATGCCGAAGTGTCTTACTTTGCCTTCGGCAATCAAATCCTTTACGGTCCCGGCGACGTCTTCAATAGGTACGTTCGGGTCTACACGGTGTTGATAAAACAAGTCGATATAATCTGTTTGCAGATAACGGAGCGAGTTTTCCGCCACTTGCCTGATGCGTTCGGGGCGACTGTCCAAACCGTCTGTATTTCTGCCGTTTGCAAAGCCAAACTTGGTGGCGATGACCACTTTGTCGCGTACCTTGTGTAATCCCTTCCCGACCAACTGCTCGTTGGCGCCTTGTCCATACGCTTCTGCGGTGTCAAAGAACGTAATGCCCGATTCATAGGCTTTTTGAATGAGTGCAATGGCATCTTTTTCATTTGTTGCCGGACCATAACCATGGCTTAATCCCATGCAGCCGAAACCAAGTTCAGAGACTGCCAACCCTGATGTTCCCAATTGTCGTGTTTTCATTTTTGTATGTTTATTTTCGCTCCAAAATTATGGAGATGGGAAAGCTGTTGTTGTATACACATTACTGGTTTTCTTACCAGTTTTACTGATTGGCAAGGCAGCTGTCAAAAAAGCTTGTCGGAACCTGTAAATTTGTAGCGATAAAAGAGCAGCATATGGATGAGATTGTAAAAATTCGCAGCGTCGCACAATACAATGCCATGAGGGGCGTAGCGACCAGACATCCGCTGGTTACGGTGATTGACCTCGCGAAAGCGCAACCGGTGCCCGCGAAATCATTCAACTTTGGTTTGTATGCGGTGGGCCTGAAGGAATTGAACTGTGGCCAATTGCGCTATGGAAGAAAGCACTATGACTACCAGGAAGGAAGTCTGATATTTATAGCGCCCGGACAGGTGGTGGGTGTGCAACCCGGACTTGAACTATTTGCCCTGAAGGGCTGGGTGTTGCTCTTTCATCCTGACCTGATAAATGGTACTCCGCTGGGCAAACATATGCAGGATTATTCTTTCTTTTCGTATGATGTAAACGAAGCGCTTCACCTGTCGGATAAAGAGAAGAGTATTGTGATAGACTGCTTCTCAAAAATCGGGTATGAACTCGATCAAAATATAGACAAACACAGCAAAAGATTGATTTCATCCAACATTGAGTTGCTGCTCAATTACTGTATCCGTTTTTACGACCGCCAGTTCATTACGCGTGACAATGCAAATAAAGGAGTCCTGGAACGCTTTGAACACCTGTTGAATGACTATTTTTTATCTGGTAAACCACAGAGCGAGGGCTTACCTTCCGTGGCTTATTGCGCCGAAGCCCTGCATTTGTCCCCCAACTATTTTGGTGACCTGATAAAGAAAGAAACCGGGAAAACCGCTCTGGAATACATTCAGTCAAAAGTGATAGATGTGGCGAAAGAGAGACTGTTTGACAGGAATAAGTCTGCAAGCGAAATTGCCTACGAATTGGGCTTTAAATACCCGCAGCATTTCACCCGCCTGTTCAAACAAAAAGCAGGCGTTACGCCGAATGATTACCGGATGATGAATTAAATACTTCCTGCGCATGTGGCCTTCCCAGGATTTTTCGAATACCCGGAATGACGCTGACCTCTATAATATACCTGATAAAGAACAGCCCCTGTTGAAACTTGTTTTTCCCAAACATCGCCAGCATATCCTTCAACGCATTGGGCTGATGCATCCACTTAGTATTAAACAACGTCGCCTGGCCCATTTTGCCAAACCGGGCAAACATCTGCTTTTCATAGTGGGCAATAGCTTGTCTGGTATCGCTGAATGCAGGGTTAGTCAGTGCTTCACTCAGCTGCAGCGCGTCCAGCATGGCCATGTTCACGCCTTCGCCGGCAAAAGGCGGCATCCAGTGGGCGGCATCGCCCAGCAGGGTGATATCGGCATTGGCTTCCCATTGCTGGTCTGGCGGAATGCAATATTGCGGGCGCGGAATGAAAGTCGTGTCCGGGCTTTCAAAGAGTTCCCACCAGGCAGGGCTCCAGGCTGAAAATTCCTTTTTAAACCAGGCAAGGACCTGACGATGGTCTGTAAAATCAATACCACTTTCTTTCGCCCAATGTTCATTGGATTTAAAACTGGCCATAAATCCGAAGCTGCCGTTATCTTTGGAGCTAACAATCAGCGTTTGTTCTTTCCCGTAACCGAATAACTTTCCGCCCTTTAGTAATTCATGAATGAGCGGTGCGGTCCTGGCGCCGTCTTTCAGCGATCCTTCCAGCATGGTGATGCCTGTCCAGTAAGGCTTGACAGCGGTGACAAACGGCCTGATCTTCGAGTTGGCCCCGTCTGCGCCGATAATGATATCCGCAGTAGCGGTATGACCGTTTTGGAAAACCAGTTTCCAGGTGCCCTGTATTTTTTCAATTGATAAAATGTGGCTGTCCCAAACAACGGTGTCCGGCGCCAGCGAATCCAGGAGGATTTGCCGCAGGGGGCCACGGTCAATTTCCGGGCGATGGTGAGTATCGCCGAAGGTTTCTTTTTTACCCGTCTGATGTTCATCAAAATGAACAGTCAGCTGATCGTCTACCACGCGTATCAGTCCCGCTTCCGGGCGGTAGTGCTTTTTAAATTCTTCCATTAGCCCTGCTTTGGCGAGTGCGGCGAGGCCGGAATCAGTATGCAGGTCCAGTGCGCCGCCCTGTATCCTCACATCTTTATTGATGTCCCGTTCATATACTTTTACCTGGGCGCCTTTTAGTTGTAAGAGCCTTGCCAGGGTGAGGCCGCCGGGGCCGCCACCAACGATAGCGATCTTTTTATTCTTGATATTCATGATCACAAAATTAGGATGGCGGTACCCTGTAGAATAGTAAAAATCGGCCGTTTTGATTTTTAGTGAAGGCAGTGAATCTGTCTTGCAGAAGAAGCGATTCGCAAAGGAAATACAAGCAACCTTATTTCGAATGGTAAATGATATAAATATGATTAGTGTTTAATGTTTTAGCGGCCGGGAGGCTTGGCCAGACCCGGTTTACAGGCTTCCGGATGTGTTTACGACTGATCAAAGCCAGCAAAAGACCTATATGATTACATTTAATTAATACTCTTTTTTACTGCCATCATTTTGCAGTTATCTTTTTTGATCTTAACTTTGCGCCCTCATAAACAACTTTAGAACAGAATTTTGAACAGAAATGTGGGATAGATTTTACTTTAGAGTCATTGGCCTTTTTATTTTACTGAACGGCGCGTTATTTTTATCTAAGGACTGGATGTTAGACAATGGTGTTCACCATAATGTGCTACTCTTCGGAAACCTCGCGCTGGCTTTACTTTCAGCATTCACCTATAACATGAGCCGCAAAGGCGTACAGGCAGAAAGCAACGCTGTTTTTATGCTCCGTGTATACGGCGCTATGATAAGCAGAATGATGCTTTGCCTGGCAGGTATCACTATCTACGCTGTGGTGAACAGAGCTAATACCAGCAAATACACCATATTCACGCTGATGTTCTTCTATGCAGTGTATGCTGTTTGCGAGAATGTGAGTCTGCAGAAAGTTGCCCGCCCGCAGAAAGCGGAAAAATAAAAAGACCGGCCATGGGCCAGTCTTTTCATTTGCTTTTGGCAGGTAAGTTATTCTACCCAATAGGTTAATGTTACCACAATGTAGCCATCAGGGCCTACATTGCCGCTGCTGAGCGTCACTGTTTTGGAAACAGCGCCGTCCCAGTTACCGGGGTATGCACCAAAGGTATACGTACCAGCCGGCAGATTTTCAAACTTGTCTTCATCTTCCTGCCCGCCGGGGTAATAATACTCACCGGTGGCTACGTTCTGTGCCCAGTAGCCGCGCAGGCCTGAACCACCTGTTACCGGCGCCCCATGGATGTCCACCAGGGTTATCCGGACATTAAATGTTGTTGAGATCTTGTCGTTGTCGGCAGGCTTCTCTGCTACAGACAATAGGTTTACTGTTTTTTCCGGAGCGGAAGCGGCATGGCTTTGGACAAAAAATAAAGTTGACAGGAAACTTAAAACAATTGTTTTTCTCATCGGTTAAAATTTAAAATTCAGGTTTTCAAATACCTATTTAAGATAGATTTTTTTTCCGTAATCTGATGTTATTTTATGATGAAACAAGCCGGATATGACCCCGACACCGGCTGTTGATGTAATAACCCGCTGATACTGCCATCATGGCGTGATATACTGCCTGTTCGCAGTGGTTTGCCTTACTTTAGTAGTAGCCCGAACTATCCGTTTCTCCTTTTCTCATATTTTCTTAACCCAAACCCCTATTTATGAGCAAATACATCCTCTCCCTCATGCTGTTGAGTGTTGTGGTATTTTCTGCCTGTAAGAAAGAGCAGAACGGCACATCAGCGGATAATAACGCAGTAACAGCTGCTGCCGACAAGGCACAAATAAACGACCACCAGGACCAGGTGCTTACTCCTGCAGGCTGGGTGGCCAAATCGAAAGTACATCATATTGAAACAGGTGAATACCTGAGCGGCGAAGGCAACCGGCTGCGCAGGTACGACCGCAATGGCAAGGTGTTGGCGGATTACGGCGCCATAGAACAGGACGACGCCAGAATTCCGTTCAACCCCGAAAAGTCCAAAAAGCCCGGCAACGGCGTGTTCCCGCTGGGCTCCGGCTGGATCACCTACACTTACTGGACCAATAACACGGCTTCTGCTATTTCCTACTTCGCTACCAGCTGGACGGTACCACCCGCGCCGGCAGTGAATTCCGGACAGACCATCTTCCTGTTCAACGGCTTGCAGAATTCCAGCAACATCCTGCAGCCGGTGTTGCAGTGGGGACCTTCTGCGGCCGGCGGCGGCAGCTACTGGGCCATCGCCAACTGGTACGTCGGTAACAACACTGTATACAGCAATCTGATACGCGTCAATCCGGGCACCAACCTCCAGGGTATTATGAGCCTGATAGGCGGCAGTGGCAGCACACGCAGCTATACGTCCGTGTTTACCGGTTATCCTTCCATTAACCTGACGGTCAACAATATCCCCACATTGTATTGGGCGGCAGAGTCGCTGGAAGCGTATGGCGTGGTCACCTGCTCCAACTATCCCAATACGGCCAAAACAAGGCTCAGTGGTATCGACCTGAGAGTGGGCGGCGCACAGGCGCCCCTGTCATGGTCAATAGACAACCCTGTTACAGACTGCGGCCAGCACTCCACAGTGGTGACCCAGGGTACGCCTAACGGCATCGTAGATATCTATTATTGACAATACCGAAACGGTAACGGGCGATGAAAGCCTCGCAGGCAGGCCCTGTGAGGCTTTCGTTTTGTTGTTTCCGGAACGCTTTGTAAATTGATGCTAATGCTTTCGGCTTATTAGCTATTTTTACAGTTCCGTTTTCGAGAGATGCTATTTTTAGAAATAATTGAGTGACCAACCATGAATATTGCAGGAGAGGTGGATGAAAAAGCCCTGCTGGCGCTGGCTGCCGCAGGCGATGAAACAGCTTTTGAGGCGCTCTTTATGAAGTACCGGCAGAAGTTATACAGCTTTATGCTGCAATTGAACGGCTCCGGCCCGGCAGCAGAAGATGTGGTGCAGGAAGTGTTCTTCAGGCTCTGGAAAGAACGTGATAAACTGGCCGCTATCGTACATTTTAACAGCTATCTCTTTCGTATGGCACAGAACCAGGCCATCAACGATTTCAGGAAAATGGCCCGGGCCACGCTGCTGCCTATAGAAGAGGCAAGCCGGCCAGACACTACCCACAACTCCGTTTCCGGTGAAGAGGTGGAATTTAAGGCATTACGGGAACGGGTGCACGAAATCATTGAATCCCTGCCTCCTCAGCAACGCAAGGTATACCTCCTGAACAGGGAACAGGGACTGAAGCATAAAGAAATCGCCAGCCTGCTGAATATTTCCCCTTCTACGGTCAACAAACACCTGGTGCAGGCGCTTCAGGCGCTACGCACAGGCCTGGGCAATCATACAGACCTGCTGCCGGTGTTCTTCCTGCTGCTGACCGCCTCAGAAAATTCCCCCTTCTGAAAAAAAATTTCAATTTCCACTAGACATACCCCGCCGTTTTCTTGTCTCTATAGTATTACAGGGCATTTTCAGCCCTTGTATGAGTGATTAAACCTGTTTCCATGTCCGAAGGGAGAATAGATTACCTGGCGGCTAAGTTTTTTCAGCAGGCCTGTACGCCTGCAGAGAAGGAAGAACTTGCACGCTGGATAGAACAATCTGACGGCGATGTTGCGCTGCAGCAGGTGCTGGAGCGTGTATGGGCCGATTACGAGCCGGTAGCACAGCTCACGGAGGAAGCCTCTTCCCGGATCATTGGAGATATTTTAGACAGACAACACACCGTCTCCATTGGTGCAGCCGTACGCCCGCTACGTAAACTGCTGCGCTACGCTGCTGCGGCGGTCATCTTTGTCGCCGCCCTGGTAGGTGGCTATGCCCTCTGGAAGTCAGGACCGGCGGCGCCTTCTGCACCGGCAGTGGTAAAGGCCGCAAAGCCGGAGATACTGCCGCCGGGAGGCAACAAAGCTACGCTGACCATGGCAGACGGCTCCGTGATCACGCTGGACAGTACCCTGAACAGCACCGTCATAACGGGGAACCAGGTACGCATCGTGAAAACGGACAGCGGACTGGTGACCTACCAACAGCTGGGCATACAGGATGCGAAGCCGGCTTATAATACGCTGACAGTGCCCAGGGGAGGACAGTTCCGCGTGGTATTGGCCGATGGCACCAAAGTATGGCTCAACGCGATGAGCAGCCTGCGTTATCCGGTAGCATTCAGTAACGGGCCCCGCAAGGTGGAGCTCTCCGGTGAAGCCTATTTTGAAGTAGCCGCCAGCAGCGCCCGGCCGTTTCTTGTAACGGTAAACGATATGGAGCTGACAGTACTGGGCACCGCTTTTAATGTGTCGGCCTATCCGGACGAGGCGTTTGTGCATGCCACGCTGCTCACAGGCAAAGTAGTGGTGAAACACCATGAGGTGAGCCTGCCGCTGGCTAAAGGCTGTCAGGCCGCGCTGAACAGGCGCACAGGACAACTGACAAACACACCGATCAACACGGATGAAGCAGTGGCGTGGAAAAACGGGCGCTTCATTTTTAATGCCGCCCCCATGAAGGAAATCATGCGGCAATTGAGCCGCTGGTATAATATAGATGTAGCCTATGCAGGAGAGGTAAACGAACAGTTTTATGCAGAGATCCCGCGTTTCGCCAACGCTGCGGAAGCGTTAAAAATCCTGGAGCTGACAGGGAAAGTACATTTCCGGCTCGAAGGACAACGGGTGACCGTATATCCCTGATACCACGGGCAAAATGCCCTTCCATAAACAGACGGACCAACCATTCGTATAGTGATCCCGTAAAAAATCCTGTTCACTGCTAATGAACAGGACCTGCACCTGGCGCGGCTAACACCGGGTGCTGCGGGTAATTTTAAACATCACGCTGATGATCATTTATTAATCACCCAAAATCAAAAGTATGATTTTACCCGCTTGGAACCAAGCCGGAAACAATTTCCGTTTCTTATCAACCAAACCGTGGAGGATTATGAAGTTATCCGCCGTTCTTATGCTGGGAGCCTGTATGCAGCTTAGTGCCACCGGCTATTCGCAGCGACTGCAACTCTCCCTGAACAATGCACCGGTCAGCAAGGTATTCAGTGAACTACACCGGCAATCCGGGTATACCTTTGTATATACCGCATCACAGCTGCGACAGGCAGAGAAGGTGACCCTTAACCTGAAAGATGTTACGCTGGTACAGGCGCTGGACAGCTGTCTGCGCAACCTGCCGCTTGCCTATATTATCCGGGACAATATGGTGATCATCCGGGAAAATCCTGTCCCTCCGCCGCCACCCATCAGGGTTTCGGGCTTCATCTATGATGAGAACGGTCAGCCAGTGCCAGGCGTGTCTGTAGGTGTAAAAGGCACTACCAAAGGAGCTATCACCAATGCCAACGGAGAATTCACACTGCCCGAAGTGGCACCGGACGCTGTACTGGTGGTTTCTTCCATCGGTTATCAGGCACAGGAAGTAGCTGTTGGTAGCAGGCCCGTTCTCAAAGTAGTATTAAAAATCGCGCCGCAGGCGCTGGATGAAAGAGTAGTAATTGGTTATGGCTCCGCCAGAAGGAGAGACCTGACCGGCTCCATCGCCAAAGTAGCGACCGTGCAGCCGGAACAAAACATGTCGTCCAATACGGTCAACGGCCTGCAGGGCAGGGTGGCCGGCTTGTTTGTAAAACAGGGAGACTCAAGGCCCGGCGCTGTTCCGCAATTCACCATCAGAGGCGTGCAAACATTACAGACCAACGAGGCCGGCAGCGGCACCAACCCGCTGATCGTGATAGACGGACTGGTGATAGACGCGGCGTCCAACGGTGCCAACGCCAATTACAGCCTGGCCAACCTCAATCCGCAGGACATAGAATCTATTGAGGTATTAAAAGATGCTGCTTCTTCGGCTATATACGGTGCGAGGGGAGCGCAGGGAGTTGTGCTGATCACCACTAAGAAAGGCAACTTCAACAGCAAAACACGTGTTAACGTGAACGCCTATTGGGGCACTACAAAATCGGTCTTCAACTATAACCCGCTGAACAGCGAGCAATATAGCATGATCTTCAAAGAAGCCAGGAACAATAGGATCAGCGATATCGACAAACAAATAGCCGGCGGCGGGCTCACTCCTGAACAAATCGCCGGTCTGAATAATGAAAAAGACCTCCTCCAGGCGCAGATCGACAACCTGGACATGGGAACGGCCGATAACAACTGGCTGAAGAAAGTGACACCCTCGCAGGCTATCACCAAAAACGTGCAGACCAGCCTGGCCGGTGGTACCGATAAAACTACCTACTACCTTTCCTTCGGACAGTATTCCGAAGACAATGCAGTGGGCAAAGGCCGCTTTACCCGCTACTCCGGTAAGCTGGCCGTTACACAGAAAATATTCAACTGGTTCAAGGCCGGCGCAGATATCAGCATTTCCAATGTGCTGGACAAAGATATAGACGCGCCGCTTTATTACGCTATGCTGGCCAGACCTGACATGCCTGAGGAAATCAAATACAACGACGATGGCACCTATGGGTACTGGTACGGTTTGCAGGAACATCCCTATGCCACCAGGGATGGCTACGCCAAAACTACCCGCACCTGGAATTATGTCGGTAACTTTTTCGGGGAAATCACTTTACCAAAGAACTTCTCCTTCCGCACCATGCTGGCAGCATCTAAGAACAATAATGTCAGCGAGACTTTCGACAACCCGATCAGTTACTACGGACAGGCCATGCGCGGCGTATATAAAAATGAAGGCGTTAACGGGCTGCGTTATACGTGGAACAACGTGCTGAGCTATCGTTTCGATGTCAGCAAATGGAGAGGCGATGCGTTGCTGGGGCAGGAGTATACTGATAACAACTATAACGTTACCGGTTTTTCCATGACAGGTTTCCCTTCCACGCCGAGCCTCTGGAAACCAGGAAACGCCTCCAGCTTCGACAATAATTTTGTGTCCAAAAACCGCGAGTTCAGGGAGAATTCACAGTCGTTTTTCCTGCGAGCCAACATGAGCTGGGACCATAAGTACCTGTTCAGCGCTTCTGTGAGAAGAGACGGCTCTTCCAAGCTGAAAGATTTCCGTTATGCCTGGTTCCCCGCGGTTTCTGCCGGTTGGGTGGTGTCCAGCGAACCTTTTATGAAAGGACAGAAATGGATCAGCTACCTGAAAATACGCACCAGCTACGGCATCACTGGTAATATCCGTCCGCTTGGGTTAAACGACGTAAGCAACCTGGTGGCCACACAAACCTATCTGAACGCTCCGGCCCTGCAACTCTACAACAGACTGGGAAACCCGGCGCTTAAATGGGAACGTACCCGGCAACAGGACATCGGGGTGGAAGCACGTTTCCTCAACGACAGGCTGAGCGCCACCGTGGAATATTATACCAAGAAAACAGACGCGCTGCTGTCTTCGGTCTTCATTCCTGCATCTGCCGGCGGATTCTCCAGCCAGCGCGTGAACCTGGGCGCTATGGACAACCGGGGCGTGGACATAGCGGTCAACTATAGCAGCGCCGCCGCCGGAGCCAACAGCTTCAAATGGAATGTAGGAGCAGTCGGCAATATTAACCGCAACCGCATCACGGAATTGCGCGACAACATCATGAACTACGCCGGTTATTATCCGGGAGGCCCCATGGGGTTTGTGGTAGTAGGACAGCCCGTAGGTATGCTTCAGCTGTATAACGCGCTGGGAATTGATCCGCAGACAGGCGACGTGATATACGAAGATGTCAACAAAGACGGGGTGATCAACCAGGCGGACATGATCTATGTTCCTACCTCACAACCCAAATTCAGCGGCGGTTTTAATTTCGATGCTTCCTGGAAAGGTTTCAGCGCTTCCGCGCAGTTCGTATATACCGTCGGTAATAAAATATATAACCTCAGCGATCAGGGTGCGCGCTTTTATGGTTTGAGCGATGAATCCGGTGTGATGGACAATATGCCTGACTGGGTACTGGACAGATGGACCAAACCCGGTGACAACAGCCACTATCCCCGCGCAGTGACAGGCCCTCACGGGGCCGGAAAAACGTCGGACTGGAACAGCAGGCCATCTACTTTGTTTCTCTTCAACGGCTCTTTCCTCCGGTTTAAAAACTTTACACTGGGTTACGATTTTGCAGGAAGAATTGTCAAAAGCAAGGCATTCGAACAGTTACGCCTATACGGAGCTGTACAGAACATATTCGTCATCAAAGACAGAGGCCTGAAATCGGGAGATCCCGAACAGGCGTTGGAGAATGGCGTGCAGCTGGCTATTGTGCCCATGCCGCGTACTATTTCTATCGGTATCAATGCCCGGTTCTAATTTGAATTACTAAAAAGATTATTACATGCTGACATATAAAAAAACGCTGTTGTTATTTGTTACCGCACTGTCGCTGGCTGGTTGCAGCGGTAAACTGGATGAACCACAACCGGACACTTCCATCGATCTGGACCACGTACAGCCGCAGCAGCTACCGCTATTGTTACAGGGCGCTTATAAGCCTGATGGCGTATACTATCAGTCTTACCCGGTATGGGACATCTATAGTGATGACATTGTATCTATCCAGGGAGGCACGCCTACGCAGTTTAACCCGATTGGATATGATGCATGCAATCCTACTGTGGAAGATGGTTTCGGCAATGGCCGCACTATTAACAGCGCCTACAAGTCCATCGGCAACGCTAATTTTATCATCAATTATATCCGGAGCAAAAAGTTGTCAGACATGCAGCCCTTGCTGGGAGAAGCGCTGACGATACGGGCGTACCAGTACACACGGCTGGTGGAAACCTACGGTGGCGTTATTTTGACGTTGGAAACAGAAACGGATATCAACAAAATCCGTCGTGATAAAAATACAGAAGCAGAAGTGTATGCGTCCATCGTCGCCGATCTTACCGAAGCCATTCCCCTGTTGAAGGATTTTACTACCCCCAATGCGGCCTGTAAACAAACAGCGCAACTGCTGCTGGCAAGGGTTTACCTGCAACTGGGCAAACATCAGGAGGCGGGCGATCTCGCGCAACAGGTGATCAGCTCCGGCAAGTTCTCGCTGGTAAACAGTAACTATGGACAAGTGTTCCAGTTTGGCAGCACCTCACGGGAAATGATGTGGAGAGGGGTAGACGGGCCATTGAGCAACAATTTCAACCGTTACGGCATGTACTCCTTTTACAGCCCTGCCGCGCCGTTTAAGGGAAACAGCCCCGGACTTACCTGGATGAGCGACGAGCTGGTAAAATTGTACGAACCAACAGATATCCGGAACCAGTTGCTGCGCCGTCAACGTAATGCGGTCACCGGGCAGGAAGTGACCTACCTGCTGAAGTTCTCCACAGATACGTTGCAATCCACTTCTTCCACCTATGCCATTTATCCGTATATCCGTTACAGTGAGGCCCTGCTGATAGCCGCAGAAGCCAGCGCCAGAAAAGGCGTGGTGGACGTGACCTACTACAACCAGCTGAGAACTGCCCGTAAGGCCGGCACCAAAAGCAACGGCGACTTTGCCGATGCGGCTGCCTTCCTGAAAGAACTGGAGAATGAAAGAAGACGGGAATTTGTGGGAGAAGGCCGCCGCTGGCAGGACATGCGCCGCTTTGATACCGCTATTCCTTTCCTGGCCGCCAAAGGTAAAGACGCAACCCGCCTGTACCTGCCTTTTAATTCAACGGAGCTTGCCAGGAACCCTAACCTGACACAGAACAAAGGATATTGATATTAACCGTTTAACCCCGTCCGGGCCGGTCTGCAAAAGACCGGCCCTTTTTTCTGCCCTGAACTTCCGCCGTGGGAACAGTCCCACGAAAATGGGAGCGTTCCCATGAAAAATATCTTCCGAAATATTTTGTCCCATCAAATTCTTTATGAAAATTACCATTTCCCGGCATCAGGGCGTTGACCCAGCGATGACGGGGGCCCACAGTTATGAAAAAACATCTTGCAACATCCCGGGAGTTTCCCGCAGCGCAACAGCTAAACAGATGGACCAGTTAGACAGACGCAACTTTATCCGGAATACTGGTATACTCGCGCTGGGCGCAGTTATCCCGTATACAGCCACCCTTCAGGGCCTGTCTGCTCAGGCCCTGAAGGACGTATTTGATATAGTCGTTTACGGTGGAACGAGCGGCGGCGTAATGGCCGCCATCCAGGCAGCACGCATGGGTAAGGCCGTGGCGTTGATAGAGCCGGGCAAACACCTGGGCGGCCTCACCAGCGGGGGGCTTGGCTGGGTGGACGTAGGAGACCCTCACACCATCGGCGGACTGGCAAGGGAGTATTTCCACCGCGTCTGGAAACACTACCGCAACGATAACGCCTGGAAATGGGAGAAAAAGCATGCCATGGCCGAACAACATGCTGCGCTGGCACCCGATGACCAGACCATGTGGATATTGGAACCCTCTGTGGCAGAACGGCTGTTCGATCAGATGGTAAGCGAAGCAAAGGTGACCGTGGTAAAGAACGAACGGCTGGACCGCGGCAGCGGCGTGAAAATGGAGCGAAACAAAATTACCAGCATACGGATGGAATCGGGCCGTGTTTTCACGGCCGGCATGTTCATCGACGCCACGTATGAAGGCGATCTGATGGCAGCGTGCGGCGTATCTTACATAGTTGGGCGGGAACCCAACAACCGTTACAGGGAAACAAACAACGGTATCCGTCCCTTGCCGCTTCCGGGGCGCTTCCCCGAAGGCATCGATCCATACCGGGTTAAGGGAAATCCGCAAAGTGGCCTGCTTGACCGCGTGTATCCCGACCGGGGAGGAAATGTGGGAGATGGGGACAAGGGGGTACAGGCTTACAACTACCGGCTGTGTCTTACCAATATCCCAGAAAACCGGGTATCTATAGAAAAGCCGGCAGGCTACAAAGACGAACAGTATGAGCTGCTGTTCCGCTTCATCGAAGCAGGAGGGATGGAAAGTGATTTTTTCAAAACGTCGTTGCAGGGCAGTTTTCTAAAGCTCGACCGGTTGCCCAATGGCAAAACCGATACTAACAACAACGGCTATATTTCCACTGACTTTGTTGGCATGAGCTGGAATTACCCGGAGGCGGACTACATTACCCGCGAGCATATAGCCCAAATGCATGAGCAATGGCAACGGGGACTGATCTGGACATTGCAGCACCATCCGCGTATCCCGGCGGCTGTGCGTCAGCGTTATATTCCATGGGGGCTGGCAAAAGACGAGTTTACCGATACCGGCAACTGGCCGTTCCAGCTTTATATCCGTGAAGCCCGCCGCATGGTCGGCGATGTGGTGATCACGGAACACACGGCACTGGCCAAAGAGGTGGCGCCAGACCCGGTGGGCCTTGGCTCTTACCATATGGACTCCCACGCAATAAAACTTTTTGTATCGCCCACCGGCTTCGTTACGAGCGAAGGCGGCATGTTCGTACACATACCGGCGCCCTTTGGCATCAGTTATCGGGCCATTATACCCAGGCGTGGCGAATGCGGGAATCTGCTGGTGCCGCTTTGTGCGTCCGTCACCCATGCAGCATACGGCTCTATCCGGATGGAACCGGTTTTTATGGTGCTGGGACAGTCTGCCGCTACAGCAGCGAGCCTTGCGATAGACCATAACACCGCCGTTCAGGATGTGCCGTATGACAGGCTGCGCGCCCGTTTATTAAAAGACAGACAGATCATTTTTAATCGGTAAGTATGATGCAAAAAATCAGGTCGGCATGGCTGGCCGTTTCCACTTTATTGTTCGCCGTATCAATGGCTGTTGCCCAGGATTCCACTTTTCATCCTGCTGCGCACTGGGTGTGTGTTAATCAGACCGGTTATAACACCCGGGCGCCCAAACGCTTTACCGTTCCCACCGCGCCGGAGGGCAGCGTCGATTTTTACATAACTACCGGTAACGCCTCTACGCCGTTATACAAGGGGAAGACCCATCAGGGAGTGGGTGACTTTACCGGCTTCAGGCCGGCAGACCCGCAGCAGTCCTATGTGATCCATGTAAAGGGAGGACATTTGCCGGAAGGGGTGTCGTATCCTTTCCGTATCGCGCCCTTCCTCATTGAAAAAGCGGCGCTGGAGCCTTCCGTGTGGTTTATGAATGATAGCCGCAGTATAACGGGCACGCACCATTCTGCCTACGGCGGCTGCCCCTGGCGGGACGGTACCTATTACTCCTATGAGGTGCCTTCCCTGATATGGATGTATCTTTCTAACCCTGCAGCGTATAATGCCATGCCGGCTACCATTTCCTACGATAGCCTGAAGGCGATGGTGATGAAACCGGACTTCAAACTGGTGCAAAGCCCCGGAGATGAAACGGCGCTGGCAGCTGCCCGGAAATATTTTACCACGTTGGATAAACCGTTGGGCAACCAGGTACCCGACGTGCTGATGAATGTGCATTGGGGTATCGGGTATTACCTGGTGAACCCCGAAACCAAAGATCCCAGCGGCGATTCACTGCCCCGGCAGCTGCATCCGCAAACACTCGCGCAATTTGCTTTTTTCCTATATGCGTACCCGTATGTTGATAAGTGGTTCTCCCGGAAGTTTTACCAGCAGGCCTTGAATTTCGCCCGCAGCAATTGGGAAAAAGCCGGTTTACTGGACGTACAACGCGAAGTAGGCACCTCCAAAGGTCGCCATGCGCCGGGATTTTCCGTACTGCCCAATCTGCTGATGTATGAAGTGGCCAAACGGGAGAAGCTTCCCGGCGCGGCGGCGTATCTGCAGGCAGCTAACAAGCAGGTCGCGTGGATCATTGACTCTTTGAATTTCGAAGATCCGCTGGCAACGAAAGGGCAGCGCATGAGTGAACACATGCTGATGTCCGGCCTCGCTGTTTACCTGTTGCGCTACAAAGACCAGGCGCCTACGGGCCTCCAGGGCAAAATAGAGCAGTGGGCAGATATCATGGTGCGCCGGTCCGACAATGCGTGGGACTTCCGGAAATATGACAATGACACCGCCTGGGCCGTACCGGTATACAATGAAGTGGGCAACGTGGCCGGTTTCCCAGCCTCCGCACTGCTGGCCGCAGCCATCGTGAAAGACCCTGCAAAAAAACAACGCCTGGAACAAATCGCGTATGCGCATTTCGATAATCTGTATGGCCGTAATCCGCTGAATGCACATGCCGCCCATCATCCGGAAAAAGGATTCAAAGGCATTTCCAAAGGTTATCCCAGAGGATTTCTTGTTGATGTGACCGCCCGGCTGGAACTATGCCGCGGCTCATTGAGCTGTTTGCCCGGAACGGAGATGTATCCTTTTAACCCGCTGGGGAAAGACCGGCACCTCGAAGGATGGATCAACCATAACACCGCCTGGAATATGAGCCTGGCGGTGCTCAACTGGTACGATAACCTTCCCGTATCATTGACCCGTAAAAAAGACGGCTTGTATATTTTATGGCAGGCGCCGGTAAGCCGGTCGTTGCCGCTTACCGTGCTGGTCAATGGAGAGAAAAAGGGAACGATCTTACTGTCAGAAAGCGGCAATGAATTTAAAGGAATACTAAAAACGGATAAATCATCCCTGCTGCTGGAGCGGGAAAAGATAGCGGTCAAAAAGGGAGACCATATCGCTGTGGCATATGGAGACGGGTTCCTGGAGAAGAGAATGGAGCTGGTGTATTAAGAATAAGCCGGTACCCGTCGGGGATCTTACATGAAAAGGCTTGCGGGCATTAGCTTACAAGCCTTTTTCTATGAGGTCGTTTTAGCGGAGATGTGGCCGCTACAGATGGCTGTTTGGTAAAGTAATAAAAGCCGAAATGACCACCAGAATAATTAAAATAAACATCAGTACGGATTCAAGGGGTGTTTGGAGTAGCATATGATACTTTTTAAATTTAAATGGTTATTTTTATAATAGAACAGATCAAACTGAAATAGGTTGACCTAAAACCCGATTTTTCTGTTCTCCACGTTATCGCAGTAATTCCCTCATTGTTAACTATTGTTTTAATTTTTAACCTATGTACAACCCAACACAATTGTATTGCAGGGCCATAGCTATGTTTTTGTCCATACAGCTGTTATGGAACACTTCCCTGACCGCCCAGATTTCATGGCCGGCCAGTCAGATTTTACCTTCTTTTCCCGCGCCTGCGCAAACGCAGGATTTAATTATGTTGCGGGAGTCCATCTCCCGCTGGGAGGCAGAAGGCCCGGCGCTCAGCCACAAAACGGGCCGGCTGGAAACCGATGGATGGTTGTGCCAGACAGGCATTGACGCGCCCAATGAGCATATGGTCTATGGCCCGTATGACAACAGTTTGCCGGCAGGGCCTAACGTTGCAGAGTTCCGGATGAAGATCGATAACAATACCGCCAACAATGACCCGGTGGTAGATATCGATGTAAGAAACGCTACCACGGGGCAGGTGCTTGCTTCGCAGACCATCACCCGGCAGCAGTTTCCCATCGCGTCGAACTATACGAGTTTTACGCTGCCCTTTACGATTCCTGCCAATAATCAATCGATAGAGCTGCGCATCTACTGGCGGGGGGCGGCCTACATAAAAGTGGACTGGGTGGGAGTTCAGCAGAACAGCACTGCTGCGGAAATGTATTTGTTTGCATCCCTGAAAGGTGTGGTCAACAGAACGCAGCCCCGTATTTTCTCTTATGAAGGCGACGCTTTTGCAGAAGGGCCCTACACCTGGCTGCAGTCCCTGGGTTTGAACTGGTCGGAGGTTGCCGACAAATGGAGTCTGATCACCAAATACCGCAGCGAGATATCCGGCCTGATCGTGTATGACCCTGCGCAGATACATACCGTTAACCTGGCCACGATGCTGGCCAGAGACAAGCGGGCATTGGTGGTATCACCGTTGTTGCTGTCCCGGTTGACGGCCGCGCCTTATAATATTCCCATCGTCATGGATTTACGCGGACAGTTCACCAGCAAGCTGCAAGTGTACCAAACGCTGTATAATACCTATTGGCCTAGCCTGGACCATCGTGTGCTGATAGGCCTGAACCCCGACGTGCATAAAGCCGCGCTGCGTGAATATGCCGCCGCGCTCGGTGCCGCAGTGATATGGCTGGACCCTGCCGTGCCTGCGGAAAGCACGCTGCTGAACAGTTTCCTCAGCACGATGCCGGCAGGCGCCAATTTTATGGGATGGTGGCCGGAAGAGGGCCCTGGCGTGGAACGGTCTTCCACCTACGGCATTCCTACTATTGCGAGCGACTGGAGCACTAATCTCACCTTACACAGCGGCACCCCGAGAACGATCAACATCAAACCGATGCCGCCTAAACCGCCGCTGCAAAATAAACTCTACGTCGCCTTTATATTGAGTGATGGTGATAACCTGCAGTATATAGAACACCTGATGCGTAAACTCTGGAACAATCCGGACCGCGGGTCAGTGCCTATCGGGTGGACGTTGTCACCAGCCATGGTAGATGCTATGCCCGGTGCGCTCAACTACCTGTGGCAAACTTCCACCAATAATGACAACCTGATTTCGGGGCCTTCCGGTTACGGCTATACGTACCCCAACAGCTGGACTGACCAGCAGCTGCTAAACCAATTTGTAACAAAAACAGAATCGTATAACCAGCGTGCAGGCTTCCGCGTGGTGACCATATGGAACACCATCACCGGCGGTATCAGTCAGAATACAGGGCAGACCTTCGCCCAGAAAGCTCCGTCGCTGTTGGGCATGACAGGACAGAATACCGGCGGCGGACTAACGATTTATAACAACAGTCTGCCCGGGATGGCACTTTCCTGTAATTATTGTACCAATGAACAGGCGATGAAAGATCATATCGCTGCGGCCGCCGCCGGTTGGAACGGGAACAGTCCCCGCTTTATCATTATACAGGCGCAACCCTGGCAGAACGTAACGCCTACCAGTTTTAAGAACGTTGCCAACTCGTTGAATGCGGACTATGTGCTGGTGCGGCCAGACCATATATTCCAGCTGATCAGGGAGGCAAACAGCCTGCCCGTCGGAGCGTCGGGCAATACTACCCCAACGACGCCGGTCCAGCATTTCAGGCATTAGTCACCCCAACGGCTACACGTATAATGAATCAGTTGGACGTCACCTTTAATGAAGACACTTTATCATTAAAGTTGTTGTTCTTCAGGCAGCTGCCGTCAGCGGTCAATACCAGTGAGTCGCCGGTGAAATTGTCGCCGTCAAACAAGGTGGCTTTCAGTCCAGCCGGCACTTTGAGCGAGGATGCATCATTATTGACACCGCCTTTGGCCGTGATGTCTGCTGTCGTATAAGCGCCGATGCCGAAGGCGGCAGACCATCCGGCATAACTGCAATTCTGGTACAGCGTTGCAGACAACGTACTGCCGTTGCCGTCAGGAGCTGCCTCCGCATAGGACGACGCTATTTTGATAGCATGCACATAGTTGGTGATGTCGGCCGGATCGCCGCCGTACACGCCGAATTTCGGATCGCAGAAATCTGCGTCGAGGGTACGGGCAGGATAACGTTGTGTACCGTTGACCAGCGTTTGTTTGACGCCGTTATACCAGAATTCTATGAACCCGATGCTGGCATCCCTGGACACTTTGATACGCAGCACCATTGAGTTCCATGTGTTGCGGGAGAGGGGCGTTACCCATACTTCGGTGCCTATCTTACCGGGCGCGTAATGCATCAGGTGAAGATTACCGGAGCTGTTGGTGCTGACAACGATAGGGAAATTTTGCGTCATAGGAAGGGTGGAGCCATAGGCCTTCCACTGGAATACCGCGTTGGTATTCTGGTTGGCCGGTATGTCCAGCTTCGACCGCCATCCGATGTAGATGTCATCGCCTTCCGCGGCCTGATAGTTTTTAGCGCCATGTCCTTCCGTACGGTGGCTGCCTGCCGGTTTGTAGAATTTCCATACCTGTCCGTAGGCGGGGTCGGTGTCTACCGTGATGGCGCCATCGCCTTCAACATTGAGCACTTTCCATACGTTGGACGCGCCTAATGCAGCGTCGCCGTCAAACAGAAGGGATTGTATGCCTACAGTGGCGACAGTGCTGTTGTTGGCGGTAACAGTAGTGGGGCCGTCAGGGCCGTTCATGTTTTTGGTACAATGTGTCAGGGTAAGCAAGGCGCTGCTGGCTAACAGGAGGGTGGCAATTGCCGGGGGTGTTTTCATAACAGTAGTTTATAAGGGTTATTGAGAGATAACCAATATAATACGCCGGCGATGATAAAACAGATAGCATCTTCGCAAAAACAGGTATTGAATTAGTAGGCAGAGAATTTCCCTGACAACAAAATTTTATGTGCTTTCTTTTGCCCGGGGAAATCTGGCCGCCGGATATGACCTTAAAAGTCTTGCAGACGCTGCTTACAAGCCTTCTTCATGGACAGCGCACTCCTTGCAATACCCCAATATCATCCCGTTAAAATCCGTGATCACATACCCTTCCGGCAACGGGATATGTACCTTGTTTTGCAGGCACTCCACTGTTCCGCATTTCCGGCACTTAAAATGAAAATGATTGTGGTTGTGTTTATTGTTCGGTTTGTCACAACCGGCACAATAGGCAAAGTGCTGCTTGCCGTCATCGTCCATAACTTTATGTACCAGCCCATCCTCACAGAAGCGGTTTAACACCCGGTAGATCGTGGCACGGTCAACTTTAGCTTCCAGCGCTGCCTGTAACTGCTCATGGCTTAACGCTCTGTCCGTGCTTTTCAGCACATGTAAGATCTCCGTCTGGGCCTGTGTGTTCCTTCTTTTCATTTTTTATTATTGCGACTTAGTTGCAATAATAAGATTTTTGGCTATTATTGCAAAAAAATTACCACCATGGCCAAAAAGATTCATGCATACGGAAAAGCGTTGTCAGCGGTTATTATAGCGGCTACCCTGTACAGTTGCAACCAGGAAATACCGAAGAAAGAAGCCCCAAAAGCAGAGGCCAGGCCGGAATATTTCCTGCTCCGCCCGGAACTGGAAAAAATGTACGGCTATACGCAGGCTGTAAAAGTGGGAAACATTGTGAAAGTGGGCGGCGTTATCAGCATAGACGATAAAGGAAACCTGACAGGGAAGGGCGATTACGGGCAACAAATGACGAACGTTTATGCCAGCCTGGAAAAAGTGCTGAAGCACTACGGTTGTACTTTCGATGACGTCATCCTGGAAAACATCTACACTACCAGCATGGTTGAACTTCAAAAGAACGCGGCCTACCGGCAAAAAATATATACGCATCATTTCCCGACAGGCAGCTGGATCGGCGTAAAAGAACTGGGATTGCCCGATGCCATGATCGAAATAGAAATAGAAGCGCTGATTTCAAAAGAACAATAACAGTTTATGAAAACTTTCTTCAAAGAATTATTTGAATACAATCATGGTGTCAATCAACAAATTTGGAATGTACTGCAAGCCAATGCTGACAAGGTATCTGAGAAAGCGTTGAAATTATATTGCCATGTTCTCAATGGCCATCAGGTCTGGAATAACCGGATAGCGGCGAAAGATGTGGTTCCCGGCATCTGGGAGGTACATACTTTGCAACAGTGCCTGGATATCGATAAAACAAACTATGAACACTCATTATCTATTATCGATCAGTATGAAATGAATGACATCATCCAACACCCTAAGATCAAAGGAAAACCTTTCAGCAAAAAAGTTTCTGAGATATTGTTTCATATCATCAACCATTCTACCTATCACCGGGCGCAGATAGCCACGGAATTCCGGCAGGGGGGACTGGAACCGGTCATGACGGATTTTATTTTCTATGAGAAAGGCTGATCAGTCTACCGTAGGCCGGTAACTGGGCGCTCCTGCATTACTTTCTACCAACTCCTTCCGGTATTCCCGGGGAGATTTGCCCTGGTAGATTTTAAACTGCCTGTTAAAATAGGATATGTTGTCAAACCCGCAGGCATAGCATATTTCAGCGATGCCATGGTCTGTGCCGATCAATAATTTGGTGGCATGGCTGATCCGTGTTTCGTTAACGAACTGCGAGAATGTTTTGCTGGTCCTTCTTTTGAAGTAGCGGCAAAACGCGGCTTCGTTCATGCATGCCAGTGAGGCGGCCGATTTACTGTCCACATGTGTATGATAATTCTCCAGGACATACTTAAATATAGATTCCAGCTTCTTTGAATCCACATCCTTATAATGTATCTTTCTGGGGTCGTCTGTCAATAGCATTACATGTTCACTGTTTTGTTGAGACAGCCCGTCCAGCAGCTGTAGCAATATGATCAGGTTTTTCATTTGCTGGTTGGCCTGGAACTGAAAAAACATCGTACTGAGCACGGGCGGTATTTTTCTGAATTGAATGCCGCGCTCAGACAATTGCATCAGCTCTTTTATCTTCCTTAATTCCAGTTTGTCAAAAAAATCCTTGCCCAGGAAGTCTTCGGTAAACTGTACGATGATGGCATGGGCCATTTCTTCGTCGGCGCCGGCAGGCATGTTGTCGTTACAAAAACAGTGGACCAGGCCAGGGCCGAACATGTAGATCTCTCCCGCGCTGAAGTTGATCACCTTGTTGCCCGCATATACTTTACCGGAACTTTTTACCATCAGGATCAACTCATGCCCGTGATGAAAATGAAAAGTGTTCGTAAAGCGCGGCTGACAAAATTCCTTGATCACAAAGCTGGCATCTTCCGGGGTAGAGATGTGTCGGTAGGCTACTTTCATAATTGGTGTTTTTAGTACACTATTTATTTTATAACGGACGAAATCGGAATTAAGGTAAATATAGTATCAATATTTTGCAAATGCAGTACTTTTATTTCAACAGTAGTCTGAATATGTTTGTGAGACAATGATTCTTTTCCCGTTATGGACCCAACCAATTGATGCACGACCAATGCCTTGCTATTGGCTGTTTTTAGAGGATAAGCAGTGACCAGCATTTTTTTATCATTTATATACCACACGCGTTATGGAACTTGGAATACACAACTGGATGCGCTCCGAAACGATAGAGACTACCATCAGAAGAGTAGCCGCGCTCGGATATACCCGGCTGGAAATTGCCGGCAATCCTGAACAATATGATACAAAACACATCAATCAGCTCATGAAGGACCATGGCTTGTCCTGCTGGGGCTCCGTAACGCTGATGCTGGGAGAACGCAACCTGCTGGCCAGAGATGAAGCACAACGGGCACGCTCGGTACAATACGTGAAAGATGTGGTGAAAATGGTGAAGGAACTGAACGGCCATATAGTGTCGGTAGTGCCAGGCACCGTTGGAAAAATCGTCCCCGACGGCAGGCCGGAAGAAGAGTGGAAATGGGCCGTGGACGCATTGAAGGAGATCTACGATTACAGCGAGGCGGCCGGCGTATTGCTGGGCATAGAGCCCATCAACCGGTTTGAAACGTACTTCATCAACAGAGCTGAACAGGCGCTCGCACTGGCGGCAGCCGTTGGGCCCAACTGCGGCGTTTGCCTGGACACTTTCCACATGAATATCGAAGAAGATGACATGTATGCGTCCATCAGAAAAGCGAAAGGAAAACTGGCCGGTTTCCATGTGGCGGACAACAACCGCATGGCGCCAGGCATGGGGCATCTCAACTGGGAGAAGATCGTGGCCACTTTAAAAGAGACCGGCTATGATGGCGTGCTGTCCGTGGAATTCTGTTCACCGCTGGACCGTACGCCGGCCAATCCATATCCGGATTCCATCGACGAGCACCCGGAAAACCTTTCGCCTGAGCAGGCGAAGTTCCTCGCAGACCACGGCAGTTCGTCCGTTACTGAAGCATTTTACACCATGCTGACCAGCCGGTCATTTAATACTTTATCAAAACTTATTTAGAGAACTGATGAAAATAGCTAATGTAGAGGCATTTTGGTTGCGCTGTCCCGTTCCAAAAGAAAAACAACATACTTCAGATTATGGGTTACTGGCCAATTTCGACATGACGCTGGTGGTGATCACAACAGAAGACGGCCTTCAGGGATTTGGCGAAGCCAAAGCTGCTGTGGGATCTTCAGGAGTATGCGCCTCGATTGTAAACTGTATCGAAAATGAACTGAAACCTGCTTTAATTGGAAAACAGGTGAAAGATATCACCCGTCTCTGGGAGGAAATGTATAACGGCACCCGTGACCATTACGCGTTGTCAAGAGGCCGGAAGTTCCCGGTGCTCGGCAGGAGAGGGCTTACGGTATCTGCTATGAGCGGCATTGACACGGCCTTGTGGGACCTGAAAGGAAAAATGCTGAACGTACCGGTGATGGACCTGCTCGGCGGCGCCTGCAGGGATAAAATGCCGGCCTATGCCAGCGGTGGCTGGGCAGACGCAGACAATATCGGCACGCAACTGAAAGGCTACGTGGATAAAGGCTTCGGTGGCGTCAAAATGCGTGTAGGCGTAATGGATAGGACCGTTCAGACCAGCATTGAGAGAGTGAAAGCCGCCAGGGCGGCCCTAGGACCGGACATCAAACTAATGACCGATGCCCACGGCACTTTCAGCGTGCCGGAAGCAAAACAATTCTGCCGCGGCGTGCGGGACTGCAACCTGTACTGGTTTGAAGAACCGATCAGCCCCGATAACAGAAAAGGAACAGCGGAAGTAAGGGCGTCCACTCATATTCCCATCGCGGCCGGCGAAAGTGAATACACCAGTTTCGATATCAATGAACTGCTGGACATACGCGCCATTGATGTGATACAACCGGATGCGGCCATCATTGGCGGTATTTCCGAAGCCGTGCGGGTAGCGCACCTGGCGACGGTACACCAGCTGGAGCTGGCGCCGCACTGCTGGGGATCTGCTTTCTCCTTTATGGCCGGACTGAATGTGGCCTTCGCATCGCCTTCGGCCACCATCATCGAGTTCTCCCTCGGCGGAAACCCTATGATGTATGAGCTGGTGAAAGAACAGATCATGGTGACAGACGGCCATCTGCCGGCACCCACGGCACCAGGGCTGGGAGTAAGCCCCGACTGGGATTTTGTACGGGATTTTAAACAAAAAGTATAGTGTAAATAAAGAGATATGGCTAAAGCACTTAAAATTAACCACGTTACGCTGATCGTTGACAATCTGGAGAAAGCCGGCGCCTTCTATCAGCATGAATTGGGCTTAACGCCACTTGCGGCCTTCAGGTTTGATTACCCGGTGATGTTCTTCAAATTTAATGATGAACAACAATTGCATATTTCTGAATGGGAAGACAAAACATCGTTCCGCGGGCATATCTGTGTGCAGGTGGATGATTTTAACAGCCTCTTTTTTCGCATGAAAGAACTGAACGTGATCGACATCAACCCGTGGGGAAAGGTGCGGAAACTGCCGGACGGCGCCATGCAAATGTTTGTCCGTGATCCTGCAGGCAACCTGGTGGAAATCTCTTCCTCGCCTGATGCTGACATTGATCCGCGCATTTTTACGGACGAACTTTATGAAGAAGGGCTGTACGTGTCCAACAGAAACGATTTCAGGGGATACCGGTCAGATGATGCTACTTTATATCACGACAGATGAGAAAAAACGTACTACTGCTGGAAACTATTACAGATGAGGCATTGGCTGTCCTCCGGGAACACGTGAACGTATTCACGGGATACAACGACACCGCTTTAAAGGAAACACTCTATAAGGAGGATATCCATGCCATCATCACAAGAGGGAAGGGGCAGATCAATAAACCGCTGATGGACGCCTGCCCGCATTTGGAGGTAGCCGCCCGGTGCGGCGTAGGACTGGACAATGTGGACGTTGCTGAAGCCTCCGCCAGGAAAGTGATGGTCATCAATGCTCCGGGCAGCAACGCGGCCACCATTGCGGAACATACGCTGGCGCTGATGTTGATGCTGATGCGTAATATGTACGAATCGGTGGCGCAGGTAAAACAGGATAACTGGGGTTGGCGCAATCAATATGCCGGCGATGAGCTGAACGGCAAAACCCTCGGCATACTAGGCATGGGGAATATCGGAAAACGGGTAGCCCGCCTGGGCGAAGCATTCGGGATGGAAGTCTGCTACTGGAGCAAGTCGGCCAGCGATCTGCCCTATCAGTTCCTGTCTATGGAAGCGGTGCTGCAAACTTCCGATGTGGTAAGTCTTCATCTTCCTTTCAATAACGAAACAAACGGCATTATCGGCGCTGCACAGCTCGGACAAATGAAAGCCGGCGCACTGCTGGTCAATACCGCCAGGGGGGCGCTGGTAGATCACCCCGCACTGCTAAAGGCCTTAAAAGAAAAGCGCATTGCAGGTTATGCAGCAGACGTACTACCGGACGAGCCGCCGGTACAATCGCTGGAACTGGTGCATCATCCGAAGGTAATTGTCACGCCACATTCCGGCAGTCTTACCGCTACCACGTACAAGCATATATGCATGGTCACCATCAACAACGTAGTGGCCGCCCTCACGGGCAAAGGCCCTGATCCGAAAAGCATTTACAACCGGCACGCGATTCAATAAAAACAATAAAAGATCAAAAGGCACTATAGCAAAAGATGATCTGCGCTCCTTTGCGTATTTAATTAAAACAAAAATATTTGCGCACTTCGCGCGAAAAAATCCGCCGCACAATGAAAAAAATTCTCCTTTGTTTATTGTTTATCGCCGGTACTGCCGGTGTACTCTTTGCCCAATCCTCCGGAAAGGTGAAAAAGCCACTGGTAGTGTTTGTGACCGGAGACCATGAGTATAGCAGCGAAGAAACGATGCCGCTTATCGCTGCCGCGCTGGAGAAGGATTACGGCATGAAGACAATTGTGCTTAAAGCATCGCCTGATTATAACAGCGAAGAAAATATTCCGGGCCTGGAAGTCCTTCAGCAGGCGGACCTGGCTGTTTTTTACCTGCGCTGGCGCAGGCTGCCCGCCGATCAGCTGGCCTATATCGAAGCTTACCTGAAAAGCGGGAAACCGGTAATGGGCTTCCGTACCACCACACATGCCTTCCATTTCCCAGAAGGTCATGCCAGCGAAAAATGGAACGCCTTCGGCGAATTTGCATTAAACGCGCCTCCGGGCTGGGGCGGTGTTGCCAAACATACGCACTACGGACATGAAAGCAGCACGGATGTCAGCATCATCCCTGCGCAGGCCAACAACCCGATACTGACAGGCGTGGCAAGGAATTTCCACGTCCGCTCCTGGCTGTACCGCGTATTACCGGACTATCCGCTGAAAGGCTCTACCTGGCTGCTGATGGGCAAGGCGGTCAATCCTGACAAGGAAGCCATCGAAAATCCCGTGGCATGGACCGGCACCAACTCCTTCGGCGGTAAAATTTTTATGACGACGATGGGCCACCCGGAAGACTTCCGGCAGGAACCTTTCCAGCGTCTCGTGATCAATGCTGTCCATGATGAACTGGGACTGAAAGTGCCCCGCAAATGGAAAGGCAAAATAGACATCCGCGTGCCTTACCGTGTGGCGAAATAAGCACACAACGTTTATTGATTCCCGTTAAAATTTATGTACGATGTCCAGACTGTCTAAAATCGGTACGTATGTACCGCTTGTGCCCCTGGTATTGGCGATCATGATACTGGATGCCTGTAAGTCCGGCAGCCATGCCCCGCTCACAGTTTCCGAAGGCTCACACATCTCCCTGATTGGTAATAACCTGGGATCAAGAATGATCAACTACGATAATTTCGAGACGGAACTCTATGTCCGTTACCCGGAATACAACCTGTTCATCCGCAATATGTGCGACGGTGGCGAAACTCCCGGCTTCCGTCCTCATTCCGGCCGTAATTCCCCCTGGGCTTTTCCCGGTGCGGAGAAGTTCCGTCCGGAACTGGCCAAACAGGTGGAGGAGATGGACAACCACAGCCAGGGCCGCTTTGAAACACCGGACCAATGGCTGACGAGGCTCAAAACAGATGTGATCATCGCCTTTTTCGGTTACAACGAATCCTTTGAAGGGAAAGCCGGCCTGGCCGCCTACAAGGCAGAACTGGACGCTTTCATCAAATGGACGCTGCAACAGAAATACAATGGCACCTCAGCGCCGCAGCTGGCGCTCGTTTCACCGATCGCCTTCGAAGACCTTTCTGATAAATATGATCTGCCCAACGGGCAGAAGGAAAATGAAAACCTGGCTTTATACACGCAGGCCATGGAGGAAGTGGCAAAGGAGAACCATGTATTGTTTGTAGATGCCTTTACGCCTTCTAAAAAATGGTACGGGGAGACAAAGGAGCCATTGACCATCGACGGCTCCCAACTGAATGAAGAAGGGTATAAAAAGCTGGGAAGCCTGCTGGTAGACCAGATTTTCGGGAAAGCTTCCCCTAAGGCGGAAGCCAACAGGCAGCTGGTACACGCCGCCGTAAAGGAAAAAAACTGGATGTGGCTCAACGACTATAAAATCCCCAATGGGGTGCATGTATATGGCCGCCGCTACGATCCTTACGGGCCGGACAACTATCCCGCTGAAATTGAAAAAATCCGTGAAATGACGGCTGTCAGGGACTCCGCGGTCTGGCTGGCAGCTTCCGAAGGACAGAAAAAAGACATCGCGCTTGCGGACAAACATACCAAGGTACTGCCACCTGTCAAGACCAACTACAACCCTGCGAAGAATGGCAGTCTCCGGTACCTCAGCGGAGAAGAAGCGGTCCGTCAGCTGAAAGTGCCGCCAGGATACAAAGTGGAGCTGTTTGCCTCCGAAGAGCAGTTCCCCGATCTGGCCAAACCCATGCAGATGTCGTTTGACAATAAAGGCCGTTTATGGGTGGCCGTTATGCCCAGCTATCCCCACTATAAACCAGGGGACGCCAAGCCGAATGATAAAATTATTATCCTGGAAGATACCAATAACGACGGTAAGGCAGACAAACAGATAACGTTCGCCGATAGCCTGCATCTGCCCATTGGCTTTGAGATAGCGCCGGAAGGCGTGTATGTGGCACAGGGCACCAATCTTAAATTGTATGTCGATACCAATGGCGATGATAAAGCGGATAAAGAGGAAATCCTGCTCAGCGGCTTCGATGACCATGATACGCATCATAGCAGCCACGCCTTTACCGTAGACCCTTCCGGGGCCATTTATTCCGGAGAAGGTGTTTTCCTGCATACCCATGTGGAAACGTCGTACGGCACGGTACGCGCCACCAACGGCGGCTTTTACCGGTATGATCCCAGGCGCCGTCAGCTGGAACGTACGGCTCAACTCGAAATACCCAATCCGTGGGGGATCGCCTTCGACGACTGGGGCCAGCCTTTTTTTGCGGAAACATCCAGCCCGGACGTACGCTGGATGCTGCCCGGCACAGTATTGCCCAGATACGGCCAGCATACACATAAGTCGGTACAGCTGGTGGAAGAGAAGCATAAGGTGCGGCCCACATCAGGCCTCGAGTTCGTGTCCAGCCGCCATTTTCCGGACGAAGTGCAGGGCGATTTCCTGATCAACAATACCATCGGCTTCCTCGGTACGAAAGAGCACACTTTAGAGGACGATGGAACAGGCTATAAAAGCCATCACCGCATGGACCTGCTCGTAAGCGGCGATCCCAATTTCCGGCCGGTAGACCTGGAATTTGCACCCGATGGTTCATTGTATGTCATCGATTGGCACAATATCCTGATAGGGCATATGCAACACAATGCGCGCGACCCGCTGCGCGACCACTCCCATGGAAGGATATACCGCATCACGTACCCGTCGCGCCCACTGGTGAAACCGGCCCACATAGCCGGGGCCGGCATTGAAGAGCTGCTGGATAATCTCAAGCTGCCGGAGTACCGCACCCGCTACAGAACACGCCGTGAACTGAGAGGACGCGATGTCTCCGAAGTACTCGCCAAATTAAAGATATGGGTGTCCCATCTCGATAAAAACGATCCCAGGTATGACCATCATCTGCTGGAAGGGCTGTGGGTGAGCTGGGGAATGAATAAAGTAGACCAGGACCTGTTAAAGCAGGTGCTGAAAGCGAAAGACTATCACGCAAGAGCGGCAGCGGTAGAGGTGGTGCGTTATACCGGCCATCAGTTGCCCGACCAGGCGGAATTGCTGATGCAGGCCGTCAGGGATGAAAACAGCCGTGTACGCCTGATGGCCATCGTGGCCGCTTCCTGGATAGGAAAAGAAAAAGGCCTGCCTATTCTGGCGGAAGCAAAGAAAATGCCCCTCGACGAATGGATGATACATGCCTATGACGCGGCAGTGGCCCACTTAAAAGGAGAGAACGTAAAGGATGAAAACGAGGAGGGGAACAGCGTAAAACTGAAAGGCGCTGAACTGGCGCTGTTTAACCAGGGCAAACAGATTTATTCGATAGAAGGGTATTGCAGAACATGCCACCAGCCTGATGGGAAAGGGCTTCCTGACTCCGGTTTCCCGCCGCTCGCTCATTCCCAGTGGGTGACAGGCAGCGAGGAGCGGCTCATTAAACTGGTGATGAAAGGCATGCTGGGCCCGATAGAAGTAAACAATAAAAAGTACCCGGGCCAGGTGCCGATGACCCCATTCGGCAACCTCCTGAAAGACGAAGAAATTGCTGCAGTGCTGACGTATGTCCGTAACAGTTTTGGTAACAGCGGCACGGCCGTTTCCCCGGAGAAGGTAAAACAGGTCAGGAAGAAAATAGAAGGCAGAAAGGACTTCTATTCCCCCGAACAATTGCTGGCAGAGCATCCGATGGAAAAGAAATAATGTATGAGCGTACAGACGGGCGCAATCAGGCGCCCGTCAACTTGTTAAATTACTATTTCACTTAGCGAAAATATTACAAGGAAGTATCAGCCTGGATATTTAATATTGTTAGGATATCTAATTATAATAGTCGGGTATATATTTATCAACCAGAAAAAACCACTATAAGCCAATCATTTCCCTTTGTTTTCTAATTGCTGGTTCCGGTGTTATCCGCCGGTCTGGGCGGCTATTGCCATTGCCCGGCTGTCTGTGTCCACGTGCCGGAAACCAGGAACGATCAAATTTAACCTGATAACTTTTTAACTATGAAACAGTTTTCCACGTTGAATCTTAAACTGATGGCGCTACGCCAGAAAATTATTTATGCCGCTTTAGTCCTGCTGACAACGATGATCACGCAGGCCCATGCTACTACGTCTGTTCTGCTCCTGGACGTACGCGGTAAGGTGTTGGAGGAAAACGGTGTGGGAGTGCCCGGCGTAAGCATTAAAGTGAAAGGTGCAGAAAAGGCGACAACAACAGACGGTGACGGGAACTTTGTGCTCAAAGGGCTGTCCAACGATGCTGTGCTGATTGTTTCCTATATTGGCTATGTAACCCAGGAAGTGCCCGTCACGGCAGACATGGTGATCAGGCTTGTTCCGCAGGTGAAAAAGATAGACGAAGTGGTGGTAGTGGGTTATGGAACGACCAAAAAATCCGACCTGACCGGTGCTGTGGGCACCGTTAAAGCGGAGACACTTCAGGAACGGCCTGCGTCTTCATTGAACCAGAGCTTGTCCGGCCGCGTATCCGGGGTGAACGTCTCCTCCAATTCCGGCAGGCCCGGCGGCAGGACCAACATCCGCATCCGCGGCTCCAGCTCTTTAAGCGTGTCCAATAACCCACTGTATGTTATTGACGGGGTGATACTGAACCCGGTAGACTTACGCAACGGCAGTACCCCCATCGATTACATCAACCCCAATGACATCGCTTCCATCGAAGTGCTTAAGGACGCGTCATCCACGGCTATCTATGGTGCGCGTGGGGCCAACGGCGTTATCCTCGTTACCACGAAAAGAGGTAACGCCGGCGGCGGTAGGGTAACCTATGATCCTGATTTCAGCATCGGCGTATTGCCCAGAAAACTCGAACTGCTGAATGCAAAAGAATTTTTAGCGGTAGAAGACCTGGCTTATGCCAACGCTCAGAAATATGATCCTGTAGGCTGGGCCACCGGCACCAAATACACCGATCCCAAAACGAAACGCACCAATCCCAAATTGTTCGATTCACAGGGAAACCCGCTGTACGACACAGACTGGCAGGATGAGAGCTTCCAGAAAGCGTTTACGCAAAACCATCAGCTGGGCTTTACCGATGGGGATGAAAAGAGAAGCATCGGCGCGTTTTTGAACTACCGCAGCCAGGAAGGGTTGGCACGCGGCTCCTGGCAGGACAGGTATGCCGGCCGCCTGGTGTTCGACAGCAAAATAAAAGACTGGCTGAAAGTCGGTGGCACGCTGAGTTATACCGATCAGCGGGAGAAACAGGTAGACCAGCTGGACGGCGGCGGCATCACCATGATGCGCCAGGTATTGGAAGCGCTGCCTATTATCCCGGTGAAATATGCGGACGGCACCTGGGCCAGCAACAGGGACTATCCGGGCATGGAAGGCGGTGACAACCCGCTGCGTGTAGCCGCTGACAGGATATCCATTCTGCATACGCAAACCTTCCTGGGTAATATGTACGCCAATATTCAGCTGGCGCCCGGACTGGAACTGAAATCAACCCTCGGCACCAACATCATCAACCAGCGGGAAGACTATTTTGCAGCGAAAGGCATGCAGTATATCTCTGATAACGGTAATGCGTCTGTTAACAATAACCGCTACAACTCCTGGCAGTTTGAAAACTATCTGACCTATAGCCGCGAATTTGCCAAAGTGCATTCCCTGAATGCTATGGCTGGCGTGTCCTGGCAACATATCGACCGTTTCGAGAACCAGGCCAATACAGAAGGGTTCAACGATTCTTATTATAAATACAATAATCTCGGCGCAGGCTCCAGTCCGCAGCCGCCTTCTTCCGTGGCTACGGCAAACGGGCTGAATTCCTATTTCGGTCGCGTGAACTATGGCTATCGTAACAGGTATTTAGTCACTTTCACGGGCCGTATGGACGGTTCTTCCAAATTCGGCAGGGACAACCAGTTTGCTTTCTTCCCCTCCGCAGCACTGGCCTGGAGAGTAACAGAAGAGAACTTCATGAAGAGCGTTCCGGTTATTTCGAACCTGAAGCTGCGTGCCAGCTACGGCGCCACCGGCAACTCTGAAATTCCGGCCTACAGGGCATTGGCGGGATTGGGCAACTATACCGTGATTTTTGGCGGCGCCCGTAATTCCGGTGTGGGTATTGACCGTATCGCCAATCCGGGTTTGCAATGGGAGAAAACAAAGCAGATTGACTTTGGTATGGAACTGGGATTGTTTGCCAACAGGCTGAACCTGGAACTGGACCTGTATCGCAGAAGGGTAGACGGTATGCTGCTGGATGCGCCTTTGCCGTATACTACCGGTCGTGATAAGATTTTCTCCAACGTGGGAAGCATGGAAAACAAAGGCGTGGAATTTGCCATTAATTCCACCAATATCAAAACAGATAATTTCTCCTGGAGCACCACTTTCAATATTTCCGTCAATAAAAACAAAGTGCTGGCGCTGGCCAATGGTGACATCTATTCCGGCAATGGTATAATCCGTGTAGGCGAGCCCGTGGGGTCTTTCTTCGGGAGACTGAGCCTGGGAACATGGGGCACCAAAGAGGCCGACGAGGCAAAGAAGTACAACATGCTGCCGGGTGACATCAAATACAAAGACATCAACAACGACGGCATCATCAATGACCTCGACAGGGTGATCATCGGCAAAGGTATTCCTGACGGATATGGCACATTCCTGAACACCTTCCAGTACAAAGCCTGGTCGCTGACCATTGACCTGCAGTTTATGTACGGCAACGATGTCCTTGACAGGAGCATCCACTCTGCGGAAGACCGGCAGGGCATTGCCAACAGCTACAAAACCGTTCTGAACGCATGGACGGAAACCAACCAGAATACGCCCATCGCACAGATACGCCCCATCAACGCGTACTACACCACCAATAACGACAGCCATAAGGTAACAGACGGCTCGTTTATCCGTGGCCGTAACCTGCTGCTGGCATATGCATTCCCGTCAAAAACCGTGTCAGCGCTGAAACTCAGCCGCCTGCGCGTATACGCTTCCGTGCAGAACTTTTTCCTGGTCACCAAATTTAAAGGATATGACCCTGAAGTGTCCAACTCCAGTTCTCCTTTCGACCAGGGGCTGACTTTGTACGATTATCCGAAACCCAGGGTGTTTATGCTGGGATTGAACGTGGGATTATAGTATTGTGTAATTTTTTAATTAGAAATCATGAAAGCAACAATAATAAAATATGGACTGCTGGTATTAACAACAGGCACATTATGGTTGACCGGTTGCCGGAAATTTCTGGATGAATCAGATCCCAGCAATTATACAGAAGACAGTTATTTCACCAAGCCTGAACATGCCCGCGCGTCTGTGAATGCTATCTATGCAGCCCTGCGGGACCCTATGAGCGGCGATTTTGGCGGCGCTGCCTGGACCATGACAGAATTTGCCACCGGACAGGCTGCCACGGACCTGGGGCAGGCGGTGAACAGCTACTACATTAAAGACCTGCACAACACCGCTGATAACGGCTATGGAGAAAACTACTGGAGAAATTATTACAAAGGCATCACCAATGCCAATCTCTCCATTGCCAAGATCCCTAAGATCAATATGGACCAGACAGAGCTTAAAAGGCTGCTGGGGGAAGCGCATTTTATGCGCGCATGGTACTATTTTAATTTGGTGCAGATGTTCGTCAACATTCCGTTGGTGACGGAACCTGTAGATTTGAAATCTGACCAGATACGTCCCAAACAGGCATCTACAGAAGATGTCTATAAGCTGATCGTAGATGATCTGATAACAGCTGAGAATGCGGGCCTTCCCTGGGTGGACGCCAGCGGCAAAGCCTCCCTGGGCGCCGTGAAATCCTTGCTGGCAAAGGTTTATCTCACCATGGCCGGATACCCGTTGCAAAAGGGCGCTCCATATTATGACCTGGCGGCAAAGAAAGCGGAAGAGGTGCTGGATTCCAAACAATACAAGTTGTTCGATACCTATTATGATTTGCACAACCCGGCGAAGAAAAACGTGGAAGAGAATATTTTTATGATCCAGTACAAAACACAGGTCATCCCCGGCAGCTGGCAATCGCTGATCATTCCGTACAACAAAAATATCTCCGCCTATTCTGCGGAAACCGGCGGTATTTATGCAACAGAGGCTTTTGTGAAATCATATGATCCGGCAGATTTAAGAGCGAAGGAAGGACAGTTCTTTTTTACCGAATTCACCAACCAGGACGACAGGAACAAGAAAGTGGCGCTGGGCGGCTATTTCCTCTATAAACTGTTTGATGTGGCCGCACAAACCTCCACGGCCAACAGTGATCTTAACTGGTCGCTGATCCGTTACGCTGATATATTGTTAGTGTATGCGGAAGCGTCCAACGAAGTAGCCGGGCCGGGCGCTAAAGCTTATGATGCCGTGAACCAGATCAGGACGAGGGCGACGCTGCCGGCATTGTCGGGGCTGACGAAAGAACAGTTCCGCGAGGCGGTATGGCGCGAACGCTGGTATGAGCTGTGCTTCGAAAATGTTACCTGGTTTGATATGGTACGTTTGCGTAAAGCGTTTAACCTGACAACGAAAGGATTTGATAACTACGTTGGGCATAAGTTTTCCTATGGCCCGGTGCTGACCGAAAGAGAGCTGATGTTCCCGATACCCAGCACAGAGCTGAGGAATAATCCCAACCTCGTGCCCACAAAGGGATACTAAGATTTTTATGTTTGTAACCCCATTGCCTTCCGGGGGAGATGCGACTTCCGGAAGTAACAGGCTTATAAGTTCAGTACTTATAAGCCTGTTTGTTTTATTGCGTTATATATCCTGTTTCCTGTAAAATGACCATTACCTTTTGTACGCTTGTCTGGTGCATGCGTGCAGTGAAGAAAGGACTGCTGTTGTACCCGTATTTTTCTGTGATTAGTCTCGATCCCTCTTCCATTCCATGTTGATGTAGCATGTCGCCGAAATATTGTATGTATTGGTGTGTGGTGCGCAGGCTATGGCCGGCAATTTGTGCGGCATGTTCACCGGTGAGCAGGCCGTGATGGCCTACCGCCACCAGGGAGACTGACAGCTGCCGCAGCCGCTCGATGCTCTGAAGGTATTGCGGCGGGCTTTGAAAGGGAAGCGGGAACCAGTCGTCCGGCCCTATCATCTCCCCGAACGCATCCGCGGCGAACAGATACTGATGATCACTGTAGAGGGAAAGAGAACAATCGCTGTGGCCGGGAGTGGCCAGCACCGTAAACGTATGTTCGCCGATTGTCAGGATGTCGCCATCTCCCACAGGCACAAACTTTTTTGTAGCCAGGGCGTCGTAGGGATTACTTGTATGCCCTCCTGTATCTCCGGGCACAAAGCTCCGTTGAAGTTTGTAAATAAATGCCCTGTATTTATCTGTCAATAAATTTTTGATGGCAGTTGAAGAGGCATACAGGGTGGCATCGGGCAGCAGGTTCGCCAGCAGTCCGCAGTGATCGAAATGCGAATGCGTAACAAACCAGTGCCTGACGTGGGAGACGTCGGGGACGACTGCCTTCAGCTGTGCCTGTACCAATGAGGCATCGCGCAGCATGCCGCCATCTATCAGCAACCATTCCTGCCCGGTTTTCAACAAATACAGCGGGTTTGCTTTGGTGCCTAACATGTAAAGGTCATTGTTGACCTTTGAGGGTTCGTATATCCACATAAGTGATCGCTGTTTTTTAGGTTTAGAATTGGTATAACATAGCGCCCCAGGTGGCGCCGGAGCCATAGGTAAGCACCAGCGCCAGCGTACCCGGGGCTGGACGGGCCTCACGGATATATTCGCTGACCGTCACAGCCACGGAAGCGGAAGCCATATTACCGTAGCGTTCAACGTTGGTGACAAATTTGTGCGATGGCACGGCAAGGCGTTCTCTCACGGCATCGAGTATACGAAGATTGGGTTGATGCGGCAGTACAATGTCGATGTCGTCGATCGTAAGATGGTGCCGGGTTAGTATTTCCAGCGCTATCTCGCACAGGCGCTGCGTGGCGTCTTTAAACATCGGCTGGCCGTTCATTCTGAAATGTGGCGTGGCGGTTTGGTCGGTATAGCGCTGCTGCGCGGTACCGGGCGCCGCGGTCCACAGCAGGTCGTAGCGGCTGCCGTCTGCCCGGATGATCAGGTCTATGATACCGCCGGAGTCGTCTGAACTGTTGCTGAGTACCAGGGCGCCCGCCCCATCACCTAACAGGATGGAAAGGTTCCTGCCGGCATCGGAGGTGTCCATTCTTTTAGACAGCACCTCTCCGCAGGCCACCAGGATATGTTTGTATGACCCCGACAGAAGGAGGTGGCGCGCCAGTTCCATGCCATACAACAATCCTGAACATTGTGCCCGGATATCGAAAACGGGAACATGCTCCAGTCCCAGCTGTGGCTGAATGAAGCAGGCCTCTGAGGGATCATGATGATCGGGGCTGAGCGTATTCACGATCAGCATATCAATGTCTGAAACTCTGATGCCTGCATGTGTTATCGCTTGCTCGCAGGCTGGCACAAGTAACGCGCTCAGTCCTTTTTCGCCGGATATATGTCTGCGTGTAACCACCCCCGTGCGGGAGAGGATAAAATCTTCTGTGGTATTTATGCGGTCAACGATCGTTTTATTGTCGATGACCGGTACAGGCAGGCAATGGCCCGCACCCGAAATGATGATCGCCATGCTAATTATTTTTCGCTTGAAAGTATTGTTGATATTGAGAGCGGAGGTAGGAGCGGGACAGCTTGCCGTTGGCATTACGTGGCAGCTCCGGAAGATAAAGGATGTCCTTCGGCCGGTAGTGGCTTTCCGTTTGTTCACGGATAAACGCGAGGATGGCGTCCCGGGTGTCTTCACGGCCTACGAGCAGCAGTAACGTGCAGGTCAGGGACGAATCGTCGGGAAGGTCCAGCAGCACACATTCCTCTATATGTTCCACCGCACTGATGAGCGCCGCTTCAAATGACAATGGGTTTACCCATCTGCCGTTGGATTTAAACAACTCGTCCTTGCGCCCAACGTAGCTGTAGGTACCGTTGGCTTTCATCGTGAAAAGGTCGCCGGTATAATACCATCCGTCGCGGAATTTTTGGTTGGTGCGCTCCGGGTCTTCCCAGTAGCCGGCCAGTGAATAGGGAGTATGGACGCATAACTCACCTACCTGCTGTTGCCCTTCAATCGGCTCTGTGGCATATTCCAGCCGCAACTGATATCCGGGCACCGGTTGACCGGTACTGCCCGCAGTATGGGAAGCCGGTGAATTGCTGAGGAACACGTGGCCGATCTCCGTACTTCCGATACCATCCAGTATAGGTTTGCCGGTATAAGCCATCCAGGCTTCGTATATCCATGCGGGTAAGGTGGAGCCGGCAGAGAAGAACACACGAGCCTGTTGCAGCACTTCCTGCAATCCCGGCGGCCGGTGTTTCAGCAGCATCGCATATATTTTAGGCACGCCAAAAAACACGGTGGGCCTGTATTGCACGACATTGGCCGTGATGTGGTCAATAGCAGGCCAGGCATCGTCCAGTAAGACGCTGGCCCCTGTCAATAGTGGAAAGAAGAAGCTGTTGCCCAGGCCATATCCGAAAAACATTTTGGCAATGGAGTAGATCCTGTCCTGCGGGCCTATGCCTAGTGTCTCCATCGCAAAATGCCGGGTGGAGGCCAGCATGGCATCCTGGCTGTGTTGCACTGCCTTGGGTTTTCCGGTAGTGCCGGAAGTGTATTGCCAGAAAGCAACGCTGCCGGGCTTACGGTGATAGTAGGCAGGCGGGACCGGCACATCAGAGAAGGGTAGGGCATCGTCTGTAAATATCCGCTCCGGTGACAGGAAAGGGGACGCCGCCAACGCAGGACGGATACGTTCCCATTCTTCTTTGTCTGTTATCACTGCTGCTGCCCGGCTGTCGAGCAACATATGCTCCAGTGTGGGCAGGTCCGTTTTCGGGTTCACCGGTACCGGGACAATGCCCATGGCAGATAAGGCGAGGAAGCAGAAATGAAAAGAAGGTTTGTCTTTTAATAGTAACAACGCCCTTTGTTCTGGTGCAATGCCGCTGAACCCGGCGGCCAGCTGCTGTACCTGCTTTGCCAGCGACGCAGCGCTGATGGCCTCATCCCGATAGACAATCTGAGCGGGATTGGCATGCCCCTCCTGGGCGGAAAGCATGGCTTCCGCAAAATTATAAAACATGACAAATGGTTATTTTGAGAGAAAAATATTTTTAACTGATCAAAGCCGCTTCCAGACAAGCCGGAAGACAACCTGTTGCTCTCTGACAGGCAGCGGTGGCGTCACCAGCGTCAGTTCATCGTCTACCAGCTCCGCATGTCTGACGAAGCGAATACCAATAAAATTGGGAAAAAGACTTCCTTCTACCACGTGCAGGATTTCACCGGGAGTTTCTTCGTGGTAACGACCGTAGTAAGCATTGTAGCCGTGGAAGGCTTCATAGGTCTCTTCGGGTGTCCAGCTACCGATAGCTGCTGATGAAAACAGTTTCCTGTCAGGGACCATCATCTGAACACTCATGTTTCCTTTGTCGTCGTAAATAAGCATGCCTGTAGTAGCAGTGCCGAAAAAATTAACAGGATGTCCGTGCTGGTCCTGGTCTGTGCAGCCAATCAGGCGCCACGCACCAATAAGGTGTTTGCCAATGAAGGTTTTCATTCGGTTATGTTTGAGGGTCTGTAAATATGGTGGTAACGCAAAGGTTTTTCAATAGGAATCGTTGTGCACTACCGTTGTTATTTCTACTAAAGTAAAACTACTGATTTATATTTGCAAGTGATATTTTTTAAATTCCCGCGAACCGCCTGTCCGGCAGCTGGATAATTATTTCCCCTTTTTATAACAGTATACAATGTATTGATTATCAGTTTTTTTGCGGCCTGTATTCTAATCTAGCTGCGTTTTGTCCGCACCTCCGCTAACAGAAATATTATATTTAAAACCGTATATGTACCCCTAAGTCCCTAACTCTCTTAACCTTTTTCATGTCTCAAAATGTTCCAAATTACATTTTATGAAAACAAACAAACTGTTTAACCTCCCATCATGTGCAATGTTCATGGCGGTTGTATTATTTTACAGCATCACAGGCACCGGCTGCCGTAAAAACATGCAGGCGGAAGATGCCCTGCAGAAAGACAAAAGCAAAAACGGCCTGCTGTTGGGCCGGGAATTTAACCTTGTTCCGGATGCCCAGGGCTATTTGGTCATAGATAATTCGAACAACTATTATCAGCCGGGCGATGTGCTGAACCTGGTCGGCAATTTCGCCAGTATTAATTTCACTAATCTCAGTGGTTCATCTGCGGCGCCGATCACCATCAGAAATGGCTCCGCCGGTGCGACCACCATTGGTAACCCTTCCTGGAACGGTGGTTCCTGGGCAGAAGGGATGATATTTCATAACTGTCATTATATCAAATTAGGCGGCCGCAACAGCAAGTCTGATTTTGTGATCAATGGTTCCACACAACCGTTAAGGGAGGCTTATTTCGACCTGGTGCTGCGGAATCATACGGACAACTTTGAAATAGCAAACCTGACGATCAACAATGGCGGCACCGGCATCTGGGCAAAAACAGATCCGGTATTAACGGACACGGCCAGCTGGTATCCCAATTCTTACATGAACAACCTGCGCATCCATGATATTACTATCAGTGGTACGCAGAACGAGTCCATGTACATTGGCCATACCGCTACCTACTGGAACCTTACCACCAATCAGCCTAAGTACGATACGCTGTTTACGCCTGGTCAGTTCTACGTACAGCCGATCAAGTGGTACAACGTTAAAATCTACAACAACTATGTGACCGGCTCCGGCGCCGATGGCATCCAGACATCCGCCATCGACCTGCTGGAAGTGTATAACAATGAAGTCACCAACTGGGCGCTGCAGCACAATTATGCCCACAACGGCGGTATCCTGATCGGTGGCCGCACCACCAATACCAATACGCATGACAACTACGTGCATGACGGTTGGGGCGAGATGTGCCAGTTCTACGGCGCTGGTGGCGGCTACCATATTATCCATAACAACCTGTTCCGGGACAACCAGGCGCAAAACAGCGGCGTCGGCATGAGAGGTGACAACAACGCTATTGTACAAATTACCAATAACACTATTGCCAGGTCCGGCGGCCCCCTGCTGCGTATCAATGGGTATACCGGTCAAACAGGCGCACAGATCGTGAATGCAAACGCCTTTATCCAACCGTTGACAGGTGGCGGCGTCATTTATCCTTCTGCCTATATTTACCTGGAAAATGGCGGTGCTGTTACGGAAGGCACAGGAGCTAATGCCAACACGCGTTTCACAACAGTGGCCGCTGCTAATGTGGATGTCAACAATTATTATCTCCCGAATCCGGGATCTCCGATGGGTGCCTCCGGCTACAGGAAAATACCCTGATCAACTGCTGCATAATTAATGGGAAAGGGAATAACTAAAAGGGGATGCTGTTAACCGATGTCACACCATGAAACTGCTGTATAAAAAAGAGATAGACGGGTAAGTGGGAATGGAATGAAGTAAGACCTATCATCTTGTTAAAACTTAGATGTAAAAAAGCCACGGGCAGTTCCTGTAGCTTTTTAAAAACAGCCAGAGACATTGTTTCTGGCTGTTTTTAAGGGCTATCTATTTATGACGTTGTACGGTTTTTGACCATCATCAACTATATTACTCCCATATTACATCTTCTTCATTGTCAATAATAATAACTACCTTAAAATTGTAGTTTATATCAATATTAATTACATTCTGGCTGGAATATCTAACATCAATTATATTACTAACATTCTCTTTGCTACTTTTATAGCCAACTATTTTTAATTTAAAACTTTGCCCTGATTCTAACTTATAATCTGTGCAAGGCGGATCTACTACGATAAATAAAGGGCTCTCTGTTGTATTATCAAATTTCAATATTAAATCGTGACCTCCCCCCGAAAAAATGTAGCGTGGTAAGTTGGAAATTTCGGGGCATTGAGGTCCTCCCCAAATCTGTAGCAATCAAAAGTAGAATTCCGGGGCATTTTTGGGCAAAAAAACGCTGTTCATCGGGATGATTTTTTTGACACTGCTGAGGCATGTTTTGACCTTGCAAAAATCATCCGGTTAACAGCGGAAGCCGCCGGCACGGCTTCATTTTCTTTTCTGCCTTCTTTGCATAAATTTACAAATTGAGCAGGTGTAAGATCGTTTAATGAACTATGTGGACGGTATTCGTTATAGTCCCTTCTCCATGTCTCAATCTTTTCAGCTGCGTCCTCCAAAGATAAGAACCAATGGGCATTTAAACACTCATCTCTTAGACTTCCGTTAAAAGATTCCACAAAAGGATTATCCGTTGGCGTACCTGGTCTCGAATAGGCCATTACCACTTTGTGCTCATAGGCCCATCTATCCATTTCCTTTGAGATAAACTCACTGCCATTGTCAGTTTGGATACGTTTAGGGATGATCCCGCTACCCACACGGAGCTGCTCTAACACACTGACAACATCGCTTCCTTTTAGTGATTTTCCTATGTGAATTGCAAGGCACTCCCGACTATAATTATCCACTACAGTTAAGGCCCGGAATTTTCGTCCGTCAAACAGCGCATCGGAGACAAAATCCATGGAAATACACTGGTATAGTTCACTCGCTTTAATGTTCTCCTGCCTGTTGGCCGCTGCTCTGTTACGCCGTGGACGTCTACTTCTCAGATTAAGGCCTTCTTCTTTGTACACGCGGTAGGTTCTTTTATGATTGTCTTTAAAACCCTCTCGTCGAAGCAATATATGAATCCGTTGGTGTCCGTATCGGACCCGTACCTGCGCAATATCCCTGATGCGTTGTCGTAACAGACCATTCTCCCGCCTATGTGCCTTGTAGTAGAAGGATGACGAATATAGCATCATTACACGACAGCATTGACGCAGGGAGACCTTGTAATCCCTGTTTAAATCAATAGCCAGTGCACGTTTCTGCACTGGCTTTAAAGCTTTTTTTTAAGCACATCCTGGAGCATTTGCTTATCTAAACTCAGTTCCGCTACGATCTGTTTTAACTTACTATTCTCTTCCTTCAACTGGCGTAGTTCACGCAACTCTGCTGCATCCAAGCCACCGTAGCGCTTCTTCCAATTGTAAAAAGTAGCCTGGCTAATCCCTAATTTGCGGCAGACTTCTTCCACTGCCACTGTCTCTGACTGTTTAAGCGCAAATATGATCTGCGCCTCGGTGAATTTTGACCTTTTCATGGGCAATTTTTTCAGATTTAAGGTAAGAAAATTTGCCCCGAAATTTCCAACTTACCACGCTACATTTTTTCGGGGGGAGGTCACACTTAAACGCCTGGAGGATATCTCTCAGCTGCCGGAAGAAAATAAAAAATTTATCCTCAACCTCATTGATATGGCGCTCAGGGATTTTAAACTAAAAAAGGCGCATAATGCGTAAGAAAACCACTGAGAGTATCAGCAGCTTTCTTACGCAATTTATTTTTAATGATGCGGTATAGAAACAACACAATACATGCCTAATAAGACATTCGTTAATACCGCAAAAACAACTACTTTAATAAAGACCTTAGCATTTAAGCTTTCATTATTATCCGAGGCATGTCGATAGAATATAATATAAAACAAGGTATAAATTACATTAAGACATAACAAATAGAATAATCCAAACGGCAGCATAAAAAAATTCACAGAAGCACTATTAAAAAACTTCATAAGCACCATACAAAGCACACCTGTTGCGACTGTGTAAATGTTAAATTGTAATCTATGTGATTCCCACCATTTCTTTATGTCCTTATTCATATATCTACTCATAATAATAACTGATATTAAAACCTTCGACGTCTAATTTCACCCTTCAAAGGAAGCCCGTTAAAGGGGCCGCCATTTATTTTCGATGTGCCAACGGTATGATGAAAACCTTTCCTTATGGCTTGCTGATCTGCTTTAGCATCTCTAAATCCTTCGTTGCCTTCAGAGCCCACTTTAGCACTGGAATAATTAAAACCTAACCGTTGCATTGCATTGCCCCACAAAAATTGACCTGCGTCATTTAAATTATAGGCATTAGCAGGAGCACCAGAGAATAGCATAAAGCCGCCTTGGCCATCATAATCTGACATCTTGCTAGAGTTAGGGATTATTCCTTGACTTGGTAAAGTATACAACCAATTAAAATCCATTCTATTCTGACTTTCTTCCGCAGCAAAAATCCATCGCCCTATCACACCTTTACCTTTTATATCAGATTTATCCATTACATAATTAATATTCTCATCTGATACTATTGTCAATCCCTTTTGCCCAACTTCCATTTGGCTTAATTGAGCTCCATCTAATTCAGGGTCATTAAACCCAAAATATGCTAGGGCATCATACCTTGTCTGGTCATTCCCGTCTTGATCTTTATACGTTGTATTCGAACCAAATGCTCCTGTCATTCCCGCTTGATCAGTATCAAACATTCCTAAGTAGGTCCCTTTAGTATCAAATCTATATGTAGTATCTCCTAACGGATCATTAAATTTAATAGGATTATTAAGCATGGCGGCGTATGGGCTAATCATTTCATTCGGTTTAGTATCTAATCCATGCCATCTCCCAATTTGTGGATCATAAGTCCTATAAAAAAACTCATACGAATTCAGATCTAAATCGTTATTTAGTTCTGCACCATTATATTTCATTCTATTCTCCGGATAATTCGATCCTTTAAGTGCATTGGAACTTATCCCACTCATGGTGAGTCCAAACGGATAATAATGCGTCTCTTCCAGTACCGGCCCACTGGCTTGTGCTACGAGCAAGTTATCAAAGAACACTTCCTGCGCACTTTCGTTACTGGTATAAACATACAAAAATCCGCTCTTTTTCATCACCATTTTATCTTGTGAGAGCGTCTGCAACTGGTCTGGCTCTGCCTTCACCTGCTTCACCCCGCTGTTTTCTTCCACCATTTTAAACTGGTCATCAAATAGAACGTAGTTCAGATAAGCTTTAGGCTTACCAGGTTGCTGATCCGGATTTTTTTCTTTCAGTTGACGATAATCGTTATTATAAAAATTAGCGTTAAATGGCGTACTGTTTACAGGTGCTGCGCTGCCGTGCGTAGCATCAGCAGCAGCGGAGCCTCCAAAGGCAGCGATGAGGTCTGCTACCATGCTTTCCGCAGGTACAACAGGACTGTTTTTATTAACCGGGCCAGTGGATTTATAAAATGCCTTGCTGCTCAACTGGATCGTATCCCCTGCCATGACCCTTAACACCAGCGAAGGCCCTATCTTCTTGCCGTTGCCGGTAGCTGTCAGTTTGGCCACAGATTCATTCTTTCCGGCACTTTCATCTGCAGGATAGCCTACCGGTTTGTTGCTTCGGGTATTGTCTATATTACTGAACAGCTGGTTTTCTTTGGCCGCGTTGGGCGTCTCCATGGTAGCTGCATACATGGACAGGTTTGTCTGTTCTGTCAGCACCAGCCGGGTGTTGCCTAAATGGTCTTTTACGAAATAGTCGTATACAAAGTCAGGCGCCTGACCGGCCTGATAAACAGTCCGGACCCGGCCCTCTTCATGACCTGCAAAACGCAGGCTATCATTTTCATATACAAAGCCGCCCAGGTAGTCTGTCGTGGTGATTTTAGCAACTCCACTGGTGTTATCGGTGACAACCTTACGTACTTTCGCACCGGCAGCGTCGTAGATAAAACGGATATTCCCCTTACCTGTGATGGTTATCAATTCTGGCAGGTTGAGGTGATTGTAGCTGATAGCAGCAATCTGTTTATTCTCATCACGGGTGAGGTTACCCGCGCCGTCATAACTATAGTCTATACCATCTGCCTGGCTGTCGGTAAAATCTCCGAGGCCCGTTTTGGCCCTTACCGCATCGTATACGGACTGCAGCTGGTTGCTATTGGCATTGTAGCGATAGCTCAGCTGGTCCACATTATTGGGGGCATTGTTCACCTGGCCACGTTGGTCCATGCTCAACAGGTTACCATTGGCATCATAGCTGATGTTGCCCACTGTAAAGTCTACTGTACTGTTCAGCCAGTTGCCGCCATTGATCTGGGAGAAAGCCGCTCCTTTTAAACGGTTGACCTGATCATAGATAAATCCATAAGCCCGCTGGGTGGTATCGTTCCAGCCTTTCCAACGGATACCGGCAATGTTGCCGTTAAACGCCTGGCTGGTAAAGC